>NZ_JAIXHL010000022.1 GCF_030145815.1 Sphingomonas sp.
AACACGCTGCTCTTTGCCTTCATCGGCCAGGCGGCAGGCCAAGCAGGCATCCTGCTCATCGCCGCCTCTGCTGGCGAACATTGAGCCCCGCCGCCGAAAAGGCGACTACGTCAACGGCCTGTTAAGGGGCCGCACACACGCGCCGATTGTAATTGCGAATCACTCTCGCTAAAGCTGCGAACGAATCGCAATTAGGTCCTTCTCACCCCGATGCACGGAACCACCACGACCGCGCGTGCCAAGCGCAGCCGCAAGGCCTTTTGGCTGAAGCAGCTGCATACCTGGCACTGGATCAGCTCGGCGATCAGCCTGGTCGGGTTGCTGCTGTTCGCGGTCACCGGGTTCACGCTCAATCACGCCGCCGAGATCGAAGGATCGCCGCAGACGGTGGAGCGTGCCGCACAATTGCCCGCGCCGCTGCTGCCCGCCGTAAAGGCCGACGACGCTGCCGATACGAAGAAACCCTTGCCCGCCCCGGTCGCCGACTGGGTCGAGGGCAATCTGGACGTCAAACACGCCCGCGGCGATGCCGAATGGTCGGCCGACGAAATCTACCTCGCCCTTCCCCGCCCCGGCGGCGATGGCTGGGTCGCGATCGACCGCGCGAGCGGCGCGGTGACGACCGAGCAGACCAATCGCGGCTGGATCGCCTGGCTCAACGACCTGCACAAGGGCCGCAACAGCGGCACGGTGTGGAAGTGGTTCATCGACATCTTCGTGCTCGCCTGCATCGTGTTTTCGCTGACCGGTCTCGTGCTGCTGCAAATGCATTCCAAGAATCGCCCGAGCACCTGGCCGCTGGTCGGTGCGGGCCTCGTCATTCCCGCGGTCCTCGCGATCTTCTTCATCCATATCTAAAGGGAGCCGCCCGACATGCAGTTTCGCGTAACCGGATTGACCGCCACCGCATTGGGCGCAGGCCTGTTCGCGCCGGGGATGGCGGCCGCGCAGACGCTCGACGTCTCGGTCACGATCCCGCGCCTGACGGTCGCCGAATATCACCGGCCCTATGTCGCGATCTGGATCGAGAAGGAGGGCGGCCCGGCCCAGACCCTCTCCGTCTGGTATGATGTCGACCTCAAGAACAATGAGGGCACCAAGTGGCTGCGCGACGTGCGCCAATGGTGGCGCGCATCGGGCCGCACGATGCGCTTTCCCGCCGCCGGCGTGACCGGCGCCACCAAGGCGCCCGGCACGCACAAGGTGAGCTTCAAGCCCAAGCTGACACCGGGCAACTACACGCTGGTGGTCGAGGCCGCGCGCGAAGTGGGCGGGCGCGAGTTGGTCCGCATCCCCCTCTCGCTGCCCAAGGGCGGCACCGCCCGTGCCAGCGGCTCTAGCGAGCTGGGCGCAGTTACTTTGACCGTGAAGCGTTGAATCGAGGGGCCTGACTATGAAGTTCCGCAATCTCCTCATCGCCACCGCAATCGCTGCGGTCGCCATTCCCGCCAGTGTCCAGGCGCACCGCCAGTGGATGCTCCCGTCGATGACCGTCGTCTCGGGCGAAGGCGCCGATGTCTGGGTCACGGTCGATGCCGCCGTGTCCAACGACCTGTTCTATTTCGAGCATCAGCCGCTGCGCGCCGACATCGCGGTGATGCTGCCCGACGGCACGCCGGGCGAGGTCAAGAACAAGGCGACCGGCCGCTATCGCACCACACTCGACGTGCAGATCCAACAGCGCGGCACCTACAAGATCTACTACGCCAGCGAGGGCGTGATGGGATCGTACAAGCTGAACGGCGAAGAGGTTCGCATCCCGCGCGGCACCACTGCCGACAAGCTCGCCAGCGTAATCCCGGCGGGCGCGACCGATGTGCGCACGTCGATCAACAGCAACCGCAACGAGATTTTCGTGACGGCGGGTGAGCCGACCACGACCGTGTTCAAGCCGGTCGGCAAGGGCATCGAGCTAGTGCCGGTGACGCATCCCAACGATCTGGTGATGGGCGAGGACGCGACCTTCCAGTTCCTGCTCGACGGCAAGCCGGCTGCAGGCTTGGCGGTCACGGTGATCCCGGGCGGCATTCGCTATCGCGACCAACTGCGTCAGCAGGATCTGAAGACCGGCGCCGATGGCAAGGTCACGATCAAGTGGAGCGATCCGGGCATGACCTGGATCAACGTCACCACCCCGCGCGCGGGTGGCGAAGAAGGCGCCCCGCCCGCCCCCGGTGCGCGCCGTGCAAGCTATGTCACCACGGTCGAGGTGATGGCGCCCTGACGCCCGAGCCCCGCATCGCCATTCCCGCGACACTGTCGCCCGCTGCCTTTCACCGGCGGCGGGCGCATGCGCGGGTCGAGGGGTTTGGCGGGGAGACGATGGGGACGCGCTGGTCGGCCGCGATCGTTGCGCCGCCGCCCGGGGTGGAGGCCGCGATTCAGGGCGTGCTGGCGCATATCATCGCGCAGATGAGCAATTGGGAGCCGGCATCGCAGCTGAGCCGGATCAACGCCGCCGCGCCGGGAGGCTGGCACGGCATCGCGCCAGAGTTCGTGCAGGTGATGACCGTCGCGCTGGATATCGCGACGCGTTCGGACGGGGCGTTCGATCCGGCGATGGGGGCACTGGTCGACCTGTGGGGCTTCGGCCCGCCGGGACCGCGCGACGATGTTCCTGATGACGGTGCGATCGACGCTGCCCGCGCCGCAATCGGACCGGGGGCGATGGAGCTGGACGCGCCGCTGCTGCGCTTGCGCCGCACGCGCCCGGCGCGGCTCGACCTGTCGGGGATCGCCAAGGGCTATGCGGTCGATGCGGTGGCGGCGCGGCTGCGCGGGATAGGCTGCACCGATTTTCTGGTCGAGATTGGCGGCGAGCTGGTCGGCGTGGGGATTCCGCCCGATGGCCAGCCCTGGTGGGTCGATGTCGAGGCGCCGCCGGGCGTGGCGCTGCCCCCGCTGCGGATCGCGCTGCACGGCATCGCAGTCGCCACATCGGGCGATTATCGTCGCGTTGGCGCGCACGGGAGCCATAGTATCAATCCGCGGACCGGCCGCCCGATCGCGCATGGCACGGCGAGCGTTACCGTCGTCCACGCCGATTGCTGCCACGCCGACGCCTGGGCGAGCGCGCTGACCGTGCTGGAACCGGACGCGGCGATGGCGCTGGCCGAGCGCGAAGGGCTGGCGGTACAGCTGGTGGTGCGGGGAAGCGGCGAGTGGCTGTCGTCGGCAATGCGGGCAATGCTGGACTAGCTTACGCGTCCGCCCAACGCCTCAGCAGATTGTGGTACACGCCAGTCAGCTCGATCACGCTGCGGTCGGTGCCGCCGAGCTGGCCGGTCAGGCGCTGCACGCTCTGGTCGAGGTCGAACAATATGCGCCGCGCGCCATCGTCGCGGATCATCGACTGGATCCAGAAGAAGGAGGCGACGCGGGCGCCGAGCGTCACCGGCTCGACCTTGTGCAGGCTGGAGGAGGGATAGAGGATCGCATGGCCGGCGGGGAGCTTGACCCGCTGGACGCCGAACTGATCCTCGATCACCAGCTCGCCGCCGTCATAGGCGGCGGGGTCTTCGAGGAAGACGGTCATCGACAGGTCGCTGCGGATGCGGAAATCGGTGCCGCGCTGGATGCGGATTGCGCTATCGACATGCACACCAAAGGTCTGGCCGACGCCGTAGCGGTTGAACAAGGGCGGGAAGACCTTGAGCGGCAATGCGGCCGCAAAAAACAAGGGCGAGCGACCCAGCGCGTCAAGGATCACCTTCCCCGCCGCCTTCGCCGCCGCGCTGTCCTCGGGCAGTTGCTCGTTATTCTTGGCGAGTGCCGATTGGTGGCCGGAGGTCGCATTGCCGTCGATCCACTCGGCCACGTCGATCGTCGTGCGCAGATCGGCGAGCGTGGCGGCGTCGAGCAGGTCGGGAATCGCGATCAGCATAGGAGCGCCTTCTAAAGGGGGGTCGGAGCGGATGGAAGCCTGGGGACAGGGATGGCTCCACCCGCTCCTCCCCCTTTAGCCTTAGAAGCGGTAGCCCACAGTCAGCACCGCCGAGCGCGCGTCACCCGGCGTCGCCCAGCCATTGTTGCGGATGCGGGTATAGTAGAGCTCGTTGGTGATGTTCTTGACGTTCACCAGCACGCTGAGGTCGCGGGTGATGTCGTAGGAAACCGACGCATTGTGGACGAGGTAATCGTCCGAGCGATAGATCACCGCCGACGCCGCAGTCGGCAGGTTCAGCGCGAAGCTGCCTTGATAGGTGACGCCGTAGCCCAGCTTCAACCCGAACGGCAGCGTGTAGGTGGTATAGAGGCTGCCCGAATGGTTCGGCACATTCTGCAGCGCCGCGCCCGCCGCCGGATCGCGGTTGGTGGCGCTGTTGCCGCACGCGGTGCTCGGGTTCGCAAGGCAGAAGTCCGACACCGACTGGATCAGCTTCGGTTCCAGATAGGTGTAGTTGGCGGTGATCGACCAGGCCGGGGTGATGTTGCCGGTCGCGCTGACCGCAATGCCATCGACGCGCGAATGGCCGTCGAGCACCTGATCGGGGAGCGTCGGGTCGTTCGACGGCACCTTGTACTGGTCACGCTCGTTGCGGAACGCGGCGATGCTGAACAGCGCGCGACCGATCTCTGCCTTGGCGCCGATCTCGTAATTCTTCGCGGTTTCCGGATCGACATTGCAGGTCAGCGCGGTGCAGCCGCCGTTGACCGCGCTCTGCGACGGGGTCTGGGCGTTGCCATAGGCGGCGTAGAGCGTCACTGCCTCGACCGGCTTGTAGACCAGGCCGACGCGATAGCTGAACAGGTCGGCATTGTTGCGGAAGCGCGGGCCGGTGACGATCGCGCCCTGCGGCGTGGTGACCGTCGCGGCGGTGCTGGTGTCGGTCTGGTAATTGCCTTCGTTCCGCCCATAGCGGACGCCGCCGTTGAGCTCGAACTTGCCGAGCTTCATCGTGTCGAACAGGTAGACGGCATAGTTAGTCACCTCGCCACGCTGGCGACCGCTCTCGAAGAAGTTGACCGGGCCGGTGTAGACGTTGCTGCCATAGGTGAAGCCCGCGGGACCCGCGACGACGTCGTTCGGGTTGGCCCAGTTGATCAGCGGATAGGTCGCGTTGGCGACGGTGCCGTTGGCGTTGCGATAGACGTTGCCGGTGGACAGGAAGAACTTCTCCCACCCCGCCGATGCGCCGACGACCAGGCTGTGCTCGACCGCGCCGGTGGCGAACTGTGCCGACAGGTCGACCTGATTGTACATCAGCTCGCTGGTCGTATCGCGCAGGTTTCCGCGCGGGCCGCCGATCAGATAATAGCCGGTGGGAACGGTCGCGGGGCACGCGACGCCCGCCGGGGTGACGCCGCCAGTCAGGCAGAACGTCCCCTGCGGCGGGCCGACGATCGTCAGCTGCTGCACCTGTTGCCAGCGGGTCAGGTTGCGGATCGACAGCTTGTCGCTGAATTCATGCGCGAAGGTCGCCGTCGCCTGATCGACGGTGATCTCCTGCGTATCGACGTTGCGGTACCCGAAATAGTCGCTGCGATCGATGCCCGGCAGCGCGCCGTTGGACACGCCGTTCTTGTAATAGGGCACGCCGTACTGCGGGATATTGGTCTCTTCCTGATGCAGGTACTGCAGCGTCAGGCTGGTGGGTCCTTCGATCCCGATCGCCACTGACGGCGCGACGCCCCAACGCTCGTAAGTTTCGACATCGCGGCCCGGCACGTCGTTCTGGTGAACCATCGCGTTGAGGCGCACTGCGATCATATCATTGGCGCGGACATTGGCGTCGATCGTGCCGCGAACATAATCATCGGTGCCGATTCCGCCCTGCACCGCGATCGACGTTTCCGCCTGGGGACGCTTGGTCACGATGTTGATCGACCCGCCGACCGATCCCGAACCGTTATAGACCGAGTTGGCGCCGTTGGTGACCTCGACCTGCTCCAGGTTGAACGGGTCGCTGCGCGAATAGGGGGCGCTGTCGCGCACGCCGTCGGTAGTGATGTCCGACGAGGCGGAATAGCCGCGCAGGGTGATCTGGTCGCTCGGGGCGATGCCGCCCTCCGCTGCGCCAAAGGTGATGCCCGGGACCGTCGAGAGCACGTCGCGCAGCGTGAGCAGGTTTTGCTCCTCGATCACCTTGTTGGTCAGGATGGTGACGGTCTGCGGCGTGTCGCGCACCGGGCGGGTCGATTTGGGGCTGGCCTGTTCCGACCGCACCTGCTCGCCCGTCACGACGACATCGGCGCGGTCCTGATCCGCGACCGGATCAACCGGATCGGCGGCATAGGCGGGCGCGGACGCGACAAAGCCGACTGCAGCCAGCGCCAGAAATGCGGGCGCGGCGCGGAACGCGTCGGACGAGCTGGAAGACATGGAAACCCCTTTCGATTGTCGTTGGGGCATCCGCTATTGAGAGTCGTTCGCACTGTCAACACTAATGCGAATCGTTTTCAATATTGTCGCAACTTTGTCGCATCGTGCAGCAGCCAGCTGCGCAACGCGCTGGCGAGATTGGGGGGATCGTCGGCCTGAATGCGCAGATAATCGATCTGCGCGACGAGCGCGCTGAGCGGCAGGCCGCGTGCAGGGGCAGCGGCCTCCAGCGCCTCCCAGAATATGGGTTCAAGGCTGATCGAGGTTGGATGCCCGGCGATCGTCATCGATCGCTTGACCGGAGGGTGAAAGCCGCCCGGCGGCGGCGCGATGCCGCCGGGTGCGTCAGGCATCGAGGTCGAACAGCGACGCCAGCTGTTCGATCATCGTGCCGGCGAGCTGGTCGACATCCATGATCGTCACCGCGCGACTGTAATAGCGCGTCACGTCATGGCCGATGCCGATCGCGACTAGCCCGACCGGCGAGCGGCTCTCGATCCACCCGATCACCTGGCGCAGATGCCGCTCCAGATAGGAGCCGCTGTTGACGCTCAATGTCGAATCATCGACCGGCGCGCCGTCGCTGATCACCATCAGGATCTTGCGATCCTCCGGCCGCGCGATCAGCCGCTGGTGCGCCCACAACAGCGCCTCGCCGTCGATATTCTCCTTGAGCAGCCCTTCGCGCATCATCAGGCCCAGCGACTTCTTGGCGCGGCGCCACGGTTCGTCAGCCTGTTTGTAGACGATGTGGCGGACATCGTTGAGGCGACCGGGCTGCGCCGGGCGACCTACCGCAAGCCATTTCTCACGGCTCTGGCCGCCCTTCCATGCGCGGGTGGTGAAGCCGAGGATCTCGGTCTTGACCCCGACCCGCTCCAGCGTGCGGGCGAGGATGTCCGCGCTGATCGCGGCGATGCTGATCGGGCGACCGCGCATCGATCCGCTATTGTCGATCAGCAGCGTGACGACCGTGTCCTTGAACTCGGCCTCTTTCTCGACCTTGTAGGACAAGGACTGCATCGGGTTGACGATCACCCGCGCCAGCCGGGCGGCGTCGAGCAGCCCTTCGTCCTGATCGAAGTCCCAGCTGCGGTTCTGCTGCGCCATCAGACGGCGCTGGAGCCGGTTGGCGAGCTTCGTCACCACGCCCTGCAGGTTCGACAATTGCGTGTCGAGATAGGCGCGCAGCCGGGTCAGCTCCTCATCGTCGCACAGGTCGGTGGCAGCGATCACCTCGTCATATTGCGTCGTGTAGGCGCCATATTCGAACTGCGGCGGCAGGTCGGACCAGGGGCGGTTGGGGCGGACGGGCATCATGCCTTCGTCGCCCGGATCGCCGGGCTCGCCATCGCCCTCTTCGAACTCGCCCTGTTCCTGCTCGGTCTCAGGGCCTTCCTCGCCCTCGCCCTCGCGCTGTTCGCCGCGCGCGTCGATCTCGCCTTCGCCGGTGTCCCCGGCCTCGTCGCCCGCGTCGGCCTCGCTCTCGTCGGCCTCGTCGGTGCCTTCGTCCTCGCCGCCGCCCTCTTCCGACTCCTCGGGCACCAGATCGCCTTCGGTCAGCTCAAGATCGGCGAGCAGATTGCCGACCAGCCGCGCGAACGCCGCCTGATCGTCGATCGCCAGCGCCAGCGCGTCGAGGTCAGCCCCGCCCTTGTCCTCGATCCAGTCGCGCACCAGCGCCAGGCCGAGCGCGGCAGCGGCGGGCGATTCGCGCCCGGTCAGCCGTTCGCGCACCAGCAGTTGCACGGCGGTCGACAGCGGCACCTCATCGCGCGTCCGTGCCCGGCTGATCGGGTCGGACCGCATCTTCATCTCGAGCGCATGGTCGAGATTGTCGGCGATGCCGGCATAGCCGCGCGATCCCAGCGCCTCGACCCGCGCCGTCTCCACCGCGTCGAACACCGCACGGGCAACCGGCTCCTTCGGCGCGGCCTTCAGATGCGTCGCGGCGTCGTGCAGCCGCAGCCGCAGCGCAAAGCCATCGGCGAAGCCGCGCGCTTCGGCCACCTGCTCGGGCGGGAGGTTGCGACCGGGCATCGGCACCTTGAGATGCCGCCCCGATTGCGCCGGCGCATCGGCGGTGAAGGCAAGCTCCAGCTCCGGCTCTTGGCTGAGCGCCCGCGCCGTCCCGGCAAGGACGGACTTGAACTGGTCGAGGGGGGAGTCGGTGGGCATAATACGCTCAATCCAGCGCAGGCGAACGATCAAAGGCAACGGCGTTCAAATCCGCCATTTGAACCCAAATCGCCTTATCCGTGGGACGGATCCGCACAGAAACGCGCCGTAGCTCGCCGTCTCGAGAGAGTTCGACCGTGGCAGTATCCCCCACGATCAGTTCGGGAGAATAGCCGCAATGCGCAATCGAGTCGTTGATCTCGGAAGCAGGCGTGATCGCGATTGCACGTCCATCGACCGCTACCCGAACATCCATCATCGAGGAATAGCAGTCGATCACGAATAGGCGCACGCTGTGCCGTTCAGTTCCCGCGCTCGACGGGCCGCACGCCATTGCGATGAAGCACAGAAAGGCGGCTACTGGCTTCAAGTCTTGCCCACCACGCTCTCGGGCAGGTCCTTGCCGAACACGCGCTGATAATATTCCGCGACCAGCGACCGCTCCGCTTCGTCGCACTTGTTGAGGAAGCTCAGGCGGAAGGCGAAGCCGACATCCTTGAAGATTTCGGTATTCTGCGCCCAGGTGATGACGGTGCGGGGGCTCATCACGGTCGAGATGTCGCCGTTGATGAAGCCGCGCCGGGTCAGTTCGGCGACGCGGACCATGTTGTCGACCATCTCCTTGCCGCCGGGCTTGTCATATTCGCCGCTCTTGGCGAGCACGATCTGTGCCTCGACCGCGGCGGGGAGGTAGTTGAGCGTGACGACGATGTTCCAGCGGTCCATCTGACCCTGGTTGATCTGCTGCGTGCCGTGATACAGGCCGCTGGTGTCCCCCAGGCCGACGGTGTTGGCGGTGGCGAACAGGCGGAAATACGGGTTCGGGCGGATCACGCGGTTCTGGTCGAGCAGGGTCAGCTTGCCCTCGGTCTCCAGCACGCGCTGGATCACGAACATCACGTCGGGGCGGCCCGCATCATATTCGTCGAAGACGAGCGCGGTCGGGGTCTGCAGCGCCCAGGGCAGCAGGCCTTCGCGGAATTCGGTGACCTGTACCCCGTCCTTGAGCACGATCGCGTCGCGGCCGATCAGGTCGATGCGGCTGATATGCGCGTCGAGGTTGATGCGGATGCACGGCCAGTTGAGGCGCGCGGCAACCTGTTCGATGTGCGACGACTTGCCGGTGCCGTGATAGCCCTGGATCATCACGCGACGGTTGTGCGCGAAGCCGGCGAGGATCGCGAGCGTGGTGTCGGCGTCGAAGACGTAGGCGGGGTCGAGATCGGGAACGCGCTCGTCCGCCACGCTGAACGCCGGCACTTCCATGTCGATGTCGATGCCGAACAGGTCGCGGACGCTGACCGTCTTGTCGGGCGCCTGCAGGATCGTCGTGTCGCGGCTGTCGGGCTGGGTGTTCGGGATGCTGGTCATGGGGACTTTCGGACTCGGGACGGGTCTTTTGCGGTGCGGTATCGGCTCACGTGCCGCTCCGCAAGCTGGGTTAGCCTTCCGTCCATTTGGGCGGGAGTACGAAGCGCGTCACGAATGCCTCGGCCAGCGCGTGATCGCCCTCGATCCGCAGCACGCCCGCCGCCTCCAGCTCCGCCAGCGCGCCGCCATAGACCGCCCCGGCAATCGCGGTCGGCGGGCCGTTGAAGATGACGTCCGCGCCGCTTGGGTCGCCACGCTTCAGATCGATGCCATCACGATTATAGCGCCCGACAAATGCGTCATCGCTCATGCGAAACCCGACGATGATATCCAGGTCGCCGGTCAGCTCGGGATTGTGCATGGTCCGCAGCGACATCATCGCGGAGGCCGCCGAGAGATGCAGCGTCGGATCATGTTCGGGCGACCGCACCGCCCACGCGCCCAGCAGCTGGATCGGTTTCTCCGCCTCATAGCCCCAGGGAGTGAGGGCATAGACCTGCGCGTTCACCGGGGGAGGCAATTTCTCGCGCGTCAGGATGCCGGACTCCTCCAACCCCTCCAGCCGCTGGGTCAGGATGTTCGCCGACAGGCCGGGCAGGGCCGCCTTGATCTCACTGAACCGGCGCGGGCCGAACATCAGCTCACGCACGATCATCAGCGACCAGCGCTCCCCCACCAGCTCCAGCGCCATCGCCGTGCCGCATGCGTCATCATACCAGCGCCGCCGTTCGCGCTTCACTTCGCCTTCCCGGCAGAGCGTTTAGTCATTTTTTGTAACTTCATAGTTGCTTTTGATAACTCAGCGGCGCATCACGCTCAAGCAAGCGATTCGGAACCGCAGAGTTTCCCGAACGCGTTCCAGGAGAAGCGCGATACCCAAAATGATCTTCGTCAATCTGCCGGTGAAGGACGTGGCGGCATCGACAGCCTTTTACGAGGCGATCGGCTTCACCAGGGACCCGCGCTTCAGCAACGAAATGGCCAGCGCGATGCAGTGGTCGGACACGATCACGCTGATGATCCTCAGCCATGATTTCTACGCTACCTTCATCCCGCACAAGACGATCGCCGATTCCGCGAAGGTGAACGAAGTTTTGCTGTGCCTGTCGTTCGACAGCCGCAACGCGGTCGATGCGATCACGGAAAAGGCCGGCGCGGCCGGCGGCAAGGCCGATGTCCGCCCGGCACAGGATATGGGCTTCATGTACGGCCGCAGTTTCGAGGACCCGGACGGGCACGTCTTCGAACCGATGTTCATGGACATGGACGCCGCCATGGCCGCCTTCCCCGATGGACCGGCGCACGAACCGGCCTGAATCCTCGATCAAGAATGGACCGCACATGTCATTCCAGGCCTATCTCGACACCATTCAGCAAAAGACCGGCAAGACCCCCGACGATCTGCGCGCCCTCGGTCGCGCGCGCGGCTGGACGCAGGGCGACACGCTCGCACCCGGCGTGAAGCCGATGGCGATCGTCGCGACGCTGAAGGACGAGCTGGGGCTCGGCCATGGCCACGCGATGGCGGTGGTCGCGCTGCTCAAGGGGCACAAGAAAGAAGGCGACGCCTGACCGGCGCGCAAGGAGAGACCCCATGACCTATGTCGAAGGATTCCTGACCCCCGTCCCGACCACCAACAAAGCGGCGTATATCGAACATGCCCATGACGCGATCGCGCTGTTCAAGAGCCTTGGCGCGACGCGTTTCGTCGAAACCTGGGGCGATGACGTGCCCGACGGCAAGGTCAACGACCTGAAGCAATCGGTCGGTCTGAAGGACGACGAGACGGTGTTGTTCAGCTGGCTCGAATATCCCGACAAGGCGACGCGCGATGCGGCCAATGAAAAGATGATGAGCGACCCGAACGCGCTCAAAGCGATGAAGGACATGCCGTTCGACGGCAGCCGCATGATCTTTGCCGGGTTCGAGGCAATCGTCGACACCGGCCCGGCTGCCGCCGCAGCGGGCTATGTCGACGGCTATGTCCTCCCGGTCCCAACCGCCAAGCGGGGCGCCTATCACGAACTCGCGGCGCGGATGGCGCCGGTCTTTCAGGCACATGGCGCGTTGCGCGTCGTCGAGGGCTGGGCCGATGACACCCCCGATGGTTCGGTGACCGACTATAACCGCGCCACCCACAAGCGGGACGACGAAAGCGTCGTCTATGCCTGGATCGAATGGCCCGACAAGGCCGCGCGCGACACCGCCTGGGCCGCGATCATGGCCGACGACAGCAACCGCGAACCCGAACCGCCATTCGACGGGCAACGGATGATGTGGGGTGGGTTCGCACCGATTTTGGATACGGTGCGCGGCTAATCTCCATCGTCACCCCGGCCCTGTGCCGGGGTCCACCGGGAGGCAAGCGCGAAGCTCGAGCCTCCGACGCAGGGCGTGAGAATGAGTGGACCCCGGAACAAGTCCGGGGTGACGGTTTCCTTTTTCGGGCGTGATCGAAGGAGCGCAGGACATGACCAACCCGCATGGCAGCTGGATCTGGTACGAACTGATGACCCCCGACCCGCAGGCCTCACGCGCCTTTTACGAAGGCGTGATCGGCTGGCGGATCGACGCTGAATCGATGGCTCCGGGCGGGGCGGAATATCGCATCCTGCACGCGGACGATGGCGATATCGGTGGCATGCTGACACTCGACGCGGCGATGCTGGCGGGCGGCGCGAAGGTCGGCTGGCTTGGCTATATCGGGGTCGATGACGTCGATGCCAGCGTCGCGCAACTCAAGGCGGCGGGCGGATCTGTCCATGTGCCCCCGACCGACATCCCGGGCACCGGCCGCTTCGCGATGGTCGCCGATCCACAGGGCGTTGTCTTCTACGTGATGCGCGGGTTCAGCCCGGAAAGCAGCACCGCCTATGCCCGGTTCGGCGCGGGGTATGTCAGCTGGAACGAGCTGCAGACCAGCGACGCCGAGGGCGGATTTGCCTTCTACAGCACCGTGTTCGGCTGGGAGCACGCCGGCGGCATGCCGATGCCATGGGGGGAATACAGCTTCCTGCGCTGCAAGGATGCGGGAGTCGATATGGACGCGGTGTGGGGCGCGATGATGCCGCGCGAATGCGAGGACAAGCCGGTCGGCTGGACCTATTATTTCCGCGTCCCCGACATCGAAGCGGCGCATGCCAAGGTCAAGCAACTGGGCGGCACCCCGCATAGCGACCCGATGGAGGTGCCCGGCGGCGACCGCGTGTTCCACGCGACCGATCCGCAGGGCGCGGTGTTCGGACTGGTGGCCCCGAAATGAGCATTCCCGACCTCTACGCCCACCCCTTTTCCTCCTATTGCTGGAAGGCGCTGATCGCGTTCTACGAACATGACCGGCCCTTCACGCTGCGCATGGTGTCGCCCGACGAGCCGGAAAACAGCGCGCGCTGGGCGGAACTCTGGCCGTTCAAGCGCTTTCCGCTACTGGTCGATGGCGACCTGGTGCTCGGCGAATCGAGCATCATCGCCGAGCATGTCGATCGCGTCTCGGTCGCACCACGATTGATCCCCGCCGACCCCGACGCGGCGTTGCAGGTGCGCATGCTCGACCGACTGTTCGACCAGCAGGTGATGGACCCCGCCGCGCGGCTGGTGTTCAACGCGATCCGGCCCGCGGACAAGCGCGACCCGCTGGCGGACGAGCAGGTCGCGGCGCAACTCGCCACCAGCTATGCCTGGTTCGATGCGCATCTCGCCGGGCGGACATGGGCGGCGACCGACCGGTTCACCCTCGCCGATCTCTCCGCCGCCCCCGCACTCTTCTACGCCGACTGGATCATTCCGATCCCCGAGAGCCACGCAAATCTGCGCGCCTATCGCGCCCGGCTGCTCGCGCATCCCTCGGTGGCACGCGCTGTCGACGGCGCACGACCCTATCGCCACTTCTTCCCGCTCGGTGCGCCCGATCGCGATTAAGGACCGTACCCATGCCAAGACATATTATCGGTGCCGCATTCCTGAGCCTCGACGGCGTGATGCAGGCGCCCGGCGGCCCCGAAGAGGACTGGACCAGCGGGTTCGACCAGGGCGGCTGGCTCGCCGCCTTGTTCGACGAAGGCATCGGCAATCAGATCGACAGCGTGTTCAAGCCGCCGTTCGACCTGCTGCTCGGTCGGCGGACGTACGAGATTTTCGCCGCCCACTGGCCATTCGCGCCCGAGGGCGACGAGATTGGCGAGCTGTTCCGCACGATCCGCAAATATGTGCTGACGACCCGTGATGCGCCGCTGGAGTGGGCGGGTAGCGAGCGGCTCGCGAACCTCGACGCGCTCGCCGCGCTCAAGGACGGTGATGGGCCGAACCTCGTCATTCAGGGCAGCTCAACGCTGTATCCGCAGCTGCTCGAACGCGGGCTGCTCGACCGGATCGTGACAATGACCGCGCCGGTGGTGCTCGGCAAAGGCAAGCGGATGTTCGGTGAGGGCACCCCGCCCCGGTCGCTCGAACTGGTCGAGCATCGCCTGACCCGCAACGGCGTCGCGATGGCGACCTATGACGTGAAGGGCGCGGTCGAAATTGCGGACTTCCAATTCCCCGAACCCGCCGCGGTCGAGATTGCGCGGCGCGCGCGGATCACAGCGGGGGAAGGCTGGTAGCCGGTTGACAAATTTTCCTACTGCGATAGTAGGAGAATAGATGCGTGCAGCGGACCTTGTCCCAGCCCACACCGCCGACCACCCGGTCTGGCAACGCATCATCAGTCACCAAATCGGTCCCCCCGAAGCGGCGCTCTCCTTTTCCGCACGCCTGGCGCGCGAAAATGGATGGAGCGCCGCGACGGCGGAGCGGGTGATCGAGGAATATCGCCGCTTCGCCTTCCTCGCCGTCACCGGCGACACGCCCGCAACCCCGTCCGATGCGGTGGATCAGGCGTGGCACCTCCACCTTACCTATACCCGCGACTATTGGGAGCGCTTCTGCCCCGATGTGCTGGGTCGCGCGCTCCACCATGGTCCAACGGCGGGCGGGGCGGACGAGCATCGCCGCTATTACCGCCAATATGCCGACACGCTGGCCCGCTACAAGGCCGCGTTTGGCGCTCCGCCCCCTTCCGACATCTGGCCTTCAGCCGCCCGGCGGCTGAACGACGATCCCCGCGCGCGGCGGGTGCATCCGCGCGAGGCATTCATCGTGCCGCGCTGGCAGGCGGCGCTCTATGCGCTCGCCCTCCTCGCGATGACCGTGCTCGCGCTTTATCTAGGAGTGACGTGACATGCCGCTAGGTGTGTTCGACTGGACCGGAGGTCCCTTCCTGACGCTTTACATCGCCCTGCTGCTGATCGTGATCCTGCTGGGCATCGTCATTCCCGGCCGGATGCGGCCCGAGGGGCGCAACCGGCCGGTGAGCGATCCCGAACAACTCGCCTATCTGTCGGGCGGCAGCGCACGGCTGGCCGAAACGGTCACCGCCCGGCTGCTTGCGGCGAAATCGCTGGCGCTGGGGGCGAAGGGGAAGCTCGACATCCTCTCGCACAGCGCCGCGACCCGTGCCGAAACCGGCGTCCTCGCGCTCACCGCCCCGCTCGACTGGAGCCGGATCGAACGCGCGGTGCGGCCCCAGGCGAGCCGTATCCAGAGCGATCTGGAGCGCGCCGGGACCGAGGCGCTGTCCACGGCGCGCAAGAACGCCGACCGCATCCGCCGCGCGCCGCAAACGGGGGAGACCGCGATGGCGGTCGCCTTGTTCGGGACTGCGGTGCTGGCCGGATCGGAGTTCGACGCCTTCCACAAGCTGCGCGCGGCGAGCGGGGACGGCGGCGGCAGCGGCGGAGATTCCGGCAGCGATGGCGGCGGCAGCGGTTGTGGGGGCGGCGGCTGTGGCGGCTGCGGAAGCTAAGCCCTCACGCGAAGGCTGGCGAGCCTTTCAGCTGCTGATACGCCGCGATCACCTTTTGCAGTGCGCCCTCATGGCTGCGGTCGCCGCCATTGCGGTCGGGGTGGTAACGCCGGACCAGGTCCGAATAGCGGCGGCGCAGCGCGGTGCGATCGGCATCGAGGTCTAGGTCGAGCGCCTTCAATGCCTCCCGATCCTTACCCGATAGCGGCTTGCCGTCCTTGCGCTCTTGCGGGCGTGCGGCACGGAAACGCGCGCCGATCGCGTCGAGCGGATCGGCAAAGTCAGCCCAGCGCGGCGGGCGATCCGCGCCGCCGGTCGCGGTGAAGGCGCGCGTTTCGCTTTCCCATCCGGCGTAGGGGCGCTGCGCCGCGTGAATTTCCTCCGGGCTCATGCCCGCGAAGAAATTGTAGCGCGAGTTGAACGCGCGGACATGGTCGAGGCACAGCCAGCGATAGGCACCTGGCCCGTCGCCGCTGCGCCCGCCCGGCCCGGCCGGGGCGCGAAACTCGCCCGGTTCGGCGCAGCCCGGCTCCGCGCATAGCCGCCCCGGCGCCTCGACGCGGCCATGGAAACGGGCCTTGGGGCGATCTTTGGGGGCTTCGCGCGACACTCTGACTCCGGGGAAAAAACCGCCTATATAGGCGCGATGACCGACACCGCTACCGGCCCCGTCGCCGCCGAAATCACCGCCCGTCTCACCACCGCGCTCGCCCCGTCGCGGCTCGACGTGATCAACGACAGCGCCAAGCATCGCGGCCATATGGGCGACGATGGCAGTGGCGAATCGCACTTCACCGTAGTCATCGAAAGCGCGGCGTTCGCGGGCAAGTCGCGGCTCGACCGCCAACGGCTGGTCAACCGCGCGCTCGGCGACCTGATGATCGAACGCGTCCATGCCATGGCGATCCGCGCGAGCGCACCGGGGGAGTAACCCGAACGGGTGGATGGCGGCGCGGCGCGCTCGCCCCTATCTGTCACGTGACACCCTATTGCGGAGACGCGGCGTGACCGACGACCTGTTCATCCACACGATTCACCCGACCAGCCATGATCTGGGCGGGTTCAAGGTGCATCGCACCTTGCCCTCGCGTCCGCGCACCATGGTCGGGCCGTTCATCTTCTTCGACCAGATGGGGCCGGCGCATCTGGAGGTCGGAACCGGCATCGACGTGCGCCCGCACCCGCACATCAACCTGGCCACCGTCACCTATCTCTTCGCCGGCGCGATCGACCATCGTGACAGCCTGGGCACGTTCGCGACGATCGAGCCGGGGGCGGTCAATCTGATGACGGCGGGCAATGGCATCGTCCATTCGGAGCGCTCCCCCGCCACTGAACGCGCCGCCGGGCCGGAACTGTCGGGCATCCAGACCTGGCTCGCGCTCCCCGAGCGGTTCGAGGAGATGGACCCGGCGTTCGAGCATGTCGCCAAGGCTGACCTGCCGGTGATCGACAGCAGCGGGGCGAAGGCGCGGGTCATCATGGGGTCGCTGTGGGGTCAGAGCGCGCCGACCACGACCTATGCCGGGACGATCTACGCCGACATCCTGCTCGATCCCGGCGCGAGCGTGCCGGTCGATGCCGATGCGGACGAGCGCGCGGTCTATCTTGCGCTCGGGCAGGCCAGCCTCGACGGGGTCGAGCTGGAGCCGCAGACGCTCTACGTCCTGCGCCCCGGCGTGACCGCCCGGCTCACCTCGCGCAATGGCGGTCGCGTGATGCTGTGCGGGGGCGAGGCGTTCAGCACGCCGCGCCATGTCTGGTGGAACTTCGTCTCGTCCGACCGCGACCGGATCAATCAGGCGAAGGAAGACTGGAAAGCCGGGCTGTTCCCGAAGGTCCCGGGCGACGATAAGGAGTTCATCCCGATCCCCGAAGTGCCGAAGACGGTCAGCTACCCCTGAGGCCTTGCCAGCCCGGCCATGCGCCCATACCCTAGGTTCGAAAAATCGATGGAGAGGGCAATGGCCGGGTTTGAACTGCAGCGAATAGCGCTACCGACCGGGGTGGAGCTCGACGTCGCCACGGCCGGCGATCCCGCCGCCCCTGCGATCATCCTGCTCCACGGCTTCCCGGAATCGCACCGCACCTGGCGGCACCAGATCCCGGAGCTGGCAAAGTCACACTTCGTCATCGCCCCGGATCAGCGCGGCTTTGCCCGCTCATCCAAACCGGAAGGGGTCGAAAACTATACCCCCGACAAGCCGGTCGGCGACCTGCTCGCGCTCGCCACGCATTTCGGCAAGGACCGCTTCGTGCTGGTCGGCCATGACTGGGGCGGCGCGATTGCGTGGATGGCGGCACTGCAGCATCCCGACCGCGTCGAGAAGCTGATCATTGTCAACGCCCCCCACCCGTTCGTCTTCCAGAAGTCGCTGTTCGACGACATGGAGCAGCGCGCGGCGAGCCAATATATCCGCGCGTTCCGCAACCCCGCGCTCGACGCGCAAATCGCAGCGATGGGAGCCGAGCGGTTTTTCGACACGACCTTTGCCAAGCATACCGACCCCGCATTGGTCGCGCCCGAACGCGCCGCGTATATCGACGAATGGAGCCAGCCCGGCGCGATGACCGCGATGCTCAACTGGTATCGCGCGAGTGCAATCGTCGTCCCCGCGATGGACGAGACGCCCGAGCGGCCCGCGTTTCTCGACGGCCCATTCCCGCCACTGCCCATGCCGGTGCTGGTGATCTGGGGGATGCGCGACACCGCATTGCTGCCGGTCCAGTTGGAGGGGCTGGATGCGCTGATCCCCGATTTGTCGATCGTGCAGATCGATGCCGGACATTTCGTGCCGTGGGAGAAGCCACAGCCGGTGACAGATGCGATTCGCGATTGGCTCAGGGTTTAGGCACCAGCGGCCGCCAGTCGCCCGTCAGCGGCAAGTCCCGCTCGGCCACGAACGGCGCGCCCGGACCGTTCGCAGCGATTCGCGCTTCTTCGGCCAGCGCCACGCGGAGCCGGTCCCGCCAATGCGGGTGTGACGGCGACTGGAACATGCCCGAGCGCGCCTTGGCCACCGGATGCTGGCGGAAGCGGCTGGCGAGATCGGCGGGATAGCCCGCGCGCGCGAGCAGATGGACGGCGAGCGTATCGGCCTGCAGCTCCACCTGACGGAAGAAGCCCATGTTGCGGCCAAAGCCGGACAGCAGACCAAATTCTGCGCCCACCGCCTTCAGCCGCTCGCGGTGCCGCAGGATATTGTGCGCCAGCTCATGCGCGATCGCCGCCACCGGCAGGTCGCCGTGGAAGCTGTCATAATAGCCCGAGCTGATCCGCACCATGTCGCCATTGGCGCTGGCTTCGAGCGCGGCGGTGATCGCCAGTTCATAGCGCGTGCGGCATGCGGGGATCGGCTGGATCGTGACCGTCAGCGGCACGCCGGCGCGCAGCAGATCGACGCGAATCGGCGCGGTCGGGGACAACGCGGCTACCGCACTCCAAAAGGCGACCAGCCGGTCCGTAGAGGCCGGCCCATCCGCTTGGGGGGCGACCCCAATGTCGCCAAAGCGCACGATCGTATCGTCGGGCCGCACGCCGGCGCGCTCCGCCGGGCTTCCGGACACCACGCCCTCGACCGCGAGTGCCCCGGCAAAGCGGAAATGCGCCGCCACTGCCGGACGCAGCGCTGGCGCATATTGGTCGAGGGTATGCACCTGGATACCGTGCCCGGGCTCCAGTCGATCGCATAACGCGGCATTGGCGGTGCTCAGCCGATACCCGGCGGTGGCGAGCCGCAGATCGGCGGCGCGAAACCCTTCAAACAGCGCCGGGTCTGCTGTCACTTGTGCGTAAACAGGTGTGCCGCATGCGGCGAACACGAGGATCAGCAGGAGGTGGAACAAGCGGACACCGCAACGCATGCTGCGCATTATGCCCTATCCCGGTTCGGGTCGAAAGCAGAACCAAGTGATTCGGCAAGTCGCCGATGCAGCGGCGCGATTGGGGACGCCAGCGGCCCGAAATGCGGCGCTGCGGCAAAAACCGTTGCTTCATCGCCACAATTTCAGACGAATAATGGCATCCGTCGCCTAGCGAGTTGACGTCGGTGCCACAAAAACTTAACCCTTCCCATGCAAAGGCCGTCTTGGCTGTTGCTCGGTGAGCATATGGCGGGTGCCAAATCACCCGGCGGGATGGGAACCGGTCAATGACTATGGCGTTCTAGCCGTAACCGGGGGTGCTCGATTTGGGTGTTTTACCCTGTTGAGCTAAACCTTTGGCTGTGGCATAGGGCACGCGCTACAACACTGCGTGAGAATAAGAAGAGGGAGCAATTTATGCGGTTGGCAAAGTTGATGATGGCCGTTGCGGCCTGCTCGCTTGCAACGACCCCGGCGCTGGCCGCGCCCCAGGCGTCGGTTTCGAAGGCTGAGGCAGCACGCGTTGCGACCCCGGCGGGTGAGTCGAACCTGCAGGATGGTGGTTTCCCCTTCCTGATCGTGTTCGTGGTCGTTGCAGTTGGCCTCGGCATCTATGCCGCGACCAGCGCTGACGATGAGCCGACCAGCCCGTAAGCTGGTCTGCATGACGAGATTTTAAAATGGCGGCCTTCGGGTCGCCATTTTTTTTGGTCTGCGGTGTGTGATTGCTGAGGTTCGATCGTTGTTGCGATCGGTCCCGGCGATATTCCCGGGAGCCGCTGTTACAATTTGCGACATCCCGAATCGTCTGCGCACAGGGCGGTCCGTTCGGCACGAAGTGTCGTCCGTTGCCCGTTCGGCGCATCCTGACAGTCGCGCCAACAGCGCGAAGCAGTCCAAGGCATTGGCGATGCCAAGCATCGACCGATAGTCGGCTTAGGACGGTGCCGCCCGACTAAAAACGTGCTTACCGAATCAGCCCGCGCGCAAATTCCAGCACCGCCGGGCCGATATCCTCACGCTCCAGCGCCAGCGCGAGATTGGCCTGGGCATAGCCGGCCTTGTCGCCGCAATCGTAGCGCGTCCCCTGGAACGTCACGCCGTGGAAGGGCTGGTCGCCGATCATCCGCGCCATCGCGTCGGTCAGCTGGATCTCGCCGCCCGCGCCCGCTTCCTGCGTCTCCAGCACCCGCATCACTTCGGGTTGAAGGATGTAGCGACCGATCACCGCCAGGTTCGAGGGCGCGGTGCCGGGCTTGGGCTTTTCGACCAGCCCGTGCACCTGCGTCAGCGTGCCGTCGCGCGTGCCGGGCGTGATCACGCCATATTTGTCGGTCTGCGATTCGGGCACTTCCTGTGCGCAGATCAGGTTGCCGCCGACCTTGTTATACGCGTCGACCATCTGCTTGAGGCAGCCCGGCTGCCCGACCATGAAATCGTCGGCGAGCAGCACCGCAAACGGTTCGTCCCCGACGATGTCGCGCGCGCACCACACGGCGTGGCCCAGGCCCATCGGTTCCTGCTGGCGCACATAGGCAATCGAACCGGGCTTCAGCCGCGTCGCGTCGAGAATCTCCAGCGACTTGCCGCGCGAGGCCATCGTCGACTCAAGCTCATAGGCGATGTCGAAATGGTCCTCGATCGCGGTCTTGCCGCGGCCGGTGACGAAGATCATCTGCTCGATCCCCGCCTCGATCGCCTCATCCACCGCATATTGGATCAGCGGGCGGTCGACGACCGGCAGCATCTCCTTGGGCATCGCCTTGGTCGCGGGGAGGAAGCGGGTGCCGAGGCCCCCGACCGGGAACACGGCCTTGCGCAGCTTCTTGATCGTCATGGTCAAATCTCCTGACCGAGCGAATAGCCGATCAGGGGCATAGAACAAGGCCGGGCTTTGGGTTAGGCGCGCCGCAAACCAATGGGGAATGAACCACGATGACCGACCTGACCAATCGCCGCGTCCTCGTCACCGGGTCTGCGGGCTTCATCGGCTTCCATACCTCCAGCCTGCTGCTCCAGTCCGGCGCGAAGGTGCTGGGGGTCGACAATTTCACCCCCTATTACGACCCGTCGCTCAAGGAACGCCGCAACGCGATCCTGTCGAATCACCAGAATTTCGAGCTGGCGCGCATCTCGATCGAGGATGGGACCGCGCTGACAAAGGCGTGGAGAGACTTCGCCCCCGACGCGGTCATCCACCTCGCCGCGCAGGCCGGGGTGCGCTACAGCATCGACCATCCTGCCGATTATGTCGGCACCAACATCGTCGGCACCTTCAACCTGATGGAACTGGCGCGGCATAACCCCGTCCGCCACTTCCTCGCTGCCTCGACCAGCTCGGTCTATGGCGCGAACACGGCGATGCCGTTCGACGAGCTGCAGCGCACCCAGACGCCGATGAGCCTCTATGCCGCGACCAAGGGTGCGACCGAACTGATGGGGCACAGCTATGCCCATCTGTTCGGCATCCCGATGACCTTTTTCCGCTTCTTCACCGTCTATGGGCCGTGGGGCCGGCCCGACATGGCGCTGTTCAAATTCGCCGATGCGATGCTGCGCGACCAGCCGATCGACGTGTACAACAACGGCCAGATGGCGCGCGACTTCACCTATGTCGAAGACCTGGTCCGCTCGATCGTCGATCTCGTTTCGGCAGTGCCGGGCAGCGAGCCGGTCGGCCCGCATGACAGCCTGTCGTCCGCCGCGCCGTTCCGCGTGGTCAATATCGGCGGTGGCACGCCGACCCCGCTGATGGATTACATTGCCGCGCTGGAGAAAGCGCTGGGCATGACCGCGAAGAAGAACTTCCTGCCGATGCAGGCCGGCGACGTCCCCGCGACCGAAGCCTCGCCCGCCCTGCTCCGCGCGCTCACCGGCCGGGTGCCGACCACTTCCGTTGAGCAGGGCGTGGCGGAATTCGTCCGCTGGTACCGCGAGCATGTCGCGGCGGCGAAGGGCTGACCGAAAATCTATCCTCCCCCGCAAGGGGGAGGTGGCACGCGCAGCGTGACGGAGGGGGCGGAAGCACGCCGGCCAGAGGTTAGGGGGGCAAGAGGGTTGAGGACACGGCCGTCCTCCCCCTCCGTCGCCTCCGGCGACACCTCCCCCTGGCGGGGGAGGATTATTGCCTCAACCGCACACTCCGCTCTTCGCGACCAGCTCCAGCACCGGTGCCGCCCACTCCCGGCGGCAGATGAGCAGGTCGGGCAGCGACAGCTCGGCTTCGTTATAGCGGATCGGCGACCCGTCGATCCGCGAGACATGCAGTCCGGCGGCAGCGGCGACCGCGGCGGGGGCGCAATTGTCCCACTGATACTGCCCGCCGGAGTGGAGGTAGATTTCCGCCTCCCCCAGCACGACCGCCATCGCCTTGGCCCCGGCCGATCCCATGCCGACCAGTTCGGCCCCGATCGCATCGGCCACGCCCGAACACAGCTGCGTCGCGCGGGTTCGGCTGACCAGCATCCGCGGCTTTGCTGCAGCCGGGGGCAGTTCGGGCGGCTGCGCGGTGCAGAGCGTGACTCCGCGCCGGGGCAGCGCGACCGCGCCGACCGCCGCAACGCCGTCGATCGACAGGCCGATATGCACCGCCCAATCCTCGCGCCCTTCACCGAACTCACGCGTCCCGTCGAGCGGATCGACGATCCACACCCGTCGCGAACGCAGCCGTGCCGAATCGTCGGCGGACTCCTCGGACAGGATCGGATCGTCCGGCCGCGCGGCGCGCAGCAGGTCGAGGATCAACGCATTCGCTTCACGGTCCCCGCGCGCGCCATCGGCACCATCGTCCTGGATCGCCCGCAGCAGCGCTCCGGCGGCATCCGCGACCTGACGGGCGAGCAATGCATCATCCACCATCGTCACAGCACCGGCGACCAGATGCCAAGGATATGTTCGACCACCAGATCGGCGGCGGCTTCGGGCGTCATGGCTTGCGTATCGATGCGAATCTCGGGGTTCATCGGCGCCTCATAGGGGCTGGTGATGCCGGTGAAATTGGCAATCTCACCCGCGCGCGCCTTTTTATACAGGCCCTTCACATCGCGACGCTCTGCCTCTTCCAACGGCGTATCGACGAAGATCTCGAAGAACTCGCCCTCGGGCAGCATGCGCCGCACCAGCTCCCGCTCCGCGCGGAAGGGGGAGATGAAGGCGGTGAGGACGATCAGCCCCGCGTCGCACATCAGCTTCGCGACTTCGCCCACGCGCCGGATATTCTCGACCCGGTCGGCGTCGCTGAAGCCCAGATCCTTGTTGAGGCCGTGACGGACATTGTCGCCGTCGAGCAGGAAGCTGTGCTTGCCCAGCGCGTGCAGCTTCTTTTCAACCAGATTGGCGATGGTCGACTTGCCCGACCCCGACAGGCCGGTGAACCACAACAGGCGCGGGTGCTGGCCCTTTTGCGCTGCATGGGCTTCGCGGGTGATTTCCAGCGCCTGCCAATGGACATTCTGGGCGCGACGCAGCGCGAAGTTGAGCATGCCCGCCGCGACCGTCGCGTTGGTCAGCTTGTCGATCAGGATGAAGCCGCCGAGATCGTGGCTGTCGGCATAGGGCTCGAACACGATGGGCCGGTCGGTATAGACTTCCGCCACGCCGATATCGTTGAGGGCCAGCGTCTTTGCGCTCAACTCCGCCATGGTGTTGACGCAGATCACGTGGCGCGGCGGCTGCACCGTCGCGCTGACCGTCTGCGTGCCGAGCTTGAGCCAATAGGCGCGCCCGGGGAGCAACTCTTCCTGGTCCATCCACACGATCGTCGCCTGGAACTGGTCGGCGACCTCGGGCGGGGCGTCCGCCGCGACGATGACGTCGCCACGCGAGCAATCGACCTCGTCCGCCAGCGTCAGCGTCACCGACTGGTCGCGCCCCGCTTCGGCCAGATCGCCGTCATAGGTGACGATGCGCGCGACGGTGCTGGTGCGGCCCGAGGGGAGGATGCGCACCGCGTCGCCCGGCTTGACCGACCCGCTGGCAATGGTGCCGGCGAAGCCGCGGAAATCGAGATTGGGGCGGTTGACCCATTGCACCGGCATGCGGAACGGACGCGCCGCCGCGTCATCGCCGACCGGCACCGTCTCCAGATGTTCGATCAGCGACGGGCCGGCATACCAGGGCGTGTTGGCGCTGGGGCCGGTGATGTTGTCGCCCTTAAACCCCGAGATCGGGATCGCGGTGAAGTCGGCGATGCCGATGCTCTCGGCGAAGGCGCGGTAATCGGCGACGATGGCGTCGAACGTCGCGCGGTCATAGCCGACCAGATCCATCTTGTTCACCGCCAGCACGATGTGGCGGATGCCAATCAGGTGCGCGAGGAAGCTGTGCCGCCGCGTCTGCGTCAGCATGCCCTTGCGCGCGTCGATCAGGATCACGGCGAGGTCGGCGGTGGACGCGCCGGTGACCATATTGCGGGTATACTGCTCATGCCCCGGCGTATCGGCGACGATGAACTTGCGCTTTTCGGTCGCGAAGAAGCGATAAGCGACGTCGATCGTGATCCCCTGCTCACGCTCGGCGGCGAGGCCGTCGACGAGGAGCGCGAAGTCGATCTCCTGCCCTTGCGTCCCCACCCGCTTCGAATCGGCTTCGAGCGCGGCGAGCTGATCCTCGAAGATCATCTTCGAATCATAGAGCAGCCGCCCGATCAGCGTCGATTTGCCGTCATCCACCGAGCCACAGGTGATGAAGCGCAGCAAAGATTTCGACTGATGCTGTTCGAGATACGCGGAAATATCGGACGCGATGAGGGCGTCGGGGCGGTAGGAGGAGTCGGTCATAGATCCAATCCGTCGCCCCGACGAAGGCCGGGGCCGCTAGCGGTCGTGAGCGAGAAGCGTGAGGCAGGCGACCCCGGCCTGCGCCGGGGTTGACGCTTCGGAACGCTGCGCATTCCGTGGCGCGTCAAAAGTAACCCTCCTGCTTCTTCTTCTCCATCGACGCGGCCTGATCATGGTCGATCGCGCGGCCCTGACGCTCGGAGGTGGTCGTCAGCAGCATTTCCTGAATCACATCGTCCAGCGTCGCGGCCGCGCTCTCCACCGCGCCGGTGAGCGGGTAGCAGCCGAGCGTGCGGAAGCGGATCGAGCGCATCACCGGCTCCTCGCCGTCGAGCGGAAACCGCTCGTCATCGACCATCAGCGTGAGGCCACCGCGCACCACGGTCGGACGCGGCGCAGCGAAATAGAGCGGGACGATCTCGATCCCCTCGGCGCGGATATATTGCCAGATATCGAGCTCGGTCCAGTTGGAGATCGGGAATACCCGCATGCTCTCCCCCTTGGCCTTGCGCGCATTGTAGAGCCGCCACAATTCGGGCCGCTGCGCCTTGGGATCCCAGCGATGGCTGGCGGAGCGGAAGCTGAACACGCGTTCCTTGGCGCGGCTCTTCTCCTCGTCGCGCCGCGCGCCGCCGAACGCCGCATCGAAGCCATATTTGTCGAGCGCCTGCTTCAGCCCCTCGGTCTTCCACATATCGGTGTGCAGCCCGCCATGGTCGAACGGGTTGATCCCGCGCGCCATCGCTTCGGGATTGTGGTGGACCAGCAGCTCCATCCCCGCGTCGCGCGCCGCCTTGTCGCGCAGATCGTACATCGCCTTGAACTTCCACGTCGTATCGACATGGAGCAGCGGAAAGGGCGGCGGCGCGGGGAAGAAGGCTTTCTTGGCGAGGTGCAGCATCACCGCGCTGTCCTTGCCGACCGAATAGAGCATCACCGGCCGCTCGGCCTCGGCAACCACTTCGCGCAGGATGTGGATGCTCTCGGCCTCGAGCCGGGCAAGATGTGTAAGGGAATTCATAGCTGGCCATCTATGGACCACGCCCGCGCGCTGCGATCTAGTAATTGTTTATGCGACTTCAGGCCATATGCGCGCCCTTGCGCCCTGCCATGGCAACGCCATTTTTGGGTCGCATGGGCCGCTATGGCTGTGCATAGGGCGGCCAGACTGCCGCGACGAAAGGGACTTCCAGCGTGCGTATTGCGATGATCGGCACGGGCTATGTCGGCCTGGTTTCCGGGGCGTGCTTCTCAGACTTCGGGCATGACGTGGTGTGCGTCGACAAGGACGCGCGCAAGATCGAGCTGCTG
Source organism: Sphingomonas sp. (assembly GCF_030145815.1). Taxonomy (GTDB): domain Bacteria; phylum Pseudomonadota; class Alphaproteobacteria; order Sphingomonadales; family Sphingomonadaceae; genus Sphingomonas. The sequence goes on from NZ_JAIXHL010000022.1 coordinate 26,664, forward strand.
CACCAGAATGTCATGCCGATCTATGAGCCGGGCTTGGCCGAACTGGTCGCGTCGAACGTCAAGGCGGGCCGCCTGTCCTTCACCACCGACCTGGCCGAAGGGGTCAAGGGCGCGGACGCCGTGTTCATCGCGGTCGGCACGCCCAGCCGGCGCGGCGACGGCCATGCCGACCTGTCCTATGTCTTTGCCGCCGCCGAAGAGATCGTCGCAGCGGTCGACGGCCCGACCGTGATCGTCACCAAATCGACCGTGCCCGTCGGCACGGGCGACGAGGTCGAGCGGATCGTCGCTCGCATCGCCCCCGACAAGGGGATCACCGTCGTCTCCAACCCCGAATTTCTGCGCGAAGGCGCGGCGATCAGCGACTTCAAGCGCCCCGACCGCGTGGTCGTCGGCAGCGAGGACGAGGGCGCGAGCCAGGTGATGCGCGACATCTACCGCCCGCTCTCGCTCAACCAGTCGGCTCCGGTGATGTTCACCGGCCGCCGCACCGCCGAGCTGATCAAATACGCCGCCAACGCCTTCCTCGCGGTCAAGATCACCTTCATCAACGAAATCGCGGACCTGTGCGAACAGGTCGGCGCGGACGTGCAGGAAGTGTCGCGCGGCATCGGCATGGACAACCGCATCGGGCGCAAGTTCCTGAACGCCGGCCCCGGCTATGGTGGGTCGTGCTTCCCCAAGGACACGCTGGCGCTGCTCAAGACCGCCGACGACCATGAAACCCCGCTGCGCATCGTCGAGGCGACGGTGCAGGTCAATGACAGCCGCAAGCGCGCGATGGGGCGCAAGGTGATCAAGGCGATGGGCGGCGAGGTGCGCGGCAAGACCGTCGCGATCCTGGGCCTCACCTTCAAGCCGAACACCGACGACATGCGCGACGCGCCGAGCCTGGCGGTGATCCAGACGCTGCAGGACGCGGGAGCGATCGTCCGCGCCTATGACCCGGAGGGCGTCGAACAGGCGCGCCCGCTCGTCAAGAATGTCGAATTCTGCCCTAGCCCCTATGCCGCGGCCGAGGGTGCCGACGCGCTGGTGATCGTCACCGAATGGGACGAGTTCCGCGCGCTGGATCTTGGGCGGATGAAGAAGCTGCTCAGCACGCCGCTGCTGGTCGACCTGCGCAATATATATCCCGCCGAAGAGGTGCAGCGCGCCGGGTTGAAGCTGGTCGGCGTGGGGAAGAAGGTGGATTGAGGTCAGGACGCATCGACGTAGCGTTGCTTAGCCTATCGATGCACCCCTAACGCGTCACCCCCGCGAAAGCGGGGGGCCCATCTCCGGCAGGATCGGCGCACCGCACCGGCGCAGTCAGCCAACCGTCCGGGAGATGGGCCCCCGCTTTCGCGGGGGTGACGACAGGGTGTAAGGTCAGGTCTGGACGTCCAGCCACCCTTGCGTTCTATCCCCGCTCACCCTCAGTCGCGAGATACCAGCGCTCGCTCCCCTCCAGCGCCAGCGCCGTCAGCCGTCCGGTCGCGTAAGCCCCGGTGTCGATGCCGATGCGATTGGACAGCTCCTCGACCTGAGCGGCGATCGAATGGCCATGCACCACGGTCGCGCCGAAGCCGCCCTCGAAATTCAGGAACTGTTCGCGGATCCAGCGCAGATCCTCGGGCTTTTGCCGGTCGAGCGCGACGTGCGGCTTTACCCCGGCATGGACGAAGCAATAGTCGCCGATCCGCACCATGTCGGTCATCTTGTGCAGGAACGCGATATGGTGCGACGGCACGCGCGGAAGGAAATCCTCCACCAGCTCGTCGGCGAGGCCGCGGTCGATCAACTCGATCGGCGTGCCATAGCTCAGCAGCGTCTCCTCACCGCCGATGCGCAGCCAGAAGCGCATCGTCTCCAGATTGCCACCCAATGCCTTGAGGAACACCTCCTCATGATTGCCGAGCAGGAAATCGACCTTCCGATCGCCGAAATCGGCGGTCGCCAGCAGTTCCACCACCGATGCCGAATCGGGGCCGCGATCGACCAAATCGCCCAGGAAGATGATCCGCGTCTTTGCCGCACCGCGCGCAACATCATCCGCGTCGATGCGCGCGAGCAGATCGGTCAGCAGGTCGAACCGGCCATGAATATCGCCGATCGCATAGACGCGCTCGCCATCGGGCAGCGCCGCCGACGCGGCCTGCGCCGCGGCAGACGCCCCAAACAGTGTTTTGAGCTTCGACAAGACCACGTGGAGTTCCCGTTGTTGCGGTCCAGATAGGCGCTTTGCCGCAACGCCGCAATCAAGGCGACAGCGCCATTCTGTTCCATTAAAGGAGTGAATCGTTACGGGGGTGACACCATGGTTGGAAATGCGTCGGTTCTGACAGACTCATCGACTAAGCTGCTGCCGTCGCTCCAATATTTCCGGGAGGTCGCGGCGATCCTCGTCGTCCTCTATCACGCCGCCTGCGTGTTCGGACCGGGCGGCTACCAGCCGGTGCAGAGCTGGGAAGCAATGTTCCTGTTCGGCCATGCCGGGGTCGAGCTCTTCTTCGTGCTCAGCGGCTTCATCATCTGCTGGATTCATTACGACCGGATCGGTGCGGCGGGCGAGGTGCCCGGCTATATCCGCAAGCGGCTGGTGCGCATCTATCCCCCGGTTGCGCTGGTGGTGATCGCCTGGGCGGCGCTCAGCTTTGCCGCGGGCATGCCGATGCGGCCGATCGAGTATCTCGTGTCGCTCACCCTGATTCCGTTCGATTTCGCCTATGCGCCCCCTGCGCTATGGACGCTGACGCATGAAATGGCGTTTTACGCGCTGTTCCTGCTCGCCTTTATCCGCCGCTGGCTGTTCATCGCCGCGCTGCTGGCCTGGGGCGCTGTCGGCTATGCGCTGGTGATGGTTCCAGGGCTGGCGGAGGGGCGGACGATCCCCCCGCTCGTCGGTTCGGCCTATGCCTTCCTGTTTTCGCTCGGTGTCCTCGCTTTTTTCATCGTCCGCGCGCGCCTGGCGATCCCGGCATGGGGCAAGGTTGCGCTCGGCTTGCTGGGGCTTGTCATCTTCGCCTGGGCGGCGACGCGCGATGTGGCGCTGCAGCTCGGCCCGGTCGCGCCCGAGGGCGCCGAGCGCGCCGCCCGTGCGCTGACCCCGTGGTTCGGGGTGGCCGCGACGATCTGGGTTGTCGTGCTCGCCGATCCCGCGATCCGGTTCCGGGGGCGGATGCACGCGGTGATGATGCTGCTCGGCAATGCCTCCTACGCCATCTATCTGTGGCACGAGATTCCGCAGCGCGTGCTGGGACGGCTGATCGGCAGCGTCGGGCTGGCCGGGCCGGAAACGCGCGTGATTGCGATCGCGCTGATTGTCGGAAGCGGCGTGGTGCTGGGCGTGCTGGTCTATCAGTTCGTCGAGCGACCGCTGCTGCGCTGGATCAATGCGCGGCTGGATGCACGGTCGCGAAACGCGGCAGCCGCCTGAACCGGACCAAGCCTGTGCGAAAGACCGAAAATCCGCGTGCATCGCAGCAAGGTTCTGACTATTGCCGGTCGCGGCCCTATCCCGCCGCATCCCGCGGCCGCCCGCGTCGAGAAACGGAATGATTGGCAAGCTGCTTCGCGACTTTTTCGGGATTATCCGCGTGGCCGGGCCGGCGCGCGCGCTGCAATGGGCAGGTGCGGTCGCGGTGACGATGCCCGCCGCGCTCAAGACGCGCAACCTGCTCGCCGCCGACAAGGCGATGGGCGAGGGTCCGTTCGTGGCGCGCCACGGTTCCGCTACCGCAAAGCTGGTAGGCGAACAGGCGTTCAGCGGACTGCGCGAAATCTGGGTCCGCGAAGTCTATTCGCGCGATGGGTTCCTGAAGATCCCAGACCATGGTCTGGTCGTCGATCTCGGCGCCAATATGGGCAATTTCAGCGCGATGGCGCTGGCGAGCAACCCGACGGCGCGCGTGATCGCGGTCGAACCGGGCGCGCGCAACGTCGCCAAATTTCACGCGACGATGGCCGCCAATGGCTTTGCCGACCGCGCCACCCTGTGCCGCGCGTTCGTAGGCATCTTCAGCCCGCAGCAGATCAGCGACGTCGCCACCGACCCCAGCTACACCGATGCCGAGCGGCTGTCGGAGCCCGATTTCATCGCGCGCTATGGAATCGATCGCATCGCATTCCTGAAATGCGATATCGAGGGCAGCGAATATTTCCTGCTCGATCCGCAAAGCCGGTTGCTCGACATGTCCGACCGGATCGGGATCGAGATCCACGCCTTTGGCGGCGATGTGAAAGCGTTCCTGGCGGAACTGGACCGCCGCGGCTTCACGCTCGATACCGTCATCTGGGACGGCGCGGATTGCATCGCGCTGGCGTCGCGCAGCTGATGGCGGTCGGCGCACAGCGCTGGACTCTGCCGCAGACACGCACTCGCGTCGTCCCGGCGGCCGCAACGCGCGAAGACCCCATGGCCGGCCTGATGCCGACCATCCAGGAGATTGCCGGCACCTTCGCGCTGCTGATCTTCTATGGCATCGCGATCGCCTATGGCGGCGTCGCCAGCACCTTCGCCAACTATGCCGGCCCAATGCTGCTTTCGCTCGTGGTCGGCTGGGCGATCTATCGCATGGTGCTGACCAATCGCCACACCTTGTGGTCGCCGTTGCTATGGTACCGGATCGGCGTGGTTGGCTATCTCGGCATCGGGTCGCTGATCACGCTGTTCCTGAACGACGAGACGCGGGCGATGCTCGCGACTTTTTTCGATTTTTACCCGCGCGACGTGCTCAAGTTCAACATCGTCGTGGCAATGTTCCATGGATGTTTGCTGGTGTTCGTGGCCGGCATCGTCGGCCCGCTCCGCACGCGCAGCCTCAGCCGTCAGACGCTGAAGTTCATTTCGCCGTGCAACCTGACGACCGAGACGATCGGCTTCACGTTCCTGGGCATCGGGACGGTCATCAACTATTTCCTGATCTATCCCGCATCGCTGGAAATCATCCAGTTCACCCTGCCCAACATCATCATCCAGCTCGGCCAGTTCGCCTATGTCGGCTATTTCCTGGTCGGCTATTGGGCATTGCAGAATGACCGCCGCCGCTGGTTCTGGTTGGTATTCGCGCTGACCGTGGTCGATTCGATCGTCGGCATCGTTCAGCTCAGCAAATATGCCGCGATGTTCCCGGCGCTGATGCTTCCGCTCGCCTATCTGTATCACAAGGTGACGTTCCGGCGGCTGATGCTGATCGTGGGCATTCTGGTGCCTTATTATTTCGTGGTGGCCGACATCGTGACCGAGGCACGCGGGCTGGTCACGCGCAGCGAAACCGGGCGGGCGGTGCTGTCGGAAACGATTCAGGTGCTGAATGCGCGCGCCGCGGGCGTCGAGCAGACCCGGCCCAACGAACCCGATTTCCAGATCGGTTGGGCACGCCTGAGCTATGTCAACGCCGGATCGTTCGCGATCAGCCTGTATGATCAGGGCATTCCCGGCGACACGTTGCGCGACATCTTCATCGTGTGGATTCCGCGCATCGTCTATCCGGACAAACCGATCATCACCGATATCGGGCGCGACTTCACCTTTCGCGCCAACGGCAACTACAATTCATCGACCAGCCCAAGCATCCCGGCTGAAGGCTATTGGACGGCCGGCTGGCTGGGCGTCGGGCTGTTCGCCGCGCTGATGGCGCCGGTGCTGGCATTGTGGTCGATCTACAATGTCGTCGCGCTGCAACGCGAATCCTGGCATTTGCTGCTGGTGGTTGCGCTCGGCTTGCGCACCGGATCGCGCATCGACGGGATGCTGGTGCCCGACATCATCGGGCCGATCAGCGCGGCGGTGGTGCTGCACCTGTTGCTCTATTTCGCCAACCGGCTGCTGCCGCCGCGGACGGACGCCTGATCCGATGTGTGGCATCGCCGGCATGTTCGCGCATCGTGACAATGCGCTCGCAGTCGACCCAGAACGGCTGATCGCGGTCCGCGATGCAATGGCAGCGCGCGGGCCGGACGGGGTTGGGCTGTGGATCGATCGTGATGCGCGCGTCGGCCTTGCCCATCGCCGCCTGTCGATCATCGATTTGAGCGACGGTGGTGCGCAACCGATGCACGATGAAGCCGGGCGCTACAGCCTCGTCTTCAACGGCGAGATCTACAACTATCAGGCGCTGCGGGCCGAGATGGAGGCGCAGGGGCACCGCTTCGCCAGCGGTTCGGATACCGAAGTGCTGCTCGCGCTGTTCGCGGCGCACGGTCCGGCGATGCTGACCCGGCTGCGCGGCATGTTCGCCTTTGCGATCTGGGACGCGCGCGAGCGCCGGATGACGTTGGCGCGCGACCCCTATGGCATCAAGCCGCTCTACTATGCCGATGCGCAGGGCCGGATCGCGTTCGCCTCACAGGTGAAGGCGCTGATTGCCGACCCGTCGATCTCGCGCGAGCCGTCGCCCGCTGGTCTGACCGGCTTCCACCTGATGGGGTCGGTGCCCGAGCCCTTCACCATCTATCGCGCGATCCGCGCGGTTCCGGCGGGCAGCTGGATCACCGTCGACGCGCGCGGCGTGGGCGAACCCGTCCGCTATGCCTCGGTTGCGCAGGCGATTGCCGAGGGGCGTAACGGCGGCACAGTCGATGTCGCCGAGGCGCTGCGCGACAGCGTGCGGCACCATATGGTCGCGGATGTCGAGGTTGGCGCGTTCCTCTCCGCGGGCGTCGATTCGGGCGCGCTGGTCGGGCTGATGCGCGATTGCGGCGCACAGCGGATCCGCGCCTGTACCCTCGCCTTCCCCGAATTCGCCGGCACGCCCGCCGACGAAGTGCCCGGCGCGGCATCGGTCGCCGCGCTCTATGGCGTCGAGCATCATGTCCGCCAGATCAGTGCCGAGGAATTTCGCGGCGACCTGCCCGCGATCTTCGCGGCGATGGACCAGCCGACGATCGACGGGATCAACAGCTGGTTCGTAAGCAAGGCGACCCGCGAACTCGGCCTCAAGGTCGCGCTCTCGGGCCTTGGCGGTGACGAGCTGCTCGCGGGTTATTCGACCTTCCGCACCATTCCGCAGACCCGCCGCGTGTTCGGACCCGTCGCGCATGTGCCGGGTGCGGGCAGCGCCAGCCGGGGCTTGCTCAAGCTCCTCGCTCCCGGCCTGCTTGCGCGCAATCCCAAGCTCGCCGGGCTGCTCGACCTGCCGCGCAGCTGGGCCGGCACCTATTTGCTGCGTCGTGCGGTGCTGTTGCCGTTCGAGCTGGACGGGGCGATGGACCCCGGCATAGCGGCACAGGGATTGACCGAGCTCGACCCCGAAGGCCTGATCGCCGCGACCATGACCCCCGATCCGGGCAGCGCCAATGGCCGCGTCGCCGCGCTCGAATCGTGCAACTATATGCGCAACCAGCTGCTGCGCGATTCGGACTGGGCCGGTATGGCGCATTCGCTGGAGATCCGCGTGCCGCTGGTCGATTTCACACTGCTCCAGGCGCTCGCCCCGATCCTGCCGGGCCTGACGCCGGGCGCGGGCAAGGCGATGCTCGGCAACGCGCCCTCGACCCCGCTGCCCGATGCGATTCTCAACAAGCCCAAGACCGGCTTCGGCATCCCCGTCACCGGCTGGCTGAAGGGCGCGACCAAGGATATCCGCACGCGCAAATCGGGCCGTGAATGGTCGGGCGAGGCGCTGGCGCGCTATTTTGGCGACCCCGCGCGCCTCGCCGCCTGACCGCGCCGCCGCGATGAACATCCTCGTCCTCACCCATTATTACCCGCCGGAGGTGAATGCCCCCGCGTCGCGCCTGTCCGAACATGCGCGCGTGTGGGCGCAGGCGGGGCATGACGTGACGGTCGTCACCTGCGTCCCCAACCACCCGACCGGCCAGCCCTATCCCGGCTATCGCAACCGACTGTGGCAGGAGGAGGCGCGCGACGGCGTGCGCGTGATCCGGCTGTGGACCTGGCTCGCGGCGAATGAGGGATTTCTCCCGCGTATCGCCAATTACGTGTCCTATCTGTTGTCCGTGTGCCTGTGGATGTGGCGCCTACCCAAGGCGGACGTGGTGCTATCCACCTCCCCGCAATTCTTCTGCGGGCTGACTGGCTGGCTGCTCAAGCGCAAACGGCGGCCGTGGGTGCTGGAAATCCGCGACCTGTGGCCGGAGAGCATCGTCACCGTCGGCGCGATGAAGCGCGGCGCGGCGATCAAGCTGCTCGAGGCGATCGAGGCCTTCGCCTATCGCCAGGCCGATCTGGTCGTGTCGGTCACCGACGGCTTCGTGCCGCATATCCGCGAACGTCGTGGCGACGGCAGAATCGCGGTCATCAAGAACGGCGTGGATCTCACCACCTTCACCACCCCCGATGCGGCGGCGGAGACCGAATTCCGCGCCGCGCACGGCCTGACCGGCAAGTTCGTCGCCGCCTATGTCGGCACCCATGGCATGGCGCATAAGCTGGACACCGTGCTTGAAGCCGCCGAGCTGCTGCGCGACCGCAGCGACATCGCCTTTCTGCTGGTCGGCGACGGGGCGGAGCGCGAGCGGCTGGTCGCCGAAGTTGCCGCGCGCGGTCTGACCAACGTCGTGATGCTCGGCCAGCAGCCCAAATCGGCGATGCCCGGCATCTGGGCGGCGAGCGACGCGGCTTTGGTGCTGCTGCGCCGGGTCGACACGTTCAAGACCGTGATCCCGTCCAAGATGTTCGAGGCGATGGCGATGGCCTGCCCGATGATCCTGGGCGTCGAGGGCGAGGCCAAGGCGCTGATGGAGGCAGGCGGCGCGGGGATCGCGATCACGCCCGAATCTGCAGCGGAGCTGGCGGCGGCGGTGACTCGGCTGGCCGACGATCCCGCATTTGCAGCGCAGCTGGGCGAATCGGGCCGCGGCTTCGTCGCGCAAGAGTTCGACCGCCGCGTGCTCGCCGAACGGCTGCTCGGCGAGATGCAGGCGCTGGTGGCGGCGCGATGAGCCGCCTATCCCGCCTGCGCCGCAACGTCGCCTTTGCGCGGCATGTGCCGGTCGGCCAGTTGATCGCGCGCGCGCGGTTGACCGTGCAGCGCCGCCGCTCGCTCAAGTCGCCGCCGACGCTGGAAGGGCAGGCACCGGGCGTCCTCGAACCCGCCCCAACCCCGCCCGCCCCGCGCTTTCCGCCGCGCACCGGACAGGTCGCGCGCACCGACAGCGGCTGGCGCTTCACCTTTCTTGGACGCGCGGTCGCGATGGGCGAGACGATCGACTGGGACGCCCCCGGCCCCGGCGTCGCCAACCAGCTGTGGCGGATGAACCTCCATTATATGGAATATCTGGAGGGCCTCCAAGCGGACGCAGGCCTCGACCTGATGCGCCAGTGGATCGCTGTCAACCCGCCGTGGCAGCCCGGCTACTGGCACGACAGCTGGAACAGCTACACCCTGTCGCTCCGCGTGGTGGTGTGGATGCAGCGGATCGCGGCCTGGGGCGTCGATCCCGGCGACCCGGCGCTGGCTCCGATCCATGCCAGCCTTGCCGAGCAATTGGCGTTCCTCGAACGCAATCTTGAGCTCGACATTGGCGGCAACCATCTCGTCAAGAATATCAAGGCGCTCAGCTGGGGCGCGGCGTTCTTTTCCGGCGCGAGTGCGGAGCGCTGGCGTGCCCGGGCGCTCGACCTGCTCGACAAGGAACTGGTGCGGCAGGTGCTGGCCGATGGCGTGCACTACGAACGCTCCCCCTCATACCACGCGCAGGTGTTCGCCGACCTGATCGAGACGCGCGACGCGCTCGGCGCTGCGGCACCTGAAGCGCTCGACCGCACACTCGACGGCATGGCCCGCGCAACCGCGTTGCTCGCACATCCCGATGGCGGCCCCGCGCTGTTCAACGATGCTGGCCTGACCATGGCCTATGCGCCCGCCGATTGCCTGACCGCCTATACCGGCTCTACCGGGCGCGCAGTTCCGCAGCCGCAGGGTGGCTTCGCGCTCCCGACCGCAGGCTATTTCGGGCTGCACGCGCCGCTCCTGACCCTGCTTGCCGACCATGGCCGGATCGGACCGGATGACCTGCCCGCGCATGCCCATGGCGATATCGGCAGCATCGAGCTGTCGGTCGCGGGACTGCGGATGATCGTGGATCAGGGTGTGTTCGAATATGTGCCGGGCGAGCGCCGGGATCAGAGCCGGAGTGCGCACACCCACAATGTTCTCGCACTCGACGGCGCGGAACCCGCAGACTTCTTCGGTGCCTTCCGCTGCGGCCGCCGCCCCCGCGTGTGGGTGAGCGATGCCGAGGTTCAGCCGGATTTGCTGACACTGGCGGGCGGCCATGACGGCTACACCCACCTCCCCGGCAGCCCCATCGTTACCCGCCGGATCGAGGCACAGGGCGACACCATCCGCATCCACGACCGGATCGAGGGCGCGCACTGGCACGCCGCAACCTGGCGAATCCTGCTCCATCCCGAGTGCGAAACCACGCTCGATGGCGCCACTGCAACGCTCCGCCGCGGCGGCGCAGAGCTCACCATCCACGCATCGCAACCGCTGCGTCTCGAAGCTGCAACATGGTGGCCCGACATGGGCCACGAATCATCCACGCAACGTCTGTGCTTGACACTCCCGGACGGTTGTTTTGAGAGCGACGTCACATTCATGGCCGCGTCGGTCGGGGAAACGGGGCTTAAGTGAAACAGGTCGAACAAAATTATCGCAGCGGCGTGCTGCGCCTGATCGAAGCGCCGGTGCCGCGCTCGGGCCGGGGTCGCAACCTGGTTGCCACGCGCGTCTCGCTGATCAGCGCGGGCACCGAAAAGCAGATCATCGACCTCGCGCGCAGCTCGCTCGCGGGGAAGGCGATGGCGCGGCCCGATCTCGTCCGCAAGACGCTGCAAAAGGTCCGCAACGAAGGGCTTTTGCCCACGGTGCAGAAGGTGTTCGCCAAGCTCGATACGCCGATCCCGCTCGGTTACAGCCTGGCCGGGACGGTGGTCGAAGCCGGGGCGGAAGCGGGCGGTTACGCAGTCGGCGACCGCATCGCCTGTGCCGGCGCGGCGGTGGCGAACCATGCCGAATACAACGCCGTGCCCAAGAACCTGTCGGTGCGCATCCCGGCGGGCGTGTGCGACGAGGCAGCGAGCTTCGTCACCCTTGGGGCCATCGCACTACAGGGCGTGCGCGTCGCCAACCCGACGCTCGGCGAGCGCGTCGTCGTCATGGGGCTCGGCCTGATCGGCCAGCTCACCGTACAGCTGCTCAAGGCCAATGGTTGCCGCGTGCTCGGCTTCGACCCCAATCCGGGCCGCGCCAAGCTGGCGCTGGAAATGGGCGCGGACGTCGCGGTCAGCGATGCGCTCGACGAAGCGGTGCGCGGCTTTACCGAAGGCTATGGCGCGGACGCGGTGATCGTCACTGCGTCGAGCAAATCCTCGACCCCGCCCAACCAGGCCGCCGAGATCAGCCGGATGAAGGGCCGCGTCGTCATGGTCGGCCTGACCGGCATGGAGATCGACCGCGAGCCCTTTTACAAGCGCGAGCTCGATCTGCGCCTGTCGATGTCCTACGGCCCCGGCCGCCACGACCCGGCCTATGAGCTGGAGGGGCATGACTATCCGCTCGCCTATGTCCGCTGGACCGAACAGCGCAACATGCAGGCGTTCCTGGAGCTGGTGGCCGAAGGCCGCGTGACCCCGCTCAAGCTGGTCACCCACCGCTTCCCGATCGCGGAGGCGGAAGCCGCCTACAAGCTGATGGACACGGACGAACCGTTCCTCGCGATCCTGTTGACCTATCCGGAAACTCCCGCGCCGATCGCGCGGTCGATCCCGGTCAATCCCGGCGCGGCAGCGGCGACCGGGCGCGGCACCGCGTTCATCGGGTTCGGCAACTACGCCAAGTCGGTGCTGGTCCCCGCGCTCAAAAAGGCGAGCAAGGAGCGGCTGACCACCGTCGTCACCTCGACCGGCCTGTCGGCGCATGACGCTGCGCAGCGCGAGGGCTTCGCCAATGCCGCGACCGATCCGCAGGCGGTGATGGACGATGCCGACACCGATTGCGTGTTCATCGCCACCCGCCACGACAGCCATGCCAGCCTCGCCGCCGCAGCATTGCGCGCGGGCAAGCATGTGTTCGTCGAAAAGCCGCTGGCGCTCGACCATGACCAGCTTGCCGATGTCGTCGCGGCAGCAGAGGGCGCACCGGGCGTGCTGACGGTCGGGTTCAACCGCCGCTTCGCCCCGATGATGATCGCGGCCAAGGGGGCGATCGCCTCACGCGCCGGGCCGATCGCGATGCATTATCGCGTCAATGCCGGGCATGTGCCGGGCGATAGCTGGCTGCACGGCGCACAGGGCGGCGGGCGCATCGTGGGCGAAGCGTGCCACTTCGTCGACGCGCTCACCTTCCTCGCCGGGGGACCGCCGGTCTCGGTCAGCGCGTTCCGACCGGAGGGGATCGACGACACGGTTTCGGCCGTGCTGCGCTTTGCCGACGGATCGACCGGCACGATCCTCTATTCCTCGCTCGGCGATTCCTCGCTGCCCAAGGAGTATCTGGAGATTTTCGCCAGCGGCACGGTCGTCCGCCTCGACGATTTCCGCAAGCTGCACATCACCACCGGCGGCAAGACGACCACCCAAAGCGCCTCGGCACAGGACAAGGGGCAGGCGGGGCTGGTCAAGGCGTTCTACGCCGCTGCCCGCGACGGTGCCGCCGCGCCGATCCCGCTCGATGAGCTGATCGCGGTCAGCGAAGCGACGCTCGACATCGCCGGGGTGTGATGACCCCGGACGCCCCCTCGATCACCGCGCTGATCATTTCCTTTAACGAGGAAGTGCATATCGCGCGGTGCATCGAGCGGATTCGTCCGCTGGTGCAGCGCATCGTCGTGGTCGACAGCTTCTCGACCGATCGCACGGTCGAGATCGCGCGAAGCCTGGGCGCCGACGTCTATCAGAACCCGTTCACGACGCATGGCGCACAGGTGCAGTGGGGCGCCGACCACACCGGTATCGACACCGACTGGATCCTGCGCATGGATTGCGACGAGTATCTGGAAGCCGGTCTGCTCGACGCGCTGCGCACCCGCACGCCGGCGCTGCCCGACGATGTCTCGGCGCTTGACCTCAAGCTCAAGGTGATCTTTCGCGGCAAGTTCATCCGCTGGGGCGGCTATTACCGCACCTGGCTGACGCGCATGTGGCGGCCGGGCCGCGCGCGGATGGAAAGCCGCTGGATGGACGAGAAATTGCTGATCGACAGCGGCCGGGTGGAGAAGATCATCGGCGGCGATCTGGTCGACGAGAATCTCCGCGACATCGGTTGGTGGACCGACAAGCACAACCGTTATGCGACGCTGCAGATGATCGATTTCGTGCTGCGTGAACAGGGCGTGGTGCGCGACCATGACGAGCCCGGCGCGGTGACCCCGGCGGCGAAGTTCAAGCGATTCCTGCGCCATACCGTCTATGGCGGCGCGCCGCTCTACCTGCGCGCGGTGCTCTATTTCGTGCAGCGTTATTTCCTGCGGCTCGGCTTTCTCGACGGGCGGCGCGGGTTCGTGTGGCATTCGCTGCACGGCTTCTGGTTCTTCATGCTGATGGACGCCAAGATCGACGAGGCGCGGATGCACATCGCCGCGCATGGGATCGACAGCTTCCCCGACTATCTGAAGTCCCGCTACGGCATCATTTTCGCGCTCCCCGCGTCATGAGCGCGCGTTCAACGATCCTGATCCTGATCGGTGCATTTTGGCCGGGGCATGAGGCGACAGGGCCGAACCTCAGCATCAAGGCGCTTTGCGAGACGCTCGGCGACCGGTTCGATTTCCGCATCGTCGCGCGCGATCGGGCCTTCGGTGCGGCGGAGCCGCTGGTCGAGTCCGGGCGCTGGCATGACCTTGGCTATGCCGAGGCGCATTATCTCCCCGTCGGTCGCACCGGCGCACAGGGGCTGGCGAAGCTGCTGCGCGAGACGCCGCACGATATCTTGCTGCTCAACGGCTTTTTCGACCGCGAATTCACCATTCCCGCGCTGATCGCGCGTCGCTTCGGACGCGGGTCGCGCGCACAAGTCATCCTCTCCCCCCGCGGCGAGTTTTCGGGCGGCGCGCTGGGGCTGAAGGGCGGGCGCAAGGCGGCCTATCGCCAGTTGGTCACCCTCGCGGGACTGATGCGCGGCGTGACCTTCCACGTCACCAGCGAGGCCGAGCGCGCCGATGTCCGCGCCGCCTTTCCCGGCCACCGCATCGAACTGATCGGCAATGCCCGCCCGGCCTTCCCGCTCCCGACCCACCGCCCGCGCGGCGCGGGCGAGCCGTTCCGCGCCGCGTTCCTCGGCCGCATCTCGCCGGTCAAGGGCCTCGACGTCGCGCTGGAGACACTGGCGCAGGTCCGGGCGCCGGTCGCCTATTCCATCTACGGCCCGATCAGCGATCCCGCCTACTGGGCGCGCTGCCGCGAGCTGATCGCCGCGCTCCCCCCGCATGTCACCGCCGAACATCGCGGCGAACTCGCCAATGCCGATGTCGCCGCGGCGATGGCCGGGCAGGACCTGCTGTTCCTCCCCTCTCGCAGCGAGAATTTCGGTCATGCGATCTTCGAATCGCTCTGCTCGGGTACGCCGGTGCTGATCGGGACCGAGACGCCGTGGCGCGACCTTGCCGCCGACCATGCCGGGTTCGATCTGCCCCTCGACGACCGCGCGGCGCTGGCAGAGGCAATCGATACGCTCGCGCAACTGCCCGCCGACGAACTGGCCGAATGGCGACAGGGTGCCCGCGCCCGCGCCGAAGCCTTCCTCGCTGGCAATGCAGCCGCCGCCGAGATGACCGCGCTGTTCCAGGAGCTGGCTGCCGGTGACGCTTGACCTTTCCCCACCCGTCTGCAATCCGCCGCGCGAGCTTCCGCACGCCCGCGCCGAAGGTCAGGGGGACCAGCATTGACCGGAACGACACCCCAGGGCGAGCTGCACCCGGGCGTCGCCGCGCGCACCGTGCGTGCGCTACGCGGCCTGCGCCATTTGCGCGGCTGGGGCTCGCTGGCCAATCGCCTTGCCGGCCCGACGGGCAGTTTCCGCGTCGCCAATGACGGCGTGTGGGTCGAGGGCGAACTGAACTCCTTCGTCGAGCGTCAGGCCTATCTGTTCGGCGGTTATGAGCGCGACGAGATCGCCGCGTTCCTCTCGCGCATCCCGGCCAACCGCCGCCGCACGATCCTCGACATCGGGGCGAATGTCGGCACGCATGCGCTGCAATTTTCGCGCGTGTTCGGCCAGGTGCACAGCTTCGAACCGAACCCGCTGGTGTTCGGCCGGCTTCAGCGCAACCTCGCGCTGAACAGTGCCACCAACGTCACGCCGCACCAGCTCGGCCTCGGCGCGGAGCCGGGCAGCTTCCAGCTTTATTCGCCCGCTGGCGACAATGGCGGCCTCGGCACGCTCGTCACCACCGACCAGTATGACGCCCCGCTCGAAGCGGTCGCAACTGTGCAGGTCGAACAGGGCGACGCCCTTCTCGCCCGGCTGAATGTCGGTCCGGTCGACGCGATCAAATGCGACGTGCAGGGTTTCGAGATTTCCGTGCTGCAGGGCTTGCAGGAAACGATCCGCCGCGACCGTCCGGTACTGTGGATCGAACTAGGCGGCGGCGCGCGCATCGCCGCCGATGAAGCGGCGCAGATCGTCGCCCTAGTCCCCGAACGCTCGCGCTTCTACCGTATCGCCGGGGTCCGTCACGGCGTGACCCATGGCATCGCGCTGCACGAATCCGCGCCCGACGCGCTGATGGGAGGCGATTACGTGATCGTGCCGGAGCCCGCATGACCAGCCTTCGCACCCGCATCAACCGCATCGTCGGCCCGATCCTCGCCAACCGCATGACCGGCGTGATCGCCGCCAAGCTGCTGCGCGACCGCATCCCGCATCGCGGGCTGACCATCGATACCAGCGATCCCGTGGTGACGCCGGAGATCAAGGCGGCCCTGCTGCTCGGCGGCTATGAGAGCGGCGAATACCGGTTCGTCCAGCGCCACCTGCCGCGCGATATCGACGTGGTCGAGCTGGGCGGCAGCCTTGGCGTCATCAGCTGCACCACCCGCCGCGCCATCGCGCCGGAGCGTCGCATGGTGATCGTCGAGGCTGACCCGCGCCTCGCCCGCTCGCTGCGCCGCAACCTCGCGCTCAACGGGTGTGAGACCAACACCACCGTCGCCGAAGTCGCGATCAGCTATGGCGGCGGCGATACCGTCGCGTTCGCGATGGGCGAAAGCTCGGTCTCGGGCCGCATCGCCAGCGAAGCGCCGGACCTTAAGACCGTTCAGGTGCCCGCGCGGACCTTGTCGGGCCTGCTCGACGAACATGGCATCACCGATTTCGCGCTGATCAGCGATATCGAGGGGGTCGAGTGGCAGATCCTGCGCCACGACCTTGACGCACTCGCCCGCGCGCGGATCATCATCATGGAAACCCATGACAGCCGCGAGCATGGCACGCACCAACAGCTGGTCGCGACGCTGCTCGACAGCGGCCGCTTCCGCCTGATCGACAGCCATGGGCCGGTGGTGGCGCTCCAGCCGGTGAACGCACATGGCTAAGGCGCGGCTGGCGATCGTGGTCACCCACCCGATCCAGCATTTCGTCCCCTTTTACCGCGCGCTCGCCGCGCGCGACGACCTCGACGTCCACCTGATCTTCGGCGCGCCGGTCGGGGTTCAGGCCTATTTCGACGAGGAAATGAACGCCGAGATTTCCTGGAACATGGAAATGCTCGGCGGCTATTCGCACGAGTTCCTCGAAGACGCCCGCCCCGGCCAGCAGCCCAGCCCAAGCTGGCCGAGCAGCCCCGAGGTCGCCGAGCGGCTCGCGGCGTTCAAGCCCGACGCGGTGCTGCTCTATGGCTATAATCAGGCCAATGTGCGGCGCGCCTTATGGTGGTGCGGGCGAAACCGCGTGCCGGCGATGATCATCTCCGACAGCGAATTGCTGCAGGAGCGCGGCGGGATCAAGCAGGCGGTCAAGGCGCTGCTCGTGCGCCTCGTCTATTCGCGCATCTCTGCCTTCCTCTCGGTCGGCGACCGCAACGAGGACTATTACCGGCATTTCGGCGCGCCCGCCGATCGCATCTTCCGGTCGCCCTTCACCATCGACGAAGAAACCTACCGCGCCGCCCGCGCCAACCGCGCCGCGCTGCGGGCGCAGGTCCGTGCCGAGTTCGGCATTCCCGAGGACGAGATGCTGGCGCTGTTCGTCGGCAAGCTGTCGGCACGCAAACGGCCACAGGATTTGATCGACGCGCTCACCCGCTTCCATGCGGGGCACGGCATCGGCGCGCTGTTCGCCGGCAATGGCGAGTTGTTCGAGGAACTGAAGGCGCGCGCCGCTGCCGAAAACCTGCCCGCGCGCTTTGCCGGGTTCGTCAATGTCGATCGCCTGCCCGCACTTTACGCCGCCGCCGATGTGCTGGTGCACCCGTCGCAGGCCGATCCGCACCCGCTGATCACGTCCGAGGGCGCGTGCATGGGCCTGCCGATGATCTATAGCGACCGGATCGGCGCGGTCGGGCCGACAGACATTGCGCGTGAGGGCGAGAACGTCATCGTCTATCCCTGCGGCGATACCGCCGCGCTGGCCGAGGCGCTGGCGATCCTCGCCGCCGATCCGGACCAGCGCGCGGCAATGGCAAAGCGCTCGATCGAGATTTTCGACGAACTCGACATGCGCCGCAGCGTGGGCGGCGTGATGGCCGCACTTGATGCCGTCCGCCGCTGATCCCCGCCACCCGATCCGCGCCGTCATGGCGACGGAGTTCTGGCACGGATCGACCGGCCGCGCGCTGGCGCAGGGGCTGCGCGGCGCTGGCTGGGATGTCGCCGAGGTCGATCTGGGGTCCTATCTCGGGCGCGCCCACGGCCTGATCCATCGCATCGCCAACCGCCTGCTCACCGGCCACGGCATCGCCGCCTATAACCGCGAGATTCTCGACCATGCCGCGCGGGTCGAGGCCGAGGTGCTGGTCACCGTCAAGGGCAGCTATATCAGCGCGGAGACGCTCGCGACGCTGCAGGCGCGCGGGGTGCGGACGGTGAATTTTTACCCGGATGTGGCGTATAACCATGCCGGCTCGTCGCCCGAGGCCTATGCCCGCTACGACCAGATCGTGACGACCAAGAGCTACCATCTCGACCATCTGCGCGAGACCTATGGCGCGGAGCGGACCGGCTTCGTCCATCACGGCTATGCGCCGTTGGTCCATTCTCGGCGGCATGGCGACAACGTCCCCTATCGCTGGGACATTTCGCACATCGGCAATTTCTCGCCCTACAAGTTCGAGTATATGCTGGCGGTCGCGCGCGCCTTTCCCGACCGCAGCATCGCGGTGATCGGCAATGGCTGGGCTGGTCCGGCACAGGGAACCGAGCTTGAGCGCCATATCCTCGGCTACCCGCTGGTCGGCGACTATTTCGCCCGCGCGATCGAGGAAAGCCGCATCAACGTCGCGATGCATCACGGTCCGGTCCCGCCCGACGGGTGGCAGGACGTGACCTCGACCCGCACCTTCGAGATTCCGGCCTCGGGCGGCTTCATGCTGCATATCGACAATGACGAGGTGCGGTCGCTGTTCGTCCCCGGCGAAGAAATCGACGTGTTCGCCGACGCCGCGTCCTTGTGCGCGCGGATCGGGCACTACCTGAAGCATGACGATGACCGCCGCCGGATCGCCTTGGCGGGTCACGCACGCTGCGTTCCGGCCTACAGCCTCGACGCGCGCGCTGCGGAGCTCGCGGCACTGCTCAGCGCACGCGGCGTCGTGCGGGGCGCGCCATGAGCCGCATCGCGTGGCTGCGCGCGCGGCTCACGCCCTCCTATCTGCTCGGGGCCAGCCCGGTTGCGACCTGGCTGCGCGGCGCAGGGTGGATCTTCGGATCGTCGATGGTCGAGCGTGCGGCCGCCCTCGTCCAGACCATATTGATCGCCCGTGCGATCGGTGCCGACGATTATGGCCGTTACGCGCTGCTGCTCAGCACCATCGCTCTCGCCTCCCCCATCGCTTCGCTGCAATTGCCCTATTCGGTCATCTCGATCGTCTCGCGCTTTTCGGAGCGCGACCCCGAGCGGGCGGGGGCAGTGATGCTGCTCGCCGACCGGCTGACCTGGGGCCTCACCCTCGCCTTCCTCGCGCTGTGCCTGCTCTGGCCTTCGGGGTTGTCCAGCTGGCTGCTCGGCGAGGGGCAGCATGGCTGGGCGGTGATCTTCAGTGGCGTGATCCTGCTCACCTCGGTGCAGGCGGGGCTCAGCGACGCGCTGCTGCAGGCGAAGCAGGAGTTTCGCGTGCTCGCGCTCGCCCGGTCATGGACCGCTGCAGCAGCCTTCGCGTTGCTCGTCCCCGTCGCCTTGTTCGCGCCCAGCCTCAACTATGTGATGGCGGCGGTCGCGGCCGCGAACGTGCTGCGCCTGCTCGCCGTAGCGATCCCCGCCCGCAGCCACCGCCGCACCCTGCGCACCGGCGTCCATATGCGCCCCGCCTTGGCCCATGCCAGCGTGATCTTTGCCTTCTCGGTCCCCAGCGGACTGCTGTCGGTGGTTCAGGGTGGCGCGGCGTGGCTCGGCAATTATGTGCTGTCGCGCTCGCCCGCCGGGTTCACCGACCTCGCGATCATCAACACCGGGGTGCAGTGGCGGCTGCCGGTACTGATGGTGATGGGGTCGCTCGCCTCGGCGATCCTGCCGATGCTGGGCGCGTCGATCGGCAAGGCGAAGCATGGCGAGGTGCAACGGCTGCAGCGCTACAATATGGTCGTCAATCTCGGCCTCGCGACATTGTTCAGCGGCGTGGTGATCGCCGCTGCGCCGCTGATCCTCGCGGTCTATGGCGAGAGCTTCCGGGGGAACAGCTATCTCTTCGCGCTGATCGTCATCGCGCTGATCCCGACCGTCTATTGCAATGTGCACCAGCAATTGCTGGTCGCGCGCGGGACGATGTGGACCCAGCTGTGGCTGTTCGCGCCCTATGGGCTAGTCGTGGTCGGCGGCACCTGGTGGTACGCGGCCAACCTTACCGGCGAAATTCTGGCCTATATCCAACTCGCTGGTTGGGTGGTAACGGCCATCGCGATCGGGATCTGGGTCCGAATCGACCGGCGCGCGCCGGTGGAATCGCCGGGCACACCATCAGTTTGAGGCAGCTCTAGCGCCTTGCCGCCTTTGGGGAACGGGAAGCATGTGCGGAATTCTGGGTTGGGTCGGCAAGCGGCCGCTGGAGGTCGAGCGGTATCGCGCCGCGCTCGACACGATTGCGCATCGCGGGCCTGACGGCGCGGGCGACTGGAGCGATGCGGAGGCGGGCGTGTGGTTCGGCCATCGCCGCCTGTCGATCATCGACCTGAGCCATGCCGGCGATCAGCCGATGCACTCGGCGGATGGCCGCTATGTCATGATCTTCAACGGCGAGATCTATAATTATGTCGAGCTGCGGCAGGAACTGAGCGCGCTCGGCGCCAGCTTTACCTCGCACAGCGACAGCGAAGCGATCATCGAGGGGTATCGCGTCTGGGGCCGCAAGGTCGTGGACAAGCTGAACGGCATGTTCGCGTTCATGATCCTCGACCGCACGACGCGCACGATGTTCGGCGCGCGCGACCGCTATGGCGAAAAGCCGCTGCTGTTCGCGCGCGGCGACGGGTTCATCGCGTTCGGGTCGGAATATAAGGCGCTGCTCAGCCTGCCCGGCATCGGGCGGGGGTATGACGATTTCCGCGTGCTGCGCGCGGCGGTGAACCCGAGCAAAGGCCTCGACGCCGATCCGCAGACGGCGTTCGATGCGATCGAACAATTGCTGCCGGGCGAGGCGATCGCCTTCGACCTCCAGCGACTCGAACCCGAAATCTGGCGCTATTACGCGCCGCGCTACGACGCCAGCCGCGCGAAGGCGAAGGACGCCGACGTTTTCGCCGAATTCCGCGAGCTGCTGACCGATTCGGTGCGCATCCGCCTGCGCAGCGACGTGCCGGTGGGGTCGTGCCTGTCGGGCGGGCTCGATTCGAGCGCGATCGTGTGCATCGCGCGCCAGCTGGTCGGCGACGATGCCGAATACAACACCTTCACCGGCCATTTCCCCGGCACCCCGGCGGACGAATATCATTTCGCCAAGGTCGTGATCGACGCGACCAACGTGAAGAGCCATCTGGTCGAGCCGACGGTCGACCGACTGATCGACGACCTGCCCGATTTCATCTGGCACAACGAACTGCCGACCGGCGGGTCGAGCCAGTTCGCGCAGTGGTGCGTGTTCCACCTCGCCAAGCAGCACAATGTCACCGTGCTGCTCGACGGCCAAGGGTCGGACGAGCTGCTCGGCGGGTACGAGACCTATTTCGCGCTCTATCTCGACAGCCTGCGCGAGACCGGCGACCGCGCACGGCTCGATGCGGAGATGCCGCAGATCGAGGCGCGCTATCCCGGCGTGCTCACCCCGCCGTCGCGCGCGCTGCGCGACCGCCTGCCCTTCCGCCTGCGCCACATGCTCGCCAACCGCATGGGCAAGGGGTCGAGCGTGCTCTACGCCATCGAGCCCGGCATTGCGCAGAAGATCATGGCGCAGGACGCGCGCACGCGGCAGGACCAGTTCCACCCGCTTGCCAGCGCGCTGGCGGAGGATAGTTTCGGCGGCTTCCTGACCACCCTACTGCGCTATGGCGACCGCAATTCGATGGCGCATTCGCGCGAGGTGCGCCTGCCCTTCTGCGACCATCGCCTTGCCGATTTCGCGCTGTCGCTCCCGCCGCATCTGCTGATGGGCGAGGTGCAGACCAAGCGTGTGCTGCGCGAAAGCATGCGCGGCGTGCTGCCCGAGGATATCCGCGCGCGCTGGCGCAAACAGGGGTTCAACCCGCCACAGGATCTGTGGTTCAAGTCGCCCCGGCTGCAGACCATGGTCCGCGACCTGTTCGCGTCGCAAAGCTTCCGCCAGTCGCCCTATTGGCAGGCCGGCTACTGGAACCGCATCCTCGACCGCGCTGTCGCGGGTGAGGCGGGTCTGGGCTGGATCCTGTGGCAGCCGTTCATCATCGAAAGCTGGCGCCGGGAGTTCTTCGGACGGCTCGACAGCGCCGCACCCGCTTCACCCCTTCGCACGGCTGCGTAACCCAAGCCGTTCTCCGCCGCGTTTCCACCCCTCGCAGACCGCAAGGTTCTCTTCATGCTGAATGCCAAATCGCGCCATTATCTGCTCCAGCGCATCTTCTGGAACCCGGTCGGCGCGCGCTTTGCCCGCGCCTTCATCCGGTTCAGCCGCAAGTTCGACGTGGTCGTCCGCAATTACTCGCTGAATGGCGAGACCAATGGCGAGCGCTGGCTGCTGACGCTGATGGACGAAACGCCGACGATCATCGACGTGGGCTTCCATGACGGTGCCTCGACCGCCGAGATGCTGAAGGCGCGTCCGCAGGGCAAGGTCGTCGGCTCCGACCCCTCGCGCTTCGCCGCCGAGCGCTATGCCGCCGATTTCGCGCAGGACAGTCGCGTGACCTTCGTCAATCAGGGCCTCGCCGCCGAGCCGGGCGAGCTCGAGTTCCACGATTACGAAAACATGTGCAACAGCCTCGCCCCGCGCAAGGAGCTGCCGGGCGAAGTGCCGACCACCTACAAGGTACCGATAACCACGCTCGACAGCTGGTGCGCGGAAAACGGGATCGACCACGTCAACTTCATGAAGGTCGATGCCGAGGGTTACGACCTCCACGTCCTCGAAGGCGCCAAGCAGCTGCTGGAAAACCAGAAGATCGACATCTTCATGTTCGAATTCGCCAGCGGCTGGACCGCGTCGAAGCGTTATCTGTGGGAAGTCGACGAGTATTTCGCGCCGCTCCCGTACAAGCTCTATCATCTGTTCAACGGCTTCCTGACGCCGCTGACCTATGAGGTCGAACGCGATTCCTGCACGACGCGCTACGCCATGTATGTCGGCGTCAGCGACACACGGATGGCGCGCGGCGACATCCCCGTGCGCGACTACGGGCTCTGATCGTCATGGCTCTCGAACACGCCGTCATCGCCCTTGCCACCGCACTCCCGCGCGGCGGGCACAGCCTGATCAAGCTGCTGCGCCCGGTGCTGCCGGGCCTGCGCCACTATCCGGCCAAGCTCAAGTCGAGCAGCATGACGCTGCGCGGCGATCTCGGGCTCAACGTCTTCTACCCGCTCGCGGTCCACGGCTATTACACCCATCAGACCGTCGAGGATGACGTCATCGCTTATGTCGCCCGCGACGCGCGGGTGATCGCCGATGTCGGCGGCAATATCGGATATATCACCGCGCTGATGGCCAGCGCAGCGCCGAGCGCGAAGATCGTCGCGTTCGAACCGCTTCCGCTCTGCCAGCCCTATCTGGCGCAGGTCGCGGCGCATTATCCCGGCGTGTCGGTGGTCGCCAAGGCGGTCGGGGCCGAGCCCGGCACCGCCGAATTCAGCCTGCGCGCGCAGGTCGATCGCTCGTCCTTCTCGGGCAGCGGTGACACCAATGCCGAGCTGCTGCAGGTGCCCGTCACCACGCTCGACATCGAGCTGGCGGGGCAGGATGTCGACCTGATCAAGATCGACGTCGAAGGGTTCGAGGATGTGGTCCTTGCCGGCGCACATGAAACGGTCGCGCGCTGTCGCCCGTTCGTGGTGTTCGAGGCCTATGAACTCGATGTGCTGCGCCGCGTCCTCGCCTTTTTCGACAAGGTCGGTGGCGA
Source organism: Sphingomonas sp. (assembly GCF_030145815.1). Classification (GTDB taxonomy): domain Bacteria; phylum Pseudomonadota; class Alphaproteobacteria; order Sphingomonadales; family Sphingomonadaceae; genus Sphingomonas. Next base: position 50,281 of record NZ_JAIXHL010000022.1, read on the forward strand.
CTATGCGATCTACCGCATCGCCGAGAATGGCGCGCTGCGCCTGCTCGCCGACCATGAACGGCAGGATGACGAGACCTGCAACTTCGTCGCCTGGCCGCCGCACCGCCCGTTGCCGGAGGGCCTGCGCGTCCCCGCCAGCTACAAGCGACCCTGAGCCAAGCCATGCGTTGCGTGTTCGTGTCCGACATGTCCCCGGCCTTGGGACATGTCTATGGCCTGCGGGTGATCTCGCTCGCCCGCGCGATGGCGGTGCGGGGGCATCAGATTTTGGTGATCGCGCCGGTTGCCGATCCTACCTCGCCCGGCGAGACTGCGCAGTCGATCGCCGACAAGATCGCCGCGCATGACTGGGCGACCCCGCTGCTGCTCGAACTCGCCCCGCGCGACTATCCACTGCTGCGCCTGCAGCGTTCGCAGAGCGCACCCGGCCTGCTCCGCCGCCTCGCTACTGCCTGGCTCATCGCGGTCGAGGGCGGGGTGCATGGCGACTGGGTCGCCGCCGCGCGTGCGGCACATGGCCCGATCCTCAAAGCGTTCAAGGCCGACATCGTCTGGGCCAATTTCGGCAATCTGAGCAATCTGGTGGTCGGCCAGCAACTGGCGCGTGCCGCAGGCGTGCCGTGGACGATCGACTTCAAGGACAATTTCGCCAACTATGTCCCCGGCGGGCTGCACGGCGTGCTGCAACGCCGCTTCGCCGATGCCGCTGCGTTCACCAGCAATGCCGAGTTGCACGCCGGGATCGCCGCGCGCTGGTTCAGCCAGCCGCACGAGGTAATCTACTCCAGCATCGCCCCATCGATGGTCGCCGCACCCGACAGCCGCCCGCGCCGCGACAAGTTCCTCGTGACGCTGATCGGCAGCACCTATGCCGACGACTTCCTCGAACGCTTCATGTCCGGCTTTGCGGCGTGGGTGAAGGCGGGCGGGGCCGAGCGACGCCACGCCACGCTGTTCCACTATGCCGGGGCCGCCGAGACCAATGTGCGCGCTGCAATCGGCAAAGCCGGGCTGGACTGTGTGGCGAGCGTCGAGCGCAACGTGCCGCACGACCGGCTGGCGAAGCTGTGCCATGATGCGGCGGTCAATTGCTATATCTGGGCGACCTTCGGCTTCCACCACAAGGCGCTGGAGCTAATGGCGTGCCGCCGCCCGCTGATCACCTTCCCCGGCGAGCATCCCGAAACCTTCGTGCTCGCCGAGCGTGTGAAGGGCGACCTGCGCACCTGCACCGACGCGGCGCAGCTAACCGCGACGCTGGACGCGGTGTGGGATGCATGGAAGGCAGACGCAATCCCCGCCACCGATCCGGACCTGTCCTCGGTTACGTGGGACGCGGGCGCTGGGCAGCTCGAACAGGTCTTCGCGACAGCAATCGCGGGGCGCTGAGCTATTTTACCAGCCGGGTGAGCAAGTCGGAGATGCGCTGGCGGTAGGCCGGCAACCCGAAATAATCGAGCCCCTCCGGCACCCCCTTGGGCTGGTCGAGCGCGCGCAGCACCGCCGCCTTGAGCCCGGCGCGGTCAGCCGGATCGACCACTTGCCCCAATTCCCCCTCACGCACCGCCTCGCGCCCGCCGTCGAGGTCGCTCGCCACGGTGGGAATCCCGCACGCCATCGCCTCAAGGAACACGAACCCGAACCCCTCGCCGGTGCTCGGCATCGCATAGACATCCGCCAGCCGGTAGGTCGCGACCTTCTCCGCCTCCGGCACCATCCCGGCGAACACGACGCGATCCGCCACGCCCAGCGCGGCCGCCTTCGCCTCCAGCCGCGCGCGATCCTCGCCCTTTCCGGCGATCAGATAGGTGATGTCAGGTGCGAGGTCGGGCAGCAGTTCGATGATCTCGTCGAACCCCTTGTAGCGCTCCGCCGGGTCCAGCCGCCCCAGTGTCAGGATCACCCGCTTGCCCGCCAGGCCATAGCGCGCCTCCAGCGCCGGATCGCGCGGCCCCGGGGCATAGCCCGCAAAGTCCATCGCATTGGGAATCACCACGCACCGCGCCGGATCGACCGGGCACCAGCTGCGGAACCGCCCCAGCGTCAGCGCGCTCACGCTCACAATGGCATCGGCGCGCAGCCCGGAGAAACGCCGCCGCGGCGTCGCTGCGGCGGGCCAGGCATCGATGCCATGCAGGCACAGTGCCCAGCGCGCGCGGCTCAGCTTGGCCGCTGCCCACGCCACGGGGGCGAGGTTGATATGCGGTACTATCACCGCGTCGAATCGGCCGGTCAGCACATGGCGCAGCACCGCACGCAGATAGGCGCCCCGCCCGCTCAACCCGCTCAGATCATAGGTCAGCTTGGCGGGTAGCGACCCGATCTCGCCATCGGCAATCCGCGGTGGGCAGACGATTTCGCCGACGCGATCATCGGCATCCAGCGCCTCGATCAGATTGCGGCTGAACAATGCGATCCCGCCATGCCCGCCATAGGCATCGGTCGCGAGATACAGGACGCGCAGTCCGTGGCGCGGGCGATCGACCAAGTTCAGCTCCTTTGCGATCCCGGCCCGCGCGTGGCCCTTCTCCACGCGACCTAACCCGCTTGCGGTGAATTGCAAGCGCCGGACCGGGCGCGCGCTTGGCAAGGCGGATGGCGGCCGTTAAGGACCGCGCTGCGCCGTCGAACAAGGGGGATGCGGGCTTTTGTTCAGTACCAGTCGACCAGGCATGCTCTATGCTGCGCTGGCCGTCCTTGTCGCGGCGATCCTGTTCGGCGGAGCGTCGCGGATCGAGACGGGGGGTGCCTTCCTCACCCGGCTGGTCACGCTCGGCGCATTTGTCTGGCTGGTGTGGCAGCGGGGATCGACCGCAATCCGGATCGAGCGTCCGGCGGCGCTGATCTGGTTCGCGCTCATCGCACTGGTGCTGGTCCAGCTGATCCCCCTGCCCTACTCCGTCTGGACCGCGCTGCCGGGCCGCGACCTTGCAAAAGCGGCGGTCGATCTGGTCGGCGAACAGCCCTGGGGCGCGATCAGCCTGACCCCGATGCGGACGCTCGACACGCTGCTGATGCTGCTCGGCGCCTTCGTCGCCTATGTCATCGGGGCTCAGCTCGACGCATCCGGGCGCACCATCCTGCTCAACGCCGTGCTCGGGCTGATGATCGTCAGTGCCCTGCTCGCCCTCGCCCAGGTCGGATCGGGGTCGCAGAGCCCGCTTTATTTCTACGCGATCACCAACCGCGATGCCGGGGTCGGTTTCTTCTCGAACGCCAATCATCTCGCCAATTTCCTCAGCGGCGGGATCGTGCTGGTCGGATGGTGGCTGGCCCAGCGCGCCTCCGACCGGCGCGCGCCGTCAACCGGTGAGCTGTTCACGGCGGGCCTCACCGTCCTGCTGTTCCTCGCGGCGATCTTCACCACCACGTCGCGCGCGGGAACGGTGTTCGCGCTGGTCGCGCTGGGCTTTGCCTTCACCCTGCTGCCGCTGCGCCAGCTCGGGGTCAGCCGCCGCCTGGCGTTTGCCGGGGCTGGCGTCGGGTTCGCCGTCGGCGCCACCGTCGTCGCGCTGTTGCTGACCGGCGTACTGGGTAGCGGCGCGTTCACCTTTACCGGCGGCGAATCGGAACGCGTCGCTCTGGTCCCGCAATTGCTGGGCATTGCGCGCGATTTCCTGCCGTTCGGCACCGGAGTTGGCAGCTTCGACCAGATTTATCGCAGCTATGAGACGCGCGACGGCCTGCAATTCGCCTATCTCAACCAGGCGCATAACGAATATCTTCAGATCCTGATCGAATTCGGCATCTTTGGCGTCGCCGCACTCGTCGCCGGGCTGATCTGGTATGCCCGACGGGCGTGGCAGGCGTTTCGGGTCGAGCCCGAAAGCCGCACTGTCAACCGGCAGCAGCGCGCCGCCGCCATGGTCATCGTCTTTGTCGTCGTGCATTCGGCGGGCGATTATCCGCTGCGCACCGATGGCTTTGCCGTGTATTTCGCCCTGCTCTGCGCCCTGCTGACCCCGCCCATCACCGTCGCGCGACGCAACGGCGGGCGGATCGGGCGGGCGTCGGGGCCACGTATCGACAACATGAACCCGGGGCTTTCCTATTCGTCATCCCACCCCTAAAGATGGGCGCCGCAGGGGTATGCGGCGCGCAGCTCGACACCATTTGATGGAGGCCGTTATCAACGCCCGGTTCCTTACCCTCATGACGCTGGGGTGTGCCCTTTCGGCATGCGCGGCAAAGCCCAATTTCAAGCCCGAACTGGCCACGACGGCGCAGGTTGCCGAGGGGCTTCCGGCGCCCAGCGCCAGCGACACGTCGCCGCGCCAGCGTGCACCACGGATCGGCGCCTTCGACAAGCTGACCGTCAGCGTGTTCGGGGTGCCCGAGCTGACCACATCGGGGTCGGTCGATGCCAGCGGCACGTTCAACCTTCCGCTGGTCGGCACCGTTCCGGTCGAAGGCATGACGTCGAACGAACTGGCCGCCGATTTGCGTCAGCGCTACGCCCGCTATGTCCGCGATCCGCAGGTCAATGTCGTGATCGACCAGGCAGTGAGCCAGCAGGTGACGATCGACGGTGCGGTCGCGCGCCCCGGCGTCTATCAGGTGTCGGGTGAAACCACCCTGATGCGCGCCATCGCCATTTCGGGCGGCCTGACCGAAGACGCGCTGAAGCGCGAGGTGCTGGTCTTCCGCACGGTGCAGGGCAAACGCATGGTCGCGCGCTTCGACATGAACGAAATCCGTGGTGCACGCGCAGAGGATCCCGCTGTGTTCGGCAACGACGTGATCGTGGTGGGCAACAATGCCAACCGTGGGCTGTTCCGTGACGCCATCCAGGCCGCGCCGCTGCTCAGCCTCTTCTATCTTCTCCGTTAAGGGTCCGACCTTCCATGAACGACGTCACAGCGCAGCCCCGCCCGCCGGAAGGGCGCCAGCCTGGTGCGAACGGAAATTCGGCCGACCCGATGCTGAACGCCCTGGTTCAGGACGAGCGGCGCGAAAGCCCGCTGACCTATTATCTTCAGGTGCTGCTGCGTCGCCGCTGGTTCATCGTCGCGACGGTCCTGCTGTCGATCGCGCTGGCGGCCTATATCAATGCGACCACGGTACGCCTCTACCGCTCGACCGGAACGATCGAAATCGCGCGTGAAGCGGCGCGGGTGATCGACGCCGATGATGGCTCGGCCAAGCCAGCCTTTTACTCGCAGGAATTCTACCAGACCCAATATGGTCTGTTGAAGAGCCGCGCGCTGGCCGAAATGGTCGTGCGCAAGCTCAACCTCGCGAATAATCCGACCTTCATGTACGGCTATTCGGGCCGCGAGCCCGGCGAGCAGCCGCGCGTGCTAGGCGCGGAGCAGCGCAAGAATCTCGAACGCGCCGCCGCCGGCATGCTGATGGCCAATCTGACGATCGAACCGACGCGTTCGTCCAGCCTGGTGTCGATCAGCTTCGACAGCCCCGATCCCCAGCTGTCCGCACGCATCGTCAACACCCTGTCCGAATCGTTCATCGAACAGAATCTCGCGCGCCGCTTCGCTGCGTCGAGCTATGCGCGCAAATATCTTGAGGACCGCATCGCCCAGACCCGCGCGCGGCTGGAGGAATCCGAGCGCAAGATCGTCGATTATGCGAGCGATCAGCGGATCATCACGGTGGATACGCCGCAGCAGAAGGAAGGCGGCGGCACGGCGGCTGCGCCAAGCCTGGTCGGGATCGAGCTCGGCGCGCTCAGCTCGGCGCTGACCACCGCCAAGGCCGACCGCGTCGCTGCCGAAGCGCGCTATAACGAAGCGCGCCAGAGCGGCCCGCTCGCTGCGTCCGAAGGGCTGACCGACAACACCATCACCGCGCTGCGCGGCCAGCGTGCCGAGCTGATGGGCGAATATTCCAAGCTGCTCGCGCGGTTCGAGCCGGAATATCCCGCCGCCGTCGCGCTCAAGCGCCAGATCGACGAAATCGACCGCCAGTTGCGCACCCAGGGCGGCAACGTGCTGGCATCGCTGCGTTCGAATTACGAAGCGGCGGCCGCGCGTGAAGCGCAGCTGCAGGCGCAGGTGGACGGGCTCAAGGACGGCGTGATCGACCTGCGCCGCCGCTCGATCCAGTATAATATCTACCAGCGCGACGCTGACACCAACCGCTCGCTCTATGACGCTCTGCTCCAGCGCTACAAGGAAATCGGCGTTGCCGGCGGGGTCGGCACCAACAACGTGTCGATCGTCGACAGCGCGATGCCGTCCTACGGTCCGATCAAGCCGCGCACGACGATGAACCTGTTGCTGGCAACGATGCTCGGCCTGTTCCTCGGTGCGGCGCTCGCCTTCCTCGTCGAACAGCTTGATCAGTCGATCATGGCGCCCGACGATCTGGAGTGGAAGCTCGGGATCCCGCTGCTCGGCAGCATCCCGCGCCTGCCCGAGACGGAGAACCTGCTGGAGGCTCTGGAGGACCGCCGCACGCCGCTGGCCGAATCCTACCTCTCGCTGTTCACCGCGCTGCGCTTCACCACCAGCCATGGCGCACCGCGCGTGATCTTCATGACCAGCTCGCGCGCGGCGGAAGGCAAGTCGACCAGCTCGGTCGCGCTCGCCCGCAACTTCGCGCAGCTGGGCAAGAAGGTGCTGCTGATCGATGCCGACATGCGCGACCCGTCGATCCATCACATGCTCAAGCTGACCAACAGCGGCGGCCTGACCAACGTGCTGGCCGGCGCCGATGATCTGCAGCGCTTCATCCAGAAAGGCCCGCACGAGAAGATGGCGGTGATGACCGCCGGCCCGATCCCGCCCAACCCGGCGGAACTGCTTGCCGGGCCGAACCTGCCGCTGGCGTTCGAGACGCTGCTCAAGAGCTTCGACCATATCGTGATCGACGGTCCGCCGGTTCTGGGCCTCGCCGACGCGCCGCTGATCGCCAACTATGCCGAAGCGACGGTGTTCGTGATCGCGTCGAAGCAGACCCGGACCAAGGTGGTGCGCGTGTCGCTGCGCCGTCTGGCCGACGTCAATGCGCGGATCGTCGGCGCGGTGCTCACCAAGTTCGACGCCAAGACGTCGGGCTACAGCTACGCCTATAGCTATGAATATGGCGACCGCCGCGGCCGGCAGAGCAAATCGCTGGCGCGCCGCATCCTGCGCGGCTGAACGGACCTGCGATGACCCCGATCGGAACGAAGCCGGTGCAGCTGCCCACCGGCAGCTGGCCGGCGCGGATCGCGGCGATCGTGATCGCCCTGATCTTCATCGGCCTGCTGTTCCAGTCGCGGGTCGGGTTCGTGCTGGCACGGGTGCAGCCCGACGCGGCGCTCGCGGTCGCGCCGGGCAACCCCGAAGCGCTGCGGGCCAAGATCGAATATCAGCTGATGCGCGCCAAGCGCGAGGATCAGGCGGCACTGACCGATCTCAGCCGCCGCGCGTTGCGCGCCGAACCCTATAACCCGGCCGCGCTCCGCACGCTCGGCCTGTTCGCCGCGTTCGAGAAGAAGGAGGCCCAGGCCGACGCGCTGTTCAGCACGGCCGCCAAATTCTCGCTGCGCGACCTGTTCACCCATGCCTGGCTGTTCGAGAACCGCCTCGCCACCGGCCGCTACACCGAAGCTTTTTCCGAGGCCGACATCCTGCTGCGCCAGCGTTCGACGAACTGGGACGTGGTCATCCCGCTGCTCGCCCAGCGGATCAAGGACCCGCGCGTGATCGAACCGATGGCCCGGATGCTGGCGACCAACCCCAGCTGGCGCGGGGCGCTGCTGCTCGAACTGGCCAATCCGAAAGTCGATCTTGAGTCCGGCCATGCCCTGCTCGCCCGCCTCGCCGCGCTGGGCAGTCCGCCGACGACGACCGAAGCGACCCCCTATTTCCAGCGCGCTTCGGCTGAGACACGGCTGCCCTTGCTTCACCGCCGCTGGATGCAGATGCTGCCCCGCGCGACCCGGATCAAGGCGGGCGGATTGCTGCGCGACGGCGATTTCACCGGGCTCGATGTGCCGCCGCCCTTTGGCTGGCGCTACTTCGCCGACGGCGGGGTGATCGTTGAGCCGGGGGAGAGCCTGATCCCCGGCCAGGGCCGATCGCTCTATATCTCCTATCCCGGCGACCAACAGGTGACCTTTGCCGAGCAGCAGCTGGTACTGCCCGCCGGTCGCTATCGCTTCGCCGGACGCGCCACCACCGATGCCGAGGTTGCAGCCGGGCAGGTCCACTGGACCCTGCGCTGCGGGCGCGGCAATCAGGAACGCGAGATTGCGAAACAGCCGCTGTCGCCGGGTGTCGATCGCCCGCACCGCTTTGCCCTCGCCTTCGACGTGCCCGCCGGGTGCGTCGGACCCAAGCTCAGTCTGATCGGCGCCAAGAGCGACACGCTGGAAAGCGCCAATCTGTGGGTCGATGCGCTGACCATCGCGCCGATTTCGTAACCGACCCGCAACAGGATCGCCCTACCCGCGCCGAATAACACTTGCCTCGAAATTGCTGATCTGAAAGGGGACCGGCATGGCCACTGCACCGCGATTGCGCGTACTCATCGTGTTCGGGACCCGGCCAGAGGCGATCAAGCTCTACCCGTTGGTTCAGCGACTGCGCGACGACCCCGCCGTCGATCTGCGCGTGTGCGTGACGGCACAGCATCGCCAGATGCTCGACCAGGTGCTGGAGATTGCGGGCATCGTCCCCGACCATGATCTCGACATCATGCTCCCCAACCAGTCGCTGGACGAGCTGACCGCGCGGCTGCTGCGTGAGATTGGCCGGGTGCTCGACGAAGACAAACCCGACCGCGTCGTGGTGCAGGGCGATACCGCGACCGCGATGGTCGGCGCGCTGGCGGCCTATTACCGCAAGATCCCGGTGTCGCATGTCGAGGCCGGCCTGCGCAGCGGCAATATCCATCATCCTTGGCCCGAAGAGGTCAACCGCAAGATCATCGGCACCATCGCCGACCAGCATTTCGCGCCGACCGACACGGCACGCGACGCGCTGCTGATCGAAAATGTGCCCGCCGATCGCGTCCATGTGACCGGCAACACCGTAATCGACGCGCTCCACACGACGCTCGCGTCGATCGAGCAGAATCCGGCACTGGCCGCGCAGATCGAACCGATCCTCGCCCCGTTCGCGGGCAAGCGGATCATCGCGGTCACCACCCACCGGCGCGAGAATTTCGGGTCGGGGCTTGAGGGCATGGCGCGCGCGGTGCGCCGGATTGCCGAGCGCGATGATGTCGCCGTGATCTTCCCGGTCCATCCCAACCCCAATGTCCGCGCGCCGATGCAGGCGGTACTGGGCGGGATGGCGAATGTCGCGATGATCGACCCGCTCGATTATCCCAATTTCGTCGCCCTGCTCGCGCGCTGCCACCTCGTCCTCACCGACAGCGGCGGGGTGCAGGAAGAGGCGCCCGCGCTGGCCAAGCCGGTGCTGGTGATGCGCGAAACGACCGAGCGGCCCGAGGGCGTCGTCGCCGGCACCGCCCGGCTGGTCGGCAGCGATGAAGAAACGATCGTCGCGGCGACGCTGGAGCTGCTCGACGATCCGGAAGCCTATGCCGCCATGGCGCGCGCGCACAATCCGTTCGGAGATGGGAAGAGCAGTGACCGAATCGCACGGATCATCATCGATGCCCGCTGAAACCCAGCTCCGCGTCGGCGTCGTCGGCCTCGGCTATATCGGCCTGCCCACGGCGGCAGTCATCGCCCGCACCGGCGCGCGCGTCGTCGGCATCGATGTGAACCCGCATGTGGTCGAGACAATCAACCGCGGCCAGATTCATATCGAGGAGGCCAATCTCGACGCGCTGGTGCATCAGGTGGTCACATCGGGGCATCTCGCCGCCTCTCTCTCCGCCGAGCCGTGCGACGTGTTCGTGATTGCCGTCCCGACGCCCTTCGACGACGACCACCGTCCCGATATCAGCTATGTGCTGAAAGCGGGTGAGACCATCGCCCCGGTGCTCAAGCGCGGGGATCTGGTCATCCTGGAATCGACGTCACCCGTCGGCACGACCGAGCAGTTGCGCGACTTGTTCGCCGCTGCGCGCCCGGACCTCAGCTTTCCGCAGGGCTGGGACGATAGCGCCGATGTCTGCGTCGCCTATTGCCCCGAGCGCGTGCTGCCGGGGAAGATCCTGTTCGAGCTGGTCGACAATGACCGGTCGATCGGCGGGATCAGCGCGACCTGCGCCGATCGCGCGACCGCCTTCTACAAGCGGTTCGTCGAGGGCGCGTGCATCGTCACCACCGCGCGCACGGCGGAAATGTGCAAGCTGGTCGAAAACTCGTTCCGCGACGTCAACATCGCCTTCGCCAATGAATTGTCGATCGTGTGCGACACGCTGGAGCTGGACGTATGGGAGGTGATTCGCCTCGCCAACCGTCATCCGCGCGTCAACATCCTTCAGCCCGGACCCGGTGTCGGGGGGCACTGTATCGCGGTCGATCCGTGGTTCATCGTCCATAGCGACCCCGCCAATGCCCGCCTGATCCGCACCGCGCGTGAGGTGAATGACGGCAAGATCACCTATAGCTTCGAACGCGCCGCCGCGTTGGCCGACGCTGCGCCCGGCGCGAAGATCGCCTGCCTCGGCCTCGCCTTCAAACCCAATATCGACGATCTGCGCGAAAGCCCGGCGCTCCGCGTCGCACAGCTTCTGGCCGAGCGGTTCGGCGACCGGGTGCAGCTGGTCGAGCCGCATATCGACACCCTGCCCCGCGCGTTCGAGGGCACCGGCGCTCAGCTTACGACGCTCCATGCCGCTCTAAACGAATGCGAAGTGCTGATCCTGCTGGTCGATCACGACGCGTTCAAGGCAGTCACGGTCGAGCAACGCGCCGGCAAGCTGATCTACGACTGCCGCGGCATCTGGACCGCGGCGCGCAGCTGATCGGGTTCAGCTTGGGAAGAATGGCGGCACCGACGCGTGCCGTCCTTACACCAAGTTACTTCGCCCCGAACCCGCTCACCACCGTCGCGACGGTGCGGAACAGGATCAGCAGGTCGAGCCAGGCCGAGAAGTTCTTGATGTAGAAAAAGTCGTAATGAAGCTTGAGGTTGACCGAGGTCAGGTCGGCCACATGGCCCTGATTGACCTGTGCCCAGCCGCTGATCCCAGGCCGCACGATGTGGCGATAACGGTAATGCGGGATTTCCGCCTCATACCATTCGGACAGCGGGATTGCCTCCGGGCGCGGGCCGATCCAGCTCATCTCACCGCGCAGCACGTTGAACGCCTGGGGCAGTTCGTCGAGCCGCGACCGGCGCAGGAAGCGCCCGATCCGGGTGATCCGGTCATCCTCATCCTGCGTCACGCAATCGTCGCGGTCGGCGCGCTCGTCACGCGGCCGCATCGTGCGGAACTTGATCACCGTAAACGGCTCGCCGCGAAAGCCCATGCGCTGCTGGGTGAACAACACCGGCCCGCGCGAATCGAGCCGGATCGCGATCGCGATCATGGCCAGAACCGGCAACAATACCGGCATGATGAACAGCGTGCCGATGACATCGATGACGCGCTTGATCTTCACATAGGCCAGGTTCGGCATCAGCGAGCCGAAGCTGTTTTCCGACAAATGCTCGATCGCGACGCGACCGGTCAGCGATTCGGCGACCTGCTTGACGTGATAGACCAGATGCCCGCGGATCGCCGCCTCGGCCAGCATCCGCTCCCACGCATCGGGATGGTCGTGACGCAGGTCAGCAACGATCACCGCGCGCCGCACCGTCGGCACTTCCGGGCTCAGCAGCGGGATCCACTCGACCTCGGGCGTCTGGTCCACCACCGACATGTCGCCCGCAGTGACGTAATAGAATCGCAGCGCCGTGGTCTTGTCGAGATGGAAGCGCAGCGCGAACGCGACCGCGACCGCAATGATGAACGACGCCGCGAGATAGAGGCGGCTGTAATCAGCGCGCGCCGCGAACAGCGCGGCCAGCGCGATGCCATAGGAGCTGACAAAGGACGGGATGATGTACCCGAACACCGTCGTTCCGGGGAATGCGGAGACGCGGCGCAACAGCACCACGCCCAGCGTCACTGCAAACGCCGCCGCGAGCACCGCATAATCGGTCGGCCGCGACGGGATGCCCGGCACCAGATAGCGGCCCAGCAACGGCGCCGGCGCCATGACCGCAAGCACGAGCAGCAACAGCAGCTCGACCCGCATCGATTCGAACAGGCTGTTGCGCGGCCGATGCGTCAGCTCGGCATACATCTTCAACATTTCCGCCCCCCATGAGCGGGACGGCCGATCAGCGGTTCACGCATGTTCACGCCGAGCCTCCCAAGCTCTGGACCCCCAATTTCCACCCGGCCCTCCATCCTTCCACCGGGACTCGGTGGCATGAACAGGCTGTGACAGGTGGGACGGCCAAACCCCATAGCCGAAATTTCGCCTGACCGCGAATCGCCGGAATGGGTCATCGGTTCCGCCGAGCCCGACAAAAACCGTGTTGCTGACCATTCTTACGCCACCGTGACTGTCGCGCTTCGGATTCGCCAATCAGCCAAGCCGCCCCACCATCACGACCAACGTCTTGCTGCGCTTCGCGCCGCCCAGTTGCATCAGCAGGCGATCGCCCGGCGGGGCTGCATAAAAATGATGCTCGACCGGGACCACGCCGACTTGGCGATACAAGGCCGCCAGTTCGCTCGCGCTCGCCATCGATTTGACATGGGCAAAGTAACGCGGCCGCCCGGTCAGCCCGAACGCGACGCGCTCCGCCTTGCGATACAGCGATTCGCTGTTCGGCAGCGACAGGATCAACCGCGCGCCCGGCTTGAGCAGCCGCACCAGTCGCGCGACCTCGCCCTGCAGATCGGGCAGATATTCGAGCACGCTGGAGCTCAGCACCACGTCGAACGTCCCCGCCGGTCGCGCCGACAGGCTGTCGAGCAACGCCACCTCGAAGTCGATATCGGTCAGCCCCAGCTCCTGCTGGCGCTTGCGAGCCAACGCGATCATCGCGGCGCTGCCGTCGATCGCGGTCACCGAAGCGCCGACCCGCGCGGCTTCGAAGCTGAACGTCCCCGCGCCGCATCCGGCATCGAGCACGCGGTCGCCCGGCGCGACATGGCGCGCGATCAGGTCGCGCCACAGCGCCAGCCGCTCGCGGAAGCGCGGCGAATGGTCATATCCGGCTTGAAACGACTCGGCGATCGACTCGTGCCAATCCACCGCATCGGCTGTCTTGGCTGTCACGGGACGTCGCCTCCAATCGGCGTCGCGTTTACGGGCCGGATCGGTCGATATCAAGGCTTTCCGCAGCCTTACTATGCTTGCCATCCCCCCGGCTCTTTGCGAAAGGGCGCGCCAAGACCTGCCCCGTCGGGCATGGGCGGGGGACCGTGAATGTCGGCAGATACGAAGGTTGTTGTCGTCGGCCTGGGCTATGTCGGGCTGCCGCTGGCGGTGGCACTGGCCAGGCGCTTCGAAACCGTCGGCCTCGATATCGACGCGGGCCGAATCACCGAGTTGAAGGCCGGCCATGACCGCACCGGCGAGATCGACGCCGATCGCCTAGCCGCGTCCAGCCTCACGCTGACCAGCGACCCGGCCGAGTGCCCGGCGGCCGATTTCATCATCGTCACCGTTCCCACCCCGGTCGATGCCGACAACAAGCCGGACCTGCGCATCGTGATGGCCGCGACCCGCACCGTTGCGAGCATGATCGATCCCGCGCGCGCGCCGATCATCGTCTATGAAAGCACCGTCTATCCCGGCGTGACCGAAGAACTGTGCGGGCCGGAGATCGAGCGGATTACGGGCCTTGTCGGCGGCAAGGACTTCTTCCTCGGCTATTCACCCGAGCGCATCAATCCGGGCGACCGCGAGCATACGATCGACAAGATTACCAAGGTCGTGTCCGGCCAGACCCCCGAAGTGCTCGACCGCGTCGCCGCGCTCTATGAGCAGGTGACGAGCGGCGGCGTGTTCCGCGCGGCATCGATTCGCGCCGCCGAGGCCGCCAAGGTGATCGAGAACGCCCAGCGCGACATCAACATCGCCTTCATGAACGAGATTACGAGGATCTTCTCCGCGATGGACCTGTCGATCTGGGACGTGCTGGCCGCGGCGCGGACCAAGTGGAACTTCCTGCCCTTCCATCCCGGCCTTGTCGGTGGCCACTGCATCGGCGTTGACCCCTTCTACCTCAGCCACAAGGCCGAGATGCTGGGCCATAACCCGCAAGTCATCCTGGCCGGGCGCAGCACCAATGACGATATGGCGGGCTGGATCGCCGACCGGCTGCACGGCCTTCGCGGCGGCGTTGCCGGGCGCGCGCTGGTGCTGGGCCTGACCTTCAAGGAAAATGTCCCCGACCTGCGCAATTCCAAGGTCGCCGACCTGATCGCGCGCCTCGCCGAACTGGGCCACGCAGTCACCGTCCACGACCCGCTCGCCGATCCGGCCGAGGCACGCCATGAATATGGGCTGGAGCTGGCCGGCCACGCCGCGCTGGACGGGCAATATGATCTCGTGCTGCTTGCCGTGACGCACGACGACTATGTCGCGATGGGCCCCGACAAGCTCTCCGCGCTGGTCGCGCCGGGCGGCCTGTTCGCGGACCTCAAGAACGCGGTGCCGGGCGCCGGTGCCGCAACGGGCCGCTGGACGCTCTAGGCGCGAAGGCAAGCCCCGAAACGAAAAAAGGCGAGGCCATCGGCCTCGCCTTTTTCATGTCCGCAACGGGATGGGCCCGATCAGTTGCCCGGCGGCGGGGCACCACCCGGGGCACCGCCCATCTGCTGCTGCATCATCTGCTGATAGACGCTCATCGGCAGGAATTCCATGAGCTCGACCTCGAACACCAGCAGCGAATCGGCCGGGATCACCTCACGCCCGCTACGCGGATCGGTCTTGGCCTCGCTGCCATAACCGAGCTCTGGCTTGATCCAGATGCGGTATTTGCCGCCCTTCTTCATGAGCTTGAGCGCTTCAGTGAAGCCGGGGATCATGCCCGCGACCGGCAGCGGGGTCGGCTGCTGGCTGGCGTCGAACGTCTCGCCGTTGCGCAGCGTGCCCTTGTAATTGACCAGCGCGACGTCGCTGTCGGTCGGGCTGGCACCGGTGCCTTCGGTGATCGTCTGGATCTGCAGACCCGACGCGGTCTCGGTCACGCCGGCCTGCGCCTTGTTACGGGCCAGGAACGTCGCATTGTCGGCGCGCTCGGTCACGACCTTTTCGGTCCCGACCCAGGCCAGCGCCACTGCGCCCGCAACTGCCACGATGATGCCGAGCCAGAGCCAGACAAGCGCGCTCCGCTTGGTCGGTGCGATCGGCACGGCGGTGACGGACGACATGGCTCAGCTATCCTGACAGGGCCGGCCCGCGGCGCGGCGAACGATCACAAACGTCACGCTGTCGGCACGCCCCGCGCGCCGACAGCGAATCGGGCCTTAACGGGCGCCGTCGCGCTCCATGCGCTTGCGCTCGAGCTTGCGTGCACGACGCACCGCAGCGGCACGCTCACGGGCGCGCTTTTCGCTCGGCTTTTCAAAGTGACGGCGCAGCTTCATCTCGCGATAGACGCCCTCACGCTGCAGCTTCTTCTTGAGCGCCCGCAGCGCCTGGTCGACATTGTTGTCGCGAACGATGATTTGCATAAAGCCGTCTCAACTCCAGATTCGAATTCAACAGAACAGGGATCGCCGAAGCACCTGCCCCGGGCGTTGGGACGCGCCCCTAGCAAAGGGCTGGCCGAAAGACAAGGTGAAGCGGCGATTTCCTCGACAGCCCGGCGATTCCGGCCCGCAATCGCACCGGGGTGCGACAAACGCGCCACATTTACCACATGACGACCGCCCCCGCTTGCGATAGTCTAGACCCGCTATGCGCCAGTTTTTTGTTCATTCGCAACGCTTTACGGCGGCCGTCGCCACCCTCGCCCTGTTGTCCGCCTGTGGTGGTGGCGGCAGCAGCGGATCGATCAGCTCGGGCGGCGGCGGCGGCACGCCCGCGCCCACCGGCACCTGCTCGCTCTCCTCGCGCCAGGCGTGGGTCGCGCAGCAGCTCAACGAATGGTATCTCTTCCCCGAGACGCTGCCGACCAACCTCAGCGCGACGCCCTATGCAACGGTTCAGGACTATATCGACGCACTTACCGCCACCGCCCGAGCGCAGAGCAAGGACCGCTATTTCACCTACATCACCTCGATCGCCGAGGAGAACGCCTATTACAACTCCGGCTCCAATGCCGGGTTCGGCGTGCGCCTGTCGGTCGATTCGGTTGCGCGTCGCCTGCTGATCGCCGAGGCATTTGAAGGCACGCCGGCGCTGACCGCCGGGATCGACCGCGGCACCGAGATTCTGGCGATCGGCACCAGCTCCGCCACGCTGCGCAATGTCAGCGACATCATCGCCAGCGAAGGCTCGGCCGGCATCACCAACGCGCTGAACGGCGACACGCGCGCCTTCCGCTTCCGCCCGCTCGGCGGGTCGGAACAGACCGCGACGATCACCCGCGCGACCTATACGCTGACCCCGGTCTCGGCCCGCTATGGCGCGAAGATCATCGACGATGCGGGCAAGAAGGTCGGCTACATCAACCTGCGCACCTTCATCAACACCGCCGAATCGCCGCTGCGCAGCGCCTTTGCCGACTTCCGGGCGCAGGGGGTGAGCGAGGTTATCATCGACCTGCGCTACAATGGCGGCGGGCTGGTTTCGATCGCGACGCTTATCAACAACCTGCTCGCCCGCGACAAGACCAGCGGCCAGGTCGCCAACTACACGACCTTCCGCGCGTCGAAGGCGTCGAACAACGAAACCACCGTCTTCAGCCCGCAGGCGCAGTCGATCACCCCGACCCGCATCGCCTTTATCGGCACCGGCGGCAGTGCGTCGGCGAGCGAGCTGGTGATGAACACCTTCATCCCCCATCTCGGGAACCGCGCGGCGCTGATCGGCACCAACACCTATGGCAAGCCGGTGGGGCAGATCGCAGTCGACCGCACCGCGTGCGACGACCGGCTGCGCGTCGTCGCCTTCGCCACCGAGAACAGCGCGCGTCAGGGCGCCTATTATACCGGCCTTGCCAGCTTCATGGGCGCCACCTGCCAGGCGAGCGACGACGTGACCCGCCCGCTCGGCGATCCGCAGGAAGCGTCGATCAAGACCGCGCTTGATTTCCTCGCCGGTCGCAGCTGTACGCCGATCACCGCGTCGAGCATGGCAGGCGCGCGAAGCAGCAAGGGCGCACTGGAGCTGCTAAGCCCCGCACGGCCGAGCACCGCACAGCGTGAGGTGCCCGGGTCGTTCTGACGGCCGACACCGTGCGGCGGGGGCCGCACGCAAATGGGTTTTGGGGGATCAAGGGTGCCAAAGCCGCAGCGGGCAAGTGATGCGACGGGCGCCTTCGGCTTTCTGGCCGCCGCGTGCCGCTGGCCCGACGATGCCGCCCGGCAAACTGCGATTCAGGCGGCTGCGACACGCGTAACCGACTGGGAAGCGGTATTCACCGACGCAACCCGTCACCGCGTGATGCCAATGGTCGCTGGGGCGATGCGCGGCATCGACCCTGTGCCGACACCGATTGTCGAGCGCAGCACCGCCATCGCCCGCCGCGACGGCATGCTCGCCATGGCGCAGACTGCGGAACTGTGCCGCATCGGCGCGGCCTTCACCGAACGGGGGGTCGACTGGATCACGGTCAAGGGGCCGGCGCTGGCATTGCTCGCCTATGGCAATGTCGGGACCAAGGCGTCGCACGATATCGACCTGCTGATCGATCCCGCCGCGCGGGCCGAGGCGTTCGCGGTGCTGCAGGCGCTGGGCTATGTCTCGCTCGACGGACAGGACCGCGCAGAGCCCGGCACGCTCGACCATGTGCTCAAGGACAGCGGCTGGCGGCATCCCGCAAACCGGGTGATGGTCGAACTCCACACCCGCCTGTTCATTAACCGCGCACTCGTTCCCACGCTTGGCCTGAACTCACCGCGCGAGACCGTCGCGGTCGGCAGCGAGCATCGCCTGCCCTCGCTCGCCCGCCCCGAAATGCTGGTCTATCTCGCCGTGCATGGCGCGAGCACCAACTGGCACCGGCTGAAATGGATCGCCGATTTCGCCGCGCTCACCCGGTGCAGCAGCGATGCGGAGCGCGCCGCCGCACGGGATTGCGCCGCCCGGATCGGCGCGGGCGATGTGCATGACAGCGCGCTGGCGCTGGCGGCCGATCTGTTCGGCGACTCCGCCTGCCCGCCGCCCGCGACGCTGTCGCATCAGGCGCGCCGCCTGACCGCAGCGGCGCTGCGCGACCTCACCGCTCCGCACCGCGCAACGCTGCGCGAAGCGGACTGGGACCGCAGCCTGGTTGTCTATCTCGACAAAATCCGGTTCATGCCGGACTGGGCCTATCGCCGTGAGGAGCTGCGCCTGATGCTGATCGAAGCCTCGTCCTACTCCCCCGACGCGCCGTGGTGGCGGCCCTGGGTCGCGCCCTTCGGCCTCGCCGGGCGGTTCGTGCGACGCAAGCTCACTCAGGCGGTCGGCCGATGAGCCACACATTGGATACGCGCCACCGCCTCAAGTCCATCTTTGGTGGGTCGGCGGGCAATCTGGTCGAATGGTATGACTGGTACGCCTATGCCGCGTTCAGCAGCTACCTCGCGCCGCATTTTTTCCCCAAGGGCGATCCGCTGGCGCAATCGCTCAACGTCTGGGCGATCTTTGCGGTGGGCTTCTTCATGCGCCCGATCGGCGCGTGGCTGATGGGCATTTACGGCGACCGGCGCGGGCGCAAGGCTGGCCTAACGCTGTCGGTGACTTTGATGTGCGGCGGATCGATGTTGATCGCGGTGACGCCAAGCTATGACAGTATCGGCGCCTGGGCGACGGTATCGCTGGTCGTCGCACGGCTGATGCAGGGCTTGTCGGTCGGCGGCGAATATGGCGCGAGCGCGACCTATCTGTCGGAAATGGCAGGGCGCGAGCGGCGCGGTTTCTATTCCAGCTTCCAATATGTGACGCTGATCTCCGGCCACCTCGTCGCGCTCGCGGTGCTGCTCGCGCTGCAGGCGGCGATGGCCGACACCGCGCTCGCGGAGTGGGGCTGGCGGGTCCCCTTCTTCATCGGCGGCGCGCTGGCGGTCGGCGTATTCTGGCTCCGCCGCAACCTGCCCGAGACGCAGAGCTTCGCCAACCGCAGCACGGCGGCGGAGGACAAGTCCAGCTTCGGCGGCCTGTTCCTGCGCCACCCGCGTGAGGCGGCACTGGTGATGCTGCTCACCGCCGGCGGCACGCTCGCCTTCTACGCCTACTCCGTCTATTTGCTCACCTTCCTCAGCGGCACCGGAGCGTTCACAAAGCAGGTCTCGACCCAGATCAGCGCCGCCGCTTTGTTCGTGTTCATGTGCCTCCAGCCGCTCGCGGGTGCGCTGTCCGACCGGATCGGGCGCAAGCCGCTGATGATCGGGTTCGGGGTGCTGGGCGTGCTCTTCACCTGGCCGATCTTCACCACGCTGGAAACAGTGCAGACCCCGCTCGCCGCCTTCCTCATCATGTCCGGCGCGCTGGTGATCGTCACCGGCTACACCTCGATCAACGCGGTGGTGAAGGCAGAGCTGTTCCCGGCGCATATCCGCACGCTCGGCGTCGCCCTGCCCTATGCGCTGGCCAACGCGATCTTCGGCGGCACCGCGCCCTATGTCGCCTTGTGGTTCAAGGATCAGGGGATGGAACGCGGCTTCTACTGGTATGTCACCGCGATGATCGGCGTCTCGCTGGTCACCTATCTGCTGATGCGCGACACGCGGGTGCATTCGAAGATCCTGGAGGATTGATTCCCTCCACCGCCAAACCACGCTAAAGCCCCCCGATGACTCCCGTGCTCAACGTCCACAGCTCGATCCTCGGCCAGGCCTGGCGCTGGCGCGGGCTGGCGGCGGATGCGCGCGATCCCTCCTTCGCTCCCGACGATCTGGTCACCCAGTTGCTGCTGACCCGCGGCTGCCCGCGTGAGGAGCTGGAGGCGCATCGCAGCCCGAGCATCCGCGCCTTCATGCCCGACCCCTCGATCTTCCGCGGCATGGACCGCGCCGCCGAACGTCTGGCCGACGCCGTGCAGCGCGGCGAGCAAGTCACGGTGTTCGGCGATTATGACGTCGATGGCGCAACCTCGGCGGCGTTGCTGATCCGCCTGCTGCGCGATCTCGGCCTCGACCCTCGCGCCTATATCCCCGACCGGCTGATGGAGGGCTACGGCCCCTCGGGCGAAGCGCTGGTGCGGTTGAAGCGCGACGGCGCCGACCTGATCGTCACGGTCGATTGCGGGGCGATGGCCTATGACGCGCTGGCCGAGGCAAAGGCGGTCGGTGCCGAGGTGATCGTGGTCGACCACCACAAATGCGCGTCCGAACTCCCGGTCGCGCTTGCGCTCGTCAACCCCAACCGCCTCGACGAGGACGAAGGGCGCGCGCACGGCCACCTCGCCGCCGTCGGCGTCGCCTGGCTGCTCGGCGCGGCTTTGGTCCGCGTGCTGCGCGGACGCGGCTTCTTCGCCAGCCGCGCCGAACCGCGCCTGCTCGACCTGCTCGACCTCGTCGCGCTCGGCACCGTCGCCGATGTGGCGCAGCTCAAGGGCCTCAACCGCGCCTTCGTCGCGCAGGGCCTCAAGGTCATGGCGCAGCGCCGCAACATCGGCATGAACGCGCTGATCGAGGCGAGCCGCCTGACCCGCGCCCCGACCTGCACCGATCTCGGCTTCGCGCTTGGGCCGCGCATCAACGCCGGCGGCCGCGTCGGCAAATCGGACCTCGGCGTGCGCCTGCTCACGACCGAGGATATGGACGAGGCACGCGGCATCGCGCAGGAGCTCGACCGGCTGAACGAAGAGCGCCGCGCGATCGAGGCCGAGGTCCAGCAATCCGCCGAAGCGATGGAGCCCGAGGGCGCAGTCGCGGTCGTCGCCGCGCGCGGCTGGCACCCCGGCGTGATCGGGATCGTCGCTGGCCGGCTCAAGGAAAAGCATGGCCGCCCCGCCATCGTCATCGCGATCGGCGAGGATGGCATCGGCAAGGGCTCGGGCCGCTCGATCTCCGGCGTCGATCTCGGCGCAGCGATCATTGCGGCCAAGGAAGCCGGCCTGCTGATCGCGGGCGGCGGCCATGCGATGGCGGCGGGCGTCACCGTAGCCGAGGGTCAGATTCCGGCGTTCGTCGCCTTCCTCAACGCCAAGCTGGCCGAAGCGGTCGAGCGCGCCTCCGAATCACGCGCGCTGCTGCTCGACGCCGTCCTCGCGCCGGGCGGGGTCAATCCGCAGCTGGTCGAGGCGATGGAGGCCGGCGGCCCTTACGGCATGGGCTGGCCCGCGCCGCGCGTGGTCGCGGGACCGGTACGGCTGATCAAGTGCGACGTGGTCGGCAACGGCCATGTCCGCGCGATCGTCGCGGGCGATGACGGACGCAGCATCAAGGCGATGGCCTTCCGCGCCGCCGACACCCCGCTCGGCCTCGCCCTGCTCGGCGCGCCGCGCGACCGCAAGCTGTGGATCGCCGGTCGCGCAAAGATCGACGACTGGGGCCCAAGGCCCGCGGCGGAAATTCATCTCGATGATGCAGCCTGGGCCGACTGATCGATACGATTCGCCCTTGACCGCGGCGACGGCTTTGCCTAACCGGCGCCCTCGCCTTCACGGCCCCTTCGTCTAGCGGTTAGGACGCGGCCCTTTCACGGCTGAAACACGGGTTCGATTCCCGTAGGGGTCACCAAGTCTTTTCAAAGACTTAGCGGAAATTTACGCCGATTTTCAGGCGATTTCTCTCATATTTCTCTCAAATAGATTCCGGGACGCCGGGGGATTGCGTCGGAATCGATTGCGAGATCACATCGCCTGAAGTCGGATGAGCACGGCTCTCTGACCCGTGAGTCGTCTGAAGCTCAAAGGGTGGACAGGACGACGTAGGCACCGACCGCAACAACGACGCCCGCGAATCCCTTTTCAAGGACACCCTTGCGGGCGGCGAACAAACGCCCCAGCCAGATGCCGAAGATCGTTCCGCCCACGCCGCCGGCCACCAGCAGCGCGGTCACCGTCCAGTCGACCAGCCCGGATGCGGCATAGGAAGTGGCGGTCGTCAGGCCAAGCGCACTGACGACGACCAGCGACGTGCCGATGGCGTAGGGCAAAGGCATCGCTGTCGCGAGCATCAGTCCCGGCACGATCAGAAAACCGCCTCCGATCCCAAAGAAGCCGGCGGCGAGCCCTACGGTGAGCCCGATCGGCACGAGTCGCGGCAGGAGTGTTGCGGCGCTTTCGCGCGTGAGGCGCACGTCAGGCACCTCGGCGGCTCTCCGCCTGCGGAGCATCGACAGGCCCACGCCGACCATCAGCAGCCCAAAGAGCGAGAGCAACCGCTCGCCGTCGATTGCCTTGCCCAGTTCGGCGCCGAGTGCCGCACCGATCATCCCGGATGCGGCGAACACGGCGGCGCAACGCCACTTCACCCGGCCGGCGCGGGCGTGTCCTGCTAGGCTGGCAAGCGCGTTCGCCGTCACCGCGACGGCGGCCGTGCCGATCGCTGCGTGTGCCGAACCGATGCCGACCACGTAGACCAGGAGCGGCACCGCGAGGATAGATCCGCCGCCGCCGACAAGGCCGAGCACGAGGCCGACCAGTCCGCCCGATGCCAGCGCCGCAACGATCGAGAGGGCGCCCATCGGTGCCTCAGGCGGCCGCGCGCCGATTCCAGGGCATGACGCGAAGCAGGTTCGCCATGCCACACCAGCCCGTAGTACCGGCGAACATCAGCCCCACGCCGACGAAGGCGGACAGCCCGAAGAATCCCGGTGCAACCAACCACCCGAGCAGGACGCCAGCGAGCACCAGAGCGCCAGCGGTGATCTGCACCTGCCGCATGATCTCCAGCGGCTGTCTGCGATCGGCGACGGTCGCGAAGCCGGCGCGCCGCCAGTTATCGATCCCCCCTTCGAGAAGGTAGGCGGGCGCACCGGCGGCGGCCGCCTGAAGCTGCGCCGCGTTGGCTGCCGTCCGCATGCAAGAACGGCAATGAAATATGACAGGACGGCCGTCGGCCGCCAGGTCGCTGATCCGCGCGAGCGGCAGATTGAGCGCGCCGGGGATGCGCTCGCGCGCATGTTCGTCGGCGTCGCGGATATCGACCAAGCGTGCGCCGGTCTCGATCGCCGCACGCGCCGCAGTCGGGGACAGGGTCTCCATGTCATCAATCCTTGCAGAAGAGCTGGTAAAGTGTGGTGAGCAGCGTCTCGACGCGCGGATCGGCGATCCGATACCAAAGCGTCTGGCTGTCGCGCCGGAAAGCGATGAGCCCCTCGTCGCGCATCTTTGCGAGATGCTGCGAGCAGGCCGACTGCGACAACCCGACATCGCTGGCGAGGTCGCGCACCGTCACCTCGCCATGCTCGACGAGCTTGCAAAGCAGCATCAGTCGGCGGGCATTGCCGATCGCCTTCAGTGTGTCGGCAACCTGCCCGGCCTTCGCCTCGAACGTCGCCAAGTCCATGGGCGGCTTGAGCATCATCGTTACTCCGTTAGGTATTGCTAATTTAGTATATGCTAATATATAGTCAAGCCAAACGGAGGACGATTATGACCCGGCCCCATATTGAGGCTTTTTTCGACGAGCCGACGAACACGATCAGCTACCTCGTCGGTGACCCCACCACTCGCACCGCCGCCATCATCGACCCGGTGCTCGACTTCGATCTGGCCAGTGGTGTTGCTGACACGCGCTCGGCGGAACGCATCCTTGCGTTCGCAAGCGATCAGGATTGGCGCGTCGAGATGGTGCTGGAGACGCACGCGCACGCCGACCATCTGTCAGCCGCTCCGTTCATCAAGGCTCACACCGATGCATGGATCGGCATCGGCACGCATATTCGCGACGTGCAGCGCATCTTCCGCCCGGTTTTCGCCATGACCGATCTGAAGACCGACGGCTCCGATTTCGATCGGCTGTTCGAGGACGGCGATCGTTTCGCGATCGGCGCGCTGGAGGTGGAAGTGCTGCATGTTCCGGGGCACACGCCGGCGGACATCGCTTATCGGATCGGCGACACGGCCTTCGTCGGCGACACGCTGTTCATGCCCGACTATGGCACAGCGCGGGCCGACTTCCCCGGTGGCGATGCGCGCACGTTGTACCGGTCCATTCAGCGCCTGCTGTCGTTGCCCGACGACACACACTTGTTCATGTGCCACGACTACAAGGCGCCAGGCCGGGACGAGTATTGCTGGGAGACCACGGTGCGAGAACAGCGCATGGCCAGTGTCCATGTGCACGATGGCGTGACCGAGGATGCGTTCGTCGCGATGCGTGAGCAACGCGATGCCGGACTTGCGGTGCCGAAGCTGCTGCTACCCTCGATTCAGGTCAACATTCGCGCGGGACGGTTCCACGAGGCGGAGGCAAACGGCGTGACTTACCTGCGGATACCGGTGAAGTGGCAAGGCCATGCAGGTTAAGCCGGGCCAATAAACGGAGCCGTCTAGCCCAGCTCGGCGCGGCAGCTTCTGGCGATCGACCGAGAACCGAAGTTCGAAGCCGAAAGCGGTCAGATTGGCAGCGTCAACTGGTCCATATCCAGGCTGGGCTCAGTGTGATGTAGCCGATCGACGATCGCGCGCGCCAACTCCTCCGCAGCCTCCGCACGCAATCGATCATTCGGCATCGTGATCCCGACGCGCGCCCATCCTGGCGCGGCAAGGATGGCGGATGAGATGGCGGCACGCGAGGGCTCTGGGGCGAATCGTTCCATGCCGAAGAAATGGCACAAAACAAGAACAAATGGAACGAGTGTCTCGCCGCCTGCCTATGGGAACGCGACGGACCGAGGCCGCTACCCGGTCGGCAAATCTCGGTCTACGATCCTCCGCCGCACCGTCTCCCGCAAACTGGCGACGATGATCAGCGTGCTCCGTCGGTCCTTCGCGATCTGGATTTCGCCACAAGCGATCAGCTCGTAGATCCTCGATCGGCTCAGCCCGGTCATGGCAACGGCGGTGGGGATGCGAACGCTGATCGGCTCGATCGACCCGTTTGCGGGGTATCTCTCATCCAGGCTGGCGGTGCCCATGGCGGTCACTTCCCACCCGACCGGGCTTTCGCGAAGGCCCGGTCGCTGTCGAGGAAGGCGGTCAGCATGGACGGGATCAGGTCGGCGACGGCCTCTTCCTGGCTATAGGCCTCCTTGTAGAGCGCTGCGTATCGCGTGAGATCGGCGAAGAGGTGCGGGGGCACCTGGATGCTGATCTTCACCGGGGTGCGGTCGGGAAGCCGCGGAAGACGTAGGTCCGCCATCGCCATTACTCCATCCAGGGTTTCAGGATCAGGTCGTGATGCACCAGCAGCCGGACGGGTGCGCCCGGGCGAATGGTGATCGTCGGTTGGATCTGCAGATTCCGCGAAGTGAGTTGATCGCCGGCGCGCGAGACGCTTTGCTGGGTCGACTGCCTCACGGCCTGGACCAGATCGCTCTCACCGCTGAACTGCAATTCCGAACCAACGCCGAGCAGGGTCGACAGCACCACGCCCTTGAGCAGCGCCCAGGTATGGAAATCGACCTTGTCGGCTAGCCCGGCATAGCCCGACGGATCGGTGGCCGGCGCGTTGTCCAGGCGGATCGAACTACCGTCGGGGAAGATGATCCGCTGCCATACGACCAGTGCCCGCCATTGCCCGAACGCGACGACGTTGTCGTATGCGCCGATGAGCCGGGCACCCTGCGGTACCAGCAGGATATTGCCAGTCGCGCTGTCGAAGACCCGCTCGGTTACTTGCGCGGTCACGAGACCCGGCAGGTCCGATCTCAGGCCGGTGATCAGGCTTGCCGAGATCACGCTGCCCGTAGACAGGGTGAACGGCGATGGACGCGGCGTCACCGCATGCGGGTTGATGTCGGCAGCATTGCCGGGGGTACGGATAAAATCGGCTTTGCGCTCCTGGCCGTTGGGATCGCGCTCGGCATCGACTGCGACCTTGGCGATCTGTTCACCAGACCGCGGCGGTCCCGGCGTCGGACCCGCCGGCATCGGTCCGCCCTGCGCTTGCTGGCCGGCGGTCTGGATCAGCAATCCGGATTCACGCGCCGCCTTGAGTTCCGCAGCCCGGCGCTGGCGGGCGTCGTCGGCGGTTTGCGGTACTGCCGATACCGGCGGAACTGGTGGTATCCCCTCGCCAGCAAGCTGGCGCTGACGATCGAGGATGGGTTTGCCCAAATCTCCGGGCAGCGGCGGCCCCAGCTTCGGCACTGTATCGTAGCTCGCCGGCAGCGCGCCCAGTGTATCGGTCGGCGCCTTGGCCGCGAGGTTCTTGTCGTCGCCGTCCGCGGCGAGATGCAGCGCGCGAGGCTCGAGCGCGAACCAAGCCGTGCCGACGACGCCGGCGACGGCGATCGCGGCGAGCGACACGATCACGCCGCGCTTAACAGCCCGTTGACGAAGTCGGGTCCGTCTGATTCAGAGAGAGTATTGAAGGACGAGATAGGCTGCAGCGATGGCGATGAGGCGTGATGGGGATGTTCAGCCGGATCTGATCGTGTCCTGGTC
>NZ_JAIXHL010000023.1 GCF_030145815.1 Sphingomonas sp.
GCTCTGATGATCTTGTTCTCATGGTGGTTCCTTCGACTTGTTCAGGTCGAGGGAACCGTAATTATCTGGAGTGAAATCATGGAAAACCGAAGGAAACCTGCGCCTCCTGCCGCCGCGCTCGACATAACGAGGCGACGAAGCGATTTCATGGGCGGACTCCTTGTCGGGAAGGCAGGACGACCTCGCTGACCTCGAGCACCCGGCCATTCTGGCGCACGCGGGCAGGCAGCGCCCTGATCCCGAAATGCGCGATCAGCTTGCCGCCCTGGTCGAAGTAAAAGCGCCGCTGCCGGGCCTTCATCAGCTCCAATGGTGCACCCTTGGTCAGGATGAGCTTGGCGCCCGGCGATGCCTTGAGCGCCCAGGCGAGCTGGTCAGGATCGTCGCCATCGAAGAACAGGAGCTCCGCGCGCAGCGGAACGCTGTCGAGCGGGTTCACCCGGGTCCCGCTGGCATGGATGAGCTCGCCCTTGGCGCCCCGGATATCGGTCTCGAGCGTGATCGTCGGATCAAAGCTCCAGCGGCGAGCCGCGCTCGCCCGGACGAGGCCTGCCACCGGCTCTGGCCGGTTGACGCGCGCCGCCGTGCGCCGCTTCAGCTCCTGATTGAGCCGCTGGGTCTCACCTGATTTTTCCATGGCAGTGAGCCGCGTGTGGATCTGTTCCAGGAGATCGCGTTCGATCACCGGGAACACGGCACCTTGCTGGCCATAGTCCCGCGCATTGGCCGGAACGGCGAGGACAAGCGCAAAGGTTACAAGCAGGGCGCGCTTCACAGGATCGCCCTCCCGCTGCCGAGAATCTGCCCGCGGCAGGCAAAACCCACTTCGGCATAGCGGCTGTCGAAGCCGCGCGGGTGGTCGCTTCCAACATAGTAGCAGTTCCGCGGGATGACGCCTTCGGGTCCGGGGCTGAGCGTCAGCCCGAGACGGGTGCGCGCGAGGCGCGCGCCGACCTTGCGGCCGTTGACCAGGACCTCGGCGCCATCATGGCTCACCACGTCGCCCGGCAGGCCAAGCACGCGCTTTCCGAAAAGATGCGGTCCCTTCCCGAAATGCCGGTCCAGCATTGCCGAGGCTGGCGGCTCGAAGAAGATCAGGCTGCCACGCGCAATCGGCGCCGACTTGTCGAGCCAGAAGGCCCAGTTTGGCAGGCTCGGGCTCGAATTGATCAGGAAGGCATGGTCCTCGCTGAAGGCCGCAAGCGGCGCCCAAGCGAATGGCAAGCCAACGATCCCGGTCAGGAGCAGCGGACGCCGGGCTCCGCGCAGCAGGTGGGCGATTCGGATCATGGCTTCGGCTCCCGGCCGAGCCGAGCGGCAATGCGCTGCTCCAGTTCGGCGGTCGCGTCGGGCACTTCCCCCGCAAGGACCGCCTCGGCCACCAGCACCACGCGGCCATTCTTGCCCATGTCCTGGACCGCAACCTCAGCTGCCTTGAGATAGGCGAGCGTGCGGGCCTGGCCGACTTCAGGGTCTCGGGCCGCGCGGGCTTCAGCATCGACGAACCGCGCAATGGTCTCAGCCAAGCGCACCGTGACGATCTGTTCACGGGGACGGGCCACTTCGCGGCTGACCCAGGCCCCCCACAGCAGAGCGCAGACCGTGAGGAGAACCCCGCCAAGCCGGAGCGCAAGCGTGGGATTAAAAGATTGTAATCGGCGAACGTCAGCCATTGACAGTCTCCTTGGGTGCGGCCGGAGCGAGGGCTGTTTCGAAGCGCTTCAGGAAGCGAGGGATCCGCACCAGCACCACGCCGAGCAGGGCGGCGATGAAGGCACCCTGCAGGTCCTGGGAAAAGGCAATCCGGCGGATTGCGTCCGCCTCGCGGTAATGGTCGGCAAGATTGCCGAGCTGCGCGAACAAGAGCCCCATGTCCCAGCCCGCGAGGAACAGGAACGCAAACAGCGGCAAGCCCAGGACGATGAGCAGGCTTGAGGCCGCAAAGCGCGATGCCTCGATGAGGATAAAGCAGGTGCCCTGCAGGAAAGGGATGAGCCGCATCGACGGCGACCACACACCGATGTGGTCGAACGGGGTTTGATGGAAGGCCATCAGCGCTCTCCCGGAGCCAGGCCTGCGACCGTTCGGATCGCGTCAGCGAGCGGCATGCCCTTCGCTTCGAGCGCCTGGATCGCGGCATAGGTGCCCGGATCGGACGAGAAGATCGTCGCCGAGAGCGGATCGAGCACGAGGCGCCCGATCGCTTCGGTCTCCGGACCCTTGATGAAGATCTCGGAGTATTCCGCACCTGAGCGCTTCAGCGAACGGATCAACGTCTCGGTCCGGTCGTCCATGTCGAGCCGCGCGCTCTGCCGGAAGTCCGAGATTGTCTCGGCCTTCTGCTGCAAGATCAGCATCCAGTCGCTGTTCTCAAGCGCGGCGCGCGCGCCGTCCGACTTGTAATAGTCATTCAGGGACTGGGTCGCGGTTGCGAGCGCGCCGCCGTACTTGCGGGCGGTACGGGCATAGGTCTCGACGAAATCGCCCATCGAGCCGCCCTTCAGCATCGACCAGGCCTCGTCGATCAGCAGCAGCTTGCGGGTCGCTCGCGAGGTCCGCGTCATGGCCTGGCCGGTCATGAACATGATCGCCGAAAGAACGACGCTTCTGAGTTCCTCACGGCTCGCAAGGTCACTCATCTCGAAGACCGTGAAATCGTCATCGAGCGCGAAGCTGGCCTTCCCTGAGAAGAACCCGCCATAGCTGCCGCCCCGGCAATAGGGCGCAATCGCGGTCGCCAGGTTTGCCCCTAGCTCGCCGCCGCCAACTTCGAGCGCTGCCGCGATGTCATCGATGCAGCCGCCGCTCCCGAGCGTGTTCCAGACCGTGGTGACGGCCCGGTCGATCAGGCCCCGCTCGGTATCGCTGGGCTTGTCGTCATGACGCGCCATCTGCCCGATGATCGCCTTGATCATGGCAAAGCAGTCGAGGCGGTAATCCTCGTCGGCCTCAGCCCGGGCATCATCGACCATCGAGAAGGGATTGAGCGAAAAGCCCGCAGCGAGCGTGAACTCGACGAAGCGCCCGCCCTGAAGCTTGACCGAGTGCTCGAACGAGCGGCCATCGTCGATAACCACGACTTTGGCACCCGCACCGCGCAGGGCCGCACACAGCTCCTGGAGCAGGACCGACTTGCCCGACCCGGACTTGCCGCAAATCGCGATGTTGTGGTTGCCAGCCCCGTTCTCGAACGGTGACCACCAGAACGGCTGCCCCCGCCGGCCGACCAGCAGGAGGTGGGGAACCGTGCGGCCCAGGTACTCGCCCTGCATCGGCGCGATATTGGCGGCGGTCGTCGACAGCATCGTGCGCATGCGCTTCAGACGCAGCATGTCGTCCGCCAACCCATCGGCGAGACTCAAGGGGAACGCGGCGACCAGACCCTGGAGCTGGAGGAAGCGCTCATCGGTGAGGTCCCAGCCTGCCGCCTTGAAGATCGCCTTGATCACGCGCTCATGGGCATCGCCCGAGCCCAGCGGGGAATAGCTGGTCAGCCCGTAGAATAGCTTCACCAGCTTCTTTCCGGCCTGGAGCTCGTTCTGGACGTGGCGCCACTCGGCCGACTGGTCGGCAAGCTTGGGGAGGAAGCGCGCGCTCTTGGTCTGGCTGAGGCTCGTCGTGCGCATGAACTTGTAGCCAGCGCGGGCCGAAGCTGCCTCCTGGTCCGGATAGACGAGACACAGCATCGTCGCCGTCGGACAGGGAAAGCGCAGCTTGTCGGCGAACATGTCACCGATCAGCCGCGCGCACTCCCACGGTGCCCAGCGCTCAGGAAACGAGCGCACGGCAAAGTGGCGAACGTCGAACGTATCGGGGAGGCACACCCCAACCTCGGGGTTCCCGGCGCTGTCGCGGCCCATCTCGCGAAATCGCTCGGTCCTCAGCACCATGCGGTCGTCCTCGACTTCAAGCTCGATATCGGAGCGGATCGCCTGGACATCGATCTGCTCGAGCGGATTCCAGGTCTGGCGCTCGGGCTCGCGCGCCGTGGTCGGCGAGGTCAGCTCATCAACGAGGCCGATCAGCGCCGAAGGGCGCAGCGGATGCGCATCGAGCCCCAGCGAATGGATGAGACCCAGTAGAGCCTCGCGGCATTCGGCAAGCTCGGCATCGGTGACATTCGTGTTTTCCGGGACACCGAGCGAGACGATCAGGCGGCTGCTCCGCAAATGAAAAGGGGCGAAGGCCGAGCCGCTTTCCCAGACCAGATCATAGAACCGGGCAAGCCGCTCCCGGGCGATCGCCTCGTAGATCCCGCCCTGTTCATAGCGCGGCGCAAACCACGGGGAGACGATCTGCCCGATCCGCGGGCTCGCGAAATTGAGCACCTGCAGGCAGGCCCCCTGGGGCAGTCCTTCAGAGAAGAACTGTCCCAGGATTTCGCCGGTGCGCTCGTCGGCACCGATCAACGGCGTCACCTCGAGGATGAAACCCTTGGAGCGGGCGTTGCGGTAGAGCCCGGCGCTTTCGTCGAAGACCCGGTAAGGCAGCCAATCGGACAACATGTCGAGACCGAAGCGGGCCCGCGGCTTCTCGGCTGACGCCGTATCGGCAAACAGCGCACCCATCAGGGCATCGCGGGCTTTGGCAAGGGAGAGGCTCACGGTGTGTTTCCTTCCTGGGGAGCAGGCTCCCCTTGTCCTGCACTGAGGTGGGGGACCCGGGGCGGGAGGGGGGCTGTCCCGGGTCCCCCGGCCGGCGCGTGCTGCAAGGGGGCAGTCAGCACGTCCGGCAAGGCGGAGTTGGTGTGGTCGGTGGTGTCTGTGGCGGTCGGCGGCGCTTCGCCCTGCGGCTCGCGTGCCGTGGCGACGGCCCGGGCAAGCGCCCGCGCAACCTCGCGGCGGCTTGCCGGATCCTGGAAGTGCGTGTCGGCCGGTTCCGGCAGCGGCACTTCGACAATGCGCGCCTCGTGGTTGCGGCCCTGCGCGTCCCGATAGGCGGCCAGCACAACCTTGAGGGTGACCGAAGTCGAAGCGGCGGTCGCCGGATGCTGCACGGAGAGAACGTCGGCCTTTTCACCGACAGTCTCGGTCGCCCGGCCATCGATCACCGAGGTCGGCGCGCAGTCTCCCTCCGGTGCCCGGCAGGAGAAGTTGCCCTTGACGTTGCCGCCGAGCACCGCGCAGCCGCTGGTTGCCAGCAGGAGGCCGAGCAGTGCCGCGCAGCGAGGCACATGGCTGAAGTTGTGCATCAGCGGCCTCCCTTGTTAGAGGCGAGGCCGAGGAATTTGCGGATTTCAGCAGCCGGGCGATAACCCTGCAGCACGGCGCCATCGCTGGCGCGCACCAGGACCGGCGTGCCCGAGAAGCCCTGCGCCCGGGCAAACGCCTCATTCGCATCGAGGCCCTGGACCTTGCAGCCCTTACGCTGCGGCACGGCCTCGCCGGCGTAAGCCTGGTGCAGTGCCTTGACCGGATCGGCAGCGCACAGCACTGCTTCAGAAATCTCGCGGCTCTTGGCCCCGAAGATCGAAATCGGCCGCTCCTCGACCCGGACGCCTGCCTTGACCAGTTCGCCGGTCAAGCGCTGGCAATAACCGCACTGGAAATCAGAGAAGACGACTACCTTGGGAGCATTCGCCGGTCCCCACTGGATCGCGCCGTCCGCCGGCAGACGGGTCAGGTCCACCTTGGTTGCTGTCGGCGCCGGCGGCCCGGCATCCTGCCCGGTTTGTTGCCGAGCATTGTCTGCGTCCGCCCGTGCCGCCCCTGCCGCCAGGAGATCCGGGTTGAGCTCGAGCAGCCGCGCTGCCGTGACATCGCGGCGCGTCTCCATGTCATAGAGGCGGCCGACCATGAGATATCGGGCGGTCTCATCGACGTAGAACAGCGTGTTGCCCGAGACCACTTCGCACAGCCCGCCAAAGCCTTCACAGGACAGGCCGGTGATCGGCGTCTTGGGCAAGCGGGCCAAGAGCGCTGCGCGCACGGTGCTGGCCAGGCCCTGGGCCCGTGCCGGCTCAGCGGTGACCGCGGCGAGGCCGAGGCTGATCACGGTGAAGGCTGTGGTGACAGCGAGGGCCGCAGTCGCAGCGCGCGCCTTCAGGCCCGGCTGAAATTCCGAATACTTCATTTCGTATTGCTCCTGACATGAACGCCGTCGAGGAAGACGATCTCGACCTCGATGCCGGTCGGCATCTCGACGACGGGTTGGTATTGTTCGGCACGTTCGATGAGGTACTTGCTCACCGTGTCGGCAGCTTCGCCCGCGCCCTGGCCAAAGCCGCCCGCGACAATGTCGGTGGGCGAGAGCGCCTGGCGCTTGCCGTCAGCGCCGATCTGGCCCGTGAAGACGCCATTGGCGTTGGCGGAAAAACCGCGACCAAAGCCGCCGACGATCCCGGCAAGCAGGGCCTGGCCCACGAGGCTGCCCTCGCGGCTGACGACGCGGCCGCGCACGCCCGACTTGCCGGCAAAGCTGATGAAGCCCTTGACCTCGCTCACCGCATAGCGCCCGCCGGGCTGCGCGCAGGTCATGCGGGCAAGCTTTACGTAGACCTTCTCGCTGCTGAGGTCGCCGCGCGCTGCGCCATTGACGAGACAGCCGGTGAGATCGGTCGTCAGCACCTTGCCGCCCCGCATGACCGAACGCGCTGGCCCGGTAATCCGGAGCACCACGGGCAATGGATCGGTCTGGCTGGCAACGCCGGTCGAGGCGTCGACGCCCACGATCACGCGCGCCGGCGCATAGCTGTTGGGCGGCAGGTAATCGCGGCTATCCTGCAAAACGAGCGGCGGGGCTGCATTGTCGGGGGCGGGCTTCTTGGGACCGGCAGCGCCGGTCTCGAAGCTCATCAGGCTGACCTTGCCCTCCTCGGGCAGCGGACCGCTCGCTGCCGTCCGGCCAGGGACAGGCGCTGCGCCAGGAGGCACGCCGGGACCGTAGGCCGGGGGCGGCGCCGCCGCCGCTGCCGAGGCACGCGCGGCCTGGTCGAGCTGCGCCTTCAAGGCGGCATTCTCGGCCGAGATGGCGTCGATCGCGGTCTGGCCGTCGGTCCGCATCTGGCTGTTCTCGGCCTTGAGGCTTGCGAGCTGCTGCTCGAGCTCCGGCCGCGAGACCTGGCCTTCCTTGAGCGCTTTGATCTCCCGGTCCTGGGCATCGGCCCGGTTGCCGTAGGTCGCGACGAACTCGCGTTCGGATAGGTTGCGATTGACCAGCCCGCCCGTGTCGATGCTCACGGTATCGCCAGAAGCGTCCGCGTGTCTGTCGTCGTCGCCGCTGAATAGGAAGGCTGCCCCGCCGATCAGCGCGATAGCGCCGACGCCTGCGAGCAAGGCCTTCTGCCGCTGCGCGATCTGGTGGTTGAGGTTGCGCCTGCCAACCTCACGCCGGCTTTCCTGGGTGGCGCTGGCATCAGCTGTTTCAGGGGTCTGGGGAACCGGATCGGTGGCCGGCTTGTCTGCGTTTGCCATTATTCCAGCCCTCCCTTGCGGAAGACGAGGAAGGCGCTGGTCACTTCATTGGGCGCGAGAACATCACGGCCATAAGCAAAGGCAATGGCGCCAGCGGGGCCTTCGCGATCCTTGCCGAGCTCGAGCGGCGCCTTGCCGAGATTGCGCAGGCGGAAGCGCTGACCAGTCAGTTCAGCGCCGGTGTATTCGGCGACCAGCTGGACTTCGATGGTGCCGGTCTTGCGCGGCAGGCCGAGCTCGGTTCGCCCCACAAAGCCTGGCAGTACCGCGTCGCCCGCCATGGCCTCGATCAGCCGGATGGCTGCATCGTCCGGACCGGTTTCCCGTTCCCATTCTTCGGCATCACGGACCTTGAGCGCCGGATTGGTGACGAAGACCTGGCTCGCCTCCTGGGCAACAGTCCGGCAGGCGAACTTGTAGACGAACCCGGCCTTGCTCGTGGCAAAGAAGCTCACCCGGTCCGAGGCAAATTGCGGCGGCACCGAGATGTAGATGTCGCCGCGAACCGGCTCATGAGTGATCGTGAAATCGTTGTAGGGATAGGCGCTCGCGATCTTCGAAACGTTGGCAAAGCCATCGTCGATCAGCGCAATGCGGGTCAGCTCGCCGCGCGAGAGCGTGCAGTCGATCTTGGCATTGTCGGCTGCCTCGACAAACTGGTCAGCACGAGCAGGGGCTGCGCTAAACGCGAGAGCGCAAAGGGCGAGCCCGAAGGCTTTCCAGCCCGTATCGATGCGCCTCGTCGCGCCAAGGCTGAGGCAGGCGACACCGGCGCCAAGCGCCGTTGAAGCATAAGGTGTGAGAGCGCTCATGGCTGTCTTCAATCCTTCTGGCTGGGGTCGGGCAGCTGCTCGAAGCCGGTGAGCGCGAGGGAGAGGCCCCGCTTGCTCCAGCTCAGCCGGAAGCTGCGATCGTTGCTGGCGATCACCTGCGCGCCGACGAAGGTCTTGAGCGTGCCGGTGACGGTCGAAGTGAGGCTGCCTGGGTCAACATCCATTCGGCGGATGACGAAGGCCTGGGAGATGTCGGAGCCGCGCTGTTCCTCGACGATCTTGACGAGCTCGCCCTTGAGTTGCCCGTGAGCCGCCGGATCGGCGAGCTTCAGGATCTCGCCCATCCAGTAATCAAGGCCCTGTGGGCTGCGGTTGAGCAGCATCAGCGCGGTGTCGCGGGTCACGAGCTCGAGATAATGGGCGTCCGGCCCCGCACTGGTGAGCGACAACCGCTCGCTCGTCACGGGCACGAGGACGACCTCGCGGTCCCGTGTGGCAGCAGCCCCAAGCCCCAGCAGGCTCGCAAGCCCGAGCACCCCGGCTACCACCGCCAGGCGATTGCGCTGGCGCAGGTATTTCTGGGCCTCTTCGTAGGCGAATTCAGCGCGCATGGCGTTCCTCCCTCAGCCGGCCAGGAGACGACAGTGGGAGGGCGGCGTGGCCTTGAGCCCGAGGAAACCCCCGGGCAGGTACCAATAGGCAGCATGCACCAGCGCCGAGCCCGCGTTTCCGGATTTCGCCTTCCGCAAGACGAACCAGGCCGCAAAGGCGAGAGCGATCCCGATGAAGATGTGCTGCGCCAGGATCCCCCAGGCAAAGGGGATCAGCAGCCCCGCGAACTCGTCGATGGTCCAGAAGCCGATGAGCTCCGGATCGTCGAGCCGTTGGGGTACGAGGTACTTGTCAGCCATTATGCCGCCCTCCCGCCGTGACCGGATCCGCTGTTCAGATGACCGCGGTCACGACCGAGGTGACGATCGGCACACCGGTGCCGACGCCGATGCCGACACCCACCGGAACGGCGACCTGGCCGAGCGAGAAGCGCCCGGAGGCAAGGCCGATGAGGCCGCCCGCAAGGCTGAGAACGGTGATGATCTTGCCGCCCGAGCCTTCGAGGAAATCGGTGAATTTGGTGAGGGCCGGATCGAACGTGGTGTCAGCGCCGGCATAAGCCGCACCGGCACCGGCGAGCGCCACGAGAGCGGGCAGGATATAGTCCTTGAGCCGGGAATGGCGGGCAAGCGGAACAGGGGTATTCATGGGCAGGACCTTTCGAAGGTTGGTCAAACAGCAAGCGGCCTCGCCGTTCGCTGTCTGTTCTTCGTGATCCCTCGATGGCCCTGTAGGAAATCGAGACCTGCTCTTGCGGCAGCGCGACCAAGCAAAAAGCGACGTGAAAGACCCGTCGTGCCGACCTTTGCGCAATGTCGAACGGTCAGAGCGCCAATTGGGCCGGATCCCGCGCGGCGCTCGCCGGAATTTGCGCATCGGCGTCGGCTTTCTGCGCGAATCGCCAAAGCGGAGTGATTCGGCCCTTCCTCTATGTTCCTTTTATGTTCTTTTCATTTTCCTACACCCTTCCTCTTGGCTTAGCCGACGAGTCGATCATTTCAGCCAGAGGAGAAACAGCTATGATCGACATGGGCGTACTTGGTGAAACCCAAACCCGGCAGGAGCTCGCGCACCTGCTGCACACCGCCGTTGAACGGAGCGGACGCAACCGCTGCGAAATTGCGCGCGAGGCCGACATTCATAAGGATGCGCTGCGCCGGACACTGATCGGGGAGCGCAGCCCCAGTGTAGGAGAAGCCTTGCGGATTCTGGCCTCATCCGGGATGCCACCGCACGCTCACTTGCTGTTGTTCCTCGGCGCTGGCGGGGACCAGGCAACGCGCTGGCTTCAGACCGACATCGCCAGGTTCTTCGAGGAGCTTATCTGTGAATTGCCCGCCGCTCTCGAGCGCGTCCTTGGCAACCAGGTACACGACGTCAAGCCGCGTTGGGCCAAGGGAACTGCGCACCGGGTGGCCCGGCTCCTCGCTGATCATATCGACGAACTCGAGCGCAAGGATGCCCTGCTGGGGGATATCTTTGCGGCGACCGTTGGAGGTCGTCATGACTGAAAGTGCTATGCCGCCGCCAGCAGAGCCGAAACGCGTGACGCGGCTCATCCGCTTCAAGGAAGTTCAGCACCGTGTCGGGCTGGGCCGGTCGACGATCTATCGCTGGATGGCCGAAGGGAAGTTTCCCAAGCCGGTCCAACTCGGCGGATACGCAGTTGCTTGGGCGCAGGAGGACATCGACGCATGGATCTGCAATAAGGGCACCAACTGATTACAAGGCGCCCCATGTCCCTGACGTTGTTTGAAGAATTTGCCACCGTCCTCACCAGCCTGAGCGATGCAGAAATCGACGATCCGCAGTCGGCTCAAAGATTGAAAATGGCCAGCGAACACATCGGCGCGCGACATGTGGAGATGATCTACGCCCCGTTCGATCACATCAACACATCAGCGCGCGTCGTCGTTGTCGGCATGACCCCTGGCCGGTTCCAAGCAGCCAATGCGCTGCGAGCCGCGCGGAGGGCATTGCTAGAAGGGCGATCCGTTGCGGAGGCCGCCTCTGCAGCGAAGACCTTCGCCAGCTTTTCCGGTGAACCCATGCGGACGAATCTTGTCCGCATGCTCGATCTCATCGGTGTCGGACAATGGCTGGGCTTGGCGTCAACGGCTTCGCTTTGGTCCGAAAACGGCGACCTCGTGCATTTCACATCGGCGCTGCGGTATCCCGTGTTCGTCGATGGACAGAACTGGTCAGGGCAGCCCGATATGGTCAAGACGCCCGCGTTGCGAGGTTGGCTCGAGGCCTATACGGGCCAAGAGCTTCCTGCGCTGTCCGATGCGGTGATTGTCCCTCTTGGGCCGAAGGTCGCTGCGGCTATGCAAGCTCTTGCGGCCGAGGGTCTGGTAGATGGTCGCCGGATATTGGATGGGCTACCCCATCCCAGCGGGGCCAATGCTGAGCGGATCGCGTTTTTCCTGGGCGACAAAGCAGCAGAGCGCTGTTCAACAAAGACCAACACAGCCGCGCTTTCGAGGGCAAAGGCGGACCTTCAAGCTCAAGTTGCAGCATTCACACAGCCCTAATTCGCTGAGCAGGATCTGCTTTGCCCAAACACCGAAGTCAGAACACGGGGAGGTCATTCTGGCTTGAAAAGACCTGCACGGCACGCCAACCAATCTTGCCTGTTTTTTCCTTACGCCTGACAGCAAGACAGGAAACGTCGTATGTCTGCCCCGTATCGAAACCTTTCGCCAAATCAGGCGGAACAAAGATGTCATCGCGGGAGGCGCGGATGAAGGCAAAGGCTTTACCTTCATGGCGTTCTAAACGACCCGAGAGCGTTTCGCAGAGCCCCGGCAATTCCGCCGCATCCGACAACCGCCAATCTAACGGCGGACCCTCGGGTTCTGCACGCCCCACTTCCACAATCGTGCCGGCAACGAGGTCGGCGATCTGGGGGAAGCTGGCGTGCTTCAGGGCGATCCCGGTATTCACGCCGGTGGCGACATAGCTGAGCGCCCTATCATTGTTCACGTGATCCACCACGCCTTGAACGTAGGTAAGACTCTTACGGTCCAAGTTGCGAAGAAGGGCCATGGCTGCTGGGCCCGCATCGGGCATATCCTGCATCCCGCCGTTGGCATTAATGCGCGCATACCACTCGCTGCTGGCTAGTTGTTGCAGTTCTTGGGGGATCTTGTACCCAGCCTGTTCGCGGTATTTCAGTGCAAGCGATATCTGACGCGCAGACTCGCCATAGCGCTCTGCAAGCGCAAGTCTGTTGGCGAGATGAATGCGGATTTTCGCCACCTCTTGCTCTTCTCTTGCGAGCTGTGTGGCATAGGCAAGACATACCAGAGCGTCGTCGGGCTGCGACTTTTCGAGTATCTCGCCCAGCAAGGCCCAAGTCCAGGCTGCGCGTGCCTGGCGCCGTAAAACCAGCGCCAAACGCTGGATCGCAAGCTCATCCTCGCCACGAGCGAGGTGAGCTTTGCTTTGGTAGTAATTTAACCACTGATCGTTGGGGTGTTCGGCCAGCGACTTGTCGAGAATGCCCAAACCCCAGTCAATCAACTCGGAAGACGATTGACCATCGGCAAGACGGGCGACTGCCTCCCTGCAGATTGCTCGTCGGAAACGCTGTTCCAGACTATCGATGGTCTTACCTTTGTCATTGACGAACGGCTGCCGATCCTCATCGGAAAAAGCATCGATCCCGGCCCACCGCGCAAAGCCAAGAAATTCGCGCCAGTCTTTCGAAACCTTGCCGGACAGACGCAACATCTGGGAAAAGGCAGTATCGCGTCTCAGCAGGTCTGCGAACCTGACAAACTCCCGCATACAAGGCGTAAATTGGTTGTTCAGTTCAGTGGCAGACAATTGACCTGCCTCGTACCGGTCCACCACAGCCTTTATCTGGTCATAGAGAACCCAAGCATATGCACGCAAAAACCAGATATCCGAAGCGTTCGCTCCGAGATTTTGCCTAGCCACATCCAACGCTTCGGATGAACGCCCCTGCTTCCGTAGTTTGAATATGACATCGGATGTCATTGATTGCCAACCGTATCCGCTGACATGAGCCTCTTCACATCTTCGTAGAGTCCGTTGGTGCGCCCTGGTCCGCCCACCTCTTGCGCAGTCGTCCAGGTCGACTTGCCGTTGAACGAAAAGTCGATATCCCCGCGTCGTGAAGCATCAGCGACACTTACGCGCAGGCGGTATGGCGACAATTCAACTCCGGTGCGTGCGATGGGTGACCCAGCCAGCGCGCGGTCCATCAAATCGAGGAACTCTTGAATGAATGCGTCGAGCTGGATGGCATCCTTCTTCCCGGCAACCTCACCGAGAATGGCGAGTGCATCATCGGCAAGCAGGCGGTCAGACACAGAGCCAGGCACTTCACCGGATCGACTGATCTTAAACTGTCCGTTGTAATGGTACTGCACAGAAGCACGCTTACCTTCGCGGGTCAGCGTGTAGCGCTCGCAATAGTCGAGATGCCGTAGTTGATCGATCGTGATACCTCGCGCATACCACGCGGAACGAAGCTTCTGGTGAACTTCCATCAGCGGGGCGACTGAGGAAGAGAAGGAGAAGCGATCCCAGTCGGGATCGCCAGACGGGTCCCGACTGGCGCCTTCGGCGATTGCGCTTTCCTGATCTTTTCCCCGCCAGATCTGGTCATTATACGGCTCAAACTCCGGAGGATTTATGAGCACCAACCTTTCTGCTGCTCGGGTAATCGCCGTGTAGGCCCATCGATAGAAATGCTCGTTGCGAGGATCGCCAAAGCCATCGAAGTCCACGACAACGGTTTTCCATTCACCTCCCTGGGCCTTGTGGCAGGTCAAGGCGTAGCCGTACTTCACCTGGAGCGCGTTAAAATACGCATCGTCGCGAATGGTCCGCTGAAATTCCTCGGAAGCTGGCCGAAGATGCGGATGCCGCATCCGGAAGTCGACTAGTAACGCACGCTGTTCAAGCGCGGATAATTGGCGACCGGGTGCATCGAGAAGATTTTCCAGGACGAGCGTGTCGTGCTTGACGATGGTTCCGTCGGTGTCACGAAACGCCAGACTGACCTCGCGGAACGAAAGATCAACACGATGCCCTCCCCGCAAAGGCACCACAATTGTCTTCGGTTCGGCGCCAACTTTCATCACGCGGACCAGATCACCGTTACTGAAGGGTGGCTTGTTCTTGTTGACGAGAAGCGTTTCACCGATCTGGATCGGCATGCCGGCATGGCCCCACCGGCGTTCCCTGATGGTTCGATTGTATTCCAGTGCAATGGAGTTCGAGTGCACGACAACCACACTTGAGTCCCGGTCGCGTATACCCTTCTCGACGAGATCGACGGCCTGTCGGACATCGGCGCGCTGGATATCTTCGAGTTTGGAGGTCAACGAAAACCTGTTGAACCTCCTCGCTTCGATGGCGTCTCGAATTTCGCGGGCACGAGCCAAGATGGCGCTTCCCTGTGCCTGCCTCATCACGGTCCGCAGTTCGAACGATGCGACTCGCAGGCCAAACTCGCGCGCGAGATATTCGTCCGAGAGGGCAGGTGAAATGTTATCTCCCACCGGCGGGAGCTGAGCTGGATCGCCTACGAACAACAACTTCGTCAAAGGCGGTTCGGTCCGCCCCGGCCGCTTCGCTCTCACGAACTGCACGACATCGCTCAACAGCCGTCCAGAGCCGAACTGCATGAAGTCGCCGGACTGCTCCTTGTCCCCCACCATCGAGGACTCATCGATCACGAAGAGCGAAGCGGTTGGCTCGTCGGTCTTGAGCGGGAAAACCAATCGGACACCGGGATCGTTCTCCGCTTCAGCGTTTTCGTTGACGCTGACTTTCGGTGAGCTGTAGATTTCCTTGTGAATCGTCGAACTACCGTAGGCACTGTCGCCAGCGATCTGACCGATTTTGTTACCGATAATGCGGGCCGCTCGGCCGGTCGGTGCCATCAGCGCGCAGGACAAGTTCATCTCATCCAATGCTTCAATCAGCCTTGCTATGAGCGTTGTTTTGCCCGTTCCCGCGCTGCCACGCAGAATGAAAGCATCGAGGTCATCGTCGCGCAGAAAGGATTTGATCGCTTGAAGCGCGGAAGCCTGCTCCGCATTTAACTCAATCACAAAATTCCCCTGCTGGCCAAGCGAACGAAAAGAGGCATTGCCTCCCGGCTATCGTCCACGAGTTCGATCAAAAAATGCTGAATTGAAAGCGCAAAAGCCAGGGGCAGCGCTAGGCCATGCGGCAACCTCTATTAGTCGCATGGGGTGATGCGCCGCGAATAGCGGTTCTGCGCCGTGATTTTTGCGGTTCTGATAGCCTTGTCGGATCTGTAAACTTCGGACCGCAGAAACGACTTTTCGCCCTCCAGTTCGGCCTCTCCAATATCTTTCCACCAAGCCCGCGGTAGCCCGTTTGCCTCGCCATTCCAGCGATACCCGCGCTCTTTAAGCACATCCTTCGTTTCGAATGGGGCATCCTCTGCCCAGCAGCGAAAGGAAGTGCATCGAGCCGAAGCGAGGA
The DNA here is from genome assembly GCF_030145815.1 of Sphingomonas sp. GTDB lineage: Bacteria > Pseudomonadota > Alphaproteobacteria > Sphingomonadales > Sphingomonadaceae > Sphingomonas. The sequence continues at coordinate 15,290 of NZ_JAIXHL010000023.1, forward strand.
GTTGCGAAAGTGCCCCTTGGCCGCTGACCGGCAATTCCCGGGCGAGAAGCTCGATTGCCGCACGGCAGTCGCTCTCGGCACGATGACGGTCGTAAAAAAATCCACTGCTGAGCGCCAAGAACGCGAGCTTGCTGCTTTCATAGCCCTCGTCGCTCCAGCCAATTTCGCTCATCGAACAAGCCCAAGGATTCTGCTGCACCATTGGGCAAAATCGCTCGATGAAAGGTCGATCGAAGGCTGCATTGTGGGCGATAATGAGGTTGCGACCCGCAAATTCGGCGACGGCATTCGGATCGATCGCTTGTCCGGCCACCATGTCGTCGGTGATACCAGTTATCTTTGTGACCTCGGCCGGAATGGTGGAGCTCGGCTGCCGCAGACCAGTGAAGGCCTCCCCAACACAGACGACTTCGTCTTGGTCGGAATAGTAGAACGGGACCATTGCAAGTTCGATGATCTCGTCATGGTCGGGGTTAAGGCCAGTAGTCTCGACATCAAGAAAAATTGCGCGACGCGCACCATCCGGTGCGGGGCCGAGATGTATTTTTGGCTTTAGTCGCCGCGAGACCTTAAAGTCCCCGCTCGACTCAAGCGCCGCTATCATCTCCTCTTTGTGCAAATCGCTTTCCTTCGTTGCGCTTGAGCTTCTGCGCTTTGTGTCAAAATCTAGCACTCTCAGTATCCGAGTTCGCATCTGGCCGCCTAGTCAACCAGGCAAACCTCGCTGGATCCTGTGCAAGCAGATAGTCACCAATGCGTCGACGTTCCTGGAAGGGTAACCGTACCAGCAGTGATCGCAGATCCTGGTCAATGGCCTCCTGTGACGCGCCCAGTTGCTCGGCCCTGGCGTACCAATCATGCCCTCCCGCAAGGTCACCGCGCTCAAGTAGCAAAGCCCCCAGCAGCGTGCAGGGTCGGTAATCTCCGGGCGTAAGGCTATGGGCTTGTCGTCCAAACGCTTCAGCTTCTTCAAGCCGGTGCAAATCGCGCATCGCCCCGCCGCGAGTTGTGGCAAGGGCAGATTGAAGCTTTGACGGGAGGGAGGTTCGCGCCAGCGCTTTTTCGGTCAAAGACAGGGCCCGCTCGGCATCACCCGCCTTGCGCCAATGGCCACTGGCGTTGACTGCGTTCCAGGCGTCACCGGTGCGCTCCCACGCTTCGGTTAGCGCTTGGGCCTCTAAGCGATGCCACGCCTTCTGCAGTTCATCGGTCCAGCAGTATTCGGCCTCGGCTCTGAGCCAAGCCACGTCCTCGGTGCGGACGCGCTGCCCTTTCTCGACTTGCTTCAAAACACCGATGACGCGCCCGTAATGCTCGTCATCGACGTAGCCCAATCCAAAGCGTCGGCGGAGATCTTTTGCCTCACGCTTTCGGCGAAGGACCGGATCGTTCGCCATGGCGGCAAAAGTGGCCCTCACTGCGTCCGCCTTAGCGGCAGCAATTCGCGCGGCTTCAACTTCTGCCTCGGCGGCCTTGATCGATGCTTGCTGGATTCGTGAATTACGCTCCGTGGCGGCTTGAGCTTGAAACTCAGCCAGTAGCAGCTTTCCACTTGCCAATGCATCAAGAGCGAGCAGACCCGTCGATGCAAGGAATTGCCGTGCAAGCGGCGTAATCTGAGCTCCTACGTCGATCCTCTGGAGAATGCCGTGCAATCGAGCTCCGGGCTGGTGTGCACCAGGGAGGTCATCGACCAGGTAGCGCTGCGCCAATGCGGAATTATGAGCGGGGTTCATAGGCTCCTGGCAACATCTGTGGTCCTGCTCGCCGCAAGTGCTTTCACAGCGCAGCAGGTCAAGTCTTCAATCTGGCAGTCCGCTCTTAGAAATCTCTTAAACGTCAGCCATGTTCAACTGATTGGTTTCGTGCTCATCGGCACGGTACCTGCTCAAAAGCGACGATCTTCACCGTCGCGTTGTCTGTCGTAATAAACGCTTGCAGTCGGCATGGGCCGAACGGCGCTCCGTGATACGGATATGCTAGCGAGCCCCCTAACTTACCGATCGGTAAGATTGCTCGCGTTGACCGACGTCTTCGCGCCGATTCTTACCGATCGGTAAGAAATCCCCTTGCTATCGGTGCGAGCGCCTACTCTGCTGACGGGAGAGCTTGATCGGGATGTCTAAAGGCATCTTGGTCAACCGCGTCCACTCGCTGATCTTCAACTGATTGGTTTCGTGCCCATCGGCATGTAGCCTTCTCGAAAGCGGCGATCGCCACCGTCGCATTGTTTGAGAGAGTTGCGATGACGAAGACCAGACGCAAAAGGAAGGCTACGCCTAAGCCGGTTTATTCTCTCAGGGCGGAGATTCAGGTGGCCTGGCCCACCTATTATGTCGTCGACGGGCCGGAGCGCCGCTTAGACGAGACATTCGTCCGGCTGAAGTGTGTGATCGTCGAGACCAGTGCAATGCTTGAGCAGCACAGGGGAGAGGAAATTGAAATACGGCTCGCCTGCGAGCGATTTCTGCCCGACGTCTCCCAATCGGCTCAGCGAGCGCAGCTTTCTCTAATTCTTCGCAAGAACCTTCGTTCGATGATGGCTTATTTGCCCCCGGACGCGATTTGGGCATTACCAGGGATCATCGCGTCTAAGGCGATTACCCACGTCCAGGTGGATTGCGATGAACTCTACCGAGGCGTGGCCACTGGCGTGAGCATCTACCTTTCTACGCTAGCCGAAATGCACTTGCTCGAGGCGCGTTCCGTAGAGGGGAGGGCGCGGGATGCATGACGGGGTAAGGGGCCGTCCTGAAGCCCGAATCAAAAGGCCCAGTTTCTGCATTTGTTCCTGTGCAGGAATGGCGGAATTCCGAGACTTTGAAATTGCCAGAGTCCCTAAAAAGGCATCGAACCAATACGTTAGTTGCCTAGTGCGGGCGAAATTGTGGGCCTTTCCAAAAACCACATCGCCTAAAATACTGATTTAACACAGGAAAATGGGGTAGACGTGAGTCCTCTTCTGGCACCATTTTCCTAAAGCATTGGCCACTTCTGTGCCTCACGCCCCGGGCGGTCGGGGCGCGGCTGCTCGAACCGCGCGCGCCAGCACCCGGCGCGCGACGGGCGCGCCGGGGTTTCGTTCACAGCCGCGGATCGACCGGCTCGGTTTCCATCGCCAGCACCCCGAATACCGCCTGATGCACGCGCGTCAGCGGGGCGTGCTCGACGAACCGGTGAAGCGCCTCCAGCCCCAGCGCGAACTCGCGCATCGCCATGGAGCGCTTGTGGCCGAGACCGCGCTTCTTGAGGCGTGACAGGTTGTCGGGCCGATCATAGTCGGGGCCGTAGATGATCCGCAGATATTCGCGGCCGCGGCATTTGATCGCCGGCTGGAGCAAACCCTTCTGCCCGCGCGCGATGAAGTCGAGCGGCTTGACTACCATGCCCTCGCCGCCCGCGGCCGTCATCGCTTCCCACCAGGCGACGGCGTCGGCAACCTGCACTGCGTCGTCGAGGTCGATCCGGCGGTAGTCGGTCGCAACCAGCATAGCCGGATCAGCGGAGGCCAGGCGGTGCGCCATCGTCATGTGCCAGAGATGGTCGCGCGTATCATGCACCGCGCTTTCGCTGGCGAGCAGATGGAACGGCGCGATGCGCAGATCATCGATCCCGGCGAACGGCGCGACATAGCGGTTGTAAGCCGCGCGGTAGCGCACTGCGTCATCCAGGCGCGTTGCCGTCGCGTCGGCCAGCGCATCGACCGCCACACCACGCGCCCGCGCCGCCGCGAGCGCCTGTGACGCCGCATCCAGCCCGGTGATCGCCGCCGATCCCACCGCCGCATATTGGCCGCGCACCAGCGACCCGGCCTTCATGCTCCACGGCATGATCTCGGCGTCCCACAGCACCCAATCGGTGCCGAGCTCATCCCACAGGCCCGACGCCTCCATTGCGGTATCGAGCCGGTGCATCGCCGCCGCCTCGATCGCCGCGTCGTTGAAGAAGCGGCGCCCGGTGCGGGTGACGATCACGCCACGCGAACCATCATGCACGCCGAAGCGCTTCTCGGCGACGCCCTGGGTGCGCGCGAGCACGATCAGCGCGCGCGATCCCATATGCTTCTCTTCGGCGACCAGCGTCTTCACGCCCTTCGACCCGTAATAAGCGAACGCCTCCTCCGGCCGCTCGAGCCAGCCGTCCATGGCGCTGGTCTCGGCCGGTGACATGGTGGGCGGGAGATGGATCAGCCAGCGCGGATCGACCGCATAACGGCTCATCACCTCGAGCGCCGCAGCGGCATTGTCCTCACGCACCGTGACGAAGCCATAGAGCCGCGTCTCGATCACCTGCTTGCCCAGCACATCGCCGATGTCGAGTTGATGCTGGCCAAGCCCGGTGTCCGCCGCCGGAGCCTCGAGCGGCCGGATCGGCTCGTAATAGGTCCGCTCAGCCGGGACCGACACCAGCTCCAGCTCGGGATAGCGCAGCGCGGTCAGCTTGCCGCCGAACACGCAGCCCGTATCGATGCAAATAGTGCCGTTGACCCAGTTGGCGTCGAGCACCGGCGTGTGGCCATACACCACCTTCGCCTTGCCCTTGTAATCCGCCGCCCAGTCCCAGCGCACCGGCAGGCCGAACTCGTCGATCTCACCAGTGGTTTCGCCATACATACAGAAGCTGCGCACCGCCCCCGATGCGCGGCCCTGCATTTCCTCCTTGAGTCCCGCATGCGCGACGACGAGCTTGCCGCCGTCGAGGACATAATGGCTGATCAGGCCGTCGAGCCATTGGCGCATCTCGGCGGCGAACTCGGGCGGCTCGCCCGCGAACTGCTCAATCGTCTCGCCAAGGCCGTGGCTGACCTTGACGTTGCGACCGTCGAGATGGCGTTTCAGCTTATCATCATGGTTGCCGAGCACGACCATGCCGGTCCCGCTATCGACCGTGTGCTTGGCAATGCGCAGCGCGTCGGGCGAGCGTGGCCCCCGATCGACGAGGTCGCCGACGAAGATCGCGCGACGACCCTCAGGCGGGGTGACGCTGACCTGCTTGCCGTCCCAGACGACCGCATAGCCGAGCTCGCCGAGCAAGGTCTCAAGTTCGGTCGCGCAGCCATGGATGTCGCCGATAATGTCGAACGGCCCGGTCTCCTCGCGGCGGTCGGTCCACAGCCGCGTGCGTGTGATCTCAACCGCATCGACCTCCTCGACCGAACGCAGTCGGTGGACGTAGCGGATGCCCTCACGGTTCATGCCGCCGATGCCGCGCTTCAGCGCCTGGGCATGGCGACGCACCGGGCCGTCGCCGAACTGACGATCGGGCCGGTCCTTGTTGCGCGCTACGGCGATCTCGACGGGCAGGTCGAACACGATTGCGACCGCCAGCGCGTGCCATTTGCGCGCGAGCGCGATCAGCGTCTTGCGCGACTCCGGCTGGACGTTGGTCGCGTCCACCACGGTGAAGCGACGACCTTTGAGCCGCTTCTCCACGACATAATGCAGCACATCGAATGCATCGCCGGTCGCACCCTGATCGGTCTCGTCATCGGCGACCCATCCGCGCATCCGGTCCGATGAGATGACTTCAGTCGGCAGGAAGTGCTTCGCCGCAAAGCTCGACTTGCCGGTGCCCGAGGCACCAACCAGCAATACCAGGGCAAATTGGGGAATCTCGATCTTCATGCCGCGGCCTTCGCTTCGTCCATGCGGGTAAAAATGGCGACCTGGGTCGGGTGGCCATGGGTCGGGTCTTCGCTGCCGATCCCGTCGAACCGCACGGCATAGCGATGGGCGAGGCCCACGCTCTCCGCCCAGTGCCGGAACTCGGCGCGGGTCCATTCGAAGCGATGGTCGGGGTGACGCATCGCGTCGGACTTCATCCCCTCGAACAGCGCGTTATATTCGCGGTTCGGCGTTGTCACGATCACCGCGCCGGGCCGGGCATGGCCGAACACATTTGCCTCGAACGCCGGCAGTCGCTCGGCCTCCATGTGCTCGATCACCTCGATCACTGCGGCGACGTCGAAGCCCTTGAGCCGATCGTCGCGATAGACGAGCGAGCCCTGGAGCAGCTCGATCCGCTGGCGCTTCATGTCGGGCATATGGTCGAGCTTCAGGCGATCGCCGGCACCGGCGAGCACGCGCGGCGCGACCTCGACCCCGGTGATCTTGGCGAGACCCGGCAGCTTGAGCAGCTCGCGCAGCAACCGCCCCTCGCCACAACCAAGGTCGATGACGCTCGCCGCACCCAGCTCGCGGATCAGCGCGACGACGCGCTCCATGCGCTGGTCATTGAGCCGGATCGGCTTCTCGATCGCCTCCTCGGCCGAATCCCGCGCGGCATGTTCCTCCGGCTCCTCGGCCTCGACGCGCTCGTCGAGCTGCTGCCGCGCCTTGCGGACCAGGCCGCCAAAGCCGCGCAGGTAGCGCCGCACGATCAGCTCACGGTCGGGATGCGTCTCGAGCCAGCCCTCGCCCTTGCGCAGCAGCTTCTCGACCTCGGCCTCACCGACATAGTAATGCTTGTTGTTGTCGAGCACCGGGATCAGCACGAACAAATGCGTCAGCAACGCGGCCAGACGCACCTGCCCGCTCAGCTTCAGCGTGACATAGGGGCTGTTGCCCCAGTCGGGATGCGCGGGGTCGAGCGGGATCGCCTCGACCTCGACCGTATAGCCGAGCGGCGCGAACATGCGCTCCAGCAGATCCAATCCACCGCGCGCAGGCAATGGCGTGATCATCGCCTCGAGCGGGATCGCCTGGTCGGCCAGCTCCTGGCGCAGCTTCGAACGTCCGCCCATCGCGGTGTTGAGCAGCCGCCCCAGCGCGACCGACAGCAGCGAAGACGCCGCATAGGGGCGATCGTTGACATATTGATCCTCGATGCTGCCCTTGCCGCGCACCAGCTCGACGGCGTCCACGTCGAGCGTGATCGCCGCGGTGCAGCGCGCCTCGGTCGCCTCGGGGTAGAACAGGGTCGCCTTGCCGAAGCTCAGCTCGACCTCATGCACATTGTCCGGGTGCTTCATCAGCAAGAAGCCGAGATCGGTCGCGGGCTGATGCGTCGTGGTGATCGTCAGAAGCATGGGATGATCCAGATATGAAAAAGCCCCGTCGAAGGCTCGGCGGGGCTGCGGTCATGGTCGGGTGATGGGAAGTGGGTCCGACTATGGCGCAGCGCAGGCGTGCGGGTAGGGATTGACGGCGCGCAGGTTCGATGCCGCGTGCATGGACACGCAGGCCAGACGTTCATTGCGGGCTATCGAAAGCAGCATGGGTGACTTCATCGCCGGGAAGTGCGCGATGGTCAACGACTTATCTGGGGTGCTTGCGGAGCAGATGTCGTCGGACCTGAGCTCAAATCACTCAGAAACGCCGGCCCGGGCGCGACGCCGACTATTTTCCACGCCCGTCGACGCCGATGCGATGGTTCGTAATACCGCGCCCTGCTTTCTGGCTCCGGCACTGGCAACAGGGCTGCGCAGGGGAGGAGCGGAAACGGCAAGCAAGCGGTCCATGTCCGAGGTACAAGCAGGCCGCAACTCGTTTAGGGCTCGCGATCCGCGCGTGCGGCCACCTCGCGCATGGCTGCGTACAAGTCAAAGGACCGAAAGGCGTCGCCCGTCGCTTCGACACGCCCCTCATACTCGGATTGAGCCGCGACGGCACGGTCGCCATATAGCCGCGGCGCTTCGGTCGCGCGGCGCACCACTTCCACCTCACCCAGATATGTTTCGCCGCGCCAAATCTCGTACAGCTTGCCCCGGATCGCTTCATGGGGCTGAAGATCTCCGATCGGTCGGAGCGCCGGCCCCCTCGGTTCGCGCGGACCGGTCGAACCGCTGTCAGCCGCCACGTTGGGGGCGGGATCGCGCGCTGGGCCGTCGACTGCGGATTGGTCCTCAATGGGCGAGACTGGTGCAGTTGCGCCGCGCTGTCTTGGCTTGACTGTCTGTTCCGGCTGCCCCTGCGAACCGAGCTCGCGCGTCATTCGGTCGCGGAGCTGGTCAAGCCATGCCAGCAGTTTCGCCGTTTCGCGCGCGGGGTCGGCGAACCAGTCGGTCGACCACACGCGATAGATGTTCCAGCCCAGATTTTCGAGGATCGTCTGGCGAATATGGTCGCGGTCGCGAACGCTGAGGCCCGAATGATAGGGGGCGCCGTCGCATTCGATACCAGCGATGAAGCCGACCGGACACGCGGCGTGCCGCACACCCAGGTCGATACGGAACTTCTCGACGCCGACCTGATATACGACGTCATAGCCAGCCGCGCGCAACGCATCGGCGACGAACATCTCGAAATCGCTATCCGTCTCGCCGCCCGACGCATCTTCATACTGGGCGCCGCCATGGGCATAGGTCAGATAGCTTTTGAACGCGATGACGCCCTTGGACGATTTCTCGGTCACTTTGACGTCATCGGGACGCAGCGACGTGATCAGGCGGCAGGACATTTTGGCGCGGGTCACCAGCACGTTGAGCCGTCGCCAGCCAACTTCGCGGTTCATCAGGCCGAAATTTTGCCGCACGGCACCGTTTTTGTCGGGGCCATACACAGTCGAGATCAGGATGATGTCGCGCTCGTCACCCTGGACGTTCTCGAGGTTCTTGATGAAGAACTCGTCGATCGTCCCGGCAAAGGCCTCGACATATTTGCGAACCCGCTCCTCTTCCACGATCAGCCGGTCGAACTCGTTCTGAAGCAGCTCGGTCTGTTTGGCATTCATCGCGACGATCCCGATCGACCGCTCGGGATGGGTCTGCATCAGCCCGAATGCCTGCTCGATCACCAGCTCCGCCTCACGCTGGTTGATCGACGATTCATAGGCGGTGTCGGGATAGAATACCGGGGCATAGAGGCATTTCACGCCCAGCAGAGCGTCATCATTTGCCATCGGGCTGGGAAACACGACCAGATCGCGATGATAGAATTCGCGATTTGAAAACTGGATGAGGCTCTCATGCTGGGAGCGATAATGCCACTTGAGCCGCGGCTTGGTCCGGAATCGCTGGTTCGCCAGATCGAGGATGGATTCGGTCCCCTCATCGACGCCCACCCCATCGCCGTCGCCATCGCCATCATCGGCTCCTGCGACCTGGAAATGGTCGCTGGGCGGTAGCTGGTTGGCGTCGCCCACGACGACGAACTGATCGGCGCGCATGATGCAGCTCACCGAAAATTCCGGACGCATCTGCGACGCTTCATCAATGATCAACAGGTCAAAGTTGAGCGACCCGGGGCGAATGAACTGGGCGATGGATGTGGGTGACATCATCCATACGGGCTTCAGCACCTGGAGCGCCTGACCGGCACGATGCACCACGTCTCTCAGCGGTGTTCTCGGACGGCTGAGCCCAATCTCATTCTCCAGCAGGCGTAGCTCGGTGAAATCGGCCTTTCTGCCATAGCCCACACCGGTTGGCGGCTGGTCGGCAAGGCGGCGGGCAATGATTGCCGCAGCCTCGAGCTTATGAAGCTCCTTATCGACCTTTTTGAACGCCTGTCGCGCGGCATCAAGCGAGAGACTGCCGAGGCGCCCCAGCTCTTGCCCATCACCCCCGAGATATGCACGCAAGAGCGCGGAAATCGCAGTCAGTTCATAGAGGTCGTCGATCTGTTGCGCCGGCACGTCTTTAACTGCGGCCGCGTCCGCAAACGGCGCCAGGTTGCGCGCGGTGACAGCCGCCCGATATTTGAGGAGGTCTGCGGCCAGGCTGATGCCGTCACGGTCGGTGCCCAGCGCGTGCAGCACCGCCGAGGCAGCAGGCCAATCCAGCGTATCGCACAGATCGGCCGTATCGAGCTCGGCTTCGTCCCATAGCTGGTCCGATGCCGCATCCCAGCGCGCGACCGCCCGGTGCAGGTCGGTCGCGCACGCACATACTGCGGTAAGCAGCGCGACGGGCGTGGCGGTCCCGTTGACCAGCGCTGCAATGTCCACAGGGCCGCCGACCGCATACAGCGTGTCAAGCTCGGTCAAGCTCGTTCGCAGAGTATCGAGCGGGCATGCCACATCTCCCACCCAGCGGAACATGGGCTGTTCGCGGAGCGCATCGAAGCGCTGTTTCGCTTCATGAAGGTTCAGCACAGCGTCGGCAATCATCCCGCCCGCCTTGCGGCGATACTGGACCGTATCTCCCACGCCCATCGCGCTGCTCGCGTCGGCAATAGTCCGCATGTGCGTTGCCGCGTCGGAACAGCGATCGCCCAGATCGCAGAGCGCCGTATCGGCGAAGCCAGCGTCGGCCAGTTCGGCAAGCAAGCCGGCGAGCCGATCGCAGCCGGCGGAGAGCGTCTTTCGCTCCGTCTCATCCGCCGCCAACCAGCTGCGCAGCGCGCCCGTCTCGTCCAGCGTTGCAAGCTGGGCCGCCGCTTCCATGACAAGCGCGCGCGCAGCAGAGAGCGAGCGGAAATCGCTATCAAGTCCGTTCCACAGCAACGCAGGGAACAGGGCTCGTGCCTTGCATTCCGCGTTGAACTGCCGTCGCGCCCGAAGGTGGCTGGCCGCTCGCCGCAAATCGTCTGCCACCCGTGCACGATCCGACGTATCCCTGCACAGCCGACCGGCGCGCCGCCACGCGGCTTTATAGCTCCCGCTGAACAGCCGCGCCAACGCCCCCGTGGATTCGATGGTGTCGGCCAGCGCGTCGAGTTCGGCCGGCTCAGTGGTCAGCGCATCACCTTGCATCGCAGCGACCACAACCTCGCGCTCCGCCAGCAGTGCCGCAGCCTCGCCTGTGCCAGCGGCGATTACGCTCTCTGAAGCCGGCTCAATCAGGCTGTTCGACAGCAGCGCGCTGATCGCCGGGCTGGCCTGACCGAGCTCAGCCAGGGTGCGGGCGACCATCTGTGCTTTGCCGGTCGCCGTGCCCATCGCGGCCGAAAGCTTATCGGCGAGGCGCTCCAGATCACGACTGGCGCCAGCCAGCGACCTGCCCAGCCGCTCATATCGCGCCAACGCGGCTCGCGCGTCGTCTGGTGTCTGCGGGCAGTGATCAACGCGCAGCGTGTCGGCCAGCGCTTGCGCAGTCGCCACGGACACCATTTCCGGGCGATCGAGGTCGTTCGCAATTTCCGCGCGCTGCTTGTGCCACTCGTCCTGCGCGGCAAGGATTTCCAGACACGCCTCACGGTGATGAAGCGCCGCCCCGACAATCCGTTCGTCCGCACAGGTGAACAAGGCGAGCGCGGATAACTGCTCGCTCGCATCGGATATCGCTGCATCGTCGGGCGCTGGCACGACGACCCCCAGCTCTGCCAGCCGGGCGGCGACCTCGGCAACGTCGGCCGCAGCCGCGCCTGCCGTTGTGGCGGCGGCAAGCGCGCTGCTTTGGTCGAACGGATTAAGCTTGCCGGCCAGGGTCCAGCGCGTAGCTGAACCGCCATTGCCGGTCTGCGTCGCGAGAAGCGCCTTGCCGAACTGCGCCAGGATCTCGCGATTCTCCTGCAGCGTGGCCGGATCGAGCTCAGCGACGCCGTTGGATTGCCAGTGCGCCTCAACCGCCCGGATCTGATCGCGGTCGAACAGCGTGCGCAGCCGGATGTCTCGCCAGGCCAGGGCATGTGCCGTCAGGCCGGTTTTTCCCAGCGATGTGCGGACGAGCGCGAGGTAGCGGCGGAGCACATCACGATGCCGACGAAGCTCGGTCCGCTTTTCCTCCAGCGCTCGAACGTCGAGCCGTGGTACAGTATTGATGCGCTCGCGCAGACCGGCATAGACTTCGGCGCGGCTGGCCTTGTCGCCGTGCAACTCAAGCAGCAGCGGACCGAATCCCGCAGCCCTGAGGCGTTCGGACACGACGCGCAGCGCGGCCTGTTTCTCTGCAACGAACAGCACGCGCTTGCCCTGGGAAAGGGCGGTGGCGATCATGTTGGTGATCGTCTGGGACTTGCCCGTTCCCGGCGGCCCCTCAATCGCCATGTCGCGACCGGCGGCCATATCCATGATCGCCTTATGCTGCGACGCATCGGCATCGGTGATCAGCGCGGGCACGCGCACCGCGTGCGCCGGATCGTCGATGTCGATGACGGTGTCGTCGCCGTCGACACCGGCAACCTCTGCTGCCCCAAGCAGTCCGGGCAAGAGGCGGTGGGCGGCAAATGCCCCATCGTCCCATTTGTCCGGATCGAGATCGCGCCACAGGATCATGGGCGGCAGGACCGAAAGCGTGACGAAGGGCCGCAGCGTAAGTCGCCGCCCCTGTGCGAGCACCGCCTTCACCCGGATAAAATAGGATTCGGGTGTTTCGTTCTCACGCAACGCGGGCAGCTCAAGATTCCAATGCTGACGCGCCTTTTCGATCAGCGCGACATTGACCTCCAGTCCGCCTTCCCAATGGCTGAGCCGATAGTCCCGCTTTGCCCGGCCTTCGTCCTTGGCCAGCTTTACCGGCAGAAGCAGCAGTGGCGCATGTGAGGCAACATCGGATGCGTCGTCCTCAAACCACTGGACGAAGCCGAAGGCGAGATGGAGCGTGTGATGGCCGGTTTCACGCAAGTGGCTGGTCGCGCGGTCATCGATCGACTTCAGCCGCCGGTCGAGTTCCTTGCGCGTCAGCAGCACGCGGATCCGGTCGTCCTCCTGATGCGCGGCGACATCGCCCTCGTCGCTCATCCGCAGGTCGTAGGAGGGATCGAAGCCATGGGCGCGTGCCAGCGCGACGACATCGAGCCCCTTGCCATAGTCCAGCTTCGGCAAGCCCAGCTGCTGGCGAACCCGGGCACGCAGGCCCCGTTCCGCATCCTGCCAGGCGCGCACATCGCCCTCGGCATCGCCGAGCTGTTCGGTTGCCGCCAGAAACTCCGCATCGGTCAGACGGGCGCGTTCATAGGCGAGTCCGAATGTCGGCGTTCGCTCGTCCGCCGGAGTCTGCTCCTCGCCAGGCAGCGGCTCGAACCCTACGCTGCCCGTGTTGAGCTGTTCAAACAGCAGATCGGGCCGCTCATCGACGAACCTTAACTGGCTGGCACTGCGCGACGTATGCTTGAACGCAATCAGCGGCGATTTGCGTGACAGGTCGATCAATCAGGCGCGCAGCTTGGCGACTGCCTGGTCGGTCCATTGCCGCATCTGCGGATGGCGCGGGGCGGGTGGTGCGGAATTGGGCTTGGCCGGCTTCGGCTCCGCGTCCCTGAGCGTTGCGATCCGCTGCTCGACGCCACCGAGCAAGCGCCGCGCGCCGTCGGTGTTGCGATGGGCAAGTTCACGGCGAACCAGATCAAGCTCGGCCGCATTGCCAAAATTGCGGGTGACCATGTCCGTGAGATCTTCGAGCGACTTGTTGAATAACGGGCGTGTCACGGAATTTGACCCTTTGAATGGCGTATCGTTTGAATCATTGTCTTGGCCACGGCGTGCGTTCTGACCCATCGCCGCTCAATGGGCCGCACGTTCCCAAACGCTGGACATAGGCCCTCCGGGCCAACCGCGCGGGCGGACACATGTCATCGTAAGCACCTGAAGGCCGACATTTTCCTTACCCTGTTCCCCGGGTGGTTGCCCACCATTGCCGCGCCCCTGACAGCGGAGTTGGAAGGCAAAACCCTTGGGGAAGCAAGCAGTTTGCGCCGATCCGGAGCAGTTGAGGGCGCACGCGCACCTGTTCGAAACGCCCACCGACGCGGCACGGTCAGGCGAGCAAGAATTGGCGCGATTGCCGACGACTATTGACCCCGGGTTTTCAAGAATCGATGCGGAAGCACCTTCTCCATCAAAATGAAGCTACATTCTGACTGAAAATTGAACGGTCTGAATACTGCCGGGCGCATATTTTTACTTGCAGCCCCAAAAGTGACACCGGACACTCTCCCATACAGAGGGGGGAGTTCGTGCATGATTCGCGACAAGGAGCTGCTGGCACCCGAACGGCTGGTTCGTAGCGGTCGCGAAATCCTGTACGAGGCGGTCAACACAGGTCGGCTCGTCGCATTTGTCGGTTCCGGGCTCTCGCTGGTCTATGGCCAGCCGACCTGGGGCGAGTTCATCAAAAGTCTGCGTACCAAGCTCGATGCTGCGATCGGCACGGCCGTGAAGAAGGGCAATCTGTCGCTTGCCGAGGCCGGGCGCATGCGGGCGATGGCAACGATAACCGAGATCAGGGACAGCGACACCCTTGTCACGCTCGAGCTGATCCGGCGTGCTTACGCACAGATCCAACACGGCCCCAACGCCACGCCGGATAAGGATCAATATCGCGAGGATTTGAAGTCCCTTTTCACCTTCAATGCTATCGCGGAAAATCTACTGTCCAGGCGCCTGAAAGAGGTGGGCGTTACCGATCAGCAACAGCAACTGATCAGCCAGTTCGCGAAGAATCGCGATCTGGCATCCGTCTATAATACCAAGCTGTTCGCCGAGCTTGCGGAAATCGGCGGCGGCGGAAAGCTGAAGCTGCTGCTGAACCTTTTGCTTGAAGAGCCAAACCGATTTGCAGATCGATCGAGTTCGGGATCTGACCGCGCGCTGCCGATCGACCGCCGCAGTTCGCTGGCCATATTTCTGGCGCATTGCCTGGGTTCGCCGCACGAGGTGTTCCGCACGATTGCCGAGGCGATCAATAGCAGCCCCGCGCCGGTATCGGTATCCCGGCCACTGTCGGCCCCCTTGCTCGATCTGTTTCCTGACATCCCGGATGCAATCAATACGGGCCCTGCTGGGGTGTCGAGCCCAAAGCTGCCATCGCGGCCTTTGCTCGATCCGCTTCGCGAACTGGACGAATGGCTTGGGCTCCGGCGCTATCTGTCGACCAATTATGATCTGGGCCTTGAGGACCAGCATATGGTCGCGCGCGACGAAGCCCCGCTGACCCCCGAAAGCCTCAAACGGCACAATATCGAAATTTCGGACGACGATCACGCCGTCACCTGCCAGCATCGCGACGGGCGGGTGATCCGTAGCGATGTCAACGACGGGCTGCACGTGGCGCCGCTGTTCGACTTTGCACTGGGCGGGGTCGATAACTCGGTCCATATCTACCACCTGCACGGTCGCGTCGACCGCCCCGAAACGATGATCGCGGCAGATAGCGAATATAACCGGCTGTACCGATCAGAGGGTTTGGCACGGGCAGCATTCGATCATGCCTATGACACGCTGATCGTCGGTAACCCGATCCTGTTCGTCGGATCCGGGCTGACAGAGGCCGATCTGAACCGCGTGCTGCGCGCCAATGTCAGCAACCCCGATTTGCTGCGCGCCGCGCCGTCAATCGTGCTGCGCGAGGCGATCAAGCCGCAGCGCGAACTTGTGCTCGACCAGACGCAATTGGCGACCAAATTGGGCGTTCGCGTCGTCTATACCGGGCATGCACGGCGTGGTGCAGCCTACACATTGCGCGATCACCTGATGCTGGTGGACTATATTGCCTGGAAATATGACCTGGCGGAGCGGAAGGCGACCGACGGGACGAAAATCGATGATCCGCCATATGAATTCAGGACGAGCAAAACGGACTTCAGCAAAGTCGCATTTTCCGGTGATCCTCAGGATCCGCATCGGGGAATTGAACACATATACTCAGTAATTCGCCGCAGATTCCGCCTCTTACATGACCTGGATTATGATCGTAAAATCGCATCTTGGCTAATCCAGTTCGGCCCCGTCAATCGTCAGAGCCATGAATATAATGGTGCCGACAAGCTCATCGCCGACTATCTGAACATGCTGGCACAAAAGCTGATTTCCGCTGCACTCCGGCATGAATTGCGCCAGATCGGTCACGAAGCGGTCGAACATTATCGGGAGCGCGCAACGGCGATCGTCGCGCGCCAATCGTCCGCAGCGCACGACAGCAAACTCATTACCCGCCATATCAGCCAGATTCCGACGCTTGCGCTGCCGAAGGCTTTGAAATCCGAGAACGAGCAGTCGCGCTATATTGCCCAACGAGCACCGAATCTGGCCGGCGACAATGCGCCCAATTTCACCGTTATCAATCGCTTGGGCGCCCTGCTTCCGCCAAGTACGAGTTGCGAGCGAACCATCATTCTTGGTCCGCGCGGAATTGGTAAAGGCAGGCTGCTCGCCCAGCTTGTCACAGAACAACTCGGCGCGGCCTCGGACGGCGGCGCTGTATCGGAACACGAGCCGCGGCGGCTGTTCATCAACTGCTGCTATGGTCAGGAAATTGACTCAATCGTGTCAATCATCGACCAGTTTCTGGGATCGCCATCGGCGGACCAGTCGGGCGATGCCCTATCGCGCCGCCAGCGGATTTTGGCGAACCGAACCGTTCCGAAGACAACCCCTCCGCTCATCGTTCTGGGCGGCGTCGATCGCCTGTTCGGAACCGATGGCATGCCGATGTCGGTCGAGTTCGAATGGCTGCTCGATCAGTTGCTCGATCCCGAACGAAACATCTCCCTGCTGGTCACGGGTGAGCTGCGCTGCCTGAACTTTTTCAGCGGTCGACTTAACGCGCTGCATCCGGAACCGCAGGCACTGCGGCCCGGAAGCCAACGCCCGCAAACACGGCCGGCCAAGCTTTGGCTGATCAAGCCGGACCAGGCGGAGGGTTTACGCAATGGCTTCGGATTAAGGGCGAAGCTGGACGAGATCGCCGCCCAAGCGCACCGACCGCATTTCAACGAAGCCGATCGCAACACTCGCCTCAAGATGGCGCACGGCGCGCGCGAGGCAGATCGCTTGATCGGTGAGTGGCTCGCAACCCTCGAAGCCGGCCGGGCGCGCCTTCCCGGTTGCAACGCCGACGACCAGCTGGCCATCGAGATTGTGAAGGTGTGCGCGTTCATCGGCCTCCCCTTCGAGGCCGATATTCTCCCGTCAGTGCCATCGATCCGGACTCGCTTGCGCGAGATGTTTCGCAAGCGGAATGCATCGGAAGATCGATCGGCACAGGAAATCGCGCGGGACGAGGCCGGAGCAATCCGCGATGCGCTGGCGCGCGCCATGCAGCTCGGCCTTGTCAGCCTGGTCGAGCCATTTGGCCCAATCGATCCGACCTCTCTTGCTAGCCTCCCGCCCGAATGGACGGATGCGAAGCCGAAGAATTGGCAATCATGCGAAGCCCTCGCCGATTGGGCGATCAAGCACGGATATCGGCTCGTCGTACACCGATTGACCGCGAAGGTGCTCAAGGACCGGTTCGGCGTGCCGAACAATGCCGGCGTCCTGTCCGACAGCTACAGTCTGTCGCTGTACGCCGTGCAGCCCGACGATGCCTCGGTGCCCGAACCCCGGGTTACCGGCGAACTCGAAGACCTGATCGATTATCTGATGCATTCATGGAAGGAGACCCATCTCTCCATCAAAATGTACGATGGCAGCACCCTTAATTTGCGATCCGCCTTTCGTGATGCCCGCAAGGACCTGACCGAGGACTATAAGCACGACCTCTCGCTGCACTATCTCGAGGCGCTCCGGACCATGCGACGGCGGCTCAGCTTCGTCAGCCCCCTCCCCGTTATGGGGCTCCGCGCGGCCGGAGGCGTCATTCGCGGCTATTATTCCGCGGTGAACCTGTTCGGTCTTGATCTGGGAGATCGCAATCGCGCGCCTGGCGAGGTCAGCGCAATCAGCGAACACAAGCAGCGGATCCGGACGCTGCTCAATCTGACCGTCGAAGCGCAGAAATTGGAAGCGGAAGGTTCGACGCCGTTTGACCAACTAAAGAATGCGCTCGATCACGTATCGGGGATCGTGACGGTAGAGGATGACGCAGGGGACGGAGCGCTTCAAAAGCTGGAGCTTGATCGGAATATTGCTCTGCTGTCCACAGGTGACGGCATTCCAGAACCATGGCGCCGCCGGGAGCCGGACGCCATCAAGGGGTTCCGGGAGAAGATTGCGCACGCCGATGGCAATACGCTCAGGGTCACCGGTTTGCGCTCGCTGCTCGGTTTCCAGGAACCCGCGCCGCAATCCGACAAGGCCGACGAACGTGTCCACCCGTTTTTCGACGGCGAGATCGTCTGGCTGCTCAACGAACGCGCCATGCTCGCAATGGCGCAGGGCGACCTTTACACCGCCGCCACGACGTTCGAGCTGGCGTTCGACGCCAACCGGAAGATCGAGGGCGATCGGTATCACCCCAATCGGGCACGTCTGACGATCAATCGCGCCTTTTTGTGGATCGAGCGTGGCCGGATCGCCGATGCCCGCAGGGAGCTTGAAATGCTTCGCCAGCATCTCGACCGGGACGCCGATGCCATCGGGACAAACACCAACGAAGGCCAGCTGATCGCGGCACTTTGCGATGGCTATATCGGTCTTTGCAGTCACCTGTTCGGGATGCTGGAAGAGGCGGAGTCCCTCTATGAAAAGGCGATTTCCGCGTTTAGCGCAATGCGTCAGCAACGGGCGATCGCCATGTTCGAGCATCATCGCGGCGCCTTGCTCCGGCAGATTCCGGGGCGCGAGATTGATGCTGCTGCGGCGCTACAACGCGGGATCGCCGCTGCCACAGGCGGGCGGCATACGGACATCCTCTACCGGCTGCGGATCGCCAAGGCGCATAATCAGTTTTTTGCCGACCCGAACAACGCCGCTGAGGTGCTGGCAACGCTCGGCGAAGCGATCGACTATGGCTTGTCGCTGGAAATGCATCGCGTGACCGTCGAGGCGCTGGCCGCTCGAGGGCAGGTCCATCTGAAGTTCGGGGACATCGAAGCAGCTTCGCGCGACATTTCCCGAGCCGCCGCCAAGGCCGCCCAATATGGGATGACTTTGCGCCGGATCTGGCTGCGGGTGGTGACGGGCCAAGTCTATCGGCTGCGCGGAGACGGTCGCAATGCGCGGAAAATTCTAGAGCGCGCAGTGAGTGAAGGGTCGCATCTTGGCTATCAACGCGCGGTGGAGGTCGCGACGCGGCAACTGATCAACCTCAAGACGCGCTGAACCGAACACGGCGCCGTTACGCGCCAGCTCGGTCCCTGCTGCCCGCAGCCGCCATCGCCCCGAACACGCGCCGATGGATCGCCTGATGCCCGACCCGTGCCGTCAGTCCGGCGACGATCACGGCGAGCGCGGCGTCGAGGTCGTTGGTGCGGCCGCACATGAAGATGTCGACACAGGCGGTGCCATATTCGGGCCAGGTGTGGATCGAGATGTGCGATTCGGCGAGCAGCGCGACGCCCGTGACACCAAAGCCTGCGCCGAACTTGTGCAGCCGCAGTTCGAGCAGGGTCGCCCCAGCGGCCGCCGCCGCGTCGGTCAGGATGCCTCCGATGCGGTCGGCATCGTCGAGCTGCGCGCCGTCGGTCAGGTCCGCGATGAGGTGCCAGCCCTCGCCGGGTTGCATGCCAGTCATAACAGGCTCGCATGGCGGTGCGCGAGGTGCGTCATCGCCGCCTCCGCCGCGCGCACGCCGTGATAATGCGCCTCTTCGAATAGCGAGAGGCCGCTGAGATCGCTATGCGCGGACCAGATCGGCGCGGCGTCGCTGCCCCCGGCACGGCGCAGAAAGCCCGGCGTCGGTCGCGCCATCGCATGTCCCCAGCGCCACAGGTCGATGCGCTGGATCGCGCCGTCCAGCTCAGGGTTGGTGGCGAGCAGGTCATCGCGCACGATGCGCTTCCAATCCTCCGCCGGGCGCTCGACCAGCAACCGCCGTGCCGCCGCCGGAGCCATGTCCGAGAGCGGGAGATACCAGGTGAGGACGGTCGCGCCCGGAATTGCGGCCGGCCCCTGATGCGTCGCCACGACATAGCCGAGCGACTGGCTGCTCGCCGAAACATTGTCCCAGGCGAGCGGCACTCCGCGTCCCGTGGGCAGCCGATCGACCGTGACATTGGCGACCAGCCAAGGTGCGTAGCTCAGGTCAGGGTCGGGCGCGACATCGCGACAGATGCGCGCCGCGACGAAGTGCGGCATGGCGAGGATCGCGGCGCGGCTGTGAAAGCGGATCGTCTCCCCCGCTGCCGCGTCGAAACAATCGGCCTCAACCCCCTCCCCGCGCCGCGCGACGCGGTGGACGATCATGCCGGGCCGGATGCGATTCCCACAGCGCCGTGCCATCGCCTGGGTCAACCGGGCATTGCCCTCGGGCCAGGTCAGTTCATTGCCACCAGCGCCGTCGGCGGCCCAACCGCGGCGGCTCGCAAAATAATGGATGCCGGCCCAGGCGGAAACTTCGCCTGGCTCGGTCCCGTAATCGTCGCGCATCGCATAGCGGACATGACCGCGCAGCACCGGCGAGCGCCAGCCGCGCGCGTCGAGCCACGCGGCGAAGCTCTGCGTGTCGAGCGCGCGTAGATCGGGATCGGTCGAGCTATAGGCCATCGGCACCGCAAAGGCGGGTTTGCCGTCGCGGCCAATCTGGCGCGAGAACGCCGCCATCGCATCCTCGAACGCGCGCACATCGGCTTCGTCCTGCGGCGACAGGCCGGTGCGGGGGATCAGCCCTTCATGCCAGCGGCCCTGCCAGAAGATCCGTTCCTGCAGGTCGGCGCAGAGTTGGGCGGGGTCATAGACCGGCACGCCGTCACGCTCGCCGGTGATCATGCCGAACTCGCGCAACATGCTGCGCAGCGCGCCCGCCTCACGATTGGGGACCGGCAGGTAATGCGCGCCGAGCGGATAGGCGGAGACCGCATTGCGACCGGCGCGGGCGTTGCCGCCGACCTGATCCTCAAGCTCGACGAGCATGAACTGGTCGAAGCCGGCATCCATCAGCCGCCATCCGGCGGCCAGCCCGGCAACGCCGCCGCCCGCGATCAGCAGATCGACCTGCTCCTCGCGCGCAGGCGAAGGAAAGCCGCCGTCGCGCAACCGGTGGCCGCGCGCCATGTCCGCGCCGTCGAGGCCGCCCGGCGGCAGCGGCGCAGCGCGGGTCAGGGCGAACGCGCCACCCGCTGCACAGGCCGCCACCGCGCCTGCACCGAGCAGGGTGCGGCGATCAGCTCTCATAGCGTGCCCAAGCCTTGCCGAACTCGCGCACCAGGATTTGGTTGTCGAGCCGGTTCACCTCGGCCGGACGCCGCGCCATGTCGGGCGGAAACGCGAAGAGCTGGCGCTCGACCGCCGGGGTCAGGAACCGCCCGCGCGGAAAGCGGCCGTCAGCAGGAATCGTGCCCGCCGATGCGAGGATGAAGCCCCATTCACCGAAACTCGGCACATAGGCATGGTAGGGCCGCGTGGTCAGCCCCGCCGCCTCCATCGTCGCGGCGACCGTCCAATAGGCTTGTGGCGCGACCAGTGGCGATGTGCTCTGCACCGCGACCATCGCGCCGGGGGCGAGCAGACGGACAAGGCTGCGGTAGAAGGTTTCGGTGTAGAGCTTGCCCACCGAGAAATCGACCGGGTCGGGAAAGTCGACGATCACCGCGTCGTAACGCCCCGTGGCCTCACGCACCCAGCGGAAGCCATCGGCATTGACCACGGTCAGGCGCTTGTCGGTCAGCGCGCCGCCGTTCAGCCGCGTGAGAAAGCCGCTCCGTGCGAAGAGCTTGGTCATCGCCGGGTCGAGATCGACCAGGGTCACGCGTTCGACCGAGGGGTAGCGCAGCACCTCCCGTGCCGCGAGCCCGTCGCCGCCGCCCAGGATCAGCACGTTGCGCGGGCTGGCCACCCGCCCCATCGCCGGATGCACCAGCGCCTCGTGATAGCGATATTCGTCGCGCGACGAGAATTGCAGATTGCCGTTGAGATAGAGGCGCAGATCGTCGTCGCGGCGGGTGAGGACGATGCGCTGGAACCGGCTCGATTCGGCGTAGATGACGGGCTCGGCATAGCTCGCAACCTCGGCCCATTTCTGCAGCCGCTCCGCGCCCGCGAACCCGGCGGCGAGCGCGATCAGGATCACAACTGCCACCGCCTTTTCCAGCCCCAGCCGCGCCGCGCGCGGGAGCGTCAGCAGCAGCGCCAGCGCGACGGCGGCATTGGCAAATCCGAACAGGAAGCCGGTGCGGATCATGCCGAGATGCGGCATCAGCACGAGCGGGAACAGCAAAGACGCCGCGAGCGCGCCGACATAGTCAAAGGTCAGGACGTTCGACACGACCTCCCGGAAATCATAGCCGCGCAGGATGCGGATCAGCAGCGGGATTTCGAGCCCGACGAGAAAGCCGATCGCCAGCACGATGCTGTACAGCGCAACGCGGAAATGATCGACCAGCGGGAACAGCAGAAACAAGGCCGCCGCGGAAAAGCCGCCGAGGATCGCGATCAGCAGTTCGACCCGCACGAACAGGCGCAGTTCGTCACGCTTCACATAGCGCGAGCACCAGCTGCCGATCCCCATCGCAAACAGATAGCTGCCGATGACGGTCGAAAATTGCGTGACGCTGTCGCCGAGCAGATAGCTCGCCAGCGTGCTCGCCAGCAGCTCGTAGACTAGGCCACAGGTCGCGACCACGAAAGCCGATGCGAGCAGCGCCGCGCCGGGCGCCGTGGGCTTGCGCAACTGGGGTGACGGATCGCCCTCAGCCATGAATGGCGGCGGCGACGATAATCGCCAGCCCGATCGCGACCGCGCCGGCAAAGATCGCGACCGCGACATTCTGCTTCTTCTCGATCTCGTCCCACAACTTGCCCGGCGTGAGCACGTCGAGGATCACGAAACCGACGACGAAGACGACGATGCCCACGGCGGCATAGAGGATGGTGGCGAGAAATGCGGGAAGGGTGGTGACCATGAGCGTCTCCTATTTATGGGTGGGGCCATAAGCGCCGGCGCGCGCGGCGCTGCGCCCGCCCTGCGCGAAGGGCGAATAGCCGAAGATGGCGGTGACGATGAACAGCGCCGCGACGCACAGGCACCACAGGCCGAAGAAGAAGCTGCCGCGGGTCATTCGCTTTCCTTGAACAGGGCGGCGACCCCGATCGGGTCGTAATCGCTCTCTGCCTGCCGTGCCTGTTCGAACCGGACATGGCGGGCAAGGCCCCAGAGCAGGGGAATCGCGATCAGGGCCAGCGCGAGGAGGAGGTTGGAGAAGAACACCCCGCCGCGCCGTACCTCGACCACCACTTCGGGCGCGTCACTGGTCGCAAGCCAGTCAGCCTGGCCCCAGCCGCCGGGATTGTTCGCAATCCAGCGATTGCCGCGATAGTCGATCACCAGATCATAGGTGCCGCGCGGCACGCTCGCGATCGAGATTTCGGATTCGCGCGATCCTTCGCTCCAGTCGCCTTCATCATCCCGGCCCGAATAGCGTTCGGCGACGCCATAGGCTTCATAGACGCGTTGGGTGGTGCGATCGACCAGCGCGTAATCGAGATCGACCCAGCCATTTTCGAGCCGGGGGACGCGTGCACGCAGCTCTACCCGCTGCCAGGGCTGGTCGAACGTCACCGATCCGACCGTCACCGACTGGGCGCTGCCGTCGCGCGCGATGGGCAGCGTGCCGATATCGCTCCAGCGCCCACCGCCCATGAAGATCGACACGACGACCAGAAACGCCATCGCGGCCAACCCCAGCTTGACGCAGGTCGACAGCCAGCCGGCATGCGGCGACACCATGTGCGGCGGAGGCGGCCAGGGATGGCGCTCCGCCTCCACTCCGAAGGCGTCCTCGATCTCGCGCGGGGCGAGCAGCCGGGCGACCGACCAGCTCACTTCCTTCGCGTTCGCCTCGCGCGACAGCGTCCAGCCGGGCGCAGCCCATTCGGAGGTGATCACCTGTTCCCCGATCGCGACGCGCCAATAGAATTCGCCGAGCACGCCATCGACCCGCGCCTCACGCTCCTTAAAGAAGCGGCGAAAATGGCGGCCCCCGGCGCTCAGCGTGTCATAGGTCACGAAATTCGGCGTCGCGGTGAGCTGTTCGCCCAGGCTCCAGCTCTGGCCGTCGAAGATCAGCCAGCGATAGCCGTGATACGGGTTGAACAGCAGATATTCTTCCCACGGATAGGATCCGTTCATAGACCGCGCGAGCCAGCCGATCGCCTCCCACTCGATGCCGTCAAGCGTGCCGCGCGTGCCGAGCGGAATATCGAGCGCGCGCGTCATTTCGGCATAGCGCGTGACCAGCTTCACCAGCGGATCGGCGACGTCGAGGATGCTCCCGCACGATGGACAGCCCGCCGTAACCGAATAGCCCGCCGCGCGCAGCGTCACCGCCGACCCACATGCGGGGCAGCTCAGCGCGCGCACCGCCGGTGCAGGCGGCGGGGCGATGGTGTTGGGCTCAGCCGGCATAGTCGGGCAGGCTCCATCCATCGAACCGGCGCAGCCCGCGCGGGGCCAGCTCGGCCAGCGTCACATAGCGTCCGGTATAGAAGGTCGCGCTCGCGCCATCACGCTGCAATGACACGCACTCGCCGCCCGGCCCTTTCAGGTCGACGCTGTACACCCGCCAGCCAGGCGGCGCGGTGAAGGGCAGCTCGCCCTCCGCCGCGATGCAAAGCACGTCGCGCGCATCGGCGACGTGCATCTTGACCCCGCCAATCTCGGCGGTGGTTCCGGGCACCGCCTCGCCTCCGCCGATTACGTCGCGCAGCACCTTTGCGCGGGCAGTCTTAAGCGGCGCCTCGCGCAGCAGCATGAACTGCCCCATCGCCTCGCCCAGCCAGCCATGGCCACCATCGTCGAGCAGCATCAGCCATTCGTTCCACGCGCCATCGGTCCATGCCCAGCGGACGCGACCGATCACCTGAAAGCCGATGCCGTCCGCCAGGCCGCGCATGCCGATCGTCACCGGACTGACGTCGAACGGCAGCACCGCCGCCTCCCCCACCGCGCGCACGCCGTCATCGCTGCGCACCAGCATCGTCTGGCAATAATCGCAGATGCGGCACGGCAGTGCCGCCGAGCGGAACACGGCGTCGGCGCCGCAATTGGGACAGGCGATCGTCAAGCCCATCGCGTTTAGCGGATGCGTCCGAGCAGTTCGGCCTTCTTGGTGTCGAACTCGGTCTGGCTGATCGCGCCGATGGTCAGCAATTTGTGCAGCTTCTCGATCTGCGCAAACGCATCCTCACCGCCGCCTGGTGCGGCAGCAGTTGGAGCGCCGGTCATCCCCGCCGCCATCTGCTGCCCGATCGCAAAGCCGGCCGCTGCGCCCGCCCCGGCGCCGGCGACGCCGCCCGACTGGCCGGCCGCCGTTTCGATCGCCTGCGCACTCTGAAACCGCACGAAGCGGTCAAGGTCGCCGACGACGCGCATCGAACTCGACTTGTCGAGCATTGCCTGGACGTCTTCGGGCAGCGACAGGCTTTCGACGAAGAAGCTGGTGCAGGTCAGACCCCATTGCGCGAACGCTGGTTCGACCGCTGCGCGCAATTGTTCAGACAGCGCAGCCTGATTGGCGGCAAGGTCAAGAAACGCGATTTCACCCCCGCCAAGGCCGGTCGCAAGCGCGGTCGCGATCGCCGCGCGCAGCTGTGGCTCCAGGTCGGTGGTGGTGAGCTTGTCGAGCGAGCCCATCATCTTGACCGCGAACACGGCGACATCTTCGACCCGGAAGCTGTAGCTGCCGAACGCGCGCACACGCAGCGGGCCGAATTCCTTGTCGCGCACCGTGATCGGCTGCTGCGTCCCCCATTTGAGGCCGGTCTGCTCCTTCTGCGAAAAGAAATAGACGTCGGACTTGAATGGCGCGGAAAAGCCCTTGTCCCAGTGCAGCAGCGAGGTGAGGACCGGGAGGTTGGCGGTTTCGAGCGTGTGCAGCCCAGGCAGAAAGGCGTCGGCCAGCACCCCTTCATTATAGAACATCGCGGTCTGCCCGCTGCGCACAGTCAGCTGCGCGCCATTCTGGATCTCGCGGTCCTGCATCGGGTAGCGGATGGCGAGAACGCCTGGCTCGTCCACCCAGTCGATGACATCGACGAACTGCTTGGACAGAAAATCGAAAATACCCATGCGCGCCTCCCTAAGCCGTTACGCTACAAAGCTTCAGAAGCGACGGGAAGGCGTTTCGGTACGCGCGGCGCAATGGATAGCGCCGAAAGCGTAACGACCCGGACGGTAACGATACCGTCCGGGTCACCGTCGCGGGGTCAGGCGCCCTGGGCGATCACCAGGCTGACCGCGATGTTCCCGCGCACTGCGTGGGAATAGGGGCAGACGGTGTCGGCTTCGGCCACCAGTGCTTCGGCCTCGTCCCGGTTCAAACCGGGCAGCGCGATATCGAGGGTGACGGTCAGACCAAAGCCCTTGTCCGCGCGCGGGCCGATGCCGACTGTTGCGCTGACGCTGGCATCGGCGGGCAGGCGGACGTGCTTGCCCTGAGTGCCCACGAACTTCATCGCGCTCAGGAAGCAGGCGGCATAGCCGGCGGCGAACAGCTGCTCCGGGTTATTGCCCGCGCCATTGCCGCCCAGCTCCTTCGGTGTGGCGAGTGCCACTTCAAAGGTGCCGTCGTCGGTGCGCGCCGTGCCATCGCGGCCGCCGGTTGCGGTGGCGCGGGTGGAGTAGAGGATCTTCGTCATTGTCATCGTCCTTTCGTTGGGGTGGAAATCAGTTGCCAAAGCTGCTGCGCAGACGGGCGGCGCCCTGGGCGATGGCGGCGCGCGCCGGTTCGCTGCCCGCCAGTGCATTGAGCATCACGAAATCGTGGATCGTGCCGTTGTACCGGGTCACCGCGACCGGCACGCCGGCTTCGATCAGACGGCGGCCATAGGCCTCGCCCTCATCGCGCAGCAGGTCGTTTTCGGCGACGATCACCGTGGCGACGGGCAGTCCCCTCAGCTGGTCGAGCGAGGCGCGCAGCGGGAAGGCCAGTACATCCGTGCGCCGGTCGGCGGGGTAGTTTGCCTCCAGGAAGTAATCCATCGCGCGACGCGTCAGGAACGGTCCGTTGCCGAATGCGCGATACGAGGCATTGTCCGACACATCGTCGGTCACCGGATAGAAGAGCAGCTGGTGCGCGATCTTTGGCCCCGCGCGATCCTTTGCCATCATCGTGACCGCAATCGCCATGTTGCCACCGGCGCTGTCCCCCGCCACCGCCAGCCGCGACGGATCGATCCCGAGCGACGCGCCATGCGTGGCGACATGGTCGAGCGCGGCATAGGCCTGTTCGTTGTTGATCGGGTAACGAACCTCCGGGGCATTGTCATACTCGACGAACACCACCGCGGCGCGTGCCTGCACCGCCAGTTCGCGGATCAGGTGATCGTGGGTATTGCGGTCGCCCATCACCCAACCACCGCCATGATAGTAAAGAACCGCGGGCAGCGCGCCCTTCGCATCGGCGGGGCGGACGATGCGCACGCGGACCTGGCCGGTCGGGCCAATCTTCCACACCAGATCCTGCGTGTTGGTCGCGGCGGAGGCGGCAACCTTGTCGGCCTGCACGCTCGCCAGGACGGCGCGGGCGTCGGCATAGGGAAGTTCGTAGATCGGCTTTCCGGCAGCGGCGGCAGCGGCGAACGCCTTGGCCGACGGTTCGAGCGTCTGCGCCGAAGCGGGGGCAGCCGACAGGGCCAGCAGTGCGGTGGAAGCGAGAGCAGCGAGGCGAGGCATGGTGCGCATGATCAATGGTCCTTTCTATATCGGGCACGATTAGATCGTGTGCGATCTACATAGCTGAGCGCGTCGCGCTGTCAACCCTTGCGATTAAATCGTGCACGATTTATATTCTCGGCATGACTGACACGCCCCCTGCCGCCCGCGACGGCGACCCCCTCGACCAGTTCCTGTGCTTTTCGGTCTATGCGACCGGGCTGGCGTTCAACCGCGTGTACAAGCCGCTGCTCGATCGCTTCGGCATCACCTACCCGCAATATCTCGCCCTGGTGGCGTTGCGTGGCCGCAGCGGGCAGACGGTGAGCGCGCTGGGGGCGCAGCTGCATCTGGAATCGAACACGCTGACGCCGCTGATCAAGCGACTCGAAGCGGCGGGGCTGGTGACCCGGACGCGAGACAAGCAGGATGAGCGAGTCGTCCGCCTCGCGCTGACCGATGCCGGCTCCACGCTGATCGACGACGCGATCGGTTGCATTCCGGCGGCGATGCTGGAGGCGACCGGAATGCAGCCGGAGGAGTTGCAAGGCCTCAACCGCAAGCTCGCCGCATTGGGCGACGCGCTGCGGAGCAACGCGCAACCCTGATCTGCAACGCCATGTGACGGGCTTGCCCAGCGCCGGGCGGATCATGCTATGCAGGACCGCATGAGCCTCCATGTCGCGTCTCTGGTCGCTCTGGCGCTGATCGTGGTGATGTTCGCGGTTGCCGCGATCGTCGAGCGTAACGCGGCGGAGCATGCCGATGCGCGCCTGCGCCGCCGGGCCTATACGCTGGCGCTGGGCGTCTATTGCACCAGCTGGACCTTTTATGGCGCGGTCGGCAGCGCGGTGCGCGACGGGTGGAGCTATCTGCCCATCTATGCCGCGCCGATCATCCTGTTGCTGGCCGCCCCGCGCTTCCTGCGTCGGCTGGCCGAAGCCGTGGCCGAGGAACGCGCGACCACCGTGTCCGACTTCATCGCCGCGCGCTTTGGCCATGACATCGTCGTCGCGCGGCTGGTGACGCTGATCGCGCTGCTCGGCACCATCCCCTATATCGCGCTGCAGCTCCGCTCGATCGGCGCGGCGCTGTCGATCGTATCCGGCGCGGATGTCAGCCTGCCCGCGATGCTCGTCGCCGCCCCCCTGCTCGCGGTGTTCGCAGCCTTGTTCGGCGCGCGTCGGTTCGAGCTGGCCGGGCGCAGCGAAGGGCTGGTCTATGCCATCGCGCTCGAATCCGCGATCAAGCTACTGGCGCTGCTGCTCGTCGCTGGCATCGCCATCATCGTGATCGCCCACGCCGATGCCACCGCGATGCAGGCCGGGATCGAGCGGTTTCAGCAGAGTTTCCGCGCCGACCGCATGTCACTGGAAGTCGCGATTATCTTTCTGATCGCCATGCCCGCAATCCTCGTGCTCCCCCGGCAATTCTATATGGGGCTGGTCGAGGCACGGCATCCCGACGATCTGGTGCGCGCACGCTTTGGCCTTGCCGGATATCTCGGCGTGATGGCGGTCGTCATCCTGCCGATCGCGCTGGCCGGCACGATGCTGCTCGACCCGAGTGTGTCCCCCGATGTCTATGTGCTGGAGCTGCCCGCGGCGCAGGGACACAGCCTGGTGCTGGCGGCGGCACTGCTCGGCGGAGTCAGCGCCGCAGCATCAATGGCGATCGTCGATTCGACGGCGCTGGCGACGATGGTGTCGAACGACCTGCTGTTCCCGACAATGGTGCGCCGGCGCATGTTGTCCAGCGCCAACACATCAGGTGCGATGGGCCAGCGGATGCTGATGCTGCGGCGCGCCACCATCCTCGGCATCATGCTGCTCGGCCTCGCATGGGCGTTGCTGGTGTCGTCGCAGGATTCGCTGGCGTCGATCGGCCTGATCGCCTTTGCCGCGATGGCGCAGTTCGTGCCCCATTTCATCCTCGCCGCGACCGGCAAGGGCCGCGACGCGCTTGCGGCGCGGGCGAGCCTGACGACCGGTCTGATCGTCTGGCTCTACACGCTGGCACTGCCCCCGGTGCTGCCCGACGGCGTGATGGCGGTGTTGCGGGGCGGGCCGGCCGATCCGACCAATCTGCTCGGCATCGGCTCCGCTACGCCGCTGACCCATGGGGTGGTCTGGAGTGTCGGCGCCAATCTGCTCGTCTTCGGCGTGATTGCGGCGCGCGGACTCAATCGGCCGCAGTTCCCGCGCATGTTCGGCGGCGAGCGGCTGATCAGCAATCAGCGCGACCTGATCCAGCTGGCCGGCAGTTTCGTCGGGCGTGAACAAGCCGAGCGGGCGTTCAGCGACGTCGATCCGGCGGCTGCCGTCGATCGCCGCTCGGCGCGGCGGGCACGCGGCCTGATCGCGCAGGTCGTGGGGTCGTCATCGGCCCGCGCGCTGGTCGCTTCGGCGCTGGCGGGCGGAAAGCTGAGCGCACACGATGTCGCGCGCATGCTCGACGAAGGCGGGGCGAGCCTGCAATTCTCGCGTAAATTGCTGGCGTCGACCTTTGAAAATGTCGAGGCGGGGATCAGCGTCGTCGATGCCGAGCTGAACCTGGTCGCGTGGAACAGCCGCTATCTCGACCTGTTCGATTACCCGCCGGGCATGGTCTATGTCGGCGCGCCGGTCGCGGACCTGATCCGGCACAACGCGCGGCATGGCGATTTTGGCGATGGCGACATCGAGATGCATGTGCGCAAGCGGCTCGCGCATCTGCGCAACGGGCAGCCGCACCAGTTCGAACGGCTGCGCCACGATGGCAAGACGATCAAGACCGTCGGCGGGCCCATGCCCGGCGGCGGCTATGTCATGTCGTTCACCGACATCAGCGAAGAGGCGCGGATGCGCGCCGCGCTGCGCACCACGCTGAACGAGCTGGAACGCCGGGTCGAACAGCGCACCAGCGAGCTGCGCGATGCCAATGCTCGGCTGGCCGAGGCGGATCGCGACAAGACGCGGTTTCTGGCCGCGGCAAGCCACGATCTGCTGCAGCCGCTCCACGCCGCCCGACTGTTCACCAGCGCCTTGTCGCGCGACGCAGCGGCCGGACAAGCCGGTCTGTTGAATCAGGTCGACCAGGCGCTGCTCGCCGCCGAGGATTTGTTGCGGTCGCTGCTCGACATCAGCAAGTTCGATGCGGGCGGCGTGACGCCTGACCCGGTGCCGATCGCGCTCGGCCCGTTTCTGACCGAGCTTGCCGACAGCTTTCGCCCGATGGCGGCGGACAAGGGGCTGGCGCTGCGCCTCGTCAATCCGCGCGGCACCGTGCGGTGCGACGCGGGACTGTTGCGGTCGGTGCTGCAGAATATCCTGAGCAACGCGCTGCGCTACACGGTCAGCGGCGGCGTGCTGATCGGCGTGCGCCGGCGCGGCGCGTTCTGGCGCATCGATATCGTCGATAGCGGCGTTGGGATCGCGCCGTCGCAGCTGTCGCACATCTTTGCCGAGTTCAGGCGGCTCGGCACCATCGAAACCGAAGGTCTGGGGCTGGGGCTGGCGCTGGTGCGCCGGATCGTGCCGCTGATCGGCGGACAGCTCGATGTTCGCTCCCGCCCCGGTCATGGCAGTTGCTTCAGCCTCTCGCTGCCGGTCCATGAAGATGTTCCGGCCCCCCCGCCACCAATCGCTGTCGCTGACGCGCCGCCGCGCCCGCTCCGCGTCCTGGTCGTCGACGACGATCCGCGCATCGTCGCCGCCAGCACCGCTCTGCTCGAAGCGCTCGGGCATCGCGCGATCGGCGTTCGTAGCGGGTCGGAAGCGCTGGCCGTGACCGATCCGATCGATGCTGCGCTGGTCGATTATCAGCTGGGCTGCGCGCTGACCGGGCTTGACCTCATCGCGCAGCTGCGCACGCGACGCGCGGGGTTGGCAGCGCTGCTTCTCACCGCCGAAACCGCGCCCGAGGTCCGCACCAAGGCGGCTGCGCTCGGTGTCGATGTGCTCGCCAAACCCGCGAATCCAGCGGCAATCGAAGCCTTTCTGCGACGCGCCTCAGCCGCGCAGGTCAAGCCCGAGTGAGCGCGCGACGAGCGCCGCCTGGGTCCGCGTCCGCACGTCGAGTTTGCGCATGATCGCGGTCATGTGAACCTTGACCGTCGCCTCGCTGATGGCGAGGCGGTGGGCGATCTGTTTGTTGAGCTGTCCGTCGAGCACCGCCAGCAACACCTTGAGCTGCATCGGGGTAAAGCTCGCGACGGTCGCGCGCACCTGATCGACCGGCTGTTCCTGAACATCGACCTGCGAAGGAACCGGACTGTCGAGCGCAGTGACGATCGCCGCCTCGATCGCATCCAAGTCGCTGCCCTTGTGCAGATAGCCGATCGCGCCGAATGCGCGCGCTTGTGCCGCGACCTCGGGGCCGGAGCTCGACACGACCAGGATCGGCACCTCCGGTCGCTCGGCATGGAGGAGCGCGATGCCAGAATAGCCGACCGCGCCGGGCATTTTCAGATCGAGAAGAATGAGCCGCAGCGCATCGGCAGTCCCGGCAGCGGTGACGGCTGCATCGAGCGTACCCGCCTCCACGTTGATCGCATCGGGCAGGACATTTTGCACGGCCAGACGCAGGGCCTGACGGAACAGGGGATGGTCGTCGGCAATAAGAACGGATTGCGCCAAGCCTGCTTCCCTCCACTGCGCCTTCAACTAACCCCGAACGGACGACAAGTCACGCAATCCGGCACATTTCTCGTCCGATCGCGCCTCTGCGCTGGACGATTCGTCGGCGCATGATGTCATACATCTACGACCATTGTCGTAATGACTTTCAGCGGCGCCGCAGCCATGATCATCCCGCCTCGAACCGCGCGTGCGGGATAGAAGGCGGATCGATCAGGAGAGTTGAGCGCGCATGGCTACCCAAGCCCCGGACCTGCCCAAGCACCACAAGGC
Organism: Sphingomonas sp.; assembly: GCF_030145815.1. Taxonomy (GTDB): domain Bacteria; phylum Pseudomonadota; class Alphaproteobacteria; order Sphingomonadales; family Sphingomonadaceae; genus Sphingomonas. The sequence goes on from NZ_JAIXHL010000023.1 coordinate 47,462, forward strand.
GACGCAGAGCGAGAAGCTGGTCATCACCGCCTCCTCGTTGGGCACGGTGTTCGAATGGTATGACTTCTACCTCTATGGGCTGCTGGCGACGATTATCTCGGCGCAATTCTTTTCCGGCGTGAACGAAACGACGGGATTTATCTTCGCGCTCGCCGCCTTTGCGGCGGGGTTCGCGGTGCGGCCGTTCGGGGCGCTGGTGTTCGGGCGGATCGGCGATCTGGTCGGGCGCAAGAATACCTTCCTCGTCACCATGGGCCTGATGGGCTTTGCGACCTTTGTCGTCGGCCTGCTGCCCTCCTATGCCACGATCGGCGTTGCGGCGCCGGTCCTGCTGATCCTGATGCGGTTGATTCAGGGTCTTGCGCTCGGCGGCGAATATGGCGGTGCGGCGACCTATGTCGCCGAGCATGCGCCGAACAACAAGCGCGGCCTGTACACTAGCTTCATTCAGACGACCGCGACGCTCGGCCTGTTCGCGGCGCTGCTCGTCGTGATCGGCACCCGCACCATCGTCGGCGAAGAGGCGTTCAAGGAATGGGGCTGGCGCGTGCCGTTCCTGGTCTCAATCATCCTGCTCGGCGTGTCGCTGTGGATCCGGATGCAACTCGAAGAGAGCCCTGTCTTCAAGAAGATGAAGGAAGAGGGCAAGACGTCGAAGGCACCGCTGACCGAGGCGTTCGCCAAATGGGGCAACCTCAAATTGGTGCTGATCGCGCTGCTCGGCGCGGTCGCGGGGCAGGCGGTGGTCTGGTACACCGGCCAGTTCTACGCGATGTTCTTCCTCGAAAAGATGCTGATGGTCGATGGCGCGACCACCAACATCCTGATCGCCATCGCGCTCGCCATCGGCACGCCATTCTTCATCTTCTTCGGCTGGCTGTCGGACAAGGTCGGGCGCAAGCCGATCATCATGGCGGGCTGCGCGCTCGCGGTGCTGACCTATTTCCCGGCGTTCCAGGCGCTGTCTTCGGCGGCGAACCCGGCGCTGGCGCGGGCTGCGGCGACTGCGCCGGTCACGGTGGTAACCAATGATGCGGATTGCTCGCTGCAGTTCGATCCGGTCGGGGGCAACAAGTTCGACAGCAAGAGCTGTGACATCGCCAAGGCGTTTCTTGCGAAGAATGCGATCAGCTACAGCTCGGTCGAGGCACCGGTCGGGGCGATTGCGCAGGTCAAGGTGGGTGACGCAACCTTCACCGCGCCCGATCCGGCTAAGGTCACCGGCGCCGACCGCAAGGCCGCAATCACAGCGTTCCAGGGCGAACTAAAGGCCGCGCTGACGACCGCCGGCTATCCGTCGAAGGCCGATCCGGCGGCGATCAACAAGCCGCTGGTCGTCGCGATCCTCACCTGGCTCGTGCTGCTGGTGACGATGGTCTATGGCCCGATCGCGGCGATGCTGGTGGAGCTGTTCCCGACCAAGATCCGCTATACATCGATGTCGCTGCCCTATCATATCGGCAATGGCTGGTTCGGCGGGTTCCTGCCGACGACGGCGTTCGCGATGGTCGCGGCGACCGGCGATATCTATTACGGCCTGTGGTATCCGATCGTCGTCGCCGGGCTCACCCTGGTGGTCGGGTTGCTGTTCCTGCCAGAGACGTTCCGCAAAAATATCGACGAATAGGCGGTGGGCGCAGGTCTTTTCCTGCGCCAGCGCATGACACCGGTATCAGATAGAAAATTGGGGAGAGACCAGATGACCAACTTCGCACGAGCGGCCCGGCTTGCCGCCGTCAGTTCGACCGCATGGCTCGCAATTGCATTGGCACCATCGGCTTACGCACAGACCGAAGCCACACCCGCCGCAGAACCGGAGGCGGAAGAAGAGGTCGTCGTTACCGGCATCCGCGCCTCGCTCGAAAACGCGCTAGATATTCGTCGCAAGGCCGACGTCATCCTCGACGGCATTTCCGCAGACGATATCGGCAGCACCCCCGACCTTAACCTCGGCGAGGCGCTGCAGCGGATTCCCGGCGTCCAGATCAACCGCTCCGCCGATCGGCGTGATGCGTCGATCAGCGTGCGCGGCTTGCCCAGCCAGTATACCAAGACGACCGTGATGGGGCAGAGCATCGCGACGCCGACCTTCGGCACGCGCGGCAACGGCAACCCGTTCGGCATTTTTGATGCAGCGATCTTCAGCGGCGCGGACGTCATCAAGTCGTTCACCGCCGAAATCCCCGCAGGTGGCCTTGCCTCCAACGTCGACCTGCGGCTGCGCTCCGCCTTGTCGCGCAAGCAAGGGTTCGTCGCCCGGGCCGAGCTGCAATATGAAGAGACGACCGAGGACGCCAATCCCGGCTATTTCCTCTCGGCGGTCAAGCGCATCACGCCGAACTTCGGGGTCTACGCCACCGGCTCCTACGCTAAGCAGAGCTTCCGCCGCGACACGATCCGGGTCAATTCCTACACCTCCTTCACGCAGGCGCGCCTCAATCAGCTGGCGCTGACCAACCCGGCCTTCGCCATCCCCGCGACCGACTCCGGCGGCGTGCCCAACGATGTCGTATTCCCCTCCGAAGTGCGCCAGATTTCTCAGACCAACCAGGGCTATCGCCTGTCCGGCGGCGCGGGCATGGAGTGGGAGATTTCCGACGCGCTCAAAGTGCGAGTCGACGGCATCTACACCCGCCGCGACCTGTCCGACGCCAATCTCGACCTGCTGATCGCCTTCCCGCAGGACGCAACCGGCATCGTCACCCCGCTGTCGGCCCCGGTCCCGCTCGGCACGTTCGATCGCGGCTCCAACGGTTCGGTCGAGAATGTCTATGTCGTCAACAATATCGCGGCGAGCGACTTTGCGATCCCGATCGGCAACCGCAACTTCCCCTCGATCGACCAGAGCTGGGCAATTTACCCGCAGGTCAATTTCCGCAACGACGACTGGGCAGTCGATTTCGTCGGCACCTGGTCAAAGGCGGTCGGCGACCGGCGCGAGTTCCTCTATGAACAGCGCATCCAGCCCAATACCGGCCGCGCCGACTTCAACGGCGATGGCATCGATGACGCGGGCAATGGCGCCTATGCGATCATCAACACCGGGCTTGGCAATTACAACGACTTCCTGTTCGATCTGACGGTGCCGGGCGCGCTGCTCGATGTCGGTAACGGCACCTACACGGTCAGCGCGGGGAACGCGATTCAGGCGCGCAACTCGACCCGGCCGCAGAACGTCGTCTTCACCGCCAGCGGCAATGGCGTGCGGGTCAAGCGCGACATGCTCGCCGCCGACTTCAAGGTCGAGCGCTTCGTCGAGTTCGGCCCGTTCACCAGCGTCAAGGTCGGCGCCTATTATCAGCGTGAGACGGCGGACCAGACGCTGCAGGAAAACGCCAATCTCGGCACCCAGCTCAACAACCTGACCAACAACATTTTCCGCCTGAACGACGCCGTCACCTCCGGCGGCACCTTCTTCGGCGGCGGCGCACCGGGGGCGGAGTTCGGCAATTTCTACTCGCTCAACATCGCCAATATCGAAGCCGCGATCTATCCGGTGATCGGCACGGTGCCGCCGGGCGTGACCTTCGCGCCGACCGCAGCCCAGCTGGCGGCATTCTTCCCCGAACTGACCCCCGCCGCGCGCAGCCGGATCACCTATGCCAACATCCTCGCGCTCGCCCCGCGCAACTCGCTGACCGGTTTCGTTCAGCGCTTCCCGCTCAATCGCGTTCAGGGTCAGAATTTCAATTCCGAGCGCGACAATCTCGAACTGTTCGCGATGACCAAGTTCGATCTGGAGCAGTGGAAGGGCCTGCCGGTCCGCGGCAATATCGGGATGCGCTATGTCCGCTCGAACCTGTCAGGCATCACGCGCGATCAGGCGCTCGATTTCTACACGGCACTCGGCTTTACCGAAGCGGATTTCCGGCCGGGCTATTTCCTTCCGCCCGAACCGGCGACGGGCAAGTATAGCGCGTGGTTGCCCTCGGCGAACCTGATCTATGAGATCACGCCGAAACTGGTGGCGCGCGCAGCCTATTACGAAACCTTCGAAGCATTCGATCTGGTCGAATTCAGCCCCGCCCCGACCCGTATCCTTGAAGACGTCGATCCCGATGCGGGCGATACGGTCAGCTCGGTGCGCATCGACGTCAACCGGTTCGGCCTGCAACCGCGCAGCTCGCGCGCGTTCGACCTCGGCATCTCGTGGTATAACCGTCCGGGCAGCGTGATCGCGATCGGCTATTTCAACAAGCGGGTGACCAACGACATCCTCACCCTCAACAATTTCTGCCCTGCGGGACAGAGCTTTACGATCGAGGGTCAGACCTTCGGGCCGCTGTTCATCGACGGGTCGGGCCGATGCCGGATCAATCAGGGCAACCCGATCGAGACCGCGAACCAGCGCATCATCATCAATCAGATCGTGAACAATCCCGACGCGATCACCGTCAACGGGCTGGAATTCCAGATCCAGCAGCGCTTCGACTTTCTGCCCGGCTTCCTGCGCAACACCGGCGGTGTGTTCAACTACACCCGCGTCCGCTCGGGCGGGGCCAATGGCACCAAGCTCTACAATGTCGCCAACGACACCTACAACATCATCGGCTATTATGAGGACAGCCTAGTCCAGCTGCGTATGGCGTACAACCACGCGTCAGACATCGAACTGGCGGGCGGGTCGACCTTTACCGGCAGCGCCAGCCGCGTGCGGCCGCGCGGGCAGCTCGACTTTTCGGGCGCGCTCAAGCCGAGCAAGTGGCTCGAGCTGCGGCTGGAAATCTACAACATCACCAATTCGCGGCGTGAGGAATATGAAGGCGACCCGCGCCTCAACCGCGTGGCCGATTATGACGGGCGCACGGGTGCGCTCAGCGTGACGGTGAAGTTCTGATGCGTGCGGCAGCACTGTTGGCGGGATTGTTGCTCGCAGCAGCCCCCGCCGCAGCGGCCCCGGTGCTGGCGCAGTGCAAGGGGGCGGACGGCTATCTGGCCAGCGGTCAGCGCACCTTTTTGTGGCGGCCCGAATGGCTGGCGGCGCAGCGTGCCGCCGCCGCCAGCGACCCCGCGCTGCGCCAGCGGCTGATCCGCGGAGCGGATGCAGCTTTGCGGCGTGGCCCGTACAGTGTGACCGACAAGCCACGCGCGGCGGGCAGCGGCGACAAGCGCGACTATCTGTCGATCGGCCCCTATTGGTGGCCCGACGCGTCGAAACCCAATGGCGAACCCTATCGCCGCCGCGATGGCGAGGTGAATCCGGAGCGCAATGGTGAGCGGTTCGATGTGCAGCGGCTCGGTGCGTTCAGCCGCGATGTCGAAACGCTGGCGCTGGCATGGCACGTCACCGGTGATGCGCGTTATGCTGAGCATGCGGCGAAGCTGCTGCGCGCATGGTTCGTCACCGCCGAAACGCGGATGAACCCCAATCTCGATTATGCGCAGGCGGTGCCCGGCGCGTCAGCCGGACGTCCGGAGGGCATTATCGAAGCGACACGGCTGGTCCCGGTGATCGAGGCGGTCGGCGTACTCGGCCCGAGCAAGGCGATAAGCGCGGCCGATCAGCGCGCGATCGAAGGCTGGTTCGCGGACTTCGCGACCTGGCTGGCGACCAGCCCCAATGGCAAGGGGCAGCGCGCGGCCAAGAACAATCACGGCGTCTACTACGACATGCTGCTCGGCCAGTTCGCGCTCTTCGCGCGGATGGACAGCGTGACCCAACGGCTGGCGCAGGATTTCCTGGCCCGTCGCCTCGGCCCTCAAGTCGATGCTGTTGGAACCCTGCCCGCCGAAACCGCACGCACGCGTAGCTGGCATTATTCCGCCTTCACACTGCGCGCCGGGGTCCAGATGGCAATGCTGGGCGAATGTGTCGGCGTCGATCTGTGGCAGGGCGATGCGAAGGCCAATCCGCTGCGGCGTGGGGTCGATTACCTCGCTGGCTATCGCGCAAAGCTGGACAGCTGGCCGTTCAAGGATATCGACCTTGCCGACCCCGGCCGCCGCGCGCGCGCGATGACCGAGAGCGACACGATGCTGACCCTCGCCGCCTGGGGCTTCCGCGATGCGCGGCTGATGCCGCCCGAAGTGCCTGCCAGCGATTCCGGCTGGCTGATCCCCAATCCGCGCTGATCGAATGAGAGTGACGATGATCCGAACCGCCCTGATCGCACTCGCGCTCACCGCCGCCAGCCCGGCGCTCGCCGGACCGCTCACCGTGGCGCCGCATCTGGCGAGCCATATGGTCCTGCAGCAGGGCAAGCCCGCGCAGTTCCGGGGCGGTGGCGCGCAGCCAGGCGAAGCGGTCAGCGTCAGCTTTGGCACCGCCACCGCAACCGCGCGCGCCGACGCGCAGGGCAACTGGCAGGTCACCCTGCCCGCCCTCCCGAGTGGCCAGAGTGGGGCGGTCACGATCCGCGCGGCAAGCGGCGGCTCGCTACAGCTGGACGATGTCGTCACCGGCGATGTCTGGCTGTGCTCGGGCCAATCGAACATGGACCTGCCGGTATCGGGCAGCGCCAACCCCGACCGCACCGCGCGCGAGAGTGCCGGGCTGCCGATCCGGCTGCTCAAGGTGAAGCGCACCGCCGAGGCAAAGCCGGCCCGCGATATCGTGCCCGAACTCACCTGGTCGCGCGCCGCGCCGGACAATCTCGGGGGCTTCTCCGCCGCCTGCTGGCACATGGCGCGTGAGATTCTGCGCAACGATCCCAAGACGCCGCTCGGCCTGATCCACGCCGCCTGGGGCGGGTCGACGATCGAGGACTGGATGTCGCCAGCAGCGCTCCGCTCGACCGGCGCGTCGCCCGAACAGCTGGCCTGGCTTGACCGTTACGCGGCTGATCCGGCGGGGGCGCTCACGGCAGCGGTGACTGCGACCGACCGCTGGGCGGAGCAGGCCGACCCCGGATCAGCGGGTGCCGCATGGGCCGCGCCGGGCTTTGACGACAGCGGCTGGGACCGGATCGCTGTCCCGGGTCAATGGGAGCGGTCCGGGATCGACGGGCTTGGCGGCTATGACGGCATCATGTGGTTCCGCACCGGCATCACGCTCACCGCTGCGGAACTCGGCGAAGGCAAGGATGTGGTGCTCCAGCTCGGCCGGATCGACGAGCGTGACCGCGTGTGGATCAACGGCGTGCCTGTGGGCGCGCAGCTGGTCGCTGCCGAGCAGCGCAGCTACCGCATCCCGGCGGGCGTGCTGCGCGCAGGGGAGAACAGCATCGCCGTCCGCGTCATCGACGAAATGGGCGGCGGCGGGTTCAGCGGTCCAGCCGATGCACTCGCGCTGGTGCTGCCGGGTGGCGCACGCAAGCCGCTGGCCGGTTCGTGGCGCTATCGTCGCAGCACCGCCGACAGCGCGTGGAAGGAAGCGCCGCCCGCGATCCCGTGGAGCATGCCGCGCGGGCTGGCGATGGCGTGGAACGGCATGATCGGGCCGCTCGCGGGCACCGGACTGCGCGGCATTGCCTGGTATCAGGGGGAATCGAACACCAGCCGTGCGTCAGGCTATGCCGCCGCGCTGCGCACATGGCGGACGAGCTGGCGCGCGCATTTCGCCGACCCGGCGCTGCCGGTCGTGATCGTCCAGCTGCCCGGCTATGGGCCGCGCAGCCCCCGCCCGATCGACGCCCCATGGGCGCAATTGCGCGAAGCCCAGCGGGTCGTTGCCAATGAGGACCCCACTACCGGGCTGGCGGTCGCCATCGACCTCGGCATCGCGACCGATATCCACCCCGCGCACAAGGACGTGGTCGGCGAACGCATGGGGCAGGAAGCGCTGCGTGTCGCCTATGGCAAAGCCGTCCCGCCAGCGCCGCAGCCGGTGCGGGCGACCCGCACGCGCGAGGGGATCGAAATCACCCTGCGGTCCTCCGAAGGGCTGGCCGTGATGGGCGCGGTCGAGCCAGTCGGGTTCGAGCTGTGCGAGGCGAACGGCGCGTGCCGCTTTGCGCGCGCGATTGTGCGTGACCAAAGGGTGCTGGTAATCGACGATGGCCGCCCGGCCAGCATGGTTCGCTATGCGTGGCAGGGCAGCCCGGCGATCAACCTCTATGCGCGATCGGGGCTGCCAGTGGTCCCCTTTCGGCTCGAGATTGCGGCGGACTGACCGGCGGCTGATCCACCAAGCGAACACGCCCTCAGTTCCCGCCAAGCAGAGCGGCAAGCGCCTCTGACTGGACCAGCCTGCGCGCCAGCGCGCGGGTTTCCTCCGCTGCTGCCGCCGCCGCGTCGCGTTCGGCATCGAGCAGGGCGAGCATTGGCAGCGCGCCGGCCTGCACCTCGAGCCTGACGCCGCGCAGCGCTGCGTCCGAAGCTCCGCGCCGCGCACGTGCCGCGATCAGCGAACGGTCCGCGCCGATCAATGCGGCATAGGCGCCCGCCGTCCGCCGCTCGACCTCTTGCTCGGCAGCGGCGAGTTGTGCGCTGCGCTCGGCGAGGTCAGCCTCGGCCGCACGGACCTTCGCCCCGGTGCGCCCGCCATCGAACAGGGTCCAGCGCGCGCGCACGCCGACACTCGCGCTATCGGCGCGATAGCCGGGGAAGAACTGATCGCGTACGCTCGCCGCCTCGGCATAGGCACCCAGCGTAGGCAGCCGCTCGGCCCGCGCCCCGGACACGCCGCCGCGCGCCACACCCACCATCGCCCGCGCCGCTGCGATGCCGGGATTGTTCGCGCGCGCGCGATCGATTGCCGCCTGCATCGACAGGTCGGGCAGCGGCGGAACCGGCAGGCGTTCATCGAGCACGACGTCCATTCCCGACAGGGACCGCAGCGCCGCGCGCGCCGCCGCCTGCTCACCCTCTGCCATGGCGCGGGCGGCCTGCGCTTCGGCGAGGCGGGCCTCGGCCAGCGCCATATCGGTGCTGGTCCCGGCCCCGGTCTCATATTTCAGCCGCGCCTGGCGTAATGCTTCAGTCAGCGTGGTTTCCATCCGGGCATAGGCGGCGGCGGTGTCTCGCGCGGCGACGGCTTCGGCATAGGTGCGCACCACGTCGATCCGCAGCGATAGCGCCGCCATCGTCGTCGTCGCTTGAGCGGCGGTTTCGCCCGCGCGTGCCTGACTGATCGCCGCGCCGACCCGGCCACCAGTGTAGAGCGGCAGCTCAGTACCGAACTGAAGCGTACGCGGCGTGACGGAATCGGCGCTGAGCCCGAAAAATCCCTGCGGATCGATCCGTCCGACACCGATCTGCCCTTGCACGCTGGCGCTCGGCATCCGCTCGGCACGCGCCTGATCGACTCTTGCCGAGGCGCCATCGGTCCGTGCGCGCGCTGCGGCAAGGTCGGGCGAGCGCGCCAGCGTCGCTTCGACCACGGTATCGAGCGACTGCGCCTGTGCCGGCACGCCGAATGCCAGCGCCGCCGACGCCGCCAGCAGCGCGCTCAGAGCATGGCGCCTCACCGGAACACCCTGCCCGGCTGTACGCCCAAACGCTTGAACAGCATCGCGGCCGGGCAGAAGCCCGTGAACGCCGCCTGGAGCATGTTGCCCCCGGCGAACAGCGTCAGGCCGATCCACCAGGGGTGAACGGTCAGCGACAGGATGGCGCTCACCAACACCACAGTTCCGGCAAAGGCGAGCACGGCGCGATCGAGGTTCATGGGACAGACCTTTCCTTAGTCGAAGCGGAGTTTCTTGATGCCGAGCACGTGCAGCGCGAGCTTCTCGTAGAAGGGCTCGCTCTCGCCCTTGCGGACCTTGCGCAGGAAATATTTCTCGAAGCCAATCTTTGCGAGATGCACCCATTTGCCCGCCGCCGACCAGTTGGTGTTGCGCGGCGGGATTTGCGGCTTGGCAACGAACGCAACGCCGCCATCCCCGAAATCGGCAAGGCAGATGGCGTTCCACGTCGCCTCATGCGTCGGCTCCTCGCCAGCGTGGATCTGTTTCAGATTCTGCGCGATCGCAGTGACCATGCTCTCGATCATGAAGCCGGTCTTGGGCACGCCGACGGGGAGTGGCGTCGGCCCGGTCGGCGGGATCGCGATGCACACGCCCAGCGCAAAGATGTTGCGATAGGTCGGGTTGCGCTGGTGCTTGTCGGTCAGGATGAAGCCGCGCGGATTGCTCAGCCCCTCGATCCCCTGCACCGCCGGAACGCCACGGAACGCCGGCAACAGCATCGCCCAGCCGAAATCGAGGTCGTGCGCCTTTTTGAGCGACCCGTCCTCATTGACCTCTTCGGCGTGCAGCACGCCATCCTCGACGCTGGTCACGCGGGTGTTGGTCAGCCACTTGATGTGCCGCTCGCGCATTTCGCTTTCGAGCATCGATTTGGTGTCGCCGACCCCATCCAGGCCGAGATGGCCGATATAGGGTTCGGGCGTGACGAAGGTCATCGGCACCTTGTCGCGAATCTTGCGACGCTTGAGCTCGGTGTCGAGCACCATCGCCATTTCATAAGCCGGGCCGTAGCAGGACGCGCCCTGCGCCGCGCCGACGACGATCGGGCGCGGGTTGGCGCACAGCTCCTCGAACTTGGCGTGCGCCGCCGCCGCATGATCGGTGTGACAGATCGATTCAGTATGGCCATCCGGGCCGAAGCCGGGGATTTCATCGAAGGCAAGGTCGGGGCCGGTCGCGATGACCAGATAGTCGTAATCAATGGAGCTGCCGTCGAGCAGTTCGACGCGGTTTTCGGTCGGATGCACTTTCGCCGCGCCAATGCTCGAATAGGCAATGCCGTGCTTCTGCATCACCGGGGGCAGATGGACGCGAATCGCCTCCGGCTCGCGCCAGCCGACCGCGACCCAGGGGTTGGACGGGACGAACCAGTAATCCTCGCCCTTGTTCACCACCGTGACCCGCGCTTTGCCCTTCAGCGCCTCGCGAATTTCATAGGCGGCGATAGTGCCACCCAGCCCCGCCCCCAGCACCACGACATGTGAGTCCGACATGACCTCTCTCCAATAAATTCGAGTTGACTAATATGCTGTGTAATGCATATTAGCAATACTCAATTTTAGAGGATTGCCATGTTTGGTCTGTTCAGGAGACGCACGATGCGTGAGGTCACACCCAATGAGTTGCAGGCGATGATCGCGGACGGAACCGCGCTGCTCGTCGACGTGCGCGAGCGCGACGAGTTCGCGAGCGGCCACATTGCCGGTGCGGTCAATCTGCCGCTCTCCGCGTTCGACCCCGCCGCCCTGCCCGATCCCGGCGCACGCACGCTCGTGCTCAACTGCGCGGGCGGCAAGCGATCGGCGATGGCGCTGGGCAAGTGCGCGGTGGCAGAGGCCGCCGTCGACACGCATCTCGCCGGCGGAATCGCCGCGTGGAAGGCCGCTGGCCTTCCGGTCACCCAGAGAGCCTGACCGATGCGCTGGCGCCTCCCTCTTCTGCTCGCTGCAACCGCCCTTCCGCTCGCCGCGTGCGGGGGTGAGGCCGAGTCGCCAGCCGCCAGCGCGTCCCGCTATGCCGGGCCGACGCTGACCGTCCGGAGCACCGACACCACCGACTGGCGGACCGTCAGCGCCAGCATCACCAGCGTCGATCAGGCGCAGGCGATGGCGCGCATCCCCGGCGTGCTGACCAGCCTGACCATCAAGGAAGGCGATATGGTCGCGCGCGGGCAGGTCATCGGGCGCATCATCGACAGCCAGTTGGGCTATCAGAGCAGCGCTTATGGTGCGCAGGCTGCGGCTGCCGAGGCGCAGGCGGCACAGGCGCGGGCAGAACTGGCGCGCACGCAATTCCTCTATGACAACGGCGTTTACGCCAAGGCGCGGCTGGATCAGGCACAGGCCGGTGCCCGGGCGGCGGAGGCGCAGATTCACGCCGCCCGCGCGCAGCAATCAGCGGTGTCCGCTGTCGCCGGACAGGGCGCAGTGACCGCGCCGTCCGCCGGGCGCGTGCTGATCGCGAACATCCCCGCCGGGTCGGCAGTCGCGCCGGGCATGGCGATTGCGACGATTACCTCCGGCCCGGTCATCCTGCGGCTCGAACTGCCCGAGAGCCTCGCCGCCACGATCCGTCCCGGTGCAGCGGTCACCGCCGAACTGGCCCCCGGCGATACGCGGCGCGGCACGGTGACCAAGCTCTATCCCGCAGTGAATGGTGGACAGGTCGCCGCCGATGTCGTCATCGACAAACTGCCCGCAGACCTGATCGGCCGTCGCGTGTCGGCGCGGGTCGAGGCAGGACGCCGCGCGGCGCTGATCGTGCCCAAGGCCGCGATCACCACCCGCTTCGGGGTGGACAGCGTGCGGCTGGTCGGTTCGAACGGGACACTCGCGACGGTGCCGGTGCAGACTGCGCCGACCGGCGATCCGAAGCAGGTCGAAATTCTGTCGGGCATCGCTGCGGGCGACCGCCTCGCGCTCGGAGCGTCGCAATGAATCTCGGAATCTCCGGTCGGCTCACGCGCGCCTTCATCAATTCGCCACTGACCCCGCTCGCGCTGCTCGCCGCGATCCTGGTCGGCCTGCTCGCCACCATCACCATCCCGCGTGAGGAAGAGCCGCAAATCTCGGTGCCGATGGTCGACATCATGGTCGCCGCGCCCGGTCTGTCGGCGGGCGATGCGGTCGAACTGCTCGCCAAGCCGCTGGAGACGATCGTCAAGTCGGTTGACGGGGTCGAGCATGTCTATACCCAGGCCGAATCCAACGGCGTGATGGTCACCGCCCGCTTCCTCGTCGGCTCCAAGCCGGAGGATGCGGCGATCCGGATCGAGGAAAAGCTGCGCGCTAATATGGACCGGATCCCGGTCGGCATCCCCCAGCCGCGCGTTACCGTGCGCGGCATCAACGATGTGCCGATCGTTGTCCTCACCCTCACCCCGCGCCCCGATGCGCCGGGGGTGTGGAATGATCAGGCGCTCGCCCAGCTCGCCGGGCGGCTGCGCACCGAAATCGCCAAGGTGCCCGATGTCGGCCTGACCTTCATCGTCGGCGGCCAGCAACAGGCGATCCGCATCGCCCCCGATCCCGCGCGGCTCGCGGCGATGCAGGTGCCGCTGGGCAATGTGATCGAGGCGACGTCACAGGCCAATCGCGCCTTCCCCGCCGGACAGGTGCGCGAGGGCGGCCAGACCGCTCAGGTGGTGGCCGGGCGCACGCTCGAGTCCGCCGAGGCGGTCGGCGCGCTGGTGGTGCGTTCGATCAACGGCGCGCCCGTCTATCTGCGCGACGTCGCCGATGTCAGTGAAGCACCGACCCAGGATCAGGCGCGCGCCTGGCGCTGGGCGCGCAACGGCGATCGCTGGTCGAGCGCTCCGGCGGTCAGCCTCGCCATCGCCAAGCGCGCCGGGGCCAATGCGGTCACCGTGTCGCACGCAATCACCGATCGGGTCGAGCGGCTGAAGGGCAGTCTGATCCCCGATACCGTCACCGTCGCGGTGACGCGCAACTATGGTGAGACCGCCGATCACAAGGCGAACGAGCTATTGTTCCACCTCGCGCTCGCCACCGTGTCGATCGTGCTGCTGATCGGCTTTGCGATCGGCTGGCGCGAGGCCGGGGTCACGGCGATCGTGATCCCGACCACGATCCTGCTCACCATGTTTGCGTCGAACCTGATGGGCTTCACGATCAACCGCGTCAGCCTGTTCGCGCTGATCTTTTCGATCGGCATCCTGGTCGACGACGCAATCGTGATGATCGAGAATATCGCCCGGCACTGGGCGATGGGCGATGTCGGGACCGAGGGCGGCCGCACGCGCGTGTCCGCCGCGATCGACGCCGTGGCGGAGGTCGGCAACCCGACCATCGTCGCGACGCTGACCGTGGTCGCCGCACTGCTGCCGATGCTGTTCGTGTCGGGCCTGATGGGGCCGTATATGGCACCAATCCCGATCAACGCATCGGCGGCGATGATCTTTTCCTTCTTCGTCGCGGTGATCATCGCCCCGTGGCTGATGATCCGTTTTGCCCGCAAGACGCTGGCTGCGGGCCATGGCCATGACGATGCGCATGGCGGCAAGCTCGGCGCGCTGTATGGCCGCGTCGCCGCGCGGGTGATCGCCACGCGGCGCAGTGCCTGGACCTTCCTGATCGCGGTCGGGCTGGCGACGTTGCTCGCCGGATCGATGTTCTATTTCAAGGCGGTGACGGTGAAGCTGCTACCCTTCGACAACAAGTCGGAGGTGCAGCTGGTCGTCGACCTGCCCGAAGGGACCAGCCTGGAAGCAACGTCGCGCCTGCTGGAACAGGCGGCGGCGGTCGCGCGCACCGTGCCCGAGGTGACGGCGATGGAGGCTTATGCCGGGACCTCCGCCCCGTTCAACTTCAACGGCCTGGTCCGTCATTACTTCCTGCGCGACAAGCCGTGGATGGGCGACCTGATGCTCACCCTCGCGCCGAAGGAGGAGCGGGCGCGTGCCAGCCACGACGTCGCCGTCGCGTTACGCGAGCGATTGAAGGCGCTGCCGCTACCCGCCGGTGGGTCGATCAAGGTCGTCGAAACCCCGCCCGGCCCGCCGGTCATGGCAACGCTGCTCGCCGAAGTCTATGGCCCGGATGAAGCGACGCGCCGCAACGTCGCGACCGAGGTGGAGAAGCTGTTCCGCTCCGTCCCCTTTATCGTCGATGTCGACAATAGCTTCGGCACGGCGGCACCCGAGCTGCGGCTGATCCCGCAGCGCGACCGGCTGGACTATTACGGCCTGTCCGAACGCCAACTATTCGATTCGATCGGCGCGCTGCTGGGTAACACGGTGGTCGGCCATGCGCCGCAGGGCGACGGACGCGACGCGCTGCCGATCCAGATCGGCCTCAACCAATCGCAGCGCAGCTGGAGCCAGGCGCTTGCCGCGACCCCGGTCGCGGTGACGCGCGGGGCCGCCGGTCCACAGCTGGTGCCACTGGGCGAGTTGGTCGAGGCGCGGATGGTAACGGCCGATCCGGCGATCTTCCGCCGCGACGGGCGCGGCGCGACGATGGTCAGCGCCGAACTGGCTGGCCGCTACGAAGCGCCGATCTATGGCATGCTCGCCGTCAACGAAGCGATCGACGCGCATGACTGGGCCGCGCGCGGCCTGCCCAAGCCCGAAATCCGCCTGAACGGCCAGCCCGAGGACGAGAGCACCCCATCGCTGCTGTGGGATGGGGAGTGGGAGATCACCTGGGTCACGTTCCGCGACATGGGGGCGGCGTTCATGGTCGCGCTGCTCGGCATCTATGTGCTGGTCGTTGCGCAGTTCGGCAATTTCAAGATTCCGCTGGTAATCCTGACCCCGATCCCGCTCACGCTGGTCGGCATCGTGCTGGGCCATATCGTCTTCGGCGCGCCGTTCACCGCGACCTCGATGATCGGGTTCATCGCGCTTGCCGGAATCATCGTGCGGAACTCGATCCTGCTGGTGGATTTTATCCGCCATGCCCGGTCAGAGGATAAATCCCTGCGCGACACGTTGCTGGAGGCGGGGATGATCCGGTTCAAGCCGATCGTGCTGACGGCGGCGGCCGCGATGATCGGCGCGGCGGTGATCCTGACCGACCCGATCTTTCAGGGGCTTGCGATTTCGCTGTTGTTCGGCTTGGCTTCCTCGACACTGCTGACCGTGCTCGTCATCCCTGCCATCTATGTGGTGCTGCGCGATGACGAGCGGCCCATGACGAAGGCACTTCAATGAGCGCACTGGACCTATCCCTCGACGAAATGCGCGTGCAGGCAGATGGCCTGGCCCGCCATCTGCGTGCGCTCGCCAACCCGGCGCGGTTGCTGATCCTGTGCCGCTTGTCGGCTGGCGAAGCGTCGGTGGGCGAGCTGGTCGAGGTGACGGGCTTGTCGCAATCGGCAGTGTCCCAGCACCTCGCACTGCTGCGCGAAGCCGGCGCGGTGGCGGCGCGTGTCGATCAGCAGCTGCGTCATTACTCGATCTCCGACCCCCAGGTCGGCCGGATTTTCGACGCGCTGTGCAGCGCATGCCGCGAGCCGGATGCTACCCCGGCCTGAACCGACCATTATATTGACAATAACGAATATAAGGGCTATGTAATATTCCGAGGACGCAACTCGGAGTAGCTGATCGTGACCCATGAAGACACCGCGCTGGCACAGGCGGCAGACATTGTCCGCGCGTGTCGCAGCGACAGGATGCCGGTGCCGATCGTGCGCGGCTTCTTTGATGAGGCGACGTTCACGGTCAGCTATGTCGTGCATGACCCGGTCGCACGGGTTGCAGCGATCATCGACAGCGTGCTGGACTTCGACCCCGCTTCCGGACGCACCAGCCATGGTTCGGCACAGGCGATCGTCGACTATGTGACGGCGCGCGGGCTGACGGTCGAATGGCTGTTGGAAACCCATGTCCATGCCGACCACCTCTCCGCCGCGCCCTGGTTGCAGGCGCAGCTGGGCGGCAAACTGGCGATCGGCCGCCACATCACCATGGTCCAGGACACGTTCGGCAAGCTGTTCAACGCCGGCACTGAATTCGAACGCGACGGATCGCAGTTCGACCAGCTGTTCGATGATGGCGACAGCTTCATGCTGGGGTCGATCCGCGCCACCGTGCTGGCCGTTCCGGGGCACACACCGGCCGACCTCGCCTTTGTCATCGGCGATGCCGTGTTTCCGGGCGACACGATCTTCATGCCCGATTACGGCACCGCCCGCGCGGATTTTCCGGGTGGTGACGCCCGGCGGCTGTACCAGTCGATCCGCCGCCTGCTGGCGCTGCCGCGTGAGGCGCGGCTGTTCCTGTGCCATGACTATAAGGCGCCGGGTCGCAAGGAATTCCGCTGGGAAACCACCATCGGTGCGCAGCGTGATGTCAATGTCCATGTGCATGACGGGATCGGCGAGGACGAGTTCGTCGCGATGCGGACCGCTCGCGACCGGACGCTCGGCATGCCCCGGCTGATCCTGCCGTCGATTCAGGTGAACATGCGGGGCGGCCGCCTGCCCGAGCCAGAGGCGAACGGCACCCGATATCTCAAGATCCCGCTCGATGCGGTGTGACCGCTCCGGCGATAGCGTGACGGTGGGCAATGGTTGACGTGACCTACCTCCTGCTCGGGCTGCTGTCCGGTGCGCTGGTCGGCTTTTCGCTCGGCCTGGTCGGCGGCGGCGGGTCGATCCTTGCCGTTCCGCTGATGGTCTATGTCGTCGGCGTCGCCAATCCGCACATCGCGATCGGCACCGCGGCGCTGGCGGTCGCGGCCAATGCCGCAACCGGGCTGCTCAGCCATGCTCGCGCCCACACCGTCAAATGGCGCTGCGGCGGCATGTACGCCGCAGCGGGCATCGTCGGCGCGTTCGCCGGATCTAGCCTGGGCAAGGCTGTCGACGGTCAGCAGCTGTTGTTCCTGTTCGCGCTGGTGATGGTCGGGGTCGGCGTGCTGATGATCCGCGGCCGCAAGGCAAAGGGCGATCCCACGGCACAATGCACCCGCACCAATGCGCCGCGCGTGCTGGGCTTCGGCTTGGGCAGTGGCGCCTTTTCGGGCTTTTTCGGGATTGGCGGCGGCTTCCTGATCGTGCCCGGCTTGATCGCATCGACCCATATGCCGATCGTCAACGCGGTCGGCACCAGCCTGGTCGCGGTCACCGCCTTTGGCCTGACCACGGCGGCGAACTATGCGGTGTCCGGTCTGGTCCACTGGACGCTCGCCGGCATTTTCATTGCAGGCGGGGTGGTCGGTGGACTTGGCGGTACTGCAGTCGCGCGCCGACTTTCGGGCAGCGGGAAGCTGACGCTGGTCTTTGCCGGCCTGATCTTTGTCATCGCTGCCTATATGCTGTGGCAGAGCGCGCGGGCGGCCTAGCTACACGGTGCTGATCGTCCCTCCGTCGATGACGAACTCGGACCCGTGGATCGCGGCGGCGCGGTCAGCGGCGAGATAGGCGATCAGGTCCGCCACCTCTTCGGGCTCGGCACCGCGTCCGATCGAAATCCCGCCCAAGCCGTCGAGCACCGATTGCCGCGCGTCCTCGATCGTACCGCCATTGGCCGCGCGCAGCATTTCGAGAAAGTGACTGGCCCCTTCCGTCATGATCCAGCCGGGTGAGACAGCATTGACGCGCACACCCTTAGGACCCAGCTCCTTCGAGATCGACTTGCTGTAGGTCCGCAGCGCCGCCTTGGCTGCGGCATAGGCGGTGGTGGATTCGGGCAGCGGCAGCACCGACTGGATCGAGGTGACATGCACCACAACGCCGTTGCCCCGCGCGATCATCTGCGGGATCAGCAGGCGATCGAGCCGGACGGTGGCCAGCAGATTGAGGTTCAGCTCGGCAAGCCAGTGCGCGTCGCTCAACGCGGTGAAGCCCCCGGCTGGCGACGCCGAGCCACCAATGACATGCGCGAGAATGTCGATGCCGCCCAGTCGCGCGACTGCTGCCGTGGCCAGCGCTTCGCTGCCCTCTGGCGTGGTGAGGTCAGCCTGGACATAGTCGACCCCGTCGATGGGATCATTGATCGCCCGCGCGGCGGTGATGACACGCGCCCCGCCAGCCAGGAAGCGCGCTACCGTAGCGCGGCCGAGTCCTTTGGTGCCACCGCTGACCAGCACCCGCTTGCCGGAGAACTCGGTGGGATCCGCCGTGATGCTCATACCGTGACCTCCAGCGTCTCGATGGCACCGTCCGCCAGTACGAAACGGTAGGTGAAGCGCAGCGGGCTGCCCGGAAAGTCGCCATGCGCCGGACCTTCGACGATCACCGCGTCGCCTGCGTGCCGAACGGCGTCGGGCGCGAAGACCGCCTTCACCGGGATCACTTCTTTCTCGAAAAGCTGGCGGATCGCCGCCTGTCCCTCGAACCGCTTGCCGTTGTCGATGAAGACGGCATCACCCCGGAAGGGCTGTATCATCCCGTCGATATCGAGACGGGCATTCGCCGCGACATAATCGGCGATCGGCTTGGGTAGAGCGATTGGCATGGTCATCTCCTCGACAGCGATGAACATGATTTAGCGATGGACATTACTCCTGATAATCGCGACAAACCGGCATAGCGTGTCACGAAAATCAGAATAATGGTCCGCCACTCCCTGATCGAACTCGAAGCGGTGCTCGCGATCGTACGGTGCGGTTCCTTCCGGGCCGCGGCGCTCGACCTCGGCATGTCGACCACGGCGATCAGCAACGCAGTGGGGAAGCTTGAGCGCGAGCTTGCCGTACGCTTGTTCAATCGCACCACGCGCAGCGTGTCGCTGACCCATGCCGGTCGGATCTTCGTCGCGCAGATCAAGCCGGCGCTCGCGGACATTCAGAAGGCGATGAACTCGGCACGCGCGCAGCAGGAGGTGCCGTCGGGCACGTTGCGCATCAATGCCTTTGCGACCGCCGCGCGCGAGATCATGGCGCCGCTGGTGCTGACCTATCTCCAACGCTTTCCGCAGGTGCATATCGATCTCGTCACTGAGGGGCGGCTGGTGGACGTCGTGGCTGCAGGCTTCGACCTGGGTGTGCGCAGCGCAGACCTGGTGCCGAGCGACGCCATCGCGATCCCACTCGGCCAGACACGGCGCATGGCGGTCGTGGCATCCCCGGCCTTCTTCCATGAGCGCGCGATCCCGAAGGTGCCGCAGGACCTTGCAACCTACCCCTGTCTGCGGGTCCGGCTTCCCAACGGTGCGCTGTTCCGGTGGCGCTTCGAACGGGGCGGCGCGGAGCTGCAGCTTGATGTCGAGGGGCCGATGACGCTCGACGAGGCGTCGCTCACCCGGATTGCTGTCATGAACGGTGTGGGGATCGGTTACTTCATGGAGACCGATGTCCGTGAAGACATTGCGGCGGGGCGTCTCGTTCGCATTCTGGAAGACTGGACGCCGCCCATCGCGCCGCTGTGCCTGTATTATCCCAACCGCCGCAATGCCTCGGCGGCCTTCCAGGCGTTCATCGCACTCGCACGGGACTTCGCCGCCGGACGGCTAGCGCAGGCGTGAACGCCGCGCGACGCCGCGCCTGATCGACACGCCGCCTGCGCCGCCAGCGTTGGAGCGGCAATGCTCGGGTCGGGCGGCAGGCCTGCCCCGTTCATACGCGTCATGCTCAATGGCGCCAGATATGGCGTCGTCGATCCCATCTTGATCAACCAGAGGAATTGGCACGCGCCAGCGGCACTTCGAGCGTCAGGCAGGTGCCGTCGGGGCCGGTTGCAATGGTCAGCGCCCCGCCGAGATGGCGCGCGCGCGTCTCCATGCTGGTCAGTCCGCGCCCGCGGCGATAGCCCTCGACCAATCCAGTGCCATCGTCTCGCACGGTAATTCGGATCGGCCCATATGGGCCTGCGCTGCCCGTCACCGCGATCCGCCGCGCGCCCGAATGGCGCATCGCATTCGTAACCGCCTCCTGCAGGATCCGCAGCAATTGCAAGGTGGGCCGCGGGCCAAGGTCCACACTCGGGCTCGACATTCAGGGCGGCGTCCTAGATGTCGCCAGCGTCAATGCGCTGGGATCGAGCTTCGTCACATCGACCACATCGGGCGGCATTCTCGCGGTCGGGAACACGAACGACGAGGTGCTGGCCAATGACCTGACCGGCAATCTGGTTCTGGTAAAGGCGGGCAGCGGTGTCCTCGATGTCACCGGAACCAACAGCTATGTGCTCGGTACGCTGATCAATGGCGGCGCGAAGGACCGGCAACGCCGGTTGCGACCCGCCGCGGCGGGACTAGAAGGCAGCGACGCCCACCCCCCTTGGCCGCGGCCGAACAAACAACGCCGGCGCGGCGCGCCGACCGCAGCATCTCAAGCGCAGCGCGCTTGCCGCTCCGCCAGGAGCTCACAAGCACGCACTCTCGAATCCGGCCGGCCGTCGCGGCGGCGTGCGCGCGCGGGCCGTGCGCCAGCCGTCACCGCGCCCTCCGGCCGGATCGAGTGTGCTACGCGGCCATCACGACGCGCGGCCTCTGGCGGTTCCGCAGGAAGCCGCCAGTGTACGCTCCGCTGAACCCGCGTTCCGCTTCACGCGGGGTTCCGCGCCGCCCGCATTCGCGACTGTCGCCCGCTGCGCGCCCTCGAGATCCGACAAGGGCCTCGAGGGCGCGCAGCGGGAGCATGGCGTGCACCCCGGCGGGCAGGCACATGCGCAGTTCCTCTTTCAATCTGGCCCGCCCTCAGCTCGCGAAGCAAACGCCAGCAGATAGTCGGCAGCCTTGGCGGCGGCGCTGGCGGCGCGGAAGATCGCGCGCTCGTCGCTGCGCAGCACCGCAAGCCACGCGCCGATATAGTCGCTGTGCCGAACGGATGGACGGATCGACAGCGCCGCACAGGTGAACGCGCTCGCCATCTCCGCGCCAGTTCCTCCCGCGCATAAGCGGCGGTCCCGAACCCGCCCGACTGGTCGCGATTGAGGCGCGTCGGATGCCCGGTCCAGTGACCAAGCTCGTGCAGCGCGGTGCGATACCAGTTGATCGGCTCGGGGAACGCGCCCTGCGGCGGGACTGCCACATAGTCCTCGGCGGGCGCATAATAGGCCTCCATCGCCCCGACCCGGAAATCCGCGCCGCTCGCGCGGATCAGCGCATGCGCTGCCGGAATGGTCTCGTATTCGGGCAGTGGCAGGTCCGGTGCCAGCATCGCCTCGGGCAGGCCTTCGCATTGCGCGACGTTGAATACCGTGAACCGCTTGAGAAACGCGATCTGCCGCGCCTCGCGATCCTCGTCGCGTGCGCGGTCCTGCTCGCCCTTGGGCGTGAACCGGTCGGCCTAGCAGACCGTGGTTCCGCGCTCGCCCTTGCGGAAGCTGCCGCCCAGCGCCTTTGCCTGCTGGAACGTCAGCCTGCGCTGCGAGCCATAGCCCCCCGCCACCACCGCAGCCCACAGGATCAGCACGTTGATCCCGGAATAGCGCCGCCCGCTCTGCGCATTGCGCGGCATCGCGCAGCCACAGGCTCCGCTGTCCCACGGCTGCACCCATGGCAGCCGTCCTGCCTCGAGTTCTTCGATCACCTGCCCGGTCACCTGCGCATATAGGCTTTTCCGGTCGTCACCCGTCTTGCTGTTGGTCATGGTCCTTGCTCCTTCTTCAATCCGCACCGGTCCCGGCGAAGGGGGGTGGGCGGCAAGGAGCGGACCGGCAGTCCAGCTGAAGCGGCGTGCTGCACCCCCCGGGGCCTTATTGCGCCAGCGCAATGAGGCGGGATCCAGGGCTGCAACGCAGTGGAAGACCCGGCGCAGCCGGGTTGCGGCGCGACGCGGCGGGACTAGAGGGCAGCGACCGCCCACCCTCCTTGGCCGCGGCCGAGACCAACAACGCCGGCGCAACGCGCCGTCCGCAGCGTCACGCAACGCATCGCGTTGCCCGGCTCTGCATGAGCCCCACGAACACGCACTCTCGAAGCCGGCCGGCCGTCGCGGCGGCGTGCGCGCGCGGGCCGTGCCCCAGCCGCCGCCGCGCCCTCCGGCCAGACCGAGTGTGTTACGCGGCGATCACGATGCGCGGCCCCTGGCGGTTCCGAAGGAAGCCGCCAGTGTACGCTCCGCTGCATCCGCGTTCCGCTTCACGCGGCATCCGCCGCTGTCGCGTTATTCGATCGTCACCCGCATGGGCCGAGACCCGCCAGGGCTCGGTAGAGCGCAGCGGAATAGAGCGCGGTCGCGCCCAAGGCGCGAAACGCACAACTCGTCTATATCCAACTTATGGGTTCGGGGGGAAATCTACCGACAGCTTCGCGCCCTACAATCGGTCGTTCGGACAAGCGCGGTGTATCTTCACATCGGACCGTCCGCTTCCCAGTAGCTTTGCGGCGCCCCGTAATACTACTATCCGACCCTTCCCATCGGCACCGCCTCTACAATGACTGTAGAAGGATGGACGACGGGCGGCGGGCGAAATGGCGACAAAACTGCGCGAGCGCAAACAGCCGATTTGCGGTTTGAAGCCTAGCCCGACACAAGCACCCGCTGAGGCGCAAGCGCGAACCGCGCGTCTGCGTGCACACCCGCCTGTGCGAATCGCACATGGCGAAGTTGAGCGCTGCGGGTCCCACGTTCCCTTCCCCAGCGCCCCTCGGCTGGGTCAGAGCCGCAGGCATAGCAGGTGCGGACTGCGCCTGGTCCGGCATCTTCTAGCTTCGAGCTGGACAAATGCCGCATTGCAAGACGCGCGCGCGGACGTTCAGTTATGAACATGCATGCATCTATGCCCGCGGGATCCGGTCAAAAGGACATTACCGGATCGCTGATGTTGGATGCCATCTCCCGCAGTACCCCGATCATGCAACTCTCGATGACGGGTTCGGTCCTTGCCATCAACGAACGATATCTCCGCATGGTCCGAAAGCGTGAAGAACAGGTCGTCGGCCAGCACCACAGCGTCCTCATCCACCCCGACGATGGTGTCACCGTGACCAGCCCAATATTTTGGGAAGCCTTGAAGGAGGGCCGCCCGGTGCAGGTTGAGCTTCGCTGCCCGGTGGAATGCGGTGAAGAGATGTTACTGAGGGTCCAGTACGCCGCTGTCTTCGATCCCGCAGGTGATCCCGCCTATGTCCTGCAGACCGCGACCGATATCACGATCGACAAGCGCCACTCCGATAATTTGCTGGACATGCTGGAGGCGATCTCCAGGTCAACGGCGATGATAGAGTTCTCGATGGACGGGAACGTACTTACCGCCAATTCGGTCTATCTCCAGATCATGGGGTATAGTCATCTGGATGTGCGCGGCAGGAACCACAAATTCTTTTTGGCCCAAGACGATTACCTCACACCGGAATACGAAACATTCTGGAGCCGGCTACGGGCGGGAGAATTCATCCAGTCGGAATTCTGCCGGTTGGGAAAGGGCGGGAAGCCGGTGTGGCTTCAGGCAAGCTACAATCCCATTCTCGGCCCGGACGGAACGCCGACCCGAATTCTCAAGATCGCCACGGAAGTGACGGAGGCGGTCGAACTTCGGCGGGAAATGGCACGAATGGCTTTCGTCGACTCGCTCACCTCGCTGGGCAACCGGCGCAAGTTTGACGCCGAGCTTGGCTTTGGGGTGCATCATTGTGCGCAATCCGGCTCTGATATAGCACTTCTCCTCATCGACATCGATCATTTCAAGGTATTCAACGACACCTACGGCCATCACGAAGGAGACGCCTGCCTTCGTTCGGTCGCGCACGCCATCAAGGATGCGTTCAGGCGCGATACCGATCTGGTCATGCGCTACGGCGGCGAAGAGTTCGCGGTGCTTCTGACTGACGTCGACGGCGATGCGGTGTCGATCCTGGCGGAGAAGTGCAGGTCGGCGGTCGAAGGTCTTCGTATCGAAAACCGCGAATCAGACACGGGGATTGTAAGCGTAAGCATCGGATGGGCGCTTATAAGTTCCGACGAACCGCGCTCGGATGACACTGGCGCAACGCTCATCAGGTGCGCGGACGCGGCGCTTTACAGGGCGAAACTATCGGGAAGAAATCGTGTTTGCGGGAACAACGATTTGAACCCTCTCAATATATAATTCGACAATAGAATTGAATTCACTCCGGTCTAAGGAGATTGCCGTGTCCTGGTTTCAGGCAAACGCCCCTATTCGAACGAAACTACTTATCGCATTCGGGCTTTTCGTCGGCATGATCGCAGGCGTTATAAGCGCGGACGCGTTGCTCCCTTCCGCAGTAGCGCGCGGTGCCGATGTGGCGGTTGTGATCTTGGCCGTCATTTGTGCCGCCTGGTTTCGCGAAGTGATCGCCGGCCCGTATGTTGCGACGGTGGTTCGTATGGAAGCGCTCGCCGCCGGAGATCTAGAAAGCCCGATCGCGTACACCGACTTTACCGACTGCGTCGGACGTCTTACGCGCGCCATGGATAGCTTCAAGCGCGCGGCCGAGGAGCAGATCCGCATGAACGTGCTGGCGCAGGAACATGCATCGGTCGTGCGGGGCATGGGCCGCTATTTCCATCGGCTTGCCGATGGGGATCTCAGCGCAAAGATTCTCGAGGAGTATCCCGTCGAGTTCAACGAATTGAAGCTTGGCTACAATGGCGCGGTCGATAGGCTGCGCGACCTGATCCATGCCTTGACGCAAAGCACGCATTCAATCGAAATGGGCAGCCGCGAGATCGCTCAATCCTCAAGTGATCTGGCTCGGCGTACCGAGCGGGCTTCGAACGACCTCGGCTCGACAGCAGCAGCTGTAAAAGAAATCACCAAAAGCGTCGACGAAACCGCGGCGGCTGCAGACGACTCGCGAGCCTCCAGCGATTCCGCCCGTCAGGCGGTAGCGGAGGGCCGCAACCGAACGACAACTGCCACCGCTGCCATGGTGGCAGTTACGGAAAGTTCCCGGGCGATTGACGATGTCATCGAGGGACTCGAGAAAATCGCCTTCCAGACGCGCGTGCTGGCGATGAACGCAGCCGTAGAAGCAGGCCGTGCGGGCGACGCCGGCCGCGGCTTCGCGGTTGTCGCGGATCTTGTCAGCGCCCTTGCGCTCCGAGCCGAAGCGGAATCTGCTAACGCCAAGGAGCAGTTGACGCGCGCGCGTGACGAGATCGAGACCGCCGTCGAGGCGGTGGGCTCGATCGACGTCGCCTTCAGGGTCATTGAGGGTTCGACCGAGGAAACCGCGCGCCGCGCCAACGCCATCGCCCAGGCGAGCCGCAACCAAGCGGATGCTGCTATAGCGGTAACCACAGCGCTCGCTTCGATCGAAACAAGCATTCAGCAGAATGCCGCAATGGTCGAGGAGAGTTCGGCCGCCGCCGCGCACTTGCTTGAAGAAATGGGAGTGCTGAGAGCGCAGACCGAAACCTTCAAGATTAACGCCCCCGATAAGTGCAGTCCGCAGATGATGGCACAGGCAGTTATTTCGGGACCCCGCAATGATATTCGGGAAGGGGGTCGCGTTTTTGGGGTTGTCGCCTAGCCGCCTGCCTCATTTACCCGTTTGGCCCAAGACGTCCAATGTCTCTAGACTTCTCTTTAGGTGGCTAGCGCGTCGAGCATACATTGATCTGCTTGGCAGCCTGCGGTCAGACAACTTCCGCAATGCTCACTTTCGTCTCTGAAGCCAGACCAACCGCTTCCGGCCCACTTTCAGCCATTAGCCGCCAGCGCTTGGAACCTGCCTTCGATCACAGCACCGCCGATCCGCAATTGATCGAGATAATCCGACCACCATTGCGCCATTCGTACGCGCTCGTCCCAGTGTGCGCCCCGATGATAGGCAGCCCGGATACGGTTATTGTCACCATGTGCCAGCGCGCGCTCAATCGCGTCAGGATGCCAAAGACCGGATTCGTTCAACAGGGTGCTCGCCATTGATCTGAAGCCATGGGACGTCATCTCCTGCTGATCGTATCCCATCCTGCGCAAGGCGGTATTAAGCGTATTCTCGCTCATGCACCGCAGCGTTGTGAAGCGCAGGAAATATGAATGAGCCGGCATTCCCAAGCGCCCTCAACTCCTTGAAGATGCCGAGCGACTGTCTGGACAACGGCACAGCGTGGACCTGCCGCATCTTCATCTTCTCAGCGGGAATTCTCCAAACAGCAGCGTCAAAATCGACCTCACTCCATTCCGCAGTCCGTAATTCGCCCGGGCACACGAAAACATGGGGCGCCAGTTTGAGAGCGAGCTTGGTTTCTATCCGACCGTCATATCCCTCGATTGCGCGCATCAATTCGCCGACGCCTTTTGGATCGACAATTGCAGAATGATGCCGGACCTGCGGAACAGTCAGCGCGCCGCGAAGGACGTCCGCCGGGTTACGCTCTGCCCGCACTGTTGCAGCCGCGTACCTGAACACGCGTCCAGCAAACGCGCGAAGCCGCTGCGCCGTCTCATGATGGCCGCGTCGCTCGATCTTCTTCAGCGCGGCGAGAAGCTGCTGGGGGGTGATATTAGCGATCGGCAGGTGACCCAGGTCAGGATCGAGCAAATCCATGAACCATCGCGCCTTCTTGATTGTAGCCGGCGCTTTGTGTTCGCGTTCCATCTTCTCGATGAACTCGTCGGCGAGAGCGCGAAAGGTTGCCGCGGCGTTCAGTGACGCCTCCAGCGCCGCTTGCTTTTTGCTCGCGCTTGGGTCGACGCCATTGCCTAGCTGCTGGCGCGCTTCCTTCAAGGACACCTCGGGGTACGAACCGAAGGCCAGCTTTCTTTCGACACCGTGAAACCGATACTTCAGGCGCCAGAGCATCGCGCCAGATGGCTTTACGAGGAGGTACAGCCCTTTCTCGTCAGCGACCTTGTAAGCCTTTTCCCACGGCCGAATCGCGCGAATTTTCAACACTGCCAGCGCCATGTGGGGGCCTCAAACTTCCGCTTGCAAAAAGGCCCCCACAAAGGGCCCCCAAATTGACCGGATGCGGGCAAACTTGGGCAACCATCGGCGGATGACCGAGGCCCAAGAATACCAGCTTTTCTGCGGTTTTTCGAGGATTTTAGGGCCGTTTCAGACCTAAAACTGGTGCCCCATGAACCACCTGATCGGGCACTCAAATCATTGGGAAATATTCGTCTCGGCGCAGTAGATACGGCGAACTTCGAACTTTTTACCGTAGCGATGCCAACCGCACGATCGCTCAGCGTCGTGCGCCCCGCCTGCCCCGGAACCAACCGACAAGCGCCTCGTGCTCATCAGCCAAGAAACGGTGCAGGGGCCAAGTACCCTGTCATCTGAACAAAACTAACGCGTGCTCGGCCCACCGCTGCCTCGGGGCCATTCGCCAATGTCGCAGCGCAACGAATATGGTGCACGCCTTTTCAGACCAGTTCCTTGAGCGGCACGCTGGCATCGGCGAGCGCCGCCGGGTCAGGCGACAGCCGCTCCACCACCAGCTTGCGGCCCTGCACATAATCCTTGGTCGCGTTGACGCAGTCGAGCGCGATCACGCGGCCATCCTTCAGATACACGACCGAAAAGCTGCGGTTCGCCGGATCGCCGCGCAGGA
>NZ_JAIXHL010000024.1 GCF_030145815.1 Sphingomonas sp.
GGCCCGCTCCCCCACCCGGCCACCCAACGACAGTGTATTCTATGGGTGGCCGGGTGGGGGAGCGGGCCGGTGCCGATTCAGCCTTGCTGAATACGACTTTAGCACGCGTTCCTGCGACCTTCGCACTTGCGAAACGAACCTCAATCGCTAGCGTGACGGCCATGGCGCTGATCGATCATTTCTTCACCCGCGCGGTGAAGCGCGGCGAGCTCACCGTCATCCATGCGGATGGCAGTGCGCGCAGTTTCGGATCGCCGGACGCAGACCTTATCCCGGTCACGATCCGCTTTACTGACCCGTCGGTCGCGCGGCGCATCCTTACCGATCCGGCACTGGGCGCGGCCGAAACCTTCATGGACGGGCGGCTGGTGATCGAGCGCGGCGACATCCTCGCGCTGCTGCGCCTGGTCACCGCGAACAACAAATGGGAGGATGCGACCGGAAACCTGGTGCCGGGCCCATTCAAGCGCGCGTTCGATAGCGTCCGCTTCCGACTCGACCGCATCAACATGGCGCGGCGGTCGAAGCGCAATGTCGCGCATCATTACGACCTGTCGGCGCGGCTCTATGACCTGTTCCTCGACGCCGATCGCCAATATTCGATGGCATATTTCACCGATCCGGCGAACAGCCTGGAACAGGCGCAGCTGGACAAGAAGGCGCATATCGCCGCCAAATTGGCGATCCAGCCGGGCATGACGGTGCTCGACATCGGGTGTGGCTGGGGCGGGATGGCGCTGTACCTGCACGAAAAGACCGGCGCCGAGGTGCTGGGCGTGACGCTGAGCGAGGAGCAGCTCAAGGTTGCGCGTGAGCGCGCCGAGGCGGCGGGCGTCGCGGGCAAGGTGCGGTTCGAGCTGATCGATTATCGCCACGTTACCGGTCAGTTCGACCGGATCGTGTCGGTCGGCATGTTCGAGCATGTCGGTCCGGCCCATTATAGCACCTTCTTTGCCAAATGCCGGGAGCTGCTGACGCCCAAAGGCGTCATGCTGCTGCACACGATCGGGCGCGCGGGCGGGCCGGGGGTGACCGATGCGTTCACCGCCAAATATATCTTCCCCGGCGGCTATATCCCGGCGCTGTCGGAGATTTTGCGCGGGCATGAAAATCTGCGCTTCTTCCTCACCGATGTCGAGGTGCTGCGGCTGCATTATGCGTACACGCTGCAGCATTGGTATGATCGCGCCACGGCGGCGCGCGACCAGATCGTCGCGCTGTATGATCAGCGCTTCTTCAACATGTGGTCCTATTATCTTGCCGGGTCGCTGGTGAGTTTCGAGAATGGCGGGCTGGTCAATTACCAGCTGCAGTATAGCCGGTCGCGCACCGCGCTGCCGATCACGCGCGATTACATCGCGGAGGACGAAGCGCGGCTGCGCGGCTGAGTTAGCGTGGCGAAACCGCTAGCTGGGTGTTGAGCTCGGCCTGTGTGAGCTTGCCATCGCCATCCTTGTCCGCCGCCGCGAACCACGCGTCCGCCGCCGCCCAGTCGGTGCGCGGCGCGGTCACTGCGGGGCGCGGCGCGCTGGCCTTGGCCGATTGGCGCGAGGCCTGATAGGTCGCCTCGGCGCTAGCCTCAAAATCGAACCGCGCGCGCACTTCGTCGCGCTCGATCGATCCGTCTTCGTTGAGGTCGAAATCCGCGAACCGGCCGGGATCCGTCGGATTGGGCTGAGTTTGGAGCGCCGACAGCGCGAGCAGCAGGGCGATCACCGCCGCCGCTCCTGCGCCGCCAGCCGACGACCGGTGGTCATCGTCTGGATCACGAACAGCAGGATCAGGACTGCGCCGATCGTTCCGACAAACAGATCAAAGCCCGAGACGCGGCCAAACAACCCGCGATCCGGTCCTAGTACCCACATCATCACGGTCATGCCGATCAGCATCAGGCGCAATTCGGTAGGTCCGGCGGCGAGATAGGACAGGCGGAGTTCGCCAACGACCCGCGCCGAGAGGAAGGCGTGGATCGACATGAGCAGATAGCCCGCCAGCGCGATCATCGCGACGTCCATCGTCACGAACGGGCTGAGCCCGATCCCCGCGACGATGAGGAGGTTGGCAAGGCCGTCGCAGCTATGGTCGATGAAATAGCCATAGGAGGGCCGCTCAATGCGGCGCCAGCGCGCCAGGCTGCCATCGAGCGAGTCGCCAAACCACTGCACCGCATAGCCGACCAGCGAAACGGTGAGCCAGGCGACGCCCCAATTGCTCGCGACATAGCCGAGGAACACCATCACCGCGCCGACCATCCCGGTTGCTGTCAGGATATCGGGCGTGATCGCGCGGGGCATGTGGGCGCACAGCCAGTTGAGGATGCGGCGCTCACCGGTGGCCAGCCAATTCTGCTGAATCCGGTCAAGTGCAGGCGGAGCCTGTCGCAGATCTGTCATAAATCCCTATCGCCCATGCGCGCGTGCGGGGCAATGCCGTGAATCGACGGAGTGCGTCCCGATTCAGCCAGTCCGAGCGGTGCCCCGCTCATGGGCGCGGATATTTGCTGTCCATATAGCTCAGCGCGTCGGAGGCGATCTCCTCCAGCACCGCCATGTCCACATCGGCCAGCTTCTTGATGTAGAGGCAGGACTTGCCGGTCTTGTGCTTGCCAAGCCGCGCGAGCTTCTCCGCTTCATCGGGTTCGCCGGTGAGGATGTAGAGGACTAGCTCGGCCTTGCGCGGCGAAAAGCCAAGGCGGCACATGTCGCCTTCGTGGCCGCTGTCATAGCGATAATGATAGCTGCCAAAACCGATGATCGATGGTCCCCACATTTTCGGGGGCTCTCCGGTGATGCGCTCGAGCATCGCGCAGACCCTCTTCGCGTCGTCGCGGCGGACAGGGTTTTCGACCGCGTCGATAAATGCGCCGACATCGACGGGGGTGGGCTTGGTCTTGATCTCCGCCACGGCATGACCTCGCTGGATTTTCGGCCAGTCTAACCGCACAGGGTGGCGATGCAATCGGCCCCGCTGACCCGTCGTTCGATCCTGGCGCAGGCCTGGCCGATCATGCTGGGGCAAACGACGGTGCCGCTGGTCGGGCTGGTCGATACCGCGGTGATCGGCTGGACCGGAGACGCGGCTGCGCTGGCCGGGGTGGCGCTGGGGACGGCGATCATCAGCTTCATCTTCTGGGCGTTCGGGTTCCTGCGCATGGGGATGACCGGGCTGACCGCGCAGGCGCATGGGCGCGGCGCGCGCGGGGAAGTCGACGGGCTGCTCGTGCGCGGGGTCGTGGCGGGGCTGGGGATCGGCGCGGTGCTGGTGGCGCTCCAGATCCTGCTGGTCCCTGCTGCCTTTGCCCTGCTGGCGGGTGGTGGCGCGCTGGACGCGGCGGCGCGGGAGTTTGTGACGGCGCGCTTCCTCGGGGCCCCCGCCGCGCTGGGCTTTTACGCGATCAATGGCTGGCTCTACGGGCTCGGCCGCACGCGCGAGACGCTGGTGCTCCAGATTTTGGTCAACCTCGTCAATGGCGTGCTGGATATCCTGTTCGTGTGGCAGTTCGACATGGGCGCGCGCGGCGTCGGCCTTGGCACCGCGATTGCCGAATGGGTCGGGCTGATCGCGGGGATCGTGCTGGTGGTGCGGATCGCAGGGGCGCGCACCGTGCTCGGCCAGCGTGCGGGTTTCTTTCACGGCAGCGCATGGCGGCGGCTGTTCGCGGTCAATGCCGATATCATGGTGCGCACCATCGCGCTGCTCGCCCTGTTCCTGTGGCTCGCCAATGCCGGGGCGCGGCTCGGCACCGTCCAGCTCGCCGCCAACCATGTGCTGATGCAACTGGTCAGCATCTTTGCCTTCGTCCTCGACGGATTCGCCTTCACCGCCGAATCGCGGGTGGGACAGGCGGTGGGGAGGCGCGCGAAGGGGGATTTGCTCCGCGCGATCCGGCTGACGGGGGAGTTCTCGCTTGGGTTCGGCCTGTTGGCGACGCTCGCCGCGCTATTCTTCGGCGGCGCGCTGATCGACCTGCTGACGACCAATGCGGAGGTGCGCGAGGCGGCCCGCGCCGTCCTCCCGCTTGCCGCGCTGGCCGCGATCGTCGGCGTCCCTGCCTGGCTGCTCGACGGGGTGTTCATCGGCGCGACGCAGGGGCGGGCGCTGCGCAACGCCGCGATCCTGGCGACGGCGCTCTACATCGCGACCGACCTGTTGCTGCGCCCGTTTGGTGCCACGGGACTGTGGTTGGCGCTGCTAGCGAGCTATGGGTTTCGCGCCGCCCTGCTCGCCATCCATTTGCCGCGGCTGTTCGCCGGTGTTGCGGAAGCCGCCCCCCGGACGTAGAGCGCCCGCAAATCGCGTTCAGGAGCTGAAGACATGGCCGACAAGATCAATCGTGTGGTGCTTGCCTATTCGGGCGGCCTCGACACCAGCGTGATCCTGAAATGGCTGCAGCAGGAATATCAGTGCGAGGTGGTGACCTTCACCGCCGACCTGGGGCAGGGCGAGGAGCTGGAGCCGGCGCGGCAAAAGGCGCTCAACGCCGGGGTGAAGCCCGAGCATATCTATATCGACGATCTGCGCGAGGAGTTCGTTCGCGATTTCGTGTTCCCGATGATGCGCGCCAATGCGCTGTATGAGGGGCTGTATCTGCTCGGCACCTCGATCGCGCGGCCGCTGATCAGCAAGCGGCTGATCGAGATCGCCAAGGAAGTCGGTGCGGACGCGGTCAGCCATGGCGCGACTGGCAAGGGCAATGATCAGGTCCGATTCGAACTGTCTGCCTATGCGCTCAACCCGGACATCAAGGTCATCGCGCCGTGGCGCGAATGGGACCTGACCAGCCGCACCAAGCTGATCGAATTTGCCGAGCAGCACCAGATCCAGGTGAGCAAGGACAAGCGCGGCGAAGCGCCGTTTTCGACCGACGCGAACCTGCTGCACACCTCTTCCGAGGGCAAGGTGCTGGAGGATCCGTGGGATGAAACCCCCGACTATGTCTATTCGCGCACGGTGAACCCCGAGGACGCGCCGGACTCGCCCGAATATATCACGATCGATTTCGAAAAGGGCGACGGCATCGCGTTGAACGGCGTGGCGATGTCGCCTGCGACGCTGCTGGCGGCGCTCAACGATCTGGGGCGCAAGCATGGCATTGGTCGGCTCGATCTGGTCGAGAACCGCTTCGTCGGGATGAAGTCGCGCGGCATGTACGAGACGCCCGGCGGCACCATCTATCATCTCGCGCATCGCGGGATCGAGAGCATCACGCTCGACCGCGGCGCCGCACACCTCAAGGACGAATGGGCGCCGCGCTATGCCGAGATGATCTATAACGGCTTCTGGTTCGCGCCCGAGCGCGAGATGATGCAGGCCGCGATCGACTATTCGCAGCAAAAGGTCGCCGGGACCGTGCGGCTGAAGCTCTATAAGGGCGGGGTCTATGTCGTCGGGCGCAAATCGCCTTACTCGCTCTACAGCGAAAAAGTTGTGACGTTCGAGGACGATCAGGGCGCGTACGACCAGCGCGACGCGGCGGGCTTTATCAAGCTCAACGCGCTGCGGCTGCGGTTGTTGGGGCGGCGGGGCCAGTAAGGGTCAGCAGCCATAAGTCGGGCGGGGCGCCGATGCGGACCGGCAATAGGCTGGTCCCGAGCCCCGCGCTGACCACGATCGTGCGGCCGCCTTCCCGGATCAGGCCGCACGCGAAACGGTCGCCATGGCGCGACATGGTGGCGGGCCGCCCGATCAGCGGCAGCGCGATCTGGCCGCAATGCGTATGGCCGGCGAGGATCAGCCCGAAGCGTCCCGCTAACTGGGGCACGATATCCGGTGAATGGCTGAGCGTCACCACCGGCCCCTTGAGCGGTGCGACGGCTTGGGCGAGTGCCGCCGGATCGGCGCGACCGGTGAAGTCGTCATCCGCCCCGGCGAGGATCAGTCCGGCGCGGCGGGTGACGCTGTTGCTCAGCACGGTAACATGATTGGCCTTCAGGGCGCGGTGGATGCCGGCGGTGCTGCGCCAGTGGTCGTGATTGCCGAGCACCGCGACCACGCCGAGCCGCGCGCGCAGACCGCCAAGCGGTGCAACGGCTTCAGCCTCGCTGTAGCGGTGCGTCGAGACGCGTTTGTCACTGACCAGATCGCCGGCGATCAGCACCAAGTCCGGCTTCAGCGCGTTCACCTGGGTGACGATCCGGGCAAGCTGTTCGGGCGGCATATCCGGTCCCGCGACATGGAGATCGCTGAGGAGTGCGACGTGCAGTGGCGCCTGTCCTTTGGGCCAATCCGCCATTTCGACGGTGGCGCGTCGGACAATCGGATCGCGCAACGCGCCCCAATAGCCATAGCCCGCCAGTGCAAGGCCGAGAAACAGGCCGAACAGGAGGATGCGCTTCATTCGCCGAGCCTAGCCGCAGGGGCGGGGTTCGCAATGACGCTCGACGAAATTTAACCGGGATGGGATAGCGAGTGCCCATGGGGGCGGGGCGATCCACGGTTTGGCGGGATAACGCGATGGCGGCGGGGCTGGCGCTGCTGCTCGCTGCCGTGTGGGCGTGGCGGGACTGGGCGGCGCTGTCGGTGCTGCGGCTACCCGATACCGATGATGTGATGCGGTTGCAGCAGATTCGCGACTGGCTGGGTGGCCAGGGGTTTGGCGATCTGGCGCAGCATCGGCTGGGCGCGGCGGGGCTGGAGATGCACTGGTCGCGGTTGCCCGATCTGGTGCCCGGGGCGATCATTGCGATCCTGACGCCGGTCGCGGGTGCGCAGGTGGCGGAGCTGGTCGCCGTGATCCTGTGGCCGCTGCTGTTGTTCGGCGCCGCACTGATGTTGATCGCGGCGATTGCGCGGCGACTGGCGGTTTCGGCGCCGGTGGCGGTGATCGTCGCGGCGCTGGCCTATCCGGCGAGCGCGCTGTTTCTGCCCGGGCGGATCGATCATCATGGGCTGCAGCTGGTGTTGCTGCTCGTCCTCGTCCGCGCCGTGATTAGCCCCGACGGGTGGCGTAGCGGCGTTGCGGCGGGTGCGGCGAGTGTTGCGTCGCTGGCAGTGGGGATGGAGACTGCACCGTTTCTGGCATTGGGTGGCGCGGTGCTGGCGCTGCGCTGGGTCGCAGACGGGGCAGGGGAGCGGCTTCGTCTGCTGGGCTATGGTGCATCGCTGGTCGCCGGGCTAGCGCTGGCGGCATTTCTGTTTCGGACGAGCGGGTGGGGTGTCGCGACCTGCGATGCGTTCGCTGCGCCGTTGTGGCGGGCGGCGCAGGTGGCGGCGGTTGCGCCGCTCGCGCTGGCGCTTTCCGGACGCTGGCTTGGCACGCTTCGGACGCGGCTGGTTGCCGCCGTTGCTTTGAGTGGCGTCGCGACAGCCGTCGCGCTCACGCTCTCGCCTGCGTGCCTGTCGCCCTAT
Organism: Sphingomonas sp.; assembly: GCF_030145815.1. Classification (GTDB taxonomy): domain Bacteria; phylum Pseudomonadota; class Alphaproteobacteria; order Sphingomonadales; family Sphingomonadaceae; genus Sphingomonas. The sequence goes on from NZ_JAIXHL010000024.1 coordinate 7,348, forward strand.
GGCGGGGTCGATCCGTTGCTGGAGCGGCTGTGGCTGAGCCGGGTGGCGGAGGCGCAGCCGCTGTTTGACGCGCCGCTGGATCATGCGATCGGCTATGTCGGGTTGGCGCTGGCGGGGCTGGCCGCGACATACTGGCAGTGGTGGCGGACGCGCGGCACGGGCTGGGCGGTGCTGGCCGGGTTCCAGCTTGCCGCATTGGCGCTGGCACTGGTTCAGTTGCGCGGCATCTATGCCGGGACGCTGCTCGCCGCGCCGGGATTGGCGGCGTTGATCGCCTGCGCGCGCGAGCGGGGCGCATTGGCGTTGGCGGGGGCTTGGATCGCGTCGGCAGGGTTCTTCTATCCGGCGCTGGGTGGGCTGGTCGCTCCACCGATGCCCGCTGCGACGTGCGATGGCGGGGCGGTGCTGGCACAGCTTGGCGCGCAGCCGACCGGGACGCTCGCCGCGCCGATCGACTTGGGCGCCTATGCACTGGCCGAGACGCGGCACCGCGTGCTTGCCGCGCCCTACCATCGCAATGCGCAGGACAATCTGGCGGTCTATCGGCTGATCGACCTGCCGGTTGGCGCGGCGCGGGCGGAGGCGAAGCGGTTGCGGATCGACTTGATCGCGACATGCGGCGGGGCGTGGGACGAGCTGGGCGCGCCGCCCGCCGGATCGCTGCGCGCCGCGTTGCGGGCGGGGACGCCGCCGGAGTGGCTGACCCCGGTTGCCCCGGGCGCGAGCGTCTATCGGGTGGCGCGATGACCGGGCGTTGGTGGGAACGCCGGTGGTTTTTTGCCGCCGCAATGCTGCTCGCGGCGCTGCCATTGCTGTGGCCCGCCGTGCCGCCGTTGACCGATCTGCCCGGCCATATCGGGCGGTATCGCGTGATGCTCGGCGACGAGGCGGCCTTGCTCGACCGTTATTATGCGTTCGAGTGGCGACTGGTCGGCAATCTGGGTGTCGACCTGCTGGTCGCCGCGCTGGCGCGGCTGATGGGGCTGGAACCAGCGGTGAAGCTGGTGGTGATCGCGATCCCGGTGCTGACCACCGGCGCGCTGCTCTGGCTCAGCCGCGAGTTGACCGGGCGGGTGAGCCCATGGGCGCTGTTCGCGCTGCCGCTGGCTTACGGCTACCCGTTTCAGTTCGGGTTCGTGAATTACTGCTTCGGCATGGCGCTGGCGCTCGGCGGCTGGGCGTTCTGGCTAAGGCTGGGCAGACTGAATCGGATCGGCGTGCGCGCAGCGGTGTTCGTGCCGTTCGGGCTGGTCGTGTGGACCTGCCATGCGATGGGCTGGGCGATGCTAGGCCTGTTCGTCTTTGCGGGCGAATGGGCTGTGCGGGCCAAGGACCGGAAGATCCTGCGCGCTGCATTCGACGCCGCCATCGCGTCGCTTCCACTTGCGCCGCCAGTTCTCGCGATGCTGGCCTGGCAAGGGGGAGGCGCACCTGCGGACACGGGTCGCTTCTTCGACCTGGTCGCCAAGCTGAAGGGGCTAGGGAGCGTGCTGCGCGACCGCTGGATCTGGCTCGACCTGCCCGCATTGCTGGTGATCGTGATGGCAATCTATGCCGGTATCCGGGGGCAAGCGGGGCGGTTCGCGCCGCAGGCAGCGGCGGCGGCTGGACTGACCGTGCTCGCCTTCCTGCTGCTGCCGTTCACGCTGCTCGGTTCGGCCTATGCCGATCTGCGCCTGCTCCCCTTTGCCTTTGCCGTGGCGCTGGCGGGGCTGACCCCACGCGAGGGTGCGCCAGTTCGTATCATCGCGCTCGGAGGCCTCGCATTTTTCATCGTCCGCACGCTCGGCACGACTGTGAGCTTCGCGTTCTACGATGTGGACTGGCGGCGCGAGCTTGCCGCGCTCGATGCTCTGCCGCGTGACGCGCGGGTGTTCGCGCTGGTCGGTGACGGCTGCGACCAGCCCTGGGCGCATAGCCGCCGCACGCATCTTCCCGCCTTTGCCACGGCGCGGCGTGGCGCGTTCGCCAACGATCAATGGCGGATGGAGGGCGCGCCGTTGCTGCGGGTGACGCTTCCGCTCGGCTATTTCGGGCATGATCCGTCGCAGATTTCGGTGGTGCAGGCATGCCCGCACGACCCCAACCTCCTCCCGCGTGAACGGGCGCTCGCGGCCTTTCCGCGCGATGCCTTCACCCATGTCTGGCTGATCGAGGCGCCGACGTCGCCGCGGGCGCTGCGCGGCCTGACGCCCGTCTGGAAACAGGACGGTTCGGCGCTCTATGCGATCGACCGTGCGGCAAGCCGCTTGCCCGCAGGTCCGCCGCCGCAGTAAAGGCGGTCGGATGCAGGGGGAAAATCCGACCGAGATGCCACGCTGGTGGCAGACGCGCTGGTTCGTGCTGTTCGCGGCGATCGCGGCGGCGATCCCGTTGCTGTGGCCGGATATCCCTCCGCAGGTCGACCTGCCCGGCCATATGGCGCGGTATCGCGTCCAGCTGAGCCATGAAGCGGTGCCGTGGCTCAAAGATTGGTATAACTTCGAGTGGAGCCTGATCGGCAATCTTGGGCTCGACCTGCTGATCATCCCGCTCGAGCCGATCTTCGGGCTGGAGCTCGCGGTCAAGCTGATCGTCATCACCATTCCGGTGCTGACCGTCACCGGCTTGCTGTGGATCGCGCGCGAGGTGCATGGGCGCATCCCGGCAACCGCGCTGTTCGCACTGCCGCTGGCCTATAATTACGCCTTCCATTTCGGGTTCGCCAATTTCGCGCTGTCGATGGCGCTGGCGCTCAACGCCTTCGCGCTGTGGCTGCGGCTGGCGCGGATGGGCAAGGTGCGGTTGCGCGCGGTGCTGTTCGTGCCGATCGGCATGCTGATCTGGGTGACCCATACTTTTGGCTGGGGCACGCTGGGCGTGCTGTGCTTTGCCGCCGAGCTGATCCGCCAGCACGATATGCGCGGGCCGCGCACTGGCCATTGGCGGGATAACTTCGTGCAGAGCTGGGTCGTGCCGTGGTTCATGGCGGGCATCCACTGCCTGTCGCTGGTCCCAGCCGCGGTGCTGATGCTGATGTGGCGCAGCGCGGGTGATGTCAGCGGCGTCACCGGTGACTGGTTCAACTGGCGCGCCAAGATCTGGTGGGTGATGATGGTGCTGCGCGATCGGTGGCAGCTGTTCGACATCGCCTGTCTCGGCGTGCTGTTCCTGGTGCTGCTCAAGGGGCTGCGCGATCCGAACATCGAATATTCGCGGCATCTGGGCATTTCGGCGCTGTTCCTGATCGCGGTCTTCATCCTGCTGCCGCGCGTGGTGTTCGGCTCGGCCTATGCCGATATGCGGCTCGCGCCCTACATGATTGCGATTGCGGTGATCGCACTGCGGCCCAAGCCCGGCATGACGATCCGCGGCGCGAGCGTGCTGGCGATGGCGGGACTGGCCTTCTTCCTCGTCCGCATGGGGACGACAACCTACAGCAACTATCTCTACGACAAGTCGTATGACCGCGAATTGAAGGCGCTGGAGCATGTGCCGGAGGGGGCGCGGCTGCTGAGCTTTGTCGGGGAGACCTGCTACAACGAATGGACGATGACGCGGCTCCAGCATCTGCCCGGCATGGCGATGGTGCGGCGGCTGGCCTATACCAATGACCAATGGTCGATGGCGGGGGGGCAACTGCTCACGGTGCGCTACAAGCAGGCGCGCGGGTTCAGCCATGACCCGTCACAGATCGTCACCGACACCAAATGCCCGCGCGAATGGTGGCGGCCCGTGGCGGTCAGCCTCGCGCGCTTCCCGCGCCATGCCTATGACTATCTGTGGGTGATCAGCCCGCCGCCCTACGACAAACGGCTTGAGGCGGGGCTGATCCCGGTGTGGCGCGACGGGAACAGCGCGCTGTTCAAGATCGACCATGGCCAGCCGGCGGCGGTACTCAACCCCGACGATCTCGGTCCCTATCGCAGCCAGATCCAGAAGGTGCGCGAGTTTCTGGAACGCGACAAGAAAAAGCAGATGGAAGCGTGGGAGCGCGCGAAGAAGGAGGCTTAGCCGCCCCTTTTGAATGGCGTCAGTTCGCCCAGAAATTCCTGCTCCTGCGCCACCGCCTCGCGCTCGCGCGCGAGATACTCCTCGATCGCGCGGCGAAAGCCTGGATCGGGAATATAATGCGCCGACCAGGTGGTGACGGGGACATAGCCGCGTGCCAGCTTGTGCTCGCCCTGCGCGCCAGCCTCAACCCGCGGTAGTCCGCGCGCAATCGCCGCCTCGATCGCCTGATAATAGCAGAGCTCGAAATGAAGGAACGGCACGTCCTCGACGCAGCCCCAATAGCGGCCATAAAGCGCATCGCCGCCGATCAGGTTGAGCGCCCCGGCGATCGGCCGCCCGTCGCGCTCGGCGAACATCAGCAGCAACCGGTCGCCCATCGCCGCGCTCAGCAGCGAGAAGAAGGCGCGGGTGAGATAAGGGCGGCCCCATTTGCGGCTGCCGGTATCCTGGTAGAACACCCAGAACGCGTCCCAATGCGCCTCGGTGATCTCCGTGCCAGTGAGGTGCCGGATCGTCAGCCCTTCGACTACGCGCTCACGTTCCTTGCGGATCGCCTTGCGCTTGCGGGAGGACAGGTCGGAGAGGAAGGCATCGAAATCGGCATAGTCGCGATTGTGCCAGTGGAATTGTGTGCCTGCGCGCGCAAGCCACCCGGCCTGCTCGAACAGCGGCAGCTGGGCTTCATCGACGAAGGTCGCATGCGCCGAAGACAGGCGGTTAGCGTCGGTCAGCGCCGCGATCCCGGCGATAAGCGCCGGCGCCAGTGCCGGATCTCGCAGCAACAGGCGGGGGCCGGGGACGGGGGTGAAGGGGACGGCGACCTGAATCTTGGGGTAATAGCGCCCGCCCGCGCGCTCCCAGGCATCGGCCCAGGCGTGGTCGAACACATATTCGCCCTGGCTGTGACTCTTGGCATAGGCGGGGGCGATGGCGGCGGGGATGCCGTTTGTGTCCTCGATCACGATCGGGAGCGATTGCCAGCCCGTCGCCGGTCCGACCGACCCCGAAGCTTCGAGTGCGGACAGGAAGGTGTGACTCAGAAACGGATTGCTGTCGCCCGCGCACGCATCCCAGTGCGCCGCCGGGATCGACGCGACTCCTTCGGCGATGCGGGCTGAAATGGGTTCCGGCACGCGCTGTATCTAGGGCGCATCCTCCAGTCCGCCAACCGGCGTTTCGCTGCGTACGCCCGCGACGCTGCCGATGCGGTCGCCCTTGCTGCTGCGGAAGTGGAGCACCTGTTGCGGGAACGGGATTTCGATACCGTGTTCCTGAAACTTGACCCACAGGCGATTGAGCACGTCGCTCTTCACATTGCCGACCCCGCCTTCGGGATCGCTGATCCAGGCGAGGATCTCATGCTCCAGTGCATAGTCGCCGAACGAGGTCATCCAGACATTGGGGCGGGGCGATTGCAGGACGCGCGGGCTTTCCAGCGCGGCCTCGAGCATCAGTTTCTGCGCGAGCTTGACGTCGGATTCATAGGCGATGCCGACCGGGATGCGGACGCGGACATTGCGGTCCGAAAAGGACCAGTTCTCCACCTCCTGCGTCATCAGATTCTCGTTCGGAATCAGATGTTCCTCGCCGTCGCGGGTGATGACGCTGACCGCGCGCACGCCGATCTTGTTGACCCAGCCAAAGCTGTCGCCGACCACGATGACGTCGCCCGGCTTGATCGATCGGTCCATGAGCAGGATGATGCCGGCGATCAGGTTGCCGACCGTCTTTTGCAGGCCGAAACCGACCGCGAGGCCCATCGCGCCCGAGAAGACGGCGAAGCTGGTCAGGTCGATCCCGAGCAGGTCGATGCCGAAGAAGAACACGACCACGATGACCGCGATGCTCGCCAGCTTCTGCACCAGCAGCTTTTGCGTCGCGTCGAACCCGCGTGCCTGCGCGATCGAATGGGCGATGACCCGGTTGGCGAGCCGTGCCGCGGCGTAGAGCGCGATCGCCGTGATCAGGATCGTGACGACGGCGAGCAGCGAGATGCGCCGTGTGCCGACATCCATGCCGATCCGGTCGAGCGTGCCGGTAATGACGTTGAACCCGCCGATCGCGTGGCTGAGGATCGCGGCGAACACTGCCGTCGCCGCCGCCCAGGCGCTCCAGCGTGGCATGTGCAGCCCGCGCATGAAAACCAGCATCGTCATCGCGCTGGCCGATGCGAGGGCAAAGCCGAGTTCCGCCCGCGCAAGCGCCGCCCAGGGCCAGGCATTAAGCGCAATCGCGAGCAGCAGCGCCGCGCTGCCGTGGCGGACCAGTGCGCCCATGCGGTGCGCCAGCCCTTCGACATGATTGCCGACGCGCGCTTGCCAGAACGCCGCGATCGGCGGTCCGAGCCTGCGCCCGGCGAGCCACCCGGCGGCGAGCGCAAGGATCGCGATGCCGCCGGCAACGGCTGCTTCGACCAGGTCGGGCGCGGTCGGCGCGCCAAAGCCGCTTTCGGCGAGCCAGCTGGCAAGGGCTGGCGGGATCATATCGCCGCCCGGAAACGGTCGAGACCGGCGGCGAGGTCGGCGATCAAGTCGGCGGGATCCTCCAGCCCGATCTGCAGCCGTACGGCGAGCCCTTCGGCCTCCCAGCGGGTGACGGTACGGTGGCGCTGCGGGTCGATCGGGATCGCCAGGCTCTCGAACCCGCCCCAGCTATAGCCGATGCCGAACAGCTCCAGCCCGTCGATCAGCGCGGCGCGCGCCGCTTCGGTCCCGCCGTTGAGGACGAAGCTGAACAGCCCCGACGCGCCCTTGAAGTCGCGCAGGAACAACTCATGGCCGGGGCAGGAGGGCAGAGCGGGGTGGAGGACGCGCGCAACCTCGGGCCGCGTCTCCAGCCAGCGCGCGATCTCCAGCGCAGCAGCGCCGTGATGCTTGAGCCGCACCGCCATGGTGCGCATCCCGCGCGCGCCGAGCCAGGCATCGTCGGGGCTGGCGGTCTGGCCGAGCGCGAAGCTGGTGTCGCGGAGTTTTTCCCAATGTGCTGGCGCGGCGGTGACGCTGCCGAGCATCACGTCGCTGTGGCCGACGATATATTTGGTGCAGGCAAGGATCGACAGGTCGACACCGCGTTCGATCACCGGGAACAGCAGCGGCGTCGCCCAGGTATTGTCGATCAGCGTCGTCACCCCGCGGGCCTTGGCGGCGGCGACGATGGCGGGGACGTCCTGTAACTCAAAGGTTAGGCTGCCGGGGCTTTCCATCAGGATCGCGCGGGTTTTGTCGCCGATCAGCTCGGCAATGCCGCCGCCAATCATCGGATCGTAAAAGCGCGTCGTTACCCCGAAGCGCGCGAGAAAGCCGTTCGCGAAGCTGCGCGTCGGATCATAGGCGCTGTCGGGGAGCAGCAGCTCGTCGCCCGGCGAGAGCACGCTCAGCAGCGCGGCGGAGACTGCGGCGACGCCGGATGGGTAGAGGAAGGTTGCCTCCGCCCCCGGTTCGAGTTCGGTCAGTGCCTCGGCGAGGCTCCACTGGGTCGGTGTGCCGCGTCGGCCGTAGAACAGCCGGTGGTGGGTGTCGCGCCCGCCCGCCGCACGCATATCGGCAACAGTGTCGTAGAGGATGGTTGAGGCGCGCCACACCGGCGGGCTGACGATCCCCTGTGTCCATTCGGGCCGGCGTCCCGCCCCGACAACCTTTGTGCCGTTACCCTTGCTGTCGTCCGTGCCGCTCATGCAGCTCCCTTTGCCTTGGGCGTGTCGGGGTCTGCGCCCCATTCGCTCCAGCTTCCGTCATAGAGTGCGGCGCGATGTCCCAACAGATGCAGCGCGAACGCTGGCACCGCTGCGGTGATCCCCGATCCGCAGGTGGTGATGACCGGTCGCTCGACCTCGATCCCCTCCGCCTCGAACAGCGCGCGCAGCGTGGCGACGTGCTTCCACGTGCCGTCCGGATTGAAGAATTCGGAATAGGGCAGGTTGGCGCTGCCGGGGATATGGCCGGGCTCGACGCCCGGGCGCGGCTCGGGCTCGCTCCCGGCAAAGCGCGTGGCGGAGCGCGCGTCCACCAACTGCGCCGCGCGGCTTTCGATGTTGGCGCGGATTTGCGCGATGGTCCGCACCCCGCCGGGGTCGAATGCTGCAGTCAGGATGCGCGGCGCGGGGGAGACACCACCGATTTCGATGGGCTGCCCCTCGGCCCGCCATTTGGCGAAGCCGCCATCAAGGATCGCGGTGGCGATGCCGAAGCTGCGGAACATCCACCAGGCGCGGGCCGCCGTGTGGTGCGGGGCATTGTCGTAGAGGATGATGCGGTCGCCATCACCCACGCCCAGCGCGCCGACCTGCGCCGCGAATTGCTCCGCCGAGGGCAGCATCGTCGGCAGCGGGCTGGCGCGGTCGGCGATGGCGTTGATGTCGAAATATGCCGCGCCGGGGATGTGCGCCGACGCAAACTCCGCCACCGCGTCGCGCGGCTCGCCCGGCAGGAACCAGGTGGCGTCGAGGATACGGAGGTCGGGGTCGCCGAGATGTTCGGCAAGCCAGTGCGTCGAAACGAGTGAGTTCATTGCTCCAGCCTAGCCTTCATCCAGCCCGGCGAGAAATGCTTTCGCCTGCACCCGCAGCGCGCGTTGCGTGTCTGCGTCCATCCGGTCCCAGTTGCGGTACTGCATGGCGAGCCGCTGGTTGGTCCCCAGCTTCTCGCGATTGCGCACGAGGAAGTCCCAATAGAGTGCGTTGAACGGGCATGCCTTGGGGCCGGTGCGCGCCTTCACGTCATAGCGGCAATGCCCACAATAATCGGACATGCGGTCGATATAGGCGCCCGACGACGCATAGGGTTTCGATTCCAGCAATCCGCCATCGCCGAACTGGCTCATTCCCAGCGTGTTTGGCGCCTCGACCCATTCATAGGCATCGGCATAGACTTCGAGATACCAGCGCTGAACGTCGGCGGGATCGGCACCGATCAGCAGCGCGAAATTGCCCGTCACCATCAACCGCTGGATATGATGGGCATAGGCATTCTGCAGCGTCTGACCGATCGCCTGCGCCATGCAGTGCATGTCGGTCTTACCAGTCCAGTAGAAGCCGGGGAGGGGGCGCTTTGCTTCCAGGAAGTTGCGCGACGTATAGTCCGGCCCCTCGCGCCAATAGATGCCGCGCACATATTCGCGCCAGCCGATGATCTGGCGGATAAAGCCCTCGGCGGCGTTGAGCGGGGTGTGGCCGCCGCGGTACGACGCCTCGACCCGGCGGCACAGATCGAGCGGATCGAGCAGTCCGCAATTGATGTAGGGCGACAGCAGCGAGTGCCACAGGAACGGCACGTCGGTCAGCATCGCGTCCTGATAATCGCCGAATTGCGGCAGGGCATAGCGCAGGAAATGCGCGCGCTGCCGCTCGGCATCTTGCGCCGTCACCGCAAAGTCGAACCCGTCCAGCGTTCCGGGATGATCGGCAAAGCGGTCGGCGACTAGAGCGATCACCTCCTGCGTCAGATCATCCGGCGCAAACGATAGCGGCTGCGGCATGGTGAGGTCGCGCGCGGCGGGTTTGCGGTTTTCCTTGTCGAAATTCCATTGGCCGCCCTCCGGCTCGCCGCCTTGGGTGAGCAGCAGGCCGGTCTTGCGCCGCATTTCGCGGTAGAAGAATTCCATGCGCAGCTGCTTGCGGCCATCGGCCCAGGCGTCGAACTCGGCATGGCTGGCGATGAAGCGATCTTCTTCGCGGATCTCCACGGGCATTTCGAACTTGTCCGGCCACAGCTCCATGCCGTGCCGCACGCGCCACTCGCCGGCTTCAGTGGCGACGATGCGCGCGGGGCGGTGGCGTTCGATCGCGCGGGCGACTTCGCCAGTCAGGCTGCCGCTGTTGTCGGGGTCATCCAGGCGGACATAATCGACCTGCCATCCGGCATTGCGCAATGCTTGAGCATGATGGCGCATCGCGGCGAACAGGAACGCGATCTTCTTCTTGTGATGGCGGACATAGGTCGCTTCCTCCTCGACCTCCATCATCAGGATCACGCTGCTGTCCGGGTCGGCATTCCGCAACGCCGACAGGCCGGGCGAGAGCTGGTCGCCCAGGACCGGTATCAGCGTGTCGATCCCCCGTTTCATTTCCGCAACGCCTTTCCTACATCGCGCGGTATGACACCCAAATTCCTAGGCCAGACCAGCGCGCTCCCCGCATCGCCCGAAGAGGCGGTGCTCGATTATGTTCCCAACCCGCGTCCGGGAAGCGATTATCTCGTCCGGTTCGTCTCGCCCGAGTTCACCTCGCTCTGCCCGATCACGGCGGCGCCGGACTTCGCGCATCTGGTGATCGATTATGTGCCGGGGGACACGATCGTCGAATCCAAGTCGCTCAAACTCTTTCTCGGCAGCTTTCGCAACCATGGCGCATACCACGAGGATTGCACGGTCGGGATCGGCCAGCGGTTGTTCGATGAAATGAAGCCGAAATGGCTGCGCATCGGCGGTTATTGGTATCCGCGCGGTGGCATTCCGATCGACGTGTTCTGGCAGTCGGGCGAGCAGCCGGCGGGCGTGTGGATTCCGGCGCAGGACGTGCCGGGCTATCGCGGACGCGGCTGAGCCCGATTTCGCGATGTTGCAATGCAGCATCGATGCAACCATAGTGTCACGATAACGTTTGGAGATCGCACGCCCAATTTCCGGGCTTAACCCATGTTGCTGCTGCGAAGGAATTCGGGATGACGCGAACGTCGCCGTTATCGGACCGGGTCGATCACATCGCGCTGATCGGGAACTTCCTGCCCCGCAAATGCGGGCTGGCGACCTTCACCACCGACAGTTTTGAGGCGATGCGCAGCCGCTTCCCCGACATGCGGGTCGATGTCTATGCGATGGACGATCGCCCAGGCAGCTATGACTTTCCCAGCGCAGTGACCGCTACGATCCCACAGGACGACCGCGCCGCCTATCTCGACGCGGCCCGTGCCATTGATGCGTCGGGCGCGCAGGCGATCTGGGTCCAGCACGAATATGGCATTTATGGCGGGTCGGCCGGCGACCATCTGCTCGCGCTGCTCGACCGCAGCGGGCTGCCGGTGATCGCGACGCTGCACACGGTTCTGGAAGCACCGAACCCGGACGAGCGCCGGGTGATGGAGGCGCTGCTGCGCCGCGCCGCGCGGGTGATCGTGATGGCGGAGAAGGGACGCGATATTCTGCGCCGCGCGCATGGCGTCGATCCGCGCAAGGTGATGGTAATCCCGCATGGCGTCCCCGACCGCGCTTATGTCGTGCCGGACAGCATGAAGGGCCGCTTCGGCTGGGATGGGCAGCAGGTGATCCTGACCTTTGGTCTGCTCGCGCCGAGCAAGGGTATCGAGACGGTGATCGAGGCGCTACCCGCGATTGTCGAGCGCCATCCCGACGCACTCTACGTCATTCTGGGCGCGACCCACCCCAATCTGGTCGCGCATGAGGGAGAGGCGTATCGCGACCGGCTGCACGCACTCGCCGCGCAGCTCCGGGTCGAGCGGCACATCGCGTTCGTGAACGCCTTTGTCGAACAGGATGAACTGCTCGACTATCTGCAGGCGGCGGATATCTACGCGACCCCCTATCCCAATCCGGCTCAGATCACGTCGGGGACCCTGTCCTACGCCGTGGCGATGGGGAAGCCGGTGGTGTCCACCCCCTATGTCCATGCGACCGAGATCCTGGCCGACGATCATGGCGTACTGGTGCCGTTCGGCGACAGCGGTGCGTTCGCGCAGGCGATCGGCGCGTTGCTCGATGATGATGAAGCACGGTCTGCAATGGCGGAGCGGGCGTATCAGCGTGGGCGGACAATGATCTGGCCGCGGATCGCGGAGGCGGTCGCGGATCTGCTGGGTCAAGTCCGCGATACGCGCCCGCCGCGCATCACTCCGGGACCAGCGCAGCGTGCCAGCGTGCTGCCGACCGATTTTCGCGCGGTCGAGCGGATGAGCGACGCGACCGGCATGCTCCAGCATTCGATCTATGCCGTGCCCGACCGGCGCCATGGCTATTGCATCGATGACAATGCCCGCGCGCTGATCCTGATGCACCGCATCGACACGGTGGGTGACAGCGAACGCGACCGCTGGACCAGCGTCTATGCGGCGTTTGTCCAGTTCGCCTGGAACCCGGATACGCGTCGCTTCCGCAACTTCATGCGCTTCGATCGCAGCTGGTGCGAGGATGAAGGGTCGGAGGATTCGAACGGGCGTGCCTTGTGGGCGCTGGGCGTCACCGCCGCCGAAGCGCGCGACGCCAAGTATCGTGACTGGGGCCGCATCCTGTTCGACCAGACGGCGTCGATTGCGTTCGACTTTGGCAGCCCGCGTGCGCGCGCCTTTGCGATGCTGGGCGCAGCGGCGATGCTGGATGCGCATCCGGGGCATGCACTGTCGCGGACTTTGCTGGAGCGATTTGGCGATGAGTTGGTCGCATTGCTGGACGAAGCGCGGCGGCCCGAATGGGAATGGTTCGAGATCGTGCTCGCCTATGACAATGCCCGGCTGCCCGAGGCACTGATTCGCGCGGGGCGTGCGCTCGACCGGCCGGACTTCACCGCCTGCGGCCTGTCGACACTCGGCTGGATCGTCGGGCAGCAGACCTCGCCCGAGGGTCGGTTCCGCGCGATCGGGACCGAGAGTTTCGGGCGCCCCTATGCCGACCCTATGCCGTTCGATCAGCAGCCGCTGGAGGCGCAGGCGACCATTGATGCGTGTGGGGCCGCCTATCACGCGACGGATGACGCACGCTGGGTCGACGAGGCGCAGCGCGCCTATCGCTGGTATCTGGGGCAGAACGATCTCGACCTGCCGCTCGCCAGCACCGCCGATGGCGGGTGTTTCGACGGGCTTACGCCGCACGGGCTGAACCGGAATCAGGGGGCGGAATCGATTCTTGCGCTGCAATTGGCGAGTTGCGCGATGACCGATCTGTTGCAGCGCACGCAAAACATGGCAGTTAGGGCACAAGCCGTCGCTTAGGGAAACCGGACGGCACAGCGCAGTTCGGCCCCGGGGGACGCATGATCGATCTTTACCACCATCCCTTGCGCCTGCGCGCCGACCCGTCGCGCGTCGTCGTCCGCCCGTTTCATATCGCCTGGCAGTCGGTGAACGGCGCACCCTCGCGCATGGAACGACTGGTGCGCGCGGTGCTCGACATGTCGCCCGGCGAGGCGCGCGGCCAGCTCGACGCGGTGCTCAAGGATTTCGAGGCGCGCCACTGGCAGACACGGCGTGTGTTCATGACCCGCTATGACGAGATCGAGGCGCAGATGGGTCTTGATGGCGCGAACATCGGGGATGAGAAGCGTCAGCTGATCGGCGCCTATTTCTGTCACGAATATAGCTATGCTGCGGCGGCGCTGATGAACCCCAGCGCGGTGCCGCATTACGACCAGTCGGGGATGCCCAAGGGCAGCCTGCGCATCCTGATGAGCCTGCGCGCGGTGGGAGAGGGGCATATCTCCTCGGTCGCCTTTCGTGAGGGGATCATCACCGACACCAATGACATGACGCTCGCGCCCGAGCCGCCCTTTGCCACCGCGGCGGACACGTTCGGGGACGAGAATGATGTGCCCGAGGGCGCGGTCACGGTGCATCGCCACCGCGATTCGACGTTGTCCGGCACGTTGCTGTTCCCGATCACCCGCGCACAGTCCAACGGGCTGGAGGATATGCGCCTGACGCATTTCCGCCACGACGATGGCAGCGAGGAATGGCTGGGCACCTACACCGCCTATAACGGGTCGCAGATCCAGTCGGAGATGCTGCGCACGCGCGACTGGCGCGCGTTCGACCTGGTGCCGATGACCGGAAGCGCCGCGCGCAACAAGGGCATGGGCCTGTTCCCGCGCAAGGTGAACGGCAAATACATGATGATCGGTCGGCAGGACGGGGAGAATATCTTCCTGATCGAATCCGACCGCCTGACCCATTGGGACGAAGGGGTGAAGCTGATCACGCCCAAATTCCCGTGGGAGCTGGTCCAGATGGGCAATTGCGGCCCGCCGATCGAGCTGGAAGAGGGCTGGCTGATGCTGACCCATGGCGTCGGCGCGATGCGCAAATATTCGATCGGCGCGGCGTTACTCGACAAGGACGACCCGTCGAAGGTGATCGGGCGGACGAGTGCGCCGATCCTGGCCGCGGCGAGTGAGGATCGCGAGGGTTATGTCCCCAACGTCGTCTATTCGTGCGGGGCGATCCGCCACGGGGACTCGATCTTCATCCCCTATGGCGTTGCGGACAGCTCGGTGGCGTTCGCGTTCGTGTCGATCAAGTCGTTGCTGGCGGTGATGTAGGGGCGGCGTTACCGCCCCTTGAACAACCCACCGAGAATCCCGCGGACGATCCCGCCGACGACGCTGGCACCGACGCCGGATTTCTTGCCGAAGATCGCCTTGGACACCTCACCCGCCACCGCGCGGCCGGCGGCGGAGGAGGCGGACTGGGTCGCGGATTTGACCGCGCGGTTCCATGGGTTGTTCGCTGCCTCGCGCTCGGCCTTGCGGCGGGCGGCTTCTTCCAGCCGTGCCTGACGGTCGGCTTCGCGCTGCGCGGCGAGGCGCTGGCGTTCGGCTTCCTTGGCGGCACGGGCATCTTCCTTGGCCTGGGCGAGCGCGGCCTTCTCGGCTTCGTCGGCAGCCTTGGCTTCGGCGGCGGCGGCCGAAGCTTCGGTCGCCTTGGCGGCGAGCAGTTCTTCGGCTGATTCGCGGTCGACGCGCGCGTCGTATTTGGCACCGACCAGATCGGTTTCGATCAGGATCTTGCGCTCCTCCGGCGTCACCGGGCCGACGCGGCCGCGCGGCGGCTTGATCAGCGTGCGCTGGACCGGGGAGGGCGCGCCATCGGCCATCAGCACCGATACCAGCGCCTCTCCGACCTTTAGTTCAGTGATCGCGGTTTCGACATTCAGATTGGGATTGGCGCGGAAGGTTTCGGCCGCCGCCTTGATCGCCTTTTGCTCGCGCGGGGTGAAAGCGCGCAGCGCGTGCTGGACGCGGTTGCCGAGCTGACCGGCGACATCCTCGGGAATGTCGATCGGGTTCTGCGTCACGAAATAGACGCCGACGCCCTTGGACCGGATCAGGCGGACGACCTGTTCGACCTTGTCGAGCAGCGCCTTGGGTGCTTCCTCGAATAGCAGATGCGCCTCGTCGAAGAAGAAGACGAGCTTGGGCTTGTCCGGGTCGCCGACTTCAGGGAGCGATTCGAACAGTTCGGACAGTAGCCACAGGAGGAAGGTGGCGTAGAGTCGGGGCGATGCCATGAGCTTGTCGGCGGCGAGGATGTTGACCACGCCATGGCCGTTATCGTCGGTCTTGATGAAATCCTGAATCGACAGTGCCGGTTCGCCGAAGAAGTGCGCGCCGCCCTGGCTGCGCAGCTGGAGCAATTGCCGCTGGATTGCGCCGACGCTGGTCTTGGCGACATTGCCGTAGCGGGCGCTCAGTTCATCGGCACGCTCGCTGCATGCGGCCAGCATCGCCTGAAGATCGTCGAGGTCGAGCAACAGCAGGCCATCATCGTCGGCGACCTGAAAGGCGATGGCGAGCACGCCTTCCTGCGTGTCGTTGAGGCCCAGCAAGCGCGCGAGCAGCAGCGGCCCCATCTCCGATACGGTGGTGCGGACGGGATGGCCCTGCTCGGCGAACAGGTCCCAGAACTGCACCGGGGCGGCGGCATACGCCCAGTCGCTCTCGCCAATTTCGGCGGCGCGCTTGCTGAATGGTTCGTGGGTTTTGGCGGTCGGCGACCCGGCCATCGCGATGCCGGAGAGATCGCCCTTCACGTCCGCCGCGAACACCGGAACGCCAGCGCGGCTGAAGCTTTCAGCGAGACCCTGGAGAGTCACGGTCTTGCCAGTGCCAGTGGCTCCGGCGATCAGGCCGTGGCGATTGGCCCGTTTGAGCACGAGCGCCTGCCGCTCGCCGCCGCCAAGGCCAATGAACAGATCGACTTCACCCGACATGCTGCGCTCCCGATGGTCAGGAGCGCAGCATTAGGGAGAATGCGTCTGGAGGCCAGCCCCTATCAGCGGGCGAATTCGACCGCGCGATAGGTGCCGACACCGCCGCGTGCCATGATGTAGAGCACGACCGATTCCGCGCCCGATGCCTTGGCCGCGTTGACCAGACGGGTGAAGTCGGCCGGGGTCTCGATCGGCTGGCGGTTGACCGAGGTGATGACGAGGCCGCGCGTCAGCTGTTTCTGCGCCGCATCGCTTGCCGGATCGACGCCGACGATGACGACGCCCTTGGTCGCCGGATCAACGCCGATGGTGCGCGCGATCTGGGGCGTCAGCGCCGTCACGCTGATACCCAGCGATGCCGGACCCTGGGTCGCCTCATCGCCACCGGGTGCGCCTTCGTCGGCGTCGGGGTCAAAGCCGCCGAGCTGCTCCTCGGGCGGACGCTTGCCGACGGTGACCTGGACCGTCACCGGCTTGCCGTCGCGGATCAGCTCGACCGCGATGCGCGTGCCGGGGCGGACATTGGCGGCGAGGTAGGACAGGGTCTGGTCGGGGGTCACATCCTTGCCATCGACCTTGACGATGACGTCACCCTGCTTGATCCCGGCCTTGGCCGCCGCCTCGCCCGGCTCGACGCGGCTGATCAGCTCGCCCTTGCCCTTGGGCACGCCGAACGACTTGGCAAGATCATCGGTCAGCGGCTGGATGCCGACGCCGAGATAACCGCGCTCGACGCTGGCACCCTTCATCAACGTATCGATGATCGGCTTGGCCTCCGACGAGGGGATGGCGAAGCCGATACCGACATTGCCACCGGTCGGCGACAGGATCTGCGAATTGATGCCGATGACGTTGCCATTGAGGTCGAACAACGGACCGCCGGAATTGCCGCGGTTGATCGAGGCATCGGTCTGAATGAAGCGGTCGAGCGGGCCGCCCTGTCCGGTCGCGCGGTGCAGCGCCGAGATGATGCCTGCGGTCACCGACCCGCCGAGGCCGAACGGGTTGCCGATCGCAACCACCCAGTCACCCGCGCGCGCACGGTCCGAATCGCCGAACTTGACGAAGGGCAGGTTGGTGCCCTCGATCTTGAGCACGGCGAGGTCGGTGGCGGGATCGCGGCCCACCAGCTTGGCCGTATATTCGCGGCGATCGGCCAGCGTCACCTTGATCGACTCCACCACCGCGCCGCGCTGGCCAGCCGAAATCACGTGATTGTTGGTGACGACGTAGCCATCGGCCGAGATCAGGAAGCCCGAGCCGAGCGATTCGGCCTGACGCGTGACCGGACGGCCACCGCCGCCCTGTTGCCCGCCGAACAGGTCGCCGAACGGGGTGCCGGCAAACGGGTTGGTCTGGACCTGCACGCGCTGGGTGGTCGAGATGTTGACCACTGCGGGCTGAAGCTTCGCGACCATGTCGGCAAAGCTCATCGGCGCGCCCGCGCGGGGCACAGCGGCCTGGATTGCGCCGGGTTCGTTCTGCGCGGTCTGCGCGCCGGCGGGGTTCTGCATGACGAGCGCCGCGCTCGCGCCACCGATCAGGAGCGCGGAAGTGATCGCATAGGCATAGCGCACGGGAGTGGTTCCTTTGGTCATCTGGCCCTTGGAGTTGCGGCCCGGTCCGGGCGTAGGTTCGGTCATCGGTGTATTACTCGCCTGAAATAGCT
This sequence comes from Sphingomonas sp., assembly GCF_030145815.1. Lineage (GTDB taxonomy): Bacteria > Pseudomonadota > Alphaproteobacteria > Sphingomonadales > Sphingomonadaceae > Sphingomonas. The sequence goes on from NZ_JAIXHL010000024.1 coordinate 24,935, forward strand.
GAACGGCGATTGAATATGAACGAACCGACAGCCGTTGGGGTCCGGATCATTCCTGACGCGCCGAAGCCGGGGCCTTAACGGCCCTGGCCCCGGAACTCGCGCAGATAGTCATTGTCCGGCGACAGAATGATCGACGTTTCGCCCATCGCATCGCGGCCATTGCCGATGAAGGTGGTGCGATAGGACTGCATCGCGCGCCAGAAATCGTAGAATTGCGGATCCTTGTTGAACGCAGTCGCATAGATTTCCGCCGCCTTCGCATCCGCCTCGGCGCGGATGATCTGGGCGTCCTTCTGACCATTGGCGCGGATCGTCGTCGCCTCCTGCTCACGCGCGGTGCGCATCCGCTGCAACGCCGAATCGAGCGGGCTGCCCTCGGGCAGATTGGCCTGCTTGATCCGGACGTCGACGATCTCGACGCCATACTGGCTGGCATAACGCTGCAGACCGGCCTGGATATTGTCCATCACCGCCGTCCGCTCAGGGCTGAGCAGCGAGGCAAAGGTGCGCTTGCCAAGCTCGGCGCGCAGAGCCGATCCGAACAGCGGCTGGAGCTGGTCGGCGACGCGGCGCTCGGTCCCGGCGGTCACCACCATGCGCAGCGGATCGACGACGCGGAAGCGGGCAAAGGCGTCGACCTCAAGCCGCAGCTGATCGGTCGAGAGTACCGGCTGGTTCTCCAACTCGATGTCGAGCACGCGCTTGTCCACCCACACGACACGCTGGATGAAGGGCACCTTGATCTGCACACCGGCGCCGGTGTTGCGACCGAATTGCTCGCCCGGCTGATACTGGTTGATCGTCCGCACTGGCTGTTCGAGCTGCAGGATCACCGCCTGCTTGGTCTCATCGACCACGAACACGGTATTGAGCAGGACGAACAGCAACGCGAGGGCGAGGCCGCCGAACAGGACGGGGCGGGTGACGATGGCGTTCACTGTGCGCCTCCCTGCTGCTGCGCTTGCTGGGCCGGTTGCGCCTGCTGACCTTGCTGAACCTGGGGCTGGGCGGGATTGCCGCGTGCCGCCGGGAGCGGAAGATAGGGGGTCACGCCGCGCGTCTCGACAACGGTCTTGTTCGACTTGGCCAGCACCGCCTCCATGGTTTCGTAATACAAGCGGCGACGGGTCACTTCGGGCGCGAGCTTATACTGCTCGTAAATCTTGTCGAACTGCGCGGCCTGACCCTGGGCCAGCGCGGTGACCTGCTGGGCGTAGGCGCGGGCCTGATTGCGGGCACCCTCCGACTCCTGCTGCGCCGCAGTCACCTGCTTGAACGCTTCATCCACCGCCGCCGGGGCGGAGGCGTTCTTGATCGACACGCCGCGCACGCGCACGCCGGAGTTATATTCGTCGAGGATCGCCTGCATCGCCTGCTGCACCCGCGCCTCGATCACGGTGCGGCCGGGGCCGATCGCTTCGTTGAGCGTGACGCCGGCCACCGCGGCGCGCATCGCACTTTCCGCCGTCGCGCGGACGGTGGTCGTCGGCTCGGCGATCTGGAAGACGAAATCCTCCGGATTGGCGATGTCCCAGCGGACCGCATAGGCCAGGTCGACGATGTTCTGATCCTGGGTCAGCATCAGATTCTCGCCATTGCCCTGCGGGAAATCCTCGTTGGTGATCTTCTGGACGTTGACCTTGGTCACCGTCGCGATCGGGGCAGGCATGGTCATGCCGATGCCCGGCTCCATCGTATAGGCATAGCGGCCGAACAGCTTCACCACGCCGCGCTGCTCGGGGGTGATGACATGCACGCTGGTAAAGGCGATCCAAGCCAGTACCAGCAGCCCGGCCGCGACCAGCACGATCCGGCGGCTGGGCATGCCGGTCGGCAGCCCGCCGCGGCCACCGCCGCCGCCGCTTCCGCCGCCACCGCCCTTGCGCGCGCGCTTCAGGAAATCGTCGAGGCTGCTGACGTTGGATTTGCCGCCACGTTTACCCTCGGGCGGGAATGCCCAGGGGTTGCGCGGGCCACCGCCATTGCCGCCGTCCGCGCCGCCCTTGTCGTCGCTTCCGCTCCCGCTGCCCCAGGGGCCTTTGTTCTCATTCCACAGCACGCCGCCGGTTCCGGCAATGCGTGCGATCCAGCCATTCAATCTCGCCATATCAGCCTTTATAGGGACCGCGCGGCGGATTTACAGTGGCACCGATCGAAAGCCGTCCTATGTCGCGCGGCATGATCGATCAGAGCGAACTTCAGGCAATCCTCGCCCCCATCGCCGCCGGGCGCGCCACCGTGCGGGTCGACGGCGCGCGTGCCAGCATCATCCTTGACGTCACCGGGCTGCCGGAGGCGGCGCAGGATGCGCTGGAGGCCGATCTGCGCGCTGCCGCGTCGGTGCCGGGGATTGACGAGGTGCGAATCGCGCGCACCGCCCAGCGGGTCAACCGCCGCCTGATCGCGGTGGCGAGCGGCAAGGGTGGGGTGGGCAAGTCCACCGTTTCTGCGAATCTCGCCATCGCGCTGGCGCGGGCGGGGCGGAAGGTCGGGCTGGTCGATGCTGATATCTATGGCCCGTCGCAGCCCAAGCTGATGGGAGTCGAAGGGCGGAAACCGGTCGCGCATGACAAGAAGCTGGTGCCGCTCGCGACCGCCTATGGCGTGCCGCTGCTGTCGATGGGCGGGCTGGTCGAGGAAGGGCAGGCGATCGCCTGGCGCGGGCCGATGGCGGCGGGCGCGCTGACCCAGCTGGTCGATGCCAATTGGGGCGCGGCGGATACGCTGGTGCTCGACCTGCCGCCCGGTACCGGCGACGTCCAGCTGACGATGATCCAGAAGCACCGCCCGGCGGGCGCGGTGATCGTCTCGACCCCGCAGGATCTGGCGCTGATCGATGCGACGCGCGCGATCGACCTGTTCGCTAAGGCCGGCATTCCGGTGATCGGGATCGTCGAGAATATGGCCGGCTACGCCTGCCCGCATTGCGGCGAGGTGTCGGACCCGTTCGGGCGCGGCGGGGCGGAGGCGGCGGCGGAGCGGTTGGGCGTGCCGTTCCTTGGGCGCATCCCGCTCGACATCGCGATTCGCACCGCTTCGGACGCAGGCGCGCCCCCAGCTGCCGGGAACGGGGTCGAGGGCGCGGCGTTTGCCGAGGTGGCCGGGAAGGTTGCTGCCTGGCTGGAGACACAGAAAGGCTGACCCATGCCCCTCACCAATGACGCCGACATCAAGGCGCTGCTCGAAGGCGCGCGGACGATCGCGCTGGTCGGGGCAAGCGACAGGCCGGATCGGCCGAGCTATCGGGTGATGGCGATGCTGCAGGACCATGGCTATCGCGTCATTCCGGTCAATCCGCAGATCACCGGCGAGCATCTGCACGGCGAGTTCGTGTTCCGGGAGCTCGCCCAGATTGGCGAGCCGATCGATATTGTCGACATCTTCCGCCGACCGATCGCGGCTGGTGAGGCGGTGGATGAGGCGATTGCGGTGGGGGCCAAGGCCGTGTGGATGCAGCTTGGCGTCATCAACGAAGACGCCGCCGCGCGGGCCGAGGTGGCGGGGTTGATGGTGGTGATGGACCGCTGTCCGGCGATTGAAATTCCCCGGCTAGGTGTCGCCAAGATCGTGCAGGGTGGCGACTAGCCGGTCGACGTCACGGGCGTCGTGGTAGAGTCCGAAGCCGATCCGCAGCACATCGCCGCGGACATCGGTGATGATGTCTTGATCCATCAGCGCGGCTTTCCATGTCGGGGCTTGCGATGAACGCAGCGCGAGGAAGCGGGCGCGCGGGTCGCTGCCGGGGTTGAGCAATTCTGCGTCGGCGAGGCGCGTTTCGGGTAGGGCGGCGAGGAGCTGTTCGCGGAGCGGTGCGATATGCGCGTTGATCGCTGCAGTGCTCAGCCCCTCCTCGGCCAGCATGTCGCGGACGGCGACGAGGCGATAGAGGCCGCTTGGGTCGAACGTCGACCCCATGAAGCGCATCGCATCGGCGGCATAGCCGATCCGGCCGGGCGGCGGGGCTTCGAGATCGGCGAATTCGGCATACCAGCCGGTGATTTCCGGGCGCGGGCCGAAGCCGGGCGGGCAGTGGAGGAAGGCGACGCCTTCCCCCGCCATGGCGTATTTGTACCCGCCGGCGGTGTAGAAGATGCGGTCGGCAACCACCGACAGGTCGGTCTCCATCGCCATGAAGCCGTGATAGCCGTCGACTACGACCCATGGCCCGTCGGGTTGGGCCAGCGCGGCAAGCTCGCCCACGGCCGCGAACACCGCGCCCGTCTCGAACATCACCTGGCTCACGAAGATCAGGTCGTGCGTCCCCTCCCGCGCCGCAGCAATGAAGCGAGCGTCGAAGTCAGGCCCGCGCGCCACCGTGTCGAGCGCAATCCGGCCGCTTTCGATCCAGCGCTGCGCCTGGCGGCGGAAGCTGTGAAACTCGCCGTCGCTGGCGAGGATGCGGAGCGGGCGCTCGCTGCGGGCGGAGACGATGCGCAGGATCAGGTCGTGCGTGTTTCCTGCGAACACGACTGAAGCGGGATCGGGCAGCACCAGTTCGGCCGCGACATGCGCCTGCGCGGCGGGCCAGATCTCGCCCATCACCCGGTCCCATTTGCGGTCGGCGAGCCGGGCGGCGTCCTGCCATGCCGCCTGATGACCGACGAACGAGGCATCGGGCCAGAGGTGGTGGCTGTGCGCCGCGAAGTGCAGTCGGTCGGGGGCTGCGGCGATGGAGCGCTGGAAGAGGTGCTTGTAAGACGTCACAGCAGCGTCCGCAGCGACCAGAGTTCGGGGAAGGCGCGCTTGGTCAGGGTCGACGTAAGGTAGGACGCGCCTGGGGTGCCGCCGGTGCCGGGCTTCATGCCGATCACGCGGGTGACGGTCAGCACATGCTTGTGCCGCCATGTAGCGAGGGCGTCGTCGATATCGACCAGCTTTTCGGCGAGCTGGTACAGCTCCCAATGCGTTCCCGGCTCGCGATAGACGTGCGCCCATGCGGCTTCGACTTGCGGATCGGCGTCATAGGGCTTGGCCCAGTCGCGGTTCAGCGCGGATTCCGGCAGGCCGAACCCGGCGCGGGCGAGCGCGGCATTGGCCTCATCCCACAGGCTCGGTGCGGCACCGTAACGCTCGGTCAGCGGCCCCGGCACCCCGCCGCCGCGCACCCCCAGCAGGGTTTCGACCGCGCGAAACTGGTCCGACTGGAACCCGCTGCTCGATCCGAGGACATCGCGGAAGCGGGTATAGTCGCTCGGCGTCATCGTGGTCAGGATTTCCCACGACAGCGTCATCACCGCCTGAATCCGGCTGACCCGCGCCAGCCCCTTATACGCCTCGACCAGACGGTCACCGCGCACCAGGTCGAGCGCGACCTCGAGCTCGGCAATCATCTGCTTGAGCCACAGTTCCTTGGTCTGGTGGATGACGATGAACAGCAGTTCGTCATGCTCGTCCGAAATCGGATGCTGTGCGCTCAGCAGCTGGTCGAGCGCGAGGTAGCGCCCATAGGTCATCGGGTCGGTCATGCCGGTGTCAGCCGGGGCGGGGGACGGGGTTGGTCGCATGCGATACGGGTTAGCGCATCGCATGCCGTGTAGGAAAACCGTTTCTGCGCCCCGCGCGCCGATCAATCCCGCAGCAGTTCGTTGATTCCGGTCTTGCTGCGGGTCTGGGCGTCGACCGTCTTGACGATCACCGCGCAATAGAGGCCGGGGCCGCCGTCCGTGCCGTGGAGGGTGCCGGGGACGACGACCGCATAGGGCGGCACTTCGCCGCGATAGATGTGGCCGGTGGCGCGGTCGACGATCTTGGTGCTGGCGCCCAAATAGACGCCCATCGAGAGGACCGCACCTTCGCCGACGCGGACGCCTTCGGCGACTTCGGCGCGCGCGCCGATGAAGGCGCCGTCGCCGATGATCACCGGATCGGCCTGAAGCGGTTCGAGCACGCCGCCGATGCCGACTCCGCCGGAGAGGTGGACGTTCTTGCCGATCTGCGCGCAGCTGCCGACGGTCGCCCAGGTATCGACCATCGTGCCTTCACCGACGAACGCGCCGATGTTCACGAAGCTGGGCATCAGCACGACGTTGCGGCCGATATGCGCGCCGTGACGCACCACGCTGCCCGGGACCTGACGGAAGCCCGCGGCGCGGAAGGTGGCGTCGTCCCAGCCGGCGGTCTTGAGCGGCACCTTGTCGAAGCCGCCCGCCATCACCGCGTTGTCGTTGAGGCGGAAGGAGAGGAGCACGGCCTTTTTGAGCCACTGATTGACCTGCCAGCCACCGTCCACCGGCTCGGCGACGCGCGCGGCACCGCTGTCGAGCAGATTGAGCGCCTCGGCCACTGCGTCGCGCACCGCGCCGGTGGTGGCGAGCGAGATGTTGGCGCGGTCTTCCCAGGCGGCGTCGATCGTGGCGGCGAGGTCGGTCATGGATGCTCCTGAATGGTTTCGAGCCAGTGGCAGATGTCGTGGGTGATGAAGTCGATGAAGCTGCGGTCGGCGTCAGGCGCCTGTTCGGAGCCATTGTCGACCCAGACGGTGGTCATCCCGATCGCCTTGGCGGGCGCGAGGTTGCGCGCCATGTCCTCGACGAACAGCGCCCGTTTCGGGTCGATGCGGTACGCCTCGCACACGCTGGCATAGGCGTGGGGGTGCGGCTTTGGGTGGTAGCTGCTGGCGTGGACGTCGTGGATCGCCTCGAAATGCTCGCGGATGCCGAGACGGTCGAGCACCTTCTCGGCATAGGGCGCATCGGCGTTGGTGAAGACGATCTTGCGGCCCGGCAGCTTTGCGATCGCGGCGGCGAGCGGGGCGTTGTGTTCGAGCACATCCATCTCGATGTCGTGGACGTCGGCGAGGTACTCGTAAGGATCGACGCCATGATCGGCCATCAGCCCGGCGAGTGTAGTGCCGTGGCTGATGAAATAGTCCTTCTGCACCCGGTGCGCGGTGTCGGGATCGAGGTTGAGCAGCCGCGCGACATAGGCGCCGATCCGCGCATTCATCTGCGGAAACAGGTCGGCGCTGCCCGGATAGAGCGTGTTGTCGAGGTCGAACAACCAGGCGTCGATATGGGCGAGGTCGGGGCGCATGGCCGGGCGTTTAGGGGGGATGGCGGCGCAGGGGAAGAAGGAGAAAGTTGGCGCGCACAAAGGCACGAAGCCGCCCCAGGCTGTGGTGGAGGGGCGGCTGCGCGGGCAGCCGTGGACAGCTCGGCAAAATTCCGCCCTCTGCGAGGGCGGCCCCTCCGTCAGCGCTTCGCGCTGCCACCTCCCCCAGCAAGCTGGGGGAGGAATTGGTTGGCCTTTGCCAAGTCCATCTTGAGGTGCAAAACGCAACCGGCCTTCCCATCTCCCGGTCATGACAGCCTATTCCCTGCTCGACCTCGTCCCGATCCTTCAGGGCGGGACTGCCAGCCAGTCCTTTGCCAACGCCGCTGACCTTGCGCGCCATGCCGAGGCCGAAGGGTTCTCGCGTTACTGGGTCGCCGAGCATCACGGCATGGCCGGCATCGCGAGTGCCGCGACGGCGGTGGTGATTGCGCATGTCGGCGCGGCGACTTCAACGATCCGGGTCGGCGCGGGCGGGATCATGTTGCCCAACCATGCGCCGTTGGTGATCGCCGAACAGTTCGGCACGCTCGACGCGCTGTTCCCGGGGCGGATCGACCTGGGGCTGGGGCGTGCGCCGGGGAGCGACATGACGGTGGCGCGGGCGCTGCGGCGGACGCTGGAGAGCAGCCCCGATGGCTTCCCGCGCGATGTGATGGAGCTGCAAAGCTATTTCGCCGATGACGGCCAGACCGGCATCCGCGCAGTGCCGGGCGGCGGGGCGAAACCGGAATTGTGGATATTGGGATCGAGCCTGTACGGCGCGCAGCTCGCGGCGGCATTGGGGCTGCCCTATGCCTTCGCGTCGCACTTTGCGCCGTCCGCGCTGGACGAGGCGCTGGAGGTATATCGGCGTCAGTTCCGGCCCTCGGCGGTGCTCGACCGGCCCTATGCCATGGCTGGCTTCAACGTCTTTGCCGCCGATACCGATGCCGAGGCCGAGTTGCTCGCCAGCTCGATGCAGCAGGCGTTTGTCGCACTGCGCACCACCGGGACCGGGGTGCCCCTGCCGCCGCCGGTGCCCGGCTATCGCGACAGCCTGCCGCCCCAGGCGCGGGCGATGCTGGACCATGTGCTGGAGTGCACCGCGATCGGCGGGCCGGAGGCGATCCGCGCGGGGCTGAAGGGGTACATCGCGCGCACCGGGGTGGATGAGGTGATGCTGACCAGCTCGATCTTCGACCGTGACGCGCGCAAAAAGAGCCTGTCGATCGCCGCCGCCGCGATGCGCCATCTGGCCGCCTGAATCCCGCCTGAATTAGCCGCCACCACGGGGAGCGGGGGCTGTTCAGGGGGCTGAACGAGGGAGTTGTCGGCACATGTCCGCATCCAAGCCAGCCATCAGATGCCATCTCGGCATCCACCGTCCGCGCCGCCGCGACCGTCCCGGCCGAGGAGAATTTGAGACACAGTGCCGCGATTGTGGATGCGATCTGGTGCTGAGCCCTGTGACGGGCCGGTGGCGGTTTTCCGGGGTGATGGGCTAGGGTGGCTGGCTATTCCTGCCGTCACCCCGCGAAAGCGGGGGCCCGTCTCGCGAACTGTCCGCTCGCCGCGCCGGTGCGATTTACCGATTCTGAAGGAGATGGGCCCCCGCTTTCGCGGGGGTGACGATCTTGGTTCCGATCGGTGTCAGCCTGCCGCCGCCGGTAGCCGCAGCCGCACCATCAGTCCGCCGAGGTCCTCGCTTTCCTCCAGCGTAACAGTGCCGTCGTAAATCTCCGCGACATCGCGGACGATGGCGAGGCCGAGGCCGGTGCCGGGCTTGCCAGTGTCGAGCCGCACGCCGCGATCAAAGATGCGGATGCGGTCGGCCTCGGGGATGCCGGTGCCGTCGTCCTCGACCAGGATCTCGACGAAGCCCGCCTCGATCCGGACGGTGATGAACACGCTGCCCCCGCCATATTTGGCGGCGTTTTCAACGAGATTGCCCATGATCTCGTCCAGGTCCTGACGCTCGATATGCGCGATCAGATCCTTGGGTCCGTCAGTGTCGATACGGACATGGGGGTAGAGGCGGGCGACCGCGCGCTCGACCGATTCGACGCTGGGCCAGACCGGCGCGCGACTGTGCGCGCTGCCGCGACGGCCGACCGCGCGGGCGCGGGCGAGGTGGTGGTCGACCTGTCGCCGCATCGTCCGCGCCTCGCGCACCACCGTCGCGGGCAGGTCATCGGACTGCGCCGTCGCGGCGTTCATGATGACGGTCAGCGGGGTCTTGAGCGCATGGGCGAGGTTGCCGGCGTGGCGTCGCGCTTCCTCGGCCTGGCGGTCGTTATGCGCGACGAGGCCGTTCAATTCCTCCACTAGCGGCGCGACCTCGGCGGGCATCGCGCCGTCGATCCGGGGGGTCTCGCCGGTGCGCAGCTTCTGGATGGCGATGCGCAGTTTGCGCAGCGGAAGCAGACCGTACCAGGTTTGCAGCGCCGCCATCGCGATCAGCCCGGCGGCGAGCAGCAGGAAGCTGCGGACCAGCGTCTTGCGCAGCGCCTCGATCTGCGCGTCGAGCACGTCACGCGTCTGGGCAACCTGGAAGCGCCAGCGGACCGGCGATCCGGGTAGCCGCACGTCGCGCTCGACGATGCGCAGTCGCTGGTCGAGCTGGTCCGAGTCGTAAGTGTGCAACTCGAGATCGTTGTGCTGCATTCCGGTGTCGAGGCGACGGTCCCACAGCGAGCGTGAGGGAAACGGCTCATATCCCGGTCCCGACACCTGCCAATACAGACCCGAATAAGGTTCGAGAAAGCGTTGGTCGGACAGCTGGCGGTTGAAGGCGACGTTGCCATTGGGGTCCAGCTCGGCCGACACGATCAGCGAGGTCAGGATATATTCCAGTCCTTCGTCGAAATTGCGTGTGACCGCATTGGTCAGCACGCGATCGAGCGCGAAGCCCCCCCCGGCCAGCAACAGCGAGATCCATGCGGCCGCAATCAGGATCATGCGGCGGCTGAGTGAGCCGGTGCTTGGGGTGTAGCTGCGCGGGGCCGGGTCGCCGGGGCGAGTCTCCACCGGCGCTGCCACGTCCTGCGCCGGCGCGCGGCGCACGAACGGGAAGGATCGCGACAGCGTCAGGCCGAACGGGAGCTCAGGCACCGGCCTCCGCCGGTTCTTCGAGGCTGTAGCCAAGACCGCGGATCGTGGTGATGACGTCGGCACCCAGCTTCTTGCGGATGCGCGTCACGAACACCTCGATCGTGTTCGAATCGCGATCGAAATCCTGGTCGTAGATATGTTCGATCAGCTCGGTGCGGCTGACCACCTTGCCCTTGTGATGGAGCAGATAGGACAGGAGCTTATATTCCTGCGCGGTCAGCTTCACCGGCTCGCCGGCCTTGGTCACCTTGCCGCTGCGCGTGTCGAGGCGGATGTCGCCCGCGATCAGCTCGGCGCTGGCATTGCCCGACGCGCGGCGGATCAGCGCGCGCAGGCGCGCGATCAGCTCCTCGGACTGGAAGGGCTTGGCGACATAGTCGTCGGCGCCCGCGTCGAGCCCGGCGACCTTGTCCGACCAGCTGTCGCGCGCGGTGAGCACCAGCACCGGGGTAGTCTTGCCCTCCTTGCGCCAGCGGTCGAGCACGGTCAGCCCGTCCACTTCGGGCAGGCCGAGGTCGAGGACGATCGCGTCATAGGCCTCGGTCGAGCCGAGATAATGACCTTCCTCGCCATCGCTCGCGGTGTCGACCGCATAGCCCGCGCCCTCAAGCGTGGACTGAAGCTGGTTGCGGAGATTGGGTTCGTCCTCGACGATCAGAACGCGCATCGGTGTTTTCCCTCTTTAGCGCCGGGTCAGCCGCCCGAACGGCTCATCACCTGACCGGTGCGGCCGTCGACATCGATCCAGATGACGTTTCCATTGCGCAGGAACTTCAGCGTGTAAATGCCGGTTCCCGAATCGAAGTCGAAACCGAGATAGCGCGCGCCCTGCCGCTCCATCTGCGGCACCACCCGCGCCTCGATCGCGCGCAGCGGCAACAGCTTGCCCTGAACGCGGCCAGCACGCGCAGCCTCCTGGTCGCTGCGCCGGTCCTGGGGCGTAGCGTGAACCGGGGCAGCGGCGGCGAGAAACGCGCCGAGACAAAGGACACCAAACATCTTCATGACTTGGATGGCATAGGCCCGCCGCGTTGAACAGCCCGTGAATGCGGCGGAAAGGTGGCTGTCAGGAACGGGCCGGCGGTCGGTGCTTGCCCGATGGCGCGCGCGGCCCTACCTGCCCCCGCCATGGCTGCCCCCGTCCTCTCCTATGAAAAGCTCGGCCTGATCCAGGGATCGGGCTGGTTGTTCCGCGACCTCGACATCCATATCGGCGCGCGCGACCGGCTGGCGCTGATCGGACGCAACGGTGCGGGCAAGACGACGTTGCTCAAGCTGATTGCAGGGCAGGTCGACGCCGACGAGGGGCGGCGGACGATCCAGCCGGGCACGCGCGTCGTGATGCTGGAGCAGGAGCCGCGCATGGCCGGCTGCGTCACGCTGATGGACTATGTCCTGTCGGGCGACGATGCGCCGGCGCGGCATGAGGCGGAGGCGATTGCCGACCAGCTGGGCATCGACCTGATGCGTGAGGCGGCGACCGCGAGCGGGGGCGAGCGGCGCCGCGCCGCCATCGCCCGCGCGCTGGCGATGGACCCGGACGTGCTGCTGCTGGACGAGCCGACCAACCATCTCGACATCCATGCAATCGAATGGCTGGAAGAATGGCTGACCCGCTATCGCGGTGCGTTCGTGGTGATCAGCCATGACCGCACCTTCCTGACGCGCCTTACCCGCCAGACACTGTGGCTTGATCGCGGGTCGATGCGGCGCGCGGAAGTTGGCTTTGGTGGGTTCGAGGCGTGGACCGATCAGGTCTATGCCGAGGAGCAGCGCGCGGCGGAGAAGCTCGACGCGCGGCTGAAGCTGGAGGAGCATTGGCTGCAGCGCGGGGTGACCGGGCGGCGGCGGCGCAACCAGGGGCGGCTGACCAAGCTGCTGGAGATGCGCGCCGAGCGCGCAGCGATGACCGGGCCGCAGGGCGCGGCGAACCTCACCACTGCGGCGGACGATTCGAAGACCAAGGTTGTGATCGATGCCAAGGGCGCGAGCAAAGCCTATGGCGACCGTACGATCATCCGCGACCTGACGCTGCGCATCACGCGCAAGGATCGGATCGGCATTGTTGGCAAGAATGGTGCGGGCAAGTCGACGCTGCTCAAGCTCCTGACCGGCGAGATCGAACCCGATAGCGGGACGGTGACACGGGCGAGGACGATCGATCCGGTGATCATCGATCAGCAACGCAGCCGAATGCAGCCGGACAAAACGGTGCGCGAGGTTGTCGCCGATGGCGGCGAATGGATCGATGTGCTCGGCACGCGCAAGCATATCCACGGCTATTTGAAGGAGTTCCTGTTCGCGCCGGAAATGGTCGAGGCAAAGGTCGGGACGCTCTCGGGGGGCGAGCGCTCGCGCTTGCTGCTCGCGCGCGAATTTGCGCGGCCGTCGAACCTGATGGTGCTGGACGAACCGACCAACGACCTCGACCTCGAAACGCTCGACCTGCTGCAGGAAGTGATCGCGGATTATGACGGCACGGTGCTGATCGTCAGCCACGACCGCGACTTTCTCGACCGCACGGTGACGATGACGATCGGGCTCGACGGGTCGGGCACGGTCGACATGGTGGTCGGCGGCTATGCCGATTGGGAAGCCAAGCGCAAGGTGCGAACCGAGGCGAAGAAGGTGGCGGTCAGGGCCGCGCCGGTCGCGGAGACACCCAAGGCGCGGACCAAGCTGACTTATAAGGACCAGCGCGATTACGACCTGCTGCCTAAGCGGATCGAGGAGCTGGACGCAGCGATTGCGAAGGACGAGGCGGCGCTGGCCGATCCGGAGCTGTATGCGAAGAACCCGAAGAAGTTCGACGCGCTGATGGCGGCGATCGCCAAGGCGCGCGACGAAAAGGATGCGGCGGAGCTGCGCTGGCTGGAACTGGCGGAGATGGCCGAGGGGTTGGGGTGAGGCTTTAAGCCGGCACCACCACGTCGATGGCGCGTTCGGCGACGCGCACGGTTACCGGCACGCGCGCGAGCACTTCGCCGTCGATCGAGATGCTGCGGCGGGGGCGGGCGTCGAGCTTCAACTCGGTCCCGCGAAACTCCTCGACCAGCTTTTCGCGGCCGCGCAGGCGGAAGAAGCGCAGATACCAGTCCCAGGCCAACCGCCAGCGATTGCGGCCGGTGACGACCTGGATCATCATCTCGCCGCTCTCGACGCAGGCTTCGTCGCTCATCACCACGCCGCCGTGGAATTTGCCGTTGAGGATGCGGACCTCGCTCGCCCACATGCGGTGCGCGCCGCGATCATCGGTCACGGTGACGCGGAACGGGCGGAAGCGGGCGAAGCACCATAGCGCCCAGGCAAGATAGCCAACACGGCCCAGATATTTCTTGAGGTTGTGCGGCACCGTCTTTCCGATCATCGGCGACAGACCCATTGCGGCGGCATTGGCGAAATAGTCGCCGTCGATCATGCCGAGATCGACCCGGCGGCGTTTGCCGGTAGCGATCGTCTGGATCGCGCCGTCGAGATCGAGCGGGATGCCGAGCGTGCGCGCGAAGCTGTTGGCGGTGCCGAGCGGAAGGACGGCGAACACGACGTCCTTGCCGACAACATCATCGACCACGCCCGACAGCGACCCGTCGCCGCCGCCGACGATCACCATCGGCGCGCCGCTGCGGATTGCGTCGCGGACGGTGTCGTCGAGCAGGTCGGGGTCTTTCACCGGATGCGCGGCGATCAGGCGGATGCCAGCCGCCTCGATCTTATCGCGCGCCTGACCGAACAGCGTTTCGCCGCGTCGAGACTTGGCATTGACGATCAGCACGGCTTCGCGCGGGACGGGCAGGGTCGTTGTCATCGCGCAATAACTGCGTGCGGGCCGGGAAGGTCCATCGGCTGATCAGTAAAGCAGCGCACGTTCGTCGATTTCCCGGAACACCGGCAGGTCGAGCGTGGCGGCTTCGGCCCAGCCGACATGGACGACGTCTTCGAAATACCAGCGGTCATGGTCGCCATCCGATTTGGAGTTGCAGCGCAACGTTACGCGCTGACCGAACGGCAGGCGCACGATCCACTGGTCGAGATTTGGGCGATATGGGGCGTGGTTGGCGACGTTGAAGCGCAGCCAGAGATGGTCGCTGCCCTCCATCCGCGTGGCGAGCGGGACGCGCCAATCCTCGATCACGCCCAGCTCGCCATAGCTGGTCGTTGGCGCGAAGTTGGTGCGGCCTTCATGGTCGATCCGCTGGTACCAGCCGCGCGCGCTGGCGTGCGGCGGGTCGAACGGGACTTCGCGGGGCAGGGCGTTGCGCACAGCTGACCACGGCATACCGCGCGCCGCCTTGTCCCAATGGATGTGGACATGCTGGATCGCGAGCTGCCCCCTCACAGGCGCTTGCCGTTCCGCCCCGCCAGATCGACGACATATTGCCACGCGACCCGGCCCGATCGGCTGCCGCGCCGGGTCGCCCAGTTGATCGCCTCCGCCGCGTCGAACGGCAGGTTGTGATCCTGCGCATAGGTGCGGACGATTTCGACATAGGTGTCCTGGTCGATCGCGTGGAAGCCGAGGCTGAGCCCGAAGCGGTCGGCGAGCGCGAGGCTGTCGTCGATGCTGTCGCGCGGGTTGATCGCGCTCGCCTGTTCCTCAAGGTTGCGGGGGATCAGGTGGCGGCGGTTGGAGGTGACGAACAGGCGGGTGTTGGCCGGCCGCGCCTCGGCTCCGCCTTCGAGGAGCGAGCGCAGTGCGCGACCGTCCGACGCGGCGTCGAAGCCGAGATCGTCGAGGAAGATGACGAACGCGCGGGGGGCGCTCGCGAGTTCGGTGAACAGGGTGGGGAGCGTGTCGAGCGCATCGGCCTGTGCCTCGACCAGCGCGACGGCTCCGCCTTCGGCCTGAACGGCGGCGACCGCGGCCTTACTCAGCGCCGATTTGCCGGTACCGCGAGCGCCCCATAGCAGTGCGTCATGTGCCGGAAGGCCGGCGGCGAGGCAGCGGACATTTTCGACCAGCGTCGCCTTTTGTGCGTCGATCCCGACCAGTTCGGACAGCGGGAGCGGCGCGAAGGCGCGGGCGGGCTGGAGATAGCCCCCCGAAGAACCTCTATGCCAGACATAGGCGGGATGCGCGGTCAGGTCCGGCGCGGGCGGCGGTGGTGGCGCGAGCCGTTCGAGCGCGGCGGCGATGCGGTCCAGCGGGTCGGTCATCTAGGCGAGGGCTAGGGGGTGGGGCGGGGGTTGGCAATGCCTCAAGGTTCGGGCACGCCTGCCGGAATGCAAGGTGACCAGTTCCCCATCTGGCTTTTCGCCCTCGCATGGGGCTGGGTGGCCCTGATACTTGGCGCGTCCGCGCTTTATCGTAAGGCGAACGGCAAGCCGATCATCCCCCGCTTACCCAAGGATGCACTCTATTCCGAGCGAGCCGCGTCGGGCCGTTGGGCGAACAACTGCTTGATGGTGGCCCTGACCAAAGATGCTATCGGAGTAATTCCGTTTTTTCCGTTCACCCTCGGGTTCCTGCCTGAGGTGTATCAGCTGGAGCGCGAGATTCTATTGAAGCATGTTCGCCGCGTCACCGTTCGGACGTCGGCTTGGGGGCTGAATGTCGCGATTGACTACGGACCTGCTGAGCGGACCCTGAAACTCAAATTGCGAGACCCCGATGCTTTCGCCAACGCGCTCGTGGGGCTCGGTGTAAAGGTCATCCGCTCCTGAGTTGCATCAGGCCAGTTTCGCCAGCAGCGCTTCCGCCGCGCCCTTGTCGGTGAAGCCGGGGGTGGCGAGGGCGGCGCGGGTCTCGGTCACGGCCTCGTCCTTGCGACCGGCGTCGGCATAAGCCTGCGCCAGTTGCCAGCGCAGCATCGGGTGGCGTGGGGCGAGGGTCACGGCCTTGCGCAGCAGCTCGATCCCGGCGGTGTGATCGCCGCCTTGTGCCAGCGCCCATCCCATGGCTCCCGCGACCGCCGGGTTGCTGGGCGCGATCAGATAGGCCGCTTCGGCATAGCGCGCGGCGCGGTCGGGCTCGCCGGCTCCGGCATAGGCGAAGGCGAGTTCGGCGAGCAAAGCAGCGTCGCGATTGCCGATGCGCAGGCGGATTGCCTCCAGCGAATCGATCGCCGCGTCGAAATCGCCCGCCGCCGACTGCCAGTGCGCGGAGAGGCGCAGCGCGGACAGGTTGAACGGGTTTTGCGACAGGAACAGCGCGAGCGTGGTCGATGCCGTCTGGCGCTGGCCCGAGCGGTCGAGCGCTTCGACCAGTCGCAGCATCGCGGGTTCGTCGAATCGGATGCCGGCAGCGGTCTTGTACCATGGCACCGCGTCCCCGGGGCGCTTGAGCAGCATCAGCACGTCGCCAACCAGGCTGGCCGATGCGGGGGCTCCGGGGTTGCGCTGGGCGACTGCCTGCGCGCGGGCGAGCGCTTCGCCGCCGCGGCCATTCTCGATCAGACCACGCAGCAGCGGGATCAGCGTCTTGGGGTCGTCGCCGCCCGCCTTGCCCGCTGCGGCGGCGAGGATCGGCAGCGAATCGTCGGAGCTGAACCAGTCGGGATTGTCGCGCACTGGCAGTGCGGCGCGGTCGAAATAGCGTGCCGCTTCGGCCCGCTCGCCGATGCGCTCATAGCCGCGCGCCACCAACGTGAGCGCATAGGTGTCGGCGTCACCGCGCGCGACGACCGGGCGCAGGACGTCGATGCCGTTCTTCGACGCATCGGCGCGGAGCAAGGCGGTGGCGAGCAACTTGCGCGCATTGATGTTCATCGGCTGCAGGGTGATCAGCGTGCGCAGTTTCTCGATCGCGCGGGCATAGGCGCCCTCCTCAAGATCGAGGGCGCCGCCGAGCAGTAGCCCGCCGGGAAGCTGGCCCACGCCGCCGCCAGCGCGGGTGAGCAGCTGGCGGGCGAGGTCGAAGCGCTGAGCGCGGGCGGCGAGCACGGCTTGCAGATAGAGCGCCTGCGGGCTGCGCGGACGGACCTCCATCGCGCGGCGGGTGAGGTCGAGCATCGCGCGCGTCTGTCCGGCATCGCCGAGCGTCGCGGCGTACTGGATCAGCGTGGCGTGGCGATAGGGATCGCGCTGCAACGCGCGGTCAAACCAGGGGAGCGACGCGACGAGGCCATATTGGGTGCGGACCAGCTCGCCGCGCAGCAGCAGCGCGTCGGTATTGCCCTTGTCGAGATCGACCGCCTTGGCGCTCGCCTCGATCGCGCCGACCACATCGCCCGCGTTGAAACGGAAGCGGCCGAGTTCGGTCCACGCGTCGGCGCTTTGCGGGGCAAGGCGCACGGCGGCGGTCGCGGCTTCCTGTGCCGCGGCGAGGTTGCCGCCCGCGACATAGGCGCGGGTCTGAACGCGCAGGGCGTAGAGGCGGTCGGCATCCGGTGCCTTGCGGCTTTCGACCAGCGCGCGGCGAGGATCGCCCTGCAACAGGATCGCGTGCGCCATCAGCGCATGGGTGCGGGCAGGGGCGATGCCGCTGTCGAGCGCGCGGCGGAGCGCGGCTTCGGCGGCGACGCCCTCGTCGAGCGCGAGGTTGGCGCGGGCGAGCGCGAGGTGCGCCTCACCCCAGGCCGGATCGGCGCGGACCGCGCTGAACGCCTGGCTGCGCGCGGCCGACGCGTTGCTAGCTTTCAGATAGGCTTCGCTACGCGCCAGTGCTTCGCGCGCGGCGGCGGGGTCGGGGCGGTCGGTGATGACCGATTTGAATGCGAAGAGCGCGACCGCGAACGCGCCGAGGCACAGGCCGAACACGACGATCCGCCGCAGCGTGACGCCGCGGCGCGCGCGCTTCTCGCCCGAACGGCGGCGGCGGCGGGGTTCAGGGCTGGAGGTCATAGGCCTTCATCAGATCATAGAGGGTCGGGCGGCTGATCCCGAGCAGGCGCGCGGTGCCGGAGATATTGCCCTCGGCGCGGGCCAGCGCATGGGCGATGGCGCGGCGGTCGGCGGCTTCGCGGATCGCCTTGAGGTTGATCGGCTCCGCTACTTCTGCCGGGGCGAGGTCGAGATCGGCGGCGGTGACGAGCTTGCCATCGGCCATAATCGTCGCGCGCTTCACGCGGTTTTCCAGCTCACGGACATTGCCCGGCCAGTGCCACGCGTCGATCGCGTCGAGCGCGTCGGGGGCAAAGCTCTTGGCGGGCAGCTTCATCGCGCTGGCATGCTTGTGCAGCAAATGGCGCGCGAGCAGGCCGGCGTCGCCCGGGCGCTCGGCGAGGCTGGGGATGCGCACGACGATCTCGGCGAGGCGGTAATACAGGTCCTCGCGGAAGCTGTTCGCGGCGACCATCGCGTCGATGTCCTGATGGGTCGCACAGACGACGCGGGTGTCGACGGGGATCGGTTTGCGCCCGCCGATCCGCTCGATCACGCGCTCCTGCAGGAAGCGGAGCAATTTGACCTGGAGCGGGAGCGGGACGTCGCCGATCTCGTCGAGGAACAGCGTGCCGCCCTGCGCCTGTTCGATCTTGCCCTCGGTCGTCTTGACCGCGCCGGTGAAGGCGCCCTTTTCATGCCCGAACAGCTCGCTTTCGAGCAGGGTTTCGGGGATCGCGGCGCAGTTGATCGCGACGAACGCGCCCTTGCGTCCGCTCGCCTCGTGCAGGCCGCGTGCGAGCAGTTCCTTGCCGGTGCCGCTCGCGCCGAGCAGCATGACCGAGACGTCGGCGGGAGCGACGCGCTCGATCGTGCGGGTGACCTTGAGCATCTCGGGCGCGCCGGTGATGATGCCGCCTAGCGCATTGCCGCTCTCCGCGCGCGCGGCGAGGCGGCGGTTTTCGGCTTCGAGCGCATGGACGTGGAAGGCGCGCGCGACGATCAGGCCGAGTGCGTCGATGTCGATCGGCTTCTGGTAGAAATCCCAAGCCCCCATCGCGATGGCGCGCAGCATGGATTCATGCGCGCCATGGCCGGACGCGACGATCACCTTGGTATCAGGCTTGAGCGCGAGGATCGCTTCGAGCACCGCGAAGCCCTCACTGGTCCCGTCGGGATCTGGCGGCAGGCCGAGGTCGAGCGTGACCACTGCCGGCTCCTCGGCGCGGAGGAGCGCGATGGCGCTTTCGCGGTCGCTGGCGGGGAGGATCTGATAGCCCTCATAGGCCCAGCGCAACTGGCGCTGCAGGCCGGGATCGTCCTCCACCACGAGCAGTTTCGGCAGGGCAACAGGCTTGTCGGTCATGCGGCGTTTCCAAGGGCGTGGGTGTCGGCGCGGGCGGCGCGCAGGGTGACGCGGAAGCGGCTGCCGCGCCCTTCCGCGCTCGATACGTCGAGTCGTCCGCCCATATCCTCGGCCAGCTTGCGCGCCTCGAACGCGCCGATGCCGAAGCCGCCGGGCTTTGACGAGACGAAGGGACGGAACAGCTTTTCGCGGATGAAGGCAGGCGACATGCCGCAACCCTGATCGATCACGTCGATCGCGACCGCATCGCCCAGTTCGACGATGGCGAGGGTGACGCGGGATTCGGGTTCGCTCGCGTCGATCGCATTCTGGATCAGGTGGCCGAGCAGGGTTTCAAGCCGGGCGGGATCGGCGACAGCCATCGGGTCGCCCTTGCTGACCACCTCGACCGGATGGGTCTGCTCACGGCTGCGCGCCATGCGGCGGAGCAATGGGGCGAGCGGCATGGCGACGGGCGGTTCGTTGCGGGCGCGATGGTGCTGCGACAGGCGCGCGAGCAGGTCGTTCATGCGGCCCGCCGAATCCTGCAGCGTCGCGACCATGTCGGCGCGAAATTCGGGATTGTCGGCGTGCCGTTCGGCATTGCGCGCGACCAGGGTCAGCTGGCTCACCAGATTCTTGATGTCGTGCATGATGAAGGCGAAGCGGCGGTTGAACTCGTCGAACCGCTCGGCCTCGGCGAGCGCCTCCTGCGCGCGTTCCTCGGCGATGTGGCTCGCGACCTGACGGCCGGCAGCCTTGAGCAGGTCGAAATCCTCCCAGTCGAGCGCGCGAGGCACCGGGGGACGGGCGAGCACGATCGCACCGGCGAGCTTCTGCTGGTGCGGCAGCGGCACGACCACCCACGCCTGATCCCAGGCGCGGATCGAGGGCGGGACTGCGTCGGCACCCGCGCCGGTGTCGAGTTCGATGACGGTTGCGGGATCGACCCGGTCGAGCTGCCAGCTTTCGCCATAGGCGGCGGGCAGGTCTGCGCGCGCGACATTCCATCCCGCGCCGACGGTCAGGCTGTCGCCCTGCGGCAGCAGCAGGACGCCGGCGGGGGAGTCGGTGAGGTCGGCGAGCGCCTTGACGATACGTTCGTCCAGCGTCGCCGCCCCGTCGGGCTCGCCCAGCGTCTCGGTGAAGCGCATCCACTCGGCGCGATAGTCGTAGCGGTGGCGGAAGAAATGCTTGGCCAGTTTCACCTTGATCCATGCGCGCAGCCATGAGCTGGAGATCAGCGTGAGGATCGCGGCGGTGGAGCCGAACACGAAAGCGGTCTGGAGTAGCCGCGCATTGGGGCCGCCGATTGCCGCGAGCGCGCTCGTGGCGGCGGCGAGCAGCGCGACATAGACGCCGATCGCGACCAGGGTCAGCGCCTGGTAGATCACCGTGCGCGACATCTGCACCGGCCGGTCGCCGCGATGCTGGAGCCCGGCGGCGATCGCCATCGCGATCAGCGCCATCGCAAAGCCACGCACCGCGACCAACTGAAGCGGCCAGCGCTCGACCAGCCAGGCGACGGCGAGCAGGTTGATATCGACCAGCCACATCGCGCCAAGTGCAAGGATCACCGGGCGCACCGCATGGCTCTGACGCGGGGCGAGCGCGCTGTGTAGTCCCTGCACCAGCAGGAGCGCCGCGACGGTCGCGAGCATCTTGAGCAGCAGGGCGGCGTCGAGCATCGGGCGGGGCAGATCGCCTGCGGCGCTTGCGAAGATGTCCAGCGTCGCAGCCATCAGGATCACCACCGCGACGACCCCGAACACCGTGCCGATTGCTGCGGGCGGCCGCTCGATCACGCCGCTGCGATAGAGCGCGACCATGAAGCCGAACCAGGCAAGGTTGCGGGCGGCGGCGGCGATTTGCGTGACGAGATCGCTTTCGCCGATTCCCGCGACTGCCAGCGCCCAGAGCGCGGTGACGGCGAGCGCGGCGACCAGTGGCACGCGCGGCATCGCCACCCCGTCGCTGCGCAATGCCCAGAGCCCGATTGCGCCGAACAACAGGGCAGCGAGCGCGTGGCCCCAAAGGATCAGCGTCGCGAGCATGGAGTTACCGCGCCCCGTCCGGGAACAGCACCACGCGCAACGTCTGCAGCAGGATCAGCAGGTCGAGGAACGGCGAATAATTCTTCGCGTAATACAGGTCATATTCCAGCTTCTGCCGGCTGTCCTCGATCGACGCGCCATAGGGGTAGTTGATCTGCGCCCAGCCGGTGATGCCCGGCTTCACCATGTGGCGTTCGGCATAATAGGGCAGTTGCTGTTCGAGATCCTCGACGAATTGCGGGCGTTCGGGGCGCGGGCCGACAAAGCTCATCTCGCCCTTCAACACGCTCCAGCATTGCGGCAATTCGTCGATCCGCACCTTGCGGATGAAGCGACCGACGCGGGTGATGCGCGGGTCATCCTTTTCGGCCCAGACAGCCTTGCCCGCGACCTCGGCATCCTGGCGCATCGAGCGCAATTTGATGATGTCGAACCCCTGACCGTAGAGGCCGACGCGGCGCTGGCGGTAGAAGGCGGGGCCCTTACTCTCGAGCTTCACCGCGAGCGCGCCGAGCAGGATTACCGGCAGGGTGATCGCGAGCAGGATCAGGCTGGCGGTGATGTCGAACAGCCGCTTGAACATGCTCGACAACATGCGGCCGGAGGAGAAGCCGTCGGAGAAGATCAGCCAGCTGGGGTTGACCGATTGCAGGTCGACGCGGCCGGTCTCGCGCTCGAGGAAGGTCGAGATTTCGTTGACGTGCACGCCGGTGGTCTTGATGCGCAACAGATCCTTGAGCGGAAGCGCGTTGCGGCGTTCCTCGAGCGCCAGCACCACTTCGCTGGCGTTGAGCAGCACGACATGGTCGGCAAGGTTGTAGATCGCGTCGCGCGCGATCGCTTCGGGGATCACGCGGTTCGCCTCGCTCATCGAGACATAGCCGACGACGACGAAGCCCGATCCGGGCTTTTTGGACAGGACCTTCAGCCGCTCCGCGCGCGGGCCGGCGCCCAGCACCACGACGCGGCGCTTGAATACCTGGCTGCCCAGCGTCTTGCCGAGCAGGATGCGCAGCGCAAACAAGGCGACGAATGACGCCAGCATCGCGTAGAGCAGGTTCGAGCGCCAGAAGGTGAGCGCTGGGACCAGGAAGAAGATCACCGACAGGAAGATCGTGCCGAGCGATACCGCGACCAGCAGGCGCGCGGTGGCGACGCGGTTGGATTGCAGCGAATCCGCGCCATAGACCCCGACCGCGATCATCGCGAGTTCGAGGCTGGCGACAAAGCTGAGCATCTGGGGGATGCGGGTGACGATCGGGTCGACCGCCATCCCGATCTGGTGCGCGCGGTAGATCCAGCCAAACTCGGCCGCCCCGAACAGCAGCATGACGTCGAACAATGCCAGCAGCAGCACTGCGTTCGGGATATAATGTTTGAACAGGCGGATCATGATGGCCCAACCCTAAAGCGCGAGTGTAAACAAATCCGACACTGGCCCCCATGTCGGCGAAATTGACGAAGAAATGCTGAACGGCGGAAACTGCGCGCCACATAAGTGTTTGGGAGTGCAGCCCGCGCCGCCTATGGGTATCGCGCGTCGGGGGATGTGAAGGGCAGTCAATGAGCGAGCATGAAGCGATCGTCCCGGTGATCCTGTCGGGCGGTTCGGGCACCCGGTTGTGGCCGATGTCGCGCCCGGAGCGGCCCAAACAGATGCTGGCGCTGACCGCTGACGAAACGATGCTCCAACTGACCGCGCAGCGTGCGCCGGCGGAAGCGGGGTTCGGCGCGCCGATCGTGGTGGCCAATGCGCTGCATGCCGACATGATCGAACAGCAATTGGGCGGCTCCGACGCGATCCGCGCGATGATCCTGGAGCCGATGGGGCGGAATACCGCGCCAGCGATCGCACTGGCGGCACTGGCGGTCGATGGCAGCGCGCCGCTGCTGGTGATGCCGTCTGACCATGTCATCGCCGACATCCCCGCATTCCACGCGGCGATCGAGGCGGCGCTGCCAGCGGTGCGGGACGGTTGGATGGCGACGTTCGGGATCAGCCCTGATCATCCCGAGACCGGCTATGGCTATATCCGCGTGGGGGAAGCGATCGGCGCGGGCATCCACCGCGTCGCACGCTTTGTCGAAAAGCCTGAGCGCGCATTGGCCGAGGCGATGGTCACGAGCGGCGACCATGTGTGGAACGGCGGCATCTTCCTGTTCCGCGCTGATGTGTTCGTCGAGGCGCTGGCTGAGTTCGCGCCGGAGATGCTGGCCGCAGCGCGCGCGGCGATGGAGCGGGCGGTGCGGGAGGGGAATCGCATCCTGCCCGATGCCGCAGAGTTTGCGCGCTCGCCGTCCGACTCGATCGACTATGCCGTCATGGAGAAGGCGTCGAAGGTCGCGGTCGTGCCGGTGCGGATGGGCTGGTCCGACGTCGGCAGCTGGGACGCGCTGCACGCGATCAGCGCCTGCGATGCGAGCAACAATGCCTGTCGCGGCGACGTGGTGGCGATCGACACCGCCAACTGCCTGGTCCGCGCTGGCGAGGGCAAGAAGGTCGCGCTGGTCGGCGTGTCCGACCTGATCGTGGTGGTCGATGGCGACGATGTGCTGATCCTGCCGCGCGGGCGGAGCCAGGAGGTCAAGCGCGTGCTGGCGGCGATGAAGGATTAAGGTTTCGGCACAAAAACGATCGTGACGCCGTCGAGCGGGCGGGCCTGCATGATCAGCGGTGGCGGGACGCGTTCGCCGTCGATCAGGATGTAGAGGCGGCCGGGGATGACCTCACCAGCGCGGAAGCGGTCGGTTTCGGCCTGTTGCCGCGCGGCGCTGGCGTGGGAAGTGCGGGCGACATAGACGCTGCGCACCGGCACCCCGGCCTTGGCGGCGCGCCAGGCGATTTCCTGAAAATGGCCGAGCCCTTTGGTCACGTCGCCGGGGATGAAGGCGATGTCGTCGGCCTGCGCGATCAACTGGTCCCATTCTGGCGAGGTGGTGCGGACGTAAAGCGGCGCGCGGCGCGCCTCCGCCGATTGCGCGCGGATGGCGATGGACATGGGGGCGAGATCTGCGACCTGCATGACGACCGCTGCGATCAGGGCGAGCCGGGCGGGGCGATCCGGCAAGCGATAGATGACCCGCAGCGCGACGAACACCAGCACATAGGCGACCGGCCAGAACAGACGTCCCGAGGCACGCACGGCGTCGAGTGCATTGGCGATCTCGACCGGCAGATGCAGGCGGGGGAGCGCGTATCCGGCGATGTCGGGATAGGTGCTGACCGCGAGCAGGGTGAGGACGACCAGCGCCGGGATCAGCCAGCGATAGCGCGACAGGCTGTCCGGCGTGTCGGGCGCGGGGCGGGGCAGGCGCCGGGCAAGGATCGCGGCGGCGGGGAGCAGGAGCAGCAGGCCAAGGCCGAGATACTGGAAGCCCTCGAACCCGCGCCCGGGGCGTTGCTCGATCGCGGGGAGGAAGGTCGAATAGGTTTCGACCCCGGGGTTCCAGAGCGCGTCGAGCGGCATTGCGAAGGCGCCATAATTGCCCGATGACTGGAAATCGCCGAATACGCCAAGGCTCCAGGCGATGGCGAGGACCATGGCGATCATCGCTGCGCCTTCACCGAGCAGGCGGGGCAGGGCACTGCGGTCCTTGCCCAGCCGCTCCAGCATTGCGCTGGCCCAGATCGCGCCGACCATCACCAGCAGGTAGGAATGCACCAGCGTCGTCAGCGCGATCAGCACCGCCCAGCCGCGATTGGACGCCGACCGCTGCGGATCGTCGAACCGCCACAGCGCCCACAGGATCAGCCAGTGCGCCATCAGATTCACATGAACGACGCGGGTGAACAGCGTCGGCACCGCGGCGAGCAGCAGCACGCCGCACCACAAGGCGACCGGGCCGGGGGCGTAGCGGCGCAGCAGCAGCCAGGCGAAGAACACTTGGAGAAACAGGCAGGCGAGCAGCCACCAGCCGATCAGCTGCGCGTCGGCGGGCAGCGCCCATTGCAGCAGGAACCCGATCGCAGAGAGCAACGGGTTGCTGTCGGTGAACAAGAGCGGCGTTCCTTCGGGCGCACCGAGCAGGCTGGTGCGCAGGAAGCCCGGCGCGGGATCGTGCAGCCAGGCGTGCAGGCCCAGCGCATTCTCGCCATTGTCCGTCCCGCGCAACAGCCAGCCGACATTGCCGATGTCGAGGATCTGCCAGTGAAAGAACACGCCGAACAGCGCGAGCGGCAGCAGGATCAGGGGCAGGCGGGGATCGGCGGCGCGCATCAGCGGGCTATAGGTCGCGCCGGTGCGCCCGGCCAGTGTCAGCGCGTGAAGCGCCGCACCAATGCCTGCGCTGCGGTCGTGGCTCCGGCGGTGAGGCCGCTGACGCTGCGCGGGTTGAACAGCCGCAGCCGGTGGCGCACGCGGCGCTCGTCCATCCACTCGGCCTTATAGCCTTCATCGCCATTGCCATAGTCGATCAGGTCGGGCCGGTCATGGTCGAGGACGTGGCGGAACATCGCGTGCGACAGCAATGTCCCCGGCGAATTGGCGCGCTCGCTTTCGAGATGGGCGAGCTTGTGGATCGTCGCGACGCCATGTTCGACCGTCCAGAATTGCGCGGCGACCGGCTGCCCATCGCGCAGAGCGATGCCAAGCCGCAACGTACCCGCCGCCCCTTCCTGCTCGGCAAAGGCGCGGACAAAGGCGGGTGAGCCTTCGTTCGGCTTCCAGCTGCCGGCATAGACCGTTTCATAGGCGGCCCAGGCATCGGCATCGAAGCGGTCGAAGATCCGCGTTTCGACCGGGTTGGCCTTGGCGCGGCGGCGCACGGTGTTGCGCAGCTTCGACCCGCGCCGCGCCCAATAGGCGTCGAAGTCAAGCCCGGCGGTGTGCGCGACCCAGTGCGCGGTTTCGACCCGATCGATCGCGATCCAGCCTGCGGCTCGGAAGGCCGATTGCAGTTCGGCCGACACTTCGGGTTCGAGCGGCCATAGCGCGAGCGCACCGAAGCGGCTGCCGACCTGCGCGACCAGCCGGTCGAACAATGCCGCGCGCACCTCTGCCGGACAACCGGGCGTGGCGATCGGGGCGAAGGCGAGGGTGTACCAGCGCGCGAAGCTGCACGCGCGGCCCGATCCGCTGACCCGGAGCGGCAGCCACAGCGCGTGCGGTCCCTGACGCACGGTTGCGACGGCGAGCGCTGCGTCGGGCCACAGATGGCGCGCCGTCAGCCCCAGCCAGTCGATCCGGTCATAGGGGCTGCGTTGAAACGGGCGATCGAGCATGCCCGCGGCATCGCGCACGAGCGTGTCGACCGACTCGATCACGCGCGCTGCGACCGGCGCGGCCTGCGCCTCGATCCGCGGGAAATGGGCGGTCATTCGACGTGGCCCGTTATGCGCCGCGCCTTCTGGATCCCGCGCCAGGCAATCGACTTGAGGTGATTCTGTTGCGGGAAGCGCGCGGGCATCGCAGGATCCAGCCCGGCCTTACGCAGCAGGCGGTTGAGCGCATGGGCATCGGCCTCGCGATAGCTCCACTCGGAGCGCCAGGTGACCGAGAGCGAGATCGACATCGCGTCGCCATTCTGGACCCAGTGCGGCGCCTTGACCGGCACATAGAGCGCGTCGCCCGGCGTCAGGCGCAGTGGCGTGCCCTTGGCTGCGAAGCTGTCCTGGAAGGGCAGGTTGCGGTGGCCGCCCTTATGAAACGCCTCCTGCAACGCGCCGGGTACCAGTTCGGGGTCGGCGGCGGGGAAGACAGTCATCACCTTCTCGCCGCGCAGTTGCATCAGGATGTTGTGCTCGGGGTCGATGTGGAACGGCGTGACCGCGCCGGGCGAGGACACGAAGATGAATGCCTCGCGCTTGAGCATCGCGCCGGTGCTGCGCGCGACGAGCGGCTCGATCTCGTCCAGCACGGTGTCGAGCAGCGCGCGGTAGAGCGGGTCTTGATCAACGAACTTCAGCACCATCCACGATCCATTCTGCTCGATCGAGCGGATCGTTTCCTCGACCGACAGGCCGTTGCTCTTCAGCTCCGACGGGTCGATGCCGACGGGGATGTGCGCCAGATTCTGTTCGACATCGACCGGCCGGATGCGCTGCGACAGCGCGACCAGCGCGTCGAGCTCGAACAGGTCGTGGCCGTACAAATTGTGGCTAAATACGCCGGGCCGCTCAGGGTAGAGCGACGAGAATTGGGTGCGGGCGTCGGTATCGAAGATCGGGGTCATGCGTCGCTCTCCACGGCGGGAACGGGGCGGTTGCGCAGCGCGCGGACGGCGGCGGCGGCGCGCTCAAGGCTGCGTGCGGCGGTGAACAGGGCGCGGCGGTGCGCGCCGGCGAGTGGAACCGAGACGCGGACGATCGCGCGCCGCTCGCCCCACAGGCTGTTGATCATCGGGTGATTTTCGACCGCGCAGCTGTCCATCCAACCGATATCGCCGCGCGCCAGCAGCTGGAGATTGTCGATCTGTAGCAGCACGCCGGGCGAGAAGCGTGACAGCCGTTCGTCAAACGCCGTCTTGAACGAGAAGGCACCTGGCGGGGCGAGCAGGTTGACCAGCATCGCGATCGCGACGCCGTTGAGGTCGATGCGCACGATGTCGAGCTTGTCCGCAGCATGCGCGCCGGTGACGACATCGCGGAAGAAGGCCGCGGTTTCGGGGGTGCAGGCAAGTGCGGACCCGGCCGCGCCCTTCCAGCCGGCGCGTTCAAGCGTGAGAAAGTCCTCGATCCAGTCGCCGACCGCATCATCGGGGCCAAGGCGGCGGGTCTCGACCGGGCCCTGTTCGAGTAGCCGCGTGCGCAGGCGACCGAGTTCCTTGCGCTTCTTCTTGCGCACGGTGGCCGCATAATAGGCGGCTGGCGATAGCTTGGTCGCGAGCATTGCCCGCTCGATTCGGTGGACGGCATCGCACGGGCGGTCGAGGCTTTGGGCGGCCGCGATCAGCCCGCGATGGACCGGACCCTGTTCGACCAGCCCGCTGACATGGAGCAGCGCGCCCGCCGCCGGATCGCTATCGAGCGCGGTCAGGAGCGCACGCCAGGCTTCCGTCTCATGACCGCGGCGGAGCAGCGGGGCGCCGAGGAAACGGTGATAATGGGCCCAATTCTCGGTATGGCGCAGCGGGATGCGGCCATAGCGGGTGGCGGGGATGACCGGCATCAGCCCGATCAGCTGGCCATTGCGGTGCACTGCAAGCTGTCGCACTCCGGGCGGGAGCAGATGGCGACTCGCCTCGGCGAACCAGCGCTCGGCAAAAACGTCGGGCTCCGCGGCATCACGGGCGAGCGCATCCCACGCGTCCGCAAATGCGGAGTCGGGACTGGGCAGCGCCATCACCTCGACCTGCGTTTCGGCCGCGACTGGGCACAGCGCAACGGGCGCAGGAATGCGCTCGCTGCCCGTGTCGATGGCCGTCACCGCATTCATCGCCGCTCCTGCAGGGTCTGGATCACGCGCATGGCGTAGCGGCGAAGCGTTAAATTTCCCCGAGTTTGTGCGCATCTTGGCTGGATGAAAGGATTGCGCGTCGGGACCCGGGCAACGGTATCGATCGATCGCGCCGATTACTTCCCATTTGGGTAAGGGTACCGCGCGACGACGCGCTGCGCCAAACGCATTCGACCCGGGTGTGAATCGTCGCGACTCGTGGAATTGCCGCGATTGTTGCCGGCACATTGCGTCAAGTTGAGATTGATTCGCGAATATGGATTCGATCAAGATGAGATGTGCATATTTCGGCGATGGCTACTTTCATTAAGTAATCATTGTATAAACTAAAATATTAATGAATCATATTAAGACGGCCTAAACAATTTGTGTACGATAATTCATGTAAAATCATGAAATATTACATGACCTGCCCGGGTGGGTGCTGTGATTTTGCGAGTTGTAGATTCTCGGATCGTAAAATCCCGATATCGCTGATTAACCACGAATCGAGAGAAAAGGTGCTTGTTGAGACGGTGAGTCGAACACGGGGAGTGGGTATGCGTAGCGTTGCTTCGGAAAGCGTTCAGACGGCCCCCAATGGCGGGCGCGTTGCACCTTGGTCACCTAGTTCTGCAGCGCATGGGCGTAGCCTGTTTGCGCCGAGCGACGGCCGGTTTGCCCCGGCCCCGCCGGCACGGCCCGCGCGGCCGCTCGGCGGCTTCGTTCCCTATGCCGGGCATTGCATCGTTCCGGTCAAGACCAACGGGCTGGTCCGCCTGCCTTCGTTCGTGCGCCGCAATGTGAGCAGCGAGGGGCCGAGCATCTTCCTGGGTCTGCATGCGTCGCAAAATTGCCTGGTCGGATCGAGCGTCCGCTGGTGGCAGCAGCTGACGATGCGCTGCGACGACCACCGCTTCGAGGCGGCCGAAACCGCGGGTCGCCGCGACATTCCGCCGCCGCCGGCGCCGTCCCGCCGCCTGTTCGGATTTTGCGAGGAATTCTGGCGCCCGAACGAGTTCGTCAAGCTGCCGAGCTGGGCGCGGGCCGTGGCGGGGATTGCCAATGCGGCGCTGTTCGTCGGCGCGGGCGAGACGTTCGAGATCTGGTCGCTTGAGGACGCGATGAAGTCCGATGATGCCGATCTGGTTGCGCTGGTCCACTCGGCGACGAAGCTCCAGTGAGCGGGGGCGGGACATGGGGCGCTGTCATCTGACCGGGCATCAGCCGGGCGACCAGATCTGGAACGAGGGGTATTTCTTCACCCGCTGCACCCGGTGCGGGCGCGACATGATGCGCGCGGATGGGCCGTGGCGGACGGTGCCGAGCAAGTATCGCGTGGTGTGGCGCAGCGGCTATCACCGCCACGCGGTGCCAAGCGATTTCGGGCGGCGGCTGCCGGTGGCGGCGAACATGCCGCGCGACAAGCGGGCGAAGCTGCCGCGGGCAAGTGTCGGGAGCATCATGGTCAGCGCGCCCCCGCCGAGCGACGAGGCTCCCGGCGACCGCGAGACGATGGATCAGGCGATTGCGGCATTCCGGTTGCTAGGGATGCGGTGAGTGTGCGTGTAAGCGTGGCGTATGAAAAAGGGCCGGGGAGGCGACTCCCCGGCCCTTTTTTTTGTCCGGTGTGGTGGCCGGGCTTTGGGATCCGGTCCCCGGCAAAGCCGGGGACTCGTCGGTCGGGATCGCTGCGCGACCCGCCGTCCGGACCTGTGCGAGTCTTGAGCCAAGCGAGCTTGGCCAGGCCGCATCAGGTCAGAAATCCATACCGCCCATGCCGCCCATGCCGCCGCCGCCCATGGGCATGGCGGGCTTGTCTTCCGGCAGCTCGCTTACCGCCGCTTCGGTGGTGATGAGCAGGCCGGCGACCGAAGCCGCGTTCTGCAGCGCGGTGCGGACGACCTTGGTCGGGTCGATCACGCCGGCGGTGACCAAGTTCTCGTACGTGTCGGTCGACGCGTTGAAGCCGAACGAGGTGTCGGTCTGGTCGAGCAGCTTGCCCGACACGACCGCGCCGTCATGGCCGGCATTCGCTGCGATCTGACGCACCAGCGAAGTCAGCGACTTGCGGACGATGTCGATGCCGCGGGTCTGGTCCTCGTTGACGCCGGTCAGGCCATCGAGCGCCTTGGTCGCGTACAGCAGCGCGGTACCGCCACCGGGAACGATGCCTTCTTCAACGGCTGCGCGGGTTGCGTGCAGCGCGTCGTCGACGCGGTCCTTGCGCTCCTTCACTTCGACTTCCGAAGCGCCGCCAACCTTGATGACGGCAACGCCGCCGGCCAGCTTTGCGAGACGCTCCTGCAGCTTTTCGCGGTCATAGTCCGAAGTCGTGACTTCGATCTGCTGACGGATCGCATCGGTGCGGCCCTTGATCGCATCGGCTTCACCCGCACCGTCGACGATGGTGGTGTTGTCCTTGTCGATCGAGACGCGCTTGGCGGTGCCGAGCATGCCCAGCGTAACCGACTCGAGCTTGATGCCCAGGTCTTCGCTGATCACTTCGCCCTTGGTCAGGATCGCGATGTCTTCCAGCATCGCCTTGCGACGATCGCCGAAGCCCGGAGCCTTGACCGCTGCGACCTTGAGGCCGCCGCGCAGCTTGTTGACGACCAGCGTCGCGAGCGCCTCACCCTCGATGTCCTCGGCGATGATCAGCAGCGGGCGACCCGACTGCACGACCGCCTCGAGGATCGGCAGCATCGCCTGGAGCGACGACAGCTTCTTCTCGTGGATCAGGATGTACGGGTCGTTGAGCTCGACCGCCATCTTCTCGGGGTTGGTGATGAAGTAGGGCGACAGGTAGCCGCGGTCGAACTGCATGCCTTCGACGACGTCCAGCTCGAACTCGAGACCCTTGGCCTCTTCGACCGTGATCACGCCTTCCTTGCCGACCTTTTCCATGGCTTCGGCGATCTTCTCGCCGACTTCACGGTCGCCATTGGCCGAGATGATGCCGACCTGGGCGATCTCGCTCGAGCCCGAAACCGGCTTCGAACGCGACTGCAGGTCCGCGACGACCTTGGTCACCGCGAGGTCGATGCCGCGCTTGAGGTCCATCGGGTTCATGCCGGCCGCGACCGACTTCATGCCCTCACGCACGATCGCCTGGGCGAGCACGGTGGCGGTGGTGGTGCCATCGCCGGCGACGTCGTTGGTCTTCGAGGCGACCTCGCGGACCATCTGCGCGCCCATATTCTCGAACTTGTCCTTCAGTTCGATTTCCTTGGCGACGCTGACGCCGTCTTTGGTGATGCGCGGGGCGCCGAAGCTCTTGTCGATCACGACGTTGCGGCCCTTCGGGCCCAGCGTGACCTTCACCGCATCGGCGAGGATGTCGACGCCGCGCAGGATGCGCTCACGCGCGTCGCGGCTGAATTTTACGTCCTTGGCTGCCATGGTGGCTATTCCTCTATTTCGTCGCCCCGGCGGAGGCCGGGGCCGATCTGTGGCTTGATGAAACGAAAGAAACTGGGCGGCCCCGGCCTGCGCCGGGGCGACGGCTTAGTTCAGCCGACGATCCCCAGAATGTCGCTTTCCTTCATGATCAGCAGGTCTTCGCCGTTCACCTTGACCTCGGTGCCCGACCACTTGCCGAACAGGATGCGGTCGCCAGCCTTGACGTCGAGCGGGGTGACTTCACCCTTTTCGTTCTTGGCGCCCGAACCGGCGGCGACAACTTCGCCTTCCTGCGGCTTTTCCTGGGCGGTGTCGGGGATGATGATGCCACCAGCGGTCTTGGCCTCGGCCTCGACGCGGCGGACCAGCACGCGATCGTGCAGCGGACGGAAGTTCATGGAGCTCTCCTGAACGTGGTTGAATCGATTGTTGGCACTCACCCCCGGCGAGTGCCAGCAGCGGGCATATGGGTGAGCGTCCGATGGGCGTCAACGGGGTGCCCGCCGGTTTGACGCAATTTGTCGGTAAATGAGTTAGAACTTCAGCTGCATCTGTATCACTCCCTTAACACAGTGGCTTTACTCGCTTGCGCACAGGCCTTACCTGTGCGTCAATCGCGCGGGGCATTTCGGAGAATTCAGACGTGAAACTGGTACGCGGCGCATGGAAGCTGCTGGTCGGCATCAAGGACGCTCTGGTCCTGTTGTTCATGCTGTTGTTCTTCGGGGCGCTGTTCGCGGTGCTCTCGGCCAAGCCCAATCCGGGCGGGGTCAAGGACGGCGCGCTGGTGCTGGCGATTGACGGCACGATCGTCGAGCAGCCGGCCGAGGCCGATCCGTTCGGCGGCTTTGGCGGCGGCCAGGTACCGCGCGAATATCGCATGCGCGACCTGGTCCGCGCGCTCGACGCGGCGAAGGACGATGCGCGGGTCAAGGTGGTCGTGCTCGACCTCGACCGGTTCGGTGGCGGCTATCCCGCTGCAGTCGCCGAAGTCGGCGAAGCGATCCGCCGCGTGCGCGACGCGAAGAAGCCGGTGCTGGCCTATGCCACCGGCTATAGCGATGCGAGCTATCTGCTCGCCGCCAATGCCAGCGAGATCTGGGTCGATCCGATGGGCGGCACGATCTTCAGCGGACCCGGCGGGTCGCGGCTTTATTACAAGGGGCTGATCGACAAGCTCGGCGTGACCACGCACGTCTACAAGGTCGGCAAGTTCAAGTCGGCGGTCGAGCCCTATATCCTGACCGCCCAGTCGCCGGAGGCGAAGCAGGCCAATGAGGCGCTGTATGGCGCGATCTTTGGCCAGTGGCGCGAAGCGGTGAAGAAGGCGCGGCCCAAGGCGCGGATCGAACCGCTGCTGACCAATCCGGCCGATGCGGTCGTCGCCGCCAATGGCGATTTTGCCAAGATGAACCAACAGCTCGGCATGGTCGACAAGCTGGGCGACCGGCTGGCGTTCGGGAAGCGCGTGGCGGAAATCGCCGGGGTCGACGCGAACAAGCCGGCGGGCAGCTACAAGACGATCAAGCTCGCCAACTGGCTGGAGGCCAACCCGGTCAAGAAGACCGGCGACGCGATCGGCGTGATCACGGTTGCCGGCGAGATTGTCGATGGCAAGGCCGGGCCGGGCGTGGCCGCTGGCGACACCATCGCCAATCTGCTGCTGAAAGGGCTGGCCGACAAGAAGCTGAAGGCACTGGTCGTGCGCGTCGATTCGCCGGGCGGGTCGGCGCTGGCGTCCGAACGCATCCGTCAGGCGATCCTGGTGGCCAAGGAACAGAAACTGCCGGTCGTGGTGTCGATGGGCAGCCTGGCCGCCAGCGGCGGATACTGGGTCTCGACTCCCGGTGACGTAATCTTTGCCGAGCCGAACACCATCACCGGATCGATCGGCATTTTCGGCATCCTGCCGACGTTCGAGAACAGCCTGGCCAAGATCGGCGTGACGTCGGACGGTGTTAAGACCACGCCCCTGACCGGCCAGCCCGACGTCTATGCCGGCACCAATGCCGAGGTGGACCGGGTGCTGCAGTCGGGCATCGAGCAGGGCTATCGCCGCTTCATCGGCCTCGTCGCCGGGTCGCGCAAGATGACCACCGCGCGGGTCGACGAGATTGGTCAGGGCCGCGTGTGGGACGGCGGAACCGCGCGTCAGCTGGGGCTGGTCGACCGGTTCGGCAATCTTGACGATGCCGTCGCCGAAGCGGCCAAGCGCGCCAAGCTGGACCCGGCCAAGACGCATGCGGTGTTCCTGGAGAAGGAGCCCGACTGGTTCAGCGCGCTGATCGCCGGGCTGATGTCGGGTGGCGACGGCGACGAGGAAGAGGCTGCTCCGGAGAGCGGTGGCGACCTCTACGCCCGGATCGCCGGGGATCGTCGCGCGGTGCTGGCGCAGGCGCTGGGCGATGCCAAGCGGCTGGCGGGTGCATCGTCGATGCAGGCGCGGTGCCTGGAGTGCGCGGCCTATGGTCCGATGACGGGGCCGCAGGCACAGGCGGATGCGCGGCTGATCGATCTGGTGATGGCGAAGCTCGGCTGGTGATTCAGATCCAGCTGCGTGCCGCGGAGCCGGGCGATGCTGCGGCGATTGCCGCCATCTACGCGCCCTATGTGCTGACCGGGACGGTGAGTTTCGAGTTCGATCCGCCCGACGCGCGCGCGATGCGCGGGCGGATGGAGGCGTCGGACGGGCTGTATCCGTGGATCGTCGCCACCAATGGCGAAGGGAAGGGTGTGCTGGGCTATGCCTATGCCACCAAATTCCGCGAGCGCGCGGCGTATCGCTATGTCGTAGAGACATCGGTCTATGTCGCGGGCGCGGTGCAGGGGCAGGGCGTCGGGCGGTTGCTCTACGAAGCGCTGATCGACACGCTGCGCGCGCAGGGATTTGTCCAGGCGATCGGCGTGATCTCGCTGCCTAATGACCAGTCGATCAAAACGCATGAGCAGGTGGGCTTTCGTCGCGCCGGGCAGTTGCGCGAGATCGGCTTCAAGCAGGGGCGCTGGGTCGATATCGGCATCTGGCAGTGCGAGCTGAATGACAGCGCGATCCCGCCGATCGAGCCCAAGCCGTTCAGCGAAGTCGGGGTAGTTCGGGCCTGATCCGCGACTAATTTTGCGACTTCAAAGCTTCTTGTCGCCAATTCCTGCTATGATGACGGTATGGACGAGGGACGCGGCTACCGGCTCGAGATCGATCGCGCGCGCAAGCTGCTGATTCTTACCGTGTCGACGATGCAGTCGCCCGAAGACTCGGCATGGGCCGGTGAAGAATTGCGCGCGGCGATCCAGAGTTTCGGGCCGGATATCGGCCAGCATGTGACGCTGTATGATGGCAGCGCAATTCCCAGCCTGCCCACCGCGACGGTCGATCAGATGCTCCAGACACTGGACCACCCAGCCGTCCGCGCCATCTGGGCCCGCAAGGTCGCCTTTGTCGTGACGACCGCGACGGCGCGACTGCAGATCAAGCGGCTGCAGCAGGTGCGCGCGGACATCGCCGTGTTCGATACGCGCGATGCGGCCATTGCCTGGCTGATGGAAGCTTAGCGCCCGCCGCGATAGGCGGGGAGGGCGAGTTTCCAGCGGATTGCGGCGGCGCGCAGGGCGAACCCTGCGCTCGCGGCGGTGAGGCTGGCGGCGTAGAGCGGGAGGCCCAACAGCGTCAGGCCGACATGCAGGCCGGAGGCAAGCGCGGCGGCGGTGACGTACAGCTCCGGACGCATCAGGATCGACGGCTCCCCCGCCAGCACGTCGCGGATGATGCCGCCCGCGCATGCCGTCAGCACCCCCATCAGCATCGCGGGGACCGGTGGGATACCAAAACTCAACGCCTTGGCCGCGCCGAACACGGCATAGGCGGCAAGGCCGAGCGCATCGAGCCAGTCGAACCCCTGCCCCTGCCACCAGCGCTGGGGCGTGACCCAGATGATCGCGGCAACGCCCAGGCACAGAGCTGCGACAAACGGGTGGTGCACCCACCACACTGGGGCTCCGATCAGAAGATCGCGAATCGTGCCGCCCCCGACTCCGGTGACCAGCGCGAAAAAGGCGGCGGTAACGAAGGTCTGGCTACGTCCCGCTGCCGCCAGCGCCCCGGTGGCGGCAAACACCGCGATGCCGAACAGGTCGAGCCAGGGCAGGACGGTGCCAAGTGGGAGCGGGGTGGGCGACATGAGCGTCCTGTCTCACCCCGCTCGCCCGGGGTCAACGCGTCGCGCCGACGCCGAGCCTGGCAAGGACGCGCAGCACCCGCTGAATGTGCAGCACGGGGAGCATCGCCGCCTTGAAGATCGTTGCAACGATGATCAGCGTCATCGCGGGGAAGCCCCAGTGCAGCGCCTCCAGCGTCTCGGTCGCGGCGAAGAAGCGCCAGGCGGCATAGACCCCGGCGAAGAACATCAGCGTCTGGGCGGCGAGCACCACTGCGCTGGTCCAGCCGAGGCTGCCGCCGAACAGCGATCCGACCTGGGTGAGATAGCCCGGCTCCTCGCCGATCTGGCGCAGCAATTCGCGTTCTTCGGCGGCGATGGCGGCGTCGATGTCCTGGTCACGCATGGGTTTCTCCTTCCAACATGGTCTTGAGCCTGGCGCGGGCGTGCAGCAGGCGGGTCTTGACGGTTCCGGCGGGGATGCCGAGCGCGACCGCGGTTTCGGCGATGCTCAGCCCCTCGAAATAATGCAGCGCGACGGCGGCGCGATGACCGTGCGGCAAGGCTGCGACGGCGCGGCGCAGCGCGGTGCCGTCGACGGCGTCTTCCGGGCTTGGCGGCGCGGGCGGCAGGTCGTCCTCCAGCGCGGACTCGATCGCGCGGATCGCGACGCGGGCACCGATCGCGGCGGCGGTCTTGCGCGTGACGATGCGATAGGCCCAGGCGGGGAAGGCGCGTTCGTCGCGTAGTGCAGCGATGCCGCGGACGATGTCGATCCACGCCGCCTGCACCGCTTCCTCCGCCATCGCGCGGTCGCCGGTCAGCCGCCAGCCATGCGCGACCAATCGGCGGTGCCAGCGCGCGACCAGCCGGTCGATCGCGCGCCGGTCGCCCGCCTGTGCGGCGACGACCAGCCATGCATCGGTCGTGCGTTCGTCGAGATGCGTTGCCCCGTTCATGCGGACTAGGTGCGCCCGAAGCGGCATCCGGTTCAATCGATGACGTGATTTCTCGCTTGGCGCGGCGGCGTCACTGTGGAGAATGGGTGCCATGAAGGACTATCCGCCCCGCCTGATCGGCCTGGCCGTTGCGCTGGCCGCGCTTGCCGGGTTCGTCGATGCGATCGCCTTTACCCGGCTGGGCGGTTATTTCGTGTCGTTCATGAGCGGCAATTCGACCCGGCTGGGCGTCGGGATCGGGCTGGCGGACGGGACGGCGGCGCTGGCGGCGGGCTTGATCCTGGCGTTCGTGGCTGGGGTCATGGTCGCGACGATCGTCGCCCGCCGCTTTGCCGAGCGGCGCAAGGTCGCGGTGCTGAGCGCGGTGACGGCCACGCTGACCTTGGCGGCGGCGCTGTGGATGGTGCTGCCGGGGCCGCTCCCGCTGCTGCTGGTCGCTGCAGCGATGGGGATGGAAAATGGCGTGTTCGCGCGCGATGGCGAGGTGGCGATCGGTGTGTCCTATATGACCGGATCACTGGTGCGGATGGCGCAGCGGCTGGCGGGGACGCTGATGGGCGATCCGGACCGCTGGGCGTTCGTGCCGCACCTCGCGCTGTGGCTGGGTTTTGCCGTCGGCGTGGTGCTGGGGGCGAAGGTGGGGCTGGCGGCGGCGGATGCGGCGTTGTGGATTGCGGCGATCGCCGCGGGCGGGCTGACGCTGGTGGCGGCGGGGCTGACGCGCGGACGCGGGCCGTCCGCCGCCTGACCTATTTCCGCGGCGCCGGCATTGAACGCCCGCCCTGGTGCAGGATCGCGCCGGTCACCTTGCCGCTGGCGTCGCGGGTAAATTCGACCTGGGCGTCGACGACCTTGAGGAAGAAGCGGTCCTTGCTTTCGGGGAACAACTCGAATTCCTGCTGCCCGGTGGCCTGGGTCATGAGCTTGCCGTCCTTGACGCGCATCGTGATCGCGAAGGTTGGGGCGAGTTCGTACACGCCCTCATATTGGGCGAGCTGATCGGGGGCGACCGTGATCTCCTTGCGCTCGGCCGCGAGCGTGACGGTGCCGCCGCGCGCGAGCGTCATCAGTGCCTTGGACAGCTTGCCGGGCGACGGGCCGTTGAGATTGCCGAGCACGACCACGGTGAGCTTGCGGTCGGGGTCATAGGCGAGCGAGGTGTTGAAGCCCTCGATCCCGCCGCCATGTTCGATGGTGGTGACACCGCCCGCGCTCTGGACGCCGATGCCGAGCGCGTAGCCGTCCTTGTAGGGGGTACGGAAGGCAGCGAGCGTGGCGGGTTTGAACAGCTTGCCGCCATAGATGCCGCGCTGCCATTTGAGCAGGTCGCGCGTGGTGGAGTAGAGCCCGCCCGCCCCCTGCGGAATGGTCATGCTGATATAATCGGCGTTGACCGGCCCCTTTGGCCCCGGCGCGTAACCCGATGCACGGCGCGGCAGAATCATCGCGTGGCTGTCATAGCCAGTGTCGGCCATGCCGAGCGGCTTGAACAGGTTCTCTGCGACGAATGCGGCGTAGCTCTGGCCGCTCAATTTCTCGACGATCGCGCTGAGCAGGACGTAGCCCGAATTGGAGTAGGCGAACTTTTCGCCCGGCGCGAACTCCAGCGGTTTGTCGCGGAAGCGCGCGATCAGGCTGTCATGGGTCGCGGGCAGGGTCTTGGTCGCGCCGTAATCGGGGAAGTTGGTGAAGTTGGGGATGCCGGCGCTGTGGGTCAGCAGATGTCGGACCGTCACCTTGTCCCAGGCGGCGGGGGCATCGGGGAGGTAGGTCTTGACCGGCGCGTCGAGCGTCAGCTTGCCGCGGTCCTGCAGCAGCAGGATCGCGACGGCAGTGAACTGCTTGGTGACCGATCCCAGGCGGAACTTGGTCGCGCCATCATTGGGGATGTTCCACTCGAGATTGGCCGAGCCATAGCCCTTGTCGAACAGCACCACATCGTCGCGCGCAACGAGGACCGCGCCCATGAACGCGCCCTTGTCGGCATCGTCGCGGACCACCGCATCCATACGAGCCGGGTCCTGCGCGAGCGCGGGCAGCGGGGCCAGCACGAGCGCAGCAAGTGCGATGGCGGCATAACGGCGCATGGATCAGTCTCCCCCTGTGTGTTACTCGACTATAGCGGTCGGACAGGGGATGGCAACCGGTGGCGTGTGTTTAACCCGAGCGCTGCATCGGATTGTGCCGTCGCCCGATGGGACGGTGCCACACGGCCCGATCGCGTCCGCCGCTCTTTGCCTCGGCGAGCGCAGCGTCGGCGCGAAGGAGCAGCGAGTCGAAGCGGTCGCCTGCGGTCGCGCCGGTGACACCGGCGCTGACCGTCACGCGGATCATCTCGCCATAGCGGCCCGGCGTTTCGAGGCCGTAGAGGCCGGTGCGCACGCGTTCGGCGACGTTCATCGCCTCGGCCTGCGTGTCGGCGCGTATGAACGCCGCAAACTTCGCGCCGTCGATGCGCGCGCACAGATCGCCGTCCCGCAGCAACGCGGCTATGCCGTTGGCGATGGTGATCAGCGCGCGATCGCCGTTTTCCTCACCATGGGCAGCGTTGATCCGCTGAAGGTGGTCGATGTCGAAGACGAGCAGATAATGACCGTCGTTGCCGAGCACATCGAGACGAGCATCGACCTCGCTTGCCAGATAACGGCGGTTTGGAATCCCGGTCAACGGATCGCGGGTCGCAATCAGCTTGAGCTGAAGATTGGCGCGGCGCAGCGCCTTGGTCCGCTCGGTCACCTTGCGCTCCAGTTCGCTCTGCGCCGATCCGATCCGTTCGGCCATCACGTCGAAATCATGCGTAAGCTGCGCCACTTCGTCGCGTCGGGCGACGCGGTCGACATCGACGAAGCGGGCGCTGGGAACGCGGCGGGTGAGCGTGCGGGTGCGTTCGATCAGGCGCGCAAGCGGCTGTCCGACGCGGCGGCGCAGCAGCCAGGTGATCGCCAGTGCCTGAAGCACCAGGCAGACCGCAGCGGTCAGCGCGATGCGCAGGATCAGGCGGTAGGATTCAGCCTGCATCACCGCCGGATCCTGCACCACCAGAGCATACCAGCCCGGCGTATCGATCCGACGCATCGCGACGAAGCTGTCGAGCGCTTCGCCGAGATAGCCGTCCTTGCGGTGCTGCTGCACGAAGGCCCACAGCGCCGCCAATTGCGGATCCCGTGTCGTCGTCAGATCAAGCATCGATTCGGGACCGGACCGCTTTTGATGCGTGTAGCTGGGATGATGGATCAGACGACCCTCCCGCGAGATCAGGATCACACCGGTCCCGGGCAGGCCGTTCAGGCCATGGGCCGGAAGCAAATCGTCGAGCGGCACGCTGGTCCCCCAGCTACCGACATGCCGGCCACCGATATCGACGGGAGTCATGCAGCCCGTGGTCCAGGTGCCGCCGGTGCGATCATACAGGATGTGACGCAGCGCGGTGCAGCGCATCGTGCGCGCCGGGTTGACGGCACGGGTGGTGATCGTCGCAAATTCCTGTTGTTGGAAGTCGAAACTGCTCGGCGCATCCTTGCGGTAGAAGCGCAGCCCGTCGGGGCGGTTGGCGGCGAAGATGACCAGCGCATTGTGGGGCGTGAAATAATAGAGGCTTTCGAGTTCCGGGCTGACGCCTTCACCCAAGCGGCTGACGATTCCGGTCGCGGCCATCAGGCGGCGGCGCTCGTCTGCTTCGGGTTCTTGGGGAATGAAGCCACCAAGCGTGCGGATATGGCCGAACGGCGTGCTGGCGCCGGTGTAGAGCGCATCGGCGCTGCGGCGGCCGCCGCGCGGATCGGCGGGGAACAACGTCGCGAACGCGGCGGGATCGTCAAGCCGGGGATTGGCA
Source organism: Sphingomonas sp. (assembly GCF_030145815.1). Lineage (GTDB taxonomy): Bacteria > Pseudomonadota > Alphaproteobacteria > Sphingomonadales > Sphingomonadaceae > Sphingomonas. Next base: position 65,952 of record NZ_JAIXHL010000024.1, read on the forward strand.
GACAGCTCGGCCCGCAACAGATCGCTGGCGCGATTATGGGTCGCGCGGATGCGGGCGAAGCGCGCCTCCTGTTGCTGGGCAACCTCATGCGCATAATGGTCGAGCGTGGCCAACCCGCTGTCGCGCGTGCGACGGGCGCTGTCCTGATAGGATACGATGCCCGCCAGGACGAAGATCAGCCCGATCAGCGCGGACAGCGTGATTGCCGTCCGTGTCGCAATCGACATGTCGCGTAGAAATGCGGATGGGCGTGCGAACATCGCTCCGCATTAGCGGGGGCGGGTTAAGCTGCAGCTAATGTGCGCAGCGCGGTGTCGCTGCTACCAGCAGAAGCGCGTGTCGGCGCCGTTTTCCTTGCGCCCGGCGATGAGCTTGGCGCGGTTTTCCGCGTCGGCAAGATAGGCCGTTTCCTTAGCCATATCCTCGCGCAATCGCGCCAGCGCCGCATCGAGCAAGGCCTGGCGGTCCTCGCCCTTGGCCGGGCGGGCGGTGTCGAAGATCGGCTGATAGGGGTTGGCGGCGACCCAGTCATAGGCTTTGCGGCGCAGCGCCTGTTGATTGTCGATCTTGCAAAAGGCGTAGCCATTGATCGTCGGCCCGGCGAGCTGGACGAACGCGCCCATTGCCGCGCGCGCTTCGCCGCCTTCAGCGAACATGCCGGGGCGGTCATAGCCGCTGAGCACGCCCGCCATCGCCATGAACCGGTCCTTGGCGACGTAGAACCAGAATACCGACTCATCGCGCGCGCCGACATCGTAGAGGCGCGCGGCCAGCACCATCAGTGCCAGCGGGCTGACCTTGGCCGGATTGGCGCGGACGCGTTCCTGCGCCGCCAGCACATCTTCGGTGCGGTCGGAGCGGAGCAGGGGGTCGAGATCAGGATCGACCCGCACCACCCGCTTCGATGCCTTGGCCGCGCTGGAATAGAGCGGGGTGACGTAAAGATCGACGCTGCGCACCGGCTTTGCGTCGGATGCGACCGCCAACGCAAATGCCATTGCGATCATGTCGTCCCCCCGCTCGATCGCGATCAGATGTGGATCGGCTTGCCCGTCACCGCCATCGCCGCTTCCTTGATCGCTTCGCTGTGCGTCGGATGGGCGTGGCAGGTATAGGCGATGTCTTCGCTGGTCGCGCCGAATTCCATCGCCTGGGTCGCCTGGGCGATCATCGTGCCGGCGAGGCTGGTGATGATCCACACGCCGAGCACGCGATCGGTCTTGGCGTCCGAAATGACCTTCACGAAGCCGTCCGGCTCATGATTGGTCTTGGCGCGGCTGTTACCGGCCATCGGGAACTTGCCGACCTTGATCTCGCCCTTTTCCTTGGCGGCTTCTTCGGTCAGGCCGACGCCGGCGATTTCGGGCATGGTGTAGACGACCGATGGGATCAGGTCGTGGTTCACGATTCCGGTGAGCCCTGCGATATTCTCCGCGACCGCAATCCCTTCATCCTCGGCCTTGTGCGCCAGCATCGGGCCCGGGACGACGTCGCCGATCGCCCAGATGCCGTCGACCGCGGTTTCGAACTCGTGGCCGACCTCGATCTGGCCGCGCGCGTTGACGGTGAGGCCAGCGGCTTCGAGGTTGAGGCCGTCGGTGTTGGGACGGCGGCCGATCGCGACGAGGACATTGTCCGCCTCGATCGTCTCCGCCGCGCCGCCCTTGGCCGGTTCGACGGTGATCGTCGCCTTGCCGCCATCGACGGCGACGCCGGTGACCTTGGTCCCGGTCTTGAACTCGATGCCCTGCTTCTTGAACAGCTTTTGCGCCTCCTTGCGCACGTCGCCGTCGAAGCCGGGGAGGATCTGATCGAGATATTCGACCACGGTGACCTTCGCGCCGACGCGGCGCCACACGCTGCCCAGCTCAAGCCCGATCACGCCGCCGCCGATGACGACGAGATGCTCGGGCACCTTGGCCAGTTCGAGCGCGCCGGTCGAATCCACCACGACCTGCTGATCGACGGTGACGCCGGGCAGCGGGGTGACGCTGGAGCCGGTGGCGATGACGATGTTCTTGGCGCGGACGGTGCGCCCCTCCCCATTATTGGCGCCGACCTGAACCGTGTCCTTGCCGGTGAACGCCGCATAGCCCTTGAGCCACTCGACCTTGTTCTTCTTGAACAGATATTCGATGCCGCCGGTCAGACCCTTGACCGCGTCCTTGCGCTGCGCGTGCATTGCGTCGAGGTCGAGCTCGACGCTGCCGAGCTTGACGCCAAGCTTGGCGAGGGCGCCGCTGGCCGCTTCGTTGTACAGCTCGGACGCGTGCAGCAGCGCCTTGGACGGGATGCATCCGACATTGAGGCAGGTGCCGCCCAGCGTCTCACGCCCTTCGGCGCACGCGGTCTTGAGCCCCAACTGCGCCGCGCGGATTGCCGCGACATAGCCGCCGGGCCCGGCACCGATCACGAGGACGTCGAAGTCGTATTCAGCCATTTTCTTCACTCCGTCGCCCCGGCGGAGGCCGGGGCCGCTCTCGGCAAGCGCGTCGAGAGCAACATGGCGGCCCCGGCCTGCGCCGGGGCGACGTAATTACTTACAGGTCGATCAGCAACCGCGTCGGATCCTCGATCGCGTTCTTGAGCGCGACGAGGAAGGTGACTGCTTCACGCCCGTCGATCAGGCGGTGGTCGTAGCTGAGCGCGAGATACATCATCGGGCGGATGACGATCTGGCCGTCGCGGACCACGGGGCGGTCCTCGATGCGGTGGAGGCCGAGCACTGCCGACTGCGGCGGGTTGATGATCGGGGTCGACATCAGCGAGCCGAACACGCCGCCGTTGGAGATAGTGAAGGTGCCGCCCTTCATCTCTTCCATCTTGAGCGTGCCGTCCTTGGCGCGCTTGCCGAAGTCGCCGATGGTCTTTTCGACCTGTGCGACGCTCATCTGGTCGGCGTCGCGGATCACGGGGACGACCAGGCCCTGCGGCGCGGAGACCGCGACCGAGATGTCGGCATAGTCGTGATAGACGATCTCATCGCCGTCGATCTGCGCGTTGACGGCGGGGATGTCCTTGAGCGCCATCGTCGCGGCCTTCACGAAGAAGCCCATGAAGCCGAGGCGGACGCCGTGCTTCTTTTCGAACAGATCCTTGTACTTGGTGCGCGCTTCGATGACGGCGGTCATGTCGACGTCGTTAAATGTGGTGAGCAAAGCGGCGGTGTTCTGTGCGTCCTTGAGGCGGCGGGCGACGGTCTGGCGCAGGCGGGTCATCCGCACGCGCTCTTCCTTGCGGCCGCCGGTCGCGGCCGGGGCGGCGGTCGTCGCAGCCGGGGCAGGCGCCGCAGCCGGGGCGGCGGCGGGCTTGGACGAGGCGGCGGCGATCACGTCTTCCTTGGTGATGCGGCCATCCTTGCC
>NZ_JAIXHL010000025.1 GCF_030145815.1 Sphingomonas sp.
GGATTCGGGCGGCGTGCCCAAGCCGCAGACCGGCACCGGGCCGGTCGAGCGCGACAGCGGCGGGGTCCCCAAGCCGCAGGCCGAGACGCCGCAGCCGGCAGCCGCGCCGGCTTCCGAGGAGGCATCGGCGACCGCGCCAGCCGAGGCGCCGCGCAGCGAGCCCCCGGCCTGGGCCAAGTCGATGCGGCGCCATCAGGCGATGGTCCACGGCGCGACCGTCGCGACCCATACGCTGCGCGGCGGCGACAGCCGGGGTCCCGGCGCTTCCGTCAGCGTGACCGACAAGGAGTGAGTTGCAATGTTCCGACGATCGACTGTGCGCTACGGCGCGACGCCCGAGCCCGAGACGCCCTATCAGCGCGCCGGGCAGGAATGGGATGACCGGATCGGCTCGGCCCGCGTCCAGGCACAAAGCTGGCGGCTGGCCTGTTTCGCGGCGCTGGCGCTCCTCGCGCTCTCGATCTCCGGCCTGATCGGCATGGCGATGCGCGGGACGATCACGCCGTGGATAGTGCAGGTCGACAAGCTCGGCGAGGCCCAGGCGGTCGCGCCGGCCGATGCCGCCTATCATCCAAGCGACCCGCAGATCGCCTATCACCTCGCGCGCTTCATCGAGAATGTCCGCACCATTCCGGCCGACCCGGTGGTGCTGCGCCAGAGCTGGCTGCGCGCCTATGACTTCACCACCGCCAAGGGCGCGCTCGCGCTCAACGATTACGCCCGCAACAGCGACCCGTTCACCCAGGTCGGCAAGGTCCAGGTTTCGATCGAGGTGTCGAGCGTGATCCGCGCCTCGGACAACAGCTTCCGCATCTCGTGGACCGAACGCCGCTACCAGGACGGCAGCCTCGCCGCGACCGAACGCTGGTCGGCGATCGCCACCATCGTGATCCAGACCCCCCGCACGCCCGATGCCCTGCGCAAGAACCCGCTCGGCGTCTTCGTGAATGCCCTCAACTGGTCGAAGGAGCTCTCGTAATGATCCCTTATCGCCGGGCCATATGGCCCCTGCTGTGCGCGGCACTGCCGCTCGCCGCCTGCTCGCCATCGCATGCGCAGGTCCCCGCGCGCGGGTTCGACGCGGCGCCGGCCGCGGTGCCCGAGCCCGACCAGCCTCGCCCGGTCGAGATCGTCCGGATTCCCGACCCCCTGCCATTGCCCGGCCAGCTGAAGCCGTTGCCGGCGCCGGTATCCCCCGAAGCCGCCGATCCGAAGACGCGGGTGGGCACGGCGAACGCCGCGGCGCGCATGCAGCCGGTCCGCGAGGGTTTCCTCAACGCGATCCAGCTCTACCCCTGGGCCGAAGGCGCGCTCTATCAGCTCTATGCTGCACCAGGCCAAGTGACCGACATCGCCCTGCAGGAGGGCGAGCAGCTGGTCGGACCCGGCCCGGTGGCCGCAGGCGATACCGTCCGGTGGATCATCGGCGACACGGTGAGCGGCGCAGGCGCAGGCCAGCGGGTCCACATCCTCGTGAAGCCGACCCGGAGCGGTCTCGTCACCAACCTGGTCATCAACACCGACCGCCGCACCTATCATGTCGAGCTGCGCTCGACGCCCGACACCTATATGGCGTCGGTGTCCTGGACCTATCCACAGGATGCGCTGATCGCGCTCGCGGCGCGCAACCGGGAAGCGGCGGCGGTGGTGCCGGGGGTGTCGGGCGTCGATATCGACGCGCTCAATTTTCGCTACGCGATCGAAGGCGACCGTCCCGCCTGGCGTCCTCTGCGCGCCTTCGACGATGGCCGGCAGGTGTTCATCGAACTCCCGCCGACGATTGGCCAGAGCGATCTGCCACCGCTGTTCATCGCCGGAGCGAAGGGGCAGGGCGAGCTGGTCAACTACCGTGTCCGTGGCCGCTATCTCGTCGTGGATCGCCTGTTCGACGGCGCCGAGCTGCGCCTCGCCGCCGGCAAGTCCGAGCAGCGCGTGCGCATCCTCCGCCAGGTCGGGACGCGCCGGGAGAAGTCGAAATGAGCGCGCCTGCCGAGCCCGCTCCGCTGGGTGCGGCCGATCTGCGCCTGCGCGGCGACCCGCCGCGCGTGATGCGATTGTCGCGCAAGGCGCTGGCCGGGGTCGGGCTGGTGGCAACTGCCGGCATCGGCGGCGCGCTGATCTACGCGCTCCAGCCGTCGGCGCCCAAGACCCAGACCGAGCTCTACGCGACCGACAATCGCACAACCTCGGACAGCCTTGCCGGTGCGCCCAAGGACTATTCGCAGGTTCCCAAGCTCGGGCCACCGCTTCCCGGCGACCTGGGCCGGCCGATCCTGTCGGCGCAGCAGCGCGGCGTCGATGTTCAGCCGCCGCCTATGGGAGCGCCGTCTCCGGCCCCCGCGTCCGGCGCGAACGCGGCACAGTCGGCAAGGGAGCGCGTGCGGCAGGAACGCGATGCGGCGCGCACCAGCAAGGTATTCATAGGCGGCGAAAGCACCACCGCGGCGACCGCTACCGGTGCCGCGCCGCCCTTGGCACTGGCTTCAGCCGCTACCGCCGTCTCGCCGCCTGCGCCATCGGCTGCCGCCGGCACCGACCAGGCCGCGAAGCGGGATTTCCTGCGCCCCTCCGACAGGGGCGCGACCGAGAGCAGCTACCGCGTATCGCAGCCCGGCTCGCCTTATACCGTCCAGGCGGGAAGCATCATTGCCGCCGCGTTGATCACCGGCATCCGATCGGACTTGCCGGGTACGATCACGGCCCAGGTCACACAGAACGTGTATGACAGCGTGACCGGCAGTCACCTGCTCATCCCGCAGGGCAGCAGGCTCATGGGCGAATATGACTCGCAGGTCTCGTTCGGCCAGAACCGCGTGCTGCTTGCCTGGGATCGTCTCATCCTGCCCGACGGCCGATCGCTCCAGCTCGACCGATTGCCCGGCGCCGACGCCGCCGGCTATTCGGGGCTTGAGGACCGCGTGAACCAGCATTGGGGCGGCATGCTTCGCGCCGCGCTGATCTCGACATTGCTCAGTGTCGGCACCGAGGTCGGAAGCAGTGACGATGACGATCTCGTCCGGGCGCTGCGGCAGGGCAGCTCGCAGTCGATCGGGCGGACCGGTCAGGACCTTGTCCGCCGCCAGATGGGCGTGCAGCCGACGTTGACCATCCGGCCCGGGGCCCAGCTGCGCGTGCTCGTGACTCGCGACATCGTGTTTTCCTCGGGCGATGGAGGCTCGAAATGACGTTGAGATTGGGACCGATCGCCGACGACAAGCCGGTCAAGCTGTCGATCGACATGCCCGCCGACGTCTATCGCGACCTGACCGCCTATGCCGAGGCCCATGCCGCGCAGACCGGCCAGGCATCGCAAGGCCCTGCCAAGCTGATCGTGCCGATGCTCGCCCAGTTCATGGCGGCCGACCGCGAATTCGCGAAGATCAAGCAGGCGGCGCGCTGACCTTTGGTCCCTACTGTGTGTCTGGGACGGCATAGGCCCATGACGGAATGATCCTCGCCCATCCGTCGTGAACGTCGCTCACGACGAACACCCGGTCCCGATGGACTTCGACCCAATCCGCATTTCGGTCCGGCCTGTATTTCAGATTGCCACGAACGAGGATCGCGGCGCGCCGGCTTTCCAAATTCTTGATGTCGGTCGTTCGTCAGATCGATGAGCCGGTTCATATGCGTGGCCCGGCTCGACGAAATATGCTCGAAGGCGAAATAGTCTTCGGCGAAGGGCGGCAGCTCGGCGGGCAATGGCAGGGCCAGCAGCGAACTGGCGCTGCGCTTCTCAGATCTCGATGCTGCGCTTGAGGCGATGGCGCGCGCGGCAGCGGCACCGCGCCGCGCCTCGGTCAGCATGCAGTACCGCAATATCGATCGCGGCGAGGAGGGCGACACTGGGGTAAAGGGCGCCAAGAGTTTCTCGGCCGACCTGTGCCTGATCGTCGACCCGATGCTCGACGGCATCTCGCTGGGGCGGCGCGTCACGCTCGTCCAGGCAAAGCGGCTACACCGCAACAAGAAGGCCAAGGAGCAGCCGGCCTGGCAGGCCTCGTTCGCGATCGACCGCAAGCAGCGGCTGGCGCTTCAGGCACAGACGGAATGGAGCGTTTACTTCTTCCATGCACCGCCCCTGGGCGGGCGCGGCGTTCCCGTGATCCCGACCCAGCTGGTCGCCGACCTTTCCGAGCACAAGGGAACCGGCACCCGGCTGCGCATGGAGGTCGTCGCCGCGGCGTCGCGTTCGCTTGCCGATTGGCTGACCTATGACGCGCTCTCGCTCCGGGTCGGCGACCCCTATGCGGCGCTTGTCGAGAAGGCCGAGGGCGAGCCCGGTTGCCTGCCGCGGCGGCCATTGGACCTGCCCACCGTCGAGGTGCGGGTCGGCCTGACGCCGCGCAGCGGAGATCGCTGACCTGGGCGTCGGCTGCCTGCGGCACTCACGCGGCCGGCATGATCGACCCGAACGGCGTGACATTGGCGCCCATGATATCGAGATTGGCCTCGATCATCGCCAGCGCTTCGGGCCCGTTTGAGGCCCAGAGCCTGTCGGTCGATGCGGCGATCGAGGTCCGGTTGATCCGCGCGATCAGGTCGGCGGCGGGCAACTGATCGAGAAACTGCTCGGTGGCGGCCGACCGAGCGCCGAAAAAGACCCGGTGAGGTCCGACAGGCAGCTGGATCATGAAGCCCGGCTGGTGAAAGCCGCCTTCCCAGTGAATCGGCAAATCCGACAGAAGCAGGCTGGGATCCGCCGGATCGAACTCCCGGAACCACCAGCGCAGCCCGGCGAACGCATCCATCACGCCGTCCTGGCGGATCATGCCCGGCAGCCAGTGGAGCAAAGGCGCCGCATCGAGCGCGCCGGGGAAATGCTCGGCGAACCATGCCTCGGTCGATGGCCAACCTTCCGGCAGCGTATCCTTGTCGCGCTCCGCAAGGACTGATTTCAGCAGTGCGAGGCCTTGCTTGCGCAAATGCGCCAGCACGTCGGGCTGTCGGATGCGGAGCGAACTGAGGAAGAGCGTCCAGGCACGATGATCGTCGGCGCTGATCTCGGCATGCTGCTCGAACTTTTCGAGCACCTTGGCGGCATTATTGTCGATCGGGCTGAAGAAGCTGCGCTCGAGATGATCGGGCGAGAGCCCCAGCGAGGCCGCGACGATGGCGTAGAGCCCGTTCTCGTACCCGGTATATTCGGGCGTCCTCGCGCTGCACACGACACGACCGTAGCGGACGCTGAGATTCTGCACCTTGCCCTGGGCATTCGCCCAACGCCGCAGCAGAAATTGAGGAACATAATGGTGCTTCACACCGCGAGGATGACGACCCGTCCATCGTCTCGCAAGCGGGGGCCGCAGCGGGACCGATAGTGACTGCGACTCGCGGCGCGTGCCACTTGGTACCGCGCCTGATGCGCAACTGCCCGAGGCGTTCGCGCCCGCGTCGCCCCGCCGCGGCTTTCTACTTCCACGCCAGGGTACGACCGGTGCCGAAAGCTGTTGCGGCTCCGGATTTCCGTCCTCTTTTCCTTGCCCCCGACGCCGCGCTTCCGCGCCGGCAAAAGGAGCATCGTCATGTTGAAGGGGTTCGATTTCTTGGTTCGGCGCCGGCTGCGCCTGGGTGCAGCTGCAATGCTGCTCGCCTCGCTGGCCGCAACGCCGGCATTGGCGCAGGAGGTCGGCGAGAACCGAGCCTGGCAGTTCGAGGCACCCCAGGATCTGGCCGCGCGGGCCGCCGTGGCCGACCTGATCGCCCGGGCCCGCGGGGGACTCTACGCGGCCCCCGTCTACAACACGACGATCGCACGTCAGTATAATTGTTCGGTGGCGGCGAGCGCGGTGGGCAACAGCGGCGCGCAGAGCGCAGTCGCCAAATCTCCCACGGTGACCGGCGCCACTTCGGCCGCGACCGGCAACCAGAATTCCGCCTCTGCCGGGGATCGCGCCGATCTCGCGCTCGATCAGCGCAACCTCGGCCCGGTCGCCTCGACTGCGATCGGGTCCACCGCCGCGACCGCCGACGGACCTGCCTGGCAGGCGCTCAACTCCTCGCAGTCCAATTCGGGCGACCAGCGCGCGAGCGTCCAGGACAGCACCGCGTGCGGCTTTGGGGCGATCAACTGATGCCCGCGCATCCTGCCCGCGCGCGCAGCCGTTCGCGCTTCCTGATCTCAAGCCTGCTGCTTCCAGCGCTGGGCGGCTGCGTCAGCCTGACCCAGCAACGCCTGGCGCCCGGCGAAGAGCCCGTGCTGACCGGTGCCGCCGCACGGGACAACCGCACGCCGATGGACCCGGCGTTCGCGTGCTTCAATGCCCAGCTCTCGGCAGCTTCGCGGCCCCGTCTGGTAATCGCGGTCGGCGACGTCCGCGACTTCACCGGCAAATATTCGGTCAACGAAGGCACCGCGATCACCCAGGGCGGCGCGCTCATGGTCTCCTCGGCGCTGGGCAAGCTGGCCGGCCCGGTGACGCTGGCTGAGCGCTTCGATCCGACGATCGGCGAACGCGAGCTTGGCTATACCGATCGCCGCCAGCTCGGCGACGGCAGCGCTCATGCGGTGCGCGGCGCGGACGGCGCATCGAGCGTGCCGTGGTTGCCCTATTATGGCGGGAGCATCGCCGCCTCTGACTATTACATCGTCGGCGGCATCACTGAGCTCAACTACAATATCCGCTCGGGCGGCGCGGAAGTGCGTGTGGGACAGGTCGGCCCCAAGCTGCGCACCTATACCCAATCGGTCGCGATCGATTTGCGCATCGTCGATACCCGTTCGCTGCTGGTCGCCAGGACAGTCAGCCTGACCAAGCAATTCACCGGCTATGAAGTCGGCTTCAACACCTTCCGCTTCTTCGGCTCCGAGCTGTTCGACGTGAATGTTGGCGCCAAGGGGCAGGAACCGTTGCAGCTCGGTATCCGCACCGTGCTCGAGGAAGCGACGATGCGGCTGGTGGGCGCGGTCGCCGGCGTCGATCCTGCGGGCTGCATCGCGATGCAGTCATGGAACCCGTCGGTCACGCTTCCGCCGATCCGCTTCGCGGAGCGATCCGCGCCGCCCTCCGGCGGCGCGGCCGAAGGCGCCGCGCTCAATAGCGCGGCGCGGTCGAGGCCGGGAAGCGGCGAGGGCGTTGCGCTCATGTTCGAGCCCGGATCGTCGGTCCTCGGCGGCGCGGCGCTGGCCGCGCTCGACCGCGCCGCCGGGGCAGCCCGTGCGGCCCCGGTCGAACTTAGTATTTCCGGGCGGGACATCGAAGTGCTCGAGCCGGCCAAGCGCGATGCCCTGACCGACCAGCGAATCGCTGCGGTCGTCGACGCGCTTGCCGCGCGCGGCATCGCCCGGGATCGCGTCGCACTGCGCTGGCGGCCCGCGCCGTCCGACACGAGCGTCCATCCCGGCGATCCCGGCGCGCAGGACCTGGCGCGGTTGCGCGTCGGCGGCTGAGCCAAGCCACCCCTCGAACCCGGGAGGCGCCGACACCGCAGCCGATTTCCCCGACCGAATGCCTTCCCCCAAGAAAAGCCGGAGTATCCTCATGTCCCACATTTCCCGTTCGCGCACCTCGCTGATGCTGGGTGGCGCCACCTTCGCCCTCGCCGCCATGCTGGCGGTCTCGCCTGCCGCCGCCCAGTCCGCCGACCAGGTCAACGGCACTCGCGTCGCCACCACCCATCAGCGCGCCGACCATAGCCGCGCGCTCTCCGACACCAGCGGGTTCGAAATCGTGATGGCCGCCCCAGCGGCCGAGGCGTCCGACACCGCACTGAGCGCGAACAACGTCAGCGCGTCGGTCCGCGCCAATCGCGCAGCCAGCGACCTCGAGATCGACGCGGCCGATCCGAGCAGCGGGCCCATCGCCACGCATCTAGCTTCCGAGAACAGCGGCATCACCGCCGATGGCGACGCTCTGCTGATCACCACGCAGCGCGGCGCCTCGTCGATCGCCAGCGCCATCAGCATCGGCGGCATGCTCGGTCTCAACACCGACACCAGCCGTGGCAGCAGCGCCGTGGTTTCCGACAACCGTCTCGACGCGCAGGCGCTCGGCAACGATGCCACGGCGTCATTGTCGCTGGGCGGCCTCGAGGCGCCGGCCGCAGGCGGCATCCTCGGCTTCCAGTCGAACGACAGTCGGTCGGCGGTCACGGCGACCGACCTCGCCGCGGTCCGGATCGGCGTCGGCGCAGCCACCGGCAGCGACATTGCGATGACCGGCAACCTCGTCCGGGCGCTCGGCTATGGCAATGCCTTCGCCAGCGACTTCGCGGTGACCGGCGCGACTGCCCCCGCCACGGGGAGCGGCGGAGCCGCCTCGCTGGTCCCGAGCCCGGCCACCGGTGACCCGGCTGTGTCGGCGACCTTCGCGACTCTCAGCCACCAGGAACAGGGCGGCACGGTCACGGTCCGCGCCGGTGACGATGAGGGGTCGGACCCGTTCCATCTGGTGGTCAATGGCGCGCTCACCCAGTCGAGCGCCCGGCACGAGGGCGATACCCTCCTGGCCGGTGGCTATGGCAACCATTCCGCCAACGCCATGTCGCTGCGGATCGGCTCCGTGTCGGGGACCGGCGCCGTCGCCAACCTGACCAGCGTGCAGCGCGCCGGCGATGCCGATGTCGAGGCGGGCACGGTCGGAGGCATCCGCACCAACATCCTCGGCGTCGCATCGGATTCGCAAGCGTCACTGTCGGACAATGCGGCGCGCGCCGTGGCGATCGCCAACCTCGCCGAGAGCAACCAGCTGGGCGTCGAGGCGGCTGCGATCGACACGTTCGGCCTGCCGGGATCGGGGCCCGTCGGTACCGCTTCGACCGGGTTCGACAACAGCGTCAGCGTCACCGCCGCGTTCGGCGTCCAGAATGTCCAGGACTTCGGGCAATCGCGCATCGGCGCCGTCTCGACGAGTGCGCTCAAGCTCGGCGTGCTCGGTCCCGTCGAGCGCTCGGCGCTCACTGCCGACGGCAATTCGGTGAGCGCGGCCGCGACCGGCAACGGCGCGACCAACACGCTCGGCCTCGCAGCGTCGGCGCTGCGCACCAGCGCCGATCTCAACAATGTCCAGAGCGGCAATGGCGAGATCCAGGTCAAGGCGGGTAACGCGGATACGCCGCTCGGGGTCGTGATCGCGCTGCCGGCGACCGTGCGCGACTCCGACCTGTCGGTTCGGGACAACGGGCTCTCCGGAACCGCGATCGGCGATTCGGCGTCGAACGCGATGACCGTGAACGGCACCCTCTTCGCCAATGGCAGCGGCCATGACGACGCGGTCGCGGGGCCACTGCCGGAAGGCTATGGCGCCGCCGCCGATTATGCGCTCGCCAGCAGCCAGACGCTCGGCCTGTCCGGATCGCAGGCCGATGCGGTCGGCATCAACAGCGCCGTGTCGGGCCGGTTCGGCATGCTCGGCGACTTCCGCACCTATGGGTCGCGCTACGTCGTCGAGGGCAATGACCTCGCCTCGACGATCATGGGCAACACCGCCGCCAATCGCCTGTCGCTGGAAGCGGTCGGTCTCGGCGGAACCGATGTCCGTGCGCCGGGGGCGGCGCTGTCCTCGGCGCAATATGGCCAGGTGATCGGGCGGGCTGCGGCCGACCAGGCCCTCGTCGCCCCGGGTTCGCTGTCCGGCTCGAGCGTATCGCTCAAGGACAACAGCAACCAGGCCTATGCCGGCATCAACGAAGCCGACAATCGGCTCTCGGTCGATGCGGCCTCCTCGGGCGCGCTGACCGGGCGGAGCGCGCGGGTCTCGATCGTCAGCAGTCCTGGAATCTCGGGCGACTTCGTCCTCGGCAACCTCCAGTTCGCCGGCGGCAGCATCGCCGCCGACGCCACCACCATGATCTCGAACGGCGATGCCGGGATCGGGCTGGCCGCGTCGCGCTTCGAGATCGGCGAGAATATGACCGTCGCCGAAGCCGTGGCGAACCGGGCTGCGAACCAGGTCGAAATCGATACGGTCGGCGGCGAAGGTGTGGCGGGCGGCCTCGGCAGCATGCAGATGAACACGGCGGGGGTCGCGGCGACCGCGTCGCTCGACGCCGGCTATCGCGCCTCGTCGCTTCCTGCGACGATCGATGGTTCGTCGCTCTCGATCACCGACAACGCAGCCCGCGCGCTGGCGAGCGGCAATGTCGCCGACAATGTGCTGGACGTGCGCGGGACCATCCTGCTCGCCGGACCCGCAACGGCCGAGGCAAGCCGGTTCGAGATCTGGGCGGAGGCGGGCGCGCCGCTGCTCAACGCCCAGACCAACTATGGCAGCGTGACCGCCGTGTCGCACGGCCTGACCGGCGCCGCGTTCAACGGGCCGCTCGCCGGCATGAGCCAGGCATCGATGACGATCGACGGCAACAGCGTGACGGCGGCGGCCACGGGCAACAATGCGACCAACACGCTCGGTGTGTCGCCGGGGAGTCCCGCCAGTGCGGCGATCGTCAGCAGCCAGGTCAACTACGGCCCGGTGTCGGCAATCGCGACGGGCAGCCTCACCATGCCGCTGACCGCGATGTCCGGCAGTCGCTTCGCGCTCACCGGCAATCAGGTGAGTGCGATCGCCGTCGGCAACCAGGCGACCAGCACGATCACCAGCCTTCGCTGATCCGCTCCGGCCGTCCCGCGCCCCCTGGGACGGCCGGCAAGCGGGAAGGGTCGCCGCGCTTCCCCCCTGCGCGGCGGCCCTTCGAACATCTGGCGCCATTCAGTGCGCCGGCAGCGGCCTTCCATAGCGGCGCGCCAGCATCTCGAGAAAGTGCCTGAGGGCAGCGCTGTTATTGTCGCGGCGCCAGTGGATCGCCTGCTCGAGATAGGTGGGGCCGAATGCGTCGTGCACCGGGCGCAGCATCAACTCCTCGTCCTGGCGCGCGACGCCGGTCGTGACGATCACGCAGCCATTTCCGGCGAAGGAGAAGAGGTTTTCGCGGCGAACGTCCTGGACCTTGACGCTGGGCCCGAAGCCGGCCCCCGAAAGCCGCGATGCGACCAGATCATTGAGGAAGGGCCCGGGATCGACCTTGCTGACGATGAAGGTCGCGCCGCGCAGGTCAGTCCAATAGAGCGGATCCCGCGCGCAAAGCGGATCGCTGCGATCGAGCCCGATCATTACCTGCTCGCTCCAGAAGGACAGCGAGCGGATTCCGGGCCGTTGCGCCTGGCCGCTGATGACCGCGACGTCGAGCTGGTCGCGCTCCACGGCGCGGAGCAGCCGCGACCGGCTTCGCTCACGCGCCGCCAGCTCGACGTCGGGCCAGGCCGCGCGAAAATCGCGAATGACCGCCGAAAGGTCGCCGCTGCCAAGCGATCCGTGGAATCCAAACCGCAATTGGCCGGCCGCACCGCGCGCGATCGCCGCGCAGTCGCGGTCGAGCGCGTCGATATCCTCGACGATCTGGCGGGCCTTGCGGAGAATGCTGAGGCCCGGGTCGGTCGGCACCACACCACGGCTCGAACGGCGGAACAGCGCGACGCCGAGCCGGTCCTCCAGATACAGGATGTGCTTGCTGAGCGTCGATTGCTTTACGCCGAACCGTCCCGCGGCCTGGCTGAAGCTGCCGCTGTCGGCCGCCGCCAGCGCATAGCGAAGCAAATGAACTTCGATCATCCCCGCTCCCGCGCGCGCCGATGGACCGTGCTCCGGCTGGCGATCGCGCAAACGCTACAATCCGGCGTGTAGCGTCATGAAGCCATTCCAAGAAATGGGGTGGTTATGTGCCTGGATCAGTCGCTTGAGGACCGGCCACTTCAGCATGGTCAGGCCGGTCAGCGGAAATCTGCCACGTTCTTGCTCGCCTTGCCATGCCTGAACCTTCTCAAGGTCGATGCAATTCAACACTGCTCGGTGGAACGCGGGAGACCAGCGGTGCGTGCTCCGCGCCTTCTTGCAAAGGCGTCGGGGTCCGCGCGCTTTTTGGGCCCGCGTGGCACGCTTGCGATCGGCCGGAGGTCACGGCGGCGGCTGGCCCACAGGCCCGCGCGCACGCCGCCGCGACGGCCGTCCGCCTGCAAGGGTGCATCCCTTTCTCAATGCCTTCGGCGCGGGCGACCTGACGGTCGCCATGACGGGGCAGATTTGTCCGAAGTGGTTGCGATTGTTGGATTTCCCAATTGGCTTGCCTTTTGAACCGTTCCAATCCTAGTCTTGGAACGCGCCGCTGAAAGTGCGGCGCCGAGGCGTGAGAACCTCGTTTGAGATCCCTATCCAGGCACTCGCGGCCGGGTGGTCGACGCGCATGTTCAGGCCGTTCGCGGCTAAAGGCGTCGGCGCAAGTCCTCAAACTTGTTCTCAACACCCGGCTTTTGCCGGACCGCTTCGCATTCGAGGAACGGGGCGTGGTGCCATGGCTGAGCGGAGCGATGAAAACTTGGGATGCCGGGGGGACTGATGTCGCCGCCCAGCCCCTCGAACCTGCCTGCGCACGGCGACACCGACGGGGGTAGCGCGGCGCCGCTCGCGCTCGAGATGATCTACCGCAATGAGCGCCACGCGCTGGTCCGGTTCATCACCCGCTTCCGGTCCAACCCGGACGATGCCGGCGACCTTGCCCAGGAGGCCTTTCTACGCCTGGCCCAGAGCGAGCAGTCGCGCAGCGAGCCGATCGCGCGTCCGCGCGCCTTTTTGCGTCAGGTGGCTCGCAACCTGCTGCGCGACCGTGCAAAGAGCGCGTTCGGCCGGGGCGAGCTGCTGCATGTTCCGTTTGATGAAGACGCCATTTCGGCGGCAAATGAAGTGGCCCGACTTGAAGCTCGCGATAGTCTCGCGCGCGTCGAGGCGGTAATGCGTCGGATGAAGCCCAAGACTCGGGAAATATTCATGGCGCATCGCCTGGACGGTCTAAGCTATAACGAGATTGCCGAACGGACGGGAATGTCCGTATCGGGTGTCGAGAAACAGATGGCCAAGGCAATGACGATGCTTCTTCAGCACGCGGGCAAGGACTGATGCCTAGTCCGGGAACGGAGGATAGCCTCAGCGTAGCGGACATGAAGCAAGCCGGGATCTGGTTCGCGCGGATGCGCAGCCCCGACGCGGAGAAGTTTCGCGCCGAGTTCGAGCGCTGGCACGCGGCTCATCCAGCACATGCCAGGGCCTATGAGGAGGCCGGCGCGCGCTGGCTGACTGCAGGCGGGATCGCCGACACGGAGATGGGGCGTAATCGCCGGCTTCCCGAACGGCGGCCCCCGATTTGGGAGATGCCAGGAGCCCGCCCAGCCTTTGCGGCGATCGCATTGGTCCTCGTCGTCCTTGGTGGCCTGTGGTTCTTCCGCTCACCCAATGAGGGTGGGGATACCCCGCAGATGGCGGCAGCCCAGCCTCAGTCGACACGGGTCGGCGAGATCCGCAGCGTGAAGCTTGCCGACGGAACGACAGTGACGCTCGACACGGACAGCGCAATCGAGGTGCGCCTGACGAAGGATTTGCGCCAGGTCCGGCTGGTGCGCGGACGCGCGCGCTTCGATGTCGCGCACGACGCCGCGCGCCCGTTCCGGGTCGAGGCAGCCGGTCGGACCGTCACTGCGCTCGGGACGATGTTCGATGTCGGGTTCGAGCCGGGAGGAGTGCGGGTCAGCCTGCTTCGCGGTTCGGTCGAAGTCCGCGGCATCGCGCCCGCGGGGGGCGTCGCCGCGGTCACGCGGCTCGCGCCCGGCGAGTGCTTCACCGACCGCGCGCGCCGCGCGGAGGTGGTCAAGGCATCGCCCGGGCTACAGCAATGGGTCTCCGGGATGCTCGACTTTGACGGCGTGCCGCTGGGCGACGTGCTCGAACAGACCAACCGCTACTCCCAGCGCAAGATCCGCCTGGGCGACCCTTCGCTGGCCGCGCAGCGCTTGACCGGCGGGTTCCGGCCGCTGCCCGTCGACGAACTCGCCGCCGCCCTCGCCGCAGCCTTTTCGCTGCGGGTCGAGCAATCGCCGCAAGGTGATCTGATCCTCCGGCGCGCATGATCGTCATCGCCACGAAATAATTTCGGGCGGGTTTTCCGCGCAACCTCGTCTCGCACCCCAGACCGCCCAATCGGCGGCGCATGAATGGGGAGCGATACATGAGAGTGGGGAAATTGGGTGCGCTGGCGCTTGCCGGCACGGCGATGGTGATGATCGTGCCGTCGGCGCTCGCGCAGGAGGACGCCCGTGACTTCGACATGCCGAGCCAGGACCTCGGCATCGCCTTGCGGGCAGTCGCGCAGCAATCGGGCACCCAGGTCATCGTGCCGACTGAGCTGGTCGCCGGGCTTCGCGCGCCCGCGCTGAAGGGCCGTTACCGAGCCGATCAGGCGGTGTCGCAGCTGCTGCGCGGCAGCCGCTTGCGGGTGGTCCTGGTCGGGACCACGCTGGTCGTGCAACGAGATGATGTCGGCCAGGAGGGAAACGAACCCACTGAAGGTGGTGGCGAAATTCTCGTCACCGGCACGCGAATCCGCGGCCAGGGCCCGGTGGGGGTTCCGGTAATCACGGTCGATCGCAAGGCGATGGCCGACAATGGCTTTTCCACCACGCAGCAGATCGTCCAGTCGATCCCGCAGAACTTCAGCGGCGGCGCCATTGAGGGAATGAGCGGGCTGATCACCGGCGCCGGCAATGGGAATGTCAGCCGCGGAGTCGGCGTCAATCTGCGCGGTCTTGGTCAGGGTTCGACCCTCGTCCTCATCAACGGGGACAGGCCGCCACTGGGCGGGTTTTCGGGCACCTTTTCCGACCTTTCCGTCATCCCCGCCTCGGCGATCGAGCGCGTCGAAATCGTGCCGGACGGCTCTTCGGCGATCTACGGCTCCGATGCAGTGGCTGGCGTAGTCAACGTCGTCACCCGCGACAATTTCCGCGGTGCCGAAACCAGCTTCCGGATCGGGACTGCCGACGGCGACGCGCAGGAATATCAGTTCAGCCAGCTGTTCGGGGTCAAATGGTCCAGCGGACGTGCGGTGGTCGCGTATGAATTCTACCGTCGCGACAACCTCTCCGCCGACGACCGGCCCTATATCACCGACGATCTGCGGCCCTTCGGCGGCGGGGACTATCGCGGCAATTATGCGAGCCCTGGCACGATCGTCGCGGGCGGCGTCAACTTCGCGATCCCGCGCGGGCAGTTCGGCAACGGCCTCACCCCGGCGCAGCTGACACGGGGGGCGATCAATCGCGGCGATGGGTGGGACGGGGTCGACATTCTCCCGGAGCAAGAGCGTCACTCGTTGTTCGTGTCGCTCAGCCAGAATCTGACCAGCAACCTGCGCTTCTACGTGCGAGGGCTCGCGACCTTGCGCAATTTCGACGTCGCGGTCCGCAGCGGAACCGATACGCGCCGCACGGTCCCGGTCACCAACCCTTACTACGTCGATCCGATCGGGACGCATCTGCCGATCGGCGTCAACTACAGCTTCGTTCGGGACCTCGGCAACGAGCGCTATCGCGGCGACGTGCGTGCTTATGGCGGGACCGCGGGCCTTGAACTCACGCTGGGGACCTGGTCGGTCGACGGCCATGCGACCTGGGGCAAGCAGGACGAGCGCTACGACTATCTGAACCGCGTCAACTCGGCGCGCCTCGCGCTGGCGCTGGCAGACACCAATCCGGCGACGGCCTATAATCTGTTGGGCGACGGACCCTCGACCAATCCGGCAACGATCGAGTCGATCCGGGGCTACACCAAGCGTCGCTGGGACGCCGTGGTCTGGTCGGCGGCGGTGCGCGCAGACGGGCCGCTCTTCGCCCTGCCGGCGGGTGACGTGCGTCTCGCCGTAGGCGGGGAGTATCGCGAGGATCGCTACCGCGACCGCGAGAATATCTCCTACACCTCGACACTGGCGCCTCGCGCCAATGCGCTGACTCCGCTTCCCGGGCCCCGGATCGTCAAAGGCGCCTATGCCGAACTGCGGATCCCGGTATTCGCGGAGGCGATGTCGGTGCCGCTGTTCCGCCGCCTCGATCTGTCGGCGGCGGTTCGGACCGAGCATTACAGCGATTTCGGCAGCACGACGAACCCGAAGGTCAGCATGGCCTGGGAGCCGCTCGGTGGCGTCACGCTGCGCGGCAGCTTCGGCAAGTCCTTCCGCGCGCCTGGAGTCACCGAGTTGCGCCAGGACCCGGATACCTTTGGTCAGTTCGCCTATCCGGTGGTCGATCCCCAATCGCCAACCGGCATGTCCAACATCATGGTCATCCGCGGCAACGACCCCGACCTAGGGCCCGAGCGCGCAACCACCTGGACGCTGGGCGCGGACCTGAAACCTGCGGCATTGCCGGGGCTGCGGGCAGGCGTCACCTGGTTCAGCGTAAATTACCGCGACCGGATCGCGTCGGTCGCGTCGAGCGTGACCAACTATCTCATCAACCGAGACATCTATGCGCCGATCCTGACCTTCAACCCGCCGGCGGCGCGGATCGCCGAGCTGTTCGCCTCGCCCTATTATCTCGACCTGACCGGCATCCCGAGCACCGCGCCGATTGTTGCGATCGCGGACGCGCGGACGCGCAACCTGTCGATCGTGAAGCAGTCGGGGCTCGACCTCGACCTGCAATATGATTTCGGTCTCGGCGGCGGGAACGCCTCGGTCGGCGCGAACGCGACCTACATCTTCGGGATCAATCAGCAGCTGACGGCGACATCGGCGCCGGTCGATGTTGTCGATACGGTCGGCAATCCAATCGATCTCAGGGTTCGGGGGCATGCGACCTGGAACAAGGGCGGCTTCGGCGCGGCGCTGTTCGTCAACTATGCCGATGGATATCAGAACCGGACCGTAACCCCGGCGCAGCGCGTCTCGTCCTGGACGACGTTCGACCTCAACCTGAGCTACACCTTCCAGCAGCCCTCGGGTCCGTTCAAGGGGCTTCGGGTCGCGCTCAATGCGAGCAACCTGTTCGATTCCGACCCGCCATATGTGAGCTATGTCGTGGGCACCCTCGCGGTTGGCTTCGATGGCGAGAATGCGAATCCGATGGGCCGCTTCGTCGCGCTGCAGGTCACCAAGTCGTGGTGAAGCACCTGATCGGCTCGGCCGCGCTTGGCCTGATCTCCTGCTGGACCATGGCGGCGCACGCAACGCCCATGGCCTGCAGCGAGCGCCTGTTGCCGCCTCCCCCCGAGGCGGCAACAGGCCAAAGGCCGATCGCCGCCCGCGATCTGATCGAGTTGCGCGACTTCGGGATGATGTTCGACACCGCCAAACGGCCATCCTTCAGCGTCTCGCCGGATGGTCGTTATGCCGCGCTGATCTTGCGGCGCGCCGATCCAGAGAGCGACAGCTATTGTTTCGGCGTGATGCTGGTGCCTCTGGACGGGCGAACGCGGGCAAGGCTGCTCGACGTCGGGGGTGAGTTCATCCAGGCGATGACCGATCCTTACGGCGTAACCGGCGTGCCCTCGGGCCTTCCGGTCACCGAGCCGCCGGTCTGGTCGCCCGACGGATCCTCGCTTGCCTATCTGCGCCGGGACAAGGGTCAGACCCAGATCTGGCAGGTCGGACTGGATGGTGGGCCTGCAAAGCAGGTTACGAATCTCACGACCGAGCCGCGCAGCCTCGCCTGGAGCAAAGACGGAAGAAGCCTGCTGTTCACGACGCGCAGGATGTTCGATGCCCAGGTCGCCGAGATCGATCGCGAAGGCCGGTCCGGCTATCTCTATGACGACCGCTTCTGGTCGGTCGCCTATGCGCGTCCGACACCCCGGCTGCCGCTGGCGACCGAGATCAACGCCCTCGATCTCGCTAGCGGCAAGAGCCGGATTGTCACGAGCGATGACGCCGCCGCGATGAAGGGCGAGGCCGCGGCACGATTTCCCGAGGACGCCGGGGCGACCGCGATCTCCCCGACCGGAGGACGCGCATGGGTGGCAAGCGAGCATGCCGATATGCCCCGCGGCCCGACCTTGCTGCGCGTCGAGGTAGGCGGCAAGAAAATAGTGTGCTCAGGCGAAGCGTGCCGTGAGCCGATCGCCGGGCTCTGGTGGACCGGGCAGGATACGCTCTTCATCCTGCGCGGCGGCAACGCGGACAATGGCGGCCGCACCGCGCTTTATCGGTGGCGCCCCGGCGTCGAGCCGGGCCCGCGCCGGCTATTCGAGACCGAGGACTTTCTGCCCGGATGTGGGCTTGCGGCCGCGGCGCTCATCTGTGCGCGAGAAACTGCTACGGGGCCTCGCGTCCTTGTCCGCTTCGATCCGGCCACAGGCCGCAACGCCGTGGTCTTCGATCCCAACCCGGAATTCGCTCAGGTGCAGCTGGGCAAGGTCGAGCGGCTGACCTGGACCGATCGCGACGGCGTCCGGACCTATGGCGATCTGACACTGCCGCCGGACCACAGGGCCGGTGAGCGCCATCCCCTCATCATCGTCCAATACATCTCACGTGGGTTTCAGCGCGGCGGACAGGGCGACGAATATCCGATCCAGCTGCTCGCGGCGCGCGGCTATGCCGTCCTCAATTTCCAGTGGCCGGCCGAAGCTCCCGAGGCCGCGGCCAAGGCCAGCGACGATGCCGCCCAGCGCGTCAAGGTCAGAAACTGGTCTGGACGGCGCCGGATCTTCACGGCACTCGACGCCGGGATCGACACCGCCATCGCAAAAGGGGTCGTGAACCCCGAGCTGGTCGGCATCACCGGCCTGAGCGATGGGGCGAGCACGGTCCAGTTTGCGCTCAACAATTCGACGCGCTTCAAGGCCGCGATCATCTCGACTTGCTGCGATGATCCCAACGTCGTGTTCAATGCCGGCCCCGGCTATGGCAATACCGTGGTGAACGGTGTGGGCTACCCACCGGCGGGCGCAGATGGTCGCGAATTCTGGCGAGCCCAGTCGCTCGCGGTCAACGCGGTTCACCTTCGGGTGCCGCTGCTGATGAATTTGCCGGATGGCGAATTCCGGATCGCCCAGGAGGCCTTTGCTGCGCTGAAGGCGCATAACGCACCGGTCGAGATGTATGTCTATCCGGACGAGTGGCACACCAAGAACCATCCGGCGCATCGCCTGGCCATTTACGGGCGGAACATCGCCTGGTTCGATTTCTGGCTGCTCGGCCTTGAATCGGACGATCCCTCGCGCGCTGCCGAGATCGCGCGGTGGAGGGCTTTGCGGGCAGCGTCAGCCAAGTGACCGTCCTTCCCAGTGGCGGACCCATGCCTCGACTTCCACGAGCGCCATCACTTCTGGGAGCGCCTCGCTGTCCGCCATCGTTCCCTCAAGAAATCTCGTGATGCGCTCCCGATCGAGCAGCCCTTCCCGCGCGAGCGCGCCGTCGAGGAGCATTTCGCGAATGATGGTCATGTTCGCCCGGATCATCCGGTAGGCGAGGCTGCTGAACGAGACTTTGGTGCGGCGGTCGATAACGGATGCGGGCAGCCGATCCCGAAACGCTTCGCGCGCTACGGTACGGTTGTTGCCGCCGGCGCACCAGAACCAGGTCGGGATGGAGATGCAGATCTCCGCGATAGGCTGCGACATCAAAGGCGCGAGCAACGGCGCCATCGCTTCGCGGCCATAGCCTTCGAGCTGGTTCTGGATTCCAATGATCGACCAGACGTGCTTGCACTTGCCCGGCGGAATTCCGGCGGGAGCCGCGAGCCAAGGATTTCCCTCGGGCCATGGCAGGCAGTCTCGCACATGGGGTGCCAGAAACGCATTGGTCATCGGCTTGGGCATGGCGGAGTGATTTCGGGGCCAGCGCCGGGCAGCGGCCGCGAATACCTTCCAGACGTTGGTCCGCGTCATCTGGGCGATGTCGCCAGCGGTTTCGAACACACCCTTGCCAAGACCTTCGGCAGCGAGGCGATCAATCAAAGGAAATGCCGAATGGGTGAGACAGAACATGCTGTCCCCGCCACCGCCGCCGAAAAAGGCATCGGTGCGGAGCTCGGCGGCCAGCACCTGGATCGGCCGATCGAGCGCTTGGGAGAATGAGCGCGCGCATGGTCTCGGCAAATCCTGCGCATCGCTGTGGCGGATGTCGACGGTGGCGGCGTCGGCGACCAGTTCGGTAAGGGGATATCCCAGGAGCTCAGCGACCGCCCGCGCCCAGGGCAGCTCGCTCGCGTCGCCGGGGGCTGGGCCGAAGGTGAGACAATGCGCTTCCGATTGCCCTGTGCGCATCCCGGCGGCAACGATCGAGGAATCGAGGCCGCCGGAAATCTCGATCAGCGGCCGTTCAAAGCATCCGGCCCACGCCCCGAGCGTCGTCGATGCCACATCGCGAAGCAACGCGATCGCGTCGGCCCTATCGGTGACGCGCACCGCAGGCTCGGCGAATGTCCAGGGCGACCAGGCGCAATGCGTCGAAGCGCCACGATCGTTCAGATCGAACACAATCCCAGGGAGAACTTCGCTGATAC
Organism: Sphingomonas sp.; assembly: GCF_030145815.1. Lineage (GTDB taxonomy): Bacteria > Pseudomonadota > Alphaproteobacteria > Sphingomonadales > Sphingomonadaceae > Sphingomonas. The sequence goes on from NZ_JAIXHL010000025.1 coordinate 20,258, forward strand.
CGCGAAGGCAAGTGCGCGCCGGCCGGAAGTCTCGGAATACCAGCGACTGGGTGACGATCGTCCAGTCGATGACAGGTTCGAGTAGCGCTGGGCCAAACAGCAGATTCGGCCGGGACGTGAGGACATGCACACCCTCGATCTCGGCGTAATAGCAAGGGACTGTCCCCGAGGGATCGCGAATGACCTCGACCCGGTCGCCCAGCGCCCGGATCGCGACGTAGCCGCCCCAATAGGATTTCACGAGTTCCGACGCCGAGAGTTGGCCAAGCTTCGCTGGTTCGATGACTCGCGCGCTACTCTCCCGGTCGAACAGATGCCCGAATAGGATGCCGCCGCCATTCGGCAGGACTACATGCGCAGCTCTGGCATCTCCGATCACGAGAAGGCCCGGTCCCTCGACCAGGTCGACCATCGCATGCGATCGCAGCCTTTCGGCGAGACCGCGCGCGCGCTCATTTGCCTCCGGGCCCGGGACTACCACGCACGCCAGATAAGCCCCTCTGTTCATATCGCGAGGATCGGCGTGAAGCCCGATACATGATCGAAGCTGTCGTTGAGGATGGTATCGGCCGTCTGGAGCCAGCAATGGGCCGCGAACGGTTCAGGCGCGATGCCGAACACGATCTGCGACCCAATACCCCTCCGCGCGAGCCACTGTTCGAGCGCAAGCGAATCGAGCAGGCAGTTTCGTGCGATCGGGACCATCCGCCGGGCACGCTCGAACGCCTGGGCCTCGATGAGGGCCGCCGGACCACGCCGGGGCAGAGGGCCCCGCGTTCGGATGCCGGTCAGTATATGGTTCAGCGAGAAGACGCGCAGCGACAGTCGCATGCCCGCAACACTCACCGCGACCCGAACGGGATGTTCCTTCCCAGCTGCGGGCGCGTCGGTTTGCGCGAGACTGGTCGGGATCGTCACGCGCTCCTTGAGCACGTTGGTCGGCTCCGGATCGCCCTGTCGCAAGATGCGCGCGCGGACCAGCGTGTCGGTCACGGTCTGGGGAACGACGCCCGCATAGTTCCGATTGAGCCAGGCCAGCATCTCCCCGGCGGAAGCGGCGGGCACGCGAAAATAGCGGTCCTGCCGGATATCCAGCAAGAACAGCGCTTCGGATGCGACGCAGGCCGTCGCGTGTGGCAAGATTCGCCAGAGCATTCCGGATGCCGGATCCCTTCGGTGGTGCGGCGCCAGCTCGCTCGGAGCCGGCCGCCGCGGGCGGTCAGTTGTCCGAAAGGCCTTCGGGCAGGATGTACCCGACGATTTCGAACATGCCGGTGCAACTGCCCTGCGTCTCGACGCTGGCCGCGCCAAGATCGATCAGGTCAGCGACCTGCGCCTCTTCGCTTTTCATAATGGCTCTCCGTCTTGGTGGATGGCTGGCCCGGCGCGCAGCCGGGCCGCCGGCTGCGGATCAGTCGTCCGACAACCCATCGTGCTCGATGAGTCCGATGACGTCGAAGCTGCCGGTCATCGCGCCCTGGGTCTCGGTGCTGGCCGCGCCGAGATCGACGAGATCGACCGCCTGGTCGTGTTCGGTTTGCATGGGAGTCACTCCGTCTTGCGTTGGCTTGGGGTGATCGAGTTGCGCCGGCCCGGCGCGGAGCCGGGCCGGCGCTCTCGGATCAGTCGTCCGACAGGCCTTCGCGCGGGATGAGGCCGACGACGTCATACTTGCCGTCGAGGGCGCCCTGGGTCTCGACGCTGGCGACGCCGAGATCGATCAGGTCGATGGATTCGTTGGGTTCGCGGTCCATGGTCATTCTCCTGTCGCGAGATGCGACCAAGAGAAGATTCGCCAAGCCGGCGGTTATAAGAAGTTTATAATCGGATTATAATCGAACGGCCGATCAAATGGCTTCCCGCCGCCGGATTAGCTCTGCGACCGCCTTCATCCTGCGAAGATGATAGCGCCGAATTGCTTGGGGGAGCGCGCTGTCGAAGACGGAAAGCTCGTCGAGTTCTCCGATGATGGGCTCAAGAACCTCCGACTCGATGAATCGGAACGGATGCAGACGGTCGCCAACGCTCGAAATCGCCAGACGGATCTCGCGGTTCGGTGCCATCTCGCCGATTCGTTCGAACAGCAGCGCCGTTCTTCCGGCGATCGTTTCATCGTCCGGCTCGTCGATCACGAGCGGGTTTCGCGCGGTCCGCACCGCCATGAGCACCAGTGCGGAATGCCACTCGTAAAGGTCGCGCAGCCCCGCTTCACTGAGCCGCGGAACATGGAACCCCTCGCCGGCGCTTGCCTCGACGAGGTGCTCGCCGACCAGCCGTTGCAGGACGTCGCGTACCGGCGTCATGCTGACGCCCAGCTCCTCTGCGAGCCGATTGGCTTCCAGGCGCGCGCCCGGTGCATACCGGCCCTCGCGCAGCATGCGCTTCAACGTCGCGTAGCTGCGCTCCATCGCCTGGAGCGGACTCATGCGTCGACCTCCTGGCCGAGCCGGTGGGCCGTGACGGCCTCGGCCTGGTCGGGCCGGAGCGCGTCCACCGCGCCGATGTGCTCGGGGAGGTTGCCGGTAAGGAGGAGGGACGGGCATACGCCCTCATAGTTGCCGAGGTTGGGGCGGTGCTGACGGTAGCCGACCAGGGCGGCGAGCTCCGGCGCGAAGCCGCGCGCGACAGCGGGGGGATAGGCGAGCCACTGGTTTTCATAGGGCTTGAGCCATCCGAGGCAGTAGCTGACTACGACCGCCTTGCGGATCTCGTCGCTCCGATTGGCGCCGGCGCCGTGGAGCGTCGAGCCGAGGAACAGGAACGCGTCCCCGGGTCCGAATTCGGCGACGACCGAGCGCTCGGGCATCGTTTCGTTCAGCGCCTCGCGCCCGTGGCTGCCAGGATAGAGGACCGTGCCGCCATTCTCGACTGTGAAGGGTGTCAGCGGCCACATGACGTTGACCAGATACTCGACCTCGCCCTTCACACCCTGCCACATATCCTGATCGCGGTGCGGAAATTGGGCGGGCGCCCCGGGATGCAGCGCGATGGCCTGCATCAGGTTCAGCTGAATCGTATCGCACCACGGCGAGAGCGTGCGATCGGCGACGGCCAAGATCAGCGGTTCGAGAGCGAGGTCGGCGGCGTGTGGCGAGCGCTTCAACAGGCTCCCGAACCGCTTGGTGCGACCGCCATAGAAATCGCCCTCGCAAAAGGGCGTCGCCTCATAGGTCGGCGCGAGATCGGCGGCGAGCGCCTCGATTGTGTCGCGCGGCAAGGCATTGGGGATCGCGCACCACCCCTGAGTCCTAAGCAATTCGAGGGCGGCGTCACAGCCGGCGGGCGTGGCGGTCGGATCTTCGGTCATGGCAGTACCTCAGGCGTTGGCGGCGCGGCGCGCCGGCATTTCGTGCGCGATGATCGGCGACCACACGCCGCCCGCCGCAAGCTCGGCCGGCGTCGCCGGCGTGATCGTGATCTCGAGGGCTCCGAGCAGCGATCGCCCGCTGGGTAGGGGTTCGCCCAGCGCCCGGCATTGCCAGCCAAAGCCCAGTATCTGCTGGAGCCAGGCCATCTCGGCGACGCCGGTATAGGTATCGATCCCGGTCTCGAGGGCGTGCGTTGCCAGGGCCGAGACAAGCTGGTTGCGCCTATGGCGCCGCTCCGGAGCGCGCAGCTGCCGGCCCAGGCAGAAGCGGGTAATCTCCCAGACGCGCGGCCCGCGCGGGACATTACCGTCGCAGAGCGCGGGGAACAGCGAGTCCAGGATGTGCGGCCGGGTCGTGGGCAACAGCCTCGCCGAGGCCAGATGCTCATGGTCGAGGTCAGTCAGGATTAGGTAGCGGGCATGCTCGTCATCGAACTGGTCGATTTCGAATCGGCCGTCCAGGGCCGGCAGGTCCCATTTGAGCAGATCGATGAAGACGCTTTTCCGGGCGGCGAACATCGACTGGAAGACCATGTCGCCGATGCTGTTGACGGTGGAGTCGACGAGAAGAACCATGGAGCAAACCCCTCGAGGTGACGAGGGGACAAGCATCCCGATCAGGCACTCGGCGGGGTATTCCAAGAAATGGGGATAGCGTCAGTGCCGCAGGATGTCGGAGAAGCTGATCAGACCGTCGAACAGGGCGCGGACGGCCAGCAAGGCGCGCTTTTGGACGCCGTACCGTTCCCGCGCATGCTTCAGGTGCTGGATGACCGTTTCGTGCCCCACGCCCAGGATGACCGATATTTCCCAGTCGGTCTTCCCGCGCGCCGCCCAGAGCACGCAATCGCGCTGCCGGTCGGTCAGGATCGGTGCGCTCTCTACCGCGAAGTCACGCGCGCCGGACAGCCGCCTCGCAGCCTCGAAGGCGAAACCGCCGATTAGCTGGCAGACGAACTGGAATTCCTCTGGAAAGGCGTCGCCGGCGCCAACGGCGAACGAGCAGGAGCCGAGCGTCTCGCCGGGTATGCTCGACGGGATCGTGAATCCGTCACCGATGCCGACGCGGTACGCCTCATCCAGGACGATGCGGTCCTCGGGTGTCATCCTGATCATGTCGGGGACGTTCGCCCAGGCAAAGCCTACGCTGGCGAGGTGGCAGGCGCGATGAATTGGGTCGCATTTTCCCAGGCCGTTCGCGTCGAACCAATCCTGCCAGCTGGAAGGGTAGTTGTGGATTCGAACTGCGGCGCCGTCCTCGCGGCGAAAGTCGATATGGTGGGTCAGCGCGAAGTACCGAATGCCCATCGCCTCGCAGCAGTCGATCAGCGCGCCGCGGAGCACATCGACACTCGTTGCGGAGCGCGCGCTTTCCACGAATGTTTCGGCAATCGCGAACCTAGGCATACCCACCCCCGCCGATGCGGAAATGGGGTCCTCAACCCGCCAGTTCGCAACGCGGCGCTACAGGGCTCGTGGGCGAACTACTTCTCAAGGAAGTCACCTGAGCTGATATGAGCGAGTTTTCACCAAATTCTACGACGAATGTCAAATCTCGCTTTGTATTCAACACTTAGTGCGTTTGTCGTAATCTTCGCACTCTGTGCATTACTGCATAATTTACCTTCGCAAGGGGCGGGCTTCGTCTCGTTGGACTCTCAATAGTCCCCTAACGGGATGGGCATTTCTCCAATCCGGAATGAGACATCTTCCAAATGCCGAATATTCGATCCGTGCTGGTCACGTGGCGCCCAAAGTTGAATGGTTGGCCGCTGCGTCGATCGACCGAAGGAGGCGTCGTCGCGCGATGAACTTCCAGGCATTGGATGCTGCCAGTGCCGCGGCCCGAATCGGGGGATCCTGTCGCGGGGTGCCTCGGCCCCATCGGACCCTGCACGTTCCGAAAATGTCCCCGGGACGGCCGCCGGGCCTACGCCAGAGCAGGGAAACTTTCGCCGCCCGCTGCTTCCGATATGCTTCCAAATTCGCCAATGACCCGCGACGCCCCCTGAGGGGTGGCGCTAAGTCATTGTTTTCTATCGGGGAATGGTGCTGCCGGTGAGGATTGAACTCACGACCTCAGCCTTACCAAGGATGCGCTCTACCACTGAGCTACGGCAGCACTCGGCGCGGGCGGAAGGTCCGTTCCACGCTGGGAGGCGGCCCTTTCGCGCGGGAGCGCCCCATTGTCAAGGCGCAGCGACCCGGTTTATCGCCGCGCCATGACCGACGCCGACAAAAAGGCCCGCCTCGCCGCCGCGCTCCGTGAGAATCTGCGCAAGCGCAAGGCGCAGGCACGGCAGGCGGCGGACCTGCCCGCGCCGCCACCGGCCCCGCCATCGCCCGACTCCGGCAACTGAGCGTTACCCCTTCATGATGAAGGCATTGAGCTTGTTCCCGTCCGGATCGCGGAAATAGGCGGCGTAGAAGCTGTCACCGCGCGGTCCCGGTGCGCCTTCGCAACTCCCGCCCTGTTCCAGCGCGATCGCGTGGAGCCGGTCGACCTGCGCCTCGTCCTTCGCCTCGAACGCGACCATCACGCCATTGCCGACGCTCGCGGCATTGCCGTCGAACGGCTTCATCAACGCGACCCCCGCACCGCCGCCCGGCGTGCCCCAGGCGATCGCGCCATCCCATTCCATCATCCGCGCGGTGCCAAGCTCCGCCGCGATGGCATCGTAAAATACCGCCCCCCGTGCGAGATCATTGGTCCCCAGCGTCACATAGCCGATCATATCGTCCTCCCGAATCGTTACGGATGGAACATATTGCGAACATCGCGGCGCTGCAAGCGCGTCAGCGCGCGTTGATCGGCCGGCACTTGCCCTCCAGCCACACCCGCTCCTCGGGCGACAGCTGCGGGCCGAGGATCTCCAGCACGCGCGCATGATAGGCGTCGAGCCAGCGGCGCTCGTCCTCGGTCAGCAACCCCGGCTCGATCAGGTCGCGCTCGATCGGGCAGAAGGTCAGCGTCTCGAATCCCAGCATCACCGATTCGGCGCCGGGAATGTCCTTCTCGACCACCAGCACCAGATTCTCGATCCGGATGCCGAACTCGCCCGCCTTATAGTAACCCGGCTCGTTCGACAGGAACATGCCCGCGCGTAAGGGTTCGGCCGGGCCGCCGCCGGGATAGTTGGGAGCGGCAATCCGCTGCGGTCCTTCATGCACCGACAGATAGGCGCCGACGCCATGCCCGGTGCCATGGCCATAGTCGCAGCCGACTTCCCATAGCGGGCGGCGCGCAAAGGCGTCGATCTGCCCACCGGTGGTCCCCGCCGGAAACACCGCCGTCGCGATCGCGATATGGCCCTTCAGCACGCGGGTGAAGCGGTCGCGCATCTCCTGCGTCGGCTCGCCCACCGGGATCACGCGGGTGACGTCGGTCGTGCCATCCGCATATTGCCCGCCCGAATCGACGAGATAGAGCTGGCCCTGCTCGATGGGCAGGCTCGACTCCTGGGTCACCTTGTAATGCGGGATCGCACCATTCGGGCCGGTGCCCGAAATTGTGTCAAAGCTCAGGTCGCGCAGCACGCCCGTTTCCTCGCGGAACGCCTGCAGCCGCGCGGCGGCCGACCATTCGGTCACCCCGCCCTTGGGCATCTCCGCCTCGGCCCATTTCAGGAACCGCGCGAGCGCCGCACCGTCACGCGCCTGTGCCGCCTTGTGTCCGGAAATCTCCACCTCGTTCTTGATTGCCTTGGCCAGCACCACCGGATCGCGCGTCGCCAGGATCGTCGCGCCACCGCTATCCAGCGCATCGAAGATCGCCGCGACCGACCCGGCCGGATCGGCGGCGACCCGCTTGCCCGCAAACTGCTCCAGCGCCGGGGCAAAGGCCGCGCGGTCATGCACCCGCACCGCATTGCCGAGATGCTGGGCGACATCGTCCCCTACCTTGTCCTTCGCCACGAACAGATCGGCAGTGCCGTCGGCATTGACGATGGCATAGGCGAGCGCGACCGGCGTGTGGCTGACATCCGCCCCGCGCACGTTGAACACCCAGGCGATCGAATCGAGCGCGGAGAGCACCACGGCATCCGCCTTGCGCTCGGCCAGCCAGTCGGCGATCTCGGCGCGCTTGCTCGCGCTGGTCCGGCCGGCGGCATCGTCGCGCTGCACGATCAGCTTGGCGTCAGACGGCGCGGGCTGGTCGTCCCACACCGCGTCTATCGGATTGCGGCTGACCGCGACGAGCTCTGCACCGCGCTCGGCTAGCGCCTTGCGCGCCTCCTCGACCCAGCCGCGCGTGTGCAGCCAGGGGTCGTACCCGATCCGCCCGCCCTGCGGCGCATGGTCGCGCAGCCAGTCGGCGATGCTGACCTGCGGGACCGGGACATAGTCCCAGTTCGCCCCATCGACCTGCTGGCGCACCTGAATCGTATAGCGTCCATCGGTGAAGATCGCGGCAGCCTCCGGCAGCACCACCGCGCTCCCCGCGCTCCCCTGAAACCCGGTCAGCCAGCCGAGCCGCTGAGCATAGCCGCCGACATATTCGCTCATATGCTCATCGGTCAGCGGCACGACGAACCCGTCGAGCTGGTCGCGGGAGAGCTGCTCGCGCAGGGCCTGAAGGCGGGCGGCATGGGTCGACATGGGATCGGTCCTCGAATGCAATGGGGCAGCAACTCCGCCCGATATGGGAAGCGGATCGCGCGCCGATAAGCCGCTCTCGTGGCGCAACTGGGCGGGGTTGAAAAGGGGTGACGGCGCAGAGGTTAACAACCCCGCGCCCTGTCCCACCCCGATACGCGGTCAAATCGAGGGGTGGTCAGATGCGGCCCGATCCACGATCTGGCGTTGATGAACTGGAGGAGATTGATGCGCGCAGGCGGATGGATGGTGCGGACGGGAATCGTGGCGGCGCTTGGCGTCGGTGCGATGGCTGCAGCGGCGCTGATCCCCGCGCCCGAACCGGCCCGCAGTGCTGCCCCGGTGACAGCGGCGCCCGCGCCCGCGCCCAAGCCGGTGGTCGCACCTGCACCCGCGCCCGCCCCAGCTCCCGCCGCTGCGGCACTCCCGCCCGCCGCCCCGGCGCTGGAGGCGATGACGGTCAAGCGCATCCTCGACATTCCCGGCCCGATCAGCTTCGGCACCTATTACTGGAACACCGACGGCGTTCCCGCCGACGGCCCGCTCGTCATCACCGTCGATCTGGAAGCGCAGACCATGTCGGTGTTCCGCGACGGGTACGAGATCGGCGCGACCGCGATCCTCTATGGCATGGACGACAAGCCGACCCCGCTCGGCGTGCATGAGATCAAGCAGAAAAAGGTCCACCACATCTCGAACCTCTACGGTGCACCGATGCCGTACATGATGCGCCTCACCTGGGACGGCGTCGCGATCCACGGGTCGGAGGTGGAGGAGGGCCGCGCCACGCATGGCTGCATCGGCGTGCCGACGGCGTTCGCCAAGCTCGTGTTCGCGCAGGCCAAGCTCGGCGACAAGGTAATCATCACCCGCGGCAAGCGGCTCGGCATGGGCGGCGTGGTTACGCCGGATTAAGACTTTCCTCCCCCGCCAGGGGGAGGTGGCACGCGCAGCGTGACGGAGGGGGAGGGCGGCTGCGTCCCCACGGCTCTAGCGACGGTGCTTCCTCCCCCTCCGTCGCCTTCGGCGCCACCTCCCCCTTGCGGGGGAGGATTAGGGGCGATCCGGCACCCTACTCCCGCCCCAGATAATGCCGCTGCGCCGCATCCGAGGCATTCACCGCCAGCAATGCATGCCGCTCCACCGGCCGCGGCCGCCCGTGCCGGTCGCTCGCCGCGTCCAGCACCCGGTCGAGCATCCGCTGACCCTCGCTCCACCAGCCCAGATCGCTGTCGGCGTTGAGATGCCCTTGCGCGCCCGCATCGACGAACACGCTGCCCCAATTGGCGGCCAGGTTGCGCGAATGGTCGATATGCGCCCAGGGATCGTCGCTGCTCGCGACCAGGATCGACGGAAAGGGCAGGGGTTTGGACGGCGACGGGGCAAAGGCGCTCAGCGCCCCATGCGTCCCGCCATCGACATCCGCCGGCGCGACCAGCAGCGCACCCGCCACCGGCGTGCCATAGGTCTGCCCCGCCAGTTCCGCCCACCAGGCGACCGCGAGGCAACCGAGGCTATGCGCGGCCAGCACCACCGGCCCCTGCACCGCGCGGATCGCCTGATCCAGCTTGGTAACCCAGGCGTTACGGTGCGGCGTATTCCACATCCCCAGCTCGACCCGCTGGGTGTCGGGACGCGATACCTCCCACAGGCTCTGCCAGTGTGACGGCCCCGACCCACCCAGGCCGGGCACGGTCAGAACGATGGGCGATCGCGCGTCATGCGGTGAGAACATGGACATGCAGTGTCTCCAGCGACGGCGGCTCCCTTGCTGTCCAATTTATTCCTACTCATTTAGTATGCAATAGGCTTGCGGCGAAGCGAACGCGGCGCGCGCCCGGTCGCCGGGTTACTCGCGAATCGTCACCGCCTCCCCGACCTTCGCCGCTGCAATCTGCGCCGGGGTGAACGGGAAGCGCACCCACTCCTTGCGCGAATACAACCGCGTCTGATCGCCATACCAGGGCGATTGCGGGTCGGGCGATTGCGAGTAGGACAGGATCGTATCCGCCACCGGCCCTGCATCATCGAACCCCACCACCTGCACATAGCTCGACCCGTGGCGCGGCGTGACCCCGCCCGGTGCCGGCACCATCATCTGCACGTTGAGCACGCCCAGCGCGCCGTCGCCGCCATGGATCGGGATGCGATCCGTGATCCGCCGGGCAAAGGCGACATCGCCCCAGCGCGCGTCGAGCGCGATCCCTGCCTTGGTCACCTCGTCCGCCGCAGCCTTGAGCGCCGCGATCAGCTTGTCGCCCGTGTCGCCGCCGGTGACCAGATCGCGGGGGGTCTGGATCGGGTCCTTGGCATCGAACGGCACCGCCCAGATGCCCGGCACACTCCGCGCCTTCATCCAGAAGCGGTCGAACAGCCACGCCGCGCGGCTGTCGAGGTCGTAGCGCCCGTCCCACTTCCCCAGCGCCGCGCACGCCTCGGCCACCTCTGCCTTGCCCGCGCACAGGGCGAGCAGGGGTTTCAGCGCCAGTTCGCCCGCATGGCTCTTGTTGGCGAACGTCATCGCCTTCGCCCGCTCGTGATCGACCTTGCCGCCCGCAATCAGCGCGCGGGTCTCGATAAAGCCCGACCGGGTGCGCAAGGACACTGGCTTTTCCGCCTCGCCCAGGATCGGCGACAGCACGGCATGGGGATGGTCGGCATTGCTCAGCCAATAGCTGTCATTCATGTTCGCGACGTAATCGCGCCGCGCCTGCACCGCCTGATCGCTGGCGGGCATCAGCCCCGGCACCGGCGTCCCCGCCGCCGCATCCCACGCACAGGCTGATTTCGACCCGTCGAGCAGGATCGCGGTGCGCGCCACCACCGGCGACAGCGGCGTCGCGCACGCCTTCGCCTTGTCCGCCGACACGTTTGGCACGGCGGTTACATCGGCGTGCAGCGCGTCGCCATGCCGGTCGGCGACGATCGTATTGACCCATGGAATGCCCAGCGTCTCGCTGACCGCCGCGCGCACCTCACCAACGTTCCTTGCCGTCGCGATCCGCACCCAGGTGCCGATCCCGCGCTGGTTGCCCGCATTGGCGTCGCGCATCGCAAAGGCGGTGGTCTTGCTCCACGTCGCCATCGCCTGCGGGATCACGATGACCTGACCAAAGCGGGTCGAATACAGCGTCCGCGTCACCGGCGCCGCGCCATCGGGCATCGGCACGGTGACGGTCTTCGCGACCATCTTCTCCGACTTGCCGTCGACCAGATAGGCGGTCGGATCATTCGGATCGAGCGTCAGCTGATACAGCGTAAAGTGCCGCGCCGCCGTAACGGTATGCGTCCAGGCAATGTCCTTGTTAAAGCCAAGCGTGGGGAAGGGCGACCCGGCAATCCCGACTCCTGCCGTGTCCATCTTGCCCGGAATCGTCACGTGCATCTGCCAGAAGCGGCTTGGCCCGTGCCACGGGAAGTGCGGGTTGCCGATCACCATCCCCTTGCCATTGGCGGTGACATCGCCGCCGAATGCCCAGCCATTGCTGGCCACCTCGAACTTCGCGGGATCGGGGAGTGCCATGCTCACCTTTGCCGCCGGTTCGGCCCCGGGCGGCACCGCATTCGCGATGGCGGGCGCGAAGTTGAGCGAACTGGCGAGCAGCATCTGCTTCTCGTTCAGCCGCAGCATGTCGTCGGCGGTGATTGGCCGCACCCACGCCTTGCCGCGACATTCTGCCGGCACCTTGTCCGGCCCGAGATCCTTGAGATAGCGATTATACCCCGCAACCCATCCCGCAGTCAGCGCCAGCGCAGCCGCCCCCTGCGCCGTCGCCCCGCGCCGCAGGGCTGGCAAGTCGATCGCCGAGCGAAAGAACAGGTCCGACGACAGATTGTCTACGTTCTGGAAACCGATCGTCGAGTTGTTCTTCGGCCCGAAATGCAGCGAGCGCTCGCCTGCCACCGTCGCAAACTCCTCGGCGATCATGCACAGATTGTCCTGCGCATAGGCGTACCCCACGCCATAGCCCGCCCCGCGCCAGTCCTGCGCGACGATATGCGGCACGCCGTGTGCCGTCCGGGTGATCGTCGCGGCGTAACGATACTTCGCATCCGCCGCCCCGCCCCACAGCATCGCTACGCCCACAGCCGCCAACAGTATCGCCTTGCCCATCCGGTCCTCCCGTTTTCGCAACCCTAGCGCGGCTTACGTCCACGGCAACCGTTTGCGCCGCCGCGCCGCTCGGCTAGAGCGATGCGATGAGCCAGACCAAGCCCCCCGTCGCCGCCACCCGTCCCTATAGCTTCGAGCGCCACGGCGTGACCATCGAAGACCCGTGGCACTGGTTGCGCGACCCCGGCTACCCGGAGGTCAAGGACAAGGACGTGCTCGCCTATCTCGAGGCGGAGAACGCCTATTATGAAGGCGTGATCGAGCCGCTCAAGCCGCTCTCCGAAACGCTGTTTCAGGAGATGCGCGGCCGCATCAAGGAGGACGACGCGACGGTCCCGCAAAAGGACGGCGCCTATCTCTACTGGACCGACCACGAAACCGGCGGCGAATATCGCCGCTGGTGGCGGAGGCCCGTTGCTGGCGGTGACGCCGAACTGATCCTCGATGAGCCCAAGCTGGCCGAGGGCAAGGAGTATTTCGTCCTCGGCGGCTTCTCTATCAGCCCCGACGACCGCTATCTCGCCTATGCCTTCGACGACAATGGCTCGGAACGGTTCGAGGTGCGGGTCAAGGACCTTACGACCGGCGAGCTGCTGGCCGACACCATCCCCGGCGTCCTCTCCGACCTCGTCTGGACCTCGGACTCAAAGGGCTTTCTCTACGGCGTCGCCAACGACCAGTGGCGCACCGACAATGCCCGCTGGCACAAGCTCGGCGACCCGGTCGAAAGCGATATCGAACTCTATCACGAGGATGACGAAGGCTATCGCGTCGGCGTCGGCGAAACCCAGTCGCGCAAGTGGCTGGTCATCTCGACCGGCGACCATGTCACCAGCGAAATTCGCCTGCTCCCCGCCGACAATCCGCTCGCCGAACCGATCCTCGTCGCCCCGCGTCAGACCGGTCGCGAATATGATGTCGAGGAGCATGACGGCACGCTCTACATCCATACCAACGACACCCACACCAACTGGCGCCTCGTCACCGCCCGCCTCGACGCGCCGGGCGAATGGCACGAGCGGATCGCCCCGTCCGAAACCTTCTACATGACCGGCGTCACCACCTTCGCCGACTATTTCGTGGTCGAGGGGCGCGAGGCCGGGCTCGATCAGATCGAGATCCACCAATATGCCGACGGTCCCGGCAAGCGCATCGCCTTCCCCGAGGCAAGCTATGTCGCCAGCCTTGGCGACAACCCCGAATATGCGATGGCCAAGCTGCGCATCGGTTATGAATCGATGGTTACGCCCGGCACCGTCTATGATTACGACGTCGCCACCGGCACGCTCGAGACGCTCAAGGTCCAGATCATCCCCTCGGGCTATGACGCCAGCAAGTACGCGACCGAGCGGCTGCACATCGCCGCGCGCGACGGCACCGACATCCCCTGCTCGATCGTCTACCCCAAGGACTTCCCGCGAGACGGCACGGGGAAGGTCTATCTCTACGCCTATGGCGCCTATGGCTACGCCATCCCGCCCGGCTTCTCGACCGCGCGCATGTCGTTCCTCGATCGCGGCGTCGCCTTCGCCATCGCGCATATCCGCGGCGGCGACGATCTTGGCCAGCAATGGTATCTCGACGGCAAGCTCGAAAAGCGCACCAACACGTTCAACGATTTCGTCGATGTGGCGAAAGGGCTGATCGATCGCGGCTACACCCACAAGGGCGGCATCGCCATCGCCGGGCGCAGCGCGGGCGGCGAACTGATGGGCGCGGTGATCAACTCCGACCCCGACCTGTGGGGCGTGGTCGTCGCCGATGTGCCGTTCGTCGACGTGCTCAACACCATGCTCGACGACAGCCTGCCGCTGACACCGGGCGAATGGCCCGAATGGGGTAACCCGATCACCGACAAGGCCGCGTTCGACCTGATCCGCAGCTACAGCCCCTACGACAACGTCAAGCCGCAGGATTACCCGCCGCTGTTCATCTCCGGCGGCCTCAACGACCCCCGCGTCACCTATTGGGAACCCGCCAAATGGGCGGCCAAGCTCCGCGCGACCAAGACCGATTCCAACGTCCTCGTCCTCAAGACCAATATGGGCGCAGGGCATGGCGGCAAGTCCGGCCGCTGGGAAAGCCTGCGCGAAGCGGCGGACGAAAACGCCTTCATCCTGTGGCAGCTCGGCCTCGCCAACGCCTGACCGCATCGCTCCATTATGGCGGGACTCCCCGCCACGCCGGATTCAGTCCTTAAGGATTTGATCAGCAGCGCCTTTTACCCTCGTCTCCTAAGGAGACGCTGGCGTGAAACATCCTCTGGACCTGCATCGCGATCGGCGCACCTGGCACGGGTGGAAGCAGGAGCGGGGGCTGCGCCGTCGCCGGTCGTCGGCCCGTTTCGGGCGCAACGAACTGGCCGGGACGCTTCTCGCCGGGATCGTCGGCGGGCTGGCATGGACGATGCTTCCCGCCGCAACGTCTGCACCCGCACCCGCAGCACCCCTGGCCGCAGCAGCCACCAGCTTCGGCTTCTGCCACCGCGGCGGCGGCACCAATTGCGTGGTGGACGGCGACACCTTCTGGATGGCCGGGGAAAAGATCCGCATCGCCGATATCGACACCCCCGAAACCCACCCCGCGCGCTGCCCGGAAGAAGCCCGGCTCGGCGCGGCGGCGACGCAGCGGCTTCAAGCGTTGCTCAACAGCGGCACAGTGACCCTCCACCCGATCGACCGCGACACTGACCGCTATGGCCGCAAGCTGCGCCGCGTCGAAGTGGACGGCCGCGGCGTCGGCGACACGTTGGTCGCCGAGGGACTGGCCCGCCCTTATCGTGGCCGCCGTACGGGGTGGTGCGACCAGAGCTGAGTGCCGATCACGGCTTGCGCCGCGCGCTCGCAATGCTCCGCAACGCCTCGATCCGCGTCTGCAGTCCCGCACGCTCGGACTCGGACAGGCCGTCGCGGGCATAGCGTTCCTCCAGCGCCGCGATCCGCCGGCCCTCGCGCCGCAACTCCCGCGCCTCCTTGCGCGACAATTTGTCGGCATCGCGCGCATCGCGGATCGACTGGTCAACCTGATGCAGCTCGCGCGCCACCCCGGGCAGCGCCGGTCGCGGCGCGGGCCAGCCGACATTGCTCCCGGCAGGATCGCGAATCTGCGCGGCGGCGGGGGTGGCAAGCAGGATAACGGCGATCATGAACAGGCGCATGGAACGTCTCCTCGCCGTTCTTTCGATGCGCAAGCCTGTCTATTTGCTGAATTCTCTGTATCTCAACAGGGCGGGATAATCTGTTGCAATCGCGCGACGACCTGGGTCACATTGTGTTTCGCTGGCCGGTCACGCCATCGGCCCTAGCGTGCAAGGGGGCTGCCATGGCGAAAAGCGACCGCGTCAACACGGTGACGAAGCCAAGCGAAATCTACGTCTTCAGCCATACCGGACAGGTCAAAGGGGCGCATCGGTGGAGCGATACCCATGTGTCCAGCTCCGGCGGCGGCGGCTGGGTCGGGCCGCACGGCGGCAGAGTCGAGGCAGCTCAGGTCCACTCCAACGTTGTTCAGCGCGGCAAGTTCTTCCTGTGTGAGGACAACGGTGCCGAACATGAAATCCATTCGCTCTTCGGTGTGCGGGATGGCCAGCGGGTGATCGCTGCATGGGGCGGCGACACCCATAGTCGGCGCGGCTATCTGATGGGCCTCCACAATCTCGCAACGGGCGAGCGGCTCATCATGGATCGCGAGGTCCGCCGCCTCACGGCATCCTTCGGCGGCTGTGCGCTGGCGATTGCCGCTCTGGTTGCTGCGGGTGTCGGGGCGATGGTGCTGGGGTCGCTGCTCATGGGCATGATGACCGGTGCCGACGTCGATCTGCTGGGGGCCAAGGGCGGGCTGTTCTTCCTGTTCGGCGGCGCCGTGATCGGCGCTGCGCCACTCGTCTATCTGCTCGTTCGGCATCAGCAGCGCGCAAGCTGGATCACCGATGCGACGCGGCGGGTGCTGAACTCGGAACTCGATTCGGCCATTGCTGCAGAACGCGGACAGGTTGCACCTCCGGCACCGTCGATCGACGACAATCCACCCGCGGCCACGACCGCGCTTGTCGCAGCCGTGGCATGTGCGGTGCTCGGCGTCGTCCTGGCGTTTCAGGGGGCGGGGGCCCAGAACGCGGTCGGCCCCGACAATCTTGTGCCGACCAGCAAGCTCGCTCCGTTTCTTCCGGCCGAGGTTGACGGGGCAACCCAGACGAATCAGCGCGTCGGTGCCAATTACTGCACGGCGGACGGATGCTATGAACTCCTGATCGCCGACATGGGCCTCCAGGCCAAGACGCAGCGCTATGGCAGCTACGAAACGAAGGATGGCTGCAGCTACGAAAAAGTGCGGATCGAAAACGATGTGCGCACGCAGGAACTGTATAACTGCTACAAAAAAGAGCTCGAATATGCCGAAATTTCCGGCCGGCGCATGATGATCGGAGCGGTCAGCAAGGACTTGCCGCTCGCGACGCTCAAGGCTGCGGTGCGGGCGGTCGATGCAGAGGCCGTGTTGGCGGCTTCAAAGGACTATCGGGTAGAATAACGCGGTCGGTTCGTCGGCAACCGGCGACATCTGAACGCTGCTATTCTCGACCGCTGTGCGATAACAGTCGCGCAGCGCGTCAGCTAATGGCGGCGTAACGACTCGCACCCCACCGTCCCCAAATCGTCACCAAACTCTCCCCGCTCCGTCATCGAAATCGCGTCGCCGTGCAACAGATCGGGGGCAGGGGGCGTGCACCACAAACCACGTCCATCGGGGGAATCCAGATCATGGCATCGCGCCTTTCCGGCGTCGCAATCGCGGCGCTGCTCACCACCGTGTCCGGCACCGCGCTCGCACAGGAAGCGCCCGCACCACGCGCGGCGGTCGAGGACGGCAACGGCGACATCATCGTCACCGCGCAAAAGAGCGAGCAGCGCGCTGTCGACGTGCCGATCACGATCAGCGCCAATAGCGGGGAGCGGATGCGTGAGCTGGGCGTGCAGGATCTGGACGAGCTGTCCAACTATGTCCCCGGCCTCAACGTGCAGGAGCAGAGCGCGAACAACCCCGGCATCGTGATCCGCGGCATCACCTCGGACTCGGGTTCGGCGCAACAGGGGCCGCGCGTCTCGCTCTATTATAACGGCGTGGATATCTCGCGCTCGCGCGGCTCGTACCAGGCGATCTACGATCTCGAGCGCGTCGAAGTGATCAAGGGTCCGCAGGCGACGCTGTTCGGCACCGCCTCGACGATCGGCGCGATCAGCCTGATCTCGGCGCGTCCGGAAGCCGGCTTCTCGGGTGAGCTGACCGGCAGCTACGGCAATTTCGACGCGTGGCGCGTCGCCGGTTTCGTCAACGCCGGCAACGACGTGTTCGGTGGCCGCATCGCGTTCGAAGTGAAGAAGCGTGATGGTTATGTCGAAAATCTCGCCCCCAATCAGGACGATCTCTATGCGCAGGACCAGGTTGGCGTGCGCGGCTCGCTGCGCTGGACGCCGAGCGATGCGTTCACCGCCGACCTGATCCTGACCTATGACCAGCAGCGCAACAGCGGCACGCCGTTCATCTCGCGCGCCCTCCCGACCACGGCCGGCCCGGGCAATCCGTTCGGCGTCGCGCATCTCGGCGGCTCGCCTGTCTCGGCGACGGCGCTGGGGATGGACAAGCTCGGGCTCAACCGTGAAGTCTATGACGCCAACCTCACGCTCAGCTGGGACATCACCGATCGCTGGTCGCTGACCCTGGTCAATGGCTATCGTGAGTTCGACAGCCTTGAGGTGTTCGACGCCGACGGTTCGGCCGCCTGGTATCTGGAGTTTGCCGAGTACGCCAAGGGCTGGCAGGCGAGCCAGGAAAGCCGTTTCGCCTACACCAGCGACCGGTTCCGCGGCTCGTTCGGCTTCAACGTCTTCGCCGAAGACAATTTCCAGAACGTGCCCTTCTCGTCGGAAGAGGGCATTTTCCTGCAGTGCGCGGCGAACATCATCCCCGGCCTGGGTTGCATCAACGCGGCGGGTGTCGTGACCGCGGCACAGGCGACGTCGATCGCCACCGGCGGCCTGCTGACCGCCGTCCCCTACAGCTCGGTGTTCGAAAATCAGGGCCGCAACGACAGCTATTCGCTGTTCGCCGACGGCACCTGGATCCCGTTCGAACAGCTTGAGCTGACCGCCGGCGTGCGCTGGCTCACCGAAACCCGCCGCTCGGGCTATTTCGCCCGCGTGCCGCGTTCGCAGCTGTCGGGCGGCGCATCGCTGATCCCGGGTCAGGTCGATACCGCCGGCCGCACGCTCCATGCCGAAGACAGCTTCGACGCCGTGCTGCCGCGCTTCAACATCCTCTATCGCGCGATCGACGACATCAACGTCTTCGCCACGGTGTCAAAGGGTCGCCGCTCGCCGGTGGTTCAGCTCTCGGCACGCGCGACTGCCGCCGGTCCGGTCGAAAACCTCAGCCTCGTCGCTGACGAAAAGGTGTGGAACTATGAAGCCGGACTCAAGGGCCGCGTTGGCCCGGTCTCGGGCACGCTCGGGGTCTATTACCAGAAATATGACGGCTTCCAGGTCAGCGTGGTCCAGTCGAACGGCACCACCGTGACGCAGAGCGCGGGCAAGGCGAGCAACTTCGGTGTCGAAGCCGAGGTCAGCGTCCGCGCCACTCCATGGCTGACCGTCTTCGCCAATGGCGCCTATATCGATGCGAAGATCGAAAAGGGCAATTCGGTCGCACCCGCCTTTTCCGGCGCGCGCTTCCGGCTCCAGCCCGAAGTGCAGGCGGCGGGCGGTTTCACGCTCAACACGCAGCTGGGCGGAGTCCGCGTCTTCGCGACCCCGACCGTGACCTATCGTTCGCAGATCTTCTTCGAGATCCCGAACAGCGCGGCGATCAGCCAGCCGGGCGTCACCCTGTTCAACGCGCGCGCGGGCGTGTCCTTCGCCGACGATCGCTACGAACTCGCGCTGTTCGGCCGCAACCTGTCGAACGAGGATTATCTGCTCGACGGCGGCAACACCGGCGGCGCGTTCGGTATCCCCACCTTCATCCCGGCCGAGCCGCGCTTCTACGGGATCGAACTGACCGGCCGCTTCTGATCGCGAATCCGGTTCCTTGTGCATCCCCGTCCGGCGTGCCGGGCGGGGATCACTATATCTGGGGCCCTCGACTTTCAGAAAGCTGTGGATGAATCGCCCCGCGAAAAAATTCCCGCGTTCGCGCGTCGTTCTCTTGCATTCTGAAAAGGCGAGGAAGGTCCGCGCGTCGCGGCATCTGCGCGGTGGTTAGCGTGCCATGAACCGAGTCATATCAGCGACGAACCGAGTCCCTTAACTGTCATTTACGGTATTGCCTCCGCTGTCGGATTGGCACAATCTCTAGTGGTCACACAGGGGGACAAGCCCAAGCACTGGTGGAGCATCGCTCGCGATCCTATATCGCGGGGTGTCTTTCTGTCGCTTGGATGGTGCGGATGGACATGTTTTGTTCTCTCCGTATCGGATGCTAAGGTGCTAGGATCGGTGCCGCCCCCCGAGTCGTGACGATTGGACGTGGCAGGGGACGACCGATGGACTTCAGAGACAGCCAGGAAACGAGCGTGAGTGAAACTGTGACCGATACCGTCGAACCGCCCGTTGCGCCCAAGGTGGCTGCGCCCGAAAAGGCTGTGAAGGCCAAGAAGAAGCTCGATTCGAAGACCGTCGCTCCGCGCATCTACCCGGTCGAGGTGGATCATTCGCGCGACGCGCTGCTGACCGAATTCGGCAAGGACACGCTGCGCGACCGCTATCTGCTGCCGGGTGAGAATTTCCAGGACCTGTTCGTCCGCGTCGCGTCGGCCTATGCCGACGATGCCGCGCATGCCCAGCGCATCTACGACTATATCTCGCGCCTGTGGTTCATGCCCGCCACCCCCGTGCTGTCGAATGGCGGCACCGGTCGCGGTCTGCCGATCAGCTGCTTCCTCAACTCCGTGCCCGACAGCCTCAATGGCATCGTCGACACCTGGAACGAAAATGTCTGGCTCGCCTCGCGCGGCGGCGGCATCGGCACCTATTGGGGCAATGTCCGCGGCATCGGTGAGCCGGTCGGCCTCAACGGCAAGACCTCGGGCATCATCCCGTTCGTCCGCGTGATGGATTCGCTGACCCTCGCGATCAGCCAGGGCAGCCTGCGTCGCGGCTCGGCCGCCTGCTATCTCGACATCAGCCACCCGGAGATCGAGGAGTTCCTCGAAATCCGCAAGCCCAGCGGCGACTTCAACCGCAAGGCGCTGAACCTCCATCACGGCGTGCTGATCCCCGACGCGTTCATGGAAGCGGTGCGCAATGGCGAGGAGTGGGACCTCAAATCGCCCAAGGACGGCAGCGTCCGCGGCACCGTCAACGCCCGCGCCTTGTTCCAGAAGCTGGTCGAAACCCGCCTCGCGACCGGTGAGCCGTACATCGTGTTCGCCGATCACGTGAACAACAACATGCCCAAGCATCACCGCGATCTGGGCCTCAAGGTCTCGACCTCGAACCTCTGCTCGGAAATCACCCTGCCGACCGGCAAGGACCATCTGGGCAATGAGCGCACCGCGGTCTGCTGCCTCTCATCGCTCAACCTCGAAACCTGGGACGAGTGGAAGAACGAGAAGGGCTTTATCGAGGACGTCATGCGCTTCCTCGACAATGTTCTTCAGGACTATATCGACCGCGCCGAGCCGGGCATGGAAAAGGCCGCCTATTCGGCCGCGCGCGAACGCAGCGTGGGGCTCGGCGTGATGGGCTTCCACAGCTTCCTCCAGGCGCGCGGCCTGCCCTTCGAAGGCGCGATGGCCAAGACCTGGAACAGCAAGATTTTCAAGCACATCAAGGCGCAGGTCGACGAAGCCTCGATGCAGCTGGCGGTCGAGCGTGGCCCGTGCCCCGACGCCGCCGACATGGGCGTGATGGAGCGGTTCAGCTGCAAGATGGCGATCGCGCCGACCGCGTCGATCAGCATCATCTGCGGCGGCACCAGCGCGTGCATCGAACCGATCCCGGCCAACATCTACACCCACAAGACGCTGTCGGGCAGCTTCTCGGTCAAGAACCCGTATCTTGAGAAGATCCTGATCGAAAAGTCGAAGAACAGCGACAATGTCTGGAACTCGATCCTCGAGCGCGGCGGGTCCGTCCAGCATCTCGACTTCCTCAGCCAGGAGGAAAAGGACGTGTTCAAGACGTCGTTCGAAATCGACCAGCGCTGGCTGCTCGAACTCGCCGGCGACCGCTCGCCCTATATCGACCAGGCCCAGTCGCTGAACCTGTTCATCCCGGCCGACGTCGAAAAGTGGGACCTGCTGATGCTCCACTTCCGCGCATGGGAGCTCGGCATCAAGTCGCTCTATTACCTCCGCAGCAAATCGGTGCAGCGCGCCGGCTTCGCGGGCGGGGTGGAAGCCGACAACACGATCGACGCGCCGCAATTCAACCTGGGTGAATCGACCGATTATGACGAGTGTCTGGCTTGCCAGTAAGCCGCGCCGGCATGTGAGCGCCCTCCGTGCGGGGAGCGCGACAAAGGAGAGTCCCATGACCCGTTCCTTCCGTCTCCTCCCCCTGCTGGGCCTCACACTTCTTGCTGCGTGCGCGCAGCAGGTCGGCACGGCGGTTGAGCCCGGCGCGCCCGGCTTCCTGCTCGGGCTGTGGCACGGCTTCATCTTCCCGGTCGCCTGGGTGCTCTCGCTCTTCGTCCCCGACGTCGCGGTCTATGCCGTGCCCAACAATGGCGGCTGGTATGATTTCGGCTATTTCCTCGGCATCTGCGTGTTCGGCGTCGGTGCGCATCGGGGCAAGAAGGTCGTGATCAAGGAGCGCGTGGTGGTGAAGGACCGCGACGCCCTGTGAACCGCGCGCTCGCCATTCAGGCCGGCATCGGCATCGCGTCGGGCGTGGCGGGCCTCACCCTGCTGCGCCGCCGCGCCGCCTCGCCCGAAGGCACCTACGCCCTGCGCATCGCCGGCACGATGCTGGTCGCGCTCTGCCTGTTCCTCACCGGCTTCGCGCTGGTGGCCAGCATGGTGGTGGGGGCATGACTAGGGGACTTGCGACCGGCTGGGCGTTGTTCTGGCTGAGCTTCCTGCTCGTGCTGTTTCCGCATCTCGCTGCGCGCATTGATGACCGCAATCTCGTGCGCTGGATCGCGGTTCCCGTTCTCATCGTGTCGGCCGTCGGGCTGGCCGATCATTATTTCGGCCTCGGCCTGTCGACCCTTCCCCCGCCGTCCACGGCGGGTTGAATCCAGTTTAGGAGTAACCCCATGCCTCTTCTCGAAGCCCGCAAGACCTACAAGCCGTTCGAATATCCCTGGGCCTATGAGTTCTGGAAGCGTCAGCAGCAGATCCACTGGCTGCCCGAAGAGGTGCCGCTGGGAGAGGATTGCCGCGACTGGGCGCAAAAGCTCACCGATCACGAACGCAATCTGCTCACGCAGATATTCCGCTTCTTCACCCAGGCGGATGTCGAGGTGCAGGATTGCTACCACGAAAAATACGGCCGCGTGTTCAAGCCGACCGAGATCAAGATGATGCTCGCCGCGTTCAGCAACATGGAAACGGTGCACATCGCGGCCTACAGCCACCTGCTCGACACGATCGGCATGCCCGAAAGCGAGTACGGCATGTTCCTCGAATATGCCGAGATGAAGGACAAGCACGACTACCTTCAGCAGTTCGGCGTCGATAATGACGAGGATATCGCCAAGACCCTCGCCATGTTCGGCGGGTTCACCGAGGGGCTTCAGCTGTTCGCGTCGTTCGCGATGCTGATGAACTTCCCGCGCTTCAACAAGATGAAGGGCATGGGCCAGATCGTCAGCTGGTCGGTGCGCGACGAATCGCTGCATTGCGAAGGCATCACCCGCCTGTTCCACGCCTTCACCAAGGAACGCGACTGCCTGACCAAGGCGGTGAAGGACGACATCATGGACGTGTGCCAGACCACCGTGCGGCTGGAGGACGCGTTCATCGACCTGGCGTTCGAACAGGGCCCGGTCCCCGGCATGACGCCCAAGGAGATCAAGAAGTATATCCGCTACATCGCCGACTGGCGCCTGAACCAGCTGGGCCTGAAGCCGATCTACATGATCGACGAACACCCCCTGCCGTGGCTCACGCCGCTGCTGAACGGCGTCGAACACGCCAACTTCTTCGAAACCCGCGCGACCGAATATTCGAAGGGCGCGACGCGCGGCAACTGGAACGAAGTGTGGGATTCGTTCGACAAGCGCCAGAAGGCGAAGGCCGTGCCGGCAGCGAACGAGGATGCCGCTGAGGGCGGGTTGTTCGATGGGGCTGGGGTCGCGGCGGAGTGAGGTTTATTTACTTCGACGAGGTAAAATATCAGCCTCCAAGACAGCCTAAGCACTGGATCGGCGCGCTGTCTGTATTGGACAGCGCGATTCCCGAAATCGAGGCTCAGATCAATGAAATTGCGCTAGGCTTCTTCGGGTCAAGAGAGCTAACGCACGCTACTGAGTTTCATGCGGTTGATATGGTGCAAGGCGCAGCCCACTTTAAGGGGCGGGCGATAGCAGATCGTCTTGAAGCGCTTGAGAAGCTGCTTTCGATCGCAAATGATGATCGGGTTAGGCGAATCAGCGTGTGCGTGGTGCCCGAATTGATGGTCGCTAGCGCAGAGAGTGCGCCGGACAAGGCGTTTACCTTTTTTGTCGAGAGATCTCAGATTGACCTTTCTAAGACTAAAGAAGATGGAATTCTAATTGGTGACCTAGATGGGCAATATGCCGATCAAAGTGTGAGCAATTTATCTGAATATCGCGAAAAGGGTACGCCATACTTCTTTGGAAGATCAATCGACCGGATTATCGATAGCGTGTATTTTATCCCGTCTCATCACAGTCGAATGGTTCAACTCGCTGACGCTTACACGTACGCACTACAATTGCTGGATAGCCCGCCAGAGGGAGATAAATATCCCAAAAAGCGTATTCGAGAATTCTTGAAAAGTAAGACTAATCTTGGCTGGGCAAACTCTTACAAAATCTGGCCGTCCAATGAAAGTTGGGCCTTGGGCAACTCAGTGGCAGCTTAGCGACCCTTTTCCTCATCCCGCGCCCCATGCCTGATCCGCAGGATAACCACCCGGTCGCCCTCGACCCGATACCGCAGCACATACGGCCAGACCGTCGTCATCTCGCGCCGCCCGTCGCCGACGTCGCGACCGCGCTCGGAAAACTCGGCCAGACTGTCCGCCACCGCGATCAGCCGCTCGCCCAATCGGACAGCAGCCGCAGGATTGAATGCAGAGATATAGGCGATGATCGCCTCAAGATGCGCAACCGCTTCGTCCGTCCAGACGATGCGCCGCAATTCAGTCGCCGATGTTCGGTCGCGGAAGCGGGCGCTCACTCCCCCACGAGGCGACCCAGCGCTTGACGGCCTCATGGCTCACGACCCGCCCCGCCGCCGCATCGGCATCCGCGCGCGCGTCGGCGGCCGCCTCAGCCGTCGGGTCGCTGGAATCGAACAGGGCGCGTTCGGAGCTCATGCGGCGTAAGCTACCGCATCCACGTTCGGTAGCCAAGACTCGCTGAAACCCCTTTCCTACACGAACCAAATAGGTCAACTGAATCGACTCCAACCAACCGGAGTAGATCCTATGCCCGACCAACCCAACCCCGCCGCGCGGCCAGCGCGCAGTCACTGGACTCCCGCCAAGCAACGCGCCTTCCTCACCGCGCTCGTCGAAACCGGCAGCGTCGCCTGCGCGGCGCGTGCCGCCGGCATGTCGCGCTCCAGTGCCCATGCGTTGCGCGCCCGCCTGACCGGCACGCCGTTCGACCACCATTGGAGCCACGCGCTCAAGCTCCACGCCGCGCGGCTCGCCGATCCGTTCGCGCCCGATCCGCTGGCGCCGCGTAAGGCACCCGGCGACTCGCCCCGTCGCGCGCCCATCGCTTCGGCGTCGCGTCCATGACGCAACCCGGTCGCCTCGCCGCCAGTACCCGTCGCGCACCATTCGCCCCGGTGTCGCGTGCCTATCGCGCCCCTGTCGCGTCACAGGTGTCCGCCGGTCGCTTCGCGGTCGCTTCCCCGGCGATTCGCCCCGCAACACGCCCCGGATTGTCCGTTTCGTCGGACAGGTCGTCCGCCACCCGTCCGCAACGGCGCGGCCAGATGCGACGAGCCGCATGGTTAATCTGCCGATCCGCAAAACCCCCGACTTGTCGGCCGACCCACTTCACGCATAGTCTTGTGCATGTCCGGAGGGGTGAATCCGGCGTTCCACACTCTTTGGAGCCTTCAGGTCATGGCCTGCGCCGTATCTTCACCCCCCGCCGTTGCGGGGCTGCGTTTCTGATGTCGGGCATTCGTCCGTCGCTATCGCTCCCCAGTTCCAATGATGCCTGTGCCGCGATCGGCGACGTGTTCCTCGTCGGCGGGATCGTCGGCCCGGCGCATGAACTGACGCTGGAAGAAGTCCGCGCCGAACGTCCGCGGACGACGTTTGCCGCGTGGCGCATGCCCTATTCGATGTATCTGCGCGGTCCCGCCGGCACGGCGCTGCCCCAGGGGCTCTACTGGCTGTCGCACCACAGCTTCGGCCGCATGTGCCTGTTCCTGGTCCCGCGCAGCCGCGAACCGGTGACCGGCGCGGTGCGGTATGAGGCGGTGTTCGACTGAGGGAGCTTACTTCCGCAGCAACCTTCCGAACACGCTGCGGTCCTTCAGGATTTCCCGCGCCGCATTATGCCCCGGGGCACCGGTCACCCCGCCGCCGGGATGGGTGCCCGCGCCGCACAGATACAGGCCGCTGATCGGGCTGCGGTAATCGCCATGCCCCAGCACCGGCCGCGCCGCCCAGAGCTGGTCGAGCGACATGCGGCCGTGAAAAATGTCGCCATCGACCAGCCCGAACTTGCGGTCGAGGTCGGTGGGGGAGTGGATCTGGGTAGCGATGATCGAGTCGCGGAAATTGGGGGCGTGCTGCGTGACCGTGTCGATAATGTCGTCCGCCGCCGCCTCCCGCTCATCGTCCCAGCTACGGCCATTGGGCAAAATGGGAGCGAAATGCTGGCAGAACAGGCTGGCGACATGGCAGCCCGGCGGGGCGAGGGTGGAGTCGACGGTGGAGGGAATCGTCATCTCCACCACTGGCGCGTTGGACCAGCCATAGCGGACCGCGTCGTCATGGGCCTTGTCCATATAGTCCATGGTCGGCGCGATGATGATGCCGCTGCGGTGATGTTCTTCGTCCTTGCCGGGAAGGACAGTGAAATCGGGAAGTTCGGACAGGGCGACGTTCATCCGGAAACTGCCCGATCCGGTCTTGAAGCCATTGATCCGCCGCCGGAAATCCTGCGGCAAATCGGAAGGATCGACCAGGTGCCGGAACAGCAGGGCAGGGCCGACATTGGCGACCACCGTCTTCGCCGCAATCTTCTCGCCGCTGCTCAGCTTGACGCCGACCGCGCGACCCTTGTCGGCCAGTACCCGGTCGACCGGAGCCTCCAGCCGGATCACCGCCCCGGCCTGGGTCGCCGCCTCGGCCATCATCCGGGTGATGCTCCCCATTCCTCCGACCGGATGGCCCCACGCCCCCTTCTTGCCGTTCACCTCGCCGAAAACGTGGTGCAGCAGGACATAGGCCGACCCCGGAGCCGACGGACCGGCATAGTTGCCGACCACTGCATCGAACGCGAACGCCGCCTTGACGTGATCATTCTCGAACCACTGATCGAGAAATTCGCGAGCAGACTGGACGAACAGGGCGAGGGCATCCCGCTGCCCCTCGATCGACAGCGAAGCAACCGCCCGGCCCTGCGCCGCAGCAGCCAGCAGTGCAGCGATCCCACCCCCGGCATTGGGCGGTGTCTTCAGCGCCATGCTCCGCAACAGATCCGCCACCCGCTCCAGCGCTGCCTCATAGCCGTTCAGCGCTGCCGCATCCTTGGCAGAAAAGCGCGCAAACTCGGCCCGGGTCCGCTCCGCCCCGCCGCCTAG
Organism: Sphingomonas sp.; assembly: GCF_030145815.1. Taxonomy (GTDB): domain Bacteria; phylum Pseudomonadota; class Alphaproteobacteria; order Sphingomonadales; family Sphingomonadaceae; genus Sphingomonas. The sequence continues at coordinate 47,291 of NZ_JAIXHL010000025.1, forward strand.
CTTCAGATAGTCGCCATCCAGCGGAAAGAAGTTCGACACCGGCCGCTCGATCACCCGATAGCCGCGCTCGACCAGCTTCATGTCAGCGATGACCTTGGGCTGGAGCAGGCTGACGGTGTAGCTGGCGGCGGAATTGCGGAAGCCGGGATGAAACTCCTCGGTCACCGCCGCCCCGCCGACCACGTCCCGCCGCTCGACCACACAGACCTTCAGGCCGGCGCGGGCAAGGTAGAAAGCGCAGGTCAGCCCATTGTGCCCCGCCCCGATGACGACCGCGTCGAAGCGCTGCGTCACCGCTTCAGCCGCTCGGCATGCCAGGCGACATGGTCGGCCATGAAGCTGGAGATGAAGTAATAGCTATGGTCGTACCCCGGCTGCATCCGCAGCGTGAGGTCGATCCCGGCGTCACGACATGCCGCCGCCAGCAGTTCGGGCTTGAGCTGCTCGGTCAGGAACGCATCGCCCTCGCCCTGATCGACCAGCAATTCGGGCAGTCGCGCTCCATCCGCGATCAGCGCCACTGCATCATGCAACCGCCACGCCGCCCGATCCTGACCCAGATAGCCGCCCAGCGCCTTCTCACCCCACGGGCATTGCGACGGCGCGACGATCGGCGCGAACGCGCTGACCGAGCGGAAGCGATCCGGATTGCGCAGCCCGATGGTGAGGGCGCCATGCCCGCCCATCGAATGGCCGGTGATCCCCTGCCGCGTCAGGTCCGCCATCGGAAACTCGCGCAGGATCAGTCCGGGCAGCTCATCCTCGATGTACGACCGCATCCGGTAATGCCCGGCCCAAGGTTCCTGCGTCGCATCGACATAGAAACCCGCGCCCTTGCCGAAATCATAGGCGTCGTCATCCGGCACATCATCGCCGCGCGGCGAGGTGTCCGGGGCAATGAAGATCACGCCATGTTCGGCACAGGCCGCGCGATACTCACCTTTCTCGGTGACATTGGCATGGGTGCAGGTGAGGCCGGAGAGATACCACAGCACCGGCAGCTTCGCCCCCTCCGCATGGTCGGGGATGAAGACCGAAAAGGTCATCGGCGTGCCGGTCGCGGTGGACTGGTGGCGATAGACGCCCTGCACCCCGCCATGCGCGCGATTGGTCGAGACCGTCTCCATCCCCATGCGCCGTTAGCCTTCCTTGGGCACGCGATACATCGCGCAGACCTTGTTCCCCGCCGGATCGCGCAGATAGGCGAGGTAGAGCGCGCCGAACGCATTTTCCCGAATGCCAGGCGGGTCTTCGATCGCGGTGCCGCCATGGGCAAGGCCGGCGGCGTGCCACGCGTCGACCATCTCCGGGCTGGTCGCGGCAAAGCCGACCGTGCCGCCATTGGCGTGACAGGCGGGCTGACCGTCCAGCGGCTTGCTCAGCATGAAGATGCCGCCATTGTGCATGTAGAAGGCGCGGCCCTTGGGATCGACGCTCCCGGCGCGGGCACCCAATGCGCCCAGCGTCGCATCGTAGAATGCCTTGGACGCATCGACGTCATTGGCGCCGAGCATGATGTGGCTGAACATGGCTTCCTCTCCCCTGTTATGATTTCAGAACACGACGACGCTGCGGATGCTCTCGCCCGCATGCATCAGGTCGAACCCCTTGTTGATGTCTTCCAGCCCCATGACATGGGTGATCATCGGGTCGATCTCGATCTTGCCGGTCATGTACATGTCGACGATCTTCGGCACGTCGGTGCGGCCCTTCGCCCCGCCGAACGCGGTGCCGCGCCAGTTGCGGCCGGTGACCAGCTGGAACGGGCGGGTGGCGATTTCCTTGCCGGCCTCGGCCACGCCGATGATGATGCTGGTGCCCCAGCCGCGATGGCATGCCTCCAGCGCGATGCGCATGACCTCAGTGTTTCCGGTGGCGTCGAAGGTATAGTCCGCGCCGCCATCGGTCATCGCGACGATCCGCGCCACCACATCCTCGCGGCTCATGCCCTTCGAATTGAGGAAGTCGGTCATGCCGAAGCGGCGGCCCCATTCCTCGCGGTCCGGGTTGATGTCGACGCCGATGATCTGCTTCGCCCCGGCCAGCCGTGCGCCCTGGATCACGTTGAGCCCGATCCCGCCAAGGCCGAACACGACAACAGTGTCGCCGACCTGCACCTTGGCGGTGTTGATGACCGCGCCGACCCCGGTGGTGACGCCGCAGCCGATGTAACAGCTGGTCTGGAACGGCGCGTCCTCGCGGATCTTGGCGACCGCAATCTCGGGCAGCACGGTAAAGTTCGAGAAGGTCGAGCAGCCCATGTAATGAAAGATCGGCTGCCCCTTGTAGCTGAAGCGCGTGGTGCCATCGGGCATCAGCCCCTTGCCCTGGGTCGCGCGGATCGCGGTGCACAAATTGGTTTTGCCGCTGAGGCACGACTTACACTGGCGGCATTCCGGCGTGTAGAGCGGGATGACGTGATCGCCCGGCGTCACGCTGGTCACGCCCGCACCGACTTCGCGCACGATCCCAGCGCCCTCATGCCCCAGCACGCTCGGGAAGATTCCCTCGCTGTCGAACCCGTCAAGCGTATAGGCGTCGGTGTGGCAGATGCCGGTCGCCATGATCTCGACCAGCACCTCGCCCGCTTTCGGCCCCTCCAGATCCAACTCGACGATCTCGAGCGGCTTCTTGGCTTCGAATGCGACGGCGGCACGGGTCTTCATGGGTCTGCATCTCCGGTTGGCGTGCCCCCTATTGGCGCAGTGTAGCGCCGGTTTCCAGTCCGCGCCGTGCAAAGTCGGTTGCCCTTTGCGCAAAGCGCGGCACAAGCACCGGCATGAGCGTTTCCGCACCGCCCACCGCAGCCTCCGCCGGACGGCAGGCGATCGCCTTTGCTGCCAGCCTGGTCCGTCAGGCGGGACGCAGCGGAGCGGTCGCCGTCTTCTGGGTCGCGGCAGGCGCGGTGCTGGAGGGGTTGGGCCTCGCGCTGCTGGTTCCGCTGATCGGGCTGATTCTTGCGCCGGGCAATGCGCTGGCTTGGCTTCCCGGCTGGTTGGGCAGCGATCCGAACGCACGGCTCGCCGGGCTGGTCGCGGTGTTCGTGGCGGTGATGGTGGTGCGCGCACTGGTGCTGCGCCAGCGCGACATGAAGCTGTTCGACGTCCAGACGGCCTATACCCTCGATCTGCGCGGCAAGGTGGTCAATACGCTGGCGTCGGCGCCGTGGGAGCGGCTGGCGGGGGTTGAACATGCGCGGATCACCAGCCTGCTGACCAGCGATATCGGGCGGATCGGCGTCGCGGCGCACTATATCTCGATGTCGCTGGTGGCGGTCGCGATGCTGTTCATCCAGCTGGTCGTGGCGCTGGCGCTGGCGCCGCTGTTCGCGATTGCGGCGCTCGGCGGGCTCGGCTTGCTCGCCCTGCTGATCAATCGCCGCAGCGGCGACAGCGCCGCGCTGGGCGCGCGTACGGTTGACAAGAACCGCGCGCTGATGGGCAGCTCGACCTCGTTCCTCAGCGGGCTGAAGGCTTCGGCGGCGCAAGATGCCAGCCTCGGATTCGCTTCCGAATTCGACTCGGCACAGCGCGCAGCGGCCGGGGAGCAGCGCGGCTTCATGGTCGCGCAGTCCACCGCCCGGACTTGGTTCGGCATCGGCACCGCCTTTGCCGCGGCTGGCGTGCTGACCGGCGGCGTGCTGCTACAGGTTCCGCCAACCACCCTGGTGGTGCTCGCGCTGATCTTCTCGCGCATGGCCCCGCTCGTGATGCAGTTGCAGCAATCGGCGCAGCAGCTGCTGCATCTGGGCGCAAGCTATGGTGCGGTGCAGGCGGCACTGACCGAACTGGGCAGCGCGCATGACGCGCGCGCCGGCGCGGTGGCGCTGCCGCCGGGGCCGATTGTGCTCGATTCGGTCAGCTACCGCCATCCATCGGGCGCGGGGCTGGCCGATGTGTCGCTGGAGATCGCGCAGGGCGAACTGGTCGGCATCGCTGGACCCTCAGGCGGCGGCAAGACCACGCTGATCGACCTAATCTCTGGCCTGCTCGTCCCGCAATCCGGTGCGGTAACGGTCGGCGGCGTCGCGCTTCCCCCCGGCGGTTGGGGCACGGCGATCGGCTATGTGCCGCAGGACGCATTCCTGTTTCACGACAGCGTCCGCCGCAATCTCGACTGGGGCGACACCGCGATCGACGACGCGATGCTGATGGAGGCGTTGACCATCGCCGGCGCGGCCGAGCGGGTCGCCGCCATGCCGCGTGGCATCGACACGATCATCGGTGAGCGCGGCGCGCTTCTGTCCGGCGGCGAGCGCCAGCGGCTGGCGATTGCGCGCGCAATCCTGCGCCGTCCGCGCCTGCTGGTCCTCGACGAAGCGACCGCCGCGCTCGATCCTGCGAGCGAGGCGGCGGTGCTCGACCGGCTCGCCGCACTGGAGCCGCGCCCGACGATCCTGATCGTCGCGCACCGCATGGAAACCCTGTCCCGCTGCCCCCGCGCCCTGCAGGTCGAGGGCGGAAAGCTGGTCTAGCGTTGGTTTCAGCCAAGCTGAAACGGCTGCGGCACCGGCCCGCTCCCCCACCCGGCCACCCAACGCCAGTGTATTCTATGGGTGGCCGGGTGGGGGAGCGGGCCGGTGCCGCCATTCAGCGCAGCTGAATCCAACGCTAAATCGCCGACATATCCGCCTTGTAATGGTGCCACGCCAGGATCGCGGCGGCCCCGCGATGCGGGCGCCAGGCTTCGGCGATCTCGCGGGTCTGCTTTTCCGACGGGCGCTCGTCATGGCCCATGATCCGGCCAATCTCGATCTGCACGGCCAGGTCGCCCGCGGGCCAGATGTCGCGCCGCCCCTCGGCGAACAGCAGGTAGATTTCCGCCGACCAGCGCCCAATCCCCTTGACCCGCACCAGTTGCGCAATCGCGTCCTCGTCATCGGCGGGCAGGGCGGTCAGGTCGAGCCGACCGCTCGATACTTCCTCGGCAAGACTACGCGCATAGCTTGCTTTCTGGCGTGACAGGCCAGCGGCGCGGAGCGCGTCGTCGGGTGCTGCCGCGACGATATCGGGTTTGGTCAGGTCGCCGACCCCGGCCTCCAGCTTGGTCCAGATCGACGCCGCCGCCGCGACGCTCACCTGCTGGCCAACGATCGTCCGCAGCAGCGTTTCATACCCCGGCTCGCGAATGCGCGGCTCGGGATAGCCGACGCGGGCCACCGCCGCTGCCATCAGCGGCTCGCGCGCCGCAATTGCATCGAGCGATTCGCGCAGCTGTTCGGCGGTCAGGCCCATATTTCGAATCCTTGAAAGCCGCGCCGATCCCCGGCATGGGCGCAAAACACGGAGGAGAACATCATGCCCAAGCTTATCGTCGTCACGCGCGCAGGAGAAGAACGCGAAGTGGAGGGCGAAGTGGGCCTGAGCGTCATGGAAGTGATCCGGGACAACGGGTTCGACGAACTGCTCGCCTTGTGCGGCGGCTGCTGCTCGTGCGCGACCTGCCACATCCATGTCGACCCGGAATTTGCGGCCAAACTTCCGCCGATGAGCGAGGACGAGAATGACCTGCTCGACAGCTCATCCGACCGCACTGACACCTCACGCCTGTCGTGCCAGATCCAGTTCACGTCCGCGCTGGACGGGCTGAAGGTGACGATCGCGGCCGAGGATTGAGGGGGAGGGCGCCGCGGCCGGGTTAGGGCTTCGGCGCGACCTTCACCACTGCCATCGGTGCGTCCTTGCTCAGCGGGGTCGCCTTCCAGGTGATGGTGCGGCGATTACCCTCGGTCTTCGCGCCATCCTCGTTGTTCTGGCTGACCAGTTCCCCATCGGTGATGAGGGTGAAAGTGCCGTCGAGCTTGGCGTTGGCCGAGTCCGACTTGCCCTTCCCCGCCGAATCGCTGTCGCCAAAGGCGGGTGCCTTGACCCGCACCACGTCCGCCCCCCGCAGTTCGACGACGACAAAGGGGAAGATCACCTCGGCATCGACGTTGAACGGCCACAGAAAGCCATGGGTCAGCGAGCCGCTGATCTGATAGTCGATCACGAACACGCCGTCGCCCTTGTAGACGACCGAGCGATAGCCCGCTTCCTTGGTCAGCGCCTCGGCGATGGCCTTGAACTTGGCTTCCTTCTTGGCTGCCTCTTCAGCATCGTCCTTGGCACCGTCGCCGTCTGCGGCGCTGCCCTCTTCCTGCGAGGACGCGTCGCGCAGCCAGGCGGTGGTTGTCTTCTTTTTTTTGTCGTCCTCGTCGTCGCCCAGCCCCTTGAACGCGTCGCCCATGCCCTTGGCCATCTCGCTCGCGAGATCGACCGCGATCACCTCTCCCTGATAGCTGTAGGTGAAGCTGCGATCGGCTAGAATGGTGAGGGTGGAGGTGAACTTGCCCGGACTGAACGCGCATCCGACCAGCAACACCGGGGCCAGAATCGCCAGCGCAATTCCCTTGAACCGGTCGAACATGGCCTTACTCCCCCGTTTGCGCGCCCGTCCGGGTCAGCGCGAGATGGCTGCGTATAGCGCGATGGCTGCCGCGTTGGATACGTTCAGGCTCTCGACCCTCGGCGAAATCGGCAGGCGGGCGAGTTCATCGCAATGCGCCGCGGTATTGTGGCGCATGCCTTCGCCCTCGGCACCGAGCACCAGCGCCGGGCGCGTGTCGCCCATCACTTCGGCCAGCGTTCCCTTGGCCTCGCCCGCCAGCCCGATGCGCCAGAAACCCGCCTCGCCGATCTCGTCGAGCGCGCGGGCGAGGTTGACCACCCGCACCCACGGCACCAGCTCCAGCGCACCTGACGCCGCGCGCGCCAGCGAGCCCGATTCGGGGGGGGCATGGCGATCCTGCGTCACGATGCCGAGCGCGTCGAACGCCGCGGCCGAGCGCAGGATCGCGCCGACATTGTGCGGATCGGTGACATGGTCGAGCACCAGCAGCGGGCGGCGATCGTTCGCACCCTGCTCCAGCAAATCGCCGAGCCAGATTTCCTCCAGCGGATCGACTTCGATGACGATGCCCTGATGCGGTGCATCCGACGGCACCATGCGCGCGAGGTCGGCGACATCGGCATAGGTGATCGGCAACACCGGGGGCAGTTCCAGCGCCGCCAGCGCCTCGCGCGTCCCCCAGATCTTGCGCACGCGCCGCTCGGGATTGGCCAGCGCCGCCGTCACGGCGTGGCGGCCCCAGAACCGGGGGCGGTTGTTGCTGCCGGTATTGCCCGATGGGCGATGTCCGCGTCGAAGACCCTTGCTCATCGGAAAACGCTAGGCGGCACAATTCGGCTGCGCAAGGCGTTGACAGCGCCGCGTCGCTTCGGCATTGGCCCGCACTCGCTTTGGCGTGCCGCATGGAAGGGTGGCCGAGTGGTTAAAGGCAGCAGACTGTAAATCTGCCCGCGTGAGCGTACACTGGTTCGAATCCAGTCCCTTCCACCACCTCCCCGCGATCAGGCGATCAGACCTGGTCGTCGCCGGGCTGGTGGGTCAGGCGCCGGACCTGCGGCCGCAGCATCAGCCAGTCCCACACGCGTTGCCGCGCCAGGCGGCGCACGCGCCGCTTGTCCCGCCGGATGCGCCGCTCACGAGCGCGCCATGCCAGAATGACGAGCACGGTGGCAAAGGCCGCCACCAGCGCCAGCCATCGTCCATAGGACGCGATCAAGTCGCCAAAATTCGCCATGTCTCAGATCCCCCCGAATCGCCATCGCGGGTATCGCGCTGCGCCGTCAGCGTAAATCCGCACATTTACCGAATCATGTAAGGGCTGGAGCGGGTAGCGGGAATCGAACCCGCGTATTCAGCTTGGAAGGCTGCTGCACTACCATTGTGCTATACCCGCCCGCTCTGGCCGCATGGCCGCCATCGAAGGCCCCCGGACGAGCCGGGTGAGCGCGCGCAGTGCCACGACTGGACGCCGCCGGTCAAGCGGGGCGGTTACACGCGCAGGTAGCGGAAGTACCACACCTCATGCCCCTGCCGCCGCGCCTTGCGCTCATAGCGCGTTTCCGGCCAGTCGGTGGGGCGGGTCAGGAAATCCTTGGCTTCCTTTGCCTGCCACGCAAAATCGCGGCGCTGGTTCATCACCATCATCGACCAGCGGCAATAGGTGGGATCGTCGGTGCCCAGCCGGAACTCTGCGCCGGGCTTGAGCTTGGCCGCGATCAGGTCGAGCGGGCCGTGATTGACCATGCGGCGCTTGGCATGGCGCGCCTTTCGCCACGGATCGGGGTGAAGCAGATAGACCCGGTCGAGGCTTGCATCGGGCAGCCGCTCGATCACGTCGAGCGCATCACCCATGTGCAGCCGGACATTGGTGAGGCCGTCGTCGCGGATATGGCCCAGCGCGCCGACCACGCCGTTCAGGAACGGCTCGCACCCGATGAAGCCGCGATCGGGGCGCATCGCCGCCTGACCGGCCAGATGCTCGCCCGCGCCAAAGCCGATCTCGACTTCCAGCGGGCGGTCATCGCCGAACAGGCGCATCGCGTCGATTGGACCGTCGGCGGGGACCGCGACGCGCGGCAATCCTTCATCGACCAGCGCTTGCTGACCGGCGCGCAGCTTGTGTCCTTTGGCGCGGCCATAGAGGCGGCGGATCGTGCTCGGATCGTTCATCGCCAGCCCCTTGGCGCAGCCGATCCGGCGGGGCAAGGTTCAGCGTCGCCGAAGCAGCAACCCCCGGCTCAGGAGGCAGGGCGCAGTTTCGGCTGTTCGAGCACGCCGATCTGCGGCCGCGCGATATAATAGCCCTGGAAGTAGCGCACGCCGAGCGCGAGCAGTTTTTCATAGTCGGCGCGGGTCTCGACGCCTTCCGCGATCAGTCGCACTGCGCGCAACCGCGCCATTTCGATCATCTTTTCGACCAGCAGCCGGCGCGACCAGCTGGTCGACAGGCCGCGGATCAGGACGGGGTCGAGCTTGATCGCGTCGGGCGTGAACCGCGACAGCAGCGCCAGGCCGACATCGCCCGATCCGAAATCGTCGAACGCGGTCTGCATGTGCATCTTGCGGTGCGCCTCGATCGTTTCGGCCATGCGGCAGCCGTCGAGCCGGTCATGCTCGGCAAATTCGAACATCAGCCGTTCGGGCGGCAGGCCGGTTTCCTTCGCGACGCGCATCGTGCGCTCGCTATCGGCAAAGGGGTCGGTGATCACATCGGGAAAGAAGTTGATCGAAAGCAGCGCGGGAACCTTCAGAATGCCCGCCTTGACCGCCTGTTTGATCGCGGCGACACGGCATTGCTGGTCGAACGCATAGCGGTCCTCGGGCTTGATCGCATCGATCACCGCGCGTGCGGTTTCACCATTGGGCCCGCGCACCAGCGCCTCATAGGCATAGACCTCGCCCAACCGCGCATCCCAGACGGGCTGGAACGCCATGGTCAGGTTGAAATCGGGCTCGGCCAAGTCCGGGGAAAGGATCGTTTCGGTCTGCATCAGCGTCTCCACCCGATCTTTTTAGAACGGGCGGGCGGAGGATGGTTAACTGGACTAGGGATTTTTGCGTAGCGCGCGGCGGTTTGCCTAGGAGGCCAGTGCAAATGCGCTGCTGCGGCGCGAGACGTCGGTGCCGGTGAGCCGGACGGTGACGCGGTCGCCCGGGGTCAGGCCGGCGGGGGCGAGCCGGGCGGTGACCGGGAGATCGCAGAGCTGGATGTCCGCGCCGCGCGCTTCGACCCCGGTTACCACGGCGTCGAAAACCTCGCCCTCGCGTCCGGACAGCAAAGCCGCTTCCGCCATTCCGATCACGGCGCGGTCGATCTGCCCGGCACGGCTGTCTGAGCGCGCCATGGCCTTGGGCAGGCGTGGGAACGCTTGCGCAACATGCGTCGGCACCGCCTGACCGTTGGCGACGGCCAGCGCCGCCTCGACCACATAGCGGTCGGCCAGACGCCGCAGCGGCGCGGTGGCATGGACATAGGGTGCGGCAACGGCGGCATGCCATGGCGTTTCGCCCGGAGCAAAGGCACGAAAGCTGGCGCCATTGCCCGCGCGGCGAATCGCCAGCATTAGCGTCGCCTGGCGCGGGTCCGCCGGGTCGAGGGTGCGTTCGATCTGGGTGAGCGTCGCGCTGCCCGGCCAATCGACTCCAAGCGCCCGCGCGGTCAGCCGCAGCCGCGCGACAGCGCGATCATCGGGTTCGTCCATCACCCGGAACAGGCCGGTGCCATGCGCTATCAGCAATTGCGCTACCGCCATGTTGCAGGCGAGCGAGAGTGCGGCGTTGCGATCCTCGCTGGCGTGGCGGGTGCGGAAGGTCAGCGTCAGGCGGCCATCGGCGTCATGTGCCACTTCCTGCTCCGGCGGATCGATCCGCGCCGCTCCGCGCGCCGCCTCCGCCCGGATCAGACGGTCGGTCAAATCGCCAAAGCCTGCAGGCAGGTCGGCGTCGGTCACGCTGGCATAGCCGAGCTTGGCGCGGCTGTGGATCACTGCGCGGGTAACCGCGTCGAGCGCAACCGCGCCGTCCGCATCGACCCGCACGCTGAACACGACGGCCGGGCGCGGTCCGTCGGGCAGCAGGCTGGCAGCGCCCTGTGACAGGACCGGCGGGTAGAGGCTGGCCTTGCCGTCGGGCAGATACAGCGTTTGGCCCCGCCGCCACGCTTCGTCGGCGATCGGGCCATCGGGATCGACGAACCAGCCGATATCGGCGATGGCATAATGCAGGATGAACCCGCCCTCTGAGGCGTCGATCGCGAATGCCTGATCGAGATCGGTCGATCCAGCGGGGTCGAGCGTGACGAAAGGACGGTCGGTCCAGTCGGCATGATCGCTCGGCAGGCGGCCTGCCGCGCGTTCCGCTTCAGCCTGCACAGCCGGTGGAAAGCCGTCCGGCACCTGAAACGCGGTCCGGATCGTCGCCAGCTCGCGGGTGAGGATGCTGGCGGGATCGGCGAGAGTCTTCATCGCCGCACGCTAGCCCCGCGCGGCACAAACAAAAAGGGCGGCGATCCGCAGACCGCCGCCCCTTCATGCCGTTGTGGGCGTTGGATCAGGCCAAAGCGGCCTTGAGATCCTCGACCAGGTCGGTGCGCTCCCACGGGAAGAAGTCGCCGTCGGGCTTGCGACCGAAGTGACCATAGGCCGCAGTCGGGCCGTAGATCGGCTTGTTGAGCTTCAGATGCGTGCGGATGCCGCGCGGGGTGAGGCCGCCCAGCTTCTCGATGCTCTGAATCGCCTGCTCGATCTTGTCGTCGCCGACGGTGCCGGTGCCATGCGTGTCGACATAGAGCGACAGCGGCTTGCTCACGCCGATCGCGTAAGCGAGCTGGATCGTGCAGCGCTGGGCGAGGCCGGCTGCGACGATGTTCTTGGCGAGGTAGCGGGTGATGTACGCCGCCGAACGATCGACCTTGGTCGGATCCTTGCCGCTGAACGCGCCGCCGCCGTGCGGAGCCGCGCCGCCATAGGTGTCGACGATGATCTTGCGCCCGGTCAGGCCGGCGTCGCCGTCCGGGCCGCCGATTTCGAAGCTGCCGGTCGGGTTGATGTGATATTCGGTCGCGTCGCTGAGCAGCTCGGCGGGGATCACGTCCGCCACGACCTTCTTCACATAGGCCTTGAGCTCGGCTTCCTTCTCGCCCTGGTCATAGCCCTTGGCGTGCTGGGTCGAGACGACGATCGCGGTGCACGCGACGGCCTTGCTGCCTTCGTAGCGCAACGTGACCTGGCTCTTCGCGTCCGGCTCCAGGAACGGGGCCGCGCCCGAATGGCGGTCGGCGGCCATCCGCTCAAGGATCTTGTGGCTATAGTCGAGCGTCGCCGGCATCAAATCCGGGGTGTCGTTCGCGGCATAGCCGAACATGATCCCCTGATCGCCCGCGCCCTCGTCCTTGTTGCCGCTGGCGTCCACGCCCTGCGCGATGTGCGCCGACTGCGGGTGCAGATTGTTCTCGAAGCGCAGCGTCTCCCAGTGGAAGCCGTCCTGCTCGTACCCGATGCGCTTGACGGTATCGCGGACGGCCTTTTCGACCTCGTCCTTGACGCCCGGCGCCCAGTTGCCGGCTTCGTCCATGATGCCCTTGCCGCGGATTTCACCGGCGAGCACGACCAGCTGGGTGGTGGTCAGCGTTTCGCACGCGATGCGCGCTTCGGGGTCCTTGGACAGGAACAGGTCGACGATCGCGTCGGAAATCTGGTCCGAAACCTTGTCCGGATGGCCTTCGGAAACCGATTCGGACGTGAAGAGATAGCTGGAACGCATGGTTTTCCTCAAAAAAAGGCCGGGCCGTTGCCATGCCCGGCTGGGGGTAAGGAGAGATATAAAGCTTTCCTTATATCGCGCCGCCCTAGCGGGCGAAGCGGCGGAAGGCAATGGCGATGGCGAGCAACAATGCCGCCACGAGTGCCGCCGCCAGGTTCCCGATCCGCGCGAACAGGGTCGGGGGCAGGGTTTCGGGCATCGGCGCTTCGATCGCCTTGGCTTCGCCCATGCCGGCTGCGGCAACGATCCGGCCACGCGCATCGATGATCGCGGAGATGCCCGTCGGCGTAGCGCGCAAGATCGGCAGCCCTTCCTCGATCGCGCGCATCCGCGCTTGTGCCAGATGCTGGGGCGGGCCCCAGGCGCCGAACCAGGCATCGTTAGACGGGTTGAACAGGATCGCGGGACGCTTGGCGGGGTCAACCGTCTGCCCAGAGAAGATGATCTCGTAGCAGATCTGCATGCCGATCTCGCCAAAGCCGGGCACGGTCATCGTCTTTGGCCCGGGGCCAGGCTCAAAGTCGATCTCGCCCGCCACCAGCCGCGACAGGCCGATCGGTTCGAGGATCGGGCGCATCGGCAGATACTCGCCATAGGGGACCAGATGCGCCTTGTCGTAGCGGCCGAGGATCGCGCCGCTGGCGTCGATCGCGAACACAGAATTGGTCGCGGCGTCGAGCTTGTCGTCGCCTTTGAACAACAGGCCGTTGCCGCCGACCAGGGCGATGTCTTTCGGCCCGAGGGTCTGGGCGATCATCGCGCGGACGGTGCGTGGATCATTCTTGGCATACCAGGCGGCGGGATAGCCCTCCTCGATCCAGTAATCGACGGTCCCTTCGGGCCAGACGATCAGGCGCGGGACCGGGCCGCCGGGCAGGATGGTGGCGGTGTCGTTGGACAGGCGGATCAGCTCGCTCAGCGCCTTTTGCGCATAGGTTCCGTCGAGCACGGTTTCCTGCCCGACATTAGGCTGGAGCACCCGGACGATCGGGCGGGCTGTTTCGATCGCTGAGGGCGTTTGGCGGATGTCGATGCCGGTGAGCGCCAGCAAAGCCACCGCAACCGCGACCCCGGCGGGGAAGCGCCAGTGTCGCTGGCTGGCGAGCAGCAGCGCGCCGGCGACTACGATCGTGAGGCCCGACAGCGCATAGGTGCCGATCCAGCTCGCCGTCTGCGCTACGCCTGGCACTGGCAGCCAGATCACTCCGAGCGGGTTCCACGGATAGCCGGTAAACAGCACCGCGCGCAGATATTCGGCGACGATCCATGCAGCGCCAGCAACCAGTACGAAGGGCAGATCGAGCTTGCGTCCCTGCCCGAATCGCCATGCCAGCCCCATCGCCAGCGCCGGATAGACGGCGAGATAGAGCGAGAGCAGGACCACCGCGACATAGCCGAGTTCGGGCGGCATCTTGTCCTGATAGGTGAAGGCGTGCTGGATCCAGTTGTTGCCGACGGTGAAATGGCCAAGCCCGAACAGCCAGCCGCGCAACAGCGCCTGCTTCAGACTCGGTGCCTCGTGGGTCAGGCGCAGCAGGATCGCGAAACACACCAGCCCCGCGACCCACCAGTCGAGCGGGGCAAAGGCGGTGGCGGAGACGGCGCCGGTCAGCAGCGCGATCAGGCGGGGACGGGGCAGGGCGAACATTGCCCGCAGCTATCGCGCCTGACCGTGACAGATACAAGCGCGGTGCGTATTATGTAGCCATTACACCAGAGGAACCATCATGCCTGAACCCGTCATCGTCGATATCCCCCACAAGCTTGGCCGTGACGCGGCGCGGGCGCGGATTGCGGGCGGGGTGGGCAAGATAGGGTCGATGTTCCCCGGCGGCGGCACGGTGGACGAGCGCTGGGAGGGCGACACGCTGCACTTCACCGTTTCCGCACTCGGACAGACCGTCGCCAGCCGGCTGGAAATCCATGACGCGCACGTTCATGCCGAGGTGGATCTGCCACCGATGCTGGCACTGTTTGCGGGCAAGATCCGCGAGAAGCTGATGCAGGAAGCGCCCAAGCTATTGAAATAGGGAACCGCGCTTGGCCCTCGTGCTTTTTTGCGGCGAGGAGACACGCGATGAACCGATCGCCCCGCCCCTGGCTTATGATTGCTGTCGCGCTGCTCGCCACCGGCGGGCTGGGCAGTTGCGCCGGTACCGTTGCGGCGCATTACACCGTCACCGGCATGCTTCCGCTGGCGCCATCCGGCGGCGTCCCGGATTATCAGGCCGAACTCCGCGCGAGCGAGGCGGTGGCGGATACCGACACCGGCTGGGGCGAGCAGGCCGGCTATGCCGACCTGTCCTACGCCGCCGCCGATTACTGAGCCGGAGCGCTCACCCGCCAGATCGTGTTGCCGACATCGTCCGCGACCAGCAGCGCACCGGTGCGATCCGCCGTCACGCCGACCGGACGTCCTTGCGCCTTGCCGTTGGCGTCGAGGAAGCCGGTGAGGACATCGACTGGCTTGGCGTCGGGGACAGGCAGGCCGCGCGCGCCGAACGGGACGAACACGACCTTGTAGCCCGAGGCGGGGACGCGGTTCCACGACCCGTGCAGGCCGACGAACGCGCCCTTGGCGAAGCCGCTGCCGAGCTTCACATCGGTGGCAAAGGTGAGGCCGAGCGGGGCGGTGTGCGGCCCCATCGAGTAGCTTGGTCGTGCAGTATATTCGCGCAGGTCCGGGCGCTCAGGCTGGACGCGCTCATCGACATAGCCGCCCCAGTAATTCCACGGCCAGCCGAAGAATTGGCCGATCGTCACTTGCGTCAGATAATCGGGCGGGCCGTCCGAGCCGAGCATGTCGCGCTCATTGACCACGGTCCATAGCCGGCCTGTTTCCGGGTGTAGTGCGAGGCCGATCGGATTGCGTAGCCCTGCGGCAAAGATGCGGAAGCGCTTCGCCTGCGGATCGACCTCGAGGATCGTCGCGCGGTTCTTTTCGACGTCCAGCCCCTTCTCGGCGATGTTCGACGCCGATCCGACGCTGACCAGCAGTTTGCCCTCTGGCCCGGCGATCACGTCGCGGGTCCAGTGGTTGCCGCCGCCGGGCAGGTCGACGACCTTCTCGCCCTTGCCGGTGATCTTGGTCTCGCCCGGCTTGAACGGGAAGCGGATCAGCGCATTGTGGTTGGCGACATAGAGCGTCTCCCCGACCAGCACCATGCCGAACGGCGAATCGAGGCCATTGTCGGCGGTCAGCAGCACCGAGCGCGCCTCCGCCACGCCATCGCCATCGCCATCGCGCAGCAAGGTAATACGGTTGGCCGAAGGAACGCCGGCACCGGCGCGGTTCATCAGCTTCTTCATCACCCAGTTGGTGATGCCCCCCTCCTCACGCGGCGGGGAGTTGCTCTCGGCGACCAGCACGTCGCCATTGGGCAGGCGATAGAGCCAGCGCGGGTGATCGAGCCCGGTGGCAAAGGCGTTGACCGCCAGCCCCTTGGCCGCGACCGGCTTCGCGCCTGCGGGCCAGCCGACCGCATCGGCGATTTTGACCGTCGGGATGGTCTGTTCGCGCGGCGCGACCAGCTTGGGGCGCACGCCGCTGGTGTCGCTCAGGCTGTACTGCGCGACATCGGGACGCGACAGATACCAATAGGTGCCTCCGCCGATGGCGACGATTGCAGCGGTGGCGATCAGAAGTTTGCGGCGCACTGGTTCAGTCCTCGATTTCGGCTAATTCTTCGGGCGGGTGCAGGCGCAGGCGGCGGACGCGGGTGGTGTCGGCTTCCAGCACTTCGAGCGTCCAGCCGCTCGGATGTTTCAGGCATTCGCCCGCTTCGGGCACATGGCCGGCGAGGATGAAGGCGAGGCCGCCGAGCGTTTCGATATCCTCCTCGACCTCACCCAGCCGCGGGTCGATCGCGGCGGCGACATCCTCCAGTTCGGCGCGGGCGTCGGCGTCCCAGCCGCCATTGTCGAGCGGAACCCACAAGGCTTCGGGCGCGTCATCATGCTCGTCGTCGATCTCGCCGACGATTTCCTCGACCAGATCCTCGATCGTGATCAGCCCCTCGGTCCCCGAATATTCGTCGAGCACGATGGCGAGGTGGGTGCGGCTGGCCTGCATCTGGGCGAGCAGGTCGAGCGTACCCATCGATTGCGGGACATAGAGCGGCTGGCGCATCAGATCGGTGATCTTGGCCGGCGGACCGGCCCCGGCGGCGAGGACGGCGAACACGTCCTTGACGTGAATCATGCCGATGACGCGGTCGAGTTTCTCGCGATAGACCGGCAGGCGGCTATGCCCCGCCTCGGCAAAGATCTGGACCAGTTCGGCAAAGCTGGTCGCTTCGTCGACCGCGATGATGTCGGCGCGCGGCACGCCGACATCGCCCGCATCACGCTCGCCAAAATGCAGGAGGTTGCGGAGCATCTTGCGCTCCAGCGGCGAGAGGTCGCCCTTGGTGGGCTTGCCGTCGCCATCGGCCTCATCGATCGCATCCTCGATGCGCTCACGCAGGGTTTCGTTCTGCTCTTCGCCGAAGAGCAGCGCGCGAAGGCCGCGCCATATTCCGCCTTCGCTACTACTGTCGCCGTTCCCGTTGCTACTGGGGCCGTCCGTCATGTTGGCGTTCATTCCTCGCGTATCAGATAGGGGTCAGGGATCCCCAGAGTTGCGAGCGCGGCGCGCTCCATCGACTCCATCGCCTCGGCTTCGGAATCCCCCTGATGGTCGTAACCTAGCAAATGCAGCACCCCGTGGACAATCAGGTGCGTGGCATGCTGCTCGACCGTGAAGCCCTTTTCCTCGGCCTCGCGCGCGCAGACGCCATGCGCCAGGATGATGTCGCCCAGGATCACCTCGCCATCGTCGCTGTTCTGCGTCAGCGATTCGATCAAATCGGGCTCGATCATCGGGAAGGACAGGACGTTGGTCGGCTTGTCCTTTTGCCGGTATTGCGCGTTGAGCTGATGCACCTCGGCATCGTCGGTCAGGCGCACCGCAACCTCGATCGCCGCGTCGCTGGTGGCGAGATAGCCATAAGGCGTCTGCGCAACCGCAGCGGCGGCGGCCTTCGCGCCGATCGCGTCCCAGTCATGGTCGGGCCAGCCGGGTTCGGTCTGGACGGCAACGTCAAGCATGCTCGTTCTCATACGCATCGACGATGCGGCCGACGATCGGGTGGCGAACGACGTCGCCAATGCCGAAGCGGACGAACGCCATGCCCTCGATCCCCTCCAGCTTGTTGACTGCGTCGTTGAGGCCGCTCGCGCCCGGGCCGCCGGGCAGATCGGTCTGTTTGGGGTCGCCGCACACCACCATGCGGCTGTTCTGGCCGAAGCGGGTGAGGAACATCTTCATCTGCATCGGCGTGGTATTCTGCGCCTCATCGAGGATCACGAAGGCGTCGGCGAGGGTGCGGCCGCGCATGAAGGCGATCGGAGCGATCTCGATCTCGCCGCTGGCGATGCGCCGCTCGACCTGCTCGGCCGGGAGGCAATCGTAGAGGGCGTCGTAGAGCGGGCGCAGATAGGGGTCGACCTTGTCCTTCATGTCGCCGGGCAGGAAGCCAAGCCGCTCGCCCGCCTCGACCGCCGGGCGCGAGAGGATCAGGCGCTTGACCGATCCGGTGATGAGCTGCGCCACCGCTTGCGCCACCGCGAGATAGGTCTTGCCGGTCCCCGCCGGGCCGAGCGCGAAGATGATGTCGTTGGAGATCAGCGCGCGCATGTACGTCGTCTGGGTCAGCGAGCGCGGGACGATCGTCTTGTTGCGCGTGCGGATCATGATCGGCGGCGCCGCGCCCTCGTCATTCTCGGCGCGGACGATGCCGGTGAGCATCGGTTCGGTCGCCATCGCGATCACTGCGTCGATCAGGCCGGTGTCGATCGCTTCGCCCCGGATTACCCGGCTGTGCAATTCGATCAACACTTCGCGGGCATGGGCCACGGCTTCGGTGCTGCCTTCGATCACCACGCGCTGGCCGCGCGCATGGATATAGACGCCGAGCCGCTCCTCGAGCGCGAGGATGTTGCTGTCATATTCGCCGAACAGTTGCGGGAGCAGTTGTGGGCGGTCGAAATTGACCTCCACGCGGGCGCGCTGACCTTGCTGGGCGGGGACGGGCTTGCGGCTCATGCGGTCCTTTCTCGGCCTGAAACGTCATGGAAATCCGCGCGCGATCCGGTGAGAGCGCGGCGCGGAAGTTCACACAAGCTTGACACTATCGCGGGCGACAGCGGGCCATGGGTGGCCGAACCGGTGTGCAGCGCGGAGGTTCCGTTTCGCATGTCGTGCAGCAAGGATGGCAGAGCCGGGCCGTGTAGGACAGCGGAAATCGAGCCCCGATGCCGATTTGGCAGCGGGAGTGACGCAGCCGGGCAACAGTGGTGGTTCAGTCATCGTGTAATTTGTGGCTGCTTCCTCGGGCCGGCTGAGCGGCGCACACTTCTGGTTCTCGAAGCCTGAAGGAAGGAAGCAGCCATGAAGCACTATGCCGGATTAGACCTGTCGATGGAAACG
>NZ_JAIXHL010000026.1 GCF_030145815.1 Sphingomonas sp.
GCTCATAGGGCAGCTCGGGTTCGTCGCCGATCACCGCGATCGTCCCTTCGAACTTGGCCTGCCGCAGCGCGATCGCCGCCTGTGCCCCGCCATGCCCCGCACCCACGATCACGATATCGAACTGCATCTTTCGCTCCCGTATTTTGTTGTGCGGCTAGCAGCGACGGCCGCGACGGCCAACACAAAGCGATTGGTGCGCTGCAAAGCCGGGCTTGCGCCGCGACGCAGCGCCGGGCCATGAGCGGCGCAGATTACGCAAACCGGAAGATCGATGGAGCGCAGGAACGACATTGACGGGCTGCGCGCCGTGGCGGTGCTGGGCGTGGTGCTGCACCATGCCGGGCTCTCCGCCCTGCCCGGCGGGTTCGTCGGTGTCGACGTGTTCTTTGTGATCAGCGGTTTCCTGATCTCGCGCATCATCACCGATGGCGTGGCGGATGGCAGCTTCTCGCTCGCGCATTTCTATGAACGCCGCGCGCGCCGCATCTTGCCTGCGCTGATCCCGGTCGTCGCGCTCTCGTTGATCGTCGGCTACTGGCTGCTGCTTCCCGACGATTACGAGAATCTGGGCCAAAGCGCGGTCGCGACGCTGTTCTTCGCCAACAATGTCCTGCTGACGCTGACCAGCGGTTATTGGGAGCTCGCCGCGACGTTCAAACCGCTGCTCCACACCTGGAGCCTCGGGGTCGAAGAGCAATTCTACATCACCTATCCGTTGCTGGCGCTGCTGGTGCTGCGGCGGCGGCCCCGGCTGTTCGCGCCGATGCTGGCGGGTGGAATCGCGATCAGCCTGTTGCTCAGCGTGGTCCTGTCCGCGCGCCAGCCGGATGCGTCCTTCTACCTCATTCACACCCGCGCCTGGGAATTGCTGCTCGGCGCGCTGACCGCGTGGCGCCTGCCACAGACGCCCCAGCCCGAGCGGGTCGCGCGCGTGCTCGCGCTCACCGGGCTGGCGATGATCCTCGGCGCGATGATCTTGATCGACGAGACCGCGTCCTATCCCGGCTGGCGCGCGCTGCTGCCCTGTGTCGGAACCGCGCTGATCCTGCGCCACGGCACCGCTGGCGGATTGGCGCAGCGCGTGCTGGGCTGGGGACCGCTCGTGCTGGTTGGCCTCGCCAGCTACAGCATCTATCTTTGGCACCAGCCGCTGTTCGCCTTCGCGCGGGCGATCAGCGTCACACCGCCAAGCGCGGATGTAATGGCCGCCCTAACCCTAGCCACTTTGGCCATCGGAACTGCGAGCTGGCGCTGGATCGAACAGCCGTTCCGAGATGCGCGCCGGTGGCCGCGCCGCCCGTTCCTGACGCTCGGCATTGCCGTCACCGCACTCACCGGCGCGGCAGCCCTCGCCGTGTCGATCACGTCCGGGGTACCGCAGCGTGTGCCGGGAATGGGCCTCGGCGCGGGCGACTATGCCGCCTATAACAACGCGGCCTTCCGCTTTCAGACGGACCGGTTCGACGATCCCGCGCGCCCCAATCTGCTAGTCATCGGCAACAGCATGGCGCGCGACATGGTCAACATGCTGGTCGAAAGCAAACGCTTCGACGGCTTCGAGATCGTCTATCGCACCGACGCCAATCTGTGTGCGCTGTCCCGCGCGCCGGCCACCACCCGCCAACTCGTCACGGATGCGCAGGCGGTGATCTTCGTCGCCTCGACGTCCGCGCCGCTGGGGTGCAAGACCTCCGCCGCCGCGAGGGACGCGATTCTCGCGGACAAGGGGTGGCTGCTGATCGGTCCCAAGCATTTCGGGTATAATCTCAACGCCTGGATGCGCGTGCCCATGTCCCAGCGCCCCGGCGTCCGCGCCGTGCTGCTGCCGAAGACCGTATCAGACAACGCCATCTATGCCGCTTTGGTCCCGCACGACCATTATGTCGACCTGCTCGGCATCATGCAGCGCCGCCATGGCGGGTTGCCGGTGTTCGACGCACGGGGCCGCATCCTGTCGGCCGATCGTGTCCACCTGACCCAGGCGGGCGCGCAATTCTTCGCCGAAAGCGTGCTCGACGATCCTGCATGGCGACCCGTTCTGGCAATCGCGCCGCGTTAGGCCATCGCCATCAGGCTGGCATTGCCGCCCGCCGCTGTCGTGTTGATCGAGGTCGAAACCTCCTCCACCAGCCAGTCCAGTCGCGGCGTCCCCGCCTGTGCCAGCACGATCGGGCCGGGCAGGTCGGCGATGTCGGCCAGCGCGGCGAGGCGCGCGGTTGCGTCGCCCTCGATCAGCGCGCCGCTATAGGGACCGGCCACGCGCCAGTCGGCCACCCAGTCGATCCGCTGCAAAACGCGCTCGGGCGCGCCGATCAGTTCCACGCGCAACGCGGCATTGGCGATCACCGCGCGGTTGCCGGTTGCGAGCACGGCGCAGAGCTGGGCGATCAGCCCCGCGCGGCTTTGCGGGAGCAGCAGCACGCGGCCGCGCGGGTGGATCGTGTAGAGGTTGGTCTCGCCCACCGGCCCCGGCAGCTCCAGCTGCGCCCCTAGCAGGGACGCCTCGCCCGCTTCCCGCGCACAATCGCCACCCTCACCCAGCCACAGCGCAAAATCGCGCAGCGCCGGATCGGACGCGGACGAGGCAAGGTCCGCCGGCACCGTCGGCGCCTTGACCAACCGCCCGAGATAGAGCGGCCCGCCCGCCTTCGGCCCGGTGCCCGACAGGCCACGCCCACCGAACGGCTGCACGCCGACCACCGCGCCGATGATGTTGCGATTGATGTAGAGATTGCCCGCCTCGACCCGCTGGGTGACATGCTCGACCGTCTCGTCCAGTCGGGTGTGCAGGCCAAAGGTCAGGCCATACCCCGTCGCGTTGATCGCATCGATCACCCGGTCGAGATCGCGGCGCTGATAGCGCATCACGTGCAGCACCGGGCCGAACACTTCGCGCTGCAGGTCGGCGATTGCGTCGATCTCGATGATCGTCGGGGGCACGAACGTCCCCTGCCCGGTCTCGCCCGCCAGCTCGATCTGTTCGACGCGGCGGCCCATCCGGCGCATCTTTTCGATATGGCTGTTGATGTTGAGCTGCGCCTCGGCGCTGATCACCGGGCCGATATCCGTCGCCAACCGGTCGGTGCGCCCGATCGACAGCTCATGCAGCGCGCCCTTCAGCATTGCCAGAATGCGGTCGGCGACATCCTCCTGCAGGCACAATACGCGCAGCGCCGAACACCGCTGCCCCGCGCTGTCAAAGGCCGACGCGATGACATCGGCGACGACCTGTTCGGCCAGCGCCGAGCTGTCGACGATCATCGCATTCTGCCCGCCGGTTTCGGCGATGAACGGGATCGGCGTGCCGTCGCTGGCAAGGCGTTTGGCAAGCTGCCGCTGGATGATCCGTGCGACTTCGGTCGATCCGGTGAACATCACCCCCTGCGTGCCCGCCGCACCGACCAAAGCCGCGCCGATCTGGCCATCGCCGGGGACCAGCTGGACGACATCGGCGGGGATGCCCGCCGCGTGCAGGATCGCGATGCCCTGCGCGGCGATCAGCGGGGTTTCCTCGGCCGGTTTGGCGAGGACCGGGTTGCCGGTGACCAGCGCCGCCGCGACCTGACCGATGAAGATCGCCAGCGGGAAATTCCACGGGCTGATGCACGTTACCGGGCCGAGCGGAACATGCGCGGCACCCAGCGTCGCGCGCGCCTGTTGCGCATAGTAACGCAGGAAATCCACCGCCTCACGCACCTCGGCGATCGCGTTGGGCGCGGACTTGCCCGCCTCACGCATGATCAGCCCCATCAGCAGCTGCATGCGCGATTCCATGAGGTCCGCCGCACGATCGAGGCACGCAGCGCGCTCGGCGACCGGCACGGCGGCCCAGTCCGCAGCGACCGACTGCGCGGTTTCGACCGCCTGCACTGCCGCTGCCTCGCTCATCTCGACCGCCGTTCCGACGATGTCGAGCGCGTCGGCGGGGTTGGCTACCGGGCGCGACTTGCCCTCACCATTTGCCGGCTGGGCGAGCCAGCCGATTTCGGCACTCTCGCGCAACGCATCGCCAAGCGCGACCAGCGCCGTCTCATCCGACAGGTCGATCCCCACCGAATTGACCCGCGCGCCATAGAGGTCGCGGGGCAGCGCGATGATCGGGTGCTTCGACCCCGGCGCATCCATCGCGGTCACGACCTCGACCGGATCGGTCACCAGCTCGGCAATCGACACTTCGGGATTGGCGATGCGGTTGACGAAGCTGGAGTTCGCGCCGTTTTCGAGCAGGCGGCGGACGAGATAGGCGAGCAGCGTCTCATGCGTGCCGACCGGCGCATAGATGCGGCACGGGCGGTTCAGCTTATCGCTGCCGACGACCTCGTCATACAGCGGCTCGCCCATGCCGTGCAGGCACTGGAACTCATAGTCGCCAATCGTGAAGTCCGGCCCGGCCAGATGGTAGATCGTCGCCAGCGACTGCGCATTATGCGTCGCGAATTGCGGGAAGACATGGGCCTTCGCCGCGAGCAGTTTCCGCGCGCAGGCGATATACGCGACATCGGTATGCACCTTGCGGGTATAGACCGGGAAGTCAGCCAGCCCATCGACCTGCGCCCGTTTTATCTCCGCGTCCCAATAGGCGCCCTTGACCAGCCGCACCATGATCCGCCGCCCGGCGCGCTGGGCAAGGTCGATGATCCAGTCGATCACGAACGGACAGCGCTTGCCATAGGCCTGCACCACGAAGCCCAACCCGTCCCAGCCCGCGAGGTCGGGGTCGAGCGCGAGGCTTTCGAGCAGGTCGAGCGACAGCTCCAGCCGGTCGGCCTCTTCCGCATCGATGTTGAAGCCGATGTCGTAGGACTTAGCCAGCACCGCCAGCGCCTTCACCCGCGGCAGCAGCTCGGCCATCACCCGCCCCGCCTGCGCGCGGGCATAGCGCGGGTGGAGCGCCGACAGCTTGATCGAAATGCCCGGTCCCCCGACCACGCCGCGCCCCGCCGACGCCGTACCGATCGCATTCACCGCGTTTTCGTAATCGCGATAATAGCGGTCGGCGTCCGCCATCGTCGTCGCCGCTTCGCCCAGCATGTCATAGCTATACTGGAAGCCGCGCGCCTCCAGCGGGCGGGCGCGCTTCAATGCCTCGGCGATCGTCTCGCCAGTCACGAACTGCTCGCCCATCATCCGCATCGCCATGTCGACACCGCGCCGGATCACCGGCTCGCCCGCGCGCGCAATCAGGCGGGTGAGCGCGGCGGCGAGTCCCGCATCGTTGACGCTCCCGGTCAGTTTGCCGGTGACCACCAGCCCCCAGGTCGCTGCGTTGACGAACAGCGAGCGGCCATCGCCGACATGGCTCTTCCAGTCGCCGTCCGAAATCTTGTCGCGGATCAGCGCGTCGCGGGTCGCCGCATCGGGGATGCGCAGCAATGCCTCGGCGAGGCACATCAGCGCCACGCCTTCCTGGCTCGACAGCGCATATTCCTGCACCAGCCCCTCGACCCCGGTGCCCTTGTGCTTGGCGCGCAGCGCGGTGATCAGTCCGGTCGCGGTCGCCTTCGCCGCTTCCCGCACGCCTGTGGGCAACGTTGCCGCTTCGATCAGCGGCGCGAGACATTCGGGCTCCGGCCGACGATATGCCGCGGTGATCGCGGCGCGCAGCGGGGTGGCGGGACGAACGGGCGGGGCGAAATCGGCGAAAGGCTGGGTCATGCCGCCATCCTATCAAAGGATGATGCGGCAGATGGACTTTTGACACGCACTATGCTTGGCGTTTCGCCTTCATTTTTACGGATTGGCAGACGAAATGCGCGCCCACACGCTCGAACACAGCGATCTCGACCCGTTTGACCGCAAGATCGTCGAAACCCTCCGCGTCGATGGCCGCATCTCGATCACCGACCTCGCCGCGCGCGTCGGCCTGTCCAAGACGCCGTGTCAGGTGCGCGTCAAACGCCTGCTCGCCAGCGGCGTGATCCGCGGCTTCCGTGCGATCGTCGATCCCGCCCGCCTCGGCCTCGACCATATCGCTTTTACCGAGGTGAAGCTGTCCGACACGCGCGAGGATGCGCTGGAGGCGTTCCGCGCCGCGGTGCTGCGCATCCCTGAGGTCGAGGAATGCCACATGATCGCCAGCAGCTTCGACTATCTGCTCAAGGTCCGGACCGCGGATATCCGCCGCTACCGCGAAGTGCTGGGCGAACGCATCTCCAGCCTACCGCACGTCGCGAGCACATCGACCTTCGTCGCGATGGAAGCGATCCGCGACGCGGGGGGCTAGGCCAGCCACCCGCGCCGCGTTGATCTTCAAAAGTCGATGCGCAGCGCCCCCGAGATCGTCCGACCGTTTGCGGCGCGGGCAAAGCCGATGCCATTGGCCGGCACGCTGGCCTGGTTCACTTCGAAAATCCCGAGCGTATCGAACGCATTGTTGACGTTCAGCGCCAGGCTACCGCCCTTGAACAGCTTCACCTGCGCGAACAGATCGACCGTGGTGAAGCCGGGCATGACCAGCAGGTTCGAGTCCTGCGCAAAGCTCTTGGTGATCGTCACCACGCTCGCACCCACGGTCGCCCGGCCCAGATCGGCTGAGCCCGTAGCGGTGAGCGTCCAGTCGGGCTGGTGGCGCGGCACCTTGCCGGTCAGGGTCGGTTCGAGCAGATCCTGCGTGATCTTCGCCTTGGTATAGGTCGCGCCAGCCATCAAGCTGAACGGGCCACGCTGGATGCCGCCTTCCAGCTCGACGCCGGTCGCGCGATAGCTGCGGTCGGTGCGGTTGGCGGCGCCGTTCAGGACATTATGGTCCGCCGCGGTGACGCGGAACGCGGTGCCGTTGAGCGTGAAGCCGTCCTTGCGGAACTTGAAGCCGCCTTCGAGCTGCTTGACCTCATCCTGCTTGTCGCGCTCGCTGCGGATGTCGCCGGTGGCGTTGTTGATCAGCGGGGTGAACAGCACCTTGTCGGCATTGGCGCGGGCGCCCTTGCTGTAGCGGGCGAAGACCGAGAAGGGCTCGGCCACGCGGTAGTTCACGCCCGCCGAATAGCTGACATAGCCATAGTCGTAATTGACCGCCCCCGGCTGAGTGAAGGGCAGATAGGCCACCCGATTTTCAGCCGGGTTGATCAGTCCGTCGCGGTTGATGTCATAGGTGATCAGGCCGACGCTACCGTTGTTCAGGTCCGCCCCGACGAGTGAGCCGCGCACTTTGCCCTTGTCATACCGGACGCTGCCGCCGACCGCGAGCTTGCCGACGTGGAAGTTGACCGAGCCGTAGGGCGCGAACACCTTGTAATTCACGTCGAACGCGCGGCGGAACAGGCTGCTGGCGCGGGCAAAGGCGTAATAGCCGTTCAGCGTCTGCGGCGCGCCGCCGGCGTTGAAGATGTCGACCATCGCGGTGCCATTGTCGCCATTGACGTCGACGTTCATCGCGGTGTGCAGCCAAGTGGTGTTGAGGTCCTGTGTCGCGTAATAGGCGCCCAGCGTCGTGGTCAGCTTGCCGCCCGACAGATCCCACACTTTCGACCCGCGAATGTCGTTGGTGAAATTGTCGAGCGAGCGGGCGCGGACGAACGACACGAAGTAAAGCGAAAGCAGGCCATTGCCGTTGATGTTGGCGGTGGGGCTGATGACCTGCCCCGCCAGCGGGCCGCTGGCATAGCGCGCGGTCGCGCCGGCGCCACCTTGGCCGGCGGCAAAGGCCGATACGGTGTTGGCGACGTTGGGGAAGGCGCGGCTGAAATCGCCGCGATTGACCGAGTAACGCATGCGTTCGGTGATCGTCCAACCGGCGATCTCGAACTGGCCTTCAAAGCCGATTGACCGGCTTTCCGCGCTCTGGCCCGTGGCAATGGGCAGGGCTGCGGGCTGGTTGTTCTGGTCCAGCGTCACGACCGGGCCGAGATAGGAGGACAGCACCGAGTCCCGGCGCAGGTCGAACCCGGGAAAGCTGCGGATGACCGGGTCAGCGTTGGTGCCGGTGATGTTGGCGAAATAGGGCGCGAAAGTTGGCGAGCGATCGTCCAGAACCTTCAGATACAGCCGGACATAGCCGTTGCTCAACTGGTGCGTGATATTGGCCTTGATCTGGCCGCCCTTCCACCCGTCAAAGCCGATGTTGCGCGGCCCTTCGCCCGAGCGATAGAAGCCGCCGATGTGGAAGCGGGTGTTTTCACCCAGCTTGGCACCATAGCTGAAATCGACTCGCTTTTCGTCATAATCGAGGCCGGTCGAAAGCTGGATCGTGCCGCCTTCGACATCGCCGGTGCGCGACAGCACGTTGATGAGGCCGCCGGGCGAGTTGGACGCGAAGGTCGAGGCCGAGCCGCCGCGGATCGATTCGATCGCCGCGACGCTCAGGTCGTTGCGCAGATAGACATCGGCACCAACGTTAAAGAGGTCGGCAAATTCCAGCACCGGCAGACCGTCTTCCTGGATCTGCATGTATTTCGACCCACCAGCAGCGAGCGGAAGGCCGCGCACCGTGTAGTTGTTGTTGCCCTCACCAATGCTGGTCGCGACGCGCAGGCCCGCCATGGTGCGCAGCACTTCGCCGAGCGGGCGCAGCCCCAGCTTCTGGACGTCGTTACCGCGCAGCGCGCTGGTCGATGTCGCACTGTCCAGGCGATCGCGGCCCTTGGCCACGCCGGTGGAGAAGACTTCCTGAGCCTTTGGCGCGGGTTTGTCCTGTGCCTGTGCTTCGGTCTCCGTCGCACTGTCCGTCGGCGGAGAAGTATCGCTCGCGGCAAGTGCCGGAGTGGAAAGCGCCAGATACGAAGCGAAAAGCAGGAATGCCGTCTTAGCCATGATCGTTTGTCCTCACCCGGGCATATGGATGCCGTGAGCTTCCCGCAGATCTTCGGCGGAAACCTCCAATATTGTCATTCATATAGGGAAGGACGGACTTGCGGTCGCAGTGGCGAGGCGTAACAATCGGCTACACATCGTTGCAATTGCGCAGATTTATTCAAACCACTGTAGAAATGCAGTATGACGATACTTACAAAGCCACGCAGCAGCGGAGCTGTTCGTCTTCATAACGAACTGGTGTGTGCCCAGGGCGCGCCCGATGGTCTGCCCGCGCGGTACCGCGCAGCATTTCTCTTCGGCACCGATGATCGAAATGGTAGCGGAGGAGGGACTTGAACCCCCGACCCCAGGATTATGATTCCCGTGCTCTAACCAACTGAGCTACTCCGCCCTACCAAGGCGACCCGCGCCGTGACCGGGCGGGCGAGAGGGGCGCACATAGGCAGGGTTTTCGAGCCGGTCAAGCGAACATGTGCCGGGAAATTAGCTCCCACGGTCCGCCGCGATAATACCAGGCGGCAAGCCCGGCGATCTCTACGTCGCGCGGCTGGAATTCCTTGCCGAGCGCATCGAGCAACAGCTTCGCCAGCGATGGCGCGACCTTGTTCTGGATCGTCACATGCGGACGCCATCCGCCTGCGTCCTGCGGCGTCAGCATCCCTGCGAACGCGTCGCAGAGGTCACGCCGGATCATGGCCAGATCGGGCGAGTCGATCCGCACCGCGACGCCGCGCCCCAGCGACATCAGCCCCGCCGCGCGCGCCACCGGGGCACGCACCCCGCGCGTGGCGGCGTTGAGGCGATGCTTGAGCTCGTCCAGCACCGACGGCGGCAGATGGTGGAACAGCGTCAGATGCGCGGGCAGGACATTGCGCTCAGGCGGAAAATGCGCGCGGCGCAACGCATCGAAGAGCGCCTGATCCTGCCGCCCGAACAGCGCCGAGACGATGACGGGCGCTGCCCCGGTCAAATCTCCACCTGGCTCCCGAGCTCGACCACGCGGTTGGTGGGCAGGCGGAAGAACTCCATCGCGCTTTCGGCGTTGCGCAGCATCCACGCGAACAGCTTTTCGCGCCAGATCCGCATTCCCGGATTTTCCGACGGCAACAGCGTTTGCCGCGACAGGAAGAAGCTGGTGTCCATCATGTTGAACGCCCCGCCACACGTGCTGCACGATTGCAGCGCCGCCGGCACATCAGCCTCCTGCATGAATCCGTACAGGATCTTCATGCGATGGAACCCCTGCCCCAGATCGTCGAGCTTCACGCGGTCCTTGTCGTCGACATAGGGCTGGTCGGCGATCTTGACCGTCAGCAGGATCACGCGCTCGTGCAGCACCTTGTTGTGCTTCAAGTTGTGGAGCAGTGCGTGCGGCACCCCTTCGGGGGTCGAGGTCATGAACACCGCCGTGCCCTTCACCCGTGTCGCCGAGTTCGCGGCCGACTGGATGAACACCTTGATCGGCATCGCCGCCTCACGCATCCGCTCGACCATCAGGCGACGGCCCTTGGACCAGGTGGTGAGCAGCGTGAAGATCACCACGCCCGCCAGCAGCGGGAACCAGCCGCCATCGGGTACCTTGGTCAGATTGGCGCTGAAATAGGCGAGATCGACGACGAAGAACAGCGCGAGCAGCGGCACCGCATAGCGCTTCTTCCACTTCCACAGGCCGAACAGCACGACCGCGATCAGGAAGTTGTCGATCAACATCGCGCCGGTCACCGCGATGCCATAGGCGGCGGTGAGGTTGGACGAGGTCTGGAAGGTCAGCACGAGCAAGATGATCGCGATCATCAGCGCCCAGTTGATCAGCGGAATGTAGATCTGCCCCGCCGTCGCCGCACTGGTATGGCTGATCCGCAGACGCGGGATGAAGCCAAGCTGGATGCCCTGCTGCGTGACCGAGAAGGCACCGGTGATCACCGCTTGCGACGCGATGATCGCGGCCATGGTGGCGACTCCGACCAGCGGCAGCCGCAGCCATTCGGGCGCGAGCAGGTAGAACGGGCTCTGCAACGCGCTGGCGTCGCGCATCAGCAGCGCGCCCTGCCCCATATAGTTGAGCATCAGCGCGGGCAGCACGAACCATAGCCACGACACGCGGATCGGCTTGCGCCCGAAATGACCCATATCGGCATAGAGCGCTTCAGCGCCGGTCACGGCGAGCACGACCGAGCCGAGCGCGAGGAACGCGGCAAAGCCGTCGATAACGAAGAAATTCACCGCATAGCTGGGCAGCAGCGCCCACAGCACTTCGGGCGTCTTGATCACGCTGAGCGTGCCCAGTGTCGCGATGACGGCGAAATAGCCGAGCATGATCGGTCCGAACATCGCACCGACCCGCGCCGTTCCGGTCCGCTGGATCGAGAACAGCGCCACCAGAATTCCGACCGCGATCGGCAGGATCCAGCCGGAGAATTGCGGCGCGGCAACGGCGATGCCCTCGACCGCCGAGAGCACCGACACCGCCGGCGTGATCATCGAGTCGCCGTAGAACAGTGCCGTCGCAAACACGCCCAGCAGCACGATGCCGGCGGTCCACTTCTTCTGCCCGCTCGATCGGTTGATCAGCGCGAGCAGCGCAAGGCTCCCGCCCTCGCCCTTATTGTCGGCGCGCATGATGATCGTGACATACTTCAACGTCACCACCGCCATCATCGACCAGAACATCAGGCTGATCACGCCCATGATGTGTTCCTGGTCCAGCGCGAGGGGGTGATGCCCCGCAAAGGTTTCCTTGAACGCATAGAGCGGGCTGGTGCCGATATCGCCGAACACGATCCCGATCGCGCCGACCGCGAGCTTCCACAGCGCGGCCTCGCGGCCATGCGGGTGATGCTGGTCGGTGGGGGTCGAGTCGGCGGCCGGGTCGCGGCTTCCGTGGGGCTCGCTCACGGGAAACATTTACATGCCGTGGCGAGGAAGCGAGGGGTCATTAGACCAATGCCTGTCCGTTGAAACAGCGCGGGCGGTTAGCATGTGCAGCATGGGCCTGCAACTGCACGCCCCGGAACCGTCTATCCAGCACCAGCGAACAGCGCATCCGCCTCGCTCCGCGTCGGGACGGAGCGCAGGACGAAGCTGGAGCTTATCTTCACCACACCCGGCAGCCGGCCCATTTTTTCGCGGTGGAGCCGTTCGTAATCGTCGAGGTCGCGGCACAGCACTTTCAGCCGATAGTCATAGCCGCCCGACACCAAGGCGCATTCGACGATCCCGTCGATCTGGCCGACCGCCGCCTCGAACCGGGCAAGATCCTCGTCCACTTCGGTGCCGAGCGTGATGTCGACGAACGCCGTGACGCTGTAGCCCAGCCGCCGCAGCCCGAGCCGCGCGGCATAGCCCTGAATATGCCCCGACGCCTCCAGCGCCTGAATGCGCCGGGTGCAGGCAGAGGGGGACAGCCCGACCTCGGCAGCGACCTGATTCACCGGCGCGCGCGCATTCTGGGCGAGTAGTTTCAGGATTGCTCCGTCGATTCGATCCATGTTGCACGAAAATCCAGTTTTGCGACTCTCTACAACATAACCATGCGTCATCACGTTGAACAGCGCATGACTTTGCAGGGATTTGCAGTGGCAACTTGCGCTACGGTCGCGGCGAAACAGAAAACCAGGTCGGAGAGTGTCCATGCGCGTCGGAGTCCCCAAGGAAATCAAGAACCACGAATATCGCGTGGGCCTGACCCCGCCGCTGGTCGCCGAGCTGACCGCCGCCGGGCATGAGGTGGTCGTCCAGACCAATGCCGGCATGGGCATCGATTTCAGCGACGCCGATTACATCGCGGCCGGCGCGCGGATCGTCGCCACCCCGGCCGAAGTGTTCGCGCAGAGCGACATGATCGTGAAGGTCAAGGAACCGCAGGCGAGCGAGATCGCGCTGCTCGAACCGCGCCACACCCTCTTCACCTATCTCCACCTCGCCGCCGACAAGCCGCAGGCCGAGGGGCTGATGAAGTCGGGTGCGACCTGCATCGCCTATGAAACCGTGACCGCCAACGATCGCTCGCTCCCGTTGCTCAAGCCGATGAGCGAGGTCGCGGGCCGGATGTCGGTTCAGGTTGGCGCGCATTACCTGGAGAAGGAACAGGGCGGACGCGGCGTGCTGCTCGGCGGCGTTCCCGGCGTGGCTCCGGCGCGGGTCGCGATCCTGGGCGGCGGCGTGTCGGGCATCAACGCGGCGCAGATGGCGACCGGGCTGCGCGCCGACGTCACCATCTATGACATCAACAACACCCGCCTGGCCGAACTGGACATGCATTTCGGCAGCCAGATCAAGACCGCCTATGCCAGCAAGGCGGCGATCGCGGCGGCGGTGGCGAACGCGCATCTGGTGATCGGCGCGGTGCTGGTCCCCGGCGCGGCGGCGCCCAAGCTGGTGACGCGCGAGATGCTCAAGACGATGAAGCGCGGCAGCGTGCTGGTCGACATCGCGATCGACCAAGGCGGCTGTTTCGAGACCAGCCATGCCACCACGCATGAGAACCCGGTCTATGAAGTGGATGGCGTGATCCATTATTGCGTCGCCAATATGCCGGGCGCAGTCGCGCGGACCAGCACCTTCGCGCTCAACAACGCGACGCTGCCGTTCGTGATGAAGCTCGCCAATCTCGGTGCCGAAAAGGCGATGGCCGCCGACCCGCATCTGGCGAACGGCCTCAACGTCTATCAGGGCAAGATTGCATTCAAGGCGGTCGCCGACGATCTCGACCTGCCGTTCCAGGCGTGGAGCGCCTGAAGCTCAACCCGTTTGCCCGCCGTCCCCACTCCCCCCCCTCCACGGGGGCGGCGGGCATCCCCTTACACGTCTGCGGTCACCCAGGTTTCGGCGGCATTGGGTGAGACGAAGATGTTCTGATATTCGACCAAAGTCCGCCGCAGCTGCATCTTGAGCAGGCTGGATTCGACGATCAGCGCGATCCGGTCGCCGGTGCGATACAGGCGCAGATTGCCCGCCCGCATCTTGTCCGCCGCCTCCTGCGTACGGATCGGCGCATTGCGCAGATCGGCGAGCACGCGGACGCGGCCATGGCAGGCACGCATGTCGGCCACGATCGGCTCCAGAACGGCAAGGTAGCGATCGACCTCTTCGCCCAAGCGCAGGCCGGTGCAGCTGATGCGGATCACGCCGCGCTGGTCGTCGCGAACGACCTCATACTGCCCCGGTATCGATGCCACGACGCGCCCCCGCACGCCGCTGGCCGGCACGGTTACCGCTACCATACGCCCTCTCCCCCACAGGTTGTATTCGATCGACATCATGACGGCGCGCGGTAAACAAAGGGTGAGCAGCCCCCACTTCCGGGATCACCGGACATCCTTGCCTTTCGGGCCGTTCCCGTCTATGGCGCGCCCGTTCTGCGAGCGGTGCTTGCGGAGGGAAGCGCGGGGCACAATGCCCCAGCGCCGTTTTCGCTTTTCCAGAAAGAGCGTCAGTCCCTTCGTTCGGGCCGTTCAACGAATGCCGCGACCGGCGTTCGGCCGCCGCGGCGTTTCGGCCTCAAAGACCGCTGGATCCAACCAGCCGGCCGGAAAAACGATAGTTAGGACTGAACCCTTTTATGGCCACTTCGGCAAACCCCACGCGCGACGATTTCGCCGCGCTCCTCGACCAGACGCTCGGCGGCGCAGAAAGCTTTGAAGGCCGCGTCGTCATCGGCACCGTCACCGGCATCGAAAACGACCTCGCCGTCATTGACGTTGGCCTCAAGAGCGAAGGCCGCGTGCCGCTGCGCGAATTCGCAGCGCCGGGCCAGAAGGCTGACCTGAAGGTCGGCGACGAAGTCCAGGTCTATGTCGACCGCGTCGAGAATGCGAACGGCGAAGCGATGCTCAGCCGCGACCGCGCCCGCCGCGAAGCCGCATGGGACACGCTGGAGCTCGAATTCTCGCAGGGCAACCGCGTCGAGGGCGTGATCTTCGGCCGCGTCAAGGGCGGCTTCACCGTCGACCTGTCGGGCGCCGTGGCATTCCTGCCCGGTTCGCAGGTCGATATCCGTCCGGTCCGCGACGTTCAGCCGCTGATGGACCTGCCGCAGCCGTTCCAGATCCTGAAGATGGACCGCAAGCGCGGCAACATCGTCGTCTCGCGCCGCGCCGTTCTGGAAGAGAACCGCGCCGAGCAGCGTTCGGGCCTGATCCTGAGCCTGGCCGAAGGTCAGGTGATCGACGGCGTCGTCAAGAACATCACCGATTACGGTGCGTTCGTCGACCTGGGCGGCATCGACGGCCTGCTGCACGTCACCGACCTCAGCTACAAGCGCGTCAACCACCCGTCGGAAGTCCTGAACATCGGCGACACCGTCAAGGTTCAGATCATCCGCATCAACCGCGACACGCAGCGCATCAGCCTCGGCATGAAGCAGCTTGAGAGCGATCCGTGGGATGGCGCAGGCAGCAAGTATCCGGTCGGCGCGAAGCTGTCGGGTCGCGTGACCAACATCACCGAATATGGTGCGTTCGTCGAGCTGGAAGCCGGCATCGAGGGCCTGGTCCACGTGTCGGAAATGAGCTGGACCAAGAAGAACGTCCATCCGGGCAAGATCGTCTCGACCTCGCAGGAAGTCGATGTCGTCGTGCTCGAGGTCGATCAGGAAAAGCGCCGCATCTCGCTCGGCCTCAAGCAGGCTCAGCAGAATCCGTGGGAAGCCTTCGCGGCGGCCCATCCGGTCGGCACCGAGGTCGAGGGCGAAGTCAAGAACGCCACCGAATTCGGCCTGTTCATCGGTCTGGACAACGACGTCGACGGCATGGTCCACATGTCGGACATCGCTTGGGGCATCTCGGGCGAAGACGCGCTGGCGCTGCATCGCAAGGGCGAGATGGTCAAGGCCGTCGTCCTGGCGATCGAGCCCGACAAGGAGCGCATCAGCCTCGGCATGAAGCAGCTTGAGCGTGGCGGCGTGCCGAGCCCGGCAGCCGGCGGCGCAGGTTCGCGCGTCAACAAGAACGAGGTGGTCACCGTGACCGTCCTCGAAGTCCGCGACGCGGGCCTCGAAGTGCAGGTTGGCGACGATGGCGTCACCGGCTTCATCAAGCGCACCGACCTCGGCCGCGACCGCGACGAGCAGCGCCCCGAGCGCTTCCAGGTCGGCCAGAAGTTCGACGCGATGGTCACCGGCCTCGACCGTTCGAAGAAGCCGACCTTCTCGGTCAAGGCGATGCAGATCGCCGAAGAGAAGCAGGCGGTTGCGCAATATGGCTCGTCCGATTCGGGCGCGTCGCTGGGCGACATTCTCGGCGAAGCCCTCAAGGCGCGCGAAGAGAAGAAGTAATTGGACCGTGGGCGGGCGTTTCGGCGCCCGCCCCTTTCCAATCATTTCAACAGGTTCGGCTAATTATTTCAAATTTCGGGCATGGTGAGCAAGATTGTGTTGCCGCCACCCCCACACCCCGCGTAAACCCTCGGATCAGTCGCAGCTGGCAGCACGGCGCCGCAGCGCGAACATGGGGACGCACATGATCCGTTCTGAACTCGTACAGATGCTGGCGACGGACAATCCCGACCTGTCGGCGCGAGAGATCGAGCGGATCGTCGATATCTTCTTCGAAGAGATCACCGCGCGCCTGGCGGCGGACGGCCGTGTCGAATTGCGCGGTTTTGGCGCATTCTCCACCCGCGCACGCGAGGCCCGCACCGGTCGCAACCCGCGCACGGGCGAGGCGGTCGATGTCGACGCCAAGCGCGTCCCCTATTTCAAGCCTGGCAAGGAAATGCGCCTGCGCCTCAACGTGTGAGCGCTTGGCAGCCCGCCCAGACCCCGATAGAGCCTGAGCCGCGCGCGGGCGTGGCGGAATGGTAGACGCACCGGACTTAAAATCCGTTGGGCCGCAAGGCCCGTGGGGGTTCAAGTCCCCCCGCCCGTACCAACTGGCTCCGCTTCCGATTTGATCGACCCGGGCAGGCCTGCTACTTTCCCTGTGTCAGATTGAGGGGGAAGCAGCGTTGACGCAGCAATTCGCCGCCCGTGACGGACGCCGTTCCGCCAGCACTGCCCCCACGGCACAGCGCGTGTCGGCACCGCCCTCGGCCCATCTGATGCAATTGGCTGCAGTGCTGGGCAAAAGCCCGCGCACGCACATGCTGATCCAGCGGAAGACGGGATTGCAGAAATCCGCCCCGCTGCAGCTTTCCGGACGTGGCCAGCCAGTTATCCAGCGCAAGAGCGAGGTCAAATACAAAACCCAGTCGGTCGGCTATGAGGACGCGAAGGGGAACATCCAGACCGAAACGGTCGGCAGGGTCGCGGATGCCTGGATCGATGTCACCGATCCCATCACCGGCACAGCCCCAGACAGCGCCAAACAGCAAAAGGCGATGTATACGCGCCTGAAGAGCACTTACGGTCAGGGCTTTATCCGGGGCCATTTGCTCAATGACAATCTGGGAGGCGTCGGGGAGGTCTATAACCTGTTCCCGATCACCTCATCGGCCAATGGCGAGCACAAGATCACCGCCGAAGGGAAGCTCAAGGCCAACACGCGCAGGGAGTTGCGGGCGAAGAAGAAGGGCGAGAAGGGACCGTTCTTCGTCCATTATCGCGTGACCGCCATCCCCACCAATGGCGGTAACCTGACCGACAATGCCAACGCCACCTTCCTGTGCGAGATGGTCGCCGCCCACAGCGTGTTGGAAGGAGGGAAGAACGAAGTCTGGACGGTGTTCAGCCAGCCCAAGAAGAAGCCAAAGGCGGATGGCCCCCGGTCGACCAAGACTGACTATAGCAACCAGGATCTCGGGCCCTTCAAGAGCAGCGGCACGGGCGAACACGCCTCCACCCTGGTCAGCCGCATGCGCAGCACGGTCGATGGCTGGCGCGGCGACAAGAATTTCAAATTCGCGAGCAAAGGGATTGGCAGCCATCTCAGCCTTGTCGAACAGAAGCAGCAGGCGCTGAAGCAGCTTGAGGATCATCCGCTTTACGACGAGTTCTATTTCGACGCGTTGGAGCGGGCCGAGACCCTGCTTGCCGAGGTGCATGACCCCTCGGGCATCCCGCTGGCGATGCAGCAGCTCGATCGTATCTTGCAGCGCTGGGCCTTGCAGCGCCGGAAATGGCGGCTGCTGCAAACGCTTCGCCAAGAGCTGACCCCCGTCATGCTTTCGGACACGATCAAGACCGATTTTTACAATTTCGCGGTCACCGAGTTCAAACCGGTCATGGATCTGACCACGCTGGAACAGACATGGCTGCGCGTCGTCGGCGCGATCGGCAACCAGATCAAGCTCTTGCTCCCTCAGCCGCAACTCCAGACCCACCCGAACTAGCGCCGCCGAAACGCACCCGCCGTAAGCCCCGCCCGCGCCATCTTGTCGTAAAAGGTCTTGCGCGGGACGCCGAGCAATTCGATCGCGCGCGCGACATTGCCGCGCGTCGTTTCCAACGCTTCCCGCAACAGCATCGCCTCATAGGCGGCGACGCGATCGGGCAGCGTCTGGTGCGCCGTCGACGGGCCGCTGCCATCGAGCAGGTTCAGCACCGCGCTGAACGCGAAATTGCGAAGCTCCCGGACGTTGCCCGGCCAGTCATGGTCGAGCAGATGGCGGCGGATCGCGTCGGTCATGCGGAACCCGGCCTGCCCGGTCTGCGCCGCCGCCTCGGCGACGAACGCCGCGAACAGCTGGCCGATGTCGGAACGCCGCTCACGCAGCGGCGGGATCGACAGCCGCACTACGTTGAGCCGGAAATACAGGTCGCTGCGAAACGCCCCCTGCTGCGCCAGCGTCAACAGGTCCCGCTTGGCCGAGGCGATGACGCGCAAGTCGAGCGGGATCGGCCGCTCGGCACCTACGGGCAACACCTCACGCTCCTCCAGCACGCGCAGCAAGCGCGGCTGGACGGCCAGCGGCATGCCGTCGATATCGTCGAGGAACAGCGTGCCCCGGCTCGACGCCTCGATCCGTCCACTCCGCTCGAACCGGCCATGCGGCACCGCGTCGGCGGCATGGCCGAACAGCTCGATCTCGGCATGCACATCGGGCAGCGCAGCGCAATTGACCGCGACAAAGGCGCGCGCGGCGCGGGGCGAGCCGCGGTGCAGCATGGCGGCGACCAGTTCCTTGCCGGTGCCCGTTTCTCCCTCGATCAGCACATCGACCTCCGCGCGGGCGACCTGCGCGACGCTCTCGCGCAACCGCACCATCGCCGGACTGTCGCCGATCAAGGGGCTGTCGGGCGGACTGGCGGCAGCAGCGCGGAGCGCACGATTGTCGAGGATCAACCGGCGATGCGCCAGGGCGCGTCGCACCGCCGCGACAAGGTGATCGGCGGCAAAGGGCTTGGGCAGGAAATCGAATGCGCCGTCGCGCAGCGCGCCGACCGCCATTGGCACATCGGCATGGCCGGTGATCAGGATGACCGGAAGCTCCGCATCCACGGCGCGGAGCCGCGCGAAGAGTTGGAGCCCGTCCATTCCCGGCATGCGGATGTCGCTGACCACCACGCCGTCGCACTCCGGCCCGATTGCGGCGAGCAGCGACGCGGCATCGTCGAACGCGCGCACCGGCAGTCCCGCGAGTTCGAGCGTCTGGACATTCGCCTCGCGCAGCGCCGCATCGTCATCGACGAAGAACACGATCTGGTTCGGGTCGGCGATCATGCGCGCAACAGCGTCAGTTCAAACCGCGCGCCCTCCCCGCCTTCGGCCAGCGTAAGCTCGCCGCCGAAATCGCGCGCGATGTCGCGGGAGATCGCAAGGCCAAGGCCCAGCCCCTCGTCCCGCCCGGTGACGAATGGCGTGAAGAGTTGGTTGCGCAGGTCCTGCGGCACGCCCGGGCCATTATCGCTGACCGTAATCCGCGCGCGATCCCCCTCCCCGTCAACCGAAATGAAGATGCGCGGGTCCGACCGTCCACCAAGCGCGTCAAGCGCGTTCTGGACCAGGTTGATGAGAATCTGCTCCAGCCGCACACGATCGGCGATCACGCGAAGCATCGGGTCCCCACTGCGCTCCAACCTGACCCCGGCCGCACGCACCCGATCACCGATCAATAGCATCACGGACTCGATCGCCGACCCCACTTCGACCGCGCCGATATCGGGCGTGCGCTTCCGCGCGAAGCTGCGCAACTCGCCCGTGATCGCTCCGATCCGTTCGGTCAGTGCGCTGATCCGGCCAAGATTGTCGGCGGCACGCCCGGCCTCACCGCGGTCCAGCAGCTGGCGGGCATTGTCGGCAAAGGTACGGATCGCCGCCACCGGCTGGTTGATCTCATGCGCCACGCCCGCCGTAATCTGACCCAGCGAGCCGAGGCGGCTGGCCTGGGCCAGCTCCTCGCGTGCGGCGCGGTAACGTTGGTCGGCGCGCGCGCGCTCGGCGCTTTCCGCCTCGAGCTGATGGTTTGTCTCGCGCAGCTCGGCGGTCCGCTCGGCAACCTGGGTTTCCAGCGCGGTACGGGCCGCCGCTTGCAACAGCTGCCGTTCGCGCGCGCGCCACAGCAGCAACAGCGCCCCGACGATCAGCACTAGCGCGGCGAGCGTCACCAGCCGCGCATTGGCGTTGGCGCTGGCAAGCGCCGGACGCAGCGGCATGAGCACCTGAAGCCGCGCGCCGGCGAGCGGGGCGGCGACCGAAGCGATGCGGCTGTCGCCCGTCGCCTCGCCCGCGCGCGCATCCGCCCCATCGATGGTCAGCGGCAGCGGGTCGAGCGCTAGCGTGCCGTATTGGCGGGTGGTGCGGATCGCCTGACGGCTGGCGGCAGACAGCCGCGCGAGCGTTCGGAAGCGCCAGTCGGAGCGGTTGGTGACGATGACAACGCCATGCCGGTCGGTGACGATCGTTGCGCCCTGCTGCGCGGCCCATTGTGCCTGAACGCGCTCGAACTCGATCTTGACCACGACAACCCCCAACGGGCGGGCGGCAGTGCCGATCCGCTGAGCCAGGTAAAGTCCTGGAACGCCGCTGACCGTGCCGAGCGCGAACAGCTCCGCACTCCCGTTGCGCAGCGCGTCGCGAAAATAGGGGCGGAACCCGTAGTTCTGGCCGACAAAGCTGGTCGACAGACGGTGGTTGCTGGCCGCGACCGTCTTCCCCTGTGCATCGATCACATAGATTGCCGCCGCGTCAGTGCGCTCGGCGAGCAGCTCCAACCGCGCGTTGACGCGTGCCGCAACGCCAGCCGAGGGCGCTTCGAGCAGCGCCGACACATCGGGATATTCGGTGAGGACGAGCGGCAGCAGCCGGAATTTCTGCAACTCGCTGGTCAGCAATCCGGCATTGGCGCGCGCCAGCTCGGCCGCCGCCGTATCGGTCGCCGCCACCGCCTGCCCCCGCGCCCAGCGCGACGCGCCGAGTCCGACGGCAGCGACGAGCACCAACCCGATCGCAGCAAGCAGCGCCAAGCGGCGCGATAATCGAGTCGTCCCTATCTCCATTCGCGCGGGATATCACACATTTTGCAAATACAATGAGCGAAAATGCGCACATATTTTCGTGAAAGCGCTTTGGAAGTTGCGTTCAACTAACTGATATTAAACGATCTCTCGCACATCTTCATCATCGCCACTGTCGCAGTCATACTCATCGCAACTATAGCCAGACGCGCCAATCAAGGCGCGCATGAGGGGATGGTTGATGGCGGTTGCACTCGATTACGCGGCGGAGCCCGCAAAGCCCGGACGCTGGTGGACCCAGCTCTATGTCCAGGTGCTGGTCGCGATCGCAGCGGGCATTGCCGTCGGCTTCTTCTGGCCGGGCGTGGGCGAAGCGCTCAAGCCGCTGGGTGATGCCTTCATCAAGCTGGTGAAGATGATCATCGCCCCGGTGATCTTCCTCACCCTCGTCACCGGCATCGCCGGCATGACCGAGCTGCGCTCGGTCGGCCGCGTCGCGGGCAAGGCGTTCGCCTATTTCCTGTTCTTCTCGACCCTGGCGCTGGTCGTCGGCCTGATCGTCGCCAATACCGTCCAGCCCGGCGCGGGCATGAACGTCGACCCCGCCACGCTCAATACCGGCGCGGTCGAGGGTTATGTCGCCAAGGCGCACGATAGCGGCATCGTCGAATTTCTGATGGCGATCATCCCGACGACGTTGGTCTCCGCGCTGACCGGCGATCAGCTATTGCCGGTGCTGCTCGTCGCAATCCTGTTCGGCATCGCGCTGTCGATGGTCGGCGAACCCGCCGCACCCGTGCGCGACATGCTCGAGCGGGTTGGCCTCGTGGTGTTCAGGCTGGTCGGCATCCTGATGCGCGCGGCCCCGGTCGGCGCATTCGGCGCGATGGCCTTCACGATCGGCAAATACGGCATCGAATCGCTCGCCAATCTGGCCGGGCTGGTTGCGACCTTCTACCTCACCTCGTTGATCTTCGTCGTCGTCGTGCTCGGGATCGTCGCGCGGCTCGCAGGCTTCTCGATCTTCCGGCTGATGCGCTATCTCAAGGCCGAGCTGCTGCTGGTGCTCGGCACCTCCTCGTCCGAAAGCGCGCTGCCCAGCCTGATGGACAAGATGGAGCGCGCGGGCTGCGAGAAGTCGGTCGTCGGGCTGGTCGTGCCCACGGGCTATTCGTTCAACCTCGACGGCACCAATATCTACATGACGCTGGCAGCGCTGTTCATCGCGCAGGCGTGCAATGTCGACCTGTCGCTCGGCGACCAGATTGCGCTGCTGCTGATCGCGATGATCTCGTCCAAGGGCGCAGCTGGGGTTACCGGCGCGGGCTTCATCACGCTGGCCGCGACGCTGTCGATCGTGCCGTCAGTGCCGGTTGCGGGCATGGCGCTGATCCTGGGCATCGACCGCTTCATGAGCGAGTGCCGCAGCCTCACCAATTTCATCGGCAACGCGGTCGCGACGGTGGTCGTCGCGCGCTGGGACAATGCACTCGACAAGGACGCGCTCGACCGCGCGCTGTCGGGTGATGCGCCGACCGGCCCGGCGCGGCCAGCCGCCGAGACCGATCCGGACTGATCAAGGGCATTGGGGAAGAGTGGACATCGAAGCCGCCTTCCCGGGAACAGGGAGAGAAGACCATGACCAACCGCACCAGCCTCCGCGCGCTCGCGACCGGCACCGCGCTCGCCGCACTCGCAATCGCGCTGCCGGCCCATGCCCAGGACGCGCTACCCGGCACGCCTTCGACGGATGAGGCTCCGCAGGAGGTCGTCGTCGTCGGCACGCAGATCAAGGGCAAGGACATCACCACCGCCCTTCCCGTCACCGTGGTCGATCGCGCTCAGATCGACGCGACCGGCGCGCTGTCGGGCGATGACCTGATCCGGTCGATCCCGCAGGCGGGCGATGTCACCTTCAACGAAGCCAACAACCCGCAGACCAGCAACGCCGCGCGCGGCGACGTCAATTCGATCAACCTGCGCAATCTGGGCGTCGGCAACACGCTGGTGCTGCTCAACGGCCGCCGCATGGTCAGCCACCCGACCAGCCAGGCGGGCGACGGCAACGTGCCCGTGCTCGGCTACAACTCCAACGCGCTACCGGTCGCCGGGATCGAGCGGCTGGAGATCCTGCGCGATGGTGCCGCCGCCATTTACGGCGCGGACGCAGTCGCCGGCGTGGTCAACACCGTCACGCGCGGCGACTTTGACGGCGCGCGGCTCGACCTGCGCTACGGCTATGCCGAGGGGACGCACCGCAAGGAGTTTGAGGGCACCGGGCTGGTCGGGCACAACTTCGCGGGCGGTCGCGGCAATTTCTCGCTGTTCGTCAACTATGTCCGCCGCACCGCGCAGCTCGCGGAAGATCAGCCCTATACCGCGACCGACAATCTCCTGTCCTTCTTCGCCGATGACCCGGCCTATGCCGGAAACCTGGCGGCGGACGGCCGCGCAACGCAGAGCCCCTGGGCAAACCTCGCGGTCGTCGGCGGCCCCGGCACGATCCGCCGCAGCCCGGGCAATCAGGCACTGACCTCGTCAGCGGGGGCATTCCATACCCAGTCGTCGCTCAACCCCGGCTGCGCGGTCACGATCAACAGCAATGTCTGCTACGGCACCGGCACCCGCGCGACCGCATCGACGCTGCGCAGCGAGCGGTTCGACACGCGCCCCGGCACCACCGTCACGCCGTCGTTCAACCGCTACAACGCCTTCTTCACCGGCCGCTACGAAGTGAGCGACGCGGTCGAGCTCTATACCGAGCTTGGCTATTACCTCGCCCATACCCAGCGGATTCAGCCTCCGACGATCAACCTCAATGCGATCGTGATTCCGGCGAGCAACTATTGGAATCCGTTCGGCCCGGTCACCTTCGCCAATGGCCAGACCAACCCCAACCGCATCGCCGGCCTGACCAACGTCCCCGCCGCCGGCCTTCCCGTGCGCCTGACCACCTATCGCTTCGTCGATGCGGGTAACCAGATCGTGGATGTCGAAAACTGGCAGTCGCGCTTCCTGCTCGGCGCGCGCGGCAAGATCGGCAGCTTCGACTATGACACCGGCATCCTCTATTCGGAGGCGCAGGCGCGCGACAGCTCCAACGCGATCGACATGACCGCGCTTCAGCGCAACCTCGCCCTGTCGACGCCAGACGCCTACAACCCGTTCAGCGGCGGCTGTTCGGCCACCCCGTCGCTCGGCGACTGTTCGCCGGCGAGCCAGGCGACGATCGACGCGATCAGCTTTAACCTCGTCCGCAAGTCCAAGACGACCTTGCTGCTCGGCGATTTCAAACTGTCCAATTCCAGCCTGTTCGACCTGCCCGGCGGCGGCGTCGGCATCGCATTCGGTGTCGAGGGTCGGCGCGAAACGCAGCAGGACATTCGCGATCCCAACCTCAACGGCCAGATCACCTTTACCGACATGGTGACGGGTGACACGAACCTGTCCAACGTCGCGGCGGTCAGCCCGACCCCCTCGGTGTTCGGCAGCCGCACCGTGCTGTCGGCCTATGCCGAACTCGCCGTGCCGCTGGTGTCGCCCGAAATGGACGTACCGCTGGTCCACCGCCTCGACCTGCAGATCGCAGGCCGGGCCGAGGAATATTCGGACTTCGGATCGGTCGCCAAGCCCAAGGTGGCGGCGGCATGGGATATCGTCGATGGCCTGCGCCTGCGCGGCTCCTGGTCGCAGGGCTTCCGCGCGCCGAACCTGGAGCAGACCAAGACGGTCGCCTATTCGCGGCTTAACTCGAACACAGATTACTACCGGTGCGAGGCGGACCTGCGCGCCGCGCGGATTGCGAATTTCGGCGCGTGCAGCCGGGGCATCAGCTATTCGATCTTCATCAGCGGCAACCCCGACCTGCAGCCGGAAGAAAGCACCAACTGGACCGTCGGCACGGTGATCGAGCCCAAGTTCATCCCCAGCCGCCTCGGCCGCCTGACGCTGACCGCCGATTTCTGGTCGATCCAGCAGACCGGCATCGTCGGCCAGTTCGGCGCGCAAAATGCGCTGGTTCTGGACTATCTGCTGCGCCTCCAGGGATCGAGCAACCCGAACGTGATCCGCTCCGCCCCCACCGCCGACGACACGCCGGTGTTCACCGGCACCGGACTGGCTCCGGTAGGGGCGGTCACGCGGATCAACGACCAGTTCGTCAATTTGCTACCCCAGACGGTTCAGGGCGTCGATCTGGCGCTGCTCTACAATGTCCGCACCGACATCGGCCGGTTCGACGTGGCGCTGAACGCCGCGCGCCTGACCAAATTCTCGCGCGAGACGCCGCCGGCGGTGCAGGCATTGTTCGACGCGCGCGCAGCGGGTCAGATCAACGCCGCCACCCCGCTAACCGACGCCAGCGACCTGATCGAGCAGCGCGGGCGACCCAAGTGGCGCGTCACCGGATCGCTCACCTGGAGCCACAAGGGCTTCCAGATCGGTGCATTCGGTAATTACATCGGCACCGTGTACGACACCAACTTCCTCGATACGGCCGGCAACCCGTACAAGGTCGAGGGCAAGGCGTTCTTCAACCTCTATGGGCAGTATCGCATCCGCAAGGGGCCGCT
This sequence comes from Sphingomonas sp., assembly GCF_030145815.1. Taxonomy (GTDB): domain Bacteria; phylum Pseudomonadota; class Alphaproteobacteria; order Sphingomonadales; family Sphingomonadaceae; genus Sphingomonas. The sequence goes on from NZ_JAIXHL010000026.1 coordinate 25,654, forward strand.
GGAGGACACGCGCTTCCGCATCGGCGCGCGCAACGTGTTCGACACGCAGCCGCCGGTAATCGCCGATGGCTATCTCGGGTCGCTCTACGTCCCCTATGGCCGCTACCTCTACGCCTCGATCGGGAAGACGTTCTGATGCGTTGGGTCGCCGCCCTCGTCCTGCTCTTCGTCGCAGCCCCGGTTTCGGCGCGGAGCGAGGTGATCAACCTCTGGCCCGGCGCGATGCCGGGCAGCGGCACCGTCACCGGGCCGGAGAAGATCGGCAGCGAGGGCGCGGCGACCGGATCGGTCTCCAACGTCACCGTGCCGCGCATGGTCGTCGTGCGGCCGAAAAAACCGAACGGCGCGGCTGTACTCGTGATCGGCGGCGGCGGCTATTTCCGCATCCAGATCGGCAGCGCGGCGATGCCCACTGCGCAGTGGCTGGCCGAGCGCGGCGTGACCGCTTTCGTCCTCTATTATCGCCTGCCCGGCGACGGATGGAGTTCGGAGGTTCCGTTTCAGGATGGGCAGCGCGCAATGCGGCTGCTGCGCGGCAACTGGAAGACGTTGGGGATCGATCCCAAGCGGATCGGCGTGATCGGCTTCTCCGCGGGCGGCCATCTTGCCGGCATGCTCGCGACGCGCGGCGCGCATGATTTCTACCCGGCGATCGACGAGGTGGACACGACCAGCGCGGTGCCGGACTTCGCCGGGCTGATCTATCCCGTGGTTTCGATGCGCGCGCCGATCGATACGACGCGCACGGCCCGCTATGTCAGCAAGCTGCCCGACTGGCGCGACGCCTATTCGGTCGAGGCACAGGTGACCGCCACGACGCCGCCGATCTTCCTCGCCCATGCCTTTGACGACCCCACCGCCGATGTCGCGCACAGCCTGCGGCTCGCGGCGGCGATGCATGCGGCGAAGCGGCCGGTGGAGATGCACCTGTTCCAGCGCGGCGGGCATAGCTGGGGGCTGGGCAAGCCGGGCGAACCGGTCGCGGCCTGGCCCCGGCTGTTTTCCAGCTGGATCAGAGCCAATGGCTGGCTTCCCGCGCGAAAGGCGGCTGAAGCTGCCGACTGAGCATGAATCTACGACAAAAGTCGGACTGACCTGTCGCTCCCGATGCGCTAACGCGGATAGCAAACGCGCGGCGTAGACAGGAGAGTGACATGGCCCAGACGATCTTCCCGGTACCCGAACAATGGGCGGCAAGCGCGCTGGTCGATGCGGACGGCTATGACGCGATGTACCGCCGCTCGGTCGAGGATCCCGAGGGCTTCTGGCGTGAGGCGGCGCAGCGGATCGACTGGATCACGCCTTTTACGCGGGTCAAGGAAACCAGCTTCGACGAGGCCGATTTCGGCATCGCGTGGTTCGCCGACGGCACGCTCAACATCAGCGCCAACGCGCTCGACCGCCATCTGGCCGAGCGCGGCGACGCAACCGCGATCCTGTGGGAACCGGACAGCCCGGATGAGCCGCATCGCGCCATCACCTATCGCGAGCTGCATGCCGATGTTTGCCGCTTCGCCAATCTGCTGAAGGCACAGGGGGTGAAGCGCGGCGAGCGGGTGACGCTCTACCTGCCGATGGTGCCGGAGGCGGCGGTGGCAATGCTCGCCTGTGCGCGGATCGGCGCGATCCATTCGATCGTATTCGCCGGCTTCTCCCCCGACGCGCTCGCCGGGCGCATCCAGGATTGCGACAGCCGCATCGTCCTGACCGCCGACGAGGGGCTACGCGGCGGCAAGCGCATCCCGCTCAAGGCCAATGTCGATGCCGCCCTCGCGCGCTGCCCCGGGGTCGAGCGCGTCATCATGCTCCGCCGCACCAACGCCGATGTGCCGATGGTCGCCGGCCGCGATATCGACTGGGCCGAAGCCGCCAGCCAGAGCGCCGACTGCGCGCCCGAGGCGATGGGCGCGGAAGACCCACTGTTCATCCTCTATACCTCAGGATCGACCGGCAAGCCCAAGGGCGTGCTGCACACCACCGGCGGCTATGCGGTTTGGACCGCGATGACGCACGAATATGTCTTCGACTACCGCCCCGGCCAGATCTACTGGTGCGCCGCCGATGTGGGCTGGGTCACCGGGCACAGCTATGTCGTCTACGGCCCGCTGATGAATGGCGCGACGAGCGTGATGTTCGAGGGCGTCCCCAACTTCCCCGACCACAGCCGCTTCTGGCAGGTGGTCGACAAGTTCAAGGTCGAGATCTTCTACGCCGCCCCAACCGCCCTGCGCGCGCTGATGCGCGAGGGCGATGAGTGGGTGAAGCGCACCAGCCGCACCAGCCTGCGCCTGCTCGGCAGCGTCGGCGAGCCGATCAATCCCGAGGCATGGGAATGGTATCACCGCGTGGTCGGTGAGGGCCGCTGCCCGATCGTCGATACCTGGTGGCAGACCGAGACCGGCGGCGCGATGATCACCCCCCTGCCCGGCGCGACTGCGCTCAAGCCTGGTTCGGCGACCAAGCCGTTCTTCGGCGTCCAGCCCGCCCTGCTCGACAATGACGGGAACGAGATCACGGGCGCAGGCGACGGTTGCCTTGTCATCACCGACAGCTGGCCCGGCCAGATGCGCACGGTGTGGGGCGACCATGACCGCTTCTTCCAGACCTATTTCAGTACCTTCCCCGGCCGCTATTTCACCGGCGACGGCTGCCGCCGCGATGAGGACGGCTATTACTGGATCACCGGCCGCATCGACGACGTCATCAACGTCTCTGGCCACCGCATGGGCACCGCCGAGATCGAGAGCGCGCTCGTCGCCCACCACAAGGTCGCCGAAGCCGCAGTCGTCGGCATGCCGCACGACATCAAGGGCCAGGGCATCTACGCCTTCGTCACCACCAATGCCGAGGTCGAGCCCGACGCCGCGCTGCGCGCCGAGCTGATCAAATGGGTGCGCCAGGAAATCGGCCCCATCGCCACCCCCGACGTGATCCAGTTCGCCCCGGCTTTGCCCAAGACCCGATCGGGCAAGATCATGCGCCGCATCCTGCGCAAGATCGGCGAGAATGACGTCAGCAATCTTGGAGACACGTCGACGCTGGCCGACCCGTCGGTGGTTGATCACCTGCTGGCAAATCGCCCCCAGCTTGCGGGGGCCTAGAGCGGCAGCCCCACATAATTCTCCGCAATCGCCGTCTGCATCGCGGTCGAGCTGGCGACATAGTCCAGTTCGGCCTCCTGCATGCGATGCTCGAACGCGCCATCCTCGGGGAAGCGGTGCATCAGCTTGGTCAGGTACCAGCTGAACCGCTCCGCCTTCCAGATCCGCGCCAGCGCGCGCGCCTGATAGCCGTCCAGCCCCGCCGCATCCCCCTGCTTCACCGCACCCACCAGCGCGTCACACAGATAGGCGACGTCCGAAGCGGCCAGATTCAGCCCCTTGGCTCCGGTCGGCGGCACGATATGCGCGCTGTCCCCGGCGAGGAACAGCCGGCCATGCCGCATGGTCTCGAACACATAGGAGCGCAGCGGCGCGATCGACATTTCCAGCGCCGGACCGCGCGTCACCTTATGCTCGCTGATCGGGTCGAACCGCGCGGCGAGTTCATCCCACAACCGCTCCTCGGTCCAGTCCTCGATCCGGTCACTCAGCGGCACCTGGATGTAATAACGGCTGCGCGTCTTCGAGCGCATCGAGGCCAGCGCGAAGCCGCGCTGCCCATTGGCATAGATCAGCTCGTCATGGCACGGCGGCACATCCGCCAGAATGCCGAGCCAGCCGAACGGATAGACTCGTTCGAACTCCCGCACCGCGCTCGCCGGGATCGCCTTGCGCGATGGCCCGTGGAACCCGTCGCACCCGGCGATATAGGCGCAGTCGATCCGGTTCGTCGCGCCGTCCTTCATATAGGTAACGAACGGCGCATCACCCTCGATCTCATGCAGCGCGACATCGCCTGCATCGTAAATGACCTCGAGCCCCCGCTCCGGCGCCGCGTCCATCAGGTCGCGGGTCAGCTCGGTCTGGCCATAGACCATCACGTTGCGCCCGGTCAGCGCGGCGATATCGATGCGGATCAGCCGATCGTCGGTGGCGAGGTTGAACCCCGCTTCGACCAGCCCTTCCCGCTTCATCCGCGCGTCGAGGCCCAGCCGAGTCATCAGATCGGTCGTCACCGTCTCCAGCACCCCCGCCCGAATACGGCCGAGCACATAGTCCGGCGCCGCGCGCTCGACGACGACGCAATCCACCCCCGCCTGACGCAGCAGATGGCCGAGCATCAGGCCGGACGGCCCTGCCCCAATGATCGCAACCTGGGTCTTCATGTCAGTCCCCCAAGGGCCGCGCACGCGCGACCGATTGATGTTCAGCGCGCGGCGTTGAGCTGCTGCTCCAGCTGGTGCAGCACGCGGTAGCAGGGCAGCACCTGCGCAACGCTGGAATTGGGCTCACGCCCCTCGCGGATCGCCGCGACGAACTCTCGATCCTGCAGCTCGATACCGTTGTTCGACACCGCCACCCCGGACAGGTCGACCGGCTCCTCGCGCCCGGTCACCAGATCGTCGTAGCGCGCGATCCAGGTGCCGTTGTCGCAGATATAGCGGAAGAAGGTGCCGAGCGGCCCGTCATTGTTGAACGACAGGCTGAGCGTGCAGATCGCGCCGCTTTCCGCCTTCAGCTGAATCGACATGTCCATCGCGATGCCAAGCTCAGGATGAATCGGCCCCTGAACCGCATTGGCGGCGACGATCGGCCCGGCCTGATAGGCGAACAGGTCCACCGTATGCGCGGCGTGGTGCCACAGCAGGTGATCGGTCCAGCTGCGCGCCTCGCCCTTCGCGTTCATGTTCTGGCGGCGGAAGAAATAGGTCTGCACATCCATCTGCTGGACGTTCAGTTCACCCGCCGCGATCTTGCGATGCAGATATTGATGGCTCGGGTTGAAGCGGCGGGTATGGCCGACCATCGCGGTCAGGCCAGTCTCTTGCGCCTTGGCCAGCACCGCCTCGCCATCCGCCAGGCTGTCGCACAGCGGAATTTCGACCTGCACATGCTTGCCCGCGTCCATGCACTGGATCGCTTGGGCGGCGTGCATCTGGGTCGGCGTGCACAGGATTACCGCGTCGAGGCCCGGCTGCTCCAGCGCTTCGGCAAGGTCCGTGGTGGCGTGCCGAATGCCATATTTGTCGGCCACCGCCTGAGTCGGTTCGAGCCGACGACCGACGACCGAGACTACTTCGACCCCGTCGATGTTCTTGAGCCCGTCGAGATGTTTTTCGCCGAAAGCCCCGGCGCCTGCGAGTGCGATTTTCATGTTTCGCTCCAGTTTAATTCGTCACCCCAGCGAACGCTGGGGTCTCATGCGGACTGTCCTTGCCGTCCGAGTCCCCAGCTTGCGCTGGGGTGACGGGTCAGGCCGCGACCCCGCTCCCGGCCATATCCAGCCCCTCGCCATTGTCCGGACGCAGCACGAGATGCCCGATCGCGGTATTCGAACACGGGATATGATAATGCCGGTGCAGCGCGGCGGTGCGCTTGCCCAGCGCGCCGCGCATGATCAGCCACATGACCATCTCGATCCCCTCGGACCCGGTCTCGCGCAGATATTCGATGTGCGGGATGCGGCGCAGGTGATCGCTGTCGCCGATCAGACCGTCGAGGAACATATTGTCCCACTCACGATTGATCAGGCCGGCGCGCGGCCCCTGCAACTGGTGGCTCATGCCGCCGGTGCCCCACACCTGAACGTTCAGATCCTCGGGAAAGCTCGCCACGGCGCGCGCAATCGCCTCACCCAGCGCCCAGCAGCGATTGCCCGAGGGCGGCGGATAGGTGACGACATTGACCGCAAGCGGGATCACCTTGCACGGCCACGCATCAGGCGTTCCGAACATCATCGACAACGGAACGGTCAGGCCGTGATCGACCTGCATCTCGTTGATGATCGTCATGTCGAATTCGTCGAGCACCAGGCTTTGCGCGATATGCCAGGCAAGGTCGGGATGCCCCTCGACATCCGGCACCGGACGCGGCCCCCAGCCCTCGTCGGCCGAAGTGTAACGCTCGCCACAGCCGATCGCGAAGGTCGGAATGATCTTCATGTCGAACGCCGACGCATGGTCGTTATAGACCAGGATGACGACATCGGGCTTCTCGGCCTTTTGCCATTCGCGTGTCCAGTCGTATCCGGCGAAGATCGGGCCGAAATAATCGTCGCGATCCTTGCCCTGATCGACGGCCACGCCGAGCAGCGGCACATGGCTCGATGCAACGCCTGCGGTAATCCGTGCCATGGTCAACGTCCTTCTTTGATCGAGCGGACGCCTTCGGGCGAACGCCCGCCGCGCATCATCATCTCGCGATATTCGGGAAAGCTCATGTCGGTCATCGTGCTGACCGCCTCGGCAAACGGGATGCCATCGGTCGAGAACAGTTTAGCGAGAAAATAGACGTTGCCGCCCAGATCCAGGCACTTGTTGTAATCGCGGTCGAGCAGCGCCTGTTTCATCTCTTCGGAGAGCGGCCATTCGTCGAGATAGGCGCGCTCGTCCGCCTTGAAGCGTTCGCGGTTCTCGGCTTTCATCAGGCTCATCGCGAACTGGTTCATATGGTACCCGGCGCGCGCGCGCTTGGCGGTGAACACGCGCGTGCCGGGAATATCCTCGAACTCGGCGAGATAGGCGTGGATGTCGGTGTGGTCGGTCACAGGCCGCGCTCCTTCAGCTTGGCGTCGAGGCGGGGGAAGACACGGCGGGCATTGCCGGAAAAGATCGCGGCACGCTCTGCGTCGCTGATGTCGAGGGCATCGACGTAGCGCTTGGTATCGTCGAAATAATGCCCGGTGGTGGGATCGATGCCGCGCACCGCGCCGACCATTTCCGACCCGAACAGGATGTTCTTGTTCTCGATCACGTCGGCCAGCAGGTCGATGCCCGGCTGGTGATAGACACAGGTGTCGAAGAAGATGTTGTTCATCAGATGCGTGTCGAGCGCCGGCTTCTTCAGCATGTCGGCAAGGCCGCGATAGCGCCCCCAATGGTACGGCACAGCGCCGCCGCCATGCGGGATGATGAAGCGGAGCGTCGGGAAATCGGCGAACAGATCGCCTTCCAGCAGCTGCATGAACGCCACCGTGTCAGCAGCGATATAATAGCCGCCGGTCGCGTGCATCGCCGGGTTGCAGCTGCCCGAGACATGGATCATCGCCGGGACGTCCAGCTCGACCATCTTCTCGTAGAACGGGTACCAGTAACGGTCGGTCAGCGGCGGATGCGTGAAATGCCCGCCGCCCGGATCGGGGTTGAGATTGCAGCCGATAAAGCCGAGTTCGGTCACGCACCGCTCGAGCTCGGCGATGCTCGCGGTCATGTCGGCCTTGGGCGATTGCGGCAGCATGCACACGCCGACGAACGTCTCGGGGAACAGCCCGACGACACGCGCGATCAGGTCGTTGCAGCGGCGCGCCCATTCGATCGCCACGTTCTCATCCCCGACATGCGGCGCCATCGCCGAAGCGCGGGGGCTAAAGATCGTCAAATCCGCGCCGCGCTCCTTGATCAGGCGCAGCTGGTTCGCCTCGATCGTCTCGCGGATCTCGTCATCGCTGATCTCGGGATAGGGCGGGCACGGTGTCCCCGCCTTGAACGCCGCCTTCTGCTCCTCGCGCCAGGCGTCATGCGCCTTGGGCAGGACGGTGTAATGGCCGTGGCAGTCGATGATCACGCGGCTTGGTCCTCTTCCCTTGCTTCAATCGCGGCGAGTTTCGCCGTCAGCCCATCGGGCGGCGTCAAATCGAGCGCACCCATCTCACGCTGCCGCTGGATCGTGCCGCGCGTCATGGCCGGATCGACGCCCAGACCGCTCAGCGTCTTGGCGACCTCCTCCATCTCGGCGGCTCGGCGCGTGCCGTGCGCGAGCATGCGATCGAGATTATAGTCGACGCGCTCCGCCCAGCCCTGTTCCTTCCAGCTCGCGTCGAGCGAGGCGAGCACTGCCTCACGCACCCCCGCCCGCTCCGCCGCCAGGACACATTCGGCGGTCAGCGCCTCCAGCCCCTTGACCATCACCGACCGGATCATCTTGATCGCCGACGCGTCACCGACGGTGGGCCCCGACACTGCGACCTTGGCAAAGCCATAGGCGCGCAGGGCTTCGGCGGCGGCATCGGCATGTGGCCCCGCGACCAGCAGCGGGACGCCCAGCCGCGCAGGCAACACGGGCGCCATCACCGCGACATCAACGTAACGCCCGCCTGCAGTCTCGATCGCCTGTGCCGCCTCCCGCTTGGTGCCGGGCGCAACGCTGTTCATATCGAGCCACAAGGCGCCTGGTTTCAGCAGCGGCGCACAACGCTGCGCGGCGGCGAGCGCCTGATCGGCAGTGACGACGCACAGCACCAGATCGGCGCGCGCCAAGGCACCGGCGGGGGTGGCGGACCAGCGTACATCGGCGCGTTCATATTCGGCGATCTTGCGCGGACGTGTTTCGCCATTCTCAGTCGCGATGTCGAAGGCCGCGACGCCGGGTTGGCCGAACGCCTGGCCTGCTTCGCCAAATCCCACAAGAGATGTCACACCGATCATGGGGTCTATGAAGCGTTGTTCCGCGACATGTTCTAATCGGATTGCTTTGGGGGCTATCCGTTTTTGTGAAGTCTGGTCTCTTTTGAGGCGCGGTGGAGGAGGTCGATGAAGCGGGCCTGGCTGGCGGTGGGGCGCCAGTTGGCGCGGGTGCTGATGCCGATGGTGCGGACTGCAGCGGGGAGTCGCGGGCCGATGCGTTCGAGCATCCCTGCCCCCACCTCCAGCGCGACCTGGTCGGGCGAGAGCAGGGTCAGCAGGTCGCTCTGCACCAGCAGGCCGCGGATCACCATCACCGAGCCGCACTCGATCGGCACGGGAGGCAGCGCGCGCCCGGCGAACAGCGCCTCCCAATGCGCGCGCAGCGGGGTGCCGACCGGGCCGACGACCCAGGATTGCGCGGCGAGCGTGTCGAGGTCGACTGACCCCTGCGCCAGCGGATGCCCGCGGCGCCCGAAAATCGCGAGGCGATCGGTGAACAGCGGCACCTGCTCCACCCCGGGCGGGCAGTCGTCGCGCAGCGCGCCGACCATGATGTCGATGATGCCGTCGAGCAGCGGATCGACCAGCTCGCGCCACGATCCCTCGACCACATCGACCACGGTGCGTGGCTCTTCGCGCAGGAATTGCGCAAGGCTGTGGGGCAGCAGCAGCGCGCGGCTGAGCGGCATGGCGCCGATCGCGATCCGCCCGCCCTCCCCCGTGTCGCCGCGCGCCTCGGCGATCCCCGCCGCGATCTCGCTCGCGGCAAGGCGGACCCCCCGCGCCAGCGACCGGCCCGCCGGAGTCAGGGCCATCCCCCGCCCCCGCCGCTCTGCCAATGGCGTGGCGCACACCTGTTCGAGTTCGCGCACCGAACGGTGGACGGCAGGCTGCGACATCCCGCTCGCCGCCGCCGCGCCGGCAAAGCCCTGCGCATCGGCGAAGTGCAGAAAGGCGTCGAGCTGGGTCGCGGTCATCAGCAATTCGGGCCGCGCAAACCCGCGCGTTCCGCCGCGCGCCGAACGCCGCGTCGCTGCGGCAAGCTGGTCGAACGCGCGCTCCACCCGCTCTGCCAGCGCTGTCCCGGCCGGGCTTGGCGTCACACCGTCCGAATGCCGGTCGAACAGGGTGACGCCCAGCTGCTTCTCAAGCTTGGCCAACCCCTGCGTCAGTGCCGGTTGCGACAGACCCGCCGCCTCCGCCGCGCGGTTGAGGCTGCCCTGCGCGATCACTTGCCCGAGCGCGCGGAGATGGCGGAGGTTAAGGTCAAACGGCCGGATCATGCCACCAACATATCCGAAAATCTTATTACATAAACGGAATTCATATTATGGCGTGTTGGAGATCGGCAGCCATGGAAGGTGAACATAGTCGCGGGCCGAAATGCGCATTTGTTCAAAAAAGCGAACATGTCGCGCAACAAGGCTGCATCGGCCCAAAGGCGGGTTCGACATTCCGCACCGGAGAAGACAATGAGTGCACGCGTCGTCCAGAATATCGAGCGCACCCCGATGGACATCGTCGATGGCCTTGGCCAGGCCGGCGTTGCAACGGTGCATGAGGCGCAGGGGCGGATCGGGCTGCTCGCCCACACCATGCGTCCGATTTACTCCGGGGCGCGGATCGCGGGGAATGCGGTGACCATCTCGTCCCCGCCCGGCGACAATTGGATGGTGCATGTCGCGATCGAGCAGCTGCAGGCGGGCGATATCCTCGTCCTCGCGCCGACCTCCCCATGCGTCGATGGCTATTTCGGCGATCTGCTGGCGACCAGCGCGATGGCGCGGGGGTGCCGCGGGCTGGTGATCGACGCGGGCGTGCGCGATGTGCGCGACCTGACGCAGATGGGCTTTCCGGTGTGGTCGAAGGTGGTGTTTGCGCAGGGGACGGTCAAGAATACGCTCGGGTCGGTCAATGTGCCGATCGTGTGTGCTGGGGCAGCTATCGAGCCGGGCGATGTCATCGTCGCCGATGATGACGGTGTGTGCGTGGTCAAGCGCGCCGATGCCGGCACTGTGCTGGAGGCGGCGCGCAAGCGCGAGGCGGCCGAGGAGGCCAAGCGCGTGCGGCTGGCGGCCGGGGAGCTGGGGCTCGACATTTACGACATGCGGCCGCGCCTCGCGGAGATGGGGCTGAAATATGAGTGAGGGCGCCCGCTGCATGTGGATGCGCGGGGGAACTTCGAAGGGGGGGTATTTCCTTGCCGACGACCTGCCCAGCGACACCGCCGCGCGCGACGCCTTCCTGCTGCGGGTGATGGGGTCGCCCGATCCGCGGCAAATCGACGGGATGGGCGGGGCCGATCCGCTGACGAGCAAGGTCGCGGTGGTGCGCAAGTCCGACCGTGATGGGGTCGACGTCGAGTATCTGTTCCTGCAGGTGTTCGTCGATCAGGCGATCGTCACCGATGCGCAGAATTGCGGGAATATCCTCGCCGGGATCGGGCCGTTCGCGATCGAGCGCGGGTTGGTGGCAGCGCAGGACGGCGAGACGCGCGTCGCGATCTTCATGGAGAATACCGGGCAGGTCGCGGTGGCGACGGTGCAGTCACCGGGCGGCGTGGTCCGTTATGACGGCGATGCCAGCATCAGCGGCGTGCCGGGAACTGCGGCCCCCATCCCCCTCGCCTTTCGCGACACCGCCGGATCGAGCTGCGGCGCGCTCTTGCCGACCGGTAATGGCGTCGACGAGATCGACGGCGTGAAGGTCACGCTGATCGACAATGGCATGCCGTGCGTGGTGATCGCGGCGAGCGATGTCGGCATCACCGGCTACGAGGACCGCGATACGCTCGACGCCGACGCGGCGATGAAGGCGAAGGTGGAGGCGATCCGGCTGAAGGCCGGGCCGTTGATGAACCTGGGCGATGTGACCGGGAAATCGGTGCCCAAGATGATGCTGGTCGCAGCGCCACGCGACGGTGGCGCGATTGCGGTGCGCTCGCTGATCCCGCATCGCGTGCATGCCTCGATCGGTGTGCTGGGGGCGGTCAGCGTGGCGACGGCGTGTCTGATCGAGGGATCGCCGGCGGCGGCGCTGGCGGTGGTGCCGGAGGGGCGGTCGCTGACCCTGGGCGTCGAGCATCCGACCGGGGTGACCGAGTGCGTCGTTACGCTGGATGATGCTGGCGCACCGGTTGAGGCCGGGATGCTGCGGACAGCACGGAAGCTGATGGATGGGGTTGTGTTCGGGTGATGCGGCGTCGGCGTTTGGCCAAGGGCGGTCAGGCCGGACGTGCTTCGTCGTCCACCCTGCCGCCACCGGCTCAGTCGCCTGTGGAGCGGTGGATCCTGAAACAAGTTCAGGATGACGGAAATATGGGAGTGTGGCGGTGAGCACAGATCAGGACGGACGTATCCGCAGCTGGACGCTGGAGCCGTCGAAGCCACGCTTCACCCCGCCTCCCGGAGCGGTCGACGCACATTGCCATGTGTTCGGGCCGCAGGCGCAATTCCCGTTCAGCCCCAAAGCCAAATATTTGCCGCAGGATGCTGGGCCCGACGCGCTGTTCGCGCTGCGCGCGCAGCTCGGCTTTGCGCGCAATGTCATCGTTCAGGCGAGCTGTCACGGGACCGACAATGCGGCAACGCTGAACGGCATTGCCGTGTCGAACGGCACGTGTCGCGGGGTCGCGGTGGTCGATCCGGCGATCGGCGACGCCGAGCTGGATGCGCTGCATGCGGGCGGCATTCGCGGGGTGCGGTTCAACTTTTTGAAGCGGCTGGTGGACGATGCGCCGAAGGACAAGTTCCTCGAAGTGGCGGAACGGATCGCGCGGCTGAACTGGCACGTCGTGGTCTATTTCGAGGCGGATATTCTTGAGGAAATGAAGCCGTTCCTCGCCACGATCCCGGTGCCGATCGTGATCGACCATATGGGCCGGCCCGATGTGCGGCAGGGGCCGGACGGCGCGGACATGACGGCGTTTCGCGCGCTGCTCGATAGTCGCGACGACATCTGGACCAAGGTCACGTGCCCCGACCGGCTCGATCCCGCCGGGCCGCCTTATGCCGATTTCGTGAACGCGGTGCGCCCGCTGGTCGAAGCCTATCCCGATCGCGTGCTGTGGGGCACCGATTGGCCGCATCCGAACATGGAGAGCGTGCTGCCCGATGACGGCGCGCTGGTTGATGTGATCCCCGAAATCGCGCCGACCGCGGCGTTGCAGCACAAGCTGCTCGTCGCCAATCCGATGCGGCTCTATTGGCCCGAGGAAGGCTGACCGGCGCGGAATTCGTGTGAAGAATCAACGTCCGTTTGCCCTGAGCCTGTCGAAGGGCGCGTCCACCAAGGGCAGACGCACGTGCTTCGACAAGCTCAGCACAAACGTAGGCGGGGTTACCCCCAAACGTCCTTCGCCACGTCGATCACCAGGCGCATCTTTGCCGCCTGCTGCTCGACCTCGATGTCGTTGCCGTGGACGGTCGAGGAGAAGCCGCATTGCGGCGACAGGGCGAGCTGATCGAGCGGCGCGAATTGCGCGGCTTCCTCGATGCGGCGCTTGACGTCGTCCTTTGACTCCAGCTCGCCGAGCTTGGTCGTGACGAGGCCGAGCACGACGGTCTTGCCCTTGGGGACAAAGCGCAGCGGGGCGAAATCGCCCGAGCGGGGATCGTCATACTCGAGAAAATAGCCGTCGATATTGAGTTCGTTGAACAGCACTTCGGCGACGGGCTCGTAGCCGCCTTCTGCTGCCCAGCTCGAGCGGAAATTGCCGCGGCAGAGGTGGACGCAGACGACCATGTCGTCGGGCTTGTCGCGGATCGAATCGTTGATGATGCGCGCGTAGAGGCGCGGCAGCTCGTCGGGGTCCATGCCGCGCTTGCGGGCGTTCTCACGCTGCGTGTCGTCGCACAGATACGCGAGGTTGGTGTCGTCGAGCTGGAGGTAGCGGCAGCCGGCATCGGCGAGGCTGGCGATCTCGGCGCGGTAGGCGGCGGCGAGGTCGGTGTAGAACTCCTCAAGGTCCGGATAGGCGGAGGCGTCGATCGCGTCGCGGCCGCCGCGAAAGTGCAGCATGGTCGGCGAGGGGATCGTCACCTTGGGCGTGCGCGACGTGCAGCTGGCGAGGAATTCATAATCGGCGCGCTGGATGTCCTTGGCATGGCCGATCTTGCCGGTGATTTTCATCACCGGCGGGGCATATTCCAGCTCCTTGCCGCCATGCTGGTGGAACTTCACCTGGGTGCCGCCAGCCTCATCGACGCCGTCGAGCTGGAGCAGGAAATCGGTGTGGAAATAGGTGCGGCGGAACTCACCGTCGGTGATGCCCTGAAGCCCCAGATCCTCCTGGAACTTCACCACGCCGCGAATCGCTTCGTCCTCGACGGCGCGCAATGCTGCGGCGTCGATCTCACCCGCCTTGAACGCGGCGCGGGCGTCGATCAGCGCCTTGGGGCGGAGGAAGCTGCCGACATGATCGGCGCGGAACGGGGGTGTGGGCATCCTGATTCTCCTTGCGATATTTGTAAGTGTTACATACAAAATGCTGCAATGAGCGATAGGACAGGAAGAGGAGCGAGGCAATGACCTGGATCACCAACCGCTGGTATGTCGCCGCATGGGATTCGGAGGTGGATCGCACGCCGATCGCGCGCACCATCTGTGGCGAACCGGTAATGCTCTACCGCAAGCTGGACCGCAGCGTGGTGGCGATGCGCGATGCGTGTCCGCACCGGCTGCTCCCGCTGTCGATGGGGTTCAAGGAGGGGGATTCGATCCGGTGCCGCTATCACGGGCTGCTGATCGAGCCCGATGGCTGTGCCAGCGAAATGCCGATCAAGTCGGAGGCGGTGCCCAAGGCGGTGTGCGCGACTTTGTATCCGGTGGTCGAGAAGCATCGCTTTGTGTGGGTGTGGATCGGCGATGCGGCGAAGGCGGATCCGGCGACGATCCCCGATTTCTGGCCGTGCAGCGCGCCGGGATGGACGTTCGATGGCGGGTATAATCACATCAGCTGCGATTACCGGCTGGTGATCGACAACCTCATGGACCTGTCCCACGAGACCTGGGTGCATCAGGGGTCGATCGGGCAGCACGAGATTACCGAGGCGCCGATCGAGACGGTGGTCGATGGCGAGGAAGTGTTCGTCCGCCGCTGGATGCCGGGGATCGAGCCGCCGCCCTTCTGGCGCGACGCGCTGCGCTCGGCCGGGCCGGTCGATCGCTGGCAGGTGTGCCACTTCATCCCGCCGTCATCGGTGCTGATCGATGTCGGCGTGTCTCCGGCGGATGCGGGGGATACGATCGAGGAGCATAATTCGGGGGTGCGCGGCTTCGTCGTCGATGCCATGACTCCGGAGACCGAAACGACGACTCACTATTTCTGGGGCATGGCGAGAAACTTCGACATCGACGATGCCGGCTTCACCGCACGGTTCAAGGCGCAGCAGGGCCAGGTGTTCGACGAGGATGTCGAAGTGCTGGAGGCGCAGCAGCGCAGCATAATGGCGAATCCCGACATGAAGCTGCGCGGCTATTCGATCGATCAGGGCAGCGTGCGGGCGCGGACGATCATCCGGAAATTGATGGAGGCGGAAGAGGCGTGACGATTGGCCGCGGCGATCTCGAGGGCATTCTGGGGCTCAGGCTGCGGCGCGCGCATGGCGCGGTGCAGCGGCATTTCGTCGAGCATTTCGCCGATCTGGGGCTGACGCAGAAACAGGTATCGGTGCTGTGGCTGACGGGGGATCACCCCGATCTGGCGCAGACCGATCTCGCTCAGGCGCTCGACATGGATCGTGCGACGACGATGGCGCTGGTGCATGGGCTGGAGAAGCGCGGGCTGGTATCGCGCAGCCCGTCGCGTACCGATGGACGGCGGATCGCGTTCCGGCTGACCGACGCGGGCGAAACCCTGCTGGCACAGGCAAAGGCCGCGATTCTGGAGCATGAAGCGTGGCTGAAGGCGCGATTCAGCGCCGCCGAACTGGCAACACTTGAGGAAATGCTCGCGCGCATCTATCGATAGGTTGTTTTCAGATATAACAATGGCCGGAACGCGGCCAATGGAGGGGAAATGGCTACCGATCCACGGGCGCTGATCGATCAGGCACCGATGTCCCGCTTCCAATGGGGCGTGGTCGCGACGATGGTGGGGCTCAACGCGCTCGACGGGTTCGACGTGCTGTCGATCAGCTTTGCCGCCAACGGCATTCGCGAGGAATGGCAGCTCGGCCCCTCCGGCCTTGGGCTGGTGCTGTCGATGGAGCTGATCGGCATGGCGGTCGGATCGCTGTTCCTGGGTGGGATCGCCGACCGGATCGGGCGGCGCGCGACCATCCTGTCGTGCCTGGTGCTGATGACGATCGGCATGCTGGGTGCGGCGAGCGCGGCAAATGTCGAAATCCTGTCGGGCTGGCGCGTGCTGACCGGGTTGGGCATCGGCGGCATGCTCGCCGCGACCAATGCCGCTGTGGCGGAGGCGGCCAATGCGCAGCGCCGCTCGCTCGCCGTGGTGCTGATGGCGGCAGGCTATCCGGTCGGCACGATCGTCGGCGGATCGATCTCGGGCCTGCTGCTGGTGCATTTTGACTGGCGCGCGGTGTTCGTGTTCGGCGCGATCTGCTCGCTGCTGTTCATCCCGCTGGTGCTGTGGCGCGCGCCGGAGTCGATTGCGTTCCTGATGCACAAGCGTCCGCCCAATGCGCTGGAGCGGATCAACGCGACGCTGGCGCGCATGGGGCACCCGCCGGTCGACGCCCTGCCCCCCGTGACCGACACGCCCAAGCGCAAGGTGCCGCTGGTCGCCCTGTTCTCACCGCAGCTCAGCCGGGCGACGATCCTGCTGACGCTGGCCTATCTGATGCACATCATGACCTTCTACTTCATCGTGAAGTGGATCCCGCCGATCGTGAAGGATATGGGCTTCCCGCCGCCCGAGGCGGCCGGTGTGCTGGTCTGGGCGAGCGTCGGCGGGGCGAGCGGGTCGCTGGTGCTGGGGCTGCTGACGGGCAAGATCCGGCTGCTCGCGCTGACCATCGTCGCGATGCTGCTGTCGACCGGCCTCGTCATCCTGTTCGGGCAGGGGCAGAGCGATCTGGCCGGGCTGTCGATGGTCGCGGCTGCGGCGGGCTTTGCCACCAACGCCGGGGTGGTCGGGCTGTACGCGCTGATCGCCCAGTCCTTCCCGACCAGCGTCCGCGCCAGCGCGACCGGATTTGTCATCGGCGTCGGGCGCGGTGGCTCCGCGCTGGCACCGGCGCTCGCCGGGTTCCTGTTCGCGGCGGGCTATCAGCTCCAGACGGTGGCGATCATGATGGGCCTCGGCTCGATCGTCGCGGCCGGTGCGCTGCTGGCGATGCGTGGGTGGAAGCCACCTGAGGCGGGGTGAACGCCGCTCAGGACCCCACTAACGACCTGCGGGACATGTAGCGGACCAGCGCCGGATCAACCGCGCAGCGATAGGAGGACGCGGCTTCGGTCGGTCCTTTCCGGTCCCAGCGCGCGGCTTGCGGATAGGGGCAGAGCGTGCGGGTGAACCGCTCCCTGCCCTCCTCGATCTTGGTGGCGGTGAGCCGCGTCGGGGCCTGCCCCTTTTCAACCCAGTGGATCAGCGACCACAGCACATCGCGCGATGGGTCGCCGGGCCAGCTCAGGTGCCCCGACGCGCCAAACTGGTCGGCTCCCGGACCGCGCGCGCAGTGGTACATGCCGGGGGCCATGAACAGGCGGACGCTGTCGTCCAGCTTGGCGAGCCCGCCATGGGCGCGAGCGAGCGCGGCATAATAGTCGATCGTCGGGCCGGCGTTGGTCGAGGGGTCGGCCCAACCCTGATAGAGGATCGCCTTGCCGCCCGCCCGGATGAACGGCTGGATTGCGACCTTGTCGGCGCGCAGCTCGGGCATTTTGCGGTTGGCGGCGAGCAGGTCGCGGCTGCGCTGGAAGCTGTCCTCGTTCCAGTTCGCGTCGTCGTACACGCCATCGGCCCACATCGCGCGCAGCAGCGGCGATGGCGGACCGGGGCGCGTGCGGACGCCCGCGAACAGGCCGCCGTCCATTGCCCTGCCCGCCTCGTCGCGCATCGGCGCGCGGATCAGGTCGAGCATCTTGAGCTTGGGTGCGGTCAGGCAGGCTTCGGTCTGGCCGGGCTTGCACAGCAACGTCGCGGTCTTGAACGTGCAGACGAGCGGCTTGCTGATCACCCCGTCCTTCACGCCATCCTGCGTATCGCACGCGGCGGTGGCCTTGCTTTCGTAGAGGGCCCAGTCGGCGTCGCTCAGCGCGCCTGCCGGGGTCCATTTCTGCTGCAGCGCGAACCACAGCATCCGCACCGATTGGAGCGGCATATACGGCCCCGGTGCGCCGGCGATGACCCCGTCATAGTCGCCGGGGTAGTTCTGCATTTGCTTGAGCGCCTGACGCCCGCCGCCCGAGCAGCCGGTGAAATAGCTCTTGTCCACCGTGCGGCCGTAGAATTTGGCGGCGAGTGCTTTGGCCGCGATGGCGGTCAAATGGACCGCGCGATGTTCGTAATCGACCCGCGCCTTGGGATCGGCCATCCAGCGCGCCTGGGTCACCTTGTGCCCGCTGTCGGTGGTGACGGTGGCAAAGCCCTCCCCCACCCGGCGGCTCATGTCGGTATAGTTGTAGACTCCAGCATCGCCGCCCACGCCCGCACCGAGCAGGCGGCCGTTCCACGTCGCGGGAAGCCAGAGTTCGAAGCCGATAGTGCCCTCGATCACCCCCTCGACCCGGCACAGCGGGACGCTGACCGGACCGCCGCGATAGAAGCTGGTGGTCTGCGGCGTCCAGCTGGGCGCGGGGGTGATGGCTGTCGCCGCGGTGACGGTCACCCCGCCCGGATGCGCGCCCGTGAGGGACGCGCACCCGGCCAGGGCTGCGGCGAGCAGTGCCGGCATCAGAACTTCACGTTCGCCGTGATCGCGAACATGCGCGGGATCGGGTTCGACGCCTGCGGGTCGAAGCCGTTGGTCGTGTCGACGAAGGGCGGATCCTCGTCGAACAGGTTGCGCACATCCAGCGACAGGTTGATCCGGTCGGTGAAGTCATAGCCGACCAGCAGGTCGAACGTGTCGTAGTTGCTGACATCGCGCACCACAGTCGAGGTGGTGTTGGTGTAGCCGTTGAGGTGGTTCCAGGTCAGGCGCGATTTGAACCCGCCGACCTTCGCGCCGATGTCCGCCTGGGTGCGGAATTTCTGGGTGAAACCGATCGTGTCGAGCACATTGACCAGCCCCGCGCCCGGCACCGCTTCGAACAGATAGTCGAGGATATAGGTGCCCTGAATCCCTGCATCGAGCTCCACCCCGCCCCAGTTCCAGCGATAGGCGGCGGTGAAATCGAGCCCGCGGAACAGCGAGGTGCCGAGATTCTGGCGACGGCCATCGGCGATGAACGTCACCAGCGACTGGTTGATCGCCTGGTTGATCGGCAGGCCCGAATTGACCAGCGCGCTGATCTGCGCCGGGGTCGGATTGAACTGCACGAACTGGCTGTAGATCGGGTTGGTGAGCAGGCCGGGCGTGCCGCGCAGCGCCTGAATCTGGTCGGTATAGTCGATCCGGAAATAGTTGAGCGACGCGGTGAAGCCGGGGATTTCCGGCGGCGTCACATCGACGCCGAACGACCAGGTGGTCGCCTGTTCGGGCTTCAGATTGGGATTGCCGCCGGCGATGCCGATACCGATCTGGTTGCCGCTGGGCCCGGGCAGCGTATCGAAATACAGGCCGGCGCCGCCGCCGACGGTCGACACTTCGGTAAAGGTCGGCGCGCGGAACGAGGTGCCGTAGGTCCCCTTGAGCACCAGCCCGGTCCAGGGCGAGTAGGTCACGCCGATCTTGGGATTCGTGGTGCTGCCGAAATCGCTGTAATTCTCATGCCGCAGCGCGAGGCTGAGGTTGAGGCGCTCAAGGCCCGGCGCGGCATTGTCGGCACCGACGATCGGCACGAACAGTTCGGCGAAGACCGCGTCGACATTGCGGCTTCCGTCACTGGCGGTGCGGACCTGCGTTGCGGCCTGTCCGGTGAGCAGCGAGGTGTAGGTATATTCGACGCGATGCTCGGCACCGAGCGCGATGCGGACATTGCCGCCTGGGATCGCGAACAGCGACCCGTCCATCTGCGCGTTGATGACCTCAAGCCGGGTCTTGCCCTCGATCACGAAGTAATTGTCGGTGATCCGCGCGAGCGTCGCCGGGTTGTTCGCGCCGCCGAACACGTTGAGCGCGGTGGCCGGGTTGGTGTCGGCAAGCGCGGCATTGAGCGCGCCGGCATTGATGCCCGAGCGGCGGCGGTCGGCGACCTCTTCCGACCGGCCCTGAGCATAATAGACCGTGCCCTGGAAGTCGCCGAACAGGTCGGCCTCGACCCCGCCCGACACGTTCCAGGTGCTGGCCCAATAGGGGTTGGGCAGCGCACCGGTCGCGCCGAGGAAGGTCGTCTGGACCGTCACCGACGTCGCGCCGGGGACCGGGGAGACGAAGAAGGGGTTGGTGCTCGGCACGGTCGCGTTCGCGGTCGGGTTGAACAGCAAGGTGCCGCTGCGCCGCGAGTAGAAGCCGTCGGCGAAGATGCGGATTCCGTCGGTGATGTCCTGGCTCACCGCCGCCACGCCGCTCCAACGTTCCTGATCGGGGATGACCTGGGCAATGTCGCGGAATTCGCAGAGGTTGCGGGTGTTGGCGACGAGGCTGCCGACCGTACCGGGCGTCACGCCGCCCGCGGGAATCGCATAGTTGACCCCGCCCGCGACGATGGTGCCGGGCGCGCAGTTGGTGCCGCGCAGGTCGCGCCCGCCCCGGCTGCGATTGTCGGAGGTGTAGAAGTCGAGTTCGGAGCCGAACAGATTGTTGTTCTTGGCATATTCGCCGGCGGCCATGATCCAGCCGCTATCCCATTTATGCCCGAGCAATATGGCGGCCTGCGCCTCGTAATAGTCGGCTTCGGTGATGCCGTAGCGGCCGCGCACCTCGATCCCGGAGAAATCCTTGCGCAGGATCAGGTTGACCACGCCGGCGACCGCGTCCGAGCCATAGACGGCGGAGGTGCCGTCGGCGACGACCTCGATCCGGCCGAGCGCGATCGAGGGGATGGCGGAGGGATCGGTGAACTGGCCCTGCGTCCCCTGTGGCGGCAGGCGCTTGCCGTCATACAAAAGTAGCGTGGCGTTGGTGGACAGGCCGCGCAGGTTGATGCCGGCGCCGCGCGTGGCATTGGCCGCGCCGTTCTGAGCGCTGCCGCCGGCACGGTTCGCGCCCAGCGACACGACCTGCGGCACGCGGCGGAGGATGTCGTTGGTCGAGGTGACCGGCTCTTCCATGATCTGGTCGGCATCGATCGCGATCACTGCCGAGCCGACCGGGTCGATGCCGCGGATGCGGCTGCCGGTGACGACGATGTCCTGTTCGGCGGCCTGCGCGTCGATGGCCGGAGTCTCTTCCTGCGCGAGGGCCGGGCTGGCGATGGCGAGCGCGAGCGCGCCCAATGCGCTGCGGCCCAACAGGGTCGACGGGCGACAAATGGTGTTGGTCATTTCATTCCCCTCCTTATGTTCAGCCCGCCTGTCTCTGCGGGTCGAATGAACGCGATGGTTTGTTTCAGGTGGTTTCCGCACGCGCCGCCCGGGCGGGCCGGTCGGCAAAGCGCGGGGCAAGCGAAAGCAACACGATGGCGGCGATCAGGATTCCGGCACCGACCAGCTCGGCCGGGCGCGGATGCGGCAGGCCCCAGACCCAGGCGAGGATCAATGCACCGCCGACGCCCGCGACGAGGCTGGCGGCGCGCTCCAGCGGCACGCAGTACGCGTTCTCGCGCGGGTCGAGCAGGATGATGATCGCGAAGACCGAGACGATGGTGAGCGTGATGCCGATGCCGAGCAGCGGCCAGATCACCGGATCGGTCCACACCGAGATAAAGCCCCAGCCGAGCGCGCCCGACTGGCTGCCAATGCCCGAGGCGGAGATCGCCGCGAGAATCGCAACCGACAGCGGCAGCGCGAACACCTTTTCCTCGACGAAATATTGCCGGACGCTGGCGGGATCGCCGCTCTTCGACACCTTGGTCATCACGATCAGGCGGACGAAGTAGCCGATGGTGTAGAGCACCACCGTCAGGATAGCGAGTGGCGGGAGATACAGGCCGCCCCGGTCCTTCAGCGTGATCACCATCGCGGCCAGCACCATCACCAGCGCAGTCCAGCTCCACCAGCGCACGCGGCGGCCGAAGATCAGGTCGACGATCGGCGCGATGATCAGGATGTCGCCGCGCATCAACAGCTGGATGAACGGGATGCTGACGCCTTCGAAGGTGAAGGAGAGCGGCACGGTGAACAGCACCAGCGCGGTGCCGAGCCCCGAATACATGGTATATTTGGTCGGCACCGGGATGCGGCGACCGAGCACCATCACGCCATGCGCGTCCTTGTGCCAGCCCGACCACCAGATGAAGAGATAGGTCAGCACGGTCGAGATGATCAGCGACGCAGGGAGCGTCTCAAGGCCGGTCAGCGGACGGCCGAGGCCGGGATGGACCGTGCTCGTCACCAGCTTGGTGATGATGACGTTGGGCAGATAAGCGATGAGATAGAGGAAAACATAGCCTTCCAGGGGGAAGCCCGATGCGGTTGCGGGTTTGCCGTCGCTCATGCCGCGGCTTCCAGGACGACCATGTCACTCTCCACACGATAGCGGGCGTTGAGCCCTGCTTCGGCGGTCACGGCCGCCATGTAGTCGACGATTTCAGCGTGCCGGTCGTTGCCCGGTTCGACGAAGCGCGGCACGGCGTCGCGGTCGATATAGAGCGGGAGGAAGCCCGAGCGGACGATGCGCCCGTTGGCGATCTCGAACCGCGCGACCAGCGACATGCGCGATGCCTTGGGAAAATTGTACAGGCTTTCGAAGTCCGGCTCCCACTCCTCGGCGAGCACGCGGATTTCGTTGAAGCTTTTCGACGCGGCGTGGACCGGGTCCATGCGCAGGTCGGTGGCGAAGTTGCACAGCGAGTAGAAGACCGGCGCACCGTCGATGACCTCGCAGCCCTTCAGGATGTGCGGGTGGCCGCCGAGGATCGCGTCGGCCCCGGCGGCGACTGCAGCACGCGCGACATCGCGCTGATAGTCGGCGATGCTCGCGCGGACGAAATGGATGCCCCAGTGGAGCGAGACGAAGACGAGGTCAGCATCGGCCTTGGCAGCGCGGATATCCGCCTCGAGCGCCGCGAGATCCTCGCGGTGCGGGAAGGTGTGGATGCGCGCGGGGGTGCCGGGCTGGTCATGTTCGATCTGTTCGTAGAGCGTGTGCGCGCGCATCGGGGCACAACCGGGGCGGCGTTCCTCCGCCCAATAGCTGTGCGGGAGGATGGTGCAGTAAGCGAGGATCGCGACGCGCGTTCCATCGCCGAGCGTGATCTTCACGGGCTTGCGCGCTTCGGCGATATTCGCCCCTGCCCCGACGACCTTGAGCCCGACGCGCTCGAGGTTCGCCTTGGTCTCGAAAAAGGCGTCATTGCCCCAGTCGAGGACGTGGTTGCCCGCCATCGAAATGACGTCGAATCCGGCGCGCGCGAGTGCATCAGCACCGTCTGGGCGGGCGAGCACGGCGTGGCGCGCTTGCGGCAGGCGGACGCCCTTTTCGGCGAAGCTAGTTTCCAGCTGGGCGAAGGCGATGTCGGCGGCGTGCAGCACGTCACGGGTTGCGACATAGCTCTCGTCATAATCGTCGCGATCGGGGGCGAGGTCGCCCGCGGCGAGGAAAATATGGGTCATGCCGCGTGTCCGAACGCGATCGGCACGCTGAGCGCGCCGATTTCCGGGAAGCGGGTCGGCTTGGGCTCACCGGTCAGGGTGAAGCCGGGTGCGGCGGCGAGTAGTTCCTCGACCGCCACATTCAGTTCCAGCGTCGCCAGCGCCGCACCGACGCACGAGTGCGTGCCGCGCCCGAACGCGAGCGAATCCTTCATGTTCGGGCGATCGATGCGGAACTGGTCGGCGTCCTCGAATACCTCTTCGTCGCGATTGGCCGAGGCATAGACGAGCGCGATCGGCTCGCCGGCAGGGATCGTGCGCCCGCGGATCGTCACATCGGTGACCGCGGTACGCGCGAACCCGCGATATGGAGTGTAGAGGCGCAGAAATTCCTCGACCGCCGCAGGAACCAGTGCCGGGTCGGCGCGCAGCTTTGCCTGCAGCGCCTGATCGCGACCCAGATGCACCGCGATCGACCCGATCATCACGCTCGGCGCAATGATGCCGACGACCAGCACCTGACGGATCGTGCCGACGATCATCTCTTCGGGCAGCGGCTCGCCATCGACACGCGTGGCGAGCAAAGCGCTGGTCACATCCTCATCGACCGGGAGCGGGTTCGCCTTGCGGTCGGCGACGATGCCGCGCGCCATATCGTAAAGCAGCAGGCTCGATTCCTTGGTCGCGTCCATATCGGCGGACTGAACCGCAATATTGTAGCGCTGACCGACGCGGGTGAGTTCGTCCACCGCATCGGGCGTCAGGTTCATCCAGTGCGCGAACACCGCGATCGGCATGTGCGCGGAATAATCGGCGACGACATCGCCCCCACCCTGCGCGACCATGTCAGTCAGCAGGTCCCGACAAATTCGCCGCACGATCGGCTCCAGCCTCGCGACCTTACGCTCGGTCAGCAGGGGCGCGATCGCGCGGCGATAGGGGGTGTGCTCGGGTGGATCCAGATGCAGCGGCGGGCGGCGGCCGGTGAAGGCAACCTTTGGCACGACATTCTGTTTGGAGGTGATGAAGGTCTGCCAATCGGTCGCCGCGGCGGCGACATCGGCGTGTTTCATCAAGGCCCAAAAGCCGCCCCACGCGTCGCTATGCGCAACGGGGCACCGGGCGCGCAGCTCGGCATACTCCCCATTCGCGCTGTCGAACGTCTCCGGCTGAAGCGGATCGAAGTCATGCGTCATAACAATTGGCCTAAATGACGATGCACGCGCTTGCAAGAAACTTTTTCGCCTTTTTGTGCCGTGCTGTGTAGGAAATGCCGCATGGCAGGACGAAATCCGCGATTAGATGATGTGGCGGCAATGGCAGGCGTGTCGGCGGCGACCGTCTCGCGTTATCTCAACAGCCCGGAAGTGGTGGCCGCAGCGACGGGCGCGCGCATTCGCGAAGCCATTGAGAAGACAGGCTATGTCCAGAACCTGGCGGCCACCGCACTGGCCGGCAGCCGCAGCCGCCTGATCGCGGCGCTGGTCCCCGACATCGCGCAATCGATCTTCAACGACACCGTCGAAGCGATGATCGACGAGCTGTCGAGCGACGGCAACAGCGTCATGCTCGCGCTGACCGGTGCCGACAATCACCGGCTGACGCGCGAGATCAACATGGCGTTGGGGCGGCGAGTCGATGCGATCATCCTGACCGGCATCGTGTCGGACGAAGAGATGCGCCAGCGGCTGCGTTCGGCCGGAACGACGGTGATCGAAACCTGGGGGCTGCCCGACGATCCGATCGATGTCGCCGTCGGCTTTTCCCACCGCGCGGCGGGTGAGGAAATGGCGCGGTTTCTGCGCCAGCGCGGCTATCGCCGCCCGCATCTGGTCGTCCCGCGATCGACCCGGTCGGAGCGGCGCGCGGACGGATTTGCGACGCGCTGGGTGCATGACGGCGGGGCCGCGCCGACTCGGCTGGAAGTCAATGTTCCCAGTCACTTTGGCCAGGGGCGGCTGGCCTATCGCGGCTTGAGCGACCTTGCCGAGCAGCCCGATGTCGTGGTGTGCGGATCGGACTGGATTGCCCAGGGACTGATTGTCGAGGCACAGGCGGCGGGCATTCGCGTGCCGGACCAGCTGGCAGTGACCGGCTTTGGCAATTTGCGGCTCGCGGGCGACATGCGCCCGACCATCACGTCGATGGATGTCGATGGGGCCCGCATCGCGCGGGAGGTGATGCGGGTGCTGCGCGCGCGGGCGGCGGGGCAAGAGATTGAGCGGCGCATCGATGTCGGCTTTCGGGTGATCGCGCGTGAGAGCGCATGAAAGGGCTTGCATCGGCGATTTGCCAAGTTAGTTTTCTCGCATAACAACATTGGGAGAGTGACGATGCGGATCGGGATGATGGCGTTTGGACTGGCGCTGCTGGGTGGCACCGCACTGGCGCAGACGGCCCCGCAGCCCGATCCCGAAGCCGCCCGCCGCTTTGCCGAAATGCGCGCCGCAGACGCCAAGCGTCCCGATTCGGTCGGCACCGGACCCTATGCCGCGATCAAGGAGGCCGATCCCGGCATTCCCGACCACACCGTTTATCGCCCGGCCGATCTGTCCAAGCTGGGCGGCAAGAAATTGGGCGTAGTGATCTGGGGCAATGGCGGATGCGCGGCCGACGGCGCGAGCGCGCGGCATCACCTCGCGCAGATTGCGTCCTATGGTTATCTGGTGATCGCGCCGGGCAAGATTTACAGCGGACCGGGCGCTCTGCCCCGCCCCGCCGATGCCGCGCCGCGCGGCGTCGATCCGGTCACGGGTCAGCTCCCCCCGCCCCCGACCAGCGCGCAGGACGTGCTCAAGGGGCTCGACTGGGCGCTTGCGGAAAATGGCCGCACCGGTAGCCGCTACAAGGGGCTGATCGATCCGGCGCAGGTCGCCGTCGCCGGGCATAGCTGCGGGGGGCTGCAAGCGATCCAGGCGGGTGCGGAAAAGCGCATCAAGACCGTGCTGGTCCACAACAGCGGCGTGTTCAATGACGGCAAACAGTCGATCAGCGGCATGACTGTGGACAAGGCGATGCTGAAGGCGCTGCACACCCCGACCCTCTATGTGCTGGGCGGAAAGGGCGATGTGGCGTGGCCCAATGGCAGCGACGATTATGCCCGGATCACCCATATCCCGGTCGCGCTGATCGACGGCGATGTCGGCCATGGCGGCACGTTCCGCGAGGAGAATGGCGGCGATGTCGGGCGCTTCTCGGTGGCGTGGCTGAACTGGCAGCTACGCGGCGATGCCGAGGCGGGGAAGCTGTTCACCGGGGCGGATTGCGGACTGTGCAAGGACCCGAAGTGGAAGATCGCGCGCAAGGGGATTTGAGAAGGCTTACAATCCTCCCCCGCCAGGGGGAGGTGGCAGCGTAGCTGACGGAGGGGGCGGAAGCACGTCGGCAAGAGGCTCTAGCACACAGCCGCCCTCCCCCTCCGTCGCTTTCAGCGACACCTCCCCCTTGCGGGGGGAGGATCATTCAGGTCACCGACAGTTCCCCCCGCGCCAGCACGGGCGCAGCATTGGGGCGGGCTGGTGCGGGACGAAGGCGGCGGGGGTCTGCGGCCATTTGCCCGTCGCGATGCGCGTATCGAGATAGCGGATCGTCGCCAGCACCGTCGCGGTGTCGAAGGTGCAATGACCCGCCGCGTTGACGTAGAGGCTCTTCACATCGCCACGCGCGGCTTGCGCATAGCCGCGCTGCATCGCCGGGGCGGTCAGGCCGTCGCCGATGGTCTGGACCGCGACCAGTGGCACCAGCGGGCGCGCGTTCGGCGTGTAGTGGGCGCGCATATAGGCGACCGCCTTGGGATCGGCGGCGATGCGCTGGCCGGCGTCGAGGATGGCGAGATCGGCGTCGAGCTTGAGCCCGGCTTGACGGTAGAGCGCCTCGACCATCGCTCGGCGGCCCGATTTTGCGAGCTGTGCGCGATAGTCGATACCGGTGTTCCAGCTGAAATTACCGCCCGCGCGCGCCTCCTGATCGGTGCGCGGGAGATAGACGCCCATGACGAAGGATTTGGCGATCTCTGCGGCTTGCGCGGCATAGTCGGTGGCGGCGGGCCGGGGCTTGTCGCGGCTGGTCCAGTTGGGGATGCCGGCGAGGACGCCGGCGAGAGCGATGCGCGCGCGGCCCTGCGGGGTCTTGGACGCCTCGGCGAGCGCATCGGCGACGCGCTTGCCGTTGACGCGGTCGTCGTCGATGCCGGTGACGCGAATGCCTGAGTCGGGGGCGATCAGGGTGCGGAAGGCGTAGGCGCCGTCGAGCGCCATGTTCATCATGCCGAGCGACCCGCCGATCGACGCGCACATCGGGGCGGCGCCGTCGATCCCGCTGCCCTTTGCCTCGGCCAGCGCCGTGCTGACGAGGCCGCCCATCGAGCTGCCCCAGGCGATGACGCGGTTCGGCTTGCCGTGCTTTGCAGCGAAGGCGGCGATGGCGGCGCGCTGGGCGGGAACCGCCTGTTCGAGCGCCCAGCCGCCGCTGCCATAGTCCGACCCGGCAATGGCGTAGCCGGCGTCGAGCAGTGCCTGGCGATGCTGTTTGGGGGCGGGATCGGGGTTGCCCGCGCTGGGGGAGTAGCCACGGCTATAGAGCAACAGGGTGCCGTTCCAGTTGGCTGGAACCTCCGCCGACCATCTGGCACCACCCGGCAGCGTCTGCTCCTGTCGCGCCGCCCCCGGCAGCGTCATCGCCAGCATCGTCACCGCCGCAATCGCGCCCGTCCGCATCGCCCTCTCCTCTTTTTGCTTGCGTTTCCGATAAAGCCGATGAAAGCGTTTGCATAGAATGTTTTGTGATAAAGCTATTTCGGCGACCATCGCGGTGCATTTCGCGCAACTGAAGCACGACGCGCTGCCCGATGCGACGCGCCACGCGACGCGGCGGGCGTTGCTCGATGCGATCGGGGTGACGCTAGGAGCGACCGGGCTGGGTGAGGATGCAGCGCCCTATCGCCGCCACGCGCTAGCGGTTCCCGGCCCGTCGCGGCTGATCGGATTTGGCGGGTCGAGCACGCCAGCGCTGGCCGCCCTGGCGAACGGTGCGCTCGCGCATCAGCTCGATTTCGGGGACACGTTCGATGCCGGGCCTGCGCATCCCAATGCGGCGCTGGTCCCTGCCCTGCTGGCGCTGGCGGATGCGCGGCCAGAGCTGACGTTCGGGGAGTTTCTGGTCGCAATGGCGGCAGGGAGCGATCTTGCCTGTCGGCTGTCGATCGCTGCGCCGCGACCCTATGAGGACGGCGGCTGGTATCCGCCGCCACTCGTCAATCTGATCGCGACGGCGGCTGCGTGCGCGCGCTTCGTCGGGCTCAATGCCGATGGCATCCGCCATGCGATGGGTCTGGCGCTGTTGCAGGGCGGTTTCCCGAGCGAGATCAAATATGACGCGACCTCGCCGATCCGGGGGGTGCGCGAGGGGCTGGTGGCGCGGGCGGCCGTGGAAGCGGCGTTGCTGGCCGAAGCGGGCGCGACCGCCTTTGCCGAGCCGCTGGAGGGACGTGCGGGGTTCTTCGCAATCTATGGCGGGGGTGCGCCGCGCGACGCGCTGCTCGATGGCTTGGGCGCAACGTTCCTCGGCGATCAGGTGAGCTTCAAGCCCTGGCCCGCATGCCGCGGTACGCATCCCTATATCGAGGCGGCGCTGGTGCTGCGCGAGCGGGTCGATCCGGCGCGCGTGGTGCGGATCGAGGCGGAGACCGGGCCGATCCAGGAAATGCTGATCCGCCCACAGCCGGCGAAGGCCGAACCAACCCGCGCGATCGAGGCCAAATTCTCGATCCCCTACACCGTCGCCGAAGCATTGATCGACGGGGCGGTGACACTCGACAGCTTCACGGCGGAGCGGATCGCCGACCCCGCCACCCGCGCGCTAGCGCACAAGGTGGTCGAGCAGCGCAATCCCGCTTGGGGCCGGAGCGAAGCGGCGAGCGGGTCGCTGACGGTCACCTTCGACGACGGCACCACCCTAACCCGCCGCGTAATGCAGGCGGCGGGACATCCCGATCGGCCAATGGATGACGCGGCGTTAATCGCCAAGTTCGTCGACTGCGCCGCCCATGCCGCACAGGCGATCGATGCCGTCTCCGCACGGGCGCAGGCCGAGCGCATCCTGACGCTTTCGACCGACGTCCCAGCACACCAGATCGTCGATCTACCCGCTTGCACGGACAATTTTTAGGTTATATAGCATAACAATATAAAGGAGAGGTTCATGGCTACGATCGCACCGCCGGCTCCCGGCGTAACCTTTACCCGTCTGAACCCGGTGACCGGCGCCGTCGCGACCGAGGCGAAAGCGTTCAGCGTCGCCGATGCCGATGCCGCCGTTGAGGCCGCTGCCGCTGCCTTCCCGGCCTGGTCGGCACTCGGCCCCAATGCCCGCCGCGCGGCGCTGAGCAAAGCGGCTGAAGCGCTTGCTGCGAAAGCCGACCAGTTCGTCGATGCGATGATGGGCGAGATCGGCGCGACCGAAGGTTGGGCGCGGTTCAACCTGATGCTCGCGGTCGGCATGGTGCGTGAGGCTGCGGCGCTGACGACGCAGATCGGTGGCGAAGTGATCCCGTCCGATAAGCCGGGCTGCATCGCCATGGCGCTGCGCGAGCCGGTCGGGGTGATGCTGGGCATCGCGCCGTGGAACGCGCCGATCATCCTGGGCGTGCGCGCGGTCGCGGTGCCGCTGGCATGCGGCAATACCGTGGTGCTCAAGGCGAGCGAGCAATGCCCGCGCACGCATAGCCTGATCGCCGAGGCGTTCGACGAGGCGCTGCCCAAGGGTGCGGTCAGCATCGTTACCAACGCTCCGGCCGATGCGCCGGAGATCGTCGGCGCGCTGATCGACAACCCGCATGTGCGCCGCATCAACTTCACCGGATCGACCGCGGTCGGCCGGATCATCGCCAAGCGCGCTGCGGAGCATCTGAAGCCCGTGCTGCTGGAACTCGGCGGCAAGGCACCGCTGATCGTGCTGGAGGACGCCGATCTCGACGAAGCGGTGAAGGCTGCGGCGTTTGGCGCATTCATGAACCAGGGCCAGATCTGCATGTCGACCGAGCGGATCATCGTCGTCGACAGCGTCGCCGATGCGTTCGTCGAGAAGTTCGCGGCGAAGGTCGGGACGATGGCGGTCGGCGACCCGCGCGAGGGCAAGACGCCGCTGGGCGCGGTGGTCGACCAGAAGACCGTCGATCACTGCAAGGAGCTGATCGCCGACGCGGTTTCGCATGGTGCGGTGCAGGTGAATGGCGGCGAAGCGAACGGCGTGCTGATGCCCGCGCATGTTATCGACAAGGTGACGCCGGACATGAAGCTGTTCCGCGACGAGAGCTTTGGCCCGGTTGTCGGCGTGATCCGCGCGCGCGACGAAGCGCATGCGATCGAACTGGCCAACGACACCGAATATGGCCTGTCGGCATCGGTGTTCACCCGCGACACCGCGCGTGGCCTGAACGTCGCAAAGCAGATCAAGTCGGGCATCTGCCACGTCAACGGCCCGACCGTGCATGACGAGGCGCAGATGCCGTTCGGCGGGGTCAAGGCGTCGGGCTATGGCCGGTTCGGCGGCAAGGCTGGCATCGACAGCTTCACCGAGCTGCGCTGGATCACGATCGAGACCCAGCCGGGCCATTATCCGATTTAACCACCATGTCGTCACCCCAGCGAACGCTGGGGTCTCAAGCCATCAGCCGATCGCTCGCGGCACGAGATCCCAGCTTTCGCTGGGATGACGGGGGCAGACTTGAAGGAAGAAGTATGACCGAACTCAGCACCAACGGCGTCGTCGCCTACACGATCGAAAACGGCATCGCCTGGGTCAAATATAACCGCCCGGAGAAGCGCAACGCGCAAAGCCCGACGCTGAACCGCGACATGATGGAGGTGCTCGACGCGCTCGAATTCCGCGACGATGTCGGCGTGCTGGTGCTGACCGGTGAGGGTGAGGCGTTCTGCGCCGGCATGGACCTCAAGGAATATTTCCGCGAGACCGAGGCGCAGGGGCTGGGCGCGACGCGGCGGGTGCAGCGCGAGGCCTATGGCTGGTGGCGGCGCCTGCGCTGGTACCAGAAGCCGACGATCGCGATGGTCAATGGCTGGTGCTTTGGCGGCGCCT
Source organism: Sphingomonas sp. (assembly GCF_030145815.1). Taxonomy (GTDB): domain Bacteria; phylum Pseudomonadota; class Alphaproteobacteria; order Sphingomonadales; family Sphingomonadaceae; genus Sphingomonas. The sequence continues at coordinate 56,952 of NZ_JAIXHL010000026.1, forward strand.
ATGGCCCGCTGTTCGCCTGCGACCTCGCCTTTGCGGCGGACGAGGCGCAGTTTGGGCTGAGCGAGATCAACTGGGGCATCCTGCCCGGTGGCGGCGCGACCAAAGTGGCGACCGAGCTGCTGCCGTTCCGCAAGGCGATGTACCATGCGATGATGGGCGAAAATATCGACGGCAAGACTGCCGCCGATTGGGGGCTGGTCAATGAATCGCTCCCGCTCGCGTCGCTCAAGGAGCGCGTGACCGAAGTGGCGAATGTGCTGCTCAAGAAGAACCCGGTGGCGCTGAAGGCGACCAAGGATGCGGTGCGGCGCGTCGGGATCATGAGCTATGACGATGCCGAGGATTATCTGATCCGCGCGCAGGAAGCGGCCAACAGCTACGACAATGACGGCCGCAAAGAAGGCATCAAGCAGTTCATCGACGAGAAGAGCTACAAGCCGGGTCTGGGCGCCTATGACAAGGACCGCGTGAAGGCTTGAGCCCATTCCTCCCCCAGCTTGCTGGGGGAGGTGGCATCGCGCAAGCGATGACGGAGGGGCCGCCGACGCAGTCGGCGGAAACCTCTCCAGCGAACCCGCCGTCTGCGCGGCGGCCCCTCCACCCCCCGCTTCGCGGGCGGTCCCCCTCCCCTGAGACAAGCTCAGGGGAGGAATTAGGATAGCGTAGTGATGCCCGACCTTTCCCGCCTGCTCTCGCCCCGCTCGGTCGTGATCGTGGGTGCTTCCCCCACGCCCGGTGCGCTGGGCAATTCGGTGCTGCGCAACCTCGAGCGGCATGGCTATGCGGGCGACATTCACCTGATCAATCCGAAGCGCGACACGATCGACGGGCGGCCGTGCCTGAAGTCGATCGATGAATTGCCGCACGGAGTGGATGCCGCAGTGCTGGCGATCCCCGGCCCGGCGGTGCTGGGCGCGGTGCAGGCGCTGGCGGCGCGCGGCGTCGGTGCGGCGATCATCTTCTCGGCCGGCTTTGCCGAGGGCGGCGAGGAAGGGTTGGCCGCGCAAGCCGAGGTCGCACGGATCGCGCATGCGCATGGCATGGTGGTCGAGGGGCCGAATTGCCTTGGCATGGTGAACTATGCCGCGGGCGTGCCGCTGACCTTTGTCGAAACACCGGTGCTGGACCTGACCGGCAAGCCGGCGGTCGGCATCGTCAGTCAGTCGGGCGCGATGGCGGTGGTGCTGGGCACGACATTGATGGCCAAGGGGCTGGGCATCACCGTGTCGGTGTCGACCGGCAATGAAGCCGCGTCGGGCGTCGAGGATTATGTCGAGCATTTGCTGAACGACCCCGCCACCCCGGCGATCGCGATGATCGTCGAGCAGTTTCGCAAGCCTGCCCGCTTCCTCGCTCTGGCCGAGAAGGCGCGCGCGGCGGGCAAGCATATCGTGTTGCTGCACCCCGGCACGTCGAGCGCGGCGCGGGAGAGTGCGGCGACGCATACCGGCGCGATGGCGGGCGACTGGCAGCTGATGAAGGCCAAGGTCGAGCGCGCGGGCGTGGTGCTGGTCGATAGCCTTGAGGCGCTGGGCGACGTCGTCGAGCTGGCCGTGCGCGCCAAGCCGGTGCGGCGCGGTGGCACGGCGGTGCTGACCGAGAGCGGCGCGTTCAAGGCGCTGACGCTGGACCTTGCCGAGGCCATCGGGCTGGACCTGCCCGCGATGGACGGCGCGACGGCCGAAGCGATGCGCGCGTCGATCCCGGATTTCATCCCGGTGTCGAACCCGATGGACCTGACCGCGCAGGCGCTGGTCGATCCGGACCTGTATCGCCGCACGCTGATCCCGTTGCTGGCGGATGACAATTATGCCGCGCTGGTGTTCGGGATCATCCAGACCGACCCGGCGACCTGCGCGCGCAAGTTTCCCGCGATCATTGATGCGGTGACCGCGCTAAAGCCCGACAAGCCGGTGATCTTTGCGGGGATCGACGACGGGGCGGAAGTGCCCGCCGAATATATCGACGGGCTGCGGTCGATTGGCGTGACCTATTTCCCCTCGCCCGACCGGGCGTTCCGCGCGCTGCGGCAGCAGGGCAAGCTGGCCGAGCGCGACTTTGCGACGGCGGATGCCGCGCCGGTGGCGCTCGACCTGCCATCGGGCGTGATCCCCGAATATCGCGCCAAGCAGCTGCTTGCGCCGGTCGGCATCCCCTTCCCCGCTGGCGGTTTCGCGGCGAGCGCAGACGAGGCCAAGGCGATTGCCGCGAAGGTCGGCTATCCGGTTGCGATCAAGGCGCAGTCCGCCGCGCTCAGCCACAAGAGCGATGCCGGCGGGGTCATCCTCAACATCGCCGACGATGCCGCGCTCGATGCGGCGTGGGACCGGCTGTTCGCCAATGTCGCCGCCTATGATTCAGCGATCGCCCTCGATGGCGCGCAGGTCGAGGCGATGGGCAAGCGCGGGGTCGAACTGATCATCGGTGCGCGCAACGACCCCGAATGGGGGCCGGTGATCCTGGCAGGGTTCGGCGGGGTGACTGCAGAATTGCTCCACGATGTCCGGCTGTTGCCGCACGACCTGCCGCATGACGCAATCGTCGCGGAGCTGCGTGCGCTCAAACAGGGCGCGCTGCTCGACGGCTATCGCGGTTCGCCCGCGCTGGATGTCGACGCGGTTGCGCGGCTGATCGCGGGCCTCGGCCGGGTGCTCGCGGGTACGCCGTCGATCCGCGAGATCGACCTCAATCCGGTGGTGGTCTATCCCACGGGCGAGGGTGTGGTCGCGCTCGACGCACTGATCCTCGCCGACTGAGCCCCCCTCCCGTTTGCGGCAGGGGAGGAACAAGGCACCTACCCCGCCGCCGGATCGCGGCGTTCGATGCGGCCGAGCAGGTCGAGCAACGTTGCGCGCTCCGCCTCACTCAATCCGGCGAGCATCTCGCGCTCATGCGCCTCGATCCGCGCCAGGCAGTTGGTCAGCATCGCGCGTCCAGCATCGGTGAGCGTCAGCGAAAAGGCGCGGCGGTCGGCTGGATCGACGACGCGCGCGATCAGCTTCAGGTCGACCAGTTCGTTGATCAGCGCTACCATATTGGCGCGCTTGATCCCGAGCAGGCGGCCGACCGCGCCCTGATTGATGCCAGGATTGCTCGACACCACCGCCAGAATGCCCACCAGCACCTGGCGCATCCCGGTCCCCTCCATCGCCGCCGCGAAATCCGCCGCAAAGGCACCGAAGGCGCGCCGCAGATGATAGCCGACCAGCGGCCCGAGCGCGCCGACCTGTTCCTGTTCCCCTGACATAAGCTGAGCGTGAGCACGATTTCAGTCACTTCGTCAATCTGGCCGACGGGTTTATCCGTCGGATTGGGGCGCGACCGTGCGGGACGCGCGCGAAGGCTTGCCACGATGTCCGACGCGCGCCACTGGGATGCCGACACCCAAGCGGAGAACCCCATGAAACGCCGCCTCGCCTCCTCCACCGTCAACCCGGTCGGGCTCGGCTGCATGTCGCTGAGCCATGCTTACGGAACGCCGCCCGCGCGGGAGGATGCGATCCGGCTGCTCAATCAGGCGCTCGACCTTGGCTACGACCATCTCGATACCGCTGCACTGTACGGGTTCGGCGCGAATGAGGCGCTGATCGGCGAAGCGGTCGCGCATCGCCGCGACGAATATTTCCTCGCGTCGAAATGCGGGATGACCGGCGTGGATGGGAAGCGCGTGATCGACGGACGGCCGGAGACGCTCCGCGCCACGATCGACCAGTCGCTGACCCGGCTGCGCACCGACCGCGTCGACCTTTATTACCTCCATCGCTGGGACAAGACGGTGCCGATCGAGGAATCGGTCGGCGAACTCGCGCGGCTGGTCGCGGCCGGCAAGATTGGCGCGATTGGCCTGAGCGAAGTGTCTGCCGCCACGCTGCGCCGCGCGCATGCGGTGCATCCGATCGCGGCGGTGCAGAATGAATATTCGCTGTGGTCGCGCAATGTCGAGCTGGGGGTGCTCGCCGCATGCGCGGAACTGGGCACGACGCTGGTCGCCTTCTCGCCGGTCGCGCGCGGCTTCCTCGCCGGTGCCCTCGCCTCGCCCGACGCACTGGAAGAACGCGATATTCGGCGGATGATGCCGCGCTTCAGTCCGGAGAATTTCGCCCGCAACCTCGACCTGCTCCACGCACTGCGCCGCATCGCCGACGGTCGGGGCATCACTCCGGCGCAGCTCTGCCTGCAATGGGTGTTTGCTCAGGGCGAGCATATCGTCGCCATCCCCGGCACCACCTCCCCTACGCACCTTGCCGAGAATTTCGCGGCGCCGTTCGAACCGCTGCCGGGTGACGTGCTGGCCGAACTCGACCGCATCTTCGCGCCGGACGCGATTGCCGGGCCGCGCTATCCGGCGGCGACGCAGGCGGAGATCGATACCGAAGAGTTTTAAGGCTCAGCGAGCACCGCGCGCGTATCTTCGAACGCCAGATCGACCAGCGCGCGCATCGCCGCTTCCGCCGCGTCCGCATCGCCCGCGATGACCGCATCGCTGACCCGCGCGTGATCCGGCACCGGGTCGCGCGGCAGCGCCTTGGTCCGCTGTTTGAAGCGTGTGGTCCAGTTGACCGCCGCGCCGATGCTGGCGCTGAGCGTGATCAGCGCGTCATTGTGCGTCGCCTGTAGCAACGCATCGTGAAACGCACGGTCGGCGTCACGCCCCGCCTCGGTCGCCAGCGTGTGCCGCCGCATGCCGACCAGCGCGGCCTTCAGCGCGGCGATGTCATCTTTGTCGCGACGTTGGGCCGCGAGCCGCGCCGCCGCCGGCTCGACGATAGCGCGCAATTCAAACAGGTCGCGGATGAAGCCGGGATCGGGCTCGCCCGAAAAGGCCCAGGCGACGATATCGGGGTCGAGCAAATTCCACCGGCTGCGCGGCAACACGCGTGTCCCCGCCTTGGTCCGGCTTTCGACCAGCCCCTTGGCGGCGAGCACCTGAATCGCCTCGCGATAGGCGCTGCGCGACACGTCGAGCGCCTCGGCATTGGCGACCTCGCCGGTCAGTCGCTCCCCGGGCGGGATCGCGCCGCTGACGATCGCACGGCCGAGATAATGCGCGACCGCGCCACGCAACCGGCGACCGGTGCTGCGTTCGCGCTTCTGCTCGCCGGGTTCGGTCGGCTCTTCCTGCTTCACCCTCACGCCTCTCGTCACGGGCCGATTGCCTACGCGCCAAAAATCGCGCCCGCAATGCGACATGCGAACTTCCATTTTATTTTATGTCGGACTAATTCGGATCGAAAGGGAGAGGTTCGATGGTTCGTCTGCTTCAACACCGTGCGCCCGATGGCGCGCGCCGGGTGATCGTCGCGACCGATGGCGGAGCGTGGTTCGTCCGGGGGTTCAGCGACGTCCGCACGATGGCTGCTGCGGCGATCGCGCGCGGCATCGGCCTCGCCGTGCTGGTCGAGGACGCAGGCTATGACGAGGCAGTCAACCTTGCGGCGGCGGCGGCGGCGGGGGAATTGCTTGCCCCGATTGACCATGTCGACCCCGCGCATGTTGTGGTGACCGGCACCGGTCTCACCCATCTCGGATCGGCGGAGGGACGCGACAAGATGCACCGCGCCGCCGCTTCAGGTGAGAAGCTGACCGACTCCATGCGCATGTTCCTTGAAGGGTTGGAGGGCGGCAAGCCTGCGCCCGGCGGGGTCGGGCAGCAGCCGGAATGGTTCTACAAGGGCGATGGTGCGCATCTGGTCGGCACCGGCGTGGCGCTGACCATGCCCGCCTTCGCGCAGGACGGCGGCGAGGAGCCGGAGCTGGCCGGCATCTACCTGATCGGCCCCGACGGCACGCCGCACCGCATCGGCTTCTGCCTCGCCAATGAATTCAGCGACCATGTGACCGAGCGGCATAATTACCTCTGGCTCGCGCATTCGAAGCTGCGACCCGCCGCGCTGGGGCCGGAGCTGCTGGTCGGCGACCTGCCCGCCGATGTACGCGGGTCCAGCCGGATCGTGCGCGATGGCGCGGCGCTGTGGGAAAAGCCGTTCCTGTCGGGCGAGGCCAATATGTCGCACAGCATCGCAAATCTGGAGCATCACCACTTCAAATACGCCGCATTCCGGCGGCCCGGCGACATCCATGTCCATTTCTTCGGCACCGCGACCTTGTCGTTCAGCGATGGCATTGCGACGCAACCGGGGGACGTTTTCGAGATCGAGGCGGCACCGTTCACGCTGCCGCTGCGCAACCCGCTGGTGCGCGCGGAGCCTGAGGCGGTGACGGTGCGCGCGCTGTGACGACCCGCATCGCGCTGGTCGGGCTTGGCAAGATCGCGCACGACCAGCATCTGCCCGCGATCGCCGCTGATCCGGACTTCACTTTGGTCGCGACCGCGAGCGCCGATGGCGCGGTGCTCGGCGGTGTCCCCGGCTTCGACAGTATTGAGGCATTGCTGGCCAGCGGCATCGCGATCGACGCGGTTGCGGTCTGCACCCCGCCGCAGGTGCGCCACCGCGTCGCTGCGACCGCGCTCCGCCACGGGCTGCACGTCCTGCTCGAAAAGCCGCCCGCCGCCAGCCTGACCGAGGCCGCAGCGCTCGCCGCACTGGCGGAGGAGGCCAAGGTCACGGTGTTCGCCGCCTGGCATTCGCGCTGTGCCGCCGGGGTGGCGGAGGCGCGCGCATGGCTGGCGGAGCGCACCATCACGCGCGGCACGATCACCTGGCGCGAGGATGTCCGCGTCTGGCACCCCGGCCAGCACTGGATCTGGCAGCCGGGTGGCCTTGGCGTGTTCGATCCGGGGATCAACGCGCTGTCGATCGTGACGGAGATTCTGCCCGGCGCGCCGCTGCTGCGCGATGCCGAACTGGAGGTGCCGAGCAACCGCCACGCGCCGATCGCCGCGCGGCTGACGCTGGAAACCGGCTGCGGCGCGGCGATCGCGGCGGATTTCGACTTCCGCCAGACCGGCCCGCAAAGCTGGGACATCGAGATCGAGACCGATGGCGGCACGCTGCATCTGGCACGCGGTGGGGCCGATCTGACCCTGCCCGACGGTACGCGCGCTGGCGCGGACCGCGAATATCCCGCGCTCTACGCCCAGTTCGCGCGGCTGATCGCGGCGGGCGCAAGCGACCTCGACATCGCCCCCTTCCGCCTCGTCGCCGATGCGTTTCTGCGCGGCCGGCATTGCGTGGCCGAGCCGTTCGAGGATTGAGGCGCGTAAATCCTGCCCAGCCAGCGGTAGGGTCAGGTCCCGTTCTCTCAAGATCGCCGGTATCGTGGCGCCGCCCGGGTCAACTGATGTTCGCGAGGAGAGCTGCCTGTCAGGTAACGCCCCCTCAGCGGAAGCTTACGATTGCACGGAGTCGTGGTAGGCACGCGATGGAGAACCGGGAGGGCGCATGGCGAAAGACTGGAAGTGGGGTTGTATAGGGCTGTTGCCGGGTATCATCGTTGCTTTGCTGCTGACGGACTATTTGCGATCATTTGGCGGCTTCACAGGCTGGGGAATAGTTGCGGCTTGGGTTGGGCTGGCATGCATAGCAGCGACGGCACTACTTGTGGTAATCAACCGGCGTAGCGTGTCTCGGCTGAAAGCCGCAGGCCGTCCCGCTCAACTGATCGTCAGACCCTTCCAAGCGGTCATGGAAGCCCCCGAAAAGTGCGCGACAATATTTGGCGCTATAGCGTTGGTGAAGCTAACGTTCTCCGGGGAAATTGGCCAATGGCAAGCAAGCCTGATCGTTAGTAGCGTTTGGGGTTACGTCATGGCTTTGGCGGAGACCGCGTACGCAGCCCCATCAGAGACATCAGAGGTGTGATCTGCCCCCTGCTGAGTGGCCCAGAGGCTATGATAGTCTGGACCACGAAAGGGACATTGAATGCCGAGCAAGAAGCACAAGCCGGAAGAGATTATCGGCAAGCTACGTGAAGTTGAGATCGTG
>NZ_JAIXHL010000027.1 GCF_030145815.1 Sphingomonas sp.
GCGAAGATTCGCGGGGCCGAGAGCAGGGAGGGGGCGTGGGGGGGAGGGGAGGGGAAATGCGGAGGGGGGAGGATTTTGTGGGGGGGTATCAGGGGAGCTGAGGGGTGGGGCTTCCCGACAGCTGGTGCGACGGTTGGGGGTCCGGGCAGTCGCGACATTCCGACTTCCTCCCCCGGAGGGGGAGGGGGACCAGCGAAGCTGGTGGAGGGGTAGTCTCCACAAGCGAGCTGGGTCGTTGCTGGGCGAGCTACCCCTCCACCGCCTGCGGCGGTCCCCCTCCCCCTCCGGGGGAGGAATGAAGCAACACTCCGATGCGGAGTTGTATTGACATCGTATATACAGTTTCCTAGGTCCGGAGCATGACCAAGCACGCCGCCATCGACCCGCCGGGCCGCTCTGCCGAGGCCAAGGGCAGCATCAACCTGCGCATCGAGGCGCAGACGCGCGCGTTGATCGATGAGGCGGCGGCGGTGCTGGGCAAGACGCGGACCGAGTTCATGGTCGATAGCGCACGGGCGCAGGCGATCGACGTGCTGCTGGACCAGCGGCTGTTTGCGCTGGATGCGGCGCGGTATGATGCGTTCGTGGCGGCGCTCGACAATCCGCCCGCGCCGGGGCCGAAGCTGCGTGCGCTGTTGCGGCGCAAGCCGGCATGGGAAGGCTGAGCGGCCGTCGCGATGACGCTGGCGGCACCGGTCCCGCTGACGGCGGGCCATGATCTGAGCCGGTTCGATTGCGGCGAACCCGCATTGAACGCGTGGCTGCAGCATCGCGCGCTGGACAATGAGAGCCGGTTTTCGCGGACCTATGTCGTGTGCGACGGCGATCGGGTGGTCGCCTATTTCTGTATCTCCGCCGGATCGGTGGCGCGCGCGGCGGTGCCGGGCAAGCTGCGGCGCAATGCGCCCAATTTCGTGCCGGTGTCGGTGATCGGGCGGCTGGCGGTGGACCGCGCCTATTCCGGGCGCGGGATCGGCGCGGACATGCTGGCCGACGCGTTGAGCCGGATCGCGGTGGCGTCACAGAGCATCGGCATCGGGGCGGTGATGGTGCAGGCGAAGAGCGAGGCGGCGCGGGGGTTTTATCTGAGCTGCGCGGAGTTCCTGGAGTTTCCGGCAGAGAGCCGGACGTTGTTTCTGCCGATTGAGATGGTGGTGGGGGCGTTTGGGTCAGGTTGACGCCGGGCGTCGCGGGGAGGCGGCAAGATGCCGCGCGAGCGCACCGGTGTGCGAATGCGAAGATTCGCGTGGCCGATAGCAGGCAGGGGGCGTGGGGGGAAGGGGAGGGGAAATGCGGAGGGGGGAGGATGGCCTAGAGACCAGGATCAATTAATAACAGATGGTTAGCCTATTTTGCGATGTTGCCGTTGGCATCTCTGAGGTCAGTGAAAACCTCACTCGCTAACAGGGATAGAAGGTACTCATTTTCATTTGTAAACCGCCTAATAGAGGAATGGGCAGGATTATTCGCAGTCGGCTCATGTGACACCCGAACTGCACATTTGTCTTTGTTTCCTGACTCTTTGATCGCGCCTACATTGCCGATCGCAAAGACTTGGGATGCCTTGGACTTCTTAAAGGATTTCTGTATTTGGGCTGCGGCTTTGGCGCAGTGTGAGGCAGAACGACCGCCAAAATACTCTATCCAAGTGACCGATAGTGCCCCCTGATCGACTTCCCGCAGCTCGAAAGCTGCCGGAAATATCCCTACAAGGGCATCTGTCGAAAAATCTCGCATCTGCCGGCCGGGCGCGATGTAGCGCATGACATGATCGCTGTTGGCGAGTGGCTTGATCTTAGGCTTAGCCAAATAGGCCTCGTTGAGGGTACGGTTCGAGCCTTTCTACAAGACTTTCGATGCGGGTAATGCCCGCCGCCGGCTCATCCCAGTCGCCATGGGACGCTTTCAGTGACCATGTCACCATATCCTGACCAGAAAAATCGAGGGTCAGATTGCCCTCCCGGTTTTTCCAACCGGCTAAGATGGTCCCCCTTGGGCTCAGTCCGAGCGAAGGATTTTCGAGGGGGCTGAGCAAAAACATTGCTCGTAAGAATGTCTTGACGGACTCAACTGTCACTGGACGGTCGGAGTCATCCCATACATCTGGGTCGTGAATACGGTCGAGCGCCGAAAAAAAACGGTCGCGCCAGTGAAGGTCAAGATGCATTGCGACCCTAGAGGTTATTATCTTCGCGTTTGCCAACGCATCAAATAGCTTTTCCTCTAAGCTCTGCCCCGCTACGACTTTTGCTTCTTGGTCAGCGGCTTGTGGACCAGTCCCGCTGACACCAGCGAGAATTGCTCGCGCTGAAATTGCCCGATCAATAGCCGAATAAGTCTCCGCCTGCGGGATCTGGAAATAGCTATCCAAAGCGTTCACGCGCGGCATTCGTAATGCAATCCTCGAAAACTTGGTTTTTCTTCATACGCAGGTCGGCGAATTTTGCAACAATGTCCTCTACGGCTTGCGGAGGGTCATCGTCTACAACTAAGTCGATATCGAGTATCGTTGCTACGAGCGCTGGAACTTCGGAGTTTGTTGTTCCGGCTTTCAGGATCAGCTTGCAGCCAAGGTCTTCAAGTGAAAATTGATAATGCAGACTTGTAATCTGCGGGTCACCAAATTCTGGAGGGGTCGCCCACCCGACATTTAAATAATTATTTGGCACAACCCCATGATCGCCCACAAAATCAATTCGGTTGATGTAACGAAGGCCGATCCGTTCAACTTTTCTTCCCGTTGTAAGCTTTTGAAGGGCGAACAAATCCCTCGAAATTCTGTGATTAAAATTTTCCCAGCTTGTGTAAGGGGCGGATTGAGAAATAACTATCGAAAGGCTATTGATTATAAGGCATTCAGTTAAATCTTCATTCGACAATCTATACTGGTCACCTTGAGAGGCGAAGCTCGCTTGGCTTGTCGGGACGCTGATTTTTACTTGTCTTATTTCCTGCCGAAGGTTCTCCGTGTAGCCCTTAATAGTGCTAACGTACCTTTTTATCGCTCGCGCGTTGATTGGCGCGGCGAAACGGACCTCAGCTACGGCTTCAACGATCGGGGCAGCTGAATACAGTCTTGTCGGACTCATCTCAGCTATGGCTCCTGCGAATCATAGTGGCTTGCTACAGCGCAAACGGCGGGCGCGCCAGTCGTTCTGGATGGGATGCGGCTGCGAGCATCAGGCCGGTTTAGACGGTTCACTATTTTCAGCCTGTGCGCCGGGGTTGTTAAGAACTCACCAAACACGGGCCCGTCCATGCCGTCCGCAGAGCCCAACCCGCCACTCTCAGCGCTCGTTCCCAAAATGTTCTTTCCTACAAGCCCCGTCGCGTATAACTGGTTTCCCCTCAACGTGACGGACGGGGTGGGGGATGATCAAGCAACCGTATATGCGCTGGACGCAGGATACCGAGACGGCGTTTCTGATGGCGCTCAAGGCGACGGGGACGGTGCGGGCGGCGGCGGAGGCGGTCGGGCGGTGCGTCGGGTCGGCCTATAAACGGCGGCAGCGGCGGCCAGAGTTTCGCGAACGCTGGGACGCGATGGTCGCCGAGTGGCAGGCGCAGTGGATCGAACTGCGCGGGACCAAGGTCGCGGAGACTGCGCCGCGCGAACGCTGGGACGGGTGGTCGGACGTGCGGCGGCGGGCGTTTCTGCGCGCGCTGGCCGAGACGGGTGAGATTGCGGAATCGGCGGAGCGGGTGGGGATGTCGCGCAGTGCGGTGACGCGACGGAAGGCGCGCGATCCCGACTTTGCGGCGGCGTGCGAGGCGGCGCTGGCGCGGTCGCTGCCGTGCCTGGAGCAGGTGGCGTGGGAGCGCGCCGTCGAGGGCTGGGACGAGCCGATCGTCCATGGCGGCAAGGTGACGGGGACGCGGCGGCGCTATTCGGAGACGCTGCTGCGCACGCTGCTGGTCCGCGAACAGGCGGCGCGGCAGGCGGAGCGGGTGGTGGCGGCGAAGGCGCGGACGGTGCCGGAATATGCGACGCGCGACGAGACCGACACGGCGTTGCTGAAGGCGCTGGACCGGATTGCGCAGGGGCGGCGGCTTGAGGCGATCGCGCGGGCGGACGCGTGGCAGGAGTTTGAGCGCGCGGTGATCGCGGGGGAGCGGCCGGGGCTGGTGCCGTGAGGGGGGTAAGTTCCTCCCCTGAGCTTGCTCAGGGGAGGGGGACCGCCCGCGTAGCGGGTGGTGGAGGGGCGGCTGCGTAGACAGCCGTGAGCAGCTCGGCAAAATTCGGCCCTCTGCGGGGCCGCCCCTCCGTCAGCGCTTCGCGCTGCCACCTCCCCCAGCGAGCTGGGGGAGGAATGGGTCTGCGGCTGCGCTTGAGCCTCTTGCCGGCGTGCCTCCTCCCCCTCCGTGGCCTTCGGCGCCACCTCCCCCTGGCGGGGGAGGATGATCGGTTAGTTGCCTTCGGAATCGACCATGAAGATGACCGGCTTGCCGCGCGTCTCCGGCTCCCATCCGGCGGCCAGCGCGGCGCGGATGCAGCGGGTAATCGTCGCGTCGTCGAGTTGGAGGCGACCGGGCGGCAGGCCCTTCATCAGCCGCTTGGGCGGGGGGAATTCGACCAGCGCCTCACGCCGGGCGTCGCGCGCTTGCAGGGCGATGGTCATGCCGCGCCAGCCTTCATCATCGAACAGATGCGGTTCGCGTTGCAGGTGCCAATCGTAGAGGATGCCGTCGACCTGGACGGCGCCGCCTTTGCTTTGAGATTTCGACATGGGGGCGGCCCTTAGCATGAGCGATCCGGTGCGGCCTAGCGGGCGCGTCGGCGGGGCGTGGATTGCGCCGCCGGTTGCCGCGGCACGCGAAAGCTGATTTTAGGCCTGGCTCGGCGCGTGGCGCATCCACGGGCCAGCGGCAGGGTTTTGGATCTTCGATGAATTATCGCCACTCCTTTCACGCCGGTAACAGCGCCGATGTGGTGAAACACGCGCTGTTGATCGCGCTGGTCCGAGCGTTGCAGCTGAAAGAGGGGGCGCTGACGCTGATCGACACGCATGCCGGGTGCGGGATCTATGACCTGGGCGGCGATCAGGCGCAGCGCACGGGCGAGGCGGCGCAGGGGGTGGCGCGGGTCTTTACCGATGCGAACCCGTTGCTGGACGCGTATCGCGCGGCGGTGCGGGCGGTGAATGCGGGGGAGGAACCGCGCCTCTATCCCGGGTCGCCGCGGGTGCTGGCGCAGCTGTTGCGGCCGCAGGACGTGCTGATCGTCAATGAGAAGCATCCCGAGGACGCCTATGCGCTGCGCGGGGCGATGCGCGGGACGCCGGCGGCGGTGCATGAGCGCGATGCCTATGAGCTGTGGCTGGCAATGCTGCCGACGCGGACGTCGCGCGGGGTGGTGGTGGTCGATCCGCCGTACGAGCAGACCGACGAGCGTGAGCGGATTACTGCGACGCTGGCTGCGGCGCACCGCAAATGGGCGCATGGGGTGAGCGTGATCTGGTATCCGCTGAAGGACCGCGTGACGCATCAGCAGTGGAAGAACAGGCTGCGCCGGCTCGGCATCCCGAAAATGCTGGTGGTCGAGCATTGGCTGTATGACGCCGATCAGCCGGGCATTTATAACGGCGCGGGGCTGTTCATCGTCAATCCGCCCTATGCGTTTACGCAGGCGCTGCCGCCGCTGCTGGAGGCGCTGCGCGCGACGCTGGCGCCGGAGGGTCATCGCGGCGTGATCACGGCGGATTGGCTGGACGGTTGAGGATGGGGCCGGTCCTGCGCCTGGCGGGGGAGGATGATCGGGGCATCCTCCCCCGATCCGGTCAGAGGTCGTTCCAGCCGTCCCCGCCAGCGACGGCGAGCTGGAGGTTGGCGCGGGCGGCCCTGCGCGCGGGCTGACGCGCCGGGGCGGCGGCGGTCATGCGGGGCGTGTCGGAGCCGCCGACGTTGAACTGGCTGGCCTGACCGCTGAGCATCTCGACTTCGCGCGACAGGTTGCGGGCGGCGGCGGAAGTTTCCTCGACCATCGCGGCGTTCTGTTGCGTCGACTGGTCCATCGACGAGATGGCGACGCTGATTTCGCGGATCGCGGTCGCCTGGGCCTCGTTCGCGCTGGCCATGTCGGCGAGGAGGACATGGACTTCGCCGACATCGCCGGAGATGTTGGCGAAGGCAGAGTCGACGTTGCGGACCATGTCGACGGCGGTGCCGATATCGGTCTGCGTCGCGGTCAACTGCTCACGGGCGCGGCGGGCTTCTTCCTCGGCGCGCATGGCGAGGGCGGAGACGAGGTCGGCGACGACGGCGAAACCGCGGCCGGCTTCACCCGCGCGACCGGCCTCGACCGCGGCGTTCATGGCGAGGACGCGGGTCTGGAAGGCGATCTTGTCGAGGCCTTCGATCACCGTGTCGATGCCCTTGGCGCTGTCGCTGACGCGGGTCATCGCCTGCACCGCTTCTTCGGTGGTGGTGCGACCGGTGGCGACGGTGCGGATCGCATCGTCGGCGCGGGCGACGGTGCGCTCGGCGGCTTCGGCGTTGGATTGCAGGCGCTCACGCATCTGCGCCACGGCGGCGGAGGTCTGTTCGAGACTGGCGGCATTGGCTTCGGTGCGGCGGGCGAGATCCTCCGACGCCTGGGCGATTTCGGTCGAGCCGGTGGTGATGCTGCGCGTGCTGTCCATGACCGAGCCGATCAGGTTGCGCAGCGAGGCGAGCGCGGCGTTGAAGTTGTTCTTGAGCTCGGCATAGGCTGGTGGGAATTCGGCGCGGATGTCGGCGGTGAAGTCGCCCTTGGTCAGCGATTCCAGGCTCGCGCTCAGCCATGCCACGACTTCGGCCTGCGCCTGCGAGGCTAGAATTTGCCTCTGCGTATCACGAAAGGTGAACATGGCGCGCGTCATACGGCCGACGCAATCCTGATAGTCGGTATAGGCGATCGGGCTGTCGAGATCGCCGGCAGCCAGCGCCTCCATGCGCACGACGGTGTTGACATAGGGGTCGCAGATCGCCCTGCGGAACTGCAGGCTGAGCGCACCGGCGGCGACGGCGCAGACGGCGTTGATCGCGGCGGCGACCCAATCGCCCTGGACCAGCTCAATCAGGCCGGTGACCAGGATCAGACCGACCAGCGTTCCGAACGCGACTAGTGTTTTCTGACGAATGGGCGCTACCGCTTCGAACCAGCGCATCATCGTTAAGCCTTCCATATTGTTGTTTCAGCGTAACGATCGAACTATAGGTTGGCGGTGCTGCCGGCGGCTTTTGGCGGCGCAATGTTTGGCCAGGGCGCAATAGGTCGAGGGTCGCTGAGTTCGCTATTATGTAACGAATTCAGTGGTGTGGACGCTATTCTGTATCAGTTCGGCGGTATTGCCCCGGGGGACGCAATTAACCATTTCTTGAGCGTTTGGACGGGAATCGGGCCAATCGGGGACGTATGCGGTTTTGCCATTTCCCGCGCAGGTCGCATCGCCTAACGCTGGGTGCATGACCTTTACTGCGAAAATCCTGCTGCTGGGCTCCGGGGAATTGGGGCGTGAATTCGTGATCTCGGCCAAGCGGCTGGGGGCGCAGGTGATCGCGTGCGATTCCTATGCGGGCGCGCCGGCGATGCAGGTGGCGGATGGGTGCGAGGTGTTCTCGATGCTCGACGGCGATGCGCTGCGCGCGGCGATCGATCGGCATGCGCCCGACCTGGTGGTGCCGGAGATCGAGGCGATCCGGACCGAAGTGCTGGCGGAAGTCGAGGCGGCGGGGGTGACGGTCGTGCCGTCAGCGCGCGCCACGATGATGACGATGAACCGCGATGCGATCCGCGAGGTGGCGGCGGTCGGGCTGGGGCTGCGCACGTCGCGCTATCGCTATGCCGAGAGCCTGGTGGAGGTGCTGGCGGGGGCCGAGCACACCGGGCTACCCTGCGTGATCAAGCCGGTGATGTCCTCGTCGGGCAAGGGGCAGACGACGGTGCGCGATGCCGGGGGGCTGGAGGCGGCGTGGGACTATGCGGTCGCCAATATGCGCGGCGACCGGCGGCGGGTGATCGTCGAGGAGTTTGTCGATTTCGACTATGAAATCACACTGTTGACCGTGCGGACGCGGGAGGGCGTCGTGTTCTGTCCGCCGATCGGGCATCGGCAGGAGCGGGGCGATTATCAGGAAAGCTGGCAGCCGGCGGCGATGACTCCCGGCGCGATCGCGGCGGCGCAGGAGATGGCGCGGGCGGTGGTCGATGATCTGGGCGGATACGGGCTGTTCGGGGTCGAGTTCTTTGTGAAGGGGGAGGAGGTCATCTTCTCCGAGCTGTCACCGCGGCCACATGATACGGGGATGGTGACGTCGATCTCGCAAAATCTGAGCGAATTTGACCTGCATGCGCGCGCGGTGCTGGGGCTGCCGGTGCCGGAGGTGGTGCTGCGTGGCGGCGGCGCGGCTTCGGCGGTGATCCTGGCGGATCGGTACAGCGAGGGGCCGGGCTATGCCGGGCTGGCCGAGGCTTTGGCAACGCCGGGTGGCGAGGTCGATGTGCGCATCTTTGGCAAGCCGACGACGCGGCCCTATCGGCGGATGGGGGTGGCGCTGGCGCTGGCGGGGGATGTGGACAGCGCGCGGCGGGTTGCTGCCGAGGCGGCGGGGAAGGTGCGGATCGTCTATCGCTAAAGGTCGCGGCTGCTGAACGGGCGGGTCGCGATCGTTTGGTGAAGGAAGGCGAGGATCGCGGTGCGGTCCTCTCGCGCGTCGCGGCGACCGACCCACAGGATGAAGCCGCCGACGCCCAGCATGAAGACGGGCACGACGACGAAGATCAGGTCATGCAGTCCGACCCCCTCGGCGAACGAGGCGGCGAGCATGGTGAGGCCGACCACCAGGAACAGCGACACGAAGCCGAACCAGCAGCCGAAGAAGACGAACACGCTGCGCGGCCCGCCCAGTCGCCCGCGGATGCGGGTGCCGCCGGCATGGGGCTGCATCCTTGCGATCAGGCGGGTCTTCATGTCGTTGCGGAAATTGGGGCGGTGGACCCAGAGGGTGATGTCATGCTCGGTCCCGGTGCCGATGACCTGTTGCGGGGAGTCGGGCGTCACCCCCTCCATCGCCGCTTTGAGCCGGGTGGCGGCGTTGACCGGGGCGTGGGGGGAGATGAGGTCGATCCGCGCCATGCCGGCGGTCAGGGCGCGACGATGGTGAAGCCGGGGAGCGGGGCGGGCTCCTCGTGCTTGTGGTACATGTCGATATAGACCGACAGGGGCGCGGCCCCGGCGCACTGGACCGCGTAAAGGTCGAGGATGTTGTGATAGGGGCCGATCCCGGTGCTGCCCTGGCGCTCGAACGCCGGAGCGCTGCCATCGGCGCAGCGCAGGCGAGCGAGATAGGCGCGCTCGCCCTCTGGCCCCTTCGCGCGGACCGGGTTCTTTTCGCTGCCCAGCGGATGCGCCTGCGCGGCGGCGATCGCGGTGCGGAGCTTCTTGCCCTTGAGGCCGTCGAAATACTGGGCGAGCGCGGGTGGCGCGGCGAGCAGGGCGGTTGCGGCGGCCACGGCAATCAATGTGGGTTTCATCCTGCCTCCTCGGCGCAAGTCTATCGGGTGGCGGCGCGATCTCAAGCGGCGGCGGATGGCTTCACGATCCAGTCCCAGCAGGAGCGGCTGTTCGGCGTGAGCTTGAGCGCTGCGTTCATCACCTCGACCGTGCCGGGGGCGAGCGCGGTGACGAACGCGCCCTGATCGACCCAAAGCCACGCGAAGCGGCGCTCGGCCGGCATGTGCGCGGCGATGGTCTGGTGTAGGCCGATCGGGAAATACTTGAAATGGTGCTCCTCGGAAACGGTGAGCGGCGTGCCGTTGATCGTCATCGTCGCGCTGGTGCGGACGGTGCGCGCTGCGGGGTTGATGATTTCCTGAGCGACCTGAAGATCGGCAATCACGAGCGCGCCGGCGGACAGCCGTTCGAGGTCGCGGATCATCTCTTCAATGCGCTCCGCCGGGGTTTCGACCTGAATGTCGTGCAGGGTGAGGTTGGCGAGGTGTGGCGCGGGGTCGAAGCCGGGGTGGTAATATTCGGCCTCCTGCAACGCGAGCAGGACGACGTCGGGCTGGATCGACCAGTTCATCTCCGCCGCACCGGCATAGAGCAAAGCGGGGTCGGGCGGAGTGGGGGCGAAGACGCCCGCCTGTGCCATCACCCTGACCACACGGCGGACCTGTGCCTGTTTGTTGGCGGAGAGTTCGGGGAGCGGCCCCTTATGGTGAACGGGCTTGCTGCGTTGACGACCGGACTTGCTGCGGCGCGGGCGGGGCTGCGGGCCGAAGCTCCAGCCCATTACCAGCGCGACGCTGGCGACCAGGCCGATCGTGCCGAACGTCAGGCTGAGCCAGCCGACAAAGTCGATCGATCCGGTGGCGATGAAAATGCCGACAGGGATGGCGATGAAGATGAGGCTGGACAGGCCGGGTGCCACTGCCTCCGATATTGGTCGTCGCATGGTGCTCCCCCCTCAACCCGCGATGCTTTGCGTATAGCCTCTAGAGCGTTCCCGCCAGCGCCGCGACGACCCCGGCGGTGACGAGGAGCAGTCCGGCGACCTCGCCGCGCGACACATGCTCGCCGAGGTAGAAGCGGCCGAAGGCGATGGTGAAGGCGACCTCGATCTGGCCGACGACGCGGACCAAAGCGACCGGGGCGGTGGCGAAGCCGGTAAACCAGCAGGCCGAGCCGAGCGCGGAGAGCAGCCCGACCTGGCCCGAGACGCGCCAGCTGCGCAGCACCGGGCCGACCTGATCACGCTCGCGCCAGACGAGGAACGCGCCCTGCATCAGCGTCTGGAGCGCGACGGTGACGGCGAGGACGATCAATGCGGCGCGGATCGGGTCGGGCGTGTCGACCTGAACTGTCGCGCTGCGGATCGCGATGGCGGTGAGCGCGAAGAAGAAGCCCGAGGCGATGCCGAACCGCGCGCCGGGCTGGCCGAGCGCGCGGAGCAGTTCAGCGGGGGACATCCGCTTGCCGCCGGCGGAGAGGATCATCACTCCGGCGACGCCGAGCGCGATGCCGAGCCAGCTGAGCAGATTGAGATGCTCGCCGAGCAGGACGATCGACAGCAGTGCGCCCTGCACCGCTTCGGTCTTCGAATAGGCGGTGCCGACGACGAAATTGCGCCGGTCGAACGCCATCAGGAGGAGGTTGGTGGCGACGATTTGGGCGAGGCCGCCGCCGATGCAATAGGCGAGGAACCACGGGCCGAGCGTCGGGAAGGCGGCGGGGGCGATCAGCCATTGATAGGCTGCCGCCGTCGCGAGCGCGAAGGGGAGGCCGTAGAGGTAGCGGACCAGCCCGGCGGCGTTGATCGACAGGTCTTTGCTGACGCGGCGCTGGATCGCGGTGCGCCAGGGCTGGAAGACTGCCGCGAGCAGGGTGGCGGGGAGCCAGATGGGGGAGGTGATCATGGGTTGGGCGCGTGGGGAGGGGGAGTCGCGTTCGACGTGGCGGCCCCGGCCTGCGCCGGGGCGACGGCGGAGGGATGGGTCGATTTGTCTAGCTTTTCGTTCTTGCCTCTGGCGGCCCCGGCCTGCGCCGGGGCGACGATATCGCCGTCGCCCCGGCGGAGGCCGGGGCCGCCATGTTTTTCGGACGAAGCTAGCAATTCAGCGTGGGCCACAAATCGTCCCAGTTGGGATTGTGTTCGGAAACCAGCCGCAATTTCCATGCGCGCTTCCAGTTTTTGATCGCCTTTTCGCGGGTGATCGCGTCTTCGATCCGGTCGTGCCACTCGATCAGGACGAGGCGGGTGCAGTCCCATTTCCTGGCGAACTTCGACCCCGTGCCGGTGCGGTGGGCGTGGAGCCGGGCGGCGATGTCGGCGGTGACGCCGGTGTAGAGGACGCCGAAGGGGCGGTCGGTGACGATGTAGGTGTAGCCGCCCTTTTCCATCGACCTCTCCGTCGCCCCGGCGGAGGCCGGAGCCGCTGTGTTGGGTGGGATTCCCTTCACCACGTGGCGGCCCCGGCCTTCGCCGGGGCGACGGTAGAGGGATGGGTCGGTTTGTCTAGCTTTTCGCTTTTTGCCTTTGGCGGCCCCGGCCTGCGCCGGGGCGACGGGTTAGGCTAGCAGCTTTTCCTTGGCGATCTTGTCCTTCCAAACCAGCGGAGCAAGCTGGTGGACGTTGTTGCCCTCCGCATCGACGGCCACGGTCACGGGGAAGTCCTGGACCTCGAACTCGTAGATGGCTTCCATGCCGAGGTCTTCGAAGCCGACCACCTTGGACCCCTTGATAGCGCGGGCGACGAGATAGGCCGCGCCGCCTACGGCCATCAGATAGGCCGACTTGGCGTCGCGGATCGCGTCGGTGGCGGCGGGGCCGCGTTCGGCTTTGCCGACCATGGCGAGCAGACCCTGGTCGAGCATCATGCGGGTGAATTTGTCCATGCGGGTCGCGGTGGTCGGGCCGGCGGGGCCGACGACTTCTTCGCCCACCGGATCGACCGGGCCGACATAATAGATGACGCGGCCCTTGAATTCGACCGGCAGTTCCTGACCCGCGGCGAGCATGTCGGCGATGCGCTTGTGCGCGGCGTCGCGGCCGGTGAGCATCTTGCCGTTGAGCAGCAGGCGGTCGCCCTGTTTCCAGCTTTGAACGACTTCGGGGGTGAGATTGTCGAGATCGACGCGGATCGCGGCCTTGTCCGGAGTCCAGTTGACGTCGGGCCATTCGTCGAGCTTGGGCGCTTCGAGATAGGCCGGGCCGCTGCCGTCGAGGGTGAAGTGCGCGTGGCGGGTGGCGGCGCAGTTGGGGATCATCGCGACCGGCTTGCCCGCGGCGTGGCAGGGGGCGTCCATGATCTTGACGTCGAGGATGGTGGCGAGGCCGCCGAGGCCCTGTGCGCCGATGCCGAGTGCGTTGACCTTGTCGAAAATCTCGATGCGCAGCGCTTCGAGGTCGTTCTGCGGGCCGCGTTCCTTCAACGTGGCCATGTCGATCTGTTCCATCAGCGCCTTTTTGGCGAGGAGGACGCAGTGTTCCGCCGTGCCGCCGATGCCGATGCCGAGCATGCCGGGCGGGCACCAGCCGGCGCCCATCTGGGGGAGCATTTCGAGCACCCAGTCGACGATCGAGTCCGACGGGTTCATCATCTTGAACTTGGACTTGTTCTCGCTCCCGCCGCCCTTGGCCGCGACGTCGATATGGACCTTGTCGCCCGCGACCAGCTCGACATGCAGGACGCAGGGGGTGTTGTCGCGGGTGTTGCGGCGGGTGAAGGCAGGGTCGGCGAGGACCGATGCGCGCAGCTTGTTTTCGGGGTGGAGATAGGCGCGGCGCACGCCTTCATCGACCACGTCCTGCAGGCTGCGCGAGGTGTCGTCGAGTTGGCAGTTCATGCCCCATTTGACGAAGACGTTGACGATGCCGGTGTCCTGACAGATCGGGCGGTGCCCTTCTGCACACATGCGGCTGTTGGTCAGGATCTGGGCGATCGCGTCCTTGGCGGCGGGGGACTGTTCGGCCTCATAGGCGACCCCCAGCGCGCGGATATAGTCCATCGGGTGATAGTAGCTGATGAACTGAAGCGCGTCGGCGACGCTGTCGATGAGGTCGTCGGTCTTGATCGTAACCATTGCCTGTCCCTGGGTCGTTTTGCCCACCCTTTAGCGGATGACAGAGCGGTTTCCAGTCGCTAACCGCGCCCTCGTGTTCCGGGGGCTGATCCTTTCGCATCGCTGGTGGGCGGCGGCGCTGATTGCGCTGGCGCTGGCGATGAAGCTTGCCGTGCCGGCGGGGTTCATGCCGGTCGAGCGCGCGGGCAAGATCGTCGTGATGGTCTGTACCGGCATGGGCCAGCAGAGGCTTGAGATCGACGTCCCGGGGATGCCGGTGAAACAAGACGGCGCGACGCGGGCTGCGGGGCAGCCTTGTGCGTTTGCCGGGCTGGGGCTGGACATGCTGTCGGGGGTGGACCTGGTGCTGCTCGCCGCGGCGCTGGCGTTTATTCTGGCGCTGGGGTTTGTCGGCGTTGCGGTGGTGCGCGTCGACCGGGGGCGGCAGTTGTGGCCGCCGATGCGCGGGCCGCCGCTGATTTCCTGATCCCTTCGTAACTCTACACGAACCAGCGCGCGGGGCGACGATCCCGTGCGCCGATCAGGAATACCCATATCATGAAGACTCAGTTTGCGGCCGCGCTGCTTGCGGCCACCTGCCTTGCGACTCCCGCCTTCGCCAATGACAGCGATCAGGTGCCGGTGATCATCGTCACCGCCAAGGCCAATCCCGAAGACCCGCCCGTCGTCGCCGAGGCGCGTGAGCGGCTGGCGCGGACGCCGGGGTCGGTGTCGGTGGTAGCGGCCGAAGCCTATGAGGACCGGTTCGCGGTCGGGACGCCGGACATCCTGCGCGACGTGCCGGGCGTGCTGGCGCAGAAGCGCTATGGCGAGGAGGGGCGGCTGTCGATCCGGGGCTCCGGCCTGGACCAGAGCTTTCACCAGCGCGGCGTGCTGCTGGCGCAGGATGGCGTGCCGTTTGCCGATGCCGATGGCTTTTCGGACTTTCAGAAGATCGACCCGCTGGGGGCACGCTTTGTCGAGGTCTACAAGGGCGGCAACGCGCTGCGCTTCGGTGGGGCGCAGCTCGGCGGGGCGATCAACTTCGTGACGCCCAATGGCAAGACCGCGCAGTCGCCGGTGCTGGTGCGGGTCGAGGCCGGGAGCGACGACACGGTGCGCGGCGTCGCGCAGCTTGCGGGCAAGTCGGGGGCGTTCGACTTCTATGCCGGGGTCAATGCCTCCCACACCGATGGCTATCGCGTGCAGGGCTATCAGGACCAGATCCGCGGGACGCTGAATCTGGGCTATTCGTTCGGTGACGACAATGAGGTGCGCGCGATCCTCTATGCCGCCGATATCTATCAGGGCGTACCGGGGACGGTGACGCTCAACCAAGCGCTGTCCAATCCGCGTGCGCCGGGGACGACGGCGGTGGTGCAGAACCAGCGGCGCAATCAGGGCGTGTTTCGCGGCACGTTGCAGACGCGGCTGCGGCTGACCGACAGCCTGACGTTCGAGGGCGGGGTCTATGCGACGCAGACGGACCTGTACCACCCGGTTGGCATCTTCATCATCCAGGACACTGACACGCAGGGCGCGTTCGGGCGGTTCGACTGGAAGGGCGAGCTGGGCGGCATGAAGGCCGACCTGTTCTTTGGCGCTTTCTATCGTGAGGGCGTCACCGAGCAGGATCTGTTCGTCAATGCGGCGAGTGCGCAAGGGCCGCGGATCGGCGATGCGCGGCAGGTTGCCAATGCAATCGACCTGTTTGCCGAGGGGCGGCTGTTCGTGACCGACGGCCTGGCGCTGGTCGGCGGGGCGAGCTGGGGCCATGCCGGGCGCGACTATCTGAACCGGTTGAACGGGCGGACGGCTGAGCAGGACTATGAGTGGTTCGCGCCGCGCGTTGGGCTGCTCTACGAGACCGGGGATGCGCAGGTTTATGCGAACTTCACCCGCTCGGTCGAGCCGCCGCATTTTGGTGCGCTCGCGCAGACGAACCTGCTGGGATCGGTGTTCTCGCCGCTCGACCCGCAGCGGGCGTGGACGGCGGAAATCGGGACGCGCGGACGCAGCGGCTCTGTGGCGTGGGATGTCACCGCCTATCGCGCGTGGGTGAAGGGTGAGCTGCTGAGCTTCCTGACCTCGCCGACGATTCCCTCGACGATCTTCAACGCCGACAAAACGGTGCATCAGGGGATCGAGGCGAGCCTGGACTGGTGGATCCTGGACGGGTCGGAGGGCAAGCTGCGGCTGCGCCAGACCTATGCACTGTCGGATTTCCGGTTCGATGGGGATGCGGTCTATGGCGACAACCGGCTGCCGATCGCGCCGGTGCATTCGTATCGCGTTTCGCTGCGCTATCAGGGCGGGAGCGGATTGTTTGTCGAGCCGAACCTCGACTGGCGGCCGCAATCGACCTGGGCGGATTACAACAACTCGATGAAGGTGCCGGGCTATGCGCTGCTGGGCATCGGGGCCGGGTTCGAGCTGGGTGGGGTGACGCTGTTTGCCGATGCCCGGAACCTGACCGACAAACATTATGTGTCGGATCAGTCGGCGGCGATCACTGCGACCGCGGCGAGCGCGATCTTCCACCCCGGTGAGGGGCGGACGGTGATGTTCGGGCTGCGGACGCGGTTCTGACGAGCCAATTCCTCCCCTGAGTGCTCAGGGGAGGGGGACCGCCGCGATGCGGTGGTGGAGGGGCGGCTGCGCAGACAGCCGTGAACAGCTCGGCAAAATTCCGCCGCTTGCAGCGGCGGCCCCTCCGTCATTGCTGCGCCATGCCACCTCCCCCAGCGAGCTGGGGGAGGAATTAGCTGGGGCCGCACCCGCCGTCCCGGACTCCGCTGACGCTGCCGGTGCCAAGGATGATCTTGGCGCGGCGGGAGAAGGTGAGGGCTTGCCAGCGGCCGGCATTGCCGGTGGCGGTGCGGCTGCGCAGGTAGGTGAGGTGGAGCAGTTCGAACTGTTCGTCATCGATCTGGCCGGTGTCGATCAGGCAGGTCCATTGCGCGACGTTCCAGGCATAGTCGCGGCTGACGCCGTCCTGATCGACCGCTTCGCTGAGCCCCTGATACCAGGCGAGCATGGCCTTTAGCCGTTGTGGGCGCTGTTGGGGGGCGAGGTCGGCGAGTTTGCGGCGGAGGCGGGCGGCGTCCTCGTCGTTGGGGAGCGTCTTTTGCTGGACGCGGGTGTCGATCGCCCATTGGACCTTGCGCGCGGTGATCGGGCCGGTCGGCCAGAGGCGATAGAGTTCGGCGCGGACTTCGAGAAGCAGGGCGACATAGGTGTCGGTCTGGACCTGAAGCATCGCGTCATGGTCGAAGATTGCGGTGAGTTCGGCGATGGCGACGGGGGTGAGCTTACCGTCCGAGCCGTGCGCCGCGAGGATGCCGTCGCGGCATTTCTGGCGGACTGGCGTTTTGAGACAGTCTTTCGAGAAGAACAGCTTGCCGTAGGTTGGGGCGAGATCCTTCAGGGTTCGCTTGAAGCGGCGGCGGCTGTGGAAGCTGTCGCGCCAGGCGGTGAGGACGGGTTGCAAGCTGCCGGTGCCGTAATTCCATTGCGACATGCCGACCGAGACCAGCATCGAATCGAAATTGCCGACCGGCATCGCCCAGCAGCCCATGGTTTCGGGGATCGAGGTTTCGCGCATCCGGGCGAAGATGGCGGTGCGGTCGAGGCCGATATCGGCGAGTTGGGTCGCGGCCTGCGGGTCGATGGCGATGTGGGGGGTGTCGGCGACTTCGCGGCAGGGGGGACGGTCCTGGGCTGCGGCGGGGAGGGCGAGGAGGAACGCGGCAGTGGTGAGCCAGAATTTCATCGCGCTTCCCCTTGTCGTCACCCCCGCGAAAGCGGGGGCCCATCTCCGGCGATCGATCCTAGCTTAGCGGGTAGCTTGCAGGAAAGTCCGGGAGATGGGCCCCGGGTCAAGCCCGGGGTGACGAGAGGGGGGGATGCACGACAATCGTTCTGGCATCCTCCCCCTCCGTCGCCTTCGGCGCCACCTCCCCCTTGCGGGGGAGGATTCTAAAGCACGTAGCGGCTGAGGTCGGTGTTGCGGGCGATGCTGGCCAGTTGCGATTCGACATACGCCGCGTCGACCACGAGTTCGGAGCCGGCGCGGTCCTCGGCGTCGAAGCTCACTTCTTCGAGCAGCTTTTCCATCACCGTCTGGAGGCGGCGGGCGCCGATATTTTCGACTTCGCCATTCACCTCCGCCGCGATGCGGGCGACGGCGCGGATGCCGTCTTCGGTGAAGCTCACATCGACGCCTTCGGTGCCGATCAGCGCGCGATATTGTTCGGGCAGCGACGCCTTGGTGTCCGAGAGGATCGCGACGAAGTCATCCTCAGTCAGGCCTTTCAGCTCGACGCGGATCGGCAGGCGGCCCTGCAGCTCGGGGAGCAGGTCGCTGGGCTTGGCAACGTGGAACGCGCCCGACGCGATGAACAGGATGTGGTCGGTCTTCATCGGGCCGTACTTCGTGGCGACCGTGGTCCCCTCGATCAGGGGCAGCAGATCGCGCTGCACGCCTTCGCGGCTGACGCTGCCGCCGCGCACGTCGCTGACCGCGATCTTGTCGATTTCATCGAGGAAGACGATGCCGTTCGCTTCGGCGTCGGCGAGTGCGACGCGGGCGACGTCGTCCTGATCGAGGCGCTTGTCGGCTTCTTCCTCGACCAATTTGGCCCAGGCGGCGTGGACGTTCATCTTGCGGCGCTTGAGCTGGGGACCGCCCAGGCCCTTCATCATTTCGCCGAGGTTGATCATCTGCGGACCGGCGCCGGGGATGTCGAAGGGCATGCCGCCGGATGCTTCGACCTCGATCTCGATCTCGGTATTGTCGAGATGGCCCTGATTGAGGCGTTCGCGGAAGGCTTCGCGGGTTGCTTGCGAGCTGTCCTTGCCGGTCAGCGCGTCGAGCAGGCGGGTCATCGCCGCGGCCTCGGCCTTGTCCTTCACTGCGGCGCGGCGGCGTTCCTTTTCGAGGCGGATTGCTTCCTCGACCAGATCGCGGGCGATCTGTTCGACGTCGCGGCCGACATAGCCGACTTCGGTGAATTTGGTCGCCTCGACCTTTACGAACGGGGCGTCGGCGAGCTTGGCGAGGCGGCGGCTGATCTCGGTCTTGCCGCAGCCGGTCGGGCCGATCATCAGGATGTTCTTGGGCGTCACTTCGTCGCGCAGATCGGCCTTGAGCTGCTGGCGGCGCCAGCGGTTGCGCAGCGCGACGGCGACCGCGCGCTTGGCGTCGCGCTGGCCGATGATATGCGCGTCGAGCGCGGCGACGATGGCTTTGGGGGTGAGTTGGTCGTTCATTCTGGTCCACGTCGCCCCGGCGAAGGCCGGGGCCGCTAGAGGGAGAGGGTTCGCGTATCACATGGCGGCCCCGGCCTGCGCCGGGGCGACGCTTGATTACGCCGCGTCGAGGCTTTCGACGGTGAGCCGGTCGTTGGTGTAAACGCACAGCTCGGCGGCGATGGCCATCGCCTTGCGGCACATGGTTTCGGCATCCGGCTCATAATCGTTGAGCGCGCGGGCGGCGGCGAGGGCGAAGTTTCCGCCCGATCCGATCGCGGCGATCCCGCCCTCCGGC
The DNA here is from genome assembly GCF_030145815.1 of Sphingomonas sp. Classification (GTDB taxonomy): domain Bacteria; phylum Pseudomonadota; class Alphaproteobacteria; order Sphingomonadales; family Sphingomonadaceae; genus Sphingomonas. Next base: position 19,090 of record NZ_JAIXHL010000027.1, read on the forward strand.
TCCAGCACGTCGCCATTGCCGGTGACGATCAGCGTCGTCGACTTGTCCGCGACGATCAGCATCGCTTCGAGGTTGCGGAGAAATTTGTCGGTGCGCCAGTCCTTGGCCAGCTCGACCGCGGCGCGGAGCAGCTGGCCCTGATGGCGTTCGAGCTTGCTTTCCAGCCGCTCGAACAAGGTGAAGGCGTCGGCGGTGGCGCCGGCGAACCCGGCGATGACGCTGCCGTCGCCCAGCGGGCGGACCTTGCGGGCATTGGGTTTCATCACGGTCGAACCCTGCGAGACCTGGCCGTCGCCGGCAATGACCACGCGGCCGCCCTTGCGCACGGAAAGGATCGTTGTGCCGTGCCACTGTATCTTGTCGCTCATGGGCCGGGATATGGGGAGGGGGTCTTGGGCTTGCCAAGACCCCTGCCCGAAACTGACGAAGTTACGCGGAACGCGCCTCGTCCTGTCAGCTTCTACTTCTCCACGCCCTTGATCTTCCCCCATTGGCGGGCGGCGGTGTAGCCGAGATAGCCGGTGCCGAAGAGTGCGTAGAGCGATTCCGGGATGCCGGTGAGATAGGCGTTCATGGCGGCGGCGATCCCCTTGGCCATGTCCGGCTGGACCGCGCCGATCAGGCCCATGGGAATGGCCCACAGCAGCAGCGCATACATGACGTAGAGGAAGCTGGGGCGGGCGCGGCTGGTCCAGGGGTCGGGGGATTGCGCTTCGGCGACGATGGCCGAGAGCTGGGTGCGGACGGCCTCCATCTCCTGCGTGCCTTGCAGCTTGAGCAGTTCGAGCTTGGCGGCGTCGCGCGCCTTGGGGTCGGGGATGATCTTGTCGATCAGGCCGGCGATGGGGCCGATCAGGCTGGCAATGACACTCATGGTGGGTCTCCGGAAGGGCGTGGAAGTTTACACTGGCTTTACACTATCGGCGCTGTTCACGAACCGATACGGTTCGCGAGCCAGCCGTAGAGAAAGGCTTCGTTGGCGGGGCGGCTTTCGGCGAGCGCGATGTAGCGTTCGCCCTGAAGCGCCTCGACCGCCTTGAGCAGCACGCGCTCACCGGGCGGGCCGCGCGTGTCGAGGAACGCGGCGAGCGCGGCGAGGGTGATGGGGCCGATCTGGCCATCGACGCCCATATCGGGATAGTCGCGCGCGTTGCGGTTGAGGCCATTCAGTGCGCGTTGCAGGAAGCGCGCGGCGACCGCGGGACCCATGTTGACGCCGGTGTCGAACAGCTCGGCGGCGAGGGTGGGCGCGCGTTCGGCGACTTTGTCGAAGCGCGGACGGAGCCAGTAGAGGCGGCGGTAGATGGCGGCGGCTTCGCTGCGCGGGAAGACGCGCATGTCGCCCGAGTAGCCGTGGGCGCGGGCGACGCGTTCGGTGATGCCCCAGCGGGTCGGGCCGCCGCGATCGGCGGGGTGGTCGCTATAGCCGCCCTCGCGCGCGATCACGTCGTCGATGAGTTGGTCGATGGTCATGTTTTGTTCCTCCTTGCCGACTCGCGATAACCTATATGGTTCGTTGTAGGAAAGGGGTGATTGCGGCTTTATTCCTTCCATGAGCTTGCTCAGGGGAGGGGGACCGCTTGCGGAGCGAGTGGTGGAGGGGCGGCCGCGCAGACGGCCGTAAGCGGCTCGGCAAAATTCCGCCGCTTGCAGCGGCGGCCCCTCCGTCAGCGCTGCGCGCTGCCACCTCCCCCAGCAAGCTGGGGGAGGAATGGGTGTTTCGCGGGGATGACGGCTGGGGTAGAGGGGCCGCCATGGCCAAGACACGACCCGATCAGCTACTCGTCGAACGCGGGCTTGCCGAGAGCCGCACGCGCGCGCAGGCGCTGATCCTGGCGGGGCTGGTGTTCAGCGGCGACAAGCGGGTGGACAAGCCCGGGCAGGCGATCGCGCCCGATGCGCCGCTGGCGGTCAAGGGGCGCGACCATCCCTGGGTGTCGCGCGGCGGGGTGAAGCTGGCGCATGGGGTGGATCATTTTGGGATCGACCCGGCGGGCATGGTGGGACTCGATGTCGGGTCTTCGACCGGGGGCTTTACCGATGTGCTGCTGAGCCGGGGCGCGGTGCGCGTCTATGCGGTGGACAGCGGGACCAATCAGCTGGCGTGGAAGCTGCGCCAGGATGAGCGCGTGGTGGTGCATGAACAGACCAGCGCGCGGGTGCTGACGCCGACGCATATCCCGGAGCCGATCGACATTGTGGTGTGCGATGCGAGCTTCATCGCGCTGTCCAAGGTGCTGGAGCGGCCCTTCGCGTTCGTGCGGGAAGGGGCGTGGGTGGTCGCGCTGATCAAGCCGCAGTTCGAAGCCGGGCGCGGCGAGGTCGGCAAGGGCGGCGTGGTGCGCGATGCCGCGGTGCATGAGCGGGTGTGCGCCGAGGTGGTCGGCTGGCTGGAAGGGCTGGGCTGGAGCGTTGCTGGGGTGACGACCAGCCCGATCACCGGGCCGGAGGGGAATGTCGAATTTCTCGTCGCGGCGCGGGCCGGGGCGGCGGGGGAGATGGTGGCGTGAGGCCGGAGCGGGACGAGCAGCAGCATTCGATTCCGGAAGAACTTCGGGGCCATTTCGTGCGGATCGTCGATGCCTTTGTCGCGGGGGACTATTCCTTGCAGTCCGCCGGCATCGCTGGCGTCGATCCGATCGATGCCGATACGGCTGAGTATATCGAAAAGTGCATTGCGGCTTATGGAGACGCGCTGGCACCGCTCGACCCCGCAGTTTGGGAGCGGTCCTGCTATGGTTGGTCGGGCGATCACTGGGAAATGCTTGTCGATCTGACGACACAGCATCAGGAGGTGAGCGATCTCACACTCCATGTTGACGTTCGACTCGATCCTCTACGCATCGCAGTCCGTTCTGTTCACGTTCCCTAGCTAGCTGGTGCGTGCTGCCTCGGCCGTTTGTGCTGAGCTTGTCGAGACACGCTCCCCGCGTTCTGTGAGGACGGGATGGCGCCCTTAGACAAGCTCAGGGCAAACGGCTGTCGGGATCTCAATTTCGGGGAGATGCCCTGAACCCCATTCTGGGTAAGAGGGGGACCCGTATGACGATTCTGTGACTGGACAGCGCCGCGGGCGGGGCGCAGCATGCGGCTTCCTTTGGGGAGGATGTGATGCGGATGTCGCTAATGGATACCGCTACCGAGCTGTTTCGCGAGACGCCGGCGGAGGCGCCGCCTGAACTGGCGGTGCGCTGGTGCGCCTATGTCGAGGCGATCGGGGCGTGTGCGGTGCTGGTGATCGTGGGGCTGGTGCTGGCGGGCTAAAGCAGCTTGGCCCGTTCCGCTGCGCGTACGGCGGTGCGGCCGACGGGCGGGGGCTTGGCGGGATCAGGCCAGGATGGCGCGGTAGTCCAGCCGAGATGGGGCAGGCTGACGCTGCGCTTGCCCGACAGGTCGGTGCGCGCGACGATCAGGCCCTTTTCCTCGATATGCGCCATCATGCGCTTGGCGCGGCCCATCGAGCTGGTGCCGTAGAGCGCGGCGATACGCGCGTCCGACGGGCAGGGTTCGCCCGCGCGCGCGGCCTTGGCGATGCCGAGGAAGGGGGCGAGCATCTCTTCGGGCAGCGAAGCGGCGAGGGTGAGGGCGTCGTCCCAGCCGGTGCGATCGGTGATGCCGGCACGGGCGAGCGCGAGCGCGCTGCGGAAACCGGGCAGGTCGAGCCCCGCATCGACGCCGCGCATTTTGCAGCGGACGCCATAATCCTGAAAGATCGTCGCGAGCGGGGCGCGGCTGTCCTCGGCACCGATCTCGGCGAGGATGGCGCGGCGGATTTCTTCCTGCTCGCCTTCCTCCAGCACCGGCATGTCGGGGACCGGGGCGGGCGCGGGGGTGGCGACGGCGCGCATCAGGTCGGCCATCGGCACCGGGGCGGGCGGGGGCGGGGGTGGCACTTCGTCCTCGGTCGGCGGGGCGAAGAGCATGTCGCGCATATCTTGCGTCGGCGCGGTGGGGAGCGGGGTGAGCTTGGGGCTCACCGCCTTGGACCCGGTCTGGACCGCGCCGATGCGCACGCTGATCGGGCGGCGGGTGATCGCCGGGCCGAGCGCGAGGAACTCGCCGCGCGCGAGGTCGCGGATCGTGTCGGCCTGACGCCGGTCCATGCCGAGCAGGTCGGCGGCGCGGGCCATGTCGATGTCGAGAAAGGTGCGGCCCATCAGGAAGTTCGACGCTTCGGCGGCGACATTCTTGGCGAGCTTGGCGAGGCGCTGGGTGGCGATGACGCCGGCGAGGCCACGCTTGCGGCCGCGGCACATGAGGTTGGTCATCGCGGCGAGCGAGGTGCGGCGGGCTTCCTCGGTCACTTCGCCGGCGGCGGCGGGGGCGAAGAGCTGGGCCTCGTCGACGACGGTGAGGACGGGGTACCAAAACTCGCGCGGGGCATCGAACAGCGCGGAGAGGAAGGCGGCGGCGGCGCGCATCTGGCCGTCGATCTCGAGCCCTTCGAGGTTGAGGACCACCGACGCGCGATGTTCGCGGACGCGCAGCGCGAGGCGGGCGAGTTCGGTGAGGCTGTATTCGGCGGCGTCGACCGCGATATGGCCAAAGGCTTCCGACAGGCTGACGAAATCGCCCTCGGGATCGACCACCACCTGCTGGACGTAACCGGCGCTGCCTTCGAGCAGGCGGCGCAGCAGATGCGACTTGCCCGAGCCCGAATTGCCCTGAACGAGCAGACGGGTGGCGAGCAACTCCTCCAGATCGACGGCAACCGGGTTGCCGCCGCTGTCGAGTCCCATGTCGATACGGGCGGTCATCGCTGGGGGCTTTGGCGTATGGCGGGGGGTGGGGGCAAGGGGGTTGCGGTGGATTTGAAAATCCTCCCCGGCACGGGGAGGGGGACCAGCGAAGCTGGTGGAGGGGCCCCGAGGCATCGGAATCCGTTGCCTCGGGCCCCCTCCACCACGCCCTGCGGGCGCGGTCCCCCTCCCCGTTCCGGGGAGGATTTTAGCGCTTCAGCCGCTCTGCCAGGAAGGCGAGGATGTCGGTTTCGGTCGCGGCCTTCGCCGTCACGTTGGCCTCGACCGACTGGCGCGATTTGGTGGGGGTGTCGTAGCTGTGGGTGGCGCCTTCGAACATGCGCAGGGCAATGTCGTGGCCGTTGCCCTTGCTGCGCGCGACGAAGGTTTCGCAGAGCTTGGGTGAGACTTCCTCGTCCGCGGTGCCCATGAACACGCGGACGGGGTGGTAGGGTTTGTAGCCGGTCTTGTCGAAGCGCTTCTTGAGGCCGCAGCCGGGGTAGAGCGCGACGCCGGCGGCGAAGCCGATCTTGCGCATGTCGCCGGGCTTGTCGTCGGCCATCGCGGCGAGCGTGGCGCTGGCGCCGTTGGACCAGCCGAGCAGGGCGACGCGGTTGGGCACGACGTCGGGGCGCGACTGAAGGTAGCGCAGCGCGCCATAGGCGTGGAGCGGGCGGAAATTGACTTCGTCCACTTCGGGAGGGCGATCGGCATAGGTGCCGGCGGCAAAGCCGGTGGGGTGGCCGACCGCGCCGAAGTCATCGACCATCAGCGCGAGATAGCCGTTCTCGGCCAGCAATTTGCCCCATGCCTTGTGCCGCGAGGCGAGGGTGGAGGCGTCGTACTTGCCCTTGGCGAGCGATGAGTAGGCGCCGCCGCGGCCGTGCATCATGACGACGGCGGGGGCCTTTGCGGGCGCGTGGGCGGGTTTGAAGAGATAGCCCTTTACCTGGGTCTTGCCGTCGCGGCTGATGAACTGGACTTCCTCGACCTGCACCTGCTGGGCGGCGACGGGGGCGGCGATGATCAGGGCGATGGCGGCTACAGAAAAACGCATCCTATTTCCTCGCTGGCAAAGTGATGGTTTTCGCGACGCCGTCGCGGCGGGGGTCGGCGCCGCCGTCGAATTTGCCGTCGCGGATCATGACGCCGTGGAGGCCCGAATCCTCGCCGGTGCCGCCGCGCACGGTGACGCCGCGTTCGGCCATCGCGGCGTGGAGCGCGGGGGCGAACTTGTCGGCCTCGCCATTGAAGCTGGTGCCGCGCGCGACGAGGTTGGGGAGGGCGATGGCGTCGGCGACGGGGAGCTTCCAGTCGATCATGCCGACCAAAGCCTTGGACACATAGCCGAGGATCGCGTTGCCGCCGGGCGAGCCGATCGCGCCGGCGAGGCTGCGGTCGGGGTTGAGGATGACCGTGGGGACCATCGACGAGCGCGGGCGCTTGCCGGGGGCTATCACGTTCGGACCCTGCGGTACGAACGAGAAGTCGGTCATCTGGTTGTTGAGGAAGAAGCCGTCGACCATGCGCCCGGTGCCGAAGAAGCTTTCGACCGTGGTGGTCATCGACACCGCGTTGCCGTCACCGTCGATGACGATGAAGTGCGAGGTGCCGGCGACTTCGTTGGTGGCATCGATGCGCGCGGCGATGGCACCGGGGGGCGTGCCGGCTTGCGGGGCAGGACCGGCGCGCTCGCCGATCAGCGCGGCGCGGCTGGCGACATAGCTGGGGTCGAGCATGCCCTTGACCGGGACGGTGGCGATGTCGCCGACATAGGCGTCGCGGTCGGCATACATCAGGCGGCTGGCTTCGGCGTATTTGACCCAGGCGACGGGGTCGTTGGGACCGCGTGCGCCGATGTCGGTCCGCTCGATCATCGCCATCAGCTGCAGCAGGCCGACGCCCGAGGAGGGCGGGGGCGGGGCGCAGAGGATGTAGCTGCGATAGGGGTTGCACAGCCCTTCGCGCACGACCGGCTTGTAGGCGGCGAGGTCCGCTTCGGTCATGCTGCTGGCGAGATCGCCTTCGCGAACGCGGGCGACGATGCGGCGGGCGGTTTCGCCCTTGTACATCGCGTCCGGGCCTTGCGCGGCCAAGCGGCGGAGGAAGGCGGCATAGGCGGGATTGCGCAGCGTGTCGCCGGTCTTGATCTTGCTGCCATCGGCGTTGCGGAAATAGGCGAGCGAGTCCGGGGTGTTCGCCTGGGGCCCGCCCGAGTTGATGAAGCGGCCCAGGCGCGCGGTGACGGTGAAGCCGTTGGCGGCGGTCTGCTCCGCGTCGGTGAACAGCTCGCGCCATTTGAGCTTGCCGTGCTGGCCCTGCGCGAGTGCCATCATGCGAACCACGCCGGGGACGCCAGTGGCGCGGCCCGAGAGGACGGCGGTGCGGAAGCCGAGCGGCTTGCCGTCCGGGCCCATCAGCATGTCGGGGGTCGCGCCCGCCGGTGCGGTTTCGCGGCCGTCATAGACGGTGACCGCCTTGGTTTTGGCGTCATAGCGGACCATGAACGCGCCGCCGCCCAGGCCGCTGCTCTGCGGTTCCACCAGGCTGAGCATCGCCTGTACCGCGACGGCGGCGTCGACTGCGCTGCCGCCCTTGCGCAGGACGTTGAGGCCAGCCTCGACCGCGAGCGGGTGGGCGGCGGCGACGAAGGCCTGGCGTTCGGGCGCCGCCACGGGCGCGGGGGCGGCGGTTTCGACTGCGCCGCGCGGGGCACAGGCGGACAGACCGGTCGCGGCGAGCGCGAGCAGGAAATGGGCGCGGGTCAGCTTCATGGTTCGATCGCTTTCGCGCCGGGGCGGCGGGGGTCGGCAGCGCCGAGGAAGAGATTGTCGGTAATCATGATCGAGTGCGCGCTTCCCATGGTTTCGTCCGAGGTGATGCGATGCCCCTTTGCCTTGAGCGCCGCAACCGTGTCGGGGTTGAAGCCGGGTTCAACGCGCAACGACGCATTGTTGCCCTGATAGATGCGCGGGCGGTGCGTCGCTTCATCGACGTTCAGGCCATAGTCGATCGCGTTGACGACGACCTGAACCACCGTGGTCGGGATGGCGCTGCCGCCCGGCGTGCCGGTGACGAGCCAGGGCTTGTCGCCCTTGAAGATGATCGTCGGCATCATCGTGGACAGCATGCGCTTGCCCGGTGCCATCGCGTTGAGCGGGGGCGGGGTGCCGGTGCGCTGCGCCTCCCACGCCTGTTCATGGCTGAAATTGTTCATCTGGTTGTTGAGCAGGATGCCGGTGCGCGCGATCATCACGCCCGAGCCGAAGTCCGAGCCGAGCGTGGTGGTGAGCGAAACGGCATTGCCATCGGCATCCGCGACCGAGAGATGGGTGGTCGAGGGGCTTTCGAACTTGAGCGGATCGCCGACCGGGGCGGTGGCACCGGGGATGACCTTGTCGGGCGAGATCAGCTTGGCGCGTTCGATGGCATAGGCTTTCGAGGTGAAGCCCTTGACCGGGGCGGTGACGAAGGCGGGGTCGCCGAGCACGCGGTAGCGGTCGGCATAAGCGAGCTTCATCGTTTCGGCGAGCAGGTGGAGCGACGCGGCGCTGCCCTGACCCGCGGCCTTGAGGTCGAACTGCTCGAGGATGTTGAGCATGTTGAGCAACGTCGCGCCGCCCGCGCTGGCCGGCGGCGGGGTGTAGACGGTGTAGCCGCGATAGCTGCCGACCAGCGGGTCGCGCTCGACCGGCTTGTAGGCGGCGAGGTCCTCCAGCGTGATGAGGCCGCCATTTGCCTTCATGTCCGCGACGATGCGGCGGGCGATTTCGCCGGTGTAGAAGGCCTTGGCGCCGCCCTTCTGGATCTCACCCAGCGTCCAGGCGAGGTCGGGCTGTTTCAGCACATCGTCCTTGGCATAGAGGCTGCCATCGGGCTTGTAGAAGGTTGCCTTGCCCGAGACGCTGTTGCTCAGGCGCTCACGGCCCCAGCCGAAGACGAAGGCTTCGTCGGCGGTGAGCTTGACGCCGTCGCGGGCGAGGCGGAGCGCGGGTTCGACCACCTTGGCCCAGGGGAGCTTGCCCCATTTGCGGTGCGCGTGCTCGAGGCCGGCGACGCTGCCCGGGACCGAGGGGGCGAGATAGCCATAGGAAGCGATGCCGCGTTCCTTGCCCTTGTTGTCCACGAACATGGCTGCGGTGGCGGCGCGCGGGGCGATGCCGCGGAAGTCGATCACGCGGACCTGTTTCGACTTGGCGTCATAGACGGTGATGAAGCCGTCGCCGCCGACATTGCCCGCGCGCGGCAGGGTGACGGCGAGCGCAAAGGCGACCGCGACGGCGGCGTCCACCGCGTTGCCGCCGTCGCGCAGGATCTGGGCGCCGACGCTGCTCGCCATCTCGTTCTGGCTGACCACCATCCCGCGCGTGCCGACGACGGGAGAGTGGATCGAGGGATATTCGAGGAGGTGGCGGCTTTGTGCCAGCGTGGGCGCGGGGAGGGCGAGGCCGAAGGCGGCGAGGGCGAGGGTGAGTTTGCGCAGGAACATGGATATCTCTCTCATTCCTCCCCCAGCTTGCTGGGGGAGGTGGCAGCGCGCAGCGCTGACGGAGGGGCCGCCCCGCAGAGGGCGGAATTTTGTCGAGGCGTTCGCGGCCGTCTGCGCGGCCGCCCCTCCACCACCGCCTTCGGCGGCGGTCCCCCTCCCCCAGCGAGCTGGGGGAGGAATTTGGGTTGCCTCAAACATCGTCTTTGGAATTGTACACGGCGACATCCATCTCGCCCTCCCAACGCGCGACGGCGGTGGCGATGGCGAGGTCGGAGGTGACGTTGGGGATGGTGCGGGTCATGTCGAGGATGCGGTCGAACGGCAGGATGAAGCCGACGACGATCGCGGTTTGCTCGGGTGTGATGCCGATCGCGTGGAGCACGGCGGCGAGCACGAACAGCGAGCCCGACGGGACCGGCGCGACGCCCATGGCGACGATGGTGGTGGTGGCGGCGATGACCAGATAATCGGCGAGCTGGAGATCGACGCCGAAGGCCTGTGCCGAGAAGAGCGTGAGCATCGCGACATACATCGCCGCGCCGTCCATGCCGATGGTGGCACCGAGCGGGAGGACGGTCGAGGCGACCGGGGGGGAGACGCCGAGGTTGCGCTCGGCGACGCGGATCGCGACGGGGAGAGTGGCGCTGCTCGACGAGGTCGAGAAGCCGACCATGATTGCGTCGGCAATGCCGCGGAAGAAGGGGAGCGGCGAGAGCCACGCCATCAGCCGCACGACGATCAGGCCGTGGATGAGCAGCGTTACGATGGCCGAGCCGACCACGACGCACAGGCCGAGTTTCAGCACGGCCAGGAAGCTGGACGGGCCGGTGGTGCCCATGACGACGGCGATCAGCGCGAACACGCCGAAGGGCGCGGTTTCCATCACGAAGCCGACGATCTTGAGCATCACCTCCGACCCGGCGTTGAGCAGCTGGCGCACCGGCTCCGCGCCCTTGCCCGCCGCGATCACGCCCGCGCCGACGAGGATCGCGAAGAAGATGACGGCCAGCGTCTTGCCCTCTGCCATCGCGCCGATCGGGTTGTCGGGGATGATCTCCATGAACATCTGCGCGGTGTCGGGCGGGGTGCCCATCGCCTTGGGGATCGCCCCGGCGAAGCTGGCGCCGAGACCGGGGGCGATGAGGGTCGCGACGATCAGGCCGGTGGTGACCGCGAGGGCCGTCGTGAAGACATACATTGCCAGCGTCTTGACGCCGATGCTGCCGAGGCGTTTCGGATCGGCAAGCGCAGCGACGCCCGAGGCGATCGTCAGGAAGACGAGCGGGACGACCAGCATGCGGATCAGGCGGACGAAGAGCGTGCCGATCCAGCCAATCGCGGTTGCGCCCTCACCCCAGACGAAGCCGACGGCGGCGCCGAGGACCAGTGCGGCGAGGATGCGCTTCCACAATGCGATGCCGAACCACCAGGCGAAGGCGCGCTTGATCGGGCCGGGTCGCTCGGCGGGTTCGGACAGGGTCGTGTCGGTCATGCGGGGCAGGTCCATTCGGGTTGGCGCGGTTTGGCGAGCGGGCGGCCGGCAAGGGTGCCGGTGAGCTGGCCCTTGTCCACGGCTAGGCGGCCATTGACCAGCACGTAGCGGACGCCCGTGCTGGGTTCGTCGGGCCGGTCATAGGTGGCGCGTTCGGTGTAGGTTTTTGGGTCCAGGATCGCGATGTCGGCGAACTTGCCGGGCGCAAGGACGCCGCGATCGGGCAGGCCGAGGATCTGCGCGGTCTGGGCCGAGGAGCGCTGGACGAAGCGTTCGGGGGGCATCAGCTTTTTCTCGCGCACGAACATGCGCCAGCCGCGCGCGAAGCTGCCCATGCGGCGGGGATGGCCGTTGGTGGCGTCGGAGGAGGTGACGACCCAGCTCTGGCGTGCGAACGCGTCGATATCGCGTTGGGTCATGTTGAAGCTGGCGATGCTGGTGCCGGGGTCGGCGATCAGGATGCGTGCGGCGGCGTCGAGCGGGTCGAGTTTCCATTGCGTGGCGAGGCCGTCGAGGCGCTTGCCCTTGTGGGGACCGCTGACGAGCAGGATGGCGTTGGCGCCGCCGCGGATGCGGAGCTGTTCGGCCATCTCCTTGCGCAGCTGGGGGGCGAGCGTCTTGAGGTTGGCGACCATCGCGGGCGCTCCGCCGTCCTGGGCGCGACGGGGCACCAGCGCGGCGGCGAGCGACGTGCTGGAGGCTTCCCACGGATATTGGTCGGCGGTGATGGTGATGCCGGATTTTTGCGCGGCGGCGATATGGGCGATGACCTTTGGTGCCATGCCCTGCACGTCGGCGCCGAGCGCCTTGATATGCGCGATGTGCAGCGGGAGCTTGCCGTCGCGGGCGATGGCGATGGCTTCGTCGATCGCGGGGATCAGGCCGATACTGGCGCTGCCTTCGTCGCGCAGATGGGTTTCGTAGATGCCGTTGAAGCGGCCCGCGACGGTGGCGAGCGCGGCGACTTCGCCGGTCTGCGCGAAGCTCTGCGGGGCGTAATAGAGGCCGGCGGAGAGACCGAGCGCGCCGTCGCACATCGCGCGGGCGACCTGGCCCTTCATGGTTTCGAGTTCGGCGGGGGTGGGGGCGCGGTCGCGGTTGCCGACGACCTGAAGCCGGATCGTGCCGAAGCCGGTGAAGCTCGCGACATTGGGGCCGGTCGGGTTGGCGCCGAGGCGCGCAAACAGGGTGGCGATGTCAGCCTCACCGCCGCCGTCATTGCCGATGACGATGCTGGTGACGCCCTGCAGCAGGTGATTGGCGAGCTGACGCCTGGCCGCGTCGGGGGCGCGGGCGTCGGGGCCGCTATGCGTGTGCGGGTCGATGAAGCCGGGCGTGACGGTGAGGCCACGGGCGTCGATGCTGCGCCGCGCGGTGATCCCGCGCGGACGCTGGCCGATATAGAGGATACGGTCGCCGGCCACGCCGATCTCCGCCACCCGCGCCGGGGTGCCGGTGCCGTCGATGACCTGGCCATTGGTGATGACCAGGTCGATCGTGCGGGAGGTGGGGGTAGAGGCCGCGCTGCCCCACCCCAACCCCTCCCCTGAAGGGGAGGGGCTAAGAAGAAGCAGCGCCGCGACGGCAAGGCGCATCAGAACCGCTTGCTGACCGAGAAATAGATCTGGCGGCCGCGATTGCCGTAGAGATCGCCGATATAGGCGTTGCTGTTATCGGCGAGCGGGGCGAGCGTGTTGAACAGGTTGCGCGCACCGACGCGCAGGCGGAGATTGTCCATTGGGCCGCCGTCAACCTCATATTGCGCGTAAAGGCTGTGGGTCATGTAGTCGTCGACGCGGAAGCGGGTGCCGTCCGCGAGCGAGGCCGAGGTATCGGTGACCGGGCCGACATAGCTGCCATAATAGCCGAGGCCGAAGCCGTTATAGCGCCAAGTGACGCTGGCCGAGGCGCGCCATTTCGGACGGCCATTCTGTTCGACGATATCCTGTGCCCCGGCAATCGCGATGGTGTCGTCGATCGTCCCGGCCGCTTGCGCATCGATCAGCGCCTGTGCCGCGGGGGTCGGCGTCTGATAGAATTCGAGCAGACGGGCGGCGTTCACCCGCGCGCTGAAATCGCCGATGCCGGTGTCCTTGACCTGATAATAGACGCCAAGGTCATAGCCGCGCACCGCACGCGGGGCGAGGTTGGTGTAATTGTCGATCACCTGGATCACGCGACCGACCGGGGCGATGCCGGTGCCGGCGAAGTCGGTGATTTCCTGTGGCGTCGGATCGGCGCGCTGGACGTTCGGGTTGGACGACCCCTGCAGCCGCAGCAGATAGTCGAGGATCAGCGCATTGCCGTCACCGAACAGGCCGATCACATTATCCTGCCGGATTTCCCAGTAATCGGCGGTGAAGGTCAGGCGACCCATCTTGCCCATGTTGAGCTGGAAGGTGCCGCCGAGCGAGAGGTTGTCGGATTCTTCCGGCGTCAGGCTCTGGCTGCCCGAACGGTTGCTGACCACGCCCTGGCTGCGCGTGCAGGCGTCGAAATTGGCGATGCGCCCGGCGCGGAAGTCGGCTTCGCACTTGACCCAGTCGGTGCGGGTGTTCGACCGCTGAATGCCGTTTTCAAACAGCTGCGGCAGGTTCGGCGCGCGGAAGCCCTGCGACCAGCTGCCGCGCAGCTGGAGGTTGGCGAAGGGATACCAGGATGCCGCAACCTTGGGCTTCGCGACCGTGCTGAACCCCTGATAGGATTCGACGCGACCGGCGAGCTGCAGGTCGAGCGAATGGATCAGCGGCACGTTCATGTCCGGCGCGACCAAGGGCACTGCGAATTCGAGGAAGCCCGAGATGGTGTCACGCGCGCCGCTGCTGTCCGGGGTCGGGCTGGCGCCCATCGTGTCGCTGCCGTTCGAGCTGCCGTCGAGCGCGACGAAGCGGATCGTGCCGTCGAGCCGGTCATCGCGGTCGTCGGCGAAGGTTTCGTGGCGGAACTCGACGCCCGCCGCCATGCCGACGCGGCCGCCGGGCAGGGTGAACAGGTCGTTCTTGCTCACCTTGAAATCGGCCATCGCCAGCTCGGTCGTGCTGACGCGGCCGATATCGACCATGAAGCCGTCGATCACGCTTTGCGGGTTGGGCGTGGTGTCATAGCGGCCCGGGTTGAGCGGATCGCCGCCGTTGAACGGGTTGTAGGCGCTGGCATCGGTGCGGCTGAGCGCCTCCTGGAACTTGGTCAGGCTGACCGTGCGCATGCTATCGGCGGTGCGGGCGCGCGAATAGAGCGCGGCGCTGTCGAAATCGAAGCCGAGCACTTCACCGCGGAACCCGGCGAGGAATCGGGTGGTGTCGTTGCGGACATTGACGACCAGCGGGCCGGCATCGACCGGGCGATAGTCGATCAGCTCGATCGGGACGCCGGTGGTGGCGACGCCGGAGAGGCCCGGGATACGGAAGGCGCTGCCGGTCGGGCCGAACGGGTTGTAATAGCCGTTGGCGGGGATGATCAGCCGCTGGCTGGCGAGCGCGGTGTCCTGTTCGCGCTGCGACTGGAAATCGGCGCGATACCAACCGGCTTCGGCGAAGAATTCCAGACCGCTGTCGAATTCATGGTTGAAGAAGCCGAACAGGTTGATGCGGTCGTTGCGCCCCATGATCGTGCGGACATCGTTGATGTCGTATTTCAGATTATTGTCGGTCGAGGCGGTCGACAGCGAGCTGTTGTCCCAGCAGGTGCCGGCATAGGGCGTGGCGGCGATGCAGCCGTCATTGGTGTTCGGCTGAATGTGGAAGATGCCGCTGCTGGTCAGCGAAGTGCCGTTGACCGATGCCGTCGTCGTCGATGCGACGAAGCTGTTGGTCAGGCGCTGAAATTCGCCCCAGATGCTGTCGACCGAGGTGTTGTCGAAGTCGCTGTCGCCGGCGAAGGGCGTTCCGGCGACGAGCGGACGCAGATCAGCCGAGCGCGAGTTGCGGCGTTCGCGGGCGTAGAGCGGGTCGCGGTGGTTGTACGAGCCGAACACCGAGATGTTCGACTTGCCGCCGTTGAAGCGGTGGCCGAACTCGAACGCGAATTCCGCCTCGACCTGCCCCGAATCCTCGGTGAAGCCGATTTCGGCGGTGGTGCGCAGGCCGCGGAAATTGTCCTTGAGCACGGTGTTGATCACACCGGCGACCGCGTCCGAGCCATAGATGGCGGCGGCGCCGTCGAGCAGCACTTCGACGCGGCGGACGCCGAGCACGGGGATGGTGTTGGTGTTGACGCTCTGGACCGGCACGAGGTTCTCGCTCTGCGTGCCGGGGTGGAGGACCATGCGGCGGCCGTTGAGCAGGACGAGCGTGTTGCCGGTGCCGAGCGCGCGCAGGTTGATCGAGGCGGTGTCGCCGCGCGCATCGTTGATGCCGCCGGCGTCGCGGCTTTCGTTGAAGGCGACGTCGCCGGCCTGAGGGATCGAGCGGAACAGATCATCGCCGCTGGTGGCGGCGGTGGCGGCGATGTCGTCCTCATTCAGCACGGTGACGGGCAGCGCACCGGCGACGTCCGCGCCCTTGATCTGTGAGCCGATGACGACGACTTCCTCGGTTGAGTCTTCCTGCACATCGGCGGCGGTCTGCGGCGCTTCCTGAGCCATGGCGGCGGTGGCGGTTGCGAGAAGCGAGTGCTCCCCAACAGGCTGGCGATCCGGAGTGTCTTCATGGTCGTGTCTTCCCTGTTCCCTGTTATGTTTAGCCTTGGCGTCTGGTGCGCCTTCAGCTCCCCTCTGCGATGAGTTCCGCGACGCGTTCTGCGCTGCCGGCGGCATAGGTCCAGCCCAAGGCGCCGTGCCCGGTCGCCGCGATCACGCCCGGCGCGATGGTCCGGGTGATCGGCAGCGAGTTCGGGGTCATCGGACGCAGGCCGGCCCAGCTCGACTCGATTTGGTCATAATCGGCAGCCTGAGGCAATGCCGCGCGTGCGCTGTCGACCAGCACGCGCAGCCGCGCCGGTTCGACACGGGTGTCCCGCTTACCCAGTTCGGCGAGGCCCGCGATGCGCATGCGGTTGCCGATGCGCGCGAACACCACCCGGTTGGAAACATCGGTGATGCTGGCACTGGGCGCGGCGGCGCCGGGGGGCAGGGTGATCGAATAGCCCTTCATCGGCTGAATCGGCAGGCGCACGCCGAGCTGATGGGCGAGGCGGGTCGAGCCGGTGCCGGCGGCGAGAATGATCCGGTCGGCGCCGACGCGCGCGCCGTCGCTGGTGACGAGCGCCGGGCCGGAGCCGTTGGCCATGATCCGGTCGATACTGACCCCCATCATCGAGCTGCCCCCCGCGCGCAGCAGCGCATCATGCGCGCTGACGCAAAAGCGGTGCGGGTCGCCGACCTCTTCGTCGCGGGTGTGCAGCGCGCCGACGATGGAGTTGCGGATCGGGGCGAGCATCGGTTCCGCCGCGACCGCGCCGTCGGGGTCGAGGATCGCCTGATCGACGCCATGCGCGGCCTTGAGCGCGGCCATGTCCTGCGCTGCGGCGAAGGACGCCGCGCTGCGGTAGATATGGATCTTGCCCGGCGCGCCATGGCCAAAATCGAGCTGATGGCGCGCGGCGAGACCGGCGAGCGCGGTACGCGAACGGGCGGCGAGCGCCAGACCCGCGACGGTGTTGTCGCGGAACCGGGCGGCGCTGCCGTTGCGCAGAAAGGCGAAGGCCCAGGCGATGAAATCGGGGTCGAGCCGCAGGTGAAAGCGCAGCGCGCGATCGAGCCCGAGCAGCACGCGCGGGATCTGCGCCAGCGTCGACGGGCTCGCCAGCGCGTCGGTATAGCCGTAGCTGAGCTGCGCGCCATTGGCGAAGGAGGTGCCGAGGCCCGGCCCCTTCGCGCTGTCGATCACGGTGACGCGGTGGCCGCGCTCCGTCAGCGTCAGCGCCGTCGCCATGCCGACCACGCCCGCGCCCAGCACGATCACCTCGCGCGGCGCGGTCATGCGGTCTTCGGCCCCGGATGGCGGATGGTCAGCTGAAATCTCCCCACGCATGCAATTGGACGAACTTCCAATCGCGCCCCGGATTGTGACATTAATGTGCGCGGGTCGCACGAAAACCGCCCATTTGCTGCGCAAGGTATAAACCGAGGTTATGGTTTGGCCCGGTTGTCCTCAAGCACCTGCTGAAAGGTGCGCAGGAAAGCGCGGGCCGCGCGCGAGGGCTGGCGCTCTTCCAGCGTGACCCACGAGATGGTGAAGCGCAGCGGCGGATCGGTCGGTAGCCAGGCGAAGCCCGGCGCGCGCCAGGCGCGGGCGGTGAATTCGTCGATCACCGTCACCCCGCGCTCGAGCTGGGCGAGGCGGGCGGCGATGAAGAAGGTTTGCACCGATACGGTTTCGCGAAACACGATGCCGCGCGCGCGGGCGGCCTCGGTCAGCACTGCGCCGATCGGGCCGGCGGCGGCGACACCGATCACGTCGCGGTCGGCGAGCTGTTCGAGCGGGAAGCGCGCGCCCGGATCGGGAAACATGCCTTCGGGATACTGCACGACGAGTTCGCCCTCCGCCATCGCCTCGCGCGCCAGACGGGGGTGCGGCGGCGGAGTGTAGGCGATGGCGAGATCGAGTTCGCGCTCGATCAGCGAGCGGAGCAGGTCGTCATGATGGTGGGTATGCACCTCGAACGTCACGCGCGGCCAGTCGCGGCGGAACAGCGCCATCGCCTGCGGCACCATGTCGAGCGCGAGGCTGGGGACGATGCCCAACCGGATATGCCCGCCGCCCGAATGCGACAGGTTGCGCGCGGTGAGCTGGAGCGTGCCGAGCCGGTCGAACAGGTCGCCCGCCTCGCGCATCAGCGAATGGGCTTCGTCGGTGGGGATCAGGCGGCCGCGCGACAGCTGGAACAGGCGGAAGCCGAGATTATCCTCGGCGTGGTGCAGCGTTTTCGACACTGACGGCTGCGACACGCCGAGCGCGCGGGCCGCCGCGCTGATCGAGCCGTGCTGATAGACCGCATGGACAATCTCGAGCTGGCGCAGGCGCATCAGGCCGGGTCAGACATAATGGGGTTCGGGGTTTTCATGCAGCGCCTCGTAATGGACCAGCGCCGGTTCGGGACCGAGCGGAACCGGCTGGCCGTTGCGGAACGCCCATTCGCCACGGTCGCAATCGGCCGCGCGGACATAGCCGTTGATGTAGAGCCGGCGCTGGTGATCGGCGGTGTTGCGGCCCGATCCATGGACCAGATAGGGGCTCCACATCGCGATATCGCCGGGCTCTAGCTCGAGATCGATGACATTGGCCGGGTCGATCCCGGCGGCGCGCAGCGCGTCGTCGGTCATTTCATTCCCGAGCACCTCGGTTTCGGTGTCGAGTGCAAGCGGACCGTTGCGATGGCTGTTCGGGATCATCCGCATCGCGCCGCTCGCCCGTGTGTGCGGGTCGATGGCGAGGCCGGTCTGGATGTAGGAGCTGCCGAGGTTGCGATAGGCGGCGTCGGGTTTGCGGAAGCGCGAATCCTGATGCCAGGCGAAATCGCCCTTTGACCCCGGCGCCTTCCAGTGCAGCTGGTTGATGATCTGCTTGAGATCGCCGCCGATCAGCGGGGAGAGCAGATCGACCCAGCGCGGATCGAGCCGGACAGCGTTGAGCACCGCATTGTGGTAGGACGGCCATTGCACCATCGGGACGAGCGGGGTGCCGCTGTCGTCGGGGCGAACATTGTAGAACAGATTGCCGTGGCGAAAGCTGCGGCCATGCGCGACCCCTTCGGCATGGACGGCATCGACGGCGGCGCCGATCCGCGCGACCTCTTCGGGTGAAAAGACGCCACGAACAATGGCATAGCCCTGTTCGCGATACTGGGCGACATGATCCATAGCGGCCTCCGCATACGCGTTACGCGTGCGAGGCTTTCACTGGATCGGGAGTGCGTCAACCCTGTGACGCGGTGGGTTATTCTGCCGTGGCAGTCGGTTGCGCGTCGGGATCGGTCGCGTTAGCGTCGAGCATGTCAGCGGCGGCATTGAGCTGCGCGGCCTCGTCGGGCGAGACGCCGGTCGTCTCGTCGGTGCCGTTGCACGCGGCGAGCAGAGCGAATGGCAGCAGGATGATGGCGCGCATGGTTCCCCCCGGAACTGCGCGGGGCCGTCAGCGCGACGGCCCCGGCAACGGATCAATTGTTCTTGTCGAGCTCGTCTTCGGCGGCGTCGGCGGCGTTGCCGGCGCGGTCGGCGCCTTCCTCGATCGCGGCACCCGCACGGTCGGCGGCGTTTTCGGCGGTGCTGAGCGCGCCGTCGGTCGCGGCTTCGACGTCATCGGCAGCTTCGCTCATCGTGGCGTTGGCGTCGGCACCGATCGCCTCGGCGGCTTCGGCGGTTTCGTTCTGCGCCTTGTCGCTGCAGGCGGCGAGGCCGAGCGCGGCAATCGCGGCGAGCGGAAGAAGGGCCTTTTTCATGCGTGTTCCTCTCTGAAACGATGGTCGTTCGGGGCAGGACGCCTGAACCGAAACTAGGTTCCGTTCCGGAGAAGCGCAATCTGCTGCAAAAGGGGGTAAAAGACTTGCCTCTGCGCGCCCATTTGCCTAGATCGAGCCTGTAGTCGGCCGCCCGTGGAGGGCGGCCCTTATTGTTTCTGGAGACTTTGACGTGGCCCAGCCGCTCATGCCGCATGCGACCGCTTCCTGGCTGGTCGACAATACCGCGCTCAGCTTCGAGCAGATCGCCGATTTTTGTGGGCTGCACATTCTGGAGGTGCAGGCGATCGCGGACGACACCGCATCGACCAAGCTGACCGGTCGCGATCCCGTCCGTGCGCACGAACTGACGCTCGAGGAAATCGAGAAGGGGCAGAACGACCCCGATTACCGCCTGAAGATGAGCAAGGGCCCGGAGCAGGTCCGCCGCACCAAGGGACCGCGCTACACCCCGGTCAGCAAGCGGCAGGACAAGCCCGACGGTATTGCGTGGATCATCCGCAACCACCCCGAGATTTCGGACGGCGCGATCGGCAAGCTGATCGGCACCACCCGCACCACCATCGCCGCGATCCGCGACCGTTCGCACTGGAACATCGCCAACATCGTGCCGAAGGATCCGGTGACGTTGGGCCTGACCAGCCAGCGCGAGCTGGACGCGGCGGTGGCCAAGGCGGCGAAGGCAGCGGGTATCGAAGCCCCGGTCGACACGCGGCTGGAGGGCGACCGCGAGGCGCTGCTCGAACAGCTGCGCGCCGAGCGTGAGGCGGCGTCGCGGGATACGACGCCGGGCGTCGAATATGACCGGGATACGCTGTTCAAGAGCTGATCCGGCTGCTTTTTCGTTTTTACGGTATTGTGACGGCGCGTGGACTCGACAAGCGGGTTCCGCGCCGTCACTGTTTCGGGTATGGCTGAACCGGCGATCTCCCCCGACATCTCGCTGACCCAGGACGAGAGCTTCGTCGCGACCAGTCATCGCGGGCTGACCTATCCGCTGGGCGAGCGCACGCCAGCGGTGGGAGAGGCGATTGCGGTCGCGCGCGGCGTGCATTGGGTGCGCATCCCGATGGCCGGGCCGCTCGATCATATCAATTGCTGGCTGGTCGCCGATGGTGCGGCGACGACCGTCGTCGATACCGGATTGAACGTCGATCCGTCGGTGGAGGCATGGCGTGCGCTGTTCGACGCGGAGCCGCTGGCGTCGGCGGCGCCGCATCGCGTGATCTGCACGCATTTTCATCCCGACCATATTGGCCTCGCCGGATGGCTCGGGCGCAAGTTCGATGCGCCGCTGTGGATGACGCGCGGCGAGTGGCTGATGGGGCGGCTGTTGACCGCCGATGTGCGCGACGTGGTGCCGGACGAGCAGATCGCCTTCTGGCGCGCGGCCGGATGGGACGACGACCAGATCGCGGTGGCGGCCGCCAAGGGCTATGGCCAGTTTCGCCGGATGGTTGCGCCGATGCCGCTGGGCTATCGCCGGATCGTCGATGGCGAGGAGATTGCGATTGGCGATGCGACCTGGCGGGTCGTGGTCGGATCGGGGCATTGTCCGGAACATGCGTGCCTGTGGAACGAGGCCGAAGGCGTGCTGATCGCGGGGGATCAGGTGCTGCCGCGGATCAGTTCCAACGTCTCGCTCGGCGTGAGCGAGCCCGAGGCGGATCCGCTGGGCGAATGGCTGGCGTCGATCGAGAAATTACTGGAACTGCCCGACGATCTGCTGGTGCTCCCGGCGCATGGCGCGCCGTTTACCGGGTTGCATGTGCGACTGGCGGCGCTGCGCGACGAGCATCGCAAGCGGCTGGATATTCTCGCCGAGCATCTGGTCGAGCCGCGCCGCGCGGTCGATTGTTTCGGGCGCATGTTCCGGAGGACGATCACCGGCGACATGCTGGGCCTCGCCACCGGCGAGACGCTGGCGCATCTGCGCCGGCTGGAGGTCGAGGGGCGGGCGGTGCGTGCGGTGCGCGACGGCGTGTGGTGGTATAGAAAAACGGGTTAGGCTAGCGTCGCATCGCCGGGTGGCCTGATTCTGGAGAGCGATGCGATGTGCGACGATCTGACCAACGCGGATAATGAACAGCTGATCAAGGGCATGAGCCGGCGTGAATTTGGCGCGGCGGCGGGCGCGGCGGGGCTGATGGCGTTGTTGCCGACCCCGGCCAATGCGATGGGCATCCAGTCGACCGATGTGACGTTCAAGACCCCCGACGGGACCGCCGATGGCTATTATGCCGCGCCGAACAAGGGCAGGCACCCGGCGGTGCTGGTGTGGCCCGACGTGATGGGCCTGCGCCCCGCTTTCCGCCAGATGGGCGAGCGGCTGGCGCAATCGGGCTTTGCGGTGCTGACGATCAATCCGTTCTACCGGTCGGTGAAGGGGCGGTTCCTGCAGCCGGGCGAAAGCTATGCGACGCCGAGCGTGCGCGAGAAGATCGGGCCGTGGCGCGCGCTGCTGACCCCCGATGCGGTGGTGCGCGACGCGACTGCGGCGGTGGCCTGGCTCGACGGGCAACGCGCGGTGGACAAGAAGCGCGGGGTCGGCACCACCGGTTACTGCATGGGCGGGCCGTTCACGATGCGCACCGCCGCCGCGCTGCCCGACCGGGTCAAGGCCGGCGGGTCGTTCCATGGCGGGGGCCTGGCCACCGACAAGCCGGACAGCCCCAACCTGCTGGTGCCCAAGATGAAGGCACGGTTCCTGGTCGCGGTCGCGGAAAATGACGACAAGCGCAATCCGGGCGAGAAGGAATTGGTGCGCAAGGCGTTTGCCGATGCCGGGCTGGCGGCGGAGATCGAGGTGTATCCGGCGATGCACGGATGGTGCCCGCCGGACAGCCAGGTCTATGATCAGGTGCAGGCGGAGAAGGCGTGGGCGCGGTTGCTGGAGACGTTCAAGGGGCTGTGAGGCGCGACTGATCCTCCCCCGCCAGGGGGAGGTGTCGCCGGAGGCGGCGGAGGGGGAGGGCCGCTGTGTCCTCTCCTTTTGAGCGGCTACCCTTCCGCCCCCTCCGTCACGCTGCGCGTGCCACCTCCCCCTGGCGGGGGAGGATTACTTTGCGCTTGACCGACGGCTCGAACTCGTTCCTATTTTGTTCTCAATCGACTCGGAGGGATAACGATGGCGATCACGCTCTATACCAACCCGATGTCGCGCGGACGGATCGCGCGCTGGGCACTCGAGGAAGCGGGGGCCGAGTATGACACGGTGGTCATCGATTACGGCCCCCGTTCGCCCGAATTTCTGGCGGTAAACGCGATGGGGAAGGTGCCGACGATCATCCATGACGGCGTGGTGGTGACCGAGTGCGCTGCGATCTGTGCCTATCTGGCCGACGCGTTTCCTGCAGCCAGGCTCGCCCCGCCGGTGGATGCGCGCGGGGCCTATTATCGCTGGTTGTTCTTTGCCGCCGGACCGCTGGAGCAGGCGGTGACGAGCCGGTCGATGGGCTGGGAGGTCGGCGACGATCCGCAGAAGCAGGGGATGGTCGGCTTCGGCAATTACGACCGCACGATCGACGCGCTGGAGGCAGCGGTGCGCGCAGCGGGTGACGGCTGGCTGGCGGCGGATCATTTTACGGCGGCGGATCTCTATGTTGGTGCGCATCTGGGCTGGGGATTGCAGTTTGGGTCGATCCCGAAGCGCGACTCCTTCGCGGCGTTCGTTGAGCGGGTGCAGGCGCGTGAGGCGGCGCAGCGGGCCAATGCGCTGGACGATGCGCTGATGCCGGCACCGGCGGCGGGGTGATCCAATTCCTCCCCCAGCTTGCTGGGGGAGGGGGACCGCCCGCGCAGCGGGTGGTGGAGGGGCTGCCCCGCAGAGGGCAGAGTTTTGCCGAACCGTTTCCGCCCTCTCCGAAGGCGGCCCCTCCGTCAGCGCTGCGCGCTGCCACCTCCCCCAGCAAGCTGGGGGAGGAATTGGTCACCCCACTACCCGCGAACCCAGCTTTGCCGCGAGATATTCGAGATTGGCGATGCGGCGCCACACGGCGCTGTCGTTGATCGCGGATGGGTTGAAGAAGCGGCGCATCGCGGGGAAATCGAGGTCGATCACCCGGCTCATGTAATCGGGGGTGAGCGTGCCGCCATGCTCGTCGCCCATCGCGCCGAGGCGGCGGCGCAGCGCGTAAGTGTGGCGGCGCAGCCAGACCGGGCGGATGCGGGTGAGCCATTCGGTGCGGCGGTGGGCGAGATTGGGCGGGCCGGTAAAGTCGTGGCCATAGGCCGATGGCTGGGCGGCGAGGACCGGGTCGATCGCGTTGAGCAACGCTGCCTCGAACCGCCCGGCATATTTGAGCGGCATGGGCAGCGTCATCGCCTCTGCCACGACGCGATGGTCGAGGAAGGGCATGAGGTATGGGCTGAACCGCGCCTCGAGACTGATCTCGCGCCCGAACAAGGCGCGGCAGCGGATGCGCGGGTAGATTTGCTCGACGCGGTTGCGGGCGAGCTTGCCGGTCGCGTCGGGCGGGGCGAGCGATGCGGCGATCTTGCCCGCGATCGCGTCGATGAAGCCGCGCGGATCGAAGCGGTCGGTGGCGTCGGCGGGAGTGAAGCGCGCGAAGAAGGTCTGCGCGATGTCGTGCGCGGTGAAGCGGCGATCGGGAAGGTAGAAGAAGTTGCGGTAAATCTCACCGCACCCACCCGACACGGCGAGCGCACCATCGGCGTGGCGGGCAAGCTGAGCCGCGCCGTTGGTGCCGTTGTCGAAAATATTGCCGAAGGTCGGCAGCCCGTCGAACTGGTGGAAATTGCGCGCGACCAAATCCGGGAAGGCGTCGGGCGGGACGACGCCGTCTTCCTTGTCGAGCCATTCGATCGGGAAGCCGAGTTCGGCGCCGATGTGCTGGGCGATCACGACATCCTCGTCGCCCGGAACGCCATAGACATAGAGATGTGGGTCGCAGCCCCGCGCGCGCAACGCAGCGAGGACGAGGCGCGAGTCGAGCCCGCCCGACAATGGCGCGCGGACATGGCCGTCCAGCGCATCGACATGCGCGCCGACGATGGCGAGCAGGCGGTCGCGGTGGCGGGCAATGCGGTCGGGCAGCGCGTTGTGACTCGGCGCGGCGGGCAAGGGCTTGGCGATGCTGTGGCGGACGGTGCCGGTCGCGGTCAGTTCGACCACGCTGTTGGGCGACAGGGTCTTGAGCTGTTCGAACACCGTGTCGTCGCCGACCGGCATGACGTTGAACGCGAGTTCATACACGCCCTGCGCGTCGAAGCTCAGGCGCGGGAGCGCGCGCGCGGCGGCGAGGAAGGTCGTGGCGAAGACGCGGTCGCCGGTGTCGTGGAACAGCTGGAACGCGGAGAAATAGTCGCCGAACAGGAAGTTTTGGCCATTGCGGCGGACGAGCGCGACGAACTGTCCGCCGAGCCGGTCCCAGTCGAGCGCCAGCGGGTCCATCGCCAGCAATGCGGCAAGCGCGGCTTCGCCCATCTTGCCGTCCGCCACCAGCGTCCCCGCGATCGCCACAAGGTCGTCGCCGCGCTGGAGCAGGGATGTCGGCCCCGCGATGATGTGCCCGGCGTGGAGCAAGGTCCAGCCGGGGAGGGCAAGCTCGGTGGGCTCGGGAAAGCCCTGTTCGCCCAGCACCGCGCGCGCCTCGCCCAGCGCCGCTTCGGCGAAGCGTGGGTCATCGTTCCGGATAAGAAACAGGCTGGCCATGGTCGCGCTTAGGGCCTCAACTCAAGTGGAACGGGGTCGAGACGGAGCGGATTTTGGCGCAGGGCGAGGAGCGAGGAGGGAGCGATGCAGAGGCATCGTGACCGACGAGTGACGATGCCATGCGCCAAAAGGCGCCCGCCGCTACGCGGTTGCCAAAGCAGGGCCACCGGACGGCGTCGCTTGCTTGCGCGTAGCTCTGCTACGCGACTGCGCTGCGCTCCTGGCCGGTGGCCCTGCTTTGGCAATCTCGATCCCCGTTCCACTTGAGTTGAGACCCTTAACCGATCACGCCGCCGCAGGCGCGGGGGAAACGCGCTTCTTGCCCATCGGACGGATGCCTTCCTCGGCCCGCTTGCGCGCGAGATAGGTGTCGAGGCCGATCTGCGCGCCGACCAGCATATAGACGAACGGGTTGAGCGCGATGCCAACGAACAGCGACCCGAACAGATAGATGATATGCCCATGCTGAAGCGCGGTGGCGAGCGGGGCGATCCACGCCTTGTCCGGGGGTACGTCGCGATAGCGGCGGCGCAGCACCTCCATGCGCAAAATACCGCCCAGATGGATCATCAGCCACAGGATGAAGCCCGGCCAGCCCTGTTCGCCGAGCATCTCGAAAAAGGCCGAGTGATAGGCGCGCGACTTGTCGATTTCGGGCGTGCGCACGACGGTGCGGCTGGCGCCTTCGCCGATAATTTCGATCTTGTCGTACTTGATCTCGTTCTGGCGATAGGCTTCGAAACCGCCGCCCAGCGGGTGGGTCTTGACGTATTCCCAGGTCCATTTCCACACCTCGATCCGGGTCGAGGCGCTGGCGTCGGACTGATAGGTCGAGATGGTCCCCATCCGCTCGGTAAAGCTGGCGGGGAGGAACGGGACCGACGCGACGGCGAGGAAGCCCGCACCCGCGATGTAGAGGATGCGCCGCTTGACGTCGCGCAGCATCAGCACCGCGAGCAGGCCGATGCACAAGAGGCCGGTGCGCGCCTGAGTCCCCACCGGCATCAGCAGGCAGGCGAAGATCAGGGCATAGCCGAACGCCTTCACGCGCCAGTCGGGCGGGAAGATCGTGCCGTATTTGGTGAACCACAGGATCAGCGGGATCAGGCAGATCGACACGGCTGAGATGATGCTGCCTTCGAACAGGCCGCTATTATTGTCGACGATCAGCTTGAGCTGGCCATAGCCGCCGCCGCCCAGCGCAGTCTTGACCCCGCCCGCGATGATGATCGTCGCGACCGAGAGCAGCATGAACAGCAACAGCGCCTCGATCCTCAGGCGTGTGCGCAACGTGAGGGGAAGGAAGATCGCGAAGGCCAGCGCCTTCCACACCCAGTCCCACTTATACACCGCGTCGATCGGGAAATCGGCGTTGATCGTGGTGTAGTAGCACCAGCCGAGCAGAGCGAGCATCAGCCCCTGTCGCGGGGCAACGCGCATGTCGCGCTTGTCGTCCATCGCGGCCCAGGACAGCACCGCGAACCCCACCGCCATCGCCGAAATCGGGAAGGCGTTGAGCAGGAAATAGCTCATCCGCTGGGGCGAAACGATGTCGATATAGACATAGGCGAGCACGAACAGGAACGGCCGACGCAGGCCGAGCGCGAAGATGGCTCCCAGAAATGCGATGAAGGCGAGATCACGCACCGGGGCGTTTCCAGCCGCGCTTGGGCGGAAGCGGCTTGCCATCCGCACTGTCGTCATCGACCGCCGGGCTGTTCACCAGACGCCAGGCGACGACGAGCAACAGCCCGTGGGTCAGCGCGAGAACAAGCGTGTCGATCATCGTGATGCGGGGATAGCCGCTTCCGGTTGACGGGCCGTTAAGTGATCGCGTGGCAAGGACTGGCCATGCGGATCCTGCACGTCCTCGACCATTCGCTGCCGTTGCACAGCGGCTATACCTTTCGCACGCGCGCGATCCTGAAGGCGCAGATGGAGCGCGGCTGGACCGTCGCGGGGGTGACCGGGCCGCGGTACCATACCGGGGATGCGCCGTTCGAGACGCTCGACGGGATCGATTTTCATCGCACGAAGCAGATGCGCCGATTGCCGCCGGTCGTCGGCGAACTGGCGGAGATCGCTTCGTTCGCGCGGCGGATCGGGGAGGTGGTCGAGCGGTTTCGGCCGGACATCCTGCATGCACACTCGCCGGTGATCGATCCGCTGGCGGCGATGCGTGCGGCGAAGCGCTATGGCTTGCCTTTGCTCTACGAGATCCGCGCCTTCTGGGAGGATGCGGCGGTCGGCAACGGGACCGGGACCGAGGGGTCCGCAAAATATCGCGCGATCCGCGGGCTTGAGACCTGGGCGGCGCGGCGCGTGGATGCGGTGGCGGTGATCTGTGAAGGGCTGAAGCGCGACCTGATCGCGCGCGGGATCGATGCGGGCAAGATCATGGTGTCGCCCAATGGCGTCGACCTGCACCTGTTCGGCGATCCGGTACCGCGCGACGCGGCGCTCGCGGCGCAGCTGGGGCTGGAGGGGGCCGACACGATCGGGTTCATCGGCAGCTTCTACGATTATGAGGGGCTGGACGATCTGATCGCGGCGATGCCGGCCTTGCTGGCACAGCGGCCCAAGGCGCGGCTGGTGATGGTCGGCGGCGGACCGATGGAACAGGCACTGCGCGCGCAGGCGGCGGCGTCGAGCGCGGCGCACGCGATCCATTTCGTCGGGCGCGTGCCGCATGAGCAGGTCGAGCGTTATTACTCGCTGATCGATTTGCTGGTCTATCCGCGCAAACATATGCGGCTGACCGATCTGGTGACGCCATTGAAGCCGATCGAGGCGATGGCGCAGCACCGGCTGGTCGCAGCGTCCGATGTCGGCGGGCATCGCGAGCTGATCCGGCATGGAGACACGGGGACATTGTTCCCGCCCGACGATCCGGCGGCGCTGGCGCATGCGGTGGCGGAGGTGTTCGCTGATCGCTCCGGCTGGGACGCGCAAAAAATGCGGGCGCGGCAATGGGTCGAGCGCGAGCGTAACTGGTCGTCAAACATTTCACGCTACGAACCTGTTTACCAAAGATTGATCGACGCCCGATCACGGGAATCCAAATGGTTGCGTACGCCCTCGTTCAACGTCTGACCCCCAATGTGGCGCTTGCGCTTGCCGGTGGTGCAGGCGCGTGCGCGGTGCTGGCGAGCCTGGTGCTGCCCGGCGCGCTGCTTGAGGACATGGTGCTCGCCAGCGGGATTGCGGCGTTCGTACCAGCGGCTGAGCCGCCGCTGGGGACGACGGCGCGGCTGTGCATTGGACTGTTCACGGGCGGACTGATCGCGCTGATCGCGTGGATGGGGCTGTCGGCGCTGATCGCATGGCTCGATTCGCGCGCACCTGACGCGGCGGGTGAGGCGCGCCCGACCGTGCGTCGCGCCGATGCGCATCCCGACGCGCGCCCGCGGGTGCCGTTGCGGGCCAGCGACCTCGACATGCCCGCACTCGATCCGGTCCCGGCGGTGGAGCCGGAGGTCAGCGTGGCCGATATTCTCGACCTGTCCGATGCGGCGCTGCCTGAAGAGCCGGTGATCGCGATGGGGCCGCCGTCCGAGGGGCGGCCGATCCATGCGCCGCTGCCTGAAGTGCAGGAGCTGCCCGCCGATTTCGATCAGCCACTCGCGGCGTTCGATCCCTATGCCATTCCCGCGGTGCCGATGGCGCCCCCGCCCCCGGTGCGCCCGCTGCGCCGCCGTGCCGCGCGTGCGCCGATCTTTGACGATGGTGAGCGGTTCGAGACGTTCGAGCTGACCCCGCCGGTGCGGCCGACGCCGGAGCCTGTGGTTGCGCCCGAGCCGGAAGTGGCAGCGCCGATCACCGCCCCGCAGACCGAGGCGAGCGTGCAGGCGTTGCTCGACCGGCTTGAGCGTGGGCTGACCAAGTTCGCACCACCCCCGCCAGAGCCGGCTCCCGATCCCAAGCGCAAGCTTGAGGACACGCTGTCCGAACTGCGCCGGATGGCGATGCGGGCATAGGTTTTGCTACCCCTCCCTGAAAGGGAGGGGAAGTGAAGTCACCGCTCCTCCACCGTCAGCACACCGATCTTGAGCTCTACGCGGTCGCCGACGCGGGTGCGCGATTCGACGGTCAGGTCCGCGACCAGATGGCCGCGCAGCGCAAACTCCGCCTCGGGCAGGTCGGCGATCCAGGCGTCCAGCGCCGGGGAAGGGGTAGCGGTCAGGAGCAGATCGTGGCGCGCGCCGGTGAAGGTCGCGCTGGCCCAGCGGGTCCAGCCCGCCGAGACGATCGACAGATCGATGCCGCGTTGTGCGGCATGGCGGGGCAAAGCGCGTTCGAGTAGCACGCCGGCATCGGGACCGCAGCTCATCGGCCTGCCTCCGGCGTCGGCGCGGGGCGCGCGAGTTGCGCCTCGATCCGCGCGCACAGCTCCGGGCCGGGGTCGCGGCCCTTGCGCAAATCGTCCACCAGCCGCGGATCGTTGACCGCCAGCCGCCCGAATTTGGTGCGCGGCATGCCGGTTTGCCGCAGATACCGCTCGATCCTTCCCAAAATTGCCATTGCCCTTCCTCGACTCGCGGGGCCGCTCCCCGACTCATATGTTCTTTAGATGTTCTCATTTCCAACTTGTCTAGGAAAAATCCTGCGACTATGGATGAAGCATGGAATCGGATGAGCAGCGGCGCGCATTGGCGCAGGCGGCGGCGGCGCGGGGGGCGTCGCTGGCGGAGCTGTCGCGGCTGATCGGGCGCAACGCGGCGTATCTCCAGCAGTTCGTGACGCGCGGCAGCCCGCGGGTTCTGGCTGAGGGCGATCGGCGGCGGCTGGCGCGCTATCTGGGCTTGAGCGACGCGGCGCTGGGCGGGCCGCTGGTCGAGGGATTGGTGGCAGTGGCGCGGGTCGATGCCGGGGCGGCGGCGGGGCGCGGCCGGGTGGTCGAGAGCGAGCGGACAAGCCCGCTGCTGCTCGACCCGGCATTATTGCGGCGGCTGGGGGTGCGCGCGGACATGGCGTCGACGATCCGGGTGGAGGGCGCGTCGATGGAGCCGACCCTATGCGATGGCGACGAGATCCTGGTCGATGGTGCGCGGCGGGTGCCGGGGCCGCGCGCGGCGATCCATGTGTTCCGCCGCGACGGATTGCTGGCGGTCAAGCGGCTGCGCGTGATGGGCAGCGAGATCGAGCTGGCGAGCGACAATCCCGATTACGGGCGCGAGATCGTGCCCGCCCGCGCGATCGAGATCGTCGGCCGCGTGGTGTGGATGCATCGCGCACTGGTGTAAGCGCGCGGGTTCAGTCGTTTTCCCAGCGAAAGCGATAGAAGAGGCGGCTCTTGATCGGCTTGCCGTCCTTATCCTTGGCGGCGGAGAATTTGCCGCGCTGCTGGATCATCAGACAGGTCTGGGCATCGATCGTGGCCACGCCGCTGTCCTGTTCGACCACGCAGTCCTTGATCGCGCCCGTTTCGTCGATCAGCAGCGAAACGCTGGTTGCCCCTTCGCGCCCTTCGCGCATGGCCTGATCGGGATAATCGGCCGGCTTGACGAGTCGCACGGGCGAGACAAGCGCGATAGGCCGGGTGACGATCCGTGCCTTCCCCGCTTCGTCCGCGTTCCACTCGGCGCGCAGGTCTTCGTTGCACTGGTTCATCGCGGTGATCGCCGCCGGGAAGCCCTGGGTCGAGACGGCCAGATTCAGCCCACGGCCCTTGATCGCCAGCATCGCGCCGCTGGCGACGCGGTCGAAATCGGCGCGCGGAATGTTGATCCAGAAGATCTCGGCGCCCGAGCCTTTTGGGGTGAACGCGAGCGCGGTGGTCTTCACGTCGCCGACCGTCACGTCGAAATGCGCTGGGCTTTGATATGGCCCCTTGCGCGAGATCATCAGGCGGATGACGTCGCCGTTGATCGACGGTTTCAACCCGACGGTGACCGGCTTGCTCGCATCGCCATAGTTGCGCAGCGCGATGCAGTTGGTGTCGCCCCAGTCGACCGTCCATTTGCCGATGGCGGGGAGCGCGGGGCTTTGGGCGGGTGCGGCAGCGCCGGCTGCAGCGGCAAGCATCAGTAAATCGAGCATTTTTACAGCGTTGCACGCCGTGCCGGCGCCCGCAAGTCTCAGCGGCTGGCGCGCACCCGGTCGATCAGTGCGACGATGATGAGCAGCGCGATGCCGATGCCGAGCCCGGCGAGGAAGCCGATCGAGGGCTGGCCCTGACGCACCCCGACGACGGTGCCGACGACCAGCGACAAAGCGAGGAGCGCGCCGCCGGCAATCGGGGCGGGTTTGGAGGAGCGGTTCATGCGCCCGCCATGCCACGTCCCGTGCCGGGACGCCACTGTCCCGTCGCGGCACGCGTGGCACGCGCAAAACCCCTATGGTTTCCAGCAATTTACCCTCGCATCCCGCGGTGCGGTGCGATTCCGCGCAAGCTGGCACGCGCGGTGCGTGCAGGCGCGCGAGACTGTGCAAGGATTATCGATGTCGCCCATCCCCTATCTCGCCGACCGTGCCCATGTGTTCGACGCTGCGGACCTGATCCGCGCTTTCGGCGCCGATGCGGGGCTGGAGGCGGCGGCGCGCGCGGACAAGTTCCGCGACCTGGGCAACCACATCAATTTCTGCCGCTGGCGCCAGATCGAGCGGTTGATCGTGCTGATGAGCGTCAACCGCGCCGTGGGCACGGTCCATTGAGATAATGGTCGCCAACATGGCGAGGTGACGCAACCCGGTCGTTCCAGTCGCGTTATGTGCGGATGGGGGCCAGATGACGTTACCGCAAATCCTGTCGATTGCCGTGCTCGTGGGCATGATGGCGCTCTTCCTGTGGGGGCGCTTTCGCTATGATGTGGTCGCGGTCATGGCGCTGCTGGCGGCAGTGGCGGCAGGCATTGTCGCGCCGGAGAATGCGTTTTCGGGCTTTTCCGACGACATCGTGATCATCGTCGGGTCGGCGCTGGTGCTGTCGGGCGCGGTGCAGCGGTCGGGCGTGATCGAGCAGCTGATGCGCCTGTTGCAGAAACGGGTGACGCGGGTGCGCTCGCAATTGCTGTTGCTGTCCGCCAGCGTTGGCTTCGGTTCGGCACTGGTCAAGAATATCGGCGCGCTGGCGATGATGATGCCGGCCGCGTTCCAGATGGCGAAGAAATCGAACAGCTCGCCCAGCGTGTTCCTGATGCCGATGGCGTTTGCCTCGCTGCTCGGCGGGCTGATCACGCTGATCGGCACCTCGCCCAACATCATCGTCAGCCGCGTGCGCGAGGAGATGACCGGGCAGCCGTTCGGCATGTTCGATTACGCGCCGGTCGGACTGGGGCTGACGCTGGTCGGGCTGATCTTCCTGCGCTTCGGCTATCGCCTGTTGCCGGCGGACCGCCGCGCCGCGCCGACGATGGGCGAAGCGCTCGACATCCATGACTATGCGACCGAGGCCAAGATCGTCGAGCAATCGGCGGCGAAGGACGAGCGGGTGGCCGATTTCCTGGAGCGGCACGACCATGAGGTCGCGATCACCATGTTCCTGCGCAACGGCGTGCGCGCGACGCCGTGGCCCGATATGCTGCTGCGCGAGGGCGATATCCTGATCCTGGGCGGCACGCCGGACAGCCTGGAGCGGGCGATTGCGCGCGACCGGCTCGATTTCGTCGGCACCAGCGAAGCGCCCGAATCGGGCGAGGGCGATGAGATCGGGGTGATCGAGGCGGTGGTTGGGCCCGGATCCCCGCTGGTCGGCGGGACTGCGGGATCGCTGATGCTGCGCCAGCGCTATGGCATCAACCTGATCGCGGTATCGCGGCGGGGGGAGCGGATCGTGCGGCGCATGCCGAACGTAGTGTTCCGCGCGGGCGATGTAGTCGTGCTGCAGGGGCCGTTGGGCGCGCTTCCGGGGACATTGAACGAGCTGGGCGCGCTGCCGCTGGCCGAGCGCGAGCTGCGGCTGGGCAGCGTGCGCAAGGGGCTATTGCCGATTGCGGTGTTGGCGGTGGCGATGGCGGCGACCGCGACGGGCGCGGTGCCTGTGACGATCGCCTTCTTCGCGGCGGCGGCGGCGGTGGTCCTGCTCGGCGCGCTCCCGCTGCGCGAAGCCTATGACCATGTGGAGTGGCCGATCCTGATCATGCTCGGCGCGCTGATCCCGGTCAGTGACACGCTGCGCAGTACCGGTGTGACGGAGATCATCGGCACCTGGCTGTCGGCGACAGCGTCGGGCCTGCCGCCCTGGGGTGCCGTGGCGCTGATCATGGCGGCGGCGATGGCGGTGACGCCGTTCCTCAACAATGCTGCGACGGTGCTGGTGATGGCGCCGATCGCCGCGACATTCGCGGGCGATCTGGGATTGCGGCCCGAGGCGTTCTTGATGGCGACGGCGGTTGGCGCGGGGTGCGATTTCCTGACGCCGATCGGGCACCAGTGCAACACGCTGGTTATGGGGCCGGGCGGGTACCGGTTCAGCGACTATGCCCGGCTGGGGGCGCCGCTGTCGCTAATCGTGCTGGTGGTGGGCACGCCGCTGATCCTGTGGGTCTGGCCGGTCGCCTAGTTGCGCAGGCCGCGAGGCGTTCCTAGCTGTCCATTGAACCAACAAGAGGAGAGATCATGCGTACCCCCGAAGCCGTTGCCGGAATGCTGTGCCCCGTGTGCAAGGTGGGCCTCCATATGAGCGACCGGCAGGGGATCGAGATCGATTACTGCCCGCAATGCCGCGGCATTTGGCTCGATCGCGGCGAGCTCGACAAGATCATCGAGCGTAGCGGCGCCGGTGAGGCACCCGCCGCTCCGCAGGCTCCGCAGCCCCCGATGCCGCCCCAGCCGCCGATGCCGCCACAGGGTAGCCCGTGGCCACAGCCGGGCGGCGGTTATCCGCAGCAGCAAGGCTATGGCGGCGGTTACGGCCATCAGGGCCACGACCCGCGCTACTACAAGCAGAAGCGCAAGAAGAGCTTTCTGGAAGAGCTGTTCGACTGATTAAATCCTCCCCGGAACGGGGAGGTGGCAGCGCGCAGCGCTGACGGAGGGGGCCCTCCTCGAAGCAATGCCCTTGCCTCGGGCCCCCTCCACCATCCTTCGGATGGTCCCCCTCCCCGTTCCGGGGAGGAGCTTTTAGTCACGCCAGCGCGCCGACCATTGCCTTCACTTCCATGAACTCCGCCAGCCCGTATTTGCCGTGCTCGCGGCCATTGCCGCTCTGCTTGTAGCCGCCGAAGGGGAGGTCGGGGTTGGGCTGGCCGCCATTGATATAGACCATGCCGGCGCGCAGGCGCGGTGCGACGCGCTTGACCGCTTCGGGGCTGCCGAACACCACCGCCGACAGGCCGTAATCGGTGTCGTTGGCGATGCGGACGGCGTCGTCCTCGCTGTCATAGGGGATAATCGTGACGACCGGGCCAAAGATCTCCTCGCGCGCGATCGTCATGTCGTTGCGCACGCCGGAGAAGAGGGTGGGCTTGACGAAATAGCCGGTGTCGATGCCGTCGGGACGGCCGGGGCCGCCGGTTTCCAGCGTCGCGCCTTCCTCCATCCCCTTGCGGATCAGTCCCTGAATCTTTTCCCACTGGGTCTTGTTGACGACCGGGCCGATATGGCGGCCCTCTTCGGACGGGTTGCCGCAGGTCGTCGCCTTCATCACATCGGCGGCGGCAGCGGCGGCTTCCTTCTCCAGCGCGGCGGGGACGAGCAGGCGGGCGGGGGCGATGCAGCTCTGGCCCGAATTGAGCAGGACGCTGAACAACGTGCCCTTCACCGCAGCCGCGACATCCGCGCCCTCCAGCATCAGCGAGGGCGACTTGCCGCCCAGTTCCTGATGCACGCGCTTGACCGTGTCGGCGGCATTCTTGGCGACCGCGATGCCGGCGCGGGTCGATCCGGTGAAGCTCACCATGTCGACGTCCTTGTGGCGCGACAGCGCGGTGCCGACGCCGGGGCCATCACCATTGACGAGGTTGAACACGCCGGCGGGCACGCCTGCCGCGTCCATCACCTCGGCAAAGATCGCGGCGCAGCTCGGCGCTTCCTCGCTGGGTTTGAGGATCATGGTGCAGCCTGCGGCGAGCGCTGGGGCGACCTTCGACACGATCTGGTTGAGCGGCCAGTTCCACGGCGTGATCATTGCGACGACGCCGATCGGTTCGTGGACGACCAGGCTGTTGCCGACCGCTTCCTCGAACGCGAACTCCTTGAGTGCGCGGGCGGCGGACATCAGGTGGCCGATGCCGGATCCGACCTGCGCGGTCTTGGCAAGGCTGAGCGGCGCGCCCATCTCGGCGCTGATCGCCTGCGCCATGTCGTCCATGCGCGCCTTGTATTCGGCGATGACGCGTTCGATCAGCGCAAGGCGATCCTCGACGCTGGTGCGGCTGAAGCTTTCGAACGCGGCCTTGGCGGCGGCGACGGCCTTGTCGACATCGGCCTGCGACCCCAGAGTGATTTCGGTGGTGGCAGCTTCGGTTGCGGGATCGATCACTTCATGGCGCGTGCCGCCCTCGCTTTCGACCCATTGGCCGCCGATATAGTGCTTGAGATAGCTGCGCATCCTGGTCTCCGAAAAATTTGAGGTTCGGGTATGGAGGCTTATGTGGCGAGCGGGGGCATTGGTTGCAACCTGAAACTGGAGATGAGGCGATGGTGCGGCAGGCAGCGATCCGGACGACCGGCGGGCCGGAGGTGATCGAATGGGTCGCGGTCGATCTGCCCCCGCCCGGACCCGGCGAGGTGCGCGTGCGGCATGAAGCGGTCGGGCTGAACTTCATTGACACCTATCAGGCCGTTGACGTAGTCGCCTTTTCGGCGGCGGGGCTCAATGTTCGCCAGCAGAGGCGGCGATGAGCAGGATGCCTGCTTGGCCTGCCGCCTGGCCGATGAAGGCAAAGAGCAGCGTGTTCTCGGT
>NZ_JAIXHL010000028.1 GCF_030145815.1 Sphingomonas sp.
AAGTGGTACGTGAGCTGGGTTCAGAACGTCGCGAGACAGTTTGGTCCCTATCTGCCGTGGGCGTCGAAATTTGAGAGGAGTTGACCCTAGTACGAGAGGACCGGGTTGAACATACCTCTGGTGTACCAGTCGTTCTGCCAAGAGCGCAGCTGGGTAGCTATGTATGGACGGGATAACCGCTGAAAGCATCTAAGCGGGAAGCCTCCCTCAAGATAAGATTTCTTAGGACGGTGGTAGACCACCACCTTGATAGACTGGATGTGGAAGCGCGGTAACGTGTGGAGCTAACCAGTACTAATTGTCCTATTCGCACTTGATGAGTCCCACCATCAATGACAGCTTTGGCTGCTCATTGCGGTTGTTGCCTCAAGCCTTAATTCCCTGAATATTCAGGTGCACGCATCGATTTGAAACCCAATCCACTGCCACCTGCTTCATTGCTTGGTGACCATAGCGTCAGTGACCCACCCGATCCCATCCCGAACTCGGCCGTGAAACCTGACTGCGCCGATGGTACTATTGCTCAAGCACTGGAAGAGTAGGTCGTCGCCAGGCATTGCAGCCGGTGGCCGTGGAAATTGGAAAAACCCATTCACAATGTCAGATACGCAAAACGCGCGTCGCGCTTCCGGCGCGGCGCGTTTTGCTTTTTGGGGCGATTTCGCCCGTTGATGGCGCGGGGTGGAGCAGCCCGGTAGCTCGTCAGGCTCATAACCTGAAGGTCGTTGGTTCAAATCCAACCCCCGCAACCATCACAAACAGCCGCCTTCGGGCGGCTTTTTTGCGTTTGGCGCAGATCGATCGGGCGCACGGCGGTTGTGCCAAGCGCGGCGCTCCGCCAGGTTGGCAGCATGAGCCTCCCCGTTTCCCGCCGAGGCCTGTTGATCGGGTCCGCATCTCTGCTCGCTATGCCGGCCAGCGCGCGGCGTACGAAAGACGTTCCCTATGTCCCAACGCCTCCCGAGGTGGTCGAGGGGATGCTGGATATGGCGGAACTCAAGGCCGGCGAGCGGCTGATCGATCTCGGATCCGGCGACGGGCGCATTCCGCGCGCGGCCGCACGACGCGGTGCGACCGCGCTCGGGGTCGAGATCGACAGCGATCTGGTTGCGCGGGCGCGGTCGCTGACGCGGCTTGAGGGTCTGGAAGAGCGGGCCCGGTTCGTGCGCGACGATTTGTTCACCGTGTCGGTGGGCGATGTCGATGTCGTCACGCTGTACCTGTTGCCGGCGCTGAACGAGCGGCTGAAACCCAAGCTTCTCAACGAGATGAAAGCGGGTGCGCGCGTGGTGAGCCATGCGTTCGACATGGGTGACTGGCCGCATGATGAATTTGGCGAGATCGCGGACAAGCGCGTCTATCGCTGGACCATTCCGGCGATTGCCGGAGGCGAATGGCAGCTGATCCGCGATGACGGCACGCTGGCGCGACTGGCGATCGATCAGCGCTACAGCAAGGTTTCGGGTGTGCTGAACGGCCGTGCGATCGGATCTGCGCACCTGTCCGGGGCAGCGCTGAGCTTTATCGGTGACGGCAAGGCCTATCGTGGATTGGTGGGCCCGCGCACGACTGCAGGTGAGGGCTGGCGCGCGGAGCGGATCGACTAACGCCACCCCCCGCTCTACATCCGCCCCATGCATTATAACGCCAATCTCACCGCCGACCGTCCGACATTCGTGACCCATCTCGAATGCGGGATGACCGGGGAGCGTTACGACGCAGATATGCTGCAGGGTCTGTCCCGGGTCGGTCGCCCGCTTCTGGTGCGCTACGATCTCGATGGGGTTCGAGCGGCGGTGAGCCCCGCGGATCTTTCGCAGCGGCCGGCCGATCTGTGGCGGTATCGCGAGCTGCTGCCGGTGCGGAAGGTGGAGAACATCGTTAGCCTGGGTGAGATCGCGACGCCGATTGTCTCGCTGCGCAAAATCGGCGCGGCGGCAGGCGCGGCGAAGCTTCTCGTCAAGGACGAGGGGCGCTTGCCTACGGGCTCGTTCAAGGCGCGCGGCCTCGTCATGGCGATCAGCATGGCGAAGGAACTGGGCGTCACCACCATCGCGATGCCGACCAACGGCAATGCCGGCGCGGCGGCCGCGGCCTATGCCGCGCAGGCGGGGATCGAGGCGGTGATCTTTTGCCCCGACGACACGCCCGAGATCAATGTCCGCGAGATCGCGGCACAGGGCGCGCGGGTCTATCGGGTCAACGGGCTGATCGACGATTGCGGCAAACTGGTCGCGGCGGGGAAGGAGGCCAATGGCTGGTTCGACCTGTCGACGCTCAAGGAGCCGTATCGGATCGAGGGCAAGAAAACGATGGGGCTGGAGCTGGCCGAACAGCTTCGCTGGGAATTGCCCGACGTGATCTTTTACCCCACTGGCGGCGGCACCGGCCTGATCGGGATGTGGAAGGCGTTTGCCGAGCTGGAGGCGCTGGGCTGGATCGGCTCGAAGCGCCCGCGCATGGTGGCAGTGCAGGCCGAGGGCTGCGCGCCGATGGTGCGCGCGTGGGAAGCGGGCGAGCGCCATGCGACGCGGTGAGAGGATGCCCACACCGTCGCGGCGGGCATTCGCGTGCCGCAGGCGGTGGGCGATTTCCTGATTCTCGACGCGGTGCGCGAGTCGAACGGGTTTGCTTGTGCCGTGAGCGACGCCGCGATCCTGGAGGCGGTCGAGGATGCGGCGCGGCTCGACGGGTTGCTGCTGTGCCCCGAGGGCGGCGCGACGCTGGCGGCGTGGCGCGCGGCTGTGGCCGATGGGCGGGTGTCGCCGGACGAGACGGCGTTACTGTTCAACTGCGCGACCGGGTTGAAGTACCCGATGGAGGATCGGTCGCGCCAGTTGGACCGGCATGGGCCGATCGATTTTTCAGCCATTTAGTTCCCCTCCCGCAAGCGGGAGGGGAGGTGGGGCCAGCTCTCCCTCGCTCTCCCTCACCCGGGTCATCGCAAGCGCCGCCAGCACCAGCGTCCCCGCCGCGAACGCCATCGTCCAGATCGGCTGATCGGGGAAGAACACCTTCATGATCGAGCCCATCACCGTCGCAACCAGCAGCTGCGGGACGACGACGAAGACGTTGAACAGGCCCATGAAAATGCCGAGCTTCGCCTGGGGCAGGTTCGAGGCGAGGATCGCATAGGGCATGGCGAGGATCGACGCCCAGGCAATGCCGATGCCGATTTCGCTGGCAATCAGCCAGTGCGGATCGCGGATCAGGAAGAAGCTGGCATAGCCCGCCGCGCCGCACAGCAAGCCGATGATGTGCGTGCGCACCTTGCCAAAGTGCGAGGCGAGCAGCGGGAGCAGCGTCAGTGCGGCGACCGCAGCGACGCCGTTATAGACAGTGAACAGCACGCCGACCCAGTTCGCGCCCTCCTGATAGCGCGGGTCCGCCGCGTCGGGTGCGCCGAAGAACACCTGTGCCACGACCGGCGTCGTGTTGATCCACATGATGAACAAAGCCGACCAGCTGAAAAATTGCACCACGGCCAGCCGCTTCATGATCGGCGGCATGCCCGCGAAATCGCCGACGATGCTGGCGAGCATGCTGGTGCCGCGCCCCGCTTTGGCCAATTGCACCGCGATCAGGCTGGCGATGCCATAGCCGGCGAGCAACCCGCCGAGCAGATAGACCTCTTTTTCAAGATCGAACCAGCCGACCGCCGCCGCGACCAGCGCGCCCGCGCCGATCCACGCCAGACTGGTGAGCGGGCCGCGCGCGGCAAGCACGCGCACGCTGTCCTGCGCCGCTTCCTCACGGGCGCCTTCGAACGCGGCGAGCTGTTCAGGGCTGTATTCGCGGGTGGTGAGGATCGTCCACAACACCGCGAGGAACAGCGCCGCGCCGCCGAACCAGAAGGCGTAGCGCACGGTGTCGGGAATGCTGCCCAGCGGCGCTTCGTTGGACACGCCGAGATGCTCCAGGCCCCAGGGGAAGATCGATCCGACCACCGCGCCCGCACCGATGAAGGCGGTCTGCACCGCATAGCCCGCGCTATGCTGATCCTTGCGCAACATGTCGCCGACGAAGGCGCGGAACGGCTCCATCGAGATGTTGAGCGATGCGTCGAGCACCCACAGCATCACCGCCGCGACCAGCAGCACCGGCGCGAGCGGCATCACGAACAGCGACAGCGCGGCGAGGATCGCGCCCGCGAGGAAATAGGGGCGGCGGCGGCCGAGGCGGCCGAGCCAGGTGCGGTCGCTCATATGGCCGATGATCGGCTGAACCAGCAGGCCGGTGAGCGGGGCGGCGATCCACAAGGCGGGCAGATCGTCGATGCTGGTGCCGAGCGACTGGAAGATGCGGCTCATATTCGCATTTTGCAGCGCGAAGCCGATCTGAATGCCGAAGAAGCCGAACGAGATATTCCACAGGCCCCAAAAGCCCTGGCGCGGTTTTTCCATCATAGGTCCTTGAAGGCGGTCAGGCCGGTTCGCCGCACGAGCGGCGGACGACGAGTTTGGCGGGCAGCAGCACGTCATGGACGCGCTCCTCACGGATCCGGCCGAGCAGGGTTTCGACCAGCATCCGCCCGGCGGCGCGGGTGTCCTGCATCACGGTGGTGAGCGGCGGATTGGTGAAGCTGGCTGCGGCGATATCGTCAAAGCCGACCACGGCGACATCTTCGGGCACGCGCAGGCCGCGCGCGGCAAGTGCGCGCATTGCGCCGATCGCGATCAGATCGCTGGCGGCGAGGATCGCGTCGAACTGCGCGCCGCGGTCGATCAGCGCCTCGGCGGCGGCGGCACCGGCTTCCTCCGATGTCAGCGCATCGACCTGCAGCGCCGGATCTGCGGCCAATCCGGCATCCTTCAGCGCCGCGACATGGCCGCGATAGCGGTCGTGAAATTCGGGATAATGGCTCGACGCATGGCCGAGAAAGGCGATGCGCTTGCGGCCAAGATCGATCAGATGCTGGGTCGCCGCGCGCCCGCCGCCGTGATTGTCGCACCCAACGGTCAGGCCCGCTCCCTCTGCCTCGACCGATCCCCAGCGCACGAAATGGGTATTCTGCGCGATCAGCTCGCTGATCTTGGCGCGGTAGAGTTCATAGTCGCCATAGCCGAGCAGGATCAGCCCGTCGGCGCGGCGCGAATCCTCATAATCCTGGTGCCAGTCGCTGCCGAGCTGCTGGAACGACACCAACATATCCTGCCCATGATCGGCGCAGGCACGCATGATCGAGCCGAGCATCGAGAGGAAGAACGGGTTGATCGCACTGTCGTCGGCGCTTTCGTCCTGAAAGATCAGTACCGCGAGCGTTTCGGCATGACGGCTGCGCAAATTGGATGCGGCCTTGTCCACGCGATAGTTCAGGCGGCGGGCGATCGCCTCGATCCGCATCCGCGTCGCTTCGTTGACGCCGCGTCCGCCGCGCAGCGCGCGCGACACGGTCGGCTGTGACACGCCGGCAAGATGCGCGATGTCGAACGATGTCGGCTTGCGTTGCATGGCCAGTGGCCCACTTCCCCTAAATGCCTGCGAATGTGCCCTCCGCTTGACCCGGTGACGTTGAGCGCGTTTCCGGGCGGCGTCAATGTTGCGCGGCGGACACGCAGCATGACCTTGCCCGTGAATACGTATGCCGTTCGCTGGCGCTCCGGACGACTTGCCCTGAATATTATGCACAACGCGCCGCAAGGGTGCGCCCCGGCCAGATTAGGGGGCCGGCATAGGGGAGGATATGATGCGTCACATGCTTGGCGGCCGCGCGGCCGCACGACTTTCCACCGGCACGAGCGGTGCAGCGCTGGCCGCCGCGATGCTTATCGCGGGCCTGGCGATGCCGGCCCATGCGCAGGAGGCGACCGAGCCCGCTGCAGAAGGCGAAGAGGTCGTCATCACGGGCTTCCGTGCAGCGCTGGAGAGCGCAGTTTCGACCAAGAAGGAATCGGAGCAGATCGTTGAATCGATCTCCGCTGAGGATAT
This sequence comes from Sphingomonas sp., assembly GCF_030145815.1. Taxonomy (GTDB): domain Bacteria; phylum Pseudomonadota; class Alphaproteobacteria; order Sphingomonadales; family Sphingomonadaceae; genus Sphingomonas. The sequence goes on from NZ_JAIXHL010000028.1 coordinate 5,929, forward strand.
CGGCAAGCTGCCCGATGCCTCGATCGCGGAATCGATCGCACGCCTGCCCGGCCTGACGTCGCAGCGCATTTCGGGCCGCAGCTCGTTCATCTCGATCCGCGGCTTTGGCCCGGATTTCTCGGCGACGCTGCTCAACGGTCGTCCGCAGACCTCGACCAACGACAATCGCGGCATCGAGTTCGACCAATATCCCTCTGAAGTCGTCAATGGCGTCAACGTCTACAAGACCCCGAACGCGTCGCTGACGACCCAGGGTCTGGTCGGCACGGTCGATATCCGCACGATCCGCCCGCTCGATTATGGCAAGGAAGTCTTCGCGGTCGGTGCGCGTGGCATCTATACCGATATGGGCAAGCTCAACAGTGGGTCGAAGGACTGGGGTTATCGCCTCAACGCGACCTATGTCGGCAAGTTCATGGACGATCGCCTGGGCGTCGCGCTGGCTGCGGCCTATGTCGACGAGCCGTATCAGATCGAAGAGTTCGAAGCCTGGGGCTATGCCACCTTCGCGCCGAACACCAATCTGGTCGGCGGTGTGAAGCCGTTTGTGACTACGTCACAACTCAAGCGGCTCGGCATTTCGGGCACGATCCAGGCCGATCTCGGCAACAACTGGGAAATGACGCTCGACGGCTTCTACTCGAATTTCGACGACACCCAGATCAAGCGTGGCATCGAACTGCCGCTGGCATGGAGTGGCGCGACGCTGTCGCCGACCGGGCGCGAGACGCAGGACGGCGTGATCACTGCCGGCACCTTCACCGGCGTCGAGGGCGTGGTCAACAACCACAATTACCTGCGTCAGGCGGACCTGTATTCGGGTGGCTTCAACCTCAAGCACGAGGGTGATGACGGCTGGAACGTCAATTTCGATTTCGGCTGGTCGCGCACCGATCGTCGCGAGCTGATCCTTGAATCGAACGCCGGCACGGGGCCGGGCGGTGGCGTCGGCGCAACCGACACGCTGTCCTTCCGCACCACGCCGTCGGGCACCTATTTCACCTCGCATGTGCTGAACTACAGCGACCCGACGCTGATCGTGCTGACCGACCCGCTGGGCTGGGGCGGCGGTGCGCCGGGCGGGCGCCAGCATGGCTATTACAATGACCGCATCGTCGACGATGAGCTGTTCAGCTATCTCGCCGAGATCGAGAAGGAGTTTGACGGCGGCTTCATCAAGAGCGTGAAGCTGGGCGCAAACTATGTCGATCGCGAAAAGTCGCTGGTGCCGGACGAATATTTCCTCCAGCTTTCCGGTGGCGCGCTGCAGGCGCAGGTTCCGGCGCAGTATCGTCTGACGCCGACCAATCTCGACTATCTCGGCCTTGGCCCGATGCTGAGCTACAACCCGCTCGATCTGCTCAATGGCGGCGTATACACTCGTGTTGCCAACACCGCGCAGGACGTGCTGTTCAAGAGCTTCGCCGTCGAGGAAGAGGTGCTGAGCAGCTTTGCGATGCTCAACATCGATTCCGATCTGGGCGGCGCGCGGCTGACCGGCAATGTCGGTGTGCTGGCGCAGCATACCAACCAGAATTCGACCGGCTATATCCAGACGCCGACCGGGCCGCAGCTGCGCACGCTGGGCGATGATTACTGGGACATCCTGCCAAGCCTCAGCCTGTCGCTGCGCTTCGACAGCGATTTCGTGATCCGCTTTGGTGCGGCACGCGAGATTCAGCGGCCGCGTCTGGACGATATGCGCGTCAACATCGCCTATGGCGCCAACATCGCCGAGGGGATCGTCACTGGCAGCGGTGGCAACCCGTCGCTGCGACCCTATCGCGCCACCGCATTCGACCTGACGTTCGAGAAATATTGGGGGCGCAGCGGCTATGTGGCGCTGCAGCTGTTCCACAAGACGCTGCACAACTATATCTACACCGCCGAACGTCCGTTCGATTATTCGAGCTACCCGATCATTCAGCCGGTCCCGCCGGTCAGCACCCAGGGTCGCATCAGCCAGCCGTTCAACGGCGACGGCGGCAAGATTTACGGTGCGGAGTTTGCCGGGACGGTGCCGTTCGAGACCATCACCTCGGCACTGTCGGGCTTTGGCGTGACGGGCGGCGTGTCCTACACCAAGTCGCAGATCAGCCCCGAGCCGGGCCAGCCGCCGGAGAATATTCCGGGCTATTCGGACTGGGTCGCCAACGGCACGGCCTATTTCGAGAAATGGGGCTTTAACGTGCGCGGCAGCGTTCGCTATCGCTCGACCTTCCTGGGTGAGTTCTCGGGGCTCGGCGCGGTGCGCACCCGCCGTCGTGCGCTGGACGAGACGATCATCGACGCCCAGATCGGGTACGACTTCCAACCGGGCAGCGCGCTCGAAGGGCTGTCGCTGTTCCTGCAGGGGTCGAACCTGACCGACGAGCCGTTTGTCGCGATCAATCCGGGCCGTCCGCTGGAGGTGATGAACTATCAGCGCTTCGGTCGCCGGTTCCAGGCGGGCTTCACCTTCAAGTTCTGATCCGTGTATCCCCCGGCGGTGCAGCCGCCGGGGGGAAAGGCGAACCGATGTCTGAAATGTTGCGCAGCATCGTCGTCGCCGGTGGCGGAACCGCCGGCTGGATGACTGCAGCGGCGCTGGCGCGCTTCTGCGGCAAGGGCTGGCGGATCACGTTGGTCGAATCCGAAGAGATCGGCACCGTCGGGGTGGGCGAAGCCACCATCCCGATGATCCGTAACTTCAATCAGGCGCTGGGGATCGACGAGGCGCAGTTCCTGCGCGAGACCCACGGCACCTACAAGCTTGGCATCGAATTCGCCGGATGGGGCGGGTTCGATGACCGCTACATCCATGCCTTCGGGCTGGTCGGGCGCGGGCTGGGGCTGTTGCCCTTTCACCATTATTGGCTGCGCGGGCGTGCGGCGGGGAAGGCCGGGCCGCTCGGCGATTATGTGCTCAACGCCGTTGCCGCCTATGGCAACCGCTTTGCGCATGTGCAGCGGGCAGCCGACAGCGCGCTGCCGCCGATGCCCTATGCCTATCATTTCGACGCCGGGCTCTACGCCGCCTTCCTGCGCCGCTATGCCGAGGCGCGCGGCGTTGTGCGGGTCGAGGGGAAGATCGGCAACATCGAGCGCGATGGCGAGACTGGCGACGTTGCTGCGCTGGTCTTGAACAGTGGCGAGCGGATTGACGGCGAACTGTTCGTGGACTGCACCGGATTTCGCGGGCTGCTGATCGAAGGCACGCTGGCGACCGGCTATGAGGATTGGAGCCACTGGCTGCCCTGCGACCGCGCGGTTGCGGTGCCGTGTGCCGGGGTTCGTCCGCTCACCCCCTATACCCGCTCCACCGCGCGCACCGCCGGATGGCAGTGGCGAATCCCGCTGCAGCATCGCACCGGCAACGGTCATGTCTTTTGCTCGCGGCACATCAGTGAGGATGAAGCGACCGCGACGTTGCTGGCCAATCTGGATGGCGAGGCGCTGGCCGAACCGCGCATGTTGCGCTTCACCACGGGCAAGCGGAAGCAGTTCTGGAACCGCAATGTCGTGGCGATCGGGCTGTCGTCCGGCTTTATCGAGCCGCTGGAATCGACCTCGATCCACCTCATTCAGACGGGCATCAACCGGCTGCTCGACTTCCTGCCGAGCGGCCCTGTGGCGAGCGCCGATCGCGACGCATTCAACCGCCTGGCGGATGTCGAGATCGAGCGGATCCGCGATTTCGTGATCCTGCACTACACCGCCAATGGCCGCACCGGCGAACCCTTTTGGGACGCGCTGCGCACAATGGAACTGCCCGAGCCGCTGGCCAATCGCATCGCGATGTTCCGCGGCGATGGCCGGATCGTGCGTGAGCATGAGGAATTGTTCGACGTCCCCGGCTGGCTGCAGGTGATGGTGGGGCAGGGGATCGTGCCCGAGCGCTGGCACCCGCTGGCCGATCAGCTCGACGATGCGCAGCTCGACCAGTTCCTGTCGACCGTCGCCACCGCCTTTGCCCGCGATGCGGCACGCATGCCCGACCATGATGACTTCGTCGCGCGCTTGATCGCGACGCCCCAATCCCAGCCCCAGGAAGTGACCCGCGTATGAAGCTGTTGCCGCTGATCCTCGCCACCGCGCTTGCCAGCCCCGTGCTGGCCCAGACACCCGCGCCGCAGCCCGCGTTGCGCGAGCGGACGGCGGAGCAGGAAGTGCTGTATTTCATGCTGCCGGACCGGTTCGAGAATGGTGACCCGACGAATGACAAGGGCGGGTTCAAGGGCGACCGGCTGACCCATGGCTTTGATCCGACGCACAAGGGGTTCTTTCACGGCGGCGACCTGAAAGGGCTGATCGCGCGGCTCGATTACATTCAGGGGCTGGGGGCGACTGCGATCTGGCTGGGGCCGATCTACAAGAACAAGCCGGTGCAGGGCGGGCCGGGGCAGGAAAGCGCCGGCTATCACGGATACTGGATCACCGATTTCACCCAGGTCGACCCGCATTTCGGGACCAATGCGGAGATGAAGGCATTTGTCGACGCGGCGCACGCGCGCGGGATCAAGGTCTATCTCGACATCATCACGAACCACACGGCGGACGTGATCCAGTATCGCGAGTGTCCGGTCAGCGCGTGCGCCTATCGCAGCCGCGCCGACTATCCGTACCAGCGCAAAGGGGGCGTCACCGGCAAAGCCATCAATCCGGGCTTTGCCGGTGACGGCATCGGCACGGTGGAGAATTTCGCCAAGCTGACCGATCCCAACTATGCCTATACCCCGTTCGTGCCCGAAGCCGAGAAGTCGGTGAAGGTGCCGGCGTGGCTCAACGACCCGATCTTCTACCATAATCGCGGCAACACGACGTTCCGCAACGAAAGCTCGACCATGGGCGATTTCGTCGGGCTGGACGATCTGATGACCGAGAATCCGCGCGTCGTGCAGGGGTTCATCGACATTTATGGCGGCTGGATCGACCAGTTCGGGATCGACGGATTCCGCATCGATACCGCGCGGCACGTGAACCCGGAATTCTGGCAGGTGTTCGCCAAGGCGATGCAGGAACGCGCGGCGGCGAAGGGCATCCCGAACTTCCACATCTTTGGCGAAGTAGCGAATGAGGGCGATGCCGGCGATCTCGCGCTGCACACCCGCGTCCACCAGCTCCCCAGCGTGCTTGATTTCGGATTCCGCGCGGCGGTTCAGGCGACAGTGGCGGGGAGCAAGGGTACCGACACGCTCGCCGCCTTGTTCGACCGCGATGCATTGTACGAGGGCGGGGCGGCGACCGCGCTGCAGCTGCCGACCTTCATTTCCAACCACGATCATGGCCGCTTTTCGACCGATGTGCGCAAGGCGTTTCCCAAGGCGGACAATGCCGAGCTCTTGGCGCGGGTGAAGCTCGGCCATGCGATGCTGTTGCTGCTGCGCGGGGTGCCGACGGTCTATTCGGGCGATGAGCAGGGCTTCATCGGCGACGGCAACGATCAGGACGCGCGCGAAGATATGTTCCCGAGCAAGGTGGCGGTGTACAACGACAACAGGCTGATCGGCACGAACAAGACTACCGCGGACTCCAATTTCGACATGTCGCACCCGCTTTATGTCGAGATCGCCAAGCTTTCGGCGGCGCGGCGCGCGACCCCGGCGCTGAGCAGCGGGCGGCAGGTGACGCGCAACTATGACGAGACGCCGGGCCTGTTCGCGGTGTCGCGGTTCGACCCGGCGACCGGGGCCGAGGTGGTCGTCGCGTTTAACACCAGCGCCAGGCCGATCACGCGGCAGGTCGAGATCGGTGTCGGTTCGACGCACTTCACCTCCATCGTCGGCAGCTGTGCCGCCAGTGCCGCTGCGCCCGGTAGCCTGACCGTCACGCTCCCGGCGTTCGGCTATGTCGCCTGCGCCGCGACCGGAGGCGTCAAGTGAGCCAGGCTGCCCCCGCAATCGCCGTCGAGCCGCAGCAGGATTGGTGGCGCGGCGCGGTGATCTACCAGATCTATCCGCGCAGCTTTGCCGATTCCAACGGCGACGGGATCGGCGATCTGCCCGGCATCACCGCGCGGCTCGATCATGTCGCGAGCCTCGGGGTCGATGCGATCTGGCTGTCGCCCTTCTTCACCTCGCCCATGCGCGACTTCGGCTATGACATTGCCGACTATTGCGATGTCGATCCGATTTTCGGAACGCTGGCCGATTTCGACGCGCTGATTGCGCGCGCCCACGCGCTGGGGCTGAAGGTCATTATCGACCAAGTCTATTCACACACCTCCGACCAGCATGCCTGGTTCAAGGAAAGCCGGGCGAGCCGCGATAACCCGCGCGCCGACTGGTATGTCTGGGCTGACGCAAAAGCGGATGGGTCGCCGCCGACCAACTGGCAATCGGTGTTCGGTGGCCCGGCCTGGACGTGGGACGCGCGGCGCGGGCAATATTATCTGCACAATTTCCTGAGCGAACAGCCGGACCTGAACCTGCATAATCCGGAGGTGCAGGATGCGGCGCTGGCGGCGGCGCAATTCTGGCTGGAGCGCGGCGTCGATGGCTTTCGGGTCGATGCGATCAACTTCGCGATGCACGACCCGCAGCTGCGCGACAATCCGCCTGCGCCCGATGACGGACGCCCGCGCACGCGCCCGTTCGACTTCCAGAGCCATGTCTATAACCAGAGCCACCCGGATATCGTCCGTTTTCTGGAACGCCACCGCGCGCTGACCGATGCGCATGGCGGCGCGTTCACGGTGGCCGAAGTAGGCGGGCCGACGCCGGAAGCGGAGATGCACGCCTTCACGCGCGGCAGCACCCGCCTCAACAGCGCCTATGGCTTCGACTTTCTCTATGCGCCGCAGCTGACGCCGGCGCTGGTGAGGAAGGCTGTCGAGACCTGGCCGGACGAACCCGGCACAGGCTGGCCGAGCTGGGCGTTCGAAAATCACGATGCTCCGCGCGCCGTGTCGCGCTGGGTCGAGCCCGAGCATCGTGCGGCATTCGCGGCGATGAAGATGCTGTTGCTGCTGTGCCTGCGCGGCAATGCGATCCTGTTCCAGGGCGAGGAACTGGGGCTGACTCAGGTCGAGATCCCGTTCGACAAGCTGCAGGACCCGGAGGCGATCGCCAACTGGCCGCTGACGCTGAGCCGCGATGGCGTGCGCACCCCGATGCCGTGGCAGGCCGAGGCGGAGAATCTGGGCTTCGGCTCGGGCGAGCCGTGGTTGCCGGTGGGCACCGATCATGCCGCGCTGGCGGTGGATCGGCAGACGGCGGAGAATGGGTCGCTGCTCAACCTGACGCGCGGGCTGATCGCGACACGCGCGGCCAATCCGGCGCTGCGTGAGGGCGCGATGGCGGTGATTGCGGCGGAAGACAGCTTGTTGGTCTTTACCCGCGAACTGTCTGGCCAACGACTGACCTGCGCGTTCAATCTGGGCAAGACGCCGTTGGCGTGGCATCCCAAGGATATGGACCGGTTCCGCGTGATCGCCGCAGTCAACGGCGCAACGCCGGGTGATTTGCCTGCCTATTCGGGCATGGTCCTCGAACAGATAGACTGACGCGATCAGGCGTCGCCGACAGGAGAGTGAGATGCGTGGAACCTTGGCCCTGACAGCGTTGACGCTGCCGTTGCTGGCAATCTCCAGCCCGGCGCTGGCGCAGGATGTCGCGCAGGCGACGACGGCAAAGGCGGGTGGCGCGACTGCGGCATCGCCCGATGGCAGCATCCGCGTCACTGTCACCACCGATGGCGACGGGCGCCCCTATTACAGCGTGACGCGCAACGGAAAGCCGCTGATCCAGCCCTCACGCATGGGCTTCATGCTCGGCGACGCGCCCAAGCTGGAGCGCGGTTTCGCGATCGAAAGCCAGAGCGTGGCGAGCGCGGATTCGACCTGGGAACAGCCCTGGGGCGAATGGCAGAGTGTGCGCGACCGCCACACCCAGCTGCGCGTGCGGCTGAAAGAGACGACCGCACTTGGCCGGGTGATGGACGTGGTGTTCCGCGTGTTCGATGACGGATTCGGCTTTCGCTATGAACTGCCCGCACCTGCCGATGGCAAGCCGACCCGGATCATCGAGGAGCTGACCGAATTTGCGCTGGCGAGCGACGGCACCGCCTGGTGGACCCCGGCGGGCGAGTGGAATCGCTACGAATATCCCCACAACAAGACGCCGGTCAGCAGCATGACGCAGGCGCATACGCCGGTGACGATGAAGCTGGCCGACGGGACGCATGTCGCGTTCCATGAGGCGGCACTGGTCGATTATGCCGGCATGTGGCTGCGCCGGGTTGAGGGCACGCGCTTCCGCGCGGCGCTGTCGCCGTCGTCGCAGGGGGCGGCGGTGGTACGCGAGGGCGCATTCGTCACGCCATGGCGGACGCTGCGCGTCGCCGACAGCGCGGCGAAGCTGTACATGTCGCAGCTTGAGCTGAACCTCAACGAACCCAACAAGCTGGGCGATGTCAGCTGGTTCAAGCCCAGCAAATATGTCGGCGTGTGGTGGGAAATGCACCTCGACGCCGCGACCTGGGGCACCGGCGACCGCCTGGGCGCGAAGACCGAGAATGTGAAGCGCTATATCGATTTCGCAGCACGGAACGGGTTCCGTGGCGTGCTGGTCGAGGGGTGGAATGTCGGCTGGGACGGCAACTGGTTCGACAATGGCGATGGCTGGGACTTCGACGAGCCGGTGGCGCAGTTCGATATGGCGGCGCTGTCGGCCTATGCGAAGAAAAAGGGCGTGCATCTCGTCGGTCATCACGAGACCGGTGGCGGCGCGGGGCAGTATGAGGCGCAGTCCGACGACGCCTATCGCTATGCCGCCGCGAACGGGATCGAAGTGGTGAAGACCGGCTATGTCACGGATGCCGGGCAGATCGACCGCATCTGGGCCGATGGCCGGGTGACGCAGGAATGGCATGACGGGCAGTACATGTCGCGCCACCATCTCAACATCGTCAAGACGGCCGCCAAGTACAAGGTCGCGGTCAATCCGCACGAGCCGATCAAGGATACGGGGCTCCGTCGCACCTATCCCAATTGGGTCAGCCGTGAGGGCGCGCGCGGGCAGGAATATAATGCCTGGGGCGAGCCGAAGAATCCGCCCGAGCATGAGGCGAACCTGTTCTTCACGCGGATGCTGGCAGGGCCATTCGACTTTACCCCGGGCGTGCTGAGCCTGACCGGCAAGGGCGGGACGCCGTTCATGTCGACGCTGTCCAAACAGCTGGCGCAGTATATCGTGCTCTATTCGCCCATCCAGATGGCGGCCGACCTGCCCGAGAATTACGCGAAATATCCCGGCGCGTTTCAGTTCATCAAGGATGTCGCGGTCGACTGGACCGACACGCGCGTGCTGAACGGCGAGGTGGGCGAGTTCGTCACCGTGGCGCGCAAGGCCAAGGGGTCGGGCGAGTGGTTCCTGGGCGCGGTGACCGACGGCACCGCGCGGACGACGACGGTGAAGCTCGACTTCCTCGATCCGGGCAAGCGCTATGAGGCGCAGATCTATCGCGACGGCGAAGGCGCGGATTATCGCACCGACAAGCGCCATGCGATCGTGATCGAGAAGAAGGTGGTGACGTCCGGCGATACGCTGTCGATCTGGATGGGGCCGGGTGGCGGCGCGGCGGTGCGCTTCGTCGCGAAGTGATCCGATAATTTCACTTCGCGAATGGCCGGTGGTGGCCTAGCCTGCGCATCAGACAGGAGGCGCACCGATGGCCACCACTTTCCAATTGAACGGCAAATCCCAAGTCTTCGACGGCGATCCTGAAACGCCTTTGCTGTGGGTGTTGCGTGACCATCTTGGCCTGACCGGCACCAAATATGGCTGCGGCGTCGCGCAATGCGGGGCGTGCACCGTGCATCTCGACGGCAAGAACCGGCGGTCGTGCGTGACCCCGGTCGGCATGGTCGCGGGCAAGAGCGTGACGACGATCGAGGGCGCGAGCGGCAAGGTTGCCGATGCGGTCAAGGCCGCATGGGTCCAGATCGACGTGCCGCAATGCGGCTTCTGTCAGTCGGGGCAGGTGATGTCGGCGATCGGCCTGCTCACCGCCAAGCCCAAGCCGACCGATGCCGATATCGACGCGGCGATGGCGGGCAATCTCTGCCGCTGCGCCACCTATGTCCGCATTCGGCAGGCGATCAAGGATGCCGCGGGCGTGAAGGGGGAGCGGGCATGAACGCCATAGCCAACCGCCGCGCTTTCCTGACCGGAAGCGCCGCGCTCACCATCGGGGTCACGCTGCCGGGCAAGGCAGCAAAGGCGCGGGCTGCCACCGCGACACTGGCCCCCAATGCGTTCGTGCGCATCGGGGCCGACAGCCGCGTGACGATCATCGCCAAGCATGTCGAGTTCGGGCAGGGGCCGGCGACGGGCGTGACCACGATCATCGCCGATGAGCTGGATGCCGCCTGGGATCAGGTGGATGTGGTGTTCGCCCCGGCCAACGACCCGCTCTACAAGAACTTGATGTTCGGCACGATGGGCGTGGGCGGATCGACCGCGATGCGCGAAAGCTGGGACCAGATGCGCATGGCGGGCGCTGCGGCGCGGGCGATGCTGGTCGAAGCGGCGGCGAAGCGCTGGGGCGTCGAACCGGGCGCGGTCACTGTGTCTCAGGGCGTGGTCAGCGCCGGGAACCGCAAGGCAAGCTTCGGCGAACTGGTGGCGGATGCGGCGAAGCTGCCGGTCCCGCAAAAGCCGGTGCCCAAGACCCCGGACCGCTATGTCTATATCGGCAAGCATGTGTCGAAGGTCGACAGCAAGGCCAAGACCGACGGGTCGGCGCTGTTCACCCAGGACGTGCGCCTGCCTGGCATGGTCCATGCCGCGGTGCGCCGCCCGCCCGCATTCGGCGCGACGGTCAAGAAGGTCGAGGATGGCGCCGCGCGCGCAATCCCCGGCGTGCTCGACGTCAAGCCAATCCCAAGCGGGGTTGCGGTCTATGCCCGCGACACCTGGACCGCGCAGCGTGGCGCGGCTGCGCTCGAGGTCGACTGGGATATGGCGAAGGCGGAGACGCGCTCGTCGGACCAGATGCTCGCCGAATATAGCGCCGCCGCGCGCACGCCGGGCAAACAGGTCGAGGCGGCGGGCGATGCCGCTGCGGCGCTGGCCCGCGCGGCCCAGACGATCGATGCGACCTATTACTTCCCGTTCCTCGCGCACGCGCCGATGGAAACGATGGACTATGTGATCGAGAAGAAAGGCGAGGGCATCTCAGTCCATGCCGGCAGCCAGTTTCAGGTCGGCGAAATGGGTGCGATGTGCGGCGTTGCCGGGGTGCCGTTCGACAAGAGCGCGCTAGTCCAGCATTATGCCGGGGGCAGCTTCGGCCGTCGCGCGACGCCGGTGATGTTCGACGGCACCGAGGCTGCGGCCTGCGCGCGCGCCTATGGCTTTGCCGCGCCGGTGAAGGTCGTGGCGAGCCGCGAGAACGACCTGACCGGCGGGTTCTACCGCCCGATGACGGTGCATCGCGTGCGCGCCGGGATCGACGCCAATGGCGCGATCAGCGGCTGGGATCAGGTGTGCGCCGCCAAGTCGATCATGAAGGATACCCCGTTCGAGGCGATGGGCATCCGCGACGGCGTCGACGGCAACATGATCGAGGGCGCGAACGACACCAACCAGTACAAGATCGGCGACTTCCGGCTGGGCCAGCATCTGATGAAGGGCGGCGTGCCGGTGCTGTGGTGGCGATCGGTCGGCCACACGCACACCGCGTTCGTCAAGGAAACGATGATCGACGAGCTGCTCGAACTGGGCGGCAAGGATCTGGTCGCGGGGCGGATGGAGTTGCTCAAGCATGACCGCGCCAAGGCGGTGCTGGCCAAGGTCGCGGAGATGGCGGCGTTCGGCAAGCCGGCCACGAAGGGCCGGGCCAAGGGCATCGCGGTGCATGAGAGTTTCGACAGCTTCGTGGCTCAGGTCGCCGAAGTGTCGAAGGGGGCGGATGGCCTGCCCAAGGTGCACAAGGTGTGGTGCGCGGTCGATTGCGGCATCGCGATCAACCCCGACATCATCCGCGCGCAGATGGAGGGCGGCATCGGCTATGGCCTGGGTCACGCGCTCTATGCCGAACTGACCCTGGGTGAGGGCGGCGTGGTGCAGCAGACCAATTTCGACAGCTATCGCTCGCTGCGGATCGGAGAGATGCCGGATGTCGAGGTGGCGATCCTCCCCTCGACCGAAAAGCCGAGCGGGGTGGGTGAACCGGGGCTGCCGCCGATCGCCCCCGCCGTCGCCAATGCCTGGCGCAAGCTGACCGGCAAGGCGGTGCGCCGCCTGCCCTTCGCGCATGGAGACAATGCATGAGCGTGCAACGTTACGGCCTGATCGCGCTGGGCCTGGCCGCGGTCGCGCTGCCCGCCGCGGTCGTCGCTTCGAGCCAGTCGGCGGCGCCGGTCGGGCTAAAGCCGGTCGCGGCGTTCGCGACCATTTCCGACCCGGCGGTGCGATCGGCGGCGATCTTCACCGAGATGGGCAAGGTGCTGACCCACCCGCGCTGCATCAACTGTCACCCGCGCACCGACAGCCCGTTGCAGGGCGACGACATGCGCTTCCACATGCCCCCGGTCGAGCGCGGGCCGAAGGGCATGGGGATTGCCGGGATGGAATGCTCGACCTGCCACGGCCCGCGCAACGTCGCCTTCGCCGATGGCAAGGGCAGCATTCCGGGCCATCCTTTGTGGCACCTCGCCCCCAAGTCGATGGCGTGGGAGGGCAAGTCGCTGCGCGAGATTTGCGAGCAACTGAAGGATCGCAAGCGCAATGGCGGCAAGACCCTGGCCCAGATTCATGAGCATAATGCGAGCGATACGCTGGTCGGCTGGGGCTGGAACCCCGGGCCGGGGCGCACGCCCGCGCCGGGGACTCAGGCCGAGTTCGGCGCGCTGACCAAGGCGTGGATCGACAGCGGGGCAAAGTGTCCGGCATGACCTATTCCTCCCCTGAGCTCGTCTCAGGGGAGGGGGACCGCCCGCTAAGCGGGAGGTGGAGGGGCGGCCGCGCAGACGGCCGGGACGGCTCGGCAAGATTCCGCCCTCTGCGAGGGCGGCCCCTCCGTCAGCGCTGCGCGCTGCCACCTCCCCTGCGGGGCAGGGGAGGAATTGAGGCCGTCACCCACTCCACTTTCGGATCGTTGAAATCCACCACGTCGACCAGTTCCCAGACATTGGTGTAGCCATAGCCGACGAGGTTGATGAACGTCTGGATGTTCAGCGCGAGCGGGGCGGCCTTGATCGGGACCGGGCGCTGGTGGTTCGAGAAATTATTGTTGCAGTAGATCAGGATCATCCGCCCCGGCGCGCCGATCGTCGCGTGGAGCGACTCCGCGTTGAAGTCGGGCAGCGGCAGATTGATCGCACCCCTGATATGCCCGTCCCGAAACGCCGTTTCCGAGCGGGCGTCGAGCAGCAGCGTACCGTCTGACGCGGCCAGTTGCCGGAAGCGGGCGAAGGGCAGCAGCCGTCCCGCGCGCAAGCGGCGGACGTCACCGGTCAGCCGCTCAAACCCGCCATAGTCGATCTGCGGATTGGGCTCGGACGGTCGCTTGTGCTGGGCCAGCGCTGGCGCGGCTGCAGTCGCGCCGATGGTTGTCAGGAACAGGCGGCGATGCATGGCCGAACCTCCGTTGTGCTGGCGCAACGCTGCGCCTTGTCGCATGTCCGCGGCATGAACCGTTGACCTGAACGCGTCTCCGTCGCACCCCTTGGGCATAAACAGGGGGATCGCATGGCCAACGGACTATTTCGCACGAAAAGCGTGAAGGGCGTCGAGGATCACGCGCCGGAACATCGTCTGGCCGCGACCCTGTCCTGGCCGCATCTGATTGCGCTCGGCATCGGCGCGATCGTCGGCACCGGCATCCTGACGCTGATCGGCGTCGGCGCGGGCAAGGCCGGGCCGGCGGTGATCCTGTCCTTTGTGATTGCGGGCGCGATCTGCGCCGCCGCGGCGCTTGCCTATGCCGAGATGTCGACAATGATGCCGGCGTCGGGCAGCGCCTATAGCTACAGCTATGCCGTGCTGGGCGAGATCATTGCCTGGGTCGTTGGCTGGTCGCTGATCCTGGAATATTCGCTGGTGGTCAGCGCGGTAGCGGTCGGTTGGTCGGGCTATGCTGCGCCGCTGCTGCAAAGCTGGGCAGGGGTGCCGATGGAGCTGATGGCCGGGCCGCATGCGGGCGGAATCGTCAATATCCCCGCGATCGTGATCATCGCCATCGTCGCCGGGCTGCTGTGCCTCGGCACGCGCGAGAGCGCGACGCTCAATGCGGGACTGGTGATCGTCAAAATCGTGGCGCTGGCAGTGTTCGTCGCAGTTGCGTTGCCCTATTTCAACGGCGCAAATTTCGAACCGTTCGCGCCGTTCGGCTTCGCCAAGAGCGTCTCGCCGGACGGGGTCGAGCGCGGCGTGATGGCGGCGGCGGCGATCATCTTCTTCGCATTCTACGGCTTCGACGCGATCTCGACCGCGGCGGAGGAGACGAAGAACCCCGGCCGCGATCTGGCGATCGGCATTGTCGGGTCGATGGTGGCGTGCGTTGCGATCTATATGCTGGTCGCGGTCGCTGCGGTGGGGGCACTGTCCTATACGCAATTCGCCAACAGCCCGGAGCCGCTGGCGCTGATCCTGCGCGAACTGGGTCAGGACGGCTTTGCCACCTTCCTTGCGGTATCGGCGATCATCGCACTTCCGACGGTGTTGCTCGGCTTTCTGTTCGGGCAAAGCCGCATCTTCTTCACCATGGCACGCGACGGGATGCTGCCGATTGCGCTGGCGAAGGTGTCATCGCGCGGCGCACCGGTGCGGATTACGATCTTCACCGCGATCATCGTCAGCGTGATTGCGGGTCTGCTGCCAATCGACGAGATTGCGGCGCTTGCCAATGCCGGGACGCTGGTCGCGTTTGCGGCGGTTGCGATCTGTATGATGGTGCTGCGCCGCCGCGCGCCCGACATGCCGCGCAAGTTCCGCACGCCGTTGTGGGCGCTGGTCGGGGCGATCGCGGTGCTGGGCTGCGCCTATCTGTTCTTCAGCCTGCCGGCCAAAACCCAGCTTTATTTCCTGTATTGGAACGTGCTCGGGGTTGTCATCTACTTCGCCTATGCCCGCCCGAAAGTGAGCAAACAGGGGTTGGCATGAGCGGTTGGCATATCGGGATTATCGGCGGGTCGGGACTCTACGACGTTGCGGGGATTGAGGATGGCGCATGGGTCGAGGTCGACTCGCCCTGGGGTGCGCCGTCCGATGCGATCTTCACCGGGCGGCTGGGCCATGTGCGCGTGTCGTTCCTGCCCCGCCACGGTCGCGGCCACCGGATCAGCCCGTCTGAGCTGAACGCGCGCGCCAATATCGACTGCCTCAAGCGGCTGGGCGTCACCGATGTGCTGTCGGTGTCGTCGGTAGGCGGGCTGCAGGAGGGACGCGCGCCCGGGACCTTTACGATCGTCGACCAGTTCATCGACCGCACCAAAGGGCGGCCGTCGAGCTTTTTCGGCACCGGCATGGTCGCGCATGTCTCGATGGCCGATCCCGTATGCCCGCGCCTCTCGTCATTCGCGGGGGAGGCAGCGGAGGCGGCGGGCGCCATCGTCCATCGCGGCGGCACCTGTCTGGTCATGGAGGGTCCGCAATTCTCGACCCGCGCTGAAAGCCTTCTCTACCGCAGCTGGGGCTGCCATGTCATCGGCATGACCGCGATGCCCGAAGCCAAGCTGGCGCGCGAGGCGGAGCTGCCCTTTGCGATGGTGGCGATGGTCACCGACTATGATTGCTGGCGCGCGGAAGAAGCGGCGGTCGATGTCGCGCAAGTGATCGCGCAGCTGTCGAGCAACGCGGAAAAGGCGCGCGCGATGGTGCTCAACCTGCTGCGTGCGCTGCCGGCGGAGCGGGCGGCGTCGCCAATCGACACCTGCCTTGATACCGCGCTGATCACCGCGCCGCAGGTGCGCGATCCGGAAGTGCTGGCGCGGCTCGATGCGGTGGCGGGGCGGGTGCTGGGTTAGCTAATCCTCCCTTTGGCGGGGGAGGATTATTTGGTTTCGCCGATCCTAATCCAGCATGTCCGCCAGCGCGCGGGCGACGTTCTCGATCGTATAGGGTTTCTGCACCACCGGGCGTCCGCGATGCTGGTCGGGAAACTGCGCTTGCTCGCCATAGCCGGTGGCAAACATGAACGGGATCCGCCGTTCGAGCAGCGCGTCGGCAATGGCGAAGCTGGTCGTGCTGCCCAGGTTGATGTCGAGGATGGCGACCGTCGGCGGCTGCGCGGCGATCAGGTCGAGTGCAGCGTCGACCGATGCGGCGGTCATGACGTCGAGCGCGCCGAGCCGGGTCGCAATATCCTCGGCATCCAGCGCGATGATCAGGCTGTCCTCGACCAGCAGCACCCGCTGCCCGTCGAGCAGATCGGCGGGCGGCTCCTGGCGCTGCTCGTGCGGTGCGCGGGGGAAGCGGATCATCGGGGCGCCACCCTCGCGCGGCTTGGACACGTGACGGGCGGGAATGCAGAAATCGGCCTCGAACCCGGTCTCGGCATAGCGCGTCTGCGCATCGCCGCCGAGATCATAGGGCACGGACCGTTCAATGATCGTGGTGCCAAAGCCTTTGCGCGACGGCGCTTTGACCGCTGGGCCGTCAATGTCCCGCCAATACAGCAACAGGTCGCCGCGCGCGTTGCACTCCCAGCTGAGCTTCACCGTCCCGCCGGGCACCGACAGGCTGCCATATTTGCTGGAGTTGGTGACCAGTTCGTGCAGAACCAGCGCCATGGTGGAATAGGCCTGGGGGTTGAGCATCACCGGCTCGCCCTCACTGACGATGCGGTCGCCCTCTTCGACAAAGGCAGCGGATTCGGCGTCGATCAGCGCCTGAAGCCAGGCCGGGCCCCAATGATCCTCGGTAATCTGATTGTGCGCCCGCGCCAGCGCGTGGATGCGGCCATCGACGACCTTGACGAAGTTGCGCACCGCCTCTTCCTCGGGCTGCGCCTGGCGGATCAGGCCGCGGATCAGGCCCAGGATGTTGCGGACGCGGTGGTTGAGTTCCGCGATCAGCACTTCCTGCCGCGCGCCCGCGCGCTGGCGTTCGG
Organism: Sphingomonas sp.; assembly: GCF_030145815.1. Taxonomy (GTDB): domain Bacteria; phylum Pseudomonadota; class Alphaproteobacteria; order Sphingomonadales; family Sphingomonadaceae; genus Sphingomonas. Next base: position 22,963 of record NZ_JAIXHL010000028.1, read on the forward strand.
CCGATGCTTCGTCGGCCAGACGCAGCACCACCTCGATCAGCGTCGCGCGCAGTGTTTCTGCAACCCGCAGTTCGGACGCGGTGAACGGCTTTGACCGCCCACGCACCAGTTCCTTCCACTCGTCGAAACTCGCGCGCGGGGTCAGGCGCGCGCCGTTAGGGCCATATTCGACCGGCTTGTGCGGATCGCCACCCCAGCGGATGGAGCGAACCATTTCGCTGCGGAACAGGATGACATAATCGCGGGGTGAACGGGAAATGGGAATGGCGAGCAGTCCGGCAGCGCTGTCGGCAAAAAGCTCGGCATCGACGACCAGCGATCCGATATGGTCGGTCGCGAACACCTTGCCCGCCGCCGTCGCGTTGAGCGCGCGTACGATCCGCCGGAAATCATCCGTCGGCGGGGTAATGCCCGAAAAGGCGTAGCTGCCGTTGAGCCATACCCCGACGCCATCGGCGGGGATGGCGTTGGTCAGAATATCGGCGAGCCAGTCGGGATCGCGCAGCAGCGTCTCGTCCGAAGCAACTGCGCCGAGCAGCTGGTCGGAAATGTCGCGCGCGCGCCGCTCGAACTCGACCGTCTGCTGCCGCTCCCGGCTTTCGAGCCGCATCGAAAACATCTGCGCAAACAGCTCGGAGGTGGACCGCCGCTCAAAACTGGGGTGGCGCGGGGCATAATGGTGGCAGGCGAACAGGCCCCACAGCTTGCCGTCGACGATGATCGAGATCGACATGGACGCATCGACGCCCATGTTGCGCAGATATTCGATATGGATCGGCGAGACCGAGCGTAGCAGCGAGAGCGACAGGTCAAGTGGTTCGCCCATTTCATCGAGCTGGGGAACGATGGGAACGGGCGTAGCGTTGATGTCCGCGATGACGCGCAGCAGGTTGCGGGTGTAAAGCACCCGCGCCTGGGCGGGAATATCGCTCGCCGGATAGTGTAGCCCCTGAAAGCGGCCGATCCCCGGCTTGCACGCTTCCGCCACCACTTCGCCGGAGCCATCTGCCGCGAAGCGATAGACCATGACGCGGTCGTAGCCGGTCAGCGCGCGCACCTGTCGCGCACCTTCCCGGTAGAAGGACAGCATATCCCCGCACTGGTCCAGCCGGACGATCATGGACCGCACCATGCCGGTGACGTCCCCGACTTCGCCGGTGGAGCGCTGCCCTTCGATCACGATCTGTCCGCCGGACATGTGAACCGCCACGTCGAACGATCCCGCACCCGGTACCAGTTCGGTGTCGAACAGACGCTCGACCGAATCCGGCCCACGCAGCATCGCGGTGCGGTTGCGCAGATCATGAATGATCGGTGCCGGCAAAAACTCGGCCAGCGGATGGCCGACGATCTGCTCGGGATAAAATCCCAGAAACTCCGGCAGATTCGCTGAGCCGCGCGCGACGATCCAGTCGGCGGTCAACGCGATCAGAAACCCGATCGGCTGGATCGCGCCGAGGATGTGGATGGGCTCGCGATCGCAATTGGTGAGATCGACGGGGTGCGGATCATTCAACGACAAACATCCTTCCATGCTGCCGCGCGCTTCGCCAGAACAGGTCGAAGACGGCGCGTGCAGCGTCTGCTGCGACCGCATGCTGATCGGGCGTGACGAGGTGGCGGTCCAGCACCTTGATCAGTTCCTGCCAGCGTTTTGGCTCGGGGGCGCAACGAATGAACCGGGCGGGAAGGTCCATCGGAACGTTGCGGGCGAGCATCGCGCCGCCTAACCGCGACCCTTCGAGCACGTAGATTACGCCCAGTGCGGCCGCGTCGGATCGCACGTCAAACGGCTCTGGTTTCGGGGCGGGAGCATCCAGATCGGCAAGATCCGCACGGATCAGTGCCGCACGGCTGCGCTCCGGCCAATCGGGCAGCAGCGCGGCGGGCGCAAACGCGTCGATTGCTGCCTCCGCCGTCAGCAAGGGGCCTGCCTGCGCCATCAGGAAGCTGCGGTACCCGTCGCGGTCATCCAGGTCGAAGCCCCCGAATGCGTCGTCAACCCGCGCATGCGCGGAGGCGGTCGCGGTGCGCAACAGGCTCCGGGCAGATGCGGCTTTCGTCATGCCCGGCGGTTGTGGCGAAACCGGAACTGCACCACAAGCCATTGTTTCCTGCTCGAAATGACCTTTTTTCAGGCTGCGCTCATGCCGCGCGGCGACTGCTCGGCCGGGCGACCTCGACCCGGTTGCGGCCCTGTCGCTTGGCGCGCAACAGAGCGGCGTCGGCGGTAGCGATGAGCTGATCGACGGCGCCATGTTCGGGCGTTGCAGCCACGCCGATCGAGATCGTGACCGGGCCGAGTGCTTTCCCCTCATGGCGGACGTCCAGCTCGGCAATCCGTGTGCGGATCGCTTCGGCGCGCGCGACTGCCTGATGCACTGGAACGGAAAGCAGCACCGTGAATTCCTCACCGCCAAACCGGTACGCATCGCCCGCGCCGCGCGTGCTGTCGGCCAGCGCCTGTCCGACCGCGCGGAGCACCACATCCCCCGCATCATGGCCAAATTCGTCGTTGAACCGCTTGAAGTGATCGACGTCTAGCATCAGGCAGGCAATCGACGCGTGCGCAGGTGCCGCAGTCGCGCGCAGGGTGGCCAGCCGTTCGTCGAGCTGACGACGATTGGGCAAGCCGGTCAGCGCATCGGCCATGGCCAAGGCCTGCAGCGCTTCGCGCAGGCGCAGATTGGCCAGCGCCAGTCCGATATTCTCGGCCAGCATCCCGAGATAAGGCGAGGGCGTGCCCTCGTGTTCGGGCGCTGTCCCGGCGCGCGGTTCGAGGTAGAGCAGGCCGAGTATCTCGCCATGCGCGGTCAGTGGCAGGCACAGTGTATCGGGAAGTTGCCCATCCACCGGGTGCAGGTGCGCACAGGGAATATCGACCGCGCGCCCGGCCGGGCGGTGCGGCTGACTGCGGCGCAGCGCCCAGCACGCCGAGGGGGCAAACGCATCGACCGATCCTTTTGGACCGAACCATTCGCACGCCGCGCCCAGCGCTCCCGAACCGGAATCGAGCAGATAGAGCCGACCTGCCAGCGTCGGCGCGATCTGTGGTGCAAACCGGCGCGCAATGGCGAGCAGGTCGGCGAGATTGTCGCACGCCTGCATCCGCTGCGTCATGCGTGCCAACAGGTCGCGCATTGCCAAATCCCGATCCCGCTCCGCTTCCAGCCGTTGCCGTTCAAGCCCGTTGGTACGGAAAATGTCGATCGCTGCCGCCATATCGCCAATCTCGTCGATCTGACTCAACTGCGGGGGAATGGCGGAAAAATCCTGCGCTGCCAGCCGTGTGACGACATCGCTCAGGCGGATCACGGGCCGCAGGACGCGCTGCTTGAAGATGAAATAAAGCACGGCCAGGAACAGCAATGCCGTTATCGCGATCACGGCTTCGGAAATGCTGCGCCACAGCCGGGCAAAGCGGGTTGCCTGCTCGATCTGGCCGGCGGTACGGGTTTCGATCTGTGCCTGCAGCTGCTCGAGCATCGTCTTGGCGCGATCGAGTTCGCGTTCGTGCGCGCCGCCGAACAACAGGGTTCGTGCCGTGGTAAAATCGCCCCGCTGATAGGCAAGGATCGCCGCGCGTTGCTGTCCGTCCATCGTCTGCGACAGCCGGATTGCTTCGCGCAGGAGGTGCAGTTCGTCCGGCATCGCCCCGGCTTGCGCGACCGGTGCGATGCGCGCATCGACATCGACGCGCGAATCGCGGTCGCTCTCATGGAGCAGCCGATAGACCGGGTCGCCTGTAACGACGAACTGACGCGCATGGTCTGCCGACAGGAACATCGTCTTTCCGAGCGCGGTCGTCGCGCGATCCAGGGCGTAACGGTGCGCGACTGCTGCACGCTCGCGTTCATGCGCGTCGGATGCCAGCAGCATCGTCACCCCCGACGTCAACGTCAGGACGAGCGTGGCACCATAGGCCCAGTTGGTGATCGTCGCGAGGCGCATGTCCGCCGTATAGAGGCGGGACGCGCGATCCGGGTCGCGACGGGGTAAAAGACCCTTAGCGGTCGGCGATCCGCTTCAGGATTGCGCGACGCCGATCATCGCTGACCGATGACCATTCCGCAATCTCGTCGAGCGTGCGGTGGCAGCCTTTGCAGACATCGTCCCCGTCCAGGTGGCACACGCCGATGCACGGGCTGGTGACGCCCGGGACCGGGGTGAAGGCGAGGAAATCATCCTCGTCCATCAATGCCGTCACGCAGGGATCGTGAAGTTCAGGAAGTCCGGGATCGGGCCGTTCCAGCCGCCATCGTCCTGCGCATCGGGACCCGTGTCGCGGGCCTCGTAACGCTGGTCGCGGCGCGGCCGATCGTCGCGGCGGGCGCGGGGCCGGTCTTCGCGGGGCCGGTCGTCGCGCGGCCGCGGCGCACGCGCTTCTTCGCGGGGTGCCTCAGCAACGGGGGGCGAGTCCTGATCGGGCTTGGCCTTGCGGCCGCGTGGCTTCTTCGCTTCTTCCGGCTCTGCGGCAGGCAGCTCGCCGATCCGCTCGATCTTCTGCCCCTGCAGCTTTTCGATATTCTCGATCGCCTCGGCGTCCGCGCTGGTCACCAGCGTATAGGCGGTGCCGGTCGCGCCCGCGCGGCCGGTGCGACCGATGCGGTGGACATAATCGTCCGGGTGCCACGGCGCGTCGAAGTTGAAGACGTGGCTCACGCCCTTGATGTCCAGCCCGCGTGCGGCGACGTCGGATGCGACCAGGATGTTAACGGTCCCGGCCTTGAACCGGTCCAGTTCGGCGATGCGCGAAGACTGGTCCATGTCGCCATGGATTTCAGCCGAGCGGAAGCCGTGCTTTTGCAGGCTCTTGTTCAGTTCGCGAACGGTCGTCTTGCGGTTGCAGAAGATGATCGCGGTGCGCACGTCCTCGGCAGCCAGCAGGCGGCGCAGCAGGTCGCGCTTGGCGAACGCGCTCGACGGGGCCGGGACCAGCCGCTGCGTGATATTGAGGTTGGTCGATGCCGGACGCGCGACTTCGATCGTTTTGGGGTTCGACAGGAACTTGTCCGCCAGCTTCTTGATCGGCGGCGGCATCGTCGCCGAGAACAGCAAGGTCTGACGGTTCGCGGGCAGCTTGGTGCAGATTTCCTCGATATCGGGGATGAACCCCATGTCGAGCATCCGGTCGGCCTCGTCGATCACCAGCAGGTTGCAATCGTTCAGCATAATCTTGCCGCGACCGAACAGGTCCATCAGGCGGCCGGGAGTGGCGATCAGCACATCGACGCCCTTTTCCAGCGCCTTGACCTGATCGCCCATCTGCACGCCGCCGATGAGCAGCGCCATGCTGAGCTTGTGATAGGTGCCGTATTTCTCGAAATTCTCGGCCACCTGCGCCGCGAGTTCGCGCGTCGGTTCAAGGATCAGGCTGCGCGGCATGCGCGCGCGGCTGCGCCCTGCGGCGAGCACGTCGATCATCGGCAGCACGAAGCTGGCGGTCTTGCCGGTGCCGGTTTGCGCGATCCCGATCAGGTCGCGCATCATCAGCACCGAGGGGATCGCCTGGCGCTGGATCGGAGTCGGTTCGGAATAGCCAGCCTCTGTGACGGCCTTCAGCAATTCGTCGGAGAGGCCGAGATCGGCAAAGCTCATTCAGATGTCCGGAAAAACAGGGGCTCGCCCCTCAAAGTAAACTCAGGCGCTCTCCGGGAAACGGCGCGAAAAGTCAAGGTAAACGGCGATCAGCGTTCAGGGGTCAGCGTGCGGAACGACCGGATTCGGCATTCGCCACCTGAGCGCGAGCGGAACGCGTCGCGTTTGGCGCATACCTTCCCGTCCTTGTTGGGCTTGACGTAAAAGCCGGCATAGAAATCGAGCGCGGGACATTCATTGCCCAGCTTCGCACGGATCCGGCGCCCGCCCGACAGGACCAGATCGACGCTGTCGGACCGGATGATCGCGGCACCGGACAGCGATTCCACCGGCACACAGTCATCGGCGCGCTTCTCGACCCAGGCGATCGGGGGCAGTGGCGCTGGAGCCGGGGCGGCGGTGCGGCGGACCGCTTCGGGGCGCGGCACGCGGATCACGATATGCTGCTGAATGCGGACCTGCGCCAGCCGTGTCGGCGGCGCGTACGCTGGCGACGGCTTGCTCTGCCCCGACGCGGCGAGGGGCAGCAAAAGTGCAGCGAACACGGGGGCGATCAACAGCTTCACCATATGGTCATGCCCTATACCGGACCGGGTTGAACAGTGGATGAATTGCCCGCCGGTGTCCCGCCATGGTAGCGCGGGGTCATGACTGCGCCTGACCCCGCCGCTGCCCTGAACGCATTTGCCGCCGCCGTGGCGGCGCGCATTGGCGCGGACGCGGTGGTGACCGATCCGGACGCGATTGCGCCGTGGCTGGCCGATTGGCGCGGGCGCTATCATGGCGCTTCGACGCTGCTGCTGCAGCCGCGCACGACGCCGGACGTGGCGACGGTCGTCGCCCTGGCCGCGGCGCATCACGTGCCGCTGGTGCCACAGGGCGGCAATACCTCGATGGTCGGCGGGGCGACGCCGCCCGCCGATGGCAGCGCGGCGATCCTGTCGCTGCGCAGAATGAATGCGATTCGCCGGGTTGATGCCGATGCGGGGCTGGCGGTGGCGGAGGCCGGGGTGATCCTGTCCGATCTGCATGACGCCGCATTGGCGAAGGGTCGGCGCTTCCCGCTTACGCTTGGCGCCAAGGGCAGCGCGACCATCGGCGGCCTCACGTCAACCAATGCAGGCGGCACCCAGGTGCTGCGCTTCGGTACGATGCGCGCGCTGGTTCTCGGGGTCGAGGCGGTGTTGCCCGATGGCAGCATGCATGACGGACTTGCCCCGCTCAAAAAGGACAATCGCGGCTATGACCTCAACCAGTTGCTGGTCGGGGCGGAGGGGACGCTGGGCGTCATCACCGCCGCGACGCTGAAGCTGGTCCCGGCGGTGGCAGCGCGCGCGGTCGGCTGGGTCGGGGTCGATTCGCCGCACGCAGCCCTGGACCTACTGCGGCTCTGCGAGGCGGCGAGCGATTCGATCGAGAGCTTCGAGATCGTGCCGGCGCATTCGCTGGCGCTGGTGCTGGAGCATATCCCGGGCACGCGCGATCCGTTGGCGGGGCCGCATCCCTGGCATGTGCTGATCGAATCGGTGGCGAGCGATGCCGGGGCCGAACCGCCCGCCCAGACGCTGGAGCGGCTGCTCGCCATTGGACTCGATCGCGGATTGATTCGCGACGCGGCGATTGCTGCGAGCGAAGCGCAGGCCGAGGCATTGTGGAAGCTGCGCGATTCGATTTCCGAAGCTGAGCGCGCGAGCGGGCCGGCGCTTCAGCACGATATTTCGGTGCCCGTGGCGGGGATGCCGGACTTCATGATCGATGGCGCAGCGGCGGTGGAGGCGGCGTTTCCGGGGACCAGTGCGGGTGCATTCGGGCATCTGGGCGACGGCAATGTCCATTTCCATGTGCGCGCGCCCGCCGGGGCCGATCCCGGCTGGGTTGCGGAGAATTCGGCGCGAATCAGCCCCTTCGTCCATGATCTGGTGGTCGCAGCGGGCGGTTCGATCTCGGCTGAGCATGGGATCGGCCAAATGAAGCGCGACGAACTGGCACGGTTGTCCTCGCCTGCCCGCATGCATGCACTCGCCGCGATCAAGCGCGCATTCGATCCGGACAATCTGTTCAATCCGGGGAAACTGGTTACGCTTGCGCCCGCGCGCGCCGACCAATAGACCGCGCACACCTAAATCCAGGAGAATTTCATGGCCAGCGCGCCGCAAGCACAGGGTCTTCCCGTTTTCTACAACGACCTGCTCCCGCTCTCGAGCGAGATGCATGGCAATTTCCGTATTCGTCCCGCGTCGGTCGCGCCGTTCCTGGGCAAGCAGCACGCCGTGCCGCTAACCGTCGAGGAATTCCCGCTGGTGCAGCGTTATATGCCGATCGTGTTCTCGGCGGGTGACGAGCCGGTGCCGCTGGCGCTGATGGGCCTCAATGAGGGCGTCAACGTGTTCTTTGACGAAGACGGCAAGCCCCGCGGGACCGAGCCGATGTACATCCCGGCCTATATCCGCCGCTACCCCTTCCTGCTCGCGCGCCTACGCCCCGATGCGGAAGAGCTCTCGCTGTGCTTCGACCCGACCACCGAGACGATCGGTGCGTTCGAGGATGGCGACGCGCTGTTCGAGGATGGCAAGCCGAGCGAGCTGGTCCAGCAGATCCTGAAGTTCAACGAGGAGTTCGAGATTGCGGGCCAGAAGACCGGCGCGTTCCTCAAGGAACTCAACGATATGGGCCTGCTGATGGATGGCGAGGTCGCAATTCAGCCGGAAGGCGCGGCGCAGCCCTATATCTATCGCGGTTTCCGCATGGTCGATGAGGCGAAGCTCAACGATATGCGCGGCGATCAGCTGCGCAAGATTCAGCAGAACGGCATGCTGCCGCTGATCTACGCCCATCTCTTCTCGCTCGGCTTGGTCCGCGAGATTTTCGGTCGCCAGATGGCGCTGGGCGCGGTTGCGCCGCAGATCGCTCCGGCTGTCTGACCGTTTCCCTCCGGGGCTGCAGGTGCGGCCCCGGAGGTGATTTCCGCCGATTTCGGCCGGAACTGACGGGCCTGGTCCCGCCCCAACCCTCCATTCGTCGCATTTCCGGCTGTGGCCTTGAAGCCACGGTCAAGCATTACTATACTGTGTTTAGCGCGGTTTCGTGTCCCCCCTTTCGCGGACCCGCGCGGCACGCCTTCGGGCGTGTCTCCTCCCTGAACCTTGGCCGCCCGGTGGTAACACCGGGCGGTTTTTTTGTGAGTTGTTGGATCAGCTTTGCTGATGCGGTGCCGGCCCGCTCCCCCACCCGGCCACCCATTGAAGATACCTTGTGGGTGGCTGGGTGGGGGAGCGGGCCGGCACCGCCAACCAATCTATTGCGCGGCTTCGGCGAGGGGTAGGGCCTCGTCGGCGACGGCATCGATGATTGCGCGCAGCAGGCGTGCGGTGGCCTCAAGGCCGGACCCGGGCTGGTCGCGGCGACGATCGAGATACAGGCTGCGGTCGAACTCCAGCTGGATCGCATGGATGTTGTTGGCCGGATCGGCATGGCGCTCCAGCACATGGCCGCCGGCATAGGGCGTGTTGATCGCGCTGCGCACTCGCGCGGCATGGGCCACCCCCTCGATCCGGGCGACGAACCGCGCGGCGCTCGACCGGCCGAACCGGTCGCCAATGACCAGACGCGCTCCGCCGGGCGCGAGCGGGGGCATCGAGTGGATGTCGATCAGCACCGCCACGCCGAACCGCGCCCGCGCCGCCGTAAGTGCTGCAGCCAGCGCGGCATGATAGGGGCGGTGATCCTGTTCGATCCGCGCGCGCACTTCCTCGGCAGCGAAGCGGCGGCGCCAAAGGTCGGTGCCCCCAGCGCGGCGCGGGATGAGGCCGAGGCCGCTGCGCAGTTTGAGCGACTGTGCAGCCTCGGGCACCGGCTCGGCACCCTCGTCGATGCGGTGGTCGCGCTCATGCTCGGCGCGGTTGAGGTCGATCCAGGCGCGCGGCCGCGTTGCCACCAGCATCGTCTCGATGCCCCGCGCCGCGAGCGCCAGCGTATCGGCATGGCGATCCTCGAGCGGGAGCAGGCTGTGCAGCGGCACGCGCAGCGCCGCGCGCAGCGGCAGCGGATAATCGCGCCCGGCATGCGGCACCGAAAGCACGACCGGCGACACCGGAAGCTCGGGACCATGACGGTCGAAGGAGGGCGATATGCGCACCGGCCAACTCTATGCACCGGCCGTATCTGCCGCAACGCCGCATGGCTGGAATTTCTTAAGGGCTTCGCGCATAGTATCGCGGCGGGCACCGCGCCGCCATCGGCCGCAGACGAGGGGTGAATGATCAGGATCTTGTTGGCCGAGGACGATCAGGTGATGCGTGAGTATCTCGCGCGCGCGCTGGAAAAGTCCGGCTATGCCGTCACCGCCGTCGATCGCGGCACCGCCGCGCTGCCGCTGATCGAAGCCGAGCGCTTCGATCTGCTGCTCAGCGACATTGTCATGCCGGAAATGGACGGGATCGAGCTGGCGCAGCGCGCCGCCGAGATCGCGCCCGACATGCGCATCATGTTCATCACCGGCTTTGCAGCGGTGACGCTGAAGGCCGGGAAACAGGTGCCGCAGGCGCGGGTGCTGTCGAAGCCCTTCCACCTGCGCGATCTGGTGCTGGAGGTCGATCGCCTGTTCGAAGCCGGGCAAATCCCCAGCCTGAATTGAAACGGGCGCTTGCATCGGGGGGCGACCCCCGCTAGAGCGCCGCTTCCCGAGATTCGCCGCAAGGCGAGTGGGCGTGTAGCTCAGTGGTAGAGCACTGTGTTGACATCGCAGGGGTCGCAAGTTCAATCCTTGCCACGCCCACCATGATTAAGCCCGCTAGGTCAACGACTTAGCGGGCTTTTTCGCGCCCAGTCTCGCGGTTTGACAAGGTGCGCTCCGGTGTTTCTCCGGTGAAACCTCCGAACGAACGCCGAACATTCAGGTAACGCCAAGGGTTTTCCCGATCAGCAAGGTTGTCGGTTAGTGAACTCGAGCAGCGTGGATTGGGCCGCGCCGATCCTGTATAGCAGCTCGGCATTCGCTTGACGCCTCGGCAGCTTTGCGCCCCAATAGCCGCCGTTCGATTGGCTGGCAGATGTTCCCGAAAGCCGCCGCCATTGCTCACGTCGCGGTCGATCAGCATTTGGCACAGTCATGGTGGCAAAGCCTTCATTCGCTGCCGAGGAGGCTTTGTGCCAGAAAACGGAAACTTGCTTCCGAAATGTCGAGATCGGGCATCGTTAGAAAGCCATGGAAGCCGTCGGCGACACAGCGGTAATAGACGTCAATCCTTGCCTCCTTGAGCTTTTCTGAAAAGCGACCGGCCTCGTCGCGCAAGGGGTCGAGACCCGCGGCGAGGATGGTGGTGGGGGGCAGGCCAGATACATCGACCCGCGCTGGCACTGCGGATTTAGCCGCGACCGCGGCGCCAAGATATTGATCCCAGAACCAGCGCATGGCGTTGGTGGTGAGCAGATAGCCGGTGCCATATTCCCGGTAAGAGGCGGTTTCGAAATCGGTATCGAGAACGGGATAGATTAGCAGCAGATGTGCGAGCGCGACGGTCTTGCATGCCCTTGATGCGACCACCGCGGCAATCGCGCCGCCGGCGCTGTCTCCGCCGAGCGCGATCGCACCTATGTCCAGACCGCGCGCTGCCGCGCCTCCGGCGGACAGCCAGGCGACGACGGCAAGCCCATCATCGACCGCCGCCGGATACGGGTGTTCCGGGGCCAGGCGATAGTCCACCGATACAATGATCCAGCCGGTATCGCGTGCCAGGCGTCGGCAGATGCTGTCGTGGGTATCGAGGGTTCCGCTGACGAACCCGCCGCCATGGAAGTAGATCAACGTCGGCTGCGCGTCGATGGAGCTTCCATGGCGATAGTAGCGGACGGGTATCACATTCTGTCCGGTCGAAACATGATCGTCGAATACGAAATCCACGGCCTGTTTCGACGATTGCCGGGGACGTGCTGCAACGGCTTCGCGATAGGCTATCACATCCGTGTCGTGCCCTGCGGGCGGAACTTGGTCGCCTAGCGACCTGATCAATTGCAGGATGTCGGGGTTGGTCAATGGAAGAGGTTCAGCGTAATGAGCTTCTTCTCCTCGTCGCACTCAGCCCTAGTCGGTGCTGCGCCCTTGATCTTGAGAGCCGCGACCTCCTCCCGAGCCCCTGCCAGGGCCGATTGGTATGTCGATTTGGAGGAGATGATCGCCATCGTCGCCGATGCGGATTGAAAGCCGGCCTCGACCGCGCTCTTGTTATGCGCTCCGCAAACGAACCGGCTTTCACCATAAGCGCGCCCGCGCGCGAGAATCTGCTGCCCACGCTCGGGCATGACCGCGGTTAGCACGAGCGCCCACGTCCAGCCGAGGGTCGTGTGACCGGAAGGATAGTCGTAGCTCATCCGGTTGTGCTTGCGATCCAGCAGTTCCTGGACCGGCTGGCAGACCGGACCGCGGTCGATCAGGAACGGGCGTGCCCGGGCGAATACCCCCTTCGCCAGAGATGTTTGTCCCACAGTATCCAGGCTGGCTCTGCGAACCAGCTCGGCCAGTTTGGGCGCAGCCTGCGGCGTCAACTCGATGCCCGCCGCGCAGCTGAAGTTTTGCATCATCGCGGCTGCGCTGGTCTTGGTATCATTGGTCGCCAACTGCCAGCGTGGCGTGCCTTGCAGCGCCCGTGTGGCACGAAAGATTTTGCGGTCCGCCCCGTATCGCGGATCCGCGCGACGCGGTGCTGGCTCGAGCACAGTGGCGACATCGAACTCGCCCGGCGAGAGAAATCCATCGCGATCATCGGATGCGCCACCCGTGATCAGCCATGCTAAGGATAGCACCATGCAACTCAGCAGAGGGCGGGATTTGACCATCTTCTTCTCCGTCGATTTGCTTTGAGCGCCTGAGCGATCAACGTTCAGGCGATCGTCTGCCCGGTCTTCGCCCAGTCGGACAGGAAGCCCTCGATCCCCGTGTCGGTCAGCGGATGCTTGACCAACTGACGGATCACCGACGGCGGTGCGGTCATCACATCGGCGCCCAGCTTCGCGGCCTCGAGAATGTGGATCGGATGGCGCACGCTGGCGACCAGGATTTCGGTCTCGAACGCATAATTGTCATAGATCAGGCGAATGTCGCCGATCAGGTCCATCCCGTCGAACCCGATATCGTCATGCCGCCCCACGAAGGGCGAGATGAAGGTCGCCCCGGCCTTCGCCGCCAGCAGCGCCTGATTGGCCGAGAAGCACAAAGTCACATTGACCATCGTCCCGTCGCTGGTCAGCGCCTTGCACGCCTTCAGCCCCTCGATCGTCAGCGGCAGCTTGACCGCGACATTGTCGGCGATCTTCCGCACGATCTCCGCCTCGCGCATCATGCCGTCATAGTCGAGCGCGACCACTTCGGCCGACACCGGCCCATCGACGATGCCGCAGATTTCCGCGACGACCTCCAGGAAGTTGCGCCCCGCCTTGTGGATCAGCGACGGGTTGGTGGTCACCCCGTCGAGCAGGCCGGCATCCGCCAGCTCGCGAATGTCGTTGGTGTCGGCGGTGTCGGCTAAGAATTTCATGGCTGGCTCTCGGAGTTAGGTGTGAGAGCGGCTCAACGCGACGGATAAGGCCCGAATTCAGCCTTCACGCGCAGCGATTCATCGCCATCCTCCAGCACGAACACGCGATAGCTGGCGCCGCCCGGCGCGACGCGGACGACGACATGGCCTTGCGCGCTCTTGGCGTGCTTGCTGTCATAGGTCGTGGCGCGCGTAGACGGCGACAGGTTGGTAATGAAGATATCGCGGTCGCCCGGCCATATCCGTTTGGATGTCATCCGCTCATAGGTGTTCTGAGCGGGATGACCGTCGGCGCGCGCAGTGACAAGGATCACGCGCGGACGAAGCCGCGAGAGTAGCCCTGAACTGTTCGCGTCCCAGCTGGCGTGATGGTTCGCCTTCATCACATCGACCGGGCCGGTGGCCTGGCCGACGGCGCTTTCGATATCCTTCCAGGCGGCGGGTTCGAACTCGGTTTCCCCCGGCTTACTGGAGAGGTCGCCGCCCGTGTAATAATCGAATGGGCCATAGCTGATCCGGAACACCAGGCTCAGATTGTTCTCAAGCGGGGAATCCGATCGCTTGAGCGACGTCAGCGGCGGCACGGTGTTGCGCGACGCCGAACCCTTGCCGGTCCACACCACGCCGTTCGCGGCGATGTTGCGCACCTCGAACTCCGGGAACCGCTTCGGGTCACGCAGCATGGTGAGCTGGTCGTTATGGCCGGGTTTGAACTGCTCGACGCGCAGGCCGTTATGCGCCGTCTGCCAGTCGAGGAACTTGCGATAATTGGCCATCGTCGCATTCTCGATGGTCACCGGATAATTGTAGTTCGGCCAGCCGCGATCGACGATCTTGGCGATCGGCACGAACTCGGGAACCTCGGTGATACCGCTCAGCTGATAGGCGCGGTTCTTCGACAGCGGCGAATCCGGGACGATGATGCCCATATGGTCGCCATGGAAATGCGAGAGCACCGCATAGTCGATCTTCTGGTTATCCCGCGGCGCAACCTGCTTGATGAAGCGCGCCACCCATTCGGCCGGCGGTCGCGAGCCGTTCGGTTTGCTGGGTATTAGGAAGGGCGCCGGTCCGACTTTCGTGCCGCCGCTGGCGTCCTCCAGCATCGTGGTGCCGTCGGGAAAGATGAAGAACTGAGCGTCACCGCGCCCGGTGTTGATGGCATAGATATCCAGCTCGCCCGGGGTCCAGGCGGGCAGACGCAGGCCCACGGTCTTTTGCTGAGCGGCGCTGGTTCCGCCGGACGCGACAAGCGCGGAAGCGACGGCGAGTTGCAATAGTGCCTTCATCTCTTTTCTCTTTCTGTTGTCCGGTCGCGGTCAGCGGTCCGATGGCGGAGCAAGATCGGGGACCGCCTTGAGCCCGCGTGAGAGGTAGGCGCCGAGGATGGCGATGAGCATCAGCACCAGGCTCAGCAGGCCGATCAACCACGTCCCGTTGACGGCGCTGGTCAATGCGGTGGCGATGATCGGCAGCGTGCCGCCGACCAGCCCGCTCGCCAGTTCGCGCGAGATCGCGACGCCGCTGAACCGGACTTCGGTCGGGAACTGGTCGGCGAGGAACGATGCCTGCGCGCCGAGCATGATGCCGCCGGAAAAGGTGAACAGCAGCAGATAGGCGAGCAGGATCAGCGGCGGCTGGCCGCTCTCGAGAAACCAGAAGAAGGGAAACGCCGAGGCAGCGCCCAGCATGGCCCCGCCGATGAATACCCGCCGACCGCCGACCCGGTCCGCCAGCAACCCCGCCAGGGGTTGCACCGCAAGCAGGACGAAATTGGAAATGGCGAAGATGGTGACCCCGACGCTCGGCGGGAATTTGAGCGTCGCGGTCATGTACGCCAGACCGAACGCAGCGGGCAGGTACCCGGTGACGTTCGGGCCGCCATTGAGCATCAGCGCCTTCACGAACGGGCCGCGATGGTTGCGAAACAGCTCGCCCATCCCGGTCCGCGCGGCGGGACGCTCCAGCTTGGCTTTTTCGAAGGCGGGAGATTCCTCGACCCGAGACCGGATATAGAGGCCAATCACGAACAATAGCGCGCTCAGTAGGAACGGGATGCGCCAGCCCCAGCTCATGAAGTCGTCGGTCGGCAGCATCGCCACCGCGCCGAACACCGCGGACGCCAGCAGCATGCCGAGCGGATTGCCGGTCGCGGGGATCGCAGCCAACAACCCGCGGCGATGCTTCGGCGCATACTCGAACGCCATCAGCGTCGCACCGGCATATTCCGAACCGGCACCCAGCCCCTGAAGGATACGCAGCACCACCAGGATCGCCGGCGCCCAGTACCCGATCGTGTCGAACGTCGGCAGGCACCCGATCAGGAAGGTCGACACGCTCATCAGGATCAGCGTGATGACCAGGATCTTCTGGCGACCCAGCTTGTCGCCCATATTCCCGAAAAAGAAGCTGCCGAACGGGCGCGCGAACAGGCCGACGCCGTAGCTGGCGAGAGCGCCGAGCAGCGAAAACAGCGGATCTTCCGACGGAAAGAACAGCGGCGCCAGAACGACAGCGCTGGCGATGCCGTAAAGGGTGAAGTCATACCATTCGAGCGCCGCGCCGATCGTGGTCGCAAAGAGCACTCGGCGGCGCTGTTTTTCCGTGGGTTGGGTCACGGTTTCCGCTGCTTCGGTCACGCCTCAGCCTTTGAGCGAGAGATGGATCAGGATGGTCGACGGCGAAGCCTCGCTCGCGCCATCGATCGCAAAGCGCAGCCAGCCACCGAACGTCGTCAGGCGCAACGCGGCGAGTGGCTGCTCCGGCGGAACCGAGATCGGCTCTTCGATGTCGATCCAGTGCAACCCGTCAGGCGAGATTTGCGCCTGGACGGACAAGGTGCATGTTGTGTGCTCGGTCTGCAGAAAGAACACCGCTTCCCGCGCCCATGACGCCTCGTACGGGTGCGTCGTGTGGGGACCGAAAATCGGCAGGCGTCGTTCGAGTACGGATGTAACGGATGTGAGCAACTCACGAACTCCCAAATATCGATCGAGAATGTTGGCTATTCGATCGAATAAACCACGGAATCGAGGAACAGGTTGACGCTGCGGTTCGTGTCCGTCTCGATATAGAAGATTGGATTGATGAGGTTATCGATGCCCTTGTATCCGGGCGTCGCGGTCGGCGCGATTCCACGCAGATCGAAGATCCGGTCCTGACTTTGCAGCTCGATATATTCTCGCTTGTTATAATCGATCAGCAGCCGGAAATAATTCCAGTTCAGCTTGTCCGGACTCTCGTTATAGACCAGCTCCTGCGCGCCGTCCGGGACCCATTGATACCCGTCGGACGAGCCGTCGGGATAGCGCCGGCCGTAAAAGTGATTGTCGATACCGGGCAGGTACCAGCCGTCTTCCAGACCGCACCATTCCTCGGTCGTCACGCCTTCGGCCGCCTGCCAATATTGCCATTTCTTGACCAGCTGGCCGTTGATCGAATTGACGTAGCGAACGCCCGGCTTGTAGCGGAATTCGGAATCCTGAACGTCGAAATAGAAACCGAACGCGCGAATATCCTCTTCGCCGAGCCCTTCGCGGTCCTGCTGCGGCGTGTAGGTGTACCACGCCTCGATCTGCAACTTGTTCGGGTTGCCGAAGCGCGACAGGCGCTTGATCGCACAACCCATGCTGCCCGGCGCGACAGGCTCCTCCCACCGGTTCGCGACCGGCTTGGTGCTCAGCTTGAGTGAATAGGTCCCCTCCATCGAGCCGTGCGACGATGCGAACCGCATCGGTGCCGAGCTCAACATCGTCGGCGCCCAGCTTGCGACGTCGATCGGACCCGGCGCCTGCTGAAAATCAGGATAGACGAAGTTGGGCGTCAGATCCATCCAGCCGTTAAAGCCGCGATCGAAATCGTCATAGGTGATGATGCGGTCGAGTGGATTGAACTTCTCAAGTCCGCGCTCTCGAAGAAAAACGTGTTTTTGCATTGGCGGCGCTATCCCGGTGAACGATGGAGTTAAAAGGCTATTCTTGGATGAGAGTTCGGCTGGCGACCGTGGTCGCCAGCAATCTTAGAAACGCGCCCGCAGACCGAAGCTTGCAGTGCGGCCGTTATAAACGGTGAGCGGCGAGAAGTTGGGGAAGTCCGATACCGCGGTCACGTTCGATCCGGGCTGCATCACGATCAGGCCCGAGTTGAGCAGGTTGGTGACCGTAAAATAGGTTTCGAACGTCTTGGTGAGCTTGACCCGTCCCGAGACGTTGATCTGCGTCATCGCCTGGAACCATGTTGCCAGCGTCTCACCATCGGCGGCCAGCGTGCGCGGTTTGTCGTCGTTCCACAGCAGATTGACGTTCAGCTTCACCGGACCCTTTTCGTAGCTCATCGCGAGCGAACCGATATTGCGACCCCAGCGGATCAGCGGGCGGTTGGGGGTGTTGTGCGTGAACGCGCCGCGCAGCGAGAAGCCGTCGAACGGCGCGGGCAGCCAGGTGAAGCTGTGCTGGAACGCCGCCTCGAGACCCCAGATCGACACGACATCGACTTGCTGCGCGATGGCGTAGCGGAAGCCGGCCCCGGCGAACACGGGATCGCTGGCATAGGGTGCAAGCTCCGGTATCTCGAGCGCTTCCTCGCGCGAGAATTCCAGTGTCTGCGGCAGGCCCCGGATCTTGTTGTAGTAGATGCCGAGATTCACCATCCCGACCGTCTTGAAATAATGCGACAGGCGGGCCGACACATTGTCGGAATAGGCCGGCGTGAGGTTCGGGTTGGGCACCGTCAGCAATGGCCCGCCCAGATCGCTGCCAGTCAGGCTCTCGCTGGGCTGGCTGGCATAGGAATCGATGCCGGAGCGGAGGACGGAACGGCTATAGCCGACCTGAAGATCGTAATCGTCAAATAGCGTGGCCTTCATCTGCGCACTGGGGAACAGGTTGAAGAAGCCGCCACTCAGCCGGGTCTGTCCCCCGCTATACTGATAGTCGATACACGGAATGGTGGTGGCGACACCGGTCGTTGCCGTAATCGCGCAATTGGCGGTGGCGCCGGGCGGTCGATAGGCGAGGATCTGGGCGCGCGGCAGCGACTGATAGACATCGGCCCGACTGTCGGTCCATTCGCCGCGCAACCCGACGCGCAAGCTCAGCGCTTCGGACGGCTTGACCGTGACCATGCCGTACAGCGCCTTGATCATCTCGCCATAATCGGTCGTGCCGTAATTGGTGGCGCGATATTGCGCGGCGGTGGCTGTGCTGCTCCAGTTGCCGGGATTGCTGTTGTAATCCTGCCAAAGCCTCCCGAGGTCGAGTGCGGGGATGTACCGCGAGCCGGAGAGCGAGGTGATCGAGAACCCGCTCTTGTTGGTGACATTGTGCGTGTACGGGCTGACGAACGCGGCGAGGAACTCCGCGTTGCTCATGGGACCGACATATTGGAACGGCGTCGCCGCGGTCGTCCCGAAATCATAGAGCGTGTCGGTGATCTTGAACCCGGTCTGGAACTCGACCGGAACGTTTCCGAAATCGGCGGCATAGCGGATATTCATCGCGCCCGAATGCTGCGCCAGCTTGCCATAGGCATTGCTCGACAGCGTGATCGTCGGCCTGCCGGTGGGCAGCGTCCAGTTCGCGGGATTGGACCAGTCCGCGCCGCTGACCTGCGTGATCGCGAAATCGAGATCGGTCAGGCCGGGGCTGCCCTTGATCGCCGAGAAATTGCCGCGCGAGCTGATCGACGACGAGTTGGTCACCTGCCCCTTGGCCGGGGAGTCATAATAGGAGTGCGTGTCCGAATAGGCATAATAGCCGTCGATGTGCCAGCCATTGTGCTTCCAGTCGAAGTTCAACGCGGCGATGTTGCCCTTGTTGATCTTGTTCGCATTGGTGGAGCCCGAGGTGATGGTCGTCGTCGTCGCAGGTTGCCGCGTGACGAATGCCGACAGCGCGTCCTCGGCGGTGGCCGGACCGCCTTGGAGGTTCAGCAGGCCGCGGGCACCCGTGCTGGTGTCAGCAATGACCTCGACCGTGGTTGCACGCTGGAACACGTCGCCGCGCGACATGATGCCGATGGCGCCGAGCGTCAGGTTCGGCGCCGCCTTGA
The DNA here is from genome assembly GCF_030145815.1 of Sphingomonas sp. GTDB lineage: Bacteria > Pseudomonadota > Alphaproteobacteria > Sphingomonadales > Sphingomonadaceae > Sphingomonas. The sequence continues at coordinate 42,138 of NZ_JAIXHL010000028.1, forward strand.
AGTCGAGGACCAGAGTGGCGTTCTTGCGGGTCACCAGCCGATGATAGGAACCCTGCTCGAAGGCGTAGAGCTCCAGCGGATAGGGGGCGTTGACCGAATTGCGGAAATTCCGGCTTGAGACGATCTGCTCACGCTCGAAATATTGCTGGTTGATCGAAGCGGAGAAGCTGACGCCAAGGCGACGGCCGAAGAAGCTGTCCCGGTACAGGATGCTGGCATTCGGCAGAAACTTCTGCCCGTTGAAGCCGCCGTCCGCCTGGGGGCCGGTGTTGTTGTACCGATCCCACATGTTTTCATGTGTCATGCCCTCGATGCTCAGCACCAGCGAAGGCTTCCGGCGACTTGCTGCGCGCCGAGTCTCGAGATTGATGATACCAGCGGGCGCATCGGCATTCTGATCGGCGCCCGTGGTCTTGTAGACCGTCACGGATTCGATCGCCGACAGACCCATGGATTCATAGCTGAAGACGCGCGCCGCCTGTGCCGCGCTGCTATATCCGGTCGCCGCGTTGGCGTTGGCCGACACGATGTCCATGCCGTTGAGCTGGGTGCGGGTGAACCCGGCCGGGAGGCCGCGCAGGCCGACATAGACCGCGGTGCCGTTCGACCCGTCGACGTCGATTCCCGGCATATATTTTAGGAACTCGCCCGGATTGCCGCCGGCGATATCGCCATAGGTTTCGGTCTGCAGCACGTCCGCGATCTGAAGCTCGCTGCGCTGCGCCATGATCGAACGCTGCTGACCTTCGCGTTCGCCGCGGATGACGATTTCGTCGGCCGATGCGGCCTCGTCGACGCGGCGGCCGGCCTGGTTGAGCTCAAAATTGAGTGTTGTTACGCCATCGGTACCAATTGTGACCGGTTGCGAGATTTCGACATAGCCGATGAATTCGACGCGCACGGTCGCGTCGCCGCTCGGCAAACCGTCGATGCTGTAGCTGCCATCTTCGGCCGTGCGCGCGACATAACGCCGCCCGTCGATCTCGACGGTGACGATCGCATTGCGGAGCGTGTCCTGGCTGAACGCGTCCGAGACGACGCCCTCTACCGTCCCGCTGGTTGCGGGTGAAACCTGTGCCGACGCGGTGGCCGGGATGGTCAGAGCCGGCAGCATGGCGGCCGCCGAGCACAACAGAAATGCCTTTTTCATGGCCATCACTCCCCCTTTGCCGTCGTGGCACGATGGCCGCGTCGTTCATGCGAGCCGCTCATCGAAATAATATCGTTAATAGTGCTAGCATGCGCGTATCTGATGGTCAAGATTTCCATATAATATTGAAAAATAGTCATTATATTCTCCTGCTCCGAGCCCTGATAGCCCACGCTCGTTACAGAAATGCGACTTTAGAGATAACGATAATGTATGATTCGCGACGACGGCCGGATGATGCCGCTGTCGATGTCGGAGTTGCAGCAGTGTGAGGCGCGGGGTCGCCTACACGCGCGATATGACAATTCGCCGGACAGTCGCGTTATAGAGCGCGACGGCTTGCGCGCATCGCACCAGCGCCGGATACTATTGGAGCCCAACGCCACGTATGGCTGCAGAGGCCGCCTGATACCTGCCGCGCTTCTGCGCGAGAATGGCTTGCAGATCGGCGTCGGGCTCCGCGACGGCTATGACGCGCGGACGTCCGCAGATCTCTTCGGGGGAACCAGGGTCGATACCGAGTTGGGCCAGCTTCGCTGCGCCGAGCGCGGGACCGATATCGCCCCCTTCGACATAGATCAGCCGAACCTGCAGCACTGACGCAATGATCCGTCCCCACGCTGTCGAACGCGCGCCGCCGCCGACCATGACCAGTTCGTCGACATGGCTCCCGGCCTCGCGCAGGGCATCCAGGCCATCGGCCAGGCCAAAGGCGACCCCTTCGAGCACTGCCGCCGCCAGCCGCGCCGGGTCGGTGTCGTTGTCGAGGCCGAACCATCCGGCACGAACATGCGGATCGTTGAACGGCGTTCGTTCCCCGGAGAGGTAGGGGAGAAAGACTTCCGGACCTGTCCCCGGCGCAGCACCGTCGGCGATGCGCAGCACGTCGGCAGGTCCCGACAGTCCCAACTGACGCGCCGCCCAGTCGATGCAAGCTGCCGCCGACAGATGCACCGCCATCTGATGCCACATGCCGGGCAGGCTGTGGCAAAAGCCATGAACCGCCCGCGCTGGATTGGGCCTGAAGTCGCGCGTCGCGACGAAGGTGACGCCGGAGGTTCCCAGCGAGAGCAAGGCATCGCCTTCTCCGATGACGCCCACTCCCGCAGCCGCTGCAGCATTGTCCCCGCCGCCAGCGACCACAGGAACGCGGTTCATCCCCCACCGCTCGGCCATTTCCCGCTGCAGGCGACCGGTGACCGCGTTTCCTTCGACCAGATCAGGCATGGTCCACCGGTCGAGCCCGGATGCTGCCAGCATGCGATCGCTCCAGCCGCGTCGTGCGACGTCGAGCCAGAGCGTGCCCGCCGCATCGCTCATCTCGGACACCTTCTCCCCGGTCAGCTTTAATCGCAGATAGTCCTTGGGAAGCAGCACAGTTCGCAAGCGCCGGAATACGTCCGGTTCGTGGCGCCGCACCCACAGCAGCTTCGGGGCGGTAAAGCCGGGCATTGCGATGTTGCCAGTGATCCCGCGCGCGTTCGGCTCTGCGCTTTCGAGTTCCGCACATTCGGCGAAGCTTCGCCCGTCATTCCACAGGATCGCGGGGCGCAGCGGCATGTCGTCCGCACCGAGCAGGACTGCACCATGCATCTGACCGGCAAGACCCATCCCGCGGACCTGATCGCGCAACTCGGGACGAAGCTGCATCACCGCGCGATCGGTTGCCGTCCACCAATTCTCGGGATTTTGCTCGGACCACAGCGGGCGTGGCCGATCGACGGACAGGGGGGCGGTGGACTGGGCCAGCACTTCGCCGGTCGGCGACAGGACGACCGCCTTGACGCCGGACGTGCCGAGATCGATGCCCAGAAACATGCGGCGCTCTCCTGTCGCGATGGGCCGACATGCGTGCGCCGGCCTTGAGATGCGGCAAGCACCACGCTTGCCGCCTGACCTAATTGGCGGCGTGGATCGCCGCAGTAGCGGTCGGGCCCATCCCATGGGGCCGCGTGTCGAACAGCCCTCGCGCTGCGGCCTGCTCGATCGTTGCTCGCGTCCCGATATCGTAGATCGACCCGAGCCATTCGCCCACGGCGGCGAGCACACGCGGATCCTGCCCCAGATTGCCGAAGAGCGCGGTGATGGAGAGCAGCGGCGCCGGATCGCCACCACCGGCTTCGGCCTGTTCGGCGAGCATCGCGGCCATCGGGTGGACGACATGGATCGCGGCGCCCTGCTCGTCGATCCCGCGCACACGGCGTAGCCATGCAGCCAATCCCAGCGCCAGAAGATCAATCGGCTCGTTCGCGGCGAGACGATCGCGCAACGGATCGAGCAGCACGTTGACCGGCGCGTCCGTATTCACGCGCTGCGTCGTATCCTTGATCGCCGTGTTGGCGAACCGCGCGACCAGTCGACGCTTGTACGCCGCCAGATCGATCCCCGGGACCGGCATCAGCGTCGGGGTCAGCTCCTCATCCATCAGGGCAATCATGTAACGCCGGATCAAATCGTCGCCGACCGCCTCGCTTACCAGCCTGTGACCCGACAGCTGACCCAAGCCGGAAACCCCAAGATGGCTGGCATTGAGCAGGCGAAGTTTCATGAACTCGTACGGCGTCACGTCCTCGACGAATTGGGCTCCGACCTTTTCCCATGCCGGCCTCCCGGCCACGAACTCATCCTCGATCACCCATTGGCGAAACAACTCGGCGCTGAGCGAGGCGCGGTCGTCGATCCCGGTCTCCGCTGCGAGGGCTGCGATATCCTCCGCCGTCGGCACCGGTGTGATCCGATCCACCATCGAATTGGGAAAGCGCGCATGGGTCTCGATCCAGTCGGCCAGATCGTCATCCTGCTGGTGCGCCAGCTTCAGCACCGCGGACTTAAGGACGTTTCCATTATGCTGGATGTTGTCGCACGACAGCGCGGTGAACGCAGACTCGCCGCGCGCGCGGCGGCGGCGATAAGCTTCGACGAGGATTCCGGGAAGCGTGCGCGGGGAGCGCGGCTGCGCGACATCGTGGCGGATTTCATCGCTGTGCAGATTTAGTTGTTTGGTCGCGCGATCGAGATGATAGCCGTTCTCGGTGACCGTCGCGCTGACGATCCGGGTTCGGGGATCGTCGATCACCGCCAGCAGCGCCGCGGTCGCGCCTGAAGCATCGATCGTCTCCACGATCGATCCGATCAGCACACGATTCTCGGCGTCGCCTTCTCGTTCGACAAGCGTGTAAACGCCGTCCTGCGCGCCAAGCGCTTTAAGAAGCGGCGAATCCGCCGCGCGGAGTCCAGCCCCGCGAATGCCCCAGCCGCGCGCCTCGGGGTCGATCCCCATCAGGTCATGCGTGTATCGCGCCATATGCGCCCTATGAAAGCCACCCAATCCGATATGAACGATGCCCGGGGTGACCTCCGCCAGCTCGTAATCGACGGGCTCATATCCCGACGACAGCGCCGGAAGTGCGCATCGAGAGAGTTTGTTCATGGCGCACCCGCTCCAAACAGCAATTCAACCTTTGAGATAACGATAATGATCGTGGCACACCTTCCGGAGTTTCGCAATCATCCTCATAATTTGAGGTTTCAATAGGCCGCTCCGACCAGAACTGCGGGTCAGCCACACCATCTGAACAAGATCGTTAATCTATCATGCGCGACACCGTTGCCTGTTGGCAGGCCTGGTGGTGCCCGTTACGGTTCGGCATGACTTCCGGAGGCTTCGCATGGCGGATATAGGCAACGGGCGGCGACCGCCGACTTTGCATGACATTGCCGACCGGCTGGGCCTGACCGCCAACACGATATCGCGCGCATTGAACGAACGGCCGGGCGTTAGCGCAGCGACCCGCGCGCTGATCAAGGCGGAGGCCGAACGCCAGGGCTATGTGCCCAACGTCCATGCCCGTTCGTTGGTACTGGGCTCGCGAAAGACGATCGGGGTGATCGTCGCCAATATCTCCAATCCCTTTTTCTCCGATCTCGTCAGCGAGGTCGAGCTGCGCGCGCAGCAGGAGGGATATACGACGATGTTGCTGCTGACTTACGAGTCCGCCGAGCGCGAGCGTCAGGCGATCAACCGCGCGCTGCGCTCAGGCCTCGACGGGCTGATCGCCGCCCCGGTGCATGATCGCTCGAATGCATGGACCCCGGTGCTGAAAGCGGAAATCCCGCTCGTCCTCGTCAGCCGCGAGTTGCCCGAGCTCGAGGTCGATTTCTTCTCGACCGATAACGAGGCGGGCATTCGCCTGACGGCCGAAGCGGTATTCGCGCGGGGCGCGAAGGACATCGTGCTGATCGACGAGGACATGCCCTTCTCCACCATCCGTCTGCGGATCGAGGGTTTTCGCGCGTCGATGGAGGCACATGGCGTGAAGTTCGATCCGCGAATGCATCTGGCACTGGTGCCTCCCGCGCGGTCGTTCCGGGTGTCGCGGTCCTGGAATGCCGACGATGCCTATCGCGTCGCCAGCGACCTGCTCGATCGCGGTCGTCGGCCGGACGCATTCCTGGTAGGCGACGACTATTATGCGCTGGGCCTGTATCGCGCGTTGAGCGAGCGCGGGATCCGCGTGCCGAACGACGTACTGGTGATGGGTTGGGGCAATCACCCGTTCACCCGCTATATGGAGCCGCCGCTTTCGACACTTGTGTTGCCGTTTCAGGAAGTCGCCCAGCGCGCGACGGAGCGCCTGTTGGCGCGAATTGCGGGCACCGCTGAAACGCCGATTGTCCGCGAACGCATTGTGCCGGAACTCGTGATCCGGGCTTCTGCGTCGCGGTAGGCCGCTATTGCCACAACCGGCCGATCGGGAATGCGCCCCAACTACGGGCCTTCCTGTTGTAAGGTATCGGTCCTGCAAGCGGCCATCCGTAGTCTAGCCCAGAGCGCGAATTGTATTGGCTTTTCCCGCTACCCTTACGGCTCGGTTTGGCGGTTTCGCCGGATTCGCCGTATTAGGGACGAGAAGGGGGCTGCTTTATGCCAGAGCGAAAGCGTGGTCATCGGCTCGAGCGATGGGAAGTCGCGCTGGTCAAGGCGATGCTTGCGACTAAGAAATACAATGACCAAGACGTCCTAGCGTATTTCACTCGTCCGACGCGCTCGATCAATCACCGCGCAATCTCGGAAATTCGGTCAGAAACGAAGCAGAAGGCCGTGAAAGCTGCCACCGCTGAGCAGCTGAATGAATTTCTCAGCTGCTGGCCCGATGTCGACGGAGAGACCGGGCTGAGTCTGCGCGGTGACGAACTGCTCGTGAAGTCACGAGAAGCAATGATCGCAGCCGTGCACAATTTCAATGCAGCGGGCATCCACTTTCGTGCGGAGATATTCATCACGACGGCGATGATCGGCTGGACCTACCTTTGCCACGCTTGGTTTAAGCGGGAGGGCATAGACTTTCGTTATAAGGAAAACGGTGCGGTAAAGCTGCTCAAGAGTGGTGCAGAGGCCTACTGGGAGCTCGGTAAGTGCCTCCGCAACGATAAGATCCCGGTCTCAAAAGCAGTCAGGCAAAACCTGGAGTTGCTGCTCGAAATCCGACACGAGATTGAACACCGATCCACCAATCGGATCGATGACGCTCTTGGGCCGCTGATGCAGGCGTGCTGCATCAACTTTAATGATGCCATTCGATCTTGGTTCGGGGTCCAGTTCGGTCTTGAGCGGCGGCTGCCGATCGCGCTCCAGTTTGTCACATTCGATGCGGCTCAAGCGACGGGGCTGAAGAGCGCGAGCACGCTGCCCGCGACGATCGCTTCAACCATGGATGCTTTTCACGAGAGCATGACGGATGACGAACTCAAGGATCCAGCATTCACGTATCGCGTTGCATTCGTGCCTAAGGTGGGCAGCAAGGCGAGCAAGTCCGACACCGCAATTGAATTCATCAAGCCGGATTCGGAAGAGGCGAAGGCGATTAACGCGGTTCTGCTCAAGGAGGTGGACAAAGCGCGCTATACTGCAACGCAGGTTGTCGAGGCGATGCATGCCGAGGGCTATCCACGTTTCAACCAATCCCAGCATACAGCTCTTTGGAAAGAGTTGGGCGCAAAGGATCCTGCAAAAGGCTTCGGTAAGGCCGGCGACTACCAGAACACGTGGGTGTGGTTCGAAAGTTGGATCGCACGCGTTCGGGCGCATTGTCAGGAAAATGCTGCGAAATACATCGCGGCCCCAACAGTCTCATAGAGGGCGATCGCTGGCCGCGGGGGACATCAATGGGCGTCCGCAATGTCAGCCTTTCACGGTCGCTTAGACGATCTCGAACGCGGTCGTTCATTCGTCAATTCGGCGACGACATTTATCACGGTCGTGAAGCCGCGACGCATTGGCGGCGACATAGCTCCGCCGATCGGCAATGTGATCTGCCCCCACCGAGTGGACCGATAGGTTTGTTAGTGGATTAAGCCCATCGCCGCCATATCCGGACGGAGGTGGAGCGAAGCGGAACCGGAGGCCGGATATGGCGGTGTCGCCGTTTCCGGTG
>NZ_JAIXHL010000029.1 GCF_030145815.1 Sphingomonas sp.
GATAGCCGGTCGCCGAAGCCGCGCCCCGAGTGCCGGTCGCCGAAGCCGCGCCCTGATAGCCGGTCGCCGAAGCCGCGCCCTGATAGCCGGTCGCCGAAGCCGCGCCCTGATAGCCGGTCGCCGAAGCCGCGCCCTGCTCGCCGGTCGCCGAAGCCGCGCCCTGATAGCCGGTCGCCGTCGAACCTTCCTCCAGCGTCGCGCGGCTCCAGACGTAATCCCAGGCCCGCTTGACGAGATCACCAAGCGTCAGCTCGAAATTGATGGTGATGCTGGCAGAGGCGAGCTTCGTATCCTTCGCGCTCGTTTCGCCGAACTGCGCGACCTCGCCATACCGGCTCCCGGCCGGCGCATAGAACTCGAACACAGACAGGGGGTGGTGATCGACAGGGCAGGCATGGAAGCCGCCAGCACACGCCTTGACCGCGCCGTCATGCTGGTAGGTCTTTCCAAGCTCAAACTGATACTCGCGACAAGCAAGGGACTTGTCGAAGCCCTTGATGGAGATCGTGACAGGATCGGCGGTTGTCTGCGCAGCCTCGGGCTTCTGCTTCTTCGTCGTCATCGTTGCGCTCCCATGCGGTCGTTGCGGTAATCACAACACCACATAAAAACGTCATTGCAAACCTCAATCTCGCTCCTGTTGCGATTTTCGCAGATTATTGCGTGGCTTCAACCATCTTAAAAACCTATCTGTCACTCTTTATCTAATTATATCAATAACTTAACCAGAGACATAGGAGTTTATAAGAGATGCCAAAAAATTCTAATAGGGGAGAGTAGGCAGCTTTATAAACGGCCTCAACCGTTTAGCCCTGTATATAACCGCCCCAGGAACGCCGTTTTAAAATCTTTTCGTCTCGTTAGAAAACCCCTTGCAAACCTCGGGGCCGCCAGCGCTAACGATCGGCGTTGTGAAAATCGCAATCATCTGCGATGTATGGATCGGTCAGCCCCATGATCCGGGGTGGAAACACGCGGGCTTATCTATGACGCCGAAACAGGAGCGGTTCGTTCAAGAATACCTGCTCGATTTGAACGCTACTCAGGCGGCGATAAGGTCTGGATACTCGGCGAAGACGGCGCACGTCATCGGCCCGGAGAACCTTGAGAAACCTGAGATTAAGGCCGCAATCGACGCCGCCAAAGCTAAGCGCGAGGAAGCAACGCAGGTCGATGCCAATTGGGTATTGAAGCGGCTCGCAGATGAAGCGACGGCCGATATTGCCGATCTATACAATAAAGAGACCGGTGATCTTTTGCCGGTCCATGAATGGCCGTTGATATGGCGGCAAGGCCTCGTCCAAGGCATCGAGATCGACGCCCTCTATGAAGGGCATGGCGAGGATCGCATCCAGATCGGCCAGACGCGAAAGATCAAGCTCGACAACCGCATCCGCCGCCTGGAGCTGATCGGCAAGCACGTCCGCGTGAACGCCTTCCAAGATCAGGTGGCAGTCATCGGGCTCGATGCGCTCGCCGATCGGCTGGCGAGGGCTGGCAAGCGAGATGGCTAAGCCGGCCGCCAAGCGCGACATCAACGACGAGATTATTGAGCTGGCCGCCTCATGCCGGTTCGATCCTCGGCGCTGGTCGCATGTGGCCTGGGATTGGGGCTTCGGCGCGCTGGCGGGCTATGACGGGCCTCGTGAGTGGCAGGACGATATCAACACCATCATCCGCGACCATCTGAGTAATCCAGCGACGCGATTCCAGCCGCTGCAAATCAGCGTCGCCAGCGGGCACGGCATCGGCAAGTCAGCCGAGATGGGCATGCTTTCGAATTGGGCCATGAGCTGTTGGGACGATGCTCGCATCGTCACGACGGCGAACACCGAAGGGCAGCTCCGCACGAAGACTGCACCTGAAATCGGGAAGTGGTTTCGCACGTCGCTGACAGCGCATTGGTTCGACGTGCAAGCCATGTCGATCAAGAGCCGCGATCCGCAGCACGGCGACCAGTGGCGGCAAGACTTCATCCCATGGTCTGAGCACAATACGGAGGCGTTCGCCGGCCTGCATAACAAGGGCAAGATCATCCTGCTCCTGTTCGACGAGGCTTCGAAAATTCACGACAAGGTCTGGGAGGTCGCGGAAGGCGCGCTAACCGACGAAGACACCGTGATCATCTGGGTCGTGTTCGGCAACCCAACGCGCAACTCAGGCCGCTTCCGCGAATGCTTCCGCCGCTTCCGTCATCGCTGGATACCTCGGCAGATCGATAGCCGCACCGTACCCGGCACGAACAAAGCCTACCTGCAACGGCTCGTGGATGACCACGGCGAGGATAGCGATCTCGTCAAGGTTCGTGTGCGCGGCCAATTCCCGAGTCAGTCAGCCATGCAGTTCATCAGCGCCGACGATGTCGATAAGGCCCGCAACGTTCACCTTCGCCCAGGCTCGTACAGCTTCGCTCCTGTCATCATCGGCGTCGATCCGGCTTGGACCGGCGATGACAAGCTCGAAATCGTGCTGAGGCAAGGGCTCTACTCCAAGAGCCTCGCGAGCCTCCAGCGGAACGACAATGACGTTGAGGTCGCCAACCTGATCGCGAGGCTGGAAGACGAGCACAAGGCGGATGCAGTGTTCGTGGATGCGGGCTATGGCACGGGCATCGTCAGCGCCGGGCAAGTCATGGGCCGGTCGTGGCGGCTGATCTGGTTTTCAGGCAAGCCCATCGATCCGGGCTTCCTCAACAAGCGCGCCGAAATGTGGGGCACGGGCAAGCGCTGGATCAAAGCCGGCGGCGCGATCGATCCCCATGACGAGGAGCTTTATCAAGACCTGATCGGTCCTGAGACGGTCCCTCGGCTCGATGGCAAGATTCAGCTCGAAAGCAAGGAAGACATGAAAGAGCGCGGCCTGCCGTCGCCGAATAAGGGCGATGCGCTGATGCTGACGTTCGCGGAGCCCGTCGCCAAGCGCGACCGCAGTGCGGGCCGCAGTTCGGGCGGCGGCCCGATGGTTGTCGTCGATTACGATCCTCTCGCCTGAGTTCCGTCTGAGTTCTGAGCGGCAACCGTCCGGGGCGTAGCGATGAAGGATCGCAACCCATCGGAGCCGGATCGAGCATGGACCCGGATGAAGCCGACGCCCGGAAGCTCAAGCTTCTCGAAATCGCGGCGCAAGACAATCTGGCGCTGGCGACCGCGCGTAACATCGCGGCGAATGGCCGGCTGTTCTGCGCTCTGATCTTCGCGGCGCATATCTCGGCCTACCTCAAGATCGGCGGCCCGCTCTTCGCGATCCTCGCCGTCGTCGCCGCCATACCGATCGGCGCATCCTGCCTAATCGACCAGATGCCCTACGGCGCGAGGCGAGCCCGGCTCTCCAGCGCGCTCTACGCGCTCGCGACGGCGGCGGCGTTCGCCTTCGTCTTCGCCGTCATAATGGTCGGGTGACGCGATGTGCTCGGTCCCAGGTGGTGGCGGCGGCCTCCCTCGCTCCTTCGGCGATGACATCTACCGCGGCGCGACAGGGCAAGAGCGCGCCGGATCGGCGGCGTCCAGGTCGGCGGCATCGTCCGCGAAATCCGCCGCATCGAAGAAGCAGCCGGGCGGCCAGATTGCCGCGCCGGTCTTCGGCAGCAACAGCAGCACGGTCCTCACGTCGAGCCTCGGCGTCGAGGAGCAAGCGCCGACATCCGGCAAGACCCTCCTCGGGCAATAGGTGATCGATCGATGTGCATATTCTCCGCGCCGAAAGCCCAGGCCGCTCCGGTCCTGCCTCCCGAGCCGGCTCAGACGAAGGCCCCCGACTCGGGGGCCGTGCGCAGCTCGACCGGGCGCAGGACGATGGATCGCGCCCGCGCCGGTAGTGACACGATCCTGACTTCGGGCCTCGGCGTCACCGAGACGGCGGCCACCGCCAAGAAAACCCTTCTGGGGCAGTGATGAACGCGCCAGCGCCCCGCTACGAGACGCAGATTGCCTACCACCGTCGTCGCGCGGAGGAGCTGAGGCAGGTTCGCCAGCCGTGGGAATCGGTCTGGCAACCGCTTGCCGAGTTCATCGAGCCGACGCGGCTGCGCCTCAACACGCGGCGCGAGGGCTTCATCAGCCGCGACAAGATCATCGACAGCGCCGGGACGTTCGCGCATCGCACGCTCAAGTCAGGGATGCACTCGGGCATCACGTCGCCGGCCCGGCCGTGGTTCCGGCTGACGACATACGATCCCGATCTGAAAGACTTCGCGCCGGTCAAGGCCTATCTCGCGGCCGTCGAGCAGCGGATGCGCGAGGTGTTTCAGTCGTCGAACCTCTACAGCGCGTTCCACACCGGCTACGGCGATCTCGGCCAGTTCGGACAATCGGTCGGCATTCTCGCCGAAGACGATATGTCCGTGATCCGCATGCAGCAGCTCGTGCATGGGCGGTTCTGGATCGCCCGCGATCACACCGGCCGGCTGACGACGCTGTATCGCCAGTTCCGCTGGAGCGTGCAGCGGATCGTGGAGCGCTTCGGCTACAAGAACGTCAGCGACCGCATCCGCACGCTTTATGACACCTCGAAATATGACGAGGCGTTCGATATCTGGCACGCAATCGAGCCGCGCCATGTCCGCAATCCCAACTCGATCGCCAAGCAAGACAAGCCGTTCCTCTCGAACTATTGGGAGGATCAGGGCGGCGAAGGCAAGCTCTTGGAGGAATCCGGGTTCGATGAAAACCCGCTGATCGGCCCCGCTTGGGAGCTAACCGAAGACGATCACTATGGCACGTCGCCGGGGCAGATCGCGCTTGGCGATGTCCGCATGCTCCAGAAGGAACAGACGCGGAAGCTCGAAGCGATCGACAAGCTCGTCAGGCCGCCGATGACCGGCCCCACGAGCATGCGGAACAACCCCGCGTCGCTCCTGCCGGGCTCGATCACCTATGTCGATGATCCCACAGGCAAGGGCTATCGCGCCGCGATGGAAGTGCGCGTGAGCATCGCGGAGCTTGCGGCCGATATTCGCGAGGTCAAGGATATGATCAATCGCGCGTTTTACGCCGATCTGTTCTTGATGCTCGCCAATATGGAAGGCATCCAGCCTCGCAACACGTTCGAGATCGCGGAGCGCAAGGAAGAAAAGCTCCTCGCCCTCGGGCCGGTTCTGGAAAACGTCTACGCGGGGCAGCTTGAGCCCACGATCGACCGCGCGTTCGCGATCCTTAATCGCCGTGGCGAGCTACCGCCGCCGCCGCCCGATCTCAAGGGACAGGAACTCAAGATCGAATACACGTCGATCCTTGCCCAGGCGCAGAAGGCCGTGGCGACCGGCGCGATCGAGCGCGGCTATGCGTTCGCCGGGCAACTCGCGGCGGTCAAGCCCGACGTGCTCGACAAGCTCGATGCCGACGAGGCGATTGACCTATATTTCGACTATCTCGGCGTCCCGCCGTCCGCCGTCGTGCCAGACGACAAGGTCGCCGCGATCCGCGATGCGCGAGCGCAGAAGCAGGCCGCCGCAGAGAACGCGGAGATGCTGGCGACGACTGCGCCCGCCGCGAAAGCCGGCGCTGAGGCCGCCGCCGTCCTGGCCGGTGCTCAGAACAACCCAGGCGCGGGCGCGCTGCTCCAACAGATCGGGATCGCGTGATGCTCGACGCGGCGGAAGCCCTGACCGAAACGCAGCGGCGCGAACGGCTCGCCGTGGACCAAGCGTTCAAAGATATCATCGCCATGCCCTCGGGGCAGCGCGTGTTGTTCTGGATGCTCGAACAGTGCGCGATCTATGAGGACGCCTACGCAGGCGAGAACAACGCCACGAACTACATGCTCGGCAGGCAGTCGAGCGGGCGGCGTCTGATTCAGAAGCTCGATGAAATCGATCCGAGAACCTATCCGGCACTGCTGCTCGCGGTCGCCGATCTCAAGGCCATGACCATCGCTGCATCCCGCAGCGCCAATCAGGAGAATGACGACGATGACGAAGCTTAAGCTCCTGGGCGGCAGCGCCCTCGGCATGATCCTGCGCAATGCGGCGGGTGAGGGCACGGCCGGCGGCGAGGCTGGTGACGCGGGTGGCGAGCCGAAACCGGCTGAGACGGTGCTGTTCCCGAACGAGAACAAGCCCGCTGATCCGCCTGCCGGCGATCCGCCGAAGGAAGGCGACAAGCCGGCGGGCGAGGGCACGAAGCCCGAAGACTGGAAGGAATACGAGAACGACCCGGCAAAGTCGGACGCGGAGAACGCCGCCGCCAAGGCCGAACACGACAAGACGAAGCCGGCCGATCCGAAGGCCGATGCCGCCGACAAGGTGCCCGAAGACGGCAAGTACGCGCTGACGATGCCCGAAGGCGTCGAAGTGGACTCCGAACTGCTCGCCGCCGTCTCGCCGCGCTTCAAGGAACTCGGCCTGACCCAGAAGCAGGCTCAGGCGCTCACCGACGACTTTATCAAGGTCCAGCAGGAGCGCGCCGCGAAGCAGGGCGAGACTTGGGGCAACACGCTCCAGAAGTGGGCCGATGACGCGAAAGCCGACAAGGAGATCGGCGGCACGAATTGGGAAGCAACGGTTCAGACTTCCCGCCGCGCCGTCGATCGCCTCGGCACTCCCGAACTCAAGGAATACTTGAACGCGAGTGGAGGCGGCAACCATCCCGAGCTTATCCGTTTCATGGCGAAAGTCGGGGCCATGATCAAGGAAGACAACCCCGCCGCAGGAGGTGCCGGAGGATCGAGCAAACCCGCCGATCCTGCGCATGTCCTGTTCCCCAGCGACGCACCGAAAGGCGGATAACACATGGCTACCATCGGACAGACCTTCCCGAACCTGATCGACGCCTACAGGGGCTCGACCGAGGGGACCGTTGTGGAGCTGCTTTCGCAGCAGAACCCGATCCTCGACGACGCCATCGCGACGATGTGCAACATGGATGCCGTGCATCGGCACATGATCCGCACCGGCCTGCCGTCCGTCGCCTGGGGCCGCCTCTATCAGGGCATTCCGCAGTCCAAGAGCACGCTCCAGCAGGTCGATGACACGACCGGGTTTCTGGAGGCGGCGTCGGCGGTCGATACCCGCTTGCTCGCGCTGGCCTCGGACCCGGCCCGGCAGCGCCTCGTGGACAGCGCGCCCTATCTGGAGGCGATGTCGCAGGAGATGGCGGCCGGCGTGTTCTACCACGACACGGCGACCACGCCCGAGAAGTTCAAGGGCCTCGCCGCGCGCTATGCCGCCTACAATTCGAATGCCCCGGTGGCCGGCGTCGCCAACGCTGCCAATCAGGTCATCCACGGCGGCGGCTCCGGCTCCGACAATACTTCGATCTGGTTCGTAACCTGGGGCGACCACGCGACTTCGCTGCTCTATCCGAAGAACACGAAGGCCGGCGTCAGCATCGAGGACAAGGGCGAGCAGCGCGTCACCGACGCGAGCGGGAACCCCTACTACGTCAAGGAAACGCTGTTCCGCCAGCACGTCGGCCTGTTCGTCAAGGACTACCGATACAACGCGCGCGTCGCGAACATCGACGTTTCCGACATGCGGGCCGGCTCGGTCGATCTCTGGGCGCTGCTGCGAAAGGCGGCGTATCGGCTCCAGTCGCGCCGCCGCGATGCGATCTCCAGCCGCATCGCGATCTACATGAATCGCGACGTGCTCGAAATCCTCGACGCTCAGTCGAGCGATCGGGCGCTCCTGGCGGCCAACCCGAACTATACCGGGCTCGGCCATGCCCAGGTCGAGGGCAAGGAGGTCCGCACCTATCGCGGCATTCCGATCCGCGAAACCGACGCGATCCTGAACACCGAAGCGCTCGTCCCGTCCGTCGCGCTCTGATCATCGCGGCCCGCTTCGGCGGGCCGTTCCCCATCGCTGGCCGGAAGGCCGACACAAGAGGCATTCCATGATCTTCGACCGCACGACGCTGCTTTCGGACGCCCAGGCGATCACCGCCGACGCCGCGTCCACCAACACCATCGATCTCGGCCCGATCAAGTCGGGCATGGTCCGCGACATCGGCAAGGGCAAGCCGATCCCGCTGCTGATTCAGGTAGTCGAGACGTTCAACAACCTGACGAGCATGACGTTCGCCCTCCAGACCGACGACAACGAGGCGTTCTCCTCGGCGAAGACGGTGTGGGTTTCCGGCGCGATCCTCCTGGCCGATCTTGTAGCGGGCAAGGTGATCGTTCCCGAGTACGTCACGCGCGGGACGAACGAGCGCTACATGCGCCTCTACTACGATATCACCGGCACGGCCCCGACCACGGGCAAGATCACGGCCGGCGTCACCATGGGCAACCAGAGCAACGGCTGACCGGCCGTCGCCGGCTGAAACGGGACGGCGGCCTGCGGGCCGTCGCCTCCAGCGAACAGGGGTAGGACATGGTGAAAGTCATCGCGACGCAGCGCGGCTATTTCGGAGGCGAAATCCGCGATCTCGGCGCATCGTTCGATGTGCCGGATGATCTCTGGAAGGACAAGGATCGCCGGCCGTCCTGGGCCAAGCTCGATCCGCGCCATGCATTCGGCGGCAAGGGCGATCATGACGGCGATGGCGCGGTCGGCGGCGCGAAGGCTCCCGAGCCCGCTGCCGGCGCTGCTGAGCCCGTCAATGTCCCTGCCGACTGGCGCAATGGCAGCGCGGTCGAACGCAAGGCGCTGGCGAAGGCGATCTCCGGCGCGAACGTGCCGAACGCCGCCGAGGCGGACAAGATCATCACGGCCTATGTCGAGGCGAATGCGCCGGCTCCGTTCGGTGACGCGCCGGCCCCCGAGGCCGCTGCGGGTCCGCAGGGCAACGGTGTGACGGCAGCTCTTGGCACGGCTCCAGACTGGATCGCTCCGGGGGCGCAGGAGCCCTCCCAGGTCGATTGACCACGATGGGCGGCTCGGGCCGCTCTTCGCCCGCCCTCGGCTCTGGAGCCCCGCCCATGAAGCTCGCCAGCCTCAAGCAGAAATACAGCGATCTCAGCAAGCCGGCCGGCGCTGACAGCGATAGCTATTACCCGTCGCTGTACCTCGAAGAGAAGCAGCTTGAGGCCATGGGTGTGAACTCGGAGCGCGTCGGCACTGAGCACGACGCCGGGCTCCGGCGCATGGCAGAGCACGCAAGCGCTCGACCGCGAGTTCCTGATGCGGGATTGGGTCGCGACCCATGCCGGCTGTCGCTCCCGGCTCGGCGCGGTTGGTCTGCTGCTCGGGACCGCGTTGCCGACATGGTTCGACGACTATTTCGGCGAGCCCGTCGTCTGCACCTATGGCGGCGTGACGCAGAATGTCTTCCTGCATCTTTCGGCCAACGCCGACGACATCGTCATCATGAACTACAACACCAACCCGCTGAATCAGATCACGCGGATCGGCTACGAGCTGCCTGCCTCGGCGGCTGGCCTCGCCACGGCGGTCGAGACGCATACGGGGCCGGGCACAGGCGTCAGCTACGCCGACACGGCCGGCAAGCAGACCAAGGCCGCCGCGCTGGCCGATCTCGCCACCGTGCGCGCTCGGTATGCTCACTATCCCCGGTTTTACGGCGACGCGATCCACGATTGGGTGGGCTGGAAAGCCCTTTCGCCTGCATCCGTCGATACATCCGATCCACTCGCCTAACAGAGGCCGGGAGGCCAGAATGAAACTCGTTTGCAACAAGCGTCTTGTCGCCGCGGTTCTCCTCGCGTTGTTCTATGCGGGCTGCGCCGGCCGGCCGCAGCCGATGGGCGAAAACGTCTGGCGGGCGGCACAGCATGCCGAAGGGCAGCGCGCCGGGCGCTGACGATCCCAGGCGCAGGCCTGTTCGTGCACTAACCATCTGCGCGCCAGTCTGCGCGCATGTCCTCTGTCGTCTTCATCTGCAACCTCGCGCTCGCCAACCTGGGCAAGCCTGGGATCAGCGATATCGCGGAGCCGAGCGCGGAGGCGACGGCGTGCCGGCGGTTCTATGACCACACGAGGGATACGCTCCTCCAAGTCTATCCGTGGCGATTCGCGGGGGCGAAGGTTGCGCTTGCCCAGGTAGCGAACGACCGGCCGGGCGAATGGGGCTATGCCTATGTCAAGCCCACGGACTGCCTGAAAGCGCGCTGGGTCGAGCCGGTCTATTCGGAGACGAACCCCGCGCCTCAAGACGGCGACGCAGCCGCGTCGGTGCGGCATCCGCATGAGATCGAGGGCGGCAGGGTCTATTGCGACCTGTCGCCTGCGGTCCTGCGCTACACGCGCAGGCTGACGGACCCGACGCGGTTTTCGCCGCTCTTCATCGACGCGCTGGCGTGGCACCTTGCCGTCAGGCTGGCGATGCCGATGACGCGCGATCCGAAGGTGAGGGCAGACGCCTATCAACTCGCCATGCGGATGCAGGCGATGGCAGAGGCCGCCGACGCGAACGAGACGCGGCACAGTTCCGACCATGCCGGCGATATCCTGGCGGGGCGTGGCTGATGGCTCTGCGGGCTTACCAGCCGTCGTTCACCTCGGGAGAGCTTTCGCCCGGCCTCGGCGCTCGCGTCGATCTGGCGAAGTACGGAAGCGGCCTGCGGACGGCGCTGAACCTGTTCATTCATCCGCATGGCGGCGTTTCGAACCGGGCCGGTCTGGAGTTCATCGGAGAGACGAAGGTAAGCGCGAACACCTCGCGGCTCGTTCCGTTCCAGTTCAACACCGAACAGTCCTATCAACTCGAATTTGGGCAGCTCTACTTCCGTGTTTATCGCAACGGAGGGCTTATCCTTTCCGGCGGTTTGCCGTATGAGGTCGCGACGACATATTATTCGGAGCATCTAGACGGGTTGGTCTTCACGCAAGAAGCAGATGTGATGTATATCACCCACCCGCTTCATCCAGTTAAGAAGCTCTCGCGTATAGCGGACAATAACTGGACGATCGCAAACGTGACGTTCGCGCCGTCTATTTCGCCCCCCGTCTCAGTCGTGGCGAATCCTCTCGTTGGATCAGGTAGCACAACTTACGGATACGTCGTTTCGGCAGTAAGCGACGCCTCTGGAGAAGAAAGCCTCCCATCTGGCCCTCAATACGCCAACAACGATTTGACGGTGACGGGGAACAAGAACGGCATCGGATGGTCGGCTGTTCCTGGGGCCAGCCGGTATATCGTCTACAAGGAAGACAATGGCGTTTTTGGCTACATCGGCGGCACATCAGGTCTAACCTTCGAAGACGAGAATATTACGGCTGATCTTTCGGATACGCCTCAGACGGCTCGGAACCCCTTCAACAGCGACGGAAATTTCCCACGTTGCTCGACATTCGTTGAGCAACGCCTTGCATTCGCCTCGACGATCAATGAGCCGCAGGCGGTGTGGATGTCGCAGTCGGCGAGCTATGAGAATTTCGGCTATTCGCAGCCGTCGAAAGCGAGCGATGCCGTGACGTTCCGGATCAAGGCCCGTCAGGTCAATGAGATCAGGTCCATGCTCCCGATGCGCGGCCTGATGCTGCTGACATCAAGCGCGGAATGGGTTGTCAGCGGCGGATCGCAGTCGGACGCGATCTCCCCATCAGCCATCCGAATCGACAACCAAGGCTATCGCGGCGTTGCGCGCGTGCAGCCAATCGTGGTCGGCAATACCGTGCTGTTCGCTCAAGCGCGCGGCGGCGTCGTGCGCGATTTCTCCTATCAATACGCGGAAGATAGCTTCGTCGGGAAAGACCTGACCATCCTTGCGCGCCATCTGTTCATGAACAAGAGCATCAAGGCTTGGGCCTATGCCCAGGCCCCGCACTCGATAGCTTGGGTTGTTCTCGATGACGGGTCGCTCGTTTCATTGACTTACATGAAAGAGCATGAGGTCTGGGGATGGACGCGCCATGAGAGCGGCCCGGATGGCGGCGCGGTATTCGAAGACGTTTCAGTCGTCGCCGAAGGCAATGAGGATGTCCCGTATTTCATCGTTCGTCGCACGATCGACGGCGTGCAGAAGCGCTATATCGAGCGGCTGCATACGCGGGAGTTTGCCACGGTTTCTGATGCCTTCTTCGTCGATTCCGGGCTGAGCTACAGCGGGTCGCCGATCTCAACCGTGACGGGGCTGGATCACCTCAGCGGAGAGGATGTCGTTGCTCTGGCTGACGGCAATGTCGTCCGTGGCTTGACGGTCGGGCCGGTGGCCGGCGGCGTTGGCGTCGTCTTGCCGAACGCCGCGTCCACGATCCATGTCGGCCTGCCGATGGAAGCCGCTCTCCAGACGCTCGATCTCGATCTTGGGCAAGTCGCCGGCCTCGGCACAGTCCAAGGCCGCACGAAGTCCGTTAGCGAGGTCACGCTACGGGTCGAGCAGACGCGCGGCATCTTCATCGGACCAAGCGACGGCGACCGCAACAGCCCGCATCTGGTCGAATACAAGCAGCGGGCGGGAGAGGCCTGGAACGAAGCGATCCAAGCTCTGACCGGCGACATCACCATCACGCCGAAATGGGATTGGAACACCTCGGGGACGATGTGGGTGAAGCAGTTCGATCCGCTGCCGATGACCATCCTTGCGATCATGCCCGATGTCACGATCGGCCGTTGACATCCAGATCGTTCCGGCTCGGGCGTCGCACATCCGCACGATCGCCCGGCGGATGCGGCAGGCCGATCGCGACGAGATCGCGGCAGCGTCGGGCAAAACTCCTGCCCAGGCGCTCGCGTTCTCGCTGCGCAAGTCCTCGATCGCGCGGACGGCCCTGGTCGATGGCGTGCCGGAAGTGATGTTCGGCGTGGGCGACATCAACATCCTTGCCGGCGTCGGCGCTCCCTGGCTCCTCGGGACGGATGCGGTCGAGCGCCATTACGTCGCGTTCCTGCGCGGCTCCGTCGATTGGCGGGATCAACTGTTGGCGCGCTATCCGACCTTGAAGAACTTCGTGGATGCGAGGAACCGGGCGTCGGTGCGGTGGCTCCGCTGGCTGGGGTTTACCCTTTCGGAGCCGATATCGGTTCGGGGCCATGAGTTCCATCTGTTTGAGCTGAGGTCGCCCGATGTGTGAACTGATGACGATCCTGACAATCGGAGCTACGGCGCTCGGTGCGGTCGGTCAGGTGCAACAGGCGCAGGCAACGTCGGCCGCGGCGAAATACAATGCCCAGATCGGCGAGATGAACGCGACGCTCGCCGATCGCCGCGCCAAGGACGCGGTTGAGCGCGGCAAGGTTGAAGAGCAGCGCAAGCGGCAGGAGGTCGCGAAGATCAAGGGCGCTCAGGTCGCAGCGATGGCGGCGAACGGCGTTGATACCTCGTTCGGCTCTCCGCTCGACACGATCGTTGACACGGCTGTCCTGGGCGAACTCGATGCGCTGACGATCCGCACTAACTCCTATCGCGAGAGCTACGAGCACAGCGTTGACGCCGTGAACAAACGGGCGGGGGCTCAGCTCGCCCGATCCCAGGCCAAGAGCGCGCTGACGGGCGGATATCTCGCGGCGGCCGGGACGGTGTTGACGGGCGCTGGCAAGGCCTATGGGCAATATCAGAAGTCTTCCATCGGCTCGATCTCGTGAGGTAAGCGGATGGTTCGCGTTCCCGATTATCAGCAGACGATCTCACTGCGCCCCGCGCTGCGGCAGGACATCGACGTGCGCGCGACGCCGGAAGCGTTCGGCTCCGACATCGGGCGGGGCATGCAGGGCCTCGCCAAGGGCATCGACAACGTCGGCGACTCCATCGCCGCTGTGAAGGAGCTTGAGGACGTTACGCGAGCCAAGGAGGCCGACAACGCCTATGCGAAGTGGGCGCGCGAGCGCCAGTACGGCGAAAACGGCTTCATGACGCTGGAGGGCAAGAACGCGGTCGATGGCCGCGCGGCGTTCGAGCGCGAGGCGGAAGAGAAGCGGAAGGAGTTCGGGCAAGGCCTGACGCCGGGGGCGGCCAAGGCCTACCAGACGGCATCGCAGGCTCGGCTTAACTCGGTGCTGCAAAGCTCGATCACGCACACCGCCAGCGCGCGCAAGACGTGGTTCGCCGAGGCATCGACGGCGCGGGTCGAGACGTTCGCGAACGATGCGCTCGTGAATTTCAACCGGCCGGATCAGGTCAACAAGAACATTGCGGCGGGCATCCTCGAAATTCGAGAGCAGGGCGCCCTCAAGGGCTGGGATGCCGATACGTTGAAACAGCGGGAAGCCGAGTTCTCGTCGGGCGTCCACAAGAACATCACGCTTCGCATCGCCCAGGGCGATCCTCTGGCCGCCGAAAAATACATGAAGGACAACGCGGGCCGCATGACCGGCGCGCATCAGTACGAACTCCAGAAGAGCCTTGAGACGGAGATCAAGGACGCTCACTCGAAGCGATACGCGGCGGAATGGACAGGAAGGGCCGCCGGCACCTCGGCGCAACCCGGCGGCATCACGTTCAACATGATTGCGGGGTTCGAGGGGTTCCGCGAACAGACCTATTGGGACATGAATCATCATCGCGTCGGCTTCGGTTCGGACACGGTCACGCTGCCAGACGGCTCAGTCGTCACGACGCGGCAGGGCATGACCGTAAGCCGTGAGGATGCTGCGCGCGATCTCAACCGCCGCATCGGTGTCCACCAGCGCAACATCATCGCCTCGGTCGGACCTGAGAAGTGGAACAGCCTGTCAGCTCCGGCGCAGGCCGCCGTCACCTCGGTCGCGTACAATTACGGGTCGCTCCCGTTCGCGGTCGGCAACGCCATCGCGACGGGCGGCCCCGCCGAAATTGCAGCAGCGATCCGGGGGCTCGCCGGGCACAACAACGGCGTGAACACCGGCCGGCGGGACAGGGAAGCCGACGCGGTCGCGACCGGGAACGTGAACGCTGCCGCGCGGCAGGCGCAGGACTACTTCACCGGGCTGGAGGGCTATCTTGCCGGGATCAAAGACCCTGACGTGCAGGACAGGACGCGGAGGCGCATCAACGCCGCTCTTGAGGTCCAGAACAAGGCGAACGAGGCACGCGAGCGAGCGGCCAAGGCCGAACTCTGGAAATATGTTGATCAAGGGCAGACGCCCGATACCGTGCCAATGGAAATCCGGCAGGCGGCGGGGATGGCCGCCGTCTCGTCGGCTTGGGGCTACATTGAGACGGTGAAGAAGGGTCGCTCTGTCGAGAGCGATGAAACGCTACTGTACGATATGCGGCGCTACGCGGCTTCCGATCCGGCGGGCTTCGCGGCCGAAGACCTGAACAATTATCGGGGCAAGCTGTCGAAGGATGCCATCAAGGAACTCACCGGCCTCCAGACGACGGCCCTCACCGATCAGCGCAAGGCCCGCGAAGAGGGCCTGAACCTGACGACGGCGTTTTCCCAGGCGACGCAGCAACTCGAAGCGGTTGGCATCACGGCGACGGGCAAGAAGGGTGAGGCGGCGGCGAAGGAGAACGCGCGGATCGCGCAATTCCAGAACGCGCTTGCTGCCGAGATGGACGCGCACAAGCGCGCCAACAAGGACAGGCCGCCCACACAGCTCGAAATTCAGTCGATGATCAACAAGCTGCTCCTGCCCGTCGTGATCAAGACGCCGGGCATGCTCTTGGATTCGACCGAAAAGAAGCGGCTGTTCGAGTCGTCGGCACGGCCGGATAACGCAACGGTCGATGTGACGGTCAAGTATTCCGACATCCCGATTGACCTTCGGCGCGGCATTGCGACGGACCTGCAACGCGAGCTTGGCCGGAAGCCGAGTGAAGAGGAGATCATCACACGGTACGAGCGCGTGGTGCTGGAGCGGTAGCGGCCCGGCGCGAACCGGGCCGCCTCCCGTCAAGCGATGCGGTTGAGGGCAGTCCTGGCCGGCGCGAAGAGCTTGAGCGCCTGACCCAGGGTCCCGCTGACCGCTGCGATGACATCGGCATCGAGCCATTCCTTGGAACGCAGGGCGGCCTCGGCCGTCATCACGAGATCAAGAGCGTTGTCCATCTGGTCGATCGGCTGCGGAGCGCGCTTGGCCTTTGGTGCTGGCTCGTCGTCATAGACTTGCTGCGGCTTGGAGAGCGCGGCTTCCATCGCATTGAACGCCTCGATGTATTTGATCTTCCAGCCAATCGCCCGCTTGCCGGTGAAGCCCATGGCGAGGAGTGTGAGGCCGTTCCGGTTCATGTGGCAGATGGTGATTTGGCGCTTGCCGCCGGTAGGCATGGCCACGTCGCGTTGCGTCCACTCAAAATTGAGCGCACACGAATTATCGTTTGAAATCAAGGTTCGGATATCGCGGAGCACGTTGTTGTGCTGCTTGCCGAAGAAGGCGGCAACATCCTCGCTGCTCGCAAGAACCTTACCATTACGGGCGAAGACGCGCGGCTCTTCAAGCCCGCGCACGGTGCGAAGGTGGCAGGGGATCGTGGTGATGATGTCTGACATGATGGTTTCCTGACGGTTCGTTCATGGCATCTCCTGTTGTTCAGGCAGGAGCCGGGTACTTGAACACCGCCGTCAGACGGCCCGCGACCTTCCCCCGAAGGGTCTTGTATAGCCGACGCGCTACCCGGCATCTCTGTAATGGGAAGCCGCTATCGGGCGGCGTCCGCTGACGGAAGGTGTGTTCAGCACCAACGCTAAAATGCTGCCGTCCTCACGATCCGTCAAGAGTTGTGAATATCGCAACATGTTGAGACGGTCAAGCTGTGGCAGCGCGCCTTCGGAATTGCGTGACGATGAAAGCTGCTATCGCAACGACGCCTGCCAGAGCGAATTCACCGCCGGTCTCCAAAAAATACGAAGCAGCGCCCATGACATTCCCGCTAGCTGCGCTCATCGTGGAGCGTGGCTCAAGCGTTAGCGCGGTAAAAAGCACGATTGCGCTCGATATCAGGATGGAAACCGGGATGCCGGCGACAGCCAAAGACAGGGTGGCCAAGAAGCTTGGCCGGAACCTTTGCGCCATGTAACGCAAACAGAAAAAGGTCACGATCCCCACGGCAGCGTAGACGAATAGAAGGTTCTGCGTCAGCGTTTGCTCAATCGAGTTCATATTGCCGATCCCCAGCGCTAACCATCCACCGCTAGCGTCGCCCCTTTCAATAGGGGAACGCGGCCTTGGTCACGATGTCGGACTATGACGCCTGGAAAGCGAAGCAGCAACAGGCTGGCGTTGGCGTGGCTAATGTCGTCCTCGGCGCGGTCGATGCCAAGCCTGACGAAGTGGCCGGCGATCTGACGCTTGCCAGCGAGTTCGGCAAGACGACGGGAAGCCCCACGCCTCCGCTGCCCATGGTGCGCGAGTATCGCAACGAATTTCAGCGTCGGATCGAGGAAGCCAAGAACACCACGATCCTGACGAAGTCGCCGCGCCTGACGGAGTGGCTGCGCAATCCCGAGAACGCCGCCATCGCGCGCGATGATCTCGAAGGCTTGTCGTGGTGGGAGACGGCGGCGGGCGCTGGCAAGAACGCGATCTCGCGTGGCCTCAGCCGCGTGCCGCAGTCCTATAATCAGTGGATGGCCTCGGAAGCTTCGCAGCGCCTTGCGGACCAGTCGCGCGGCTTCGGCGATATCCTGTCGGATCAGACGGCGATCCGTGATCGAGATGGCAAGGTCGCCGCGAACAAGCCGGTCGATCCCGTCGATCTGTTATGGACCGGCGCGCGCTATGCAACGTCGCGCTTCGCCCAGGCGTTCGGGAATGACCAGGAGAAGGCCGCCGCGTTCTACCAACAGCAGGCCGGGCAGATTGCGCAGCGCATCGCCTCGATCCCCATGTCGCCTGCCGGAGAACGCTACAAGAAGGCATTCGGCACGCTCAAGCCGAGCGGCGATCTCGGCACGGATTTCAGCAGCTTTATCGCGTCGATCAGCGCCGACCCGGCGGGCTTCGTGTCGTTCTTGGGAGAAACAGCGGTCGAGAGCGCGCCGCAGATCGCAGTGATGATTGGCGTGAATGTCGCTACGCGCAACCCGTTGGCCGGCGCGGGCGTGATGGGAACGTACTCCGCTGGGATCGAGGCCGGAACGGCGCCTGTCGAGTTCATGCGCGAGAACGGGGTTGACGTATCGACGCCGGAAGGCGCGTTGGCTGCGATTCGTGATCCAGAGCTGATGCGGAAGGCCAATCAGCGCGGCGCGACGCGCGGCCTGATCATCGGCGCTATGGATGGACTATCCGGCGGCGTGGCGGGGCAGCAGCTCGCGGCGTCGCCCGTGGGCAACATGGTGCTTCAAGCCCTGACGCAAGCGGCGTTCGGTGCGGGTGGTGAGGCCGGTGCTCAGGTCGCCTCGGGTCAGCAGTTCAATCTTGCTAAGGTGCTGGTCGAGGGCCTGGCCGAATTCGTCGCTGCGCCGGTCGAGGTCGCGTCGGCAGGCGGCAGCGCGTTCATGCGTAACCGCGCGAAGGCTGTGGAAGCGGAGGGCCGCAAGGCCATGTTCGCGGAGCTGTCAGGGCAGGCTCAGAACTCGGTCGTGCGTGGCCGCATGCCTGACAAGTTCCGCCAGTTCGTTGAACAGGCCACGGCAAACGGGCCGGTCGAGAACGTCTATGTCCCGGCCGAACAGTTCGTTGAGTATTTCCAGTCGCAGGGCGTCGATCCTTTCGTTCTGATCGATGACGAGCTTGACGGCGTGACGCGGGACGATCTCGACGCCGCGCTTGCGGCCGGCGGCGATTTGCAGATCCCGACCGCGACCTATGCGGCGAAGATCGCCGGGTCTCCGCATGACGCCTTCCTCATGGAGAACATGCGCTTCGATCCCGACCAGATGACGGCTCGGGAGGCGGCAGAGTTCAATGAGAAGGCCCAGGACGCTCTACAGGAGGCTTGGGAGGTCGCGGAGACGCAGCGGCAGGAGGACGAGCAGTTCCGCTCATTCGAGCAGGAAATCTATGACACGATGGTTTCGCGGCTGCGCGCGGCCGGGCGATCCACCGATGTCGCCACCTCGGAAGCGACGCTCTATCCCGCGTTCTATCGCGTGATGGCTGAGCGCGCCGGGCTCGGGATTGACGAGTTCATGGCCCGATACCCGCTGCCCCAGGTCGAGGGCGCGATTCCGCAGGGCATGCAGCTTCGCGATACCGATGCTTTGAACCGGACGCTCGCAGAGGCCCGCGCGCGGAAGGTCGTGAAGGACAAGCGTGTCTCGCTTCTCGAGTTCATTTCGGATTACGGCGGCATCAACGACGTGGGCGGCGAACTGCGGTCGCGTGACGCTGAGGTGATCAAGCCGGGCAAGGGCAAGAAGAACCTGCGCCTCGCTCGGAAGGGCCTTGCTGCGGGCGTGAGCGACATGTTCGGCTCGAACGGGCGTCGGCATGGCGCTGACGATGTGGCCGCCGCTGCCGTCTCTGCCGGCTATCTCGCCGATCATCCTGTCGCGAATGCCTACCGGGCGGCCATGGAAGCGGGGACGGAGGTTCCCGACATCACGCTTGCGCTCTGGGACGCGATCGACACGGAGCTTCGCGGCGAACGCCAGTTCTCGGCGCAGGATGATGTTGACCCGGCCGTTCAGGCAAACGAAGAGCTTGATGCGATCGAGGCCTATCTTGTGGGCCTGGGCGTCTCGCTCGATGACGATGACGCTTCGATCAAGGCGGCATTGACGGCGGCAGAGGAACAGGCCGGCAAGGCGTATGGGCAGGCGGCCCCGCTGCTGTTCCAGAACATGGCCGGCACGCCTCGCGGTTCGGTCCAGTTCCCGGCGGCCGGCGTCGGCAACGGCGACACGGTGATCCGGCTGTTCGAAGCCGCCGATCTGTCCACCATGATCCATGAGAGCGGGCATTACTTCCTGACCGTGATGCAGGACATGGCTGCGCGAGGGGAGACGAACGCGGCGGCCGATTTCGCTGCCGTCAAGGATTGGTGGCGGGCTGAGGCCGGCGCAGTTGCCAAGGACGCCGTTCGCGTCATGCCTGATGTTGCGGTGACGGAAGCCGACGTGATCGCCGCGCTCGATCTTGGCACCACGGGCGACGCGATGAAAGATGCCGCGATCGACGTGGGCATGCAGGAGCAATGGGCTCGTGCGTTCGAAGCCTATCTCATGGAAGGCAAGGCTCCTTCGATCGAGCTTCGCGGCGCGTTCGAGAAATTCCGGGCATGGCTGCTTTCGATCTATCGCCGGCTGGCCGGGCTCAACGTCAACCCGTCCGACGAGGTGCGTGCGGTTTTCGATCGCATGCTTGCCAACGACGAAGAGATCGCCAAGGCGCGTGAGGAAGCCGGCGGCTCTCAGAACGTCTTCGCGACCGCTGAGCAAATGGGCCTGACGCCGGAAGAGTTCGACCGCTTCCTCAAGCTGCGATCCCAGGCGGAAGACGACGCCAAGGCGAAGCTCCTGCGCGAGACGATGGCACCGATCCGGCGCGAGCGACAGAAGTGGTTCAAGGACGAAAAGGCGGCCGTTCGCGAGGAAGTCGAGCGCGAGGTCAACGCCTATCCGATGTTCCGCGCGATCGAGTGGATGGGCAATCGGCGCTGGCTCGGCGAAGGCCAGCCGGAAGCGATGCCCGATATCCGACTGTCGAAGGATGCGCTCGTTGACCAGTACGGCGAAGGCATCCTCAAGACGCTGCCGCGTGGCAAGCAGACCGTGTACACGGTCGAGGGCGGCATCTCGCCAGACGAGGCCGCCGGGTGGTTCGGCTTTGACAGCGGCGACGAGATGATCCGCGCCATGGAAGCCGCGCCCAAGCGCACTGATGCCATCGCGGCCGAAACCGGCAGGATCATGAACGAGCGCCATGGCGACGTGCTCAATGACGGCACGGTCGAGGCGGAAGCGCTCGACGCGGTCCATGGCGACAAGCGGGGGCAGTGGATCGCCGCCGAACTGAAAGCCATCTCCGAGATCGCGGGCGGTGGCGTCCGCATGACAGCGAAGGAGGCGCGGGCCACCGCTCGCCAGACGATCGCACGGATGCGCGTTCGCGACGCCATGAACGCCAACCGCTTCCTCTCGGCAGGGCGCAAGGCAGCGGAGGAGGCGAGCCGCCTGGGCGCGATGCTGGCCCGCGATGGGGTGTGGCTCCAGGCCGCAACGCGCCGGCTCCAGGCGAAGGCGAGGGCGGCGGCAAAGGGCAACGCGACCGTCGATCAGGTGAACGCCGCGATCGATCGCCGCAACGCCATGCTCGAAAGCAACGATATCGAGTTCGAGGCGAAGGGCGTCTCCCGCACCGCGCACCTTGCCGGCTACAATGAGAATGTCGCCAAGCTGGTCGATGCGAAGCGGCGGCAGCTCCTGAACCATGCGCTCTACATGGAAGCGCGCGCCGTCACTGAGGAGGTTGAAAAGGCAGAGCGCTTCGTCGGCAAACTCGGCAAGAAGACGACGCGCGAGCGCATCGCGGGCGCTGGCCGGCGCGAGAATGCCCAGGTGGATTATCTGGGCGCGATCGACGAAATTCTTGAGCGTTATGATTTCCGCCGCATGTCGTCCGTTGCGGAGCAGCGGCGCGGCTCGCTTGTCGCCTTCGTCGAAGCGATGAAGCTGGCCGGGCGCGAGAACGAGCTTGCGATCCCCGAAGATGTGCTGATGAAGTCGGCGCGCGCGCCGTACAAGACGATTCCGGTCGAGGAGCTACGCGGCGTCATCGACGCCTTGAAGAACCTCGAACACATGGCGACGCGCTGGGACAAACTGATTGATGCTCAGCAGCAGCGGGAGCTTGAAACGGTCGTGGCCGATATTACGGCGGCCTTCGATGCGAACGTGAAGAAGCGCCCGCCGTCTCGGGTTGGGACGCGCGGCGAAGCGATTCGCAATGCGGGTCGGCAGTTCATCGACCTGATCCTGAACGCTGGCACGATCCTGCGCGAGATCGACGGCTTTGCCGATCTCGGCCCGGCCTATCGCAATCTCAAGGCCCCGATCGATGCGGCCATGAGCCGCCTGATCGTTCGCAAGCAGAAGGCGGCCACGGACCTTGAGGCGCTGTATGAGGTCTACACCAAGGACGAGCGCCGCAAGATGGCGGTTCGCGAGCACATGCCCGCGCTGGGCTATTCCCTGTCGAAGTGGGAGCGCATCGCGGTCGCACTAAACCTGGGCAACGAGGGCAACCGCCAACGCCTGACGGATAGCCGTGTGCGCGGCTCCCTGACGGAGGATCAGGTTGCGGCCGTTCTGGCGACGCTCGATGCCCGCGATGCGGATTTCGTGCAATCGGTTTGGGATTACGTTGGGTCGTTCCGCGACGATATCGCCGCGCGCGAGAGGCGGACCACGGGCGTTGAACCGGATTGGGTCGAGGCCTCGCCGATCCAGATCGGCGGCAAGATGCTGCGCGGTGGGTACTACCCGATCAAGTACGATGCGCGGCTATCGTCGCTCGCTCGCGACGACGCGGCACAGGACATCGCGCAATCGCTGCAAGCCGGCCGGTTCGGCAAAGCCCAGACGCGGAACGGGCATACGAAGGCCCGCGCCGAATCCTCGGGCCGCGATGTCGAACTCGATATGTCGGTTCTGCACCGCCATGTGAATCAGGTGATCTACGATCTGGAGCTGAGCGAGCCCGTCGCGAACTCCTGGCGCGTTCTCCAGAGCGGAGAGGTCCGCGATGCGTTCATTGAAGCCGGCCGCCAAGCGGATTTCGACGCGCTCGAAACCTGGCTCAAGGATGTCGCGGAAGGCGAGATCAGGTCGGCGGATTTCGTCGGCCGGGCGGCTCGAACGCTGAAATCGAACTTCACCGCAGCTAAGCTGGCGTTCAATCTCTCGACGGTCCTGATGCAGGTCACGGGCGTCGCTCAGACGATGGTCGTGGTTGGTAAGCGGGACTTCGCGCGCGGCGTCCAAGCGTCGTTCCGGCCGGGCATCGGGGAAGAGATCGCGGCGAAGTCGCCCTATATGTCCACGCGGCGAACCACGTTCAACAAGGACATTTACGACATGATCAACGATCCGAAGACGGGTCCGATCATGTCGCGCTGGGACGAAGCCCGCAACTACGTTGCCGGCAAGTTGGGCTTCTGGCTGATGACGCGAGTGCAGTGGTTCATCGTCGATATCCCGACATGGATGGCCGGTTATCAGCAGGGCTTGCGCCGGTTCGGAAACGACGAGGCCAAGGCCATTGCGCACGCTGACGATGTGGTGAAGCGCGCTCAGGCCTCGGGCCTGTTCTCCGATCGCTCAGCGGTCGAGCGCGGGTCGGCGTCGCGCACGGCGCGACAGAATGACGTGGTGCGTCTGTTCACGACGCTGGGCTCTTATATGTTCGCGAAGTTCAACGTGGCCTATGAGCGGACGGCGAAGGCCAAGCGCGTCATCGGTGACGAGGGCGTGAGCGGGAGGTCCGCGCAGGAGGCGCTTTCGTGGACGCTCGACATGGCGTTCCTGTTCACCTTGGAGGCCGTCTTGATGGCCGCCGTCAAGGGCAAGCTGCCCGGCGGCGATGATGAAGAGGACGAAGGCTGGCTGCGGTTCTTGGCGAAGGAAACCGGCCTAGCGGTGGCTGGGACCATGCCGTTCATCCGCGACGGTGCGAGCGCGTTGCAAGGCTACGATGGTGGCGGTGCATACGGCAGCGCGATCAAGGATGCTTTCGGCGGGTTCGTCGGCGCGGCGCAACTGCTGAAAGCTGGCGCGACCGAAGACGAGGCCAAGCTTTCTTCCGTGAAGAAGATCATTTCCGCGACCGGGCTGGCGACTGGCTTGCCTGCTGCGCAGATCAATCGCGCGGTGGACGCCGCGTGGCGGCAGTCCGAGGGTTCGGATGTGTCGCCGCTGGAATACGCCTTGGGCAAAATGGGCAAATCCAAGAACTAACCATCCGGGGATAGGTTGTTGCGATCGACGTAAAGTCAGGGTCGCGATGACCGTTTCCAGCCAAATCAACAAGTCCGGGCCGTATGACGGCAATGGGGCGACAAACGTCTTCGATTACGAGTTTCGTATTATCGACGAGACTCATATTCGTGTGATCAAGACGAGTACGCTTGGAATCGAGACAGTCCTTGCGCTCGGCTCTGGCTTCACCGTTTCCGGTGTGGGCGATGCGGGCGGCGGTTACGTCACTGTCTCGGCTACGCCGATCGTCGGCGAGAAAATCACGCTGATCCGCGATGTGCCATTTCGGCAGGATACCGATCTCGAAAATCAAGGCGCGTACTACGCGGAGACGGTCGAGGCGGCGCTCGATCTCGCCGCCATGCGCGACCAGCAGTTGCAAGAGCAGATCGATCGGGCCGTGACGATCCCGGCCTCATCCGATGGCGCGGAGCTTGGCGGGCTGGTCGGCGCGATCGTCGCGCTCGGCGGCGTGGCTGACAGCATCACGATTGTCGCTGGCGTGGCGAGCGAGGTTGTGGCCGTCGCGGGCGTCGCGGATCAGGTCGCTCTTGTTCCCGACATGGTCGGTCTTGCCCGTGAGTGGGCAGAGAAGCCCGTCGATGCGACCGTGACTGGAACGGCGGATGGCCGCTCCGCGCTCCATTGGGCCGAACAGGCGCGGATAAGCGCGGCGGACGCCGAGGCCCTGGCCGATCTGATCGGAGCGACAATCTATGACTTCGGCCTCCTGAGTGAGGACGTGGTCGGCTCCGAAGATTGGGGAACCATCTGATGGCACGCACTCCACGCCGGCTTGCGAGAGGCACGAACGCCGAGATCGCGGTTTACGCCGGACCGTCCGGCGAAGCTATCGTGTCCACGACGGATCATCGTTTGGTCGTGCAGAACGGCGTGGCCGGCGGCGTGCCGCATGCTCTCGTCTCGGAGGTGGATGCTGCCCGTGTCGGACCTGGGGCGGTGATCGGATTTGCGCGCAACACGGCTCCCACAGGCTGGCTCAAGGCAAACATGGCGGCGGTCGATCGCTCCATCTATGCCGATCTCGACACTGCGATCTATTGTGGCGATGCCAACAATGCGACTGCTGAATGGGGGTATCGCTGCACGAACCCGGCCAATCCGACCGGCACGAGGAGCACGACGGGTGGATACATCGTAGTGCCCGAAGGGCGCAGCGAATTTGTACGCGGCTGGGATGACGGTCGCGGTATCGATACCGGGCGGTCGCTTTGGTCAATGCAGGCCCAGGCGCTGCAATCGCACACGCACTCGTACACTGACCCAGGTCACTCACATACACTGATCGGAGAGCCCGGCAGCGGGCTCAACGGATCGATCGCGGTTGACGGCGCGACGCTCGGGCCGATCGGTGATGGTAACCAGAACACCAATTCCAGCGTGACTGGAATCACGATCAACAGCACGGGTGGCACGGAGACGCGACCGCGCAATCTCACGCTGCTGATGTGCGTCAAATATTGAGGAGCTGACATGCGCGTCTATCAGACAAGGCCCGATGGCGTTCTCATAGGCTATGCCGAGGCAGACGAAAGCCCGCTACAGCCCGGCGTGTTCCTCATTCCGGGCGGCTGTGTCGTCGAAGAGCCGCCGACATTCGGAGAGGGCAACCGAGCGCGCTGGGATGGCGATGCGTGGGTGATTGAGCCTGCGGATATCGACCAGCCGGCCGAACCCGCGCCCGATCCTGGCGCAATCCCGGCCGCCGTCACCGATCGACAGTTTGCCCAGGCGCTGGCGGAAACCGGGCGCATCACATGGCCCGAGGCGCAGGCCTGGGGAGCGCGCGGGGAAATCCCGGCCGATCTTTTAGAGGCGGTCGAGGATTTGCCCGAGGAGATCGATCGTCAGCGGGCGATCATGTTCCTCGGATCGGCGCAGACATTCGAGCGCACGCATCCCATGACGATCGCGCTGGCGGCTGGCATGGGCTGGAGCGATGAAGAACTCGACGGCCTGTGGGCATTCGCTGCGACGTTGTGATCGCGGCTCGTGACTAAGGCCGGTGGCGGCAACCGTCAGCGACTAGAACAGAGGCCGCGCGAACCAATGCGGGGCCTCGGCGTTATGGATCAGAACGTTCGGATTGAATTTGACAAGCTTCATGAAAGGATCAGTTCCTTGAAAGAGCGCGTCGTCACTCTGGAAGCGCAGAACCCGCACATCAATGCGACGCTGATCCGCATTGAGACGATGGTCGAGCGCTTGAACGGCCATCTCGTGAAAGCGATCTGGGCCGTCGCCCTCCTGTTCATTGCCGCCGTCGTCAAGTTCATCCTCGGCGGCGGGCTGAATATCCCAGGCGTTTAAGCGGCAACCGCCTGCCGGCCATCCTCGGGCTCCGATCACAGGAGCCCCGCTATGACCGCTGTTCTGATCCGCATCGCCCTGCGCTACGTCGCGGGCTTCCTCATCGCCAAGGGCTTGCTGTCGCCCGATCTCGGCGATTACGTCACCTCCGATCCCGACATCGCTGGCATGGTGGAAGTTGGCCTCGGGCTCGCGGCCGGCGCGGCTGCTGAGGCCTTCTACGTTCTTGCGCGTCGCTTCGGATGGTCGAAGTGAGTTGGCTTCTAAGCCTGCTGACCGGCGGGGTGGTGGAGAAATTCACCGGCCCGCTGCTCGACGCCTACCGGGCGAAGCTATCGGCCGCCAATGACGCTGAGCGGATCGAAGCGGACAAGACGATCAAGCGGATCGAGTCCGCGCGCGATATCGCGGTCGCGGAGACGGCCGATCGCTGGAGCGCAACTCGGCTCGGCCGCTGGCTGATCGTCGTACCGTTCGGGCTGTGGTGGGCGGCGATCTACCTCGTGCAGATCGTGAACCCATGGTTTGGCCTGTCGCTCGTCGTCATCGACGTGCCAGCGAAAATCCATGACATGGCGCTGATCCTGATTCCGGCCATCGTGCTCGGGGATGCGGGCGCGCTCATCGCGCGGAAGATCGGCCGCTGAAATACGAGTTCACGAGGATGTCGCCGCGTTGGAGCGCGCCCTTGTCGTAGAGATTGGCAAGGGCCTGATCAGGCGGGACATAGGAGCGGCGGCCGGGCCGCTCTGCCTCGTCTTCCATCTGCCATTTCAGCTCCAGACGGCATAGCTCCGTCCAAAGGTTGAGCCGCTTCGCAGTCGAGCGCTCGCGCCTGAGCGCGCGAAAGATATCGTAGGCGTCGGCCCCGCGACGCTTCCGCCGGTTGTTGAAAGCGGAGCGGCAAGCATCGCAGCAAAAGCCTTGGCCCTTCCGCGCGTCGCTGACGGCGGTTTCGCATTCCAAGCAGGCGATGTCGCTGGCGGTCACGGTGATGGGCCTCCTGAATGCAGCACCGCGCCGCGTGTACACGGCGCGGTGTGACTATCTCACACGAGATGCGATAATCGCATCGTTGTGGTCAAGCGGCTTTCGGTTTGGTGCGGCGCAGGAAGCCGGGAACCTTCTCGTCCGCGATCGGCTCGTCGGTCGGTTCGCTGGCGGTGGAGGCGGGCTCGCCGCCGTCGCCCTGCTGCGCCTCGGGGGTGGGCTCGGCGGCGCTGCCGGGCTCCTCGGCGGGCGCAGGCTCGGGCTCGGGGGCTGAGGTCGCGGCGGGCGGGGCGTCTTCGACGCGGCGGGTCTTCTGCTCGGTCTTCACGTCCTCGACGTTGGCGGCCTTGAGAAGGGCCGAATAGTCGCCCGTCTCGTGAGCGGTCTTGACCAGCGTCAGGGCGGCGAACTGCTCATCGAGCGATTTGCCGGTCGGGAGGAAGGCTTTGATCGAGATCGCAATTCCGGTCTGGTTTGCCATGGTGGCGGTGTCCTTCGTGGGTTGTGGTTTAAGGTTACGCGCCGGCCCGGAGCTTTTGGGAGACGGCCTTGATGCTTCCCCATGCGAGGAAGTCCGATGTGGCATCCGGCATGCTCTCCTTGCCGATTGCCTCCAGCTTGTCGGCGAGCCCGCGCAGCTCTTGCGCGGCCTTGCGAAGTCCGGTCTTGCCCGACATTTTGATTTCGATCCGGGCGAACTCGGGCGTTTTCAGTTCGTCAGACATCAGATGTCATCCCCAGGCTGTGGGCCGGGGTCGCCATCGAAGTAATCGCCTCCTTCGATGATCTCGCCCGTCTCAGGGTCATGGGGCGGGTCGGCCTGCTTCTGCGGCTCCTGCCGGGCCTGCTGCGGGGCGGCCTTGGGCGTCACGTCCTTGAGTGCCGCCGCCGCGCCGCCGCGCTTCTTCGCTGCGGGCGCGGGCTTGGCCTCGCCGGCAGGATCGTCATTGTCGATCTCGAACCGATAGTCGTCATCGATCCGCTCGACGGCCTGCTGAAAGCGGTCGCGATCCGTGCTGCTCGGAAGGTATTTGGACAGGCGGCGGAACACGGTCTTTCGCGCCATCTCGCTCCAGTCGGTGGACCATGGCGTTGATTTGATCTTGCCAGCCTTGAATGCCTTGTAGGCGTCCGATCGATCGCGGATGCGGTTCACGTCGGCGACGGACATGACTTCGTGAACGATGCCACCTTCGCGTAGCTCTGCGAGGGCATAGACGGTGTGCGGGTCGCCGCGCTCGCCTTCGTGGTCGATCTCGTGCGTGATCGGCTCCGAAAGCTTCGTCGGGCTGTGCCGGAACACGTCGCCCTTGCGGACGACTTCGACGACGATCCCGCGAATTTCGCCGGAGTTGTAGGCGAGCTTGAGGAGCCCGCGCATCATCGGTCGATACTGCACATCGCCGTTGTAATCGACCACAAGCGCGGCCTCGCGCCCGTCGAGGATCAGGCCATCCGAGGCGGCCTTGCTGCACGCGGCCAATAGCGACGCCGGGTTCGTGACCTTCTCGATGTTGCGCGTGAGCGCGATTGCCGTCTGAGCGGTTCGAACAAACCGATCCGGTGTGATGTGACCGGGCAGGGCCTTCGCGAACTCGCCGTGCATCTTGGCGATGTCCGTCTTAAGCGCTGGCAGGTGGTTCGCTTGTGCCATTGATTTCTCTCAGGAGCTGGGCGGCCCGCATCTGCGGACGGCCGGTTGATTTGGTTATGAGGTCGGCGAGGATCGCGACGGCCATGGAGCGGTCGCGATCGTGGACGCGGCGGTAGTAGGAGGCCGCGCACCAAAAGGT
This sequence comes from Sphingomonas sp., assembly GCF_030145815.1. Taxonomy (GTDB): domain Bacteria; phylum Pseudomonadota; class Alphaproteobacteria; order Sphingomonadales; family Sphingomonadaceae; genus Sphingomonas. The sequence goes on from NZ_JAIXHL010000029.1 coordinate 28,738, forward strand.
CCGGGCGGCTGTTTCGGGGTCCATCGCGCTGCGGCGAGCGGGGATGAACTGGTTCATCATGCAGCCGCTTCGCCGTCGATGCCCGGCGCTTCGGTGAGCTGATAGGCCCATCGCTTGAAGGACAGCTCATGGACGCCGTCGCCGTATGCCGGCCATGTCTGGGTCTTCTCGCACTCGACATAGGTGTTGAGAGCCTTGCGCATCAGCGCGCGGCCCTCCTCCACGATCGACGGCGGCAGCTCGTAGACGGCCTTGGCGAACGGGGCTTTCTTTTCCCAGGCGAGGAAAACGAAGCCCTCGACGGCTTTGCCGTTCGCGCGCCAGCCGTCCGAATAATGCGCCTCCTGGGCGTGATAGCCGTAGTTGACGACGGCCTTTGAGAAGGCATCGGGATGGGCGCTGACCGTCGATTTGACATCGAGCATGACGCCGAGGTCTTCGCGGTAGAGGTCGGGACGGCAGCGGCAAAGCGCGCCTGTCTCCTCGTCGCGCCAGTAGCCGGAAGCCTCGATCATCGGCTTGCCGCCGGTGATGATGCCGTTGATCCATGAGTCGGCATGCACGCCGTCGCGGATCGCGAGAACGGAGTCATAGTCCGGGCCGGTCAGCAGGAGCTTGCCAGAAAGCGCGCAGCCCTCGACCATGTCTTTCCACTTGTTGCCGCGCCGATCCTCGGGGCCGCGAAGAACCTTCTTCTCGAACTCGTCGGGCTGGAGAATGGCGAGGTGGCAGGCTTCGCCGAAGTCGAACGCATGGCTCTCCTCCCGCTCGCCGAATTTGTAATGAGCCGGCGACTGTGTCTGGATCGTCCAGAGGCCGGATTTCGAAATGCCCGGCCCGGCGTGGTAGCTTTCGTTCGGCGTGCCCAGATAGATGCCGGGCTTGATGTTGGGATCGACCTTTGGCGCGACGGTCATTGCTGCGGTCCTGCTGTGTTGCGTTGCGGTAAGCACAACGCTAAGCGCAACATGGTGCGCTCGTCAAGTCAGGATTTCAGAAATTCAGCTAAGGAAATTGCGATGCGCCATCCGCATCGCTGTTGACAATATCGCAACAATTTGATTTAAATTTTAGCGATCGGGGCTGGCGTGACCAGCCCCTTGCCTTCGCGTCGGGCTGGTCGGCGCTTATGGAATGATAGCGAGAACTGGCGTCGCAGTATGCAGAATCACTTCTATGACCTTGCCGGATGTCAGCACGATCTTGGCTTCGCCGGTCTTTCTGGCGCGCTCGATCCGGGCAAGGATTTGCTCGCCGTCATGTGTTCGGCAGATCGAGAGCGCGCCGATCGCGGCGGCCTCGACTTCGTCCGTGTGGGCGAAAAGGGCGACCGCATCGTCAAATACGGCAAGAGGGCCGTTCGGCGCTCGGACCTGGGCAGCGACGATGCTTCCGTTCCGATGCCCAGAGATCGCCGCATGCGCCCGGTCGATGACCGATTGAGGCAGCGGCCGAGGGTCTTTCAGCCGCTCGATGTTTCCGGTTTCGCCGATGATCGCGGCGAGCAGGATGCGCGTCGGGAGGCCGTCAAGGTCCATCGACACGCCCGCGTGCTTCAAAACCTCGCTGACGGGGACGGCGAGGAAGCTGGCGATTGCGTTTGCTTCTTCCATCTTCATTCTCCGTTGACCGGAGAACATGCGGGAAACGGCGGAACCGTCGATGTCCAAGTGTCGGGCCAAGCCGCGCGTTGATTTGTTGCGGTCCCGCAGGAGTTTGCGGAACCACTCACCATCCATCTCTGTAGCGGCCATTTCCTCAGCCTAGTCGTGAATAAGGCCGCGCTTGTTGCATATTCCGCAACAAGTCGCAATGAGCGGGGCTTAGTCGAAGCGGAAATCTGGTAAATGGCCGCACCTCGTTATTGACGATGTGAAAATCGCAACGTAGCGTTGCGAATCACGCACCACGGGAAGCTTCGCAGATGACGAAAGCAGAGCAGAGCAAGACGCCATGGCGGCGGGCGTTCGACCGCTTCGGGATGTCGCAATCCGAGTTTGCGCGGACCATCGGGAAGCATCGCTCCAAGGTAAGTCGTGCTCTGAAAGATGATAAGGGCTTCATCAACGGCGACGATCAAGCGCTTCTTATCGATGCGGCGGTAAAGCTGAATATTAAGCTTACCGCATCTGATCTTCTGCCAACGCAGCGGTGACGCTATGGGTGGGCCGGTTGAAGCAAGACGGCCGGCTACCATCGCGGAGCAGGCCGATTTCATCGACTACATTGTTTCGCATTGCACAAGCCGCGACGGCACGATCGCGGCGAGCACGATGCACCTGTTCACTGCTGATGATGTGCAGGAACTGCAATTCATCGCCAGTCGTCTCCATCGCATGGCCCCATTCGAGGACCGCATCAGAAAGATCGTGACGCAGCGATGATCACGCTACGCCCTGACCAAGAGGATGTGCGGGCAAAGCTCCGCGTGGCACTACGGTCGTCAACCTCCGTCCTGGCATTCGCGCCAACGGGGTTCGGCAAGACTGTGCTCGCAGCGGCTCTGATCAAATTGATCTTTGCGGCAGGCAAGCGTGTCATTTTCTGCGTCCACCGCGTCGATCTCATCGTGCAGACGGCAAAGACTTTTGAACGGTTCCAAATTCCGTTTTCGTACATCGCGGCCGGGCATCACTATAACCCCTACCATCGGGTCTACATCGCCTCGATCGCAACGCTGCGAAACCGCCTCGGCAAGATACCTGCCGACTATGTGATGGTGGACGAAGCGCACCTCAGCGCGGCTACGGGCTGGGCGACTGTTGCGCTGCACTACAAGGAAACGGGCGCGCGGCTGATCGGTTACACGGGCTCGCCTGAGCGCCTGGATGGCAAGCCGCTCGGCGATGTTTGGGACACGATGGTCATGGGGCCGTCCGTCCGATGGTTAATCGACAACGGCCATCTTTCGAAATATCGCGCGTTCTCGCCTGCCGGGCTCGATCTGTCTGGGGTCCACTCGCGCAATGGGGAGTTTGTCTCCTCCGAGATTGACGAGATCATGGCCGGCAAGGCGGTGCTGGCTGGAGCCGTGCGGCACTGGCGGAAATATGCCCAGGGCAAGCGGACGATAGCGTTCGCGCCGTCGATCGCCCGATGCGAACAGCTCGCGGAGGAGTTCCGCGCGAACGGCATCGTGGCCGTCGCGCTCGATGGGAACACACCCCAGGCGGATCGGCGCTCGGCGTTCGTCGGATTCGCAGATCGGCAAATCGATCTGATCGTGAATTGCGGCCTGTTCTGCGAGGGCTTCGATCTCGCGGCCCAGGTGGATCGCGACGTGACGATCGAGGCAGTGCTTGACTATGCGCCCTCGCAGTCGCTGGCGCGCGTGCTCCAGAAGTGGGGCAGGGGTCTCCGCAAGAAAGACGAGCCGGCCGTTCTCCTCGATCTCGTTGGCGGCTTCTCGCGCCATGGCTTCCCTGACGACGAGCGCGAATGGTCGCTCGATGGGCGCAAGAAAGCTGATCGCGAGGTTGAGGCGATGACGTGCCCGTCATGCTTTGCGACGCATCCACCTGCGCCAAAATGCCCAGAATGCAAACTCGTCTACCCGGTCAAGGGGCGCGAGGCCTCGGGGCAAGGCCGCCTGCTCGATGAAGTCGAGGGCGATCTTGAGGAGGTCGATCTTGACGCGGTTCGCCGCAACAGGCTGCGCGAACAGGGCTTGGCGAAGTCGCTTGACGATCTGGTCAATCTGGCGACGGCACGCGGCTATCGCAGTCCCGAGAAATGGGCGGCCCATATCTTCACGGCGCGACAGTCGAAGCTACGCGCCGAACAGCGGGGGCAGCGATGACAGCCTCAAAAAAGGGCGCGGCTCGCTATGAGCAGATGGCGCAAGTCCATGTCGCTGATCTGTTCAACGGCGCACCTAAGCCCGCTCGCCCGGTCAAGAAAGAGCGGCGGAAGCAGATCACTCGGAAAGAGCTGCCGCCTAGCAAGATGCCCAGGCCGGAATATTTCCAGCCGATCGCCTGCCCGTGCTGCAACGCGATGGTTTCGACGCCGACGCTTGAGATCGTGGTCGATCACTACCGCGTGCCGCCGACTGAACAGGCCATTCTTCGAACCGTCTGGAAGGCCAAGGGGCGGCCTGTCCCGACTGAGCGCATCTTCGATGCGATGTACGCGGATGACCCCGATGGCGGCCCCGCTCCTGGCCGCATGTACGCGGCATTCAAGGCCTGTCTTCACAACCTCCGGTGCCGCTTGGCCGGCTCCGGCGTCTCCATCGAAAACACCGGGTATCGCCAAGGATATCGTCTCGTTTTGGGGAAGCATTAAAATGGCAGGGTCACTCAACAGGGCAACCGTCATCGGGCATCTCGGCGGCGATCCCGAAATCCGCGACGTATCGGGCGGATCGCGTGTCGCGAATTTCTCGGTCGCAACGACTGAGAGCTGGACCGCGAAAGACGGCGAAAAGCGCGAGCGCACAGAATGGCATCGCGTCGTCATCTGGAATGACAAGCTGGTCGATGTGGTCGAGAAGTACGTCAAGAAGGGCGACAAGGTTCTCATCGAAGGCGAGATGCAGACCGAAAAGTGGTTCAAGCGCGGCGACGAGGAAACCCAGGAGAACGCGCGGTACACCACCAAGATCGTCCTGACAGGCTTCAATGGCAGGCTGATCATGCTCGGGAGCCCAGGCGGCGGCGCGGCGCGCGACCCTAACGACAACGCCAGCCGGCCGGGCAACAGCAGCGCGAAGTCTGGGGAGCGCGCGCCCGTCTCCAGTGGCTCGGGCGGCGAACGCGGATTCGGCGGCGGTTCGTCGCGGCTCGATGACGATATCCCGTTCTGATGTCTGAATCCGATCTCATGCGGCGGCTGCAAATCCGCGCCTCTCAACTCGGGGCGCGGCTGTTCCGCCAGAACACCGGGCTCGCCTGGGTCGGGAAAGCCGAGCAATTCCATGCGCCGCGCATGATGCGCGTCGGCAAGGGCGACGTGCTGATCAGGAACGCCCGCCCTTTCAAGGCGGGGTTCAAGGGCATGTCCGATCTTGGCGGTTGGGCTCCTGTCGTGGTGACGGCTGACATGGTCGGCTCAACCATCGCCCTGTACGCCCAAGTTGAGGTCAAGGAAGACGGACGGACGACGCCTGAACAGATCGCTTGGGTCAAGGCCGTCAACTCTGCTGGCGGCCGGGCGGGCGTCGCTCGATCCGACGAAGACCTTGCGAAAATCCTGAACGGCGACTGCGGATAAGTCGCGCGCCAGCCTTGTAAGAATCGATGTGATGTGTTGTGATTAACGCAACACTCTATGAAGGGCAGCGCGGGCTATGGCTTCGGATATCGAGCGCATCAGAGGCGAAGTGTCTCTGCCCGGTATTGCCGCTCAGTTCGGCGTGAGACTGTCGAAGGACGGGACCGAGCATGTCGGCTGCTGCCCGTTCCATGCCGAAGAAACCGGATCGTTTACGATCTTCACGGGCAAGGACAAGGTCGAGCGTTTCCATTGCTTCGGCTGCGGCGAGCGCGGCGACGTGCTCGATTTCGTTGGCCGGATCAAGGGCGTCGAAGTCAAGGAGGCGATCCGCATTCTGGGCGGCGGCAAGGCCGGGCCGAACGTCGCGCCGCGTCAGATCGAGGCGCGGGATGCTTATGCGGGCATCACGCCGCTTGAGCCCACGAGCGGCATCGCCGTTGGCCGCAAGGTCACGCTCTACAATCCCAAGCGCGCGGACAGCGATCGGGAATGGGGCTCGTTCTCGCCGTCGATGGTGCATCCGTATCGGACGGCGGATGGCAAGCCCCTCGGCTATGTGCTGCGGCACGATCTGCCTGACGGCGGGAAAGAGACGCCCATGGTGATGTGGGTTCGCCTGCCGAACGGCAAGGAGTGCTGGTCGCGGTTTCCGTTCCCTAAGCCGCGCCCGCTCTACGGCGTCGAGCTGCTTGGCGATACGAGACAGGTCATCGTGGTCGAGGGGGAGAAGTGCTGTGACGCGCTGAGGCAGGCCACGGGCCGAACGGTCGTGTCGTGGGCGGGCGGAACGCAGGGCGTGAAGCATTCCGACTGGAGCCCGCTGGCACGCCGCAACGTCGTGATCTGGCCTGACGCCGACGCGCCGGGCCTCGCCACCGCTGACGAGATCGCGGCTCTGTTGGTGAAGCTCGATGCGACGGCGCGCGTCGTCGGCATGGCGAGCGTGCAGGCGTGAGAACCCCGTATCCATTTTCGGATTGGCAGGCCGGCGCGATCCCGCCGAAGGGCTGGGACGCGGCAGACGCGATTGCGGACGGCTGGTCGAAAGCCGATCTCGATACCTTCATGCGGTCAACCGTGCGCCCATGGACGCCGCCCAAGGGCGGGAAGCCGGCAGAGGAGCCACAGGAGCGCCCGTCGTCTCCTGCCGGCCCTCCGGTAGCCCAGAGCCAGTCGCAGCCCGTGCGCGAGGCCCGGACGACGCAGCAAGAGCAACCTGAGAGCGCGACCGTCACCCACATTCAGACGCGCAAGACGGTCGTTGCGGACGATAGCTGGCAGCTCGGGCTTGTGACGAATGAGGAGGGCAAGACGAAGCCTGGCGTCACGAAGAATTGGGCGCTGTTCCTCGAAAATCATCCGGCGATGCTCGGCGTCCTGGCCTGGGATGCCTTCAAGCTCCGCGTCGTTCTCCAGCGCCGACCGCCCTGGGAAGAGCGGTCGGCATCATGGAAGCCGCGCACGCTACAAGATCGCGACTATAGCGAGGCCGTCATGTGGCTTGAGGGCATGCACATGACGCCGAAGGCCTCGAATATCGCCGCGGTGATTCAGACGGTCGCGGAGCATTCGAGTTTTGATCGGCTGCGCGAGTATCTGGAAGGCCTGAAATGGGACGGCGTGAAGCGGCTTGATGGCTGGCTGACCTATTACATGGGGGTCGCGGACGGCGTTCACGCGCGGGCGGTCGGCAAGAGGTGGCTGATCTCCAGCGTCGCGCGCGGCCTGGAGCCGGGCTGCAAGGTAGACACGATGCCGATCCTTGAGGGGCCGCAAGGCGCGCTGAAATCGACCGCGCTGCGGAAACTCTACAGCGACGAGTTTTTCACCGACGAGCTGTCCGACATTGGCTCGAAAGATGCCAAGATGGAAATGCAAGGCGTCTGGGGACTTGAGGTCGGCGAAATGCATCGGTTCGGCGCGGCTGAAACCAGCGCCGTCAAGAAGTTCCTCTCCAGCCAGAACGATCGCTTCCGGCCGCCCTACGGGCGCTCGATCATTGAAGCGCCTCGGCGGGTCGTGCTGCTCGGGACGATCAACCCGGAGGGCAACGCCTATCTCAAGGACGTGACGGGCGCTCGTCGGTTCTGGCCTCTGACGGTCGGGAGCATCGATATCGAGGCGATAGAGAAGGATCGCGATCAGCTCTGGGCGGAAGCTGTCGAACTATACAAAAACCGCGTCCCGTGGTGGATGCAGGAAGACGAGCGAGGCGCGGTCGAGGCCGAACAGGAGAAGCGCAGCGATGTTGACGTTTGGGTTGATATCATCGCGCCGATCCTCCGCGCCGAACGCAAGATGACGCAGCTCCAGATTTTCAAGGAACTCGGCATCGCGCATAAGGATGTCGATTGGCGGCACGCTGGGCGCGTCGGCCGGATCATGAAGAAGCTGGGTTGGACGGCCCGCCGGGATCGCAGCGGCGGCGACGATCAGACGACGTTCTATCATCCTGATTTTGACCCAGAGAAGCCGGCCGATGCCGCAGCGGATTGGTGACATGAAGATAGCGACGCTCTCTTTCCAGCCTGGGGCGCTGCCTCGAACCATGACGCGCGAAGAGTGGCGCTCGGCCAGTCGGTGGCGGCGTCTTGCTGAGAGGGCGTTGTCGCGGGAGATGGAGGAGCACGCGGCGGCTTATGAAGCGGCTCGGCGTGATCTCGGGACGCACGGCATATCGTTCATGCTCGTCGGCCCTGTCGTGCGCTCGGCGATCCCGCCCGTGTTGGTCTTCAAACGGTAGAAGGGCCGCGCCCGGCTCATTCCGGTGCGGCCCCTCATCCCCGACTTGCCTTGATTTCGCTGGCTGTGAGCCCAATCCCCTAAGCGGTCCAGCGCCGGTCTTCCCGGTCGATCAAAGCCATTTTTCACCAATCCAGTCCGGCGAGATTGGCAGGAGTGTCCCGCTTCGGGGGTTCGCCTGCACCAACCTTCTGCCGGGATGGTTGTCGCTCCCAACCAAGGAGCGAAGCAAATGGCGAAGGGCAATCGGGCTGCATGTCTGGCGGTGACGTTCCCGCACGAGGGCGGATATGTCGATCATCCGAAAGACCCCGGCGGCGCAACCAATCTCGGGATCACGCTCGCGACGCTCTCGGCTTGGCGTAAGCGTCCGGTGACAAAAGCCGAGGTCAAGGCGCTGACGAAGGTAGAGGCCGAAGCCATCTATGGCGCGAACTACTGGAACCCGCTGCGCTGCGAGGATTTGCCCTTCGGCGTCGATCTCGCGACGTTCGACTATGGTGTGAACTCGGGCATCAGCCGCTCGGCGAAGGCACTGCAATTTGTTCTCGGTGTCTCGGCCGATGGCCGGATCGGGTCGGATACGGTCAAGGCGGCGGTGCTGGCGAACGGGAAGGCGACGATTCAGAAGCTGTGCGCCTCGCGCCTCGGCTTCGTGCGCTCGCTCAAGACCTGGGCGACCTTCGGCAAGGGCTGGGGCCGGCGCATCGCGGATGTCGAGGCCAAGGCGGTCGCGATGTATCTGGCGCGCGGCGGCAGTCTCTCGGCCCCGGCTCGGCGTGAACTCGAATTGGAAGGCAAGAAGGCCGGCGACACAGCGAAGGCCCAGAACAAGGGCGTTGGTCTGTCGGCGGCCGGCGGCGGCGGCGCGGCTGGCGGTGAGGCGATGGTCAGCGCCGAACCGAACTGGCTGCTCATCGTCTCGATCATCGTTGTCGTCACCGCGCTGGCGGCTGCTCTTCTGGTGAAGGCCCGCCATAACAAGGCGCGCTCGGAAGCATACGAATCGGTATCGGCATCGGCCGATTGACGAGGTCGAACCATTTCCAGCCGGCGTATTTGTCGCCGGCTTGGCGGATGTGCGTGTAGCGCTTCAAATTCTGCCAAGATCGGTGGCCGGAAACGGAGGCCACCTGCGGGATCGTGCGGCCCATCTCGAACAGCCGCGTCACGCCTTCGTGTCTCAGGTCATGGAACGTGAGATCGGCGATGCCGAGAAAGGCCGTCGCCCTAGTGAAGCTCGCGGATATGGCGTCGGCCGTATAGGGGAAGATCAGCGGTCCAGCCTTCGGCATGCCCTGAATGATCTCCAGCGCCTCGGGCGGCAGATCGCACCAAACATGGTTCCCGCTCTTGTCGCCGGGGTTCTTCATGTCGCGCACGAGGACACGGCTGTTGGCCTCATCGAGATCGGCCCAGGCGATCCGTGTGATCTCCTCCTGCCGCCGGGTCGAGAACAGCGCGAACGCGACGATCTTGAGCATGGGGGCCATGGATGGCCGCCGCCGCTGCCTGTCCTCGTAGTGCGTCATGATCCGGTCGAGTTCATCGAGCGTCGGCCTGCGGTTCCGCTCGGCTGACTTCTTGGTGTAGCGGAGGCGCTTCGCGACAATGAAGGCGTCGGACATGGCTTTCGGGTCGAGCGCGTAGCCCCATGCCGGCCCGGCAATGGTGAAGACGGCAGAGAGGTGCGACAGGTAGTTCGCAACGGTCTGGGGCTTCCGGCCGTCCGAGAGGTCGCGGGCAAATGAGACGATGTCCGGGCTGGAGATTTTGCCGCATGGCATGTCGGCGATCGGGTGCGCCTTGATTGCGTTGAGAACCTGCGTCTTGGTCCTCCCGATGCTGCCTCGGCTCTCGGTGGTGTATTTGTCGATCGCATCCGCTAGGGTGATGTGAGCGGTTTTCGCTCGCTCGATCTCTCCGGGTGCGCGTAGCTCTTCCTCCCGCTTGGCGATCCATGCGGCGGCGGCTGCCCGGCGATCGAAGGTCTTGTTCTCGCGGTGGGCTATCTTGCCGTTGCGCGTGATGCTGATCTTGGCGAGGAATGCGGTCGAGCCATTCGCCCTGGCTCGCTCAACGATGGTGCCCATGCTTATAACAACCTTGTTGCCGATCTCACATGGTTATAAGAGATGCGGCCTTATAACGCCATACGTTTCTAAACGTGGCGATTATCACACGATAGCGCAGCAGGTTCGCAACGATATTTCTAAGGAAAGACAACGATGACAGGCGCTTGGTCGTCATGGCGATTCTCGACTGCACCCATGATGGATGGTGCCGAACAGCGCGAAAACGCCGCCAAACACGGGGCTGGCGGCGTTGCGATCTCGCGATGTTATAGGGATGTTCAACGCCGATTGTGGAGCTGATCGCATTCCTTCTGGGCGATAGCCCGCATGCGATCGATGTATGAGGCGAGGTCTTGGAGGTGGACGCCCTTCGCGGATTTCTGGCTTGCCTCGATTCGGATGACGGGCAAATCGATCTCGCCGGCCGTCGTCTTGTGCAGGAGCTGCTTGGGCGTCATGTGGCTAAAATAGTCGCGACACACGTCCTCGACGGGGATTACGGCCCGGCCGTCGTACTGCGCCATGAGAAGGAAGGCTGTGTTCATGGCTTGCCCCCGATCGATTTGCTGATTCTCTGTGCGAGGCCGATCCCAAATTTCTCCGTGTCCACGTCCCAAGGATAAGGCAGCAGGCCAGCCCAAAGCGCGTGATGGGAGTGGAACTTCGCAATTCTCCGGCAGCGTTCGCGCTCGGCAAAAATGGCAGCAGCGATAATCTCAGCGCGGCCATCGGCGCAATCGCCGCATCCTTCTGTGCAACGGCATTCCAAGCCGGCGATGCGCTTTGCCGTTTCGGTGATGTCTGCCGGTATCTCGCTCATGCGGGCTCTCCCGATTCGATCCGCCTGACGGCCTCGCGTGTAAGCGAGCCCCATAGGCTGTCCGGTATCCACTCCCGGCCCTTGCGGTTGTGGTTCGCCACCACGCGGGCGGCGCGCTGGCGCTCGGCGAGGATGGCGGCGGCGCATGCCTGGATGACGGCGAAGCTGTCGTGCTGACCCGAAAGGTACTGGCCGCGCGATGGTTCATGCACGCGCGCGGCGATGGCCTCGCGAGCCGACTGCAAAACGTCTGCCGGTATCTCGGTCATGACAGGTTCCGCCTCCAGTCGAAAAAGCCAAGCTCGCCACGGCAGGGGACGAACGGAACCGGCCGCGCGTTGGCGAGGACGTAGCCATAGCGGCCGACAAACCATTCGCTCGCGCTCTGCTCGACGCAGTCGATGATATCGGCGACGCCGACGATCCCGCCGCGAAGGTCGACCGTCTTGTCATGGTCGAAATGCGGTGCTGGCTCGCCGGTGACGGGGTGGATGCCGGCGACGAAATCGTCCCAAGCTTCCTGATCCGCCTTCTTGCCGGCGTGCAGCGCGACCGGGCCGCGATAGTGGGTGCGGCGCGAGCGGTTCTCGATGTCCTTGAAGCCGTGAGCGATCAGCCACGGCCACGGCTGCATGATGCTCAGGGCTTTCAGCGGCAAATCCGGGTGGATCATATCTCCCTCCTGTAGATCGCCCCATTGATCTCCAGCGTGTCAGGCAGCGGCGGCGGGGCCTGATCAGCGTCAACGCCTAGCTCTGAGAGGCAGGCGGCAAGGTGCGGTTGCTTGGCCGCCTCGGCGGGCGTCATGCGGTATTCCATCCACGCTCGGCCGGGCTGGCGCTCGCCGATCAGGACGAGGCCGCCGCCCACCGCGAGCACGACGAGCTTGGTGAGCTTGTCGGGCTCAACGATCGACCCGCTCCAAAACCGCGACGCCGATTTCCGCGCCTGGGTCTTCTCCGCGCTCGATTCCTTGCGCGGGGCCTTGAACACGACGGAGCCGTTCCGGCGGAAGAGGGCGACGGAGGCGAAGGGGGTCATAGCCGAGCCTTCATAGCCGCACGGACGGCAGAGCGCTCGCCCTGCGACCCGGAGCCCCTGGCGCGCATGTGGTGGTGCGCGCAATAGACTTGACCGGCCGCGCGCGCCTCGCCGCAGACGAGGAGCTTGGAGACCGCATCGGGCCGATCCCAGAGCGGCCATTTACAGCCGCCGCCATCCGCCAGAAACGGCTTGGCGTTCTGCCCAGCCGGCTCGGGCGGCAGCTCTCGCGGGCCTTCGGCCGGGCTCACTCTTTGCGGCTTTGGTTTGGGTTTCGGTGGCGGCTTCGGCTTGGCCTTCCGCTCGGGTGCGGCTGCGATCGTTGCGCGGTTCCTGTGAAGCAGCCCAAGAACAGCGCTCCGCGTCACGAATTGGAAGCGGGCCGCAATCTCGGTTGCGGTCAACCCCTCAGCACGGAGAGGCGACACGGCCTGCGTCCGCTCGGCGGGGGTCATCTTTCTCCAGTCGGGGAGCGGCATTTCAAACCCGCATCGGCATGATGATGCGCGTCATCGTCGGGTCCGCATCCTTAATCTTGAAAGGAGAGCCGGCGTCTGTCATCTCGACAGAGAGATCGCCTTCACAGTTCCGCGCGATGTCGAGAAAATAGCCGCCGTTGAAGCCGAAATCGGGGGCGGCTCGTTTATCGACGGTCGGCCACGCGGCAGAGGTCTTCACCTTCGCAGTCCCGTAGTCAGGGCTCTTCCGCTCGATCGCGATGCGGCCCTCGTGGTTGTGGAAGCGGATCGCCCGGCCGCGCTCCTTGCTGCTGATGACGGCCGAGCGATTGATCGCGTCGATCAGCTCGACGCGCTTCATGGCGAAGGTGAACTCCGATGTCTTCGGAACGACGCGCCGCCAGTCGGGATACGTCCCGTCGATCATCTTCGATCGGATCACGAAGCCGCCGCCTCGGAACTCCAGCGCGGTCGGTTTGCCCAGGTCGCCGAAGACTTCCACATCCTTGCCGGCAAGGTGCTTGGTCAGGATCGCGACCGTCTTCCGGGGGATGATGTAGCCGGGGTTATTGCCTGGGTCGGGGCTGTAGCAGCAGGTTGACAGGCGGTGTCCGTCCGTGGCGACGAAGCGCCGTCCTGACGATCCGATTTCCCAGAACACGCCGTTGAGATAGTATCGCGTCTCTTCGGTCGAGATGCACCAATCGACCTTGTTAAGGCAAGCGGCTAGCTGGCCGTTGGTGAACTTGTCGATCGCGCTGTCAAATCCCGACGAGAGGATGTCGGGGAAATCCGAGACCGGGAGCGTCGGCAGCTCATAGGAGGCGTCGCCGTCGCCAAGGATGATGTTGGCGTTCTCGCCTGCCTTGTCTTCGGCGGGGCGCTCGATGCGAACGGGCATGACGCCGGCCACGCCCGCGATGCCGTCCAGCGTGCGAGAGTCGAGGCAGATCGTCCATTCACCCTTTCCGTCGATCACGTCGATCCATGTGATGACCGTGATGTCGAGATCGGTCCCCTCGATCTTAAGCGTGCTGCCGCTGAGCGAGAGCCGCAGATAGCCCAGGATCGGGATCGTGTCGCGGCGTTCGATCACGTCAACGATTGGGCGCAGGGCATGCTTGAGGGTGCGGCCCTCAACGGTCACGAAATCCATCAGGGCTCTCCTAGAACGAAATGTCGTCGGGGTTTGCGGGCTCGCGCGGCGGCATCTCCGAAACCGGGCGCGGGGCGAATGTCTGTTTGAGGAGCGCGGCAATCTGGCCCAGGCCGGCCGCGTGCCGCTCGTCGCCGAAAATCGTGATGCGCGTGTCGGCGATCTCGATTTCGAGATGACAGTTCCCGAGCGGCAACGATTTCACCGCGGCGCTCAGCGACTCGAACGCCGGGTTTACGGTGATGTGCGCGGACATCAGCGGACACGCCTCGCGGCGACGACGTGATCCCAGGTGAAGCCGCCGAACATCGCGAGAAAAAGAAGCGCGAACGGGGTGAGGACGATGACGATATCGGGCGTTGCCATGTGATGCGTCCGTTGTGAATATCACAACACTATGGGCGAGTTTAAACCGCTGTCAAGTGCGCGATGGTGATGGGCCGGGCGGGCGGGTCGAAGGCTTCGCGGAAGCGCTGCGCCTCCTGCTCGAACTCGGTTTCCAGTGGCGGCAACCCGCGCTCGCGGCGCTCTCGATCCTCGCGGTGCAAGAACAGGGCTTTCATATCGTTCCAGGCGCGAAGGGTGCTGACGATGTCCATGTTGATCCTCTCCGTTCTGTGCGGGGTAGGATGGTTTACAGATGGTTAAGTCTGGTATCGGGCGGCGCGAGCGATGCGCCGGTCGAGTGGTAAATCTCGATTGCGCCACCTCGTCCGGTGAACCTCAAAAAGCCAGAGCGAGCGAGGCCGGGTGTTCTTCTTGCCCCATCGCCGGGGCATTCGCAGACGCCAGCGCTCGCGTTCGCGCTCCTGTTCGGAGATCGGGCGCTTTTTCACAGGGGAAGCTCCCGCTGCGGGGTCCAAGCAAGGGCGGCGCGGCCTTGGCTGGTCACATGGTAAAATGTGCCCCCGATAAGCTGGCCGTCCTCATCGGTGCCGCCGCGCGTCATCGCCATATGGCCGCGTGCGACCAGGCTGCGGATCATCTGACGCTGCGCCTTTGTGATCTCGGGCAGGAACGTCCAAGTCGCGCAGCCGGCCCAATCGTTCAGATCGCAGGTTTCAAGGCAAGCGGCAGCGATGCCCCACTCGGCGGGCGTCAGCGGGGCAGTGGTCTCCTCGGTCATGGCTTTCCATCCTTCCTCTGCCGGCGTCGCGTCGTGGGCCGTTGCGCAAGCCCAGCGGCTTTGATCTCGGCGACGGTGATAGGTTCGTCGTTCAGGTAGTATTCGCCGGCCCAGGCGATGCGCTGGCCGCGCCTCTCGCCCTTCCACGGCCTGCGCCACACAACGACGCGGAGGCGGCCTAGAGGCGTGTCCACGCCGGCAGTGGCGTCATGCTCCGGGCCGGTGCGGTTTCCCTGCCAGCGCCCGCCCCAGGCAATCCGTGCGTCACGCTGCACGCGCTCCAGATAGTCGATCCGGCTCAGGCTGGTGACGCGGGCCGGCGCAGCGTCGCGCAGCTCGCGAATCGCAGCGATGATGCGGAAAGCTTGGGGCTCTGGGCGCTCGCTGCCGATCGCCGTATCTGCGACGCGAAGTGCTTCCGTCAGGGCGTCTTCGCGGGCCATGCGGGCGGATTGGGTCATCGCGCGCCCTCGACGGTGACGGTGACGATAGCGGGCCGCTTCCTGGCCTTCTCCAGTCGAGACAGAACGGGGTCTATCTCGTGGTCTGTGCCGCGCGCCTGGAAGAGGCGAGCGCCCGCGATGCACCACGCGGTGCGGACTGCCCCAGAGCGGTTGAAGCCGCAGAAGAACCGATCGCCGATCATGACGGCGCGGGCTGTGGTTGCGGCGGTGCTCATCGCGCACCCCGCTTCTTAAGCCAGTAGCCGGCCGAGAACTTCGTATCTTCGTCCATGTCGGACTGGTCGCGAATCCACTGGAGGTAATCGGTCGGCGTGTCGGCGTAGAGCCAGCCCTTATGCTTCTTGCCGAACGTGATCTTGTGCGCGAGCGCCGGATACAGGCTGATCTTGACCATCTCCTCGATCGTCTTTTCCGACATCAGCCGGATCAGGAGATGCGCCGTCACATAGGCGTCAGGCAAAGCCCGGTGCGGCGGCCACGCCTCGTCACGATCGCAGGGTAGCTCCAGCCAGTAGCGCAGCGTCTGATTTCCGTGCCCCGGTGCATCAGGCCAGACGACACGCGCGACCTTGAACGTGTCGATCCAGCGCCAGCGCGAGCCGGTTTCGCCCAGGAAATGCATCTCGAACTTGGCATTGTGCGCGACGAGGATATCGCCATCGGCCATGCCTTCGAAAAACGAGCCCCACACGTCGCGGGCCTCGGGCGCGTTCTTCACGTCGTCTTCCGTAATGTGATGGACGGCCTTCGTCTCGGGCGGGATCGGGCCACGCGGCCGGATCAGCGTCACCCAAGGATCGCCAAGCGCAGCCTCGCGCACATCGTACCGGCCGAACTCGATGATCTCGGCAGCTTCGTTCTCAGGCAGGCCCGTCGTCTCAAGGTCGATGACGCGGCACATTATCGGTGCTGCACCGTTCATCGGTCGAACTTCTCGTTGACGTGCGGCGTGTAACCGGACGTAGGGACGTAGCAAGCAGCGGTGACAACAACCCGCCCCGCGATGGAGACGAGGCCGTGCGCCTCAAGCTCTTTCATCGCCTTCGGGAGACGATCTTCGTAGGCGCGATAGAAGTGGCCCTGTTGGACGCGAGCATAGAGCTTCTGTGCTCTCGCGCTGAGCGGCGCGGCTACCTTCCCGTTCATGACTTCCGCCTCCGCGCATTGCGCTCGATGATCGACCGATTCAAGCTGTGGAAATGGCGCAAGGCCATCGCGACCGATATGCTCCTGCTCGTGCGGCCTCGGGCGGCAAGCGCAGTGTTGAGGCTGGAGATGCAGCGGCGGAACCCGACCATCTTCCGCGCGCCGTTGTTCTCGGCGAACCGCGATACGCGGATCAGCAAGGCTTCGATCTCGTCGGAGCAAATCCAGCGCGGGGCCTCTTGGGCGGCTCTCGCCTGGGGCGCGGTGTCGATCATCATTCGTCTTCCCCTGTCCAGTCGTCATTGCGGTTCGGCAGCGGGCGCGTGCCATGGATCGCCACGCCGATGACGATGGCGATCGTGATGGCGATCAGCGCGAGATCGGCGATCATGCGTCCGCTCCAGCCGCTTCGAGCAAATCGGCGTTGATGTCGGGATCGTTTCGGATCAGGGCGAGCATCCAATCGGGCACGGGCTTAAGCTCCCGCTTCTCCGGCCGGCGCAGGGCCGGAACCGCCGGCTCGACGATCACAGCCTGAGCGGCGACGATCTGCGCTTCGGCGGGCTCGGCGGGTTCGCCGCCGCAGTCGTAGGTTGGACCGCTCGCCGGCCGTCCTCGCGTCACCGTAAAATCGACGGCGATAGCGAGCTCGGCTGATCCTAGCTTCATGTAAATCGTATGTTCGAGCTGCATCGTCGGGTCCTCATCCTGGCGCTCAATGCTGCCGCCCGCGAAGGCGGCAGAGATCAGCGTCAGGCCTCGACCGGCTTGCCGTCGCGAAGGGTATAGAAAACGCCAGGCCTGATGCCGTCGCGCCCCGCGATGCCTGCCCAGACGTGCAAGATTGCCCCGGTGTAAGGGTCGCGCTCGTCAAGGTGGATGGAGTTGCCCTCGGCAGCTAAGGCTTTGCCGTAGATGCCAGTTGAGAAAGCCGCGCCCTGCTCGCCGGTCGCCGAAGCCGCGCCCTGATAGCCGGTCGCCGAAGCCGCGCCCTGCTCGCCGGTCGCCGAAGCCGCGCCCTGATAGCCGGTCGCCGAAGCCGCGCCCCGAGTGCCGGTCGCCGAAGCCGCGCCCTGATAGCCGGTCGCCGAAGCCGCGCGCTGATAGCCGGTCGCCGAAGCCGCGCCCCGAGTGCCGGTCGCCGAAGCCGCGCCCTGATAGCC
>NZ_JAIXHL010000030.1 GCF_030145815.1 Sphingomonas sp.
ACCTAGCCGCGGCCGGGGCGGGCGCGGGGCTTGCCGTGTTGATTCTCGATACCGACCCGCAGGCGACGGCAAGCCACTGGAGCGAGTGGCGCGGATCGTCGGACCTTGAGGTGGTCGATTGCGCCTCCCCTCCCCTTTTGCCCCGCAAGCTCCAACAAGCGGCCGAACTCGGGGCCGACTTGGTGGTGATCGACACCCCGCCCCATGCCGACATCATGGCGCGGGAGGCCTGCAAGGTCGCAGACCTGGTGTTGATTCCGTGTCGTCCGCAAGCCTTCGACCTCAAAGCCGTCGAGATGACGGCCGAGCTTGTGCAGGCGAGCGGCAAGCCCGCGTTCGTGCTGTTCATGGGCGGCCCCCAGCGCGCGCCGACAACCTACCGGGATGCCCGCGAGCTGATCGAGGGCAGCGATGGCGTCGCCGGCATGGGCGTAGACGTTGCGCCCGTCATGCTCACCCAGCGGGCGATCTATCATCACAGCACGGCGCAGGGGAAAACCGCGATCGAGCTGGAACCCGAAGGTAAAGCGGCCGAGGAGGTCGCCGCGCTATGGGCGTGGACAAGTGGACAGGTGAACGTGTCCACACGTTCACGGATGAACAAGAAGCGGGGCGCGGCATGAGCAAATTTGGCGCGATGAAGCAGCAGCGGGTGGAGAAGGCTGGCGCGATCGGCGACAGCCCCGACCAGGCGACGGCGACGCCCGCCACCCGCGCGCAGACCCGGCAGGGCAAGAAGGCCGTGAGCGCCTATTTCAGCCCCGAGGTCAGTCGCGGTCTGAACATGCTGGCGGCCGAGCAGGGAACGACGTTGCAGGCGCTCCTTGGCGAAGCCATCGACCTGCTCATGCGCCAGCACGGCAAGCATCCGTTTGGCGAGCGATAACTGTCCACGTGTGAATATGTGAACGTGTGAACACAAGATTAGGAGCTTTGGGGGTGGCAAGATCGACGAACGCCAGGAAATCGACCGGCACGCCCGCAGAGGTTGAAGAACCGATGCTGCCGATCGAAGCGCCACGTCGCCAGCGCAATCGCATCGGCAAGAAGTCGATCGCCGGTCGTTTCGATCCGGCGGTTGCCCGAGCGTTCGCGATCCTCGCCGTCAAGGAAGACAGCACGATCGAGGCGATGTTGACCGAGGCCGTCCTCGACATTCTCCAGAAATACAATCAGCCCATCGAGAAGTGAACAGGTTCACGTGTGAATGTGTGAACACGTGAACACCTGACCTATTGCGCCAGCATTATAGAGCGCACTTCCCAAAGACATAGGAATCTGACAGGCTTTGGTGTCGGCGGACACGTTCGCCGATTCGCCGTGGCGATCGTAGCGGGTGGCACCGCTAGGGCCAAAACGACGAAAGCCCGGCTTGGCGGCCGGGCTCTCGGAAAGTCTGATGGGCGGAGGCCCGCGTTCTGTAGCAGGAACAGCCTCCCGCAGATCGGACGCGAAGTCAACTCGAAAACGCTGTTTTCGAGAACGGGAGAGCTTTGTCCATGAAGGATTGCCGCCAGCAGCCGGGCCGACCGAACGACGGGAGGTTCCATGCAAACTGTGTTCGAGGCCCTTGGAGGGGCGAAGGGTAGGCGGCCCGGCCGTCAGACCGGCCAGCGGGTCCACCGCTACAGCCGCACCGAGGAGGGCCGGGAAGGGCGGTTCTGGCAACCGTTCAGTCCCAAGAACGTCGCTCGCTTCATGCAGGCGGCCGAGAAATATGACCGGTTGAAACGGCTTGCCCACCGGCGCGAGCGCAACAACCGCGAGAATGGCGCGATCGGCCATGTCGGGCTTGAGGTGTTGCGCGAGTTGCTTCGCCTGATCGACTACAAGACAGGCCGACTCGATCCGGCCATCGCGACGCTGGCGCTTCGCATCGGCCGCTCGATCGCGGCCGTGGTGGATGCGCTCAAGCGGCTCAAGGCGCATGGCTTCCTCGACTGGTTGCGTCGCTATGTGCCGACCGGCAACGCAGGAATGCGCGGCCCCCAGGTCAAACAGACCTCGAACGCCTACCGCTTGATGCTCCCGCCGCAGGTCGAGCGTGGCATGACGCCTCCACCGCCAGAAGACGACAGCGATCGGCGGCAGGCAGCGGCCGAGGAGGGCAGGGTGATGATTGCCAGGCTACCGCTCGATGAGCAGCCGGGCCAGCTCATCGACGATCCCGGCCTAGCCGCGATCCTTGCCCGGATCGGGCGAGCAATCATGGACCAGGAACGTGATTCAGAGAGGCAGAATGAATCCAGCCAGAGTTAGAAATATACAATGCGGAATTGGCCTAACGGCCAATGCGTAGTTCGTTTCGTGCCGCCTTCGGCGTCACCGGGCGGCCTACCGGCCGCAGGCTTGGCGGGAAGAAAGTGGGCGAGGTCGCGACCGGAACGTGCCGTAGCGACCGTCAGGAGCGCGGTGAGGGCAGGGAAGGGGCTTTCGACATGTTGTCCCGCGCTGGTTGCGCCCAAGCTCACCAGCGGGGCTTAAATCGACCCGTTAGTTTGCAGCCCAGCGACTTAGCCGCGATCGATCATGCCGGATCGAACCGCCCGGCGAACTCGCGATCGGCATAGTAGCGCAGCTTGGCCGCGATGATCGGGCGCTGCCCGGCGAGAAACAGGAGCTGGCGGTCGGGGCGCAGTGTGCGGACTTCATCGGGGGTGAGCAGCGCGCGGCCGACATGCTGCTGACCAAACGAGAGGCCGCTTTCTTCCGCGTCGATCGCGCGGCTCATCGTCTCGAACACGACGGTTTCCTCCCCGGCCAGATCGGAGACCAGCTTGGCGCTGTCCTGATCGTTGACCCCGAACACCTGGAGGACGCCCGCGTTCGACAGGAAGGTGCCGGCGCGTTGCCCGTAGAGGGCGCGGAGCTGGTGGACGTCCTGCAGGATCGGCCAGAGCTGGACGCCATAGCCCGCCATCAGCCCCATCGCGCGTTCGACCGGTTCGAGACGGCCGAGCGCCGCGAACTCATCGAGCAGGAACAGCACCGGCCAGGGTGGACGACCCGGCGCGCGCGCCAGCTCGGTCAGGGCTTGCGCCACCATCAGCCGCAGCCAGCGCGCATAGCTGGCGAGCCGATCGGGCGGCAGCACGAGGAACACCGTCGCCGGCGCATCCTTCAACCCGGCGAACGTGAAATCCGAGCCGCCCAGCACCGTCGCCATGCGTGGGGAGTCGAGGAAGTGGGTATGGCGCTGCGCGGCCGACAGCACGCCGGCAGCTTCGCGGTCGGATTTGCCGAGCTGACGGTTGGCGGCGCGCGCGGCCAGGCCACCTTGCGCCTGCATCGCCGCGAGCTGCGCCGCCAATGCGGCCGGAGCGAGCGTCAGCCGGTCGCGGAGCGTGTCCAGGGTGCGAGTGGCGGGCGGTTCGGTGGTGATGATGTGGAGCAGGATACCGGCGATCAGCGCCTTGGCTTCCTCGTTCCAATGCGCGTCGCCGGCTTCGCCGGGCGCGTCGTGGACCAGCGCGTCGGCGAGCGTCATGCAGTCGTCGGCGAGATCGAGGCCGTTGGGGTCGATACGATCGAGCGGATTGAACGCCGCCGAGGCCAGGCCGGTGACGCCGAACGGATCGAGGACATGGACCGCGCCGAACTTGCCGCGCTGGCGCGCGGCGATCCGGGCGTTCTCGCCCTTGGGGTCGATGCAGACGACCGCGAACGGATATTCCAGCAGATTGGGGATGATGGTGCCGACGCCCTTGCCGGTGCGGGCCGGCGCGATCGTCAGCAGATGCGCGGGGCCGGCATAGCGCAGCGGCTTGCCGGTCTTCACGTCGCGGCCGATCAGCAGGCCGTGATCGTCGTTGAGGGCCTGGGCTTCGCCGGCGCTGGCGAAGCGGGCCGAGCCGTGCGTGTCGGCGCGATCGTCATAGTCGAACCGGCGGAGCAGGGGCAGAACGAACATCCAGGCCGTGACCAGCACCACGGCACCGCCGATCCCGATAAAGCCGAGCTGGGGGACCACGCCGTTCTTATCCAGCTCGAAAAACCAGATCGATAGCAGCAGCAGGGCGAACAGCCCGAGGAACAGCACGATCGCGAACATGCCCATGCCGATGATGTGACGGGCGAACCGGAAGGGGGCGAGCAGGATGCCGAGCAGCGCCCACATCGGATTGGCGCGGGCAGTGCGGGCAAGGTTACGGGTAGCGCGCGCGATGCCCATCCTAGCGGCTTTCCGCCGCCATCATGGGCGTGATCGGCAACGAGCGATCGGCGTCGGGATGATCGAGCAGCCGGAGCAGGATTTGCGAGACGAGGGGAGGGGACACCCCTTCGTCTAGCAGCATATCGAAAAACGCATCATCGTTGGGCGTCGGGATCATGTCCTCGATGACGAGGTTGGCGCGCGACTCCGCCATATCCTCGCGCCACATGGCGACTTCCACGGGCGTACCGCGCACGAAATCCATCGCCCGGACTTCCGCCCGCACCGCCTCGATATCGAAATCCGCCATCAGCTCGCTTCCATCGTTTCCGCGTCCGCATCAAACGCTCGCTTGCCGCGCCGCTTCCAGAGCGCCAGCGCGTCGCCGGCATCATCGCCGCGCGCGCGTCCCGCTAGGTCGAGCAGCGCGCCGTAGAGCGTGGCGCGATCGTCGTCGGTCAGCTCGACCAGGCCGGCTTTCTGGACGAGGCCGCCCAGCTCGATCAGGTGACGGGTGCGTTCGCGGCGTTGCATGACCCAGCCCCGCGTATCGCTACGACGTTCCGCCGCTTCCGCGCGCAGCGTCGCCGCCCGGTTCAGTCGCAGCGCCCGATCCGTCGATTGCAGCAGTGCCGCTACCCCCCTCGACTTCGCTCGGGACAGGTTTGCGCCCGCGCCGCTGAAAGAAGGCAGCGCCCTTCACACGCCATGCCTCCTTCGCGCCCGCATCCTTCGATCCGATCGCATCGAGCAGCACCCCGGCGAGGGTTTCCGCATCGAGCGCATCCGCACCCGTAGCGGCGACCAGTTGCCCGAGCTGTTCGACCCGCTTCGCCTTGAGCGTCCGGGCCTTGTCGTTCAGCGCCTTCAGCTCGGCATCGTAATCGCGAACCTTCCGCATCTATTCCTCCATCATGAAGCAGATCGTGGCGCGAGCAGGATCACGCCGGCGCCGACGATGCACATGGTCGCACCGATCATATCCCACCGATCAGGCGCGCGGTTCTCGACCAGCCACAGCCATAGCAGCGACGCGACGATATAGACGCCGCCATAGGCAGCGTAGGCCCGCCCCGCAGCATCGGCATCGACACGGGTGAGCAGGAACGCGAACAGCGCCAGCGCGATCATGCCCGGCGCGATCCACCATGCCGACCGCCCGAGCTTTATCCACGCCCAGAAAGCGAAGCAGCCCGCGATTTCAGCGAGCGCCGCCATAGCGTAGATCACGCCGGTTGCAGTCAGTGTACCCAGTGTCGGCATCGTGTCGCTTCCGCGCCTTGAACGACAGCACCTTAGCGCACCCGGTATGAGGGTAAAGCCAGAACGATCGGAAAGCGCCAGCGAGTCAGTCACGAGGAGCGTAGCGGATTGTGAGTGCGCGCTTATACGTCGTTGCCGACGTGCGCTAAGTAGGGCAGTGTGCGGAGCGTCATGGCGATCTACCACTTCTCCGCCAAGGTTGTGAGCCGCGCGAACGGATCGAGTGCGGTTGCGAGCGCCGCCTATCGTTCCGCGTCCGAGCTGCACGATGATCGGCTGAACCGCGATCACGATTTCAGCAACAAGGCGGGCGTGATCCACTCCGAGGTGATGTTGCCAGAGGGCGCACCGGAGCGTTTAAACGACCGCACAACCTTGTGGAACGAGGTGGAGGCAGGCGAGAAGCGCAAGGACGCGCAGCTTGCCCGCGAGGTGGAGTTCTCGATTCCGCGCGAGATGAACGAGAAGCAGGGCGTCCAGCTCGCCCGCGATTTCGTGAAGAAGCAGTTTGTCGATCGCGGGATGGTCGCGGACCTGAACGTGCATTGGGACAAGGCGAAGGACGACACGCCCAAGCCGCACGCGCATGTAATGATGACGATGCGCGAAGTCGGTCCGGAGGGGTTCGGGAAGAAGAACCGGGATTGGAACAGCACCGAGCTGCTGAAGGACTGGCGCGAGGCGTGGAGCGCGCATGTCAACGAGCGCATGGCCGAGCTGGGGCTTGAGGGCCGGATCGATCATCGCTCCTATGAGGCGCAGGGGATCGGGCTGGAGCCGCAACACAAGATCGGACCCGCAGCATCGCGCCGGCCGGAGCAGGGACTTGAGGCGGAGCGGATCGAGGATCACACGCGCATCGCCCGCGAGAACGGCGAGAAGATCATCGCCAACCCCAATGTCGCGCTGGACGCGATCATGCGGCAGCAGGCCACGTTCACCACCCGCGACCTTGCGACGTTCGCGTTCCGACACAGCGACGGCAAGGAGCAGTTCGACCAGGTGATGGGGGCGGTGCGCGCCAGCCCCGAGCTGGTCGCGTTGGGGAAGGACGGTCGCGACCAGGAGCGGTTTACTTCCCGCGATATGATCGCGGTGGAGAATCGGCTTGAGCGTGCCGGCGACGAGCTGGCAGGCCGTATCGGGCATGGCGTCGGCGACCGGCAGCGTGACGCCGCGATCAGCGCGGCCGAGGGGCGTGGTCTTGTCCTGTCGGCCGAGCAGCGTGACGCCTTCGATCATGTTACCGGCGACGTGGGGCTGGCGTCCGTCGTCGGCTATGCCGGCAGCGGTAAATCTGCGATGCTTGGCGTCGCGCGCGAGGCTTGGGAGGGGCAGGGCTACACGGTGCGCGGCGCGGCCTTGTCGGGCATCGCGGCCGAGAATCTTGAGGGTGGGTCCGGCATCCAGTCCCGCACCATCGCCAGCCTTGAACACGCATGGGGGCGGGGGCGTGAGCAGCTAGGTCCCAAGGACGTGCTGGTGGTGGACGAGGCCGGTATGATCGGCTCGCGTCAGATGGAGCGGGTGCTGTCCCAGGCACGCGATGCCGGGGCCAAGGTCGTAATGGTCGGCGACCCCGAGCAGTTGCAGGCGATCGAGGCGGGCGCGGCGTTCCGCAGCGTCACCGAGCGCCACGGCGCGGCCGAGATCACCGAGATACGCCGGCAGCGCGAGGACTGGCAGCGTGATGCGACCCGCGCGTTGGCGACCGGGCGCACCGGCGAGGCGATCCATGCCTATGGCGGCAACGGCATGGTCCACGCGGCCGACACGCGCGAGGCGGCGCGGGGCGAGTTGGTCGACGGCTGGGATCGGGCGCGTCAGGCCGAGCCGGGCAAAAGCCGGATCATCCTCACCCACACCAATGCCGAGGTGCAGAGCCTCAATGGCGAGGCGCGCGACCGGTTGCGCGCATCCGGCGACCTTGGCGACGACGTGACAGTGAAGGCCGAGCGCGGCGAGCGGCAGTTCGCGACCGGCGACCGCATCATGTTCCTGCGCAACGAGCGCGGCATGGGGGTCAAGAACGGCACGCTTGCGACGATCGAGCGGGTATCGCCCGAGGGCATGGCGGTGCGCCTCGATGACGGGCGCGGCGTTGCCTTCGACACCAAGGATTATGCCCATGTCGATCATGGCTATGCGGCGACGTTCCACAAATCGCAGGGCGTAACAGTCGATCGTGCTCATGTCCTCGCCACCCCCGGCATGGACCGGCACAGCGCCTATGTCGGCATGTCGCGACACCGCGACGACGTGCAGCTCCACTATGGCCGCGATGACTTCGCCGATCAGCGCCAGCTCGTCCGCGCCCTGTCGCGCGACCGGGGCAAGGACATGGCGGGTGACTATGCCCGGCCCGAGCAGGACCAGGCGCGCGCGTTCGCCGATCGGCGCGAGATCCGGTTCCCGGAACTCGCGCGCCAGGTGGTGGAGAAGGTCCGCAACAAGGCCAGGGGCATGTTCGACGGATTCCGGCCGAAGCCGGCGACCGAGAAGGCGACGTCGCCGGATCGTGTCGCGGCCGATCGGCCGCTGGCATCCTCGCAGGCCCGCGCGATCGAACGCTATGGGCGCGCCGCAGCCGATATAGGCCGGATGCGGGACAAGGGGTTGCCGGTGCTGGCGCACCAGGAACAGGCGCTGGCGAAGGCCGGCGACGCGCTCGACCAGGTGCGGCCGCATGGCGCGCGTGACCTTGCCAGCGCGATCGAGCGCGACCCCCGGCTCGCGCGTGACGCGGCCGAGGGGAACACGGGCGGCGCGGCCAAGGCGATGGAGGCGGAGCGCCAGGTCCGCATCGACCCGGAGAAACGCGCGGGCCGGTTCGTGGAGCAGTGGCAGGGCTTGAAGGAGGCGCGGGCCAGCATGGAGCGTGCTGGCGACCGTGCGGGTGCGGAGCGGCTCGGCAAGCGCATGGAGAGCATCGCGGGCGGGCTGCAACGCGACCCGCAGCTCGAATCTGCTTTGCACCGTCGCGCGCCCGAGCTGGAATTGAAAATGGAGCGCGGCCGGTCGATCGCAAACGAGCTGGCGCAGTCGGTCACGATTGGCCGCGACCGCGACCGTGGCATGAGCCGGTAGGTGACGATGGACGACGATATTCAGGAAGGCGGCGATCCGGCGGAGGCGTTCGACCGGTTGCGCGCCGTCATAGAAGGCCAGGACCGCGAGCTGGCGTTGCTACGCCGTGCCGTGGAGGGATTGGCGGCCGAGCGGGCGCATATCGACGTGCCGGACTATACCGAGACGCTGGGGCGGATGCAGCAAGGCGTGGACGCCACGGCCGACCGGATCGCGGTCATCAATGACGTGATCGCGCGGAGTCCGGCGCTGGCGATGACGCCCGAGCAGATGGCGCAGCGGATCGCCGCAGCGGGCAACGCCGCACGGCGTGAGGACCAGGCGGCGCTCGCCAAAGCGGGCGAGGACAAGGCCCGCATCATGGCCGAGCTTCGCGCCGTCGCCGGGTCCGCATGGACACGGGCGGACCAGAAGAACCGGCAGCTATGGTTCGGGCTGGGCGGCGCGGCGGCGGGCATCCTTGCATGGGCGATCCTGCCCGGCCTCGTCGCGCGCGAGGTCGCGCCGGCGAGCTGGCAATGGCCCGAGCGAATGGCGGCACGGACGCTCGACCTTCCCCGTTGGGAAGCAGGGCAGCGGATGATGCAGAGCGCCAGCTCGACCGCGTTTAGCGCGATCGTCGCGGGCGATAAAATTGTGACGGCGAATCGCGAAATGATCGAAAGGTGCGCGAAGGCCGCGATCAAGACGGGCAAGGCAGTGAGTTGTACAATCAGGATAAAGCCGGAAGAGCAGCGATAGGCGTGGAGAGTACCCGGAATCAGCTGGATTGTGACGGCGAACCGAACTTGCCGACTTCACCACCGTGCCTGTGTGCTTTTGTTAAAGCCCGACGAACAGAGTTGCACTCAACACGTGATTGGTACGATCCTCTCCCCGTCGAAACACGCGTTGGTTCAGATAGCCTGGCTCTATCCGCACCCGGTGCGCGACCGGTACACCAATGCCGACGAAAGTGCGCCACTGGTCCACCCCGTCACGAGCGCCCCAGATCGTCGAGTTCAGATTCAAGAACCCCTCGGTGAAGGCGACCGCCTGCACCGCCCCTTCGCGCGCAATCGGCACCTGCAACCGAACGAACTGGCGCAGTCGCCATCCGGTGTCCTCTCGGCCCTCGATCATACGCTGTTCGAGCCGCGTGCGGCTGATAACCAGCGGAGCTCCGCCCCGTCCCCGAACAGCGGCGAACTGGACCTGCTGCCAGAGCCTGTGTTCATTGACTGTCTGGCCATTAGCAGGATCGGTGCGAATGTAGGCGTAACCGGCGATTGCGTGAGCGTCGCGTGCGATCCGCGCGCCGATCGCCGGCCTTGCTATAAATTGGCTGCCTCCCCCGACATCATCGGTCGCACGGGCCTGCGTTTCAAGCCACAGGAATAGGTCACCGCGTACTGGACCCGTAGCGATTACTGCGCCCCATGCTTGCGTGTCGTCCTGCGCATGAGCGGGAGTACAGAGGGAAGCGCTCCCGACACAAGCGAGCATAAAGGACATTTGTCGAAGGACCGGCATCTTCATCGGCTCTGCTCCCCTTGATGGATTGGACTAGAGATGGTGAGGCTCTGGGCTGCGGTGGCTTGTCGACTAGCTCAGGCCAACCACGCCGATCGCAGCCCCGATCGCCAGCACGACGGGCGTGGCGAGCTTGTTCTTCCAGCGGTACATGACCCCGAGCGCGACAGCGAAGATGAGCGCGCTGGTGACTAGGCTCGGGGTGCGCGCGGCCGTAGTCCGGGCGAGGTCGAGGACCGTCACCACGATCAGGCCGACAACGCCGGCCGCCACCCCAGCAAGGAAGAGCTGCAACCGCTTGTGCTCGACCACGGCTTCCAGCCGATCGTATAACAGGAGCGAGAAGGCGAAGGCGGGAAGGAACATGCCAGCCGTCATCGCTAGCGCGCCCGCGAGCCCGCCGCTGATCCAACCGACGAAAGTGGCGAAGATGACGAGCGGAGCCGGCAGGATGCCCGAAAGGCCAAGTCCGTCGAGGAACTGCGCGTCGGTCATCCAGCCCCGTCCCACCGTGTCGTTCCGGATGAACGGGATCGCGGTGTAGGCTCCGCCGAAGGTGAGGAGCCCGCCCTTCAACCCGGCCCAGAACAGGGCGGCGGTGGTGGGAGCGGGTCCCAGAGCGCCGGCAGCGGCTCCCGTGGCTTCCGGGCCTCCCCCCCAGGTGAGGGCCGCCATGCCGACTGCGAGAGACACCACGACCGTAGCCAAGGCGTAGCGCCCGGTGGAGCCGAGCGCGTAGGCCGCGCCGGCCGCCGGAAGCACGATCCAGAAGCTGACGCCAGCGAGCGATGTAGCCGCCGCCGCAATTGCTGCGGCCCACAGCCACGGGTCGAGCAAGATGTGCTCACCGATGCGATGGACCGCGCGGACAATGACGGCGATCACCGCTGCTTGGACGCCTAGGAATGCGGCTCCGAGGAGCGTTCCTTGGATCGGGAGCCGCGTGTACGCCCAGGCGAGCGCGAGCATGAGCACGAGGCCCGGCAACATAAAGCCGAGTCCTGCGAGAAGGCCCCCCAGCCGTCCTTTGGCGCGGATGCCGAGATGAACGCAGAGTTCATGCGCTTCGGGCCCGGGGAGCACCTGCATGACCGCGAGGAGCTTGTTGAACCGGTCGCTGGGTATCCAGCGCTCCTCGTCCACCAGTTCGCGCCGGATCATTGCAATCTGTGCCACGGGTCCGCCGAACGCCATCATGCCGAAGCGCAAGAAGCGCAGGAATAGCGCGGGATAACTTAGCTCTGGCGGCCGGGCTTCATCCAGGGCCGCGCCCGCCGGGACAGGATGTTCGATGCTTGACATGTCCTGCTCCCCTTATGCGCCGCGTCGCTTGGTGAAATGTGCGTAGAAGCCGTCGAGCGCGCCTGACCCTTGGGCGATGCGCTCAACGTCAACGTCGGTGCCCGCGCAGATGCCGTTGATGAGCGCAGCGATGCCGGCGGTTTCCGGCCTACCGAACTTGTCGTCGGCGATGTCGAGGTCGTGGATGATCTCGGCAAGCGCAACGAGCGCCTGATCGCCATCGAGCCCCGTCCGATATGTCAGCGTTTCGAAGGTGCAGCGGTTGCCTTCGTGTGTGAACTCCGCGTCCGCCATGTCGAAGCGAAGCTCGCCGGGCTCGGGCTGGTAGTCCTTGCCATCCACGAACTTGAAGCTGGGGCTCGGGTCGATGAACCGACGTATGAGCCAGGCCGACGCGATGCGATCGACATGCACGTGACGGCGTGTGACCCAAGTGCGGCCTTTCAGCTCCACGGGCGTCAGCTCCGGCGCTCCCGGTCCGCTCACGTCGGGGTGGCGGCCGGCGCGACCCTCCGCTTGGGTCATCGCGGCGTCCGCCGCCTGCCGTCCGTGCGCCCCGAAGAAGTCGACCCCTGCGATCTCGTCCAGGCGCTTACGCAGGCGCCGAACGTCGGCTGACGACACGTATTCCGCCTCGGCGATCGTCCGCGCTTCGCGCGCCAACTCCTCGTAATCCGCGTCGCGGGCTGCGTCGAACAAGGCGCGAAGCTCCGCGTCAACCATCCCCTCGACCAGCCGGGCCTCCAGGATCAGCGCCTCGCCGCCCCCGGCGGTGATCTCCGCTCTGAGTTCCTCGAAGAGCGCGCGGGTGTCGTCGCGAGCAGGGAGCGCGTGGACGGCATTCTTGAGCGGGGCGGCTCCCATCGCCTGCAAGCGCCGCCATACCCGCACGCGCAGATAGGCGGGCTTGGACGGAAGCTGTGGGATCAGCAGCAGCCAGTCGCGCGGCTCAGGCGAGGAAACATCAGGCATGAAGCACCTGTAACATAGTGACGCAACGAACGTACACTTGTATCGTTTACTTGGATGAGCTAAAACTTGGAGGAGGAGACCGCGATGCGTGCCGTTGGATCAGGTACTGCCGCCATGCTGCCGTGCTCAGCGGCCTCGTCTGCCCCGGCCCAACCACGCTATGAGACGGTAGCGCAGTTCTACCGGACGTGTGCCGACGAGACGAACAGGAAGGCGAACGGCCGCTGCGAGGCGTATCTCGCTGGTGCCGCTGAGACGCTTTCCGCTTTCGGCAACGGCGGCAGCGAAGCCGGAATCTGCGGGCGAGGCGTTCAAGCGGACGAGCTGAGCCGTATCTTCCTGGCGTGGGCGGCAGAGAACCGTCATGCAGCCAACCTGCCCCGGTTGGCGGGTGTGACGATGACGCTACGCCAACGCTTCCCATGCCGACAAACCAATTGAGATCGAGGAGAGAAGCATTGCGTCACTTGTTGCTCCCGCTGGCGATCGCGCTCGCTGCGCCAGCCGCCGCCCAGACAAACCCGCAAGCGGCACCGCCCGAGGCGAACCGCGACAGGTGGGCGCTCGTGGACAAGAGCCTTGGCCGAGCCGGAACGACGCAGCCCGATGGTGTTCGCCGTTATGGCTTCCCCCGCAGTGATCTGAACGTTCAGCTCGACGGTGTGACAATCAAGCCGGCGCTCGCCCTCGGCTCCTGGGCGGCGTTCCACCCCATGGGCGACCAAGTAATGATCATGGGCGACCTCGTGCTGACGCATGAGGAGGTAAATCCGGTCATGAGCCGTTTGCTGGCATCCGGCTTCACGATCACCGCGCTCCACAACCATCTGCTCCGTTCCGCGCCCGCGACCATGTACATGCACATCGGCGGCCATGGTGACCCCGTGAAGCTCGCGACCGCCCTCCGCGAAGCGCTCGCCGCCAGCCGTACACCGATGACGGCACCATCAAGGGACTCGCAGCCGCCGTCCGCTGGCGCGGGCTCGTCGCCGCCAATCGCCCTCGACACCGCCGCGCTCGACCGGCTGATGGATGGCAAGGGCAAGCCCAACGGCGGCGTGTATCAGTTCAGCTTTCCGCGCGCGGAGAAACTGAGCGATGGCGGCATGCCCGCGCCAGCGTCCATGGGCACCGCGACCGCGATCAACTTTCAGCCGACTGGCTCCGGCCGGGCGGCGATCACCGGCGACTTTGTGCTCACCGCGGCCGAGGTCGATCCCGTGCTCCGCGCGCTACGCGCTGGCGGCATCGAGGTGACCGCGCTCCATAATCACATGCTGGATGACCAGCCCCGGCTCTTCTTCATGCACTTCTGGGCGAACGACGATGCTCAGAAGCTCGCACGCGGGCTCCGTGCAGCATTGGACAAAACGAATGTGCAACGGAGCTGACCTATGACACGGAACTGGTGGACGGCGCTGTTCGCCGCAGCCGCGCTGGCGCCTACAGGCGCGCTCGCTCAAGACGAAACACCAAGCGATATGCAGGGTCTGGCGCTGCTCACGAGCTGCCGGGCAGGCGAGCCGGGCTGCGGAGCTTACCTCCAGGGCATAGTTGACATGATGATCGCCCAGCAGAGGGTCTGTGATCCACCTCGTTACAATCGTCATCGGTTACGGACCGCCTATGTGCGCTGGGCGGATGTCAACACCTACTTCCACGACAAGCACATGATGGCGGGCGCAGAGCGCGCAATGAGCGAGACTTGGCCCTGTCGGTCGAACTCACCACAATAACGATATTTGGTGTCGCAACCGTTCGAGACTGTTGAAAAAGGCCTGCGCGAAATCGGCGTGGCGGATGGCTGGCGATGCCGGACACCGAATGATGCGCCGCGTATCAGGCCGGCGCGGCTTGCCGGGCGAGCAGCTGAAGGTTGTATGCCGCGGCGGCCATGGTGAACTCCTCGGCGGCTCCTACCAGGCCCCGCAGCTTGAGCGTTCGTAGCCCCAGGTTGCGTTTCAGGTGGCCGAACACGCGCTCGATCCGCTGTCTTCGACGACGTGCGTGCACATAGGCGTCGGTGCCGGCAAGGGCGCGCACGGTATCGCGGGCTTCCTCGTTGACAAGCCGGGTGACACCCCGCTTCGGACCGATGGTGCATTGCGGCTTCAGCTCGCAGGCGGCGCAATCGGCCGGCCGGCTTCGGTAGACGCGCACCTGCTTGGTCCGGTTGGTGCCGCAATAGCCGAGCAGCTTGTCCGCCGGACAGCGGTAGGCATCCACTTCCCGGTCGTAGCGGAAGGCATCCCGGGTGAAGAAGGCGTCCCGCTGGCGGGTCCGGTCGATGACCGGGATGTATGGCGTTATGTTCCGGTCGATCAGCCAACCGAGCAGCGGACCGCTACCATAAGCCTTGTCGGCCGAGAGACTGGCGGGTTCGATGCCCAGCCTGATGCCGGCGCGTGACACCAGTGTCCGGGTCGCCGCCACCTCGGCTGCGAAGCGGGCAGGCGTCGCCTCCACGTCGAGGATGCAGTCGGTGTCGAGGTCGAGCAGGGGGTTGATGGCGTATGCGTAGCGCGCCGGTCCGTGCTTGCAGGTGAGCGCCGCCTGCGGGTCGGTCGGCGAGATGCTGGTCGGATCGACGGACACAGGTTCATCGGGATTTGGCGGCAACGCGGCATCGAGCGCCGCCAGATATTCGGCGACGGGTCGCGATATGCTTTCCCCGGCACGGAGCTCGTCTGCGGCGTCGGCCCCCTTCAGCCTCTTCTCGCGACTGGCGTCGGCCATGATCGTGCTGCCGTCCACCGCCAAGTCGCGCCCCGCTACCAGTCCGGCCGCGGCGCACCGCGCGACTACCTGCTCGAACAGCAGACGATGTAGGTCGCAGGCGCGGAAGCGGCCGTGCCGGTTCTTGGAGAAAGTCGAATGGTCGGGTACCCGGTCAGCCAGATCGAGCCGGCAGAACCAACGATAGGCGAGATTGAGGTGCACCTCCTCGCACAGGCGGCGTTCCGAGCGAATGCCGAACAGGTAGCCGATCAACAGCATCCTGAGCATCAGTTCCGGATCGATCGAGGGCCGCCCGCTCGTGCTATAGCTCGCCGCCAGCGCCTCGCGCACGAAGCCGAAGTCGAGCAGCCCGTCGATGCGTCGGAGCAGGTGGCCGGCCGGCACATGGTCGTCGAGCTGGAACCCGTAGAACAGTGCGCCCTGTGCCACCTGCCGACCCATCATGTCCGTGACCCCCTGCCGCCTTGCAGGAGTGAATCACGCCCTCGTCACCATCGCAAGCAGCCATTTTTCAACAGTCTCGGTCGGTTCTGACACCAACTCGCCACCCCAGCTGTAAACGCTCGCGCTAAATGGCGGCGTTCTGATCGCGCTATTTGTCAGTTGCCGGGTCCGATGACGAGGCAATCGCGCGCGGCCTGAACGATGTCAGCGGTGACCTCCTCGACGCGGTTGAGGGTCATGATCCGCCGCATCTGCGCGAACAGGCGCTCCATGAGCCGGAAGTTGCCGCGCGTGATGCGGATCACGGCTGCCTGCGCTTCGATCGCGTCGAGTTGGGCCGGGTCGAAGCTGATCCCGAAATCGCCGGCGTGGGTCGCGAGCAGCAGCCGCATTTCGGTCTCGGTAAGCGGTTTGAACTCGTGGACGAAGCCGATCCGCGAGTAGAGCTGGGCATAGCGGGCGAGGCGCTTCTCCAAGCCCGGCATACCCATCAGGATCAGCCCGAAGCCGTGGCGATCGGCCATGTCGCGGAGATGTTCGAGCGACTTTATGGTCAGGCGGTCGGCCTCGTCGACGATGACGAGGGGGCAGGCGATGCGGGCGGCGTCATGGGTGATTTCGTCCTGCGAGCCGCCCGCGACCGTCAGCCGGGCATAGCCCAGCTTAATGAGGTTGAGGCCCAACACCGCGTCGATCGTCTTGGGCGTGTTGCTGACCGACACGGTGTAGAAGACGGCGCGGCAGCGAGCGACCTTTTCGCCAAGGAGCGCGGCAATGGGACGGAGCGCGGCATATTCCCCCAGGTCGGGGAAGCTGGAAAACTCGCGCGCCGATCGCGTCTTTCCGACGCCCGGCCGGCCATGACACACGCCGATATAGCGGTAGTGCGCGCAGGCTTCGGCAAACTCGACGAACCGGGCATGTTCGCGGGTCGCCAGGAACGGCTGCTCGACCAGGAACTCAATCGTCAGCGGCGTAGAGCCGGAGCCCTCGGTAGGTGGTGGGCCGGGAAGCCGTATCCTCTTGGTCGCCATCGAAGGTCTCCGTGGGGGCAGGCACCTGCTTGTCGCGCTCCTTCGCGCCGCGCCGGGCGCGCTGGATCGCGCGCAACGACGGGTGCCCAGCGTGCTCGGAGCTGAGCGCACGGCAGACGAACCGGCCCTGGTGGTAGACGTGGATCTCGGTCAGGTCGCGGGGGTCATAGACCGCCTCGACCTGCTCGCCGACGAAGGCCGCGAGCGTGGGTTCGACATAGCGCCTGCCCATCAGACGGATGCCGTCGCGCAGCACTTTACGGGGCTTGGGCACGTGCACGAGCAGCATGTCGAGCTGTTCAAGGCTGTCGGGCATTGCGGGCAGGAACCCGCCCTTCTGCCAGCGCGTGATCGGCGGTTCGCCGGTGCTGCCATGCGGGCGACGATGATAGACGCCGCACACGAACGCCTCGAAGCGGGCGCGCAGCTCGTCGAGCGTGAGCACTGGCGCCGACAGCGGCTTGCCCGCGATCAGGTGGCCGGGCAGGTCGGGCAGGAACATGTCGTTGATGGTGCGGAACAGCCGCTCGATCTTGCCGCGCCCGCGAGGACGCCCCGGCAGCGAATGGATGAGGCGGATTTTGAGGGCGATGCACGCCTGCTCGATATGCTCGGAGATGAAATCCGAGCCGTTGTCGACGTAAAGCTGTTCGGGAATGCCGCTGACGATCCATTCGGGATTGGGCTTGCGCCAGATCGCCTGCCGCAAGGCGAGCGCCGTGTTGAGGGCACTGGGGGCATCGAGGCTGAGGAAGTAACCGGCGATGGCTCGGCTGTGATCGTCAACGATGACGGTCAGCCAAGGACGCACCGGGGTTCCGGCATCATCGAGCACGAGAATGTCGAGAACGGTATGATCGGCCTGCCACATCTCGTTCGAGGTCGCGGCTTCGCGCCGATGCACTAGCTCGTGCTGGTCGCGGTAGACGGCCGGATCGGAGGCTGCGGCGATCTGGCTTGCCGGTATCGCCCTGACGACACGCGCGACGGCCGCATAGCTGGGGGTTCGGTGTCCATGCGCGATGGCGAGTTCCTGCACCTTTCGGTGAATGGCGGCGACCGGGGGTCGCGGGCGCTTGGTGGCGAGAGTGCGGGTCAGTTCGACCAGATGTTCCGGCAGGTGCAGCCTGCCCCGATCGTTGCGCGGCAGACGCGCGAGACCGGCAAGTCCTTCGGCACGGTAGCGCCCGAGCCAGCGCTGCAACGTCCGCTCGCTCAGCGTGCCGGTGCGGGCGAGGTCCGCGAGCGGGATGCCATCGGCGAGGTGCGGTTCAAGGACGCGGTAGCGCTCGATCGCCAGCGGCGGGACAAGCGCCGGATGCGTCACCGCCGACGGTCCGTGTCGCAGGTAAGGAAAACGGAGATTTGCCTGCCCATCGCCATGCGAGTCCGCTCGCGTTGCCAAACCGGCCTGTTCGACGTAAATCTACCCGGTAAAGAAAACTAGGGCAACATAGACCTGCCGATGACGACTTTCTTCCCAAACCGCGCCCGATCGGGGCGCCACCGGCCCTACGCATGAAAATCGGTTACGCCCGCGTATCGACCGCCGAGCAGAACCTGGACCTCCAGCGTGATGCGCTGAAGGCTGCCGGCTGCGAGAAGGTCATCACCGACAAGGCCTCCGGGGCGACTGCCGCTCGCCCTGGATTGGAAAAGGTGAAGGAGCTGCTTCGCGCCGGCGACACACTGGTGGTCTGGCGCCTCGACAGGCTCGGCCGCTCGCTCCGTGATCTGATCGGATGGATGACCTACCTCGACGAGGAAAAGGTCGGGCTGCTGAGCCTGCACGAGGCGATCGACACGACCACCACGTCGGGCAAGCTTACCTTCCACCTGTTCGGGGCATTGGCGGAGTTCGAGCGCAACCTGATCCGCGAGCGGACCCAGGCCGGTCTCACCGCAGCCCGCGCTCGCGGCAAGAAGGGTGGCCGGCCGGCCGCACTCGGCAAGGACAAGCGCGACCTGGCCGTCAGGCTCTACCACGAGAACACGATGCCGATCGCCAAGATTTGCTCGATGCTCGGCATCTCCAAGCCAACACTCTACGCCTATGTGCGATCGGCCGAGACCAAGCCGGTAGCCGCGTAGCGACGCTCGCCGACAAATAGCGCGATCAGAATGCCGCCACTTAGCGCGAGCGTTTACACCGTTCGCGGTCCCGATCGGCCCAGCGTCCCCCGGAACCGTTCGTTATCGGGAAGGCATCTAAGCGGTCTGCACCATCCTTCATCTAAAGTTCTCCAAGCGCTTCTGAGGATTTTCGGGCGCACCAAAAGCACTTGCTCCTCCAGTGGCTGGAGCATGTAACCGCAATTTGCTCTCCTGCGGACGGGGGGCTGGAGGTGGCTTTTTGACGGCCCGTGTTGAAGCAATCGGTATGTCTCGACGCTCATTAGTGGCGCGGCTGGTGGCCTGTGGAACCGGCTTGGTGCTCGGTTCTCCAACGCTCGCGCGACAGACTTCCCGGTCTGCGGGCTCGTGGAACTTCGGTGCGGCTCACCTCGAATGGGAGCCGCTGGAAGTCGGCACGGGTGATACCCTCCTTGTTTCGGCACAAGTGCGCGGAGTGCCGGTGCGGGCGGTGCTCGACAGTGGCAGCGGCGCGTCGATCATGAGCACGGCGCTCGCGGCGAAGCTCGGCTTGAACGATGGTGAGCGGCGCATGATTAGCGGGCTGAGCGCCAAGGCCCCGGTGCTGCTGGTCCGCGACATCGACGTACAGCTCGCCCGCGAAACCCGTCGCTTACCCTTTGCCGTCGTTGGTGATCTGAGTTCAGTGTCGGCGGCCTTCGGACGACCGATCGATATCCTCCTCGGTGCCGATATGTTCACGGGTAGCTGCATCGCGCTCGATTTCGCGAAAAGGCGTATGGCGGTCGTCAAGTCAGGCACGTTTCTCGCCGGTCCCGACTGGCGCGCTGTCGCGCTCGGGCGCGGTGCCAAGCAGGAGCTGTTCATTCGAGCTTCCGTCTCGGGTTTGCCTCCCGTGCCCTTGATGATCGATCTTGGCAGCTCGGCCGCGCTGATGCTCTCGTCGGCCTATGCCCGCGATCAAGGGCTGTTGAACGGGAAGCTCGTCTCGACCGCGGCGATCGGCGGCGTCGATGGTGTGCGTATCAACGATGCTTTCACGATCCAGAACATCAACATCGAAGGGCTTGGCGTCTCGAACGTCCCCACACTCGGGATGAGAGCTTGGCTCTCCACCAGCACGGTTGGCAATGTCGGCCTACCGCTGATCGCTCAATTCGACGTGGTGTTCGACGTGACCGCCGGATTCGTGTGGCTCCGGCCACTCGGTCCTCGTCGTCGCCTGCCGATGCTGAAGGACCGTAGCGGCCTTGGCCTCGCAGCCTCACCAACGGCGCTCACCGTTGTTCATGTGGCGGCGAACAGTCCCGCGGAAAAGGCTGGCTGGGCGGTCGGCGACCGGATCGTGGCGGTGAACGGCCATTCGATCGATGCGAACTATACGCGTGGGGAGCTCTGGCAAGTGCGCTCCCGGCCTGCTGGCACCCTCGTAAAGCTGACGATGGCCTCGGGTGATGTGCGCGAGCTCAGGCTGGCCGATTATTATTGATCGGCTTGAGGGTGGCCTTTGCCGATCGCCTTCATGATCCGACAATCGGCCATGCGCGCCTTGGTGCAGCTCTGGCTGAGCATTGCCAACTCATCCCGCAACACCGCGAGTTGCGCCAGTCTCTCCTCCACATCCTTGAGGTGCTGAGCAGCGATAGCTGAGGCGGCACCACAATCCTGGTCCGGGTTCTGCGCCAGCCCCATCAACGAACGGATCTCGTCGACGGAGAAGCCAAGCCGGCGACCGTTGCGGATGAAGTGCAAACGCTCAATGTCACTGGCATCGTAGGTTCTGCGACCCGACGCCGTGCGAGGGGCGGATCGGAGCAACCCGATCGACTCATAAAAGCGGATCGTCGTCACCTTCGTCGAGGTCTCGCTGGCGAGCTGCCCAATCATCACCGGCTTCATCATGCCATCCTTGCTTATGCGAACGTGTCGCACATTTCGCTTGCTTCTACAGCGACTGGAGGTGGTAAGGAAGGCCGCATGAATGCTTCTACCGAAAGCTGCGGGTGCCACGGGGAGCCCGCGCGCGCGCAAACCGATCCGGCCTATCGCCGTGCGCTGCTGACCGTCGTGGTGCTCAACCTCGGCTTCGGAGTCGCCGAGCTGTTCGGCGGGTTCATCGCCGATAGCCAAGCGCTGAAAGCGGATTCCCTCGATTTTCTCGGGGACGGGTCGATCAGCCTTATCGGTCTTCTCGCGCTTGCCTGGTCCGCACGGGCGAGGGCAAAGGTCGCGCTGACGCAGGGGTTGTTTCTCGGTGCGCTTGGCGTGGGCGTAATCGGTTTCGCGATTTGGCGCGCCCTGAACGCAACCGCGCCCGATGCCGAACTGATGGGCACAATCGGCGTTGTCGCGCTCGCGATCAATGTCGTGTCCGCCTTGGTGCTTGCGCGTTTCCGGGAAGGGGACGCCAATGTTCGCGCGATCTGGCTGTTCAGCCGCAACGACGCGCTCGCCAACGTGGCGGTGATCGCCGCGGCCGGTCTGGTGGCGTGGACAGGAAGCGCCTGGCCGGACCTCGCCGTCGCCGGCCTCATCGCCCTCCTGTTCCTCCACTCCGCTTATGAAATCGTCACTGGCGCTCGGCGCGAATTGGGAGAGCGGTAGTGCGTCTGCTCGCGTTGATCCGGGCAATGCTCTCGTTGCGGCTGCTCTCCGCGCTCGCGGCGCTGCTGATCCCTGCTGCGGCAATCGCCGAACCCGGCGACGTGCAAACCGCATGGCGGCTGCTCGACTATATGGCCGTCGATTATGGCGGCGCGGTCGCCAACGGTCGGATCAAGAGCACGTCGGAATATGCCGAGATGACGGAGTTCGCCGCGTCGGTCTCGACACGGCTTCAGGGCCTGCCGGCGAAGCCGGAGCGTCAAGCCCTCATCCAGCGGGCTGCCAACCTCCAGGCGGTGATCGCGGAAAAGGGACCGACTGAACAGGTGGCAACATTGGCGCACGGGCTCGCGGCCGATCTGTTGCGCGCCTACCCGGTGCCGCTCGCGCCCGATAAGGCTCCGAACCTCGTCTCCAGCGATGCACTGTTCCGACAATCCTGCGCGTCCTGCCACGGGATGACGGGCAACGGCCGTGGCCCTGACGCCGCCAAGCTCGCTACGCCCCCGATTGCTTTCACCGATGCCGAGCGCGCGCGCCAGCGCAGCGTGTTCGCGCTCTATCAGGTGGTGACGCAAGGCATCGACGGGACCGCGATGCAGAGCTTCGCCGATCTGCCCAACGATCAGCGCTGGGCGTTAGCATTCCGAGCCGGGAGCTTCGCCTTCACGGATGCGCAGGCGCGCGAAGGCGAGCGGCTTTGGAAATCCGACCCGACCCTTCGCCGGCGCATTCCGGACCTGAAAACCCTGGTCGCGCTCACCCCGGCCGCGCTCGGCGCGGCGATCGGCGACGCCAAGGCTGACCCAGTGCTCGCGTTCCTGCGTCGTCATCCCGAACAGGTGATACAACAGGCTCCCGGCTCGCTCGCGGTCGCCCGCGCCAAACTCGCCGAAAGCGTGGCGGCTGCGCGGCGCGGCGATGCGCGCATGGCGAAAGAGCTGGCGCTGTCGGCCTATCTCGATGGGTTCGAGCCGATCGAGCCAACACTCACCGCGCGCGACGCGACGCTGATGGGTCGAATCGAGGGCGCGATGGGGGAGTTCCGCGCCTCGATCGACCGGGGCGCGTCGCCCGATGATCTCGCGGAGAAGGTCGCAGTACTGGGCGGCCTTTTCGACGATGCGGAAGCGGCGCTCGCGCCTGATGCCGCCACCGAAGCGTCCACGTTCCTGGGCGCGTTCACGATCCTGCTGCGTGAAGGGCTCGAAGCCCTGCTCATCGTTGTCGCCATGATCGCGTTCCTGCGTAAAGCCGAGCGCGGCGAGGCGCTGCGGTACGTGCATGGCGGCTGGGTCAGCGCGATCATCGCGGGCGGGATCACCTGGGCGGTCGCCACCTATGCGATCGGGATCAGCGGTGCGAGCCGGGAGCTGACGGAAGGGTTTGGCTCGCTGTTCGCCGCGGTCGTGCTGCTCTCGGTCGGGATTT
Organism: Sphingomonas sp.; assembly: GCF_030145815.1. Lineage (GTDB taxonomy): Bacteria > Pseudomonadota > Alphaproteobacteria > Sphingomonadales > Sphingomonadaceae > Sphingomonas. The sequence goes on from NZ_JAIXHL010000030.1 coordinate 22,636, forward strand.
GGATGCACGGCAAGGCGCAGGCCGATCAGTGGCAGCGCTATATTCGCGAGAAGATGTCGCGGGCGCTCTCGGGCGGGTCGGGCTGGTTCCTGTTCGGGCTGGCGTTCGTCGTAGTTTATCGCGAGGTCTTCGAGACGATCCTGTTCTATGCCGCGCTTTCGGCGCAAGGTGACAACGGGATGCTTCTCGCGGGGGCCGGGTCGGCGATTGGACTGCTCAGCCTGATCGCTTGGGCCATGCTTCGCTACAGTCGCAAGCTGCCGATCGCGCAGTTCTTCCGCTATAGCTCCTGGCTCATGGCGGTCCTGACCGTCGTGCTGGCGGGTAAAGGCGTCGCCGCGCTCCAGGAAGCCGGCCTTATCAACATCGCACCGCTCGCGGACGTGCCACGGCTGTCGATGCTCGGCGTGTTTCCCACTTGGCAATCGGTGCTGGCGCAACTCCTGATGGCGGTCGCCATTGCGGTCGGGTTCGCCTGGAACGGGCGCGACCGATCCCGCTCGGGTTCCGGCTCAGTGACCCTTGGTTCGAATTAGTGCAATGACATGAAAACCCTTCCGTGATAGAGGCAAGCTAGTGCGAGCCTTTTTGCCTTTCCTGACATGCCTGATGCTGGTCCTGACCAGCTTCTCCGGCATGGCCCATGCCGCCGATCTGGCGGGGGGAAGCATCGCGGGCGTTGAGTTCACGGTCCATACCGCCGGTGACATCGATCAGGTGCCATCGGACTCGGACAAGAATGTCCCGCATCATCACAATTATTGTCACGGACACGACGTCGGCGCGCCTGCGCGCACGACGATGGAATATACCCCCGTCCTCACAGTGCCCAAGCCGACAATCTCCGCCTCTGCGTCGCTCGACGGCCGCACCGGCATGGTCCATTTGAGGCCCCCCCAAGCCTGACGTCCGATTTGGGCGTGCGTTGGCGCGCCCCTGTCGATCATCGTCAGGAGTCCTATTTTCATGAATCGTATCCTCGCGGCCATGCTGGCCGCAGCGTCTTGCGCCACGATGGCGCAGGCGCAGGTCGGACCGTCCGCGCCTGTTGCGCAGGATGCGCCGGTCTACACGCTTGACCAAGCGGTCAGTGCAGCGGGCGGTTCGGCCCCTGCTGCGGAAGCGGCGACAGCTGGAATCGACGCGGCCCGTGCAGGTCGCACAGTCGCCGGCTTGCGGCCCAATCCGGTGGTTCAAGGCCAAGTCGAGAATGTCATCGGCTCCGGGCCGTATCGGGGGGTCCGCAGCGCGGAAACCACGGTCGGCTTTGCGATCCCGATCGAGCTAGGCGGCAAGCGCGGCGCCCGCGTCGCGGTCGCCAATGCGCAATTGTCCCGGGCCGAGATCCAGGCCGCGATCATCGCGGCGGATGTCCGGCTTCAGGTAACGCAGCTCTATGTCGAAGCGGTCGCGGCCGATCGCCGGGTAATGACAGCCCGCGATCAGGCCCGGATCGCCAGCGATGCGCTGCGGGCCGCGAGCGTTCGCGTGCAGGCAGGGCGGGCATCGCCACTCGAGCAACAGCGCGCGGATGTCGCGCGTATCAATGCCGACGCCAATGTGGAGCGGCAGCTTCGCTTGGCCGAGGCGGCCCGCGCCAATCTGGCGCGTCGGATCGGACGGCCGATCGACGGCCTGCTCGATGACACGCTGCTCGATCGCCTTCCCGATGTGAACGTCTATGGGCCGTTGGCACCGGTCAACACGACCGGCACACTCGCGCTGGCGGCAGCCAACGCGGATTTCTCCATTGCCGAAGCCGGCGTGCGGCTCGCGCGCGCCAATCGCGTGCCTGACCTGAACGTCGGGCCGTCGATCCGCCGCCTGGAAGCGACCAACGACATGGCGGCGGTGTTCAGCGTGTCGATCCCGATCCCGGTGTTCAACAATGGTCGCGCCGCGATTGCGCAGGCGACCGCGCAGCGGACCCAGGCGGATGCGCAGCGCCGCGTGACCGCGCTCGACATCGAACAGGCGATCACGGACGCGCAGGCGCAGGCGGCCAATGCCGCAACGACGGCTCGTGCGGCGTCGGGGCCGGCGCTGGCGGCTGCACAGGAGGCCGCCCGCATCGCGCGGATCGGCTATCGCGAGGGCAAGTTCGGCCAGCTCGAATTGCTCGATGCTGAACGCACGCTCGCCGAAACGCGGGTCGCCGCGATCGACGCGCTTGCCAATTACCAGAATGCCCGCGCGCAAGTGGAGCGACTGACCGCTCGTGCGCCCAATGGGGGGAATCAGTGATGAAGAGCTTTTATCTCGCGGGCGCGGCGTCGCTCGCCCTGCTCTTGGCTGCCTGCGGCGGCAAGGATGGCGGAAACGAGGCAACTGCCGAAGGCGCAGCTGCCAATGAGACGGCAGCGGGCACGGAAAAGGGCGGTGCTGAAGGCGGTCATGCCGGTGAAGGCGTCGTCACATTGGGTGCCGACCAGATCGCCACAGCGGGCGTCCAGGTCGGACGGCCGATCATCGGCGGGGCCGGGACGATCGAGCTGCCCGCGATCATCGAGGGCGACCCACAGGGAACGCAGGTCGTCTCGGCCGCAATTGCGGGACGCGTGGTCGCGCTCACCCGTAACCTCGGCCAATCGGTCGGACGCGGCCAGACCATTGCGGTCATCGAAAGCCGCGAGGCGGCGCAGATCAAGGGCGAGGTCGAGGCGGCGCGGGCGCGGCTTCAGCTCGCTAATTCGAACCTCGCGCGCGAACAGCGGCTGTTCGCGCAGAGAGTCTCCCCTGAACAGGATCTGATCGCCGCCCGCACAGCGGCGACGGAGGCGCGGATCGCCCTGACGCAGGCGCAGAGCATGGTTTCGGCGGCGGGTGTCGGCGGCGGCGGGCTCAACCGGCTCGGCATTGCCGCGCCGATCTCGGGCCAGATCATTGCGCGCCCCGTGACGCTGGGACAAACGGTCGCGGCGGATGCCGAACTCTATCGCATCGCCAACCTGAGCCAGGTGTCGATCGCGCTTAATCTCAAGCCCGAGGATGCGGGCCGGGTGCGTCCCGGCAATACGGTGCTGGTGAAGGCGGCAGGCCGTCAGGCGACCGCCCGCGTGACCTTCGTGTCGCCGGCGCTTGATCCGCAGACGCGGCTCGTGCCTGCGCTCGCCACCCTCGACAATCGCGGTGGCGAATGGCGGGTCGGCGAGCCTGTGACGGCAGCCGTGCAGCTCACGGGCAGCGGCGGGAGCGGGGCGGTCCGCGTGCCGACGACGGCGGTCCAGAGTTTCGAGGGCAAGTCGGTCGTGTTCGTGCGCACGCCCACCGGCTTCAAGGCGACCCCGGTCCAGCTCGGCGATGCGTCGGGCGACACGGTGATCGTCCGGTCGGGCCTGACCGGCAACGAACAGATCGCCACCACCGGAAGTTTCACGCTCAAGGCCGAGATCGGCAAGGGCGAAGCGAGCCACGAGGATTAAGCCATGATCGCCCGTATCGTAACCTGGGCGGTCGAGAAGCGCTGGCTAGTCCTGCTCCTCACCGTCATCGTCGCCGCCATCGGCGCCTTTTCCCTCTACCGGCTACCGATCGACGCGGTGCCGGACATCACCAACAATCAGGTCCAGATCAACGTCCGCGCGCCTGCCCTCTCGCCCGAGCTGGTCGAGAAGCAGGTGTCGTTTCCAATCGAAACCGCGCTCGCCGGCACCCCCGGCCTGGAATATACGCGCTCGTTGAGCCGCAACGGCTTCGCGCAGATCACGGCGGTCTTTTCGGACGCGACGGACATCTATTTCGCCCGCCAGCAGGTGGGCGAGCGTCTGCGGGGCGTGCAAGAGAATCTGCCCGACGGCGTGAACCCTGAAATGGGTCCGATCGCGACAGGCCTGGGCGAGGTGTACATGTACACCGTTCGTCTCGATCATCGCGAGGACGACAAGCACAAGCCCGGTGAACCGGGCCAACAGCCCGATGGCAGCTACATCACGCCAGAGGGCGAGCGACTGACGACCGAAGAGGACAAGGCGACCTACCTGCGCACCGCGCAGGACTGGATCGTGACGCCGCTTCTGAAGACCACACCGGGCCTCGCCGGTGTCGACTCGATTGGCGGTTACGCCAAGCAGTTCCTCGTCGTGCCCGACGTGCAGAAGCTGGCCTCGCTCGGCATCACGCTGACGGACCTGGGAAATGCGCTGGAGCGCAATAACACCAGCGTCGGCGGTGGCTTCGTCAATCGCAATGGCGAAGGTCTGGCTGTTCGCTCGGATGCGCTCGTTCGCAATGCCAGCGAGTTGGCCAGGACCGTGATCGCGACACGTAACGGCGTGCCGATCACGGTCGAACAAGTTGCGACTGTGAAGACGGGTCAGGCGATCCGCATGGGTTCGGCATCGGAGAACGGTACCGAAGTCGTCGTCGGCACGGCGATCATGCGGATCGGCGAGAACAGCCGCATCGTGTCGACCGCGGTCGCTGAGAAACTGAAGACGATCAACGCTTCGCTGCCTCCTGACGTCGTAATTCAGCCGGTGCTGAACCGCACCGAGCTGGTCAATTCGACGATCAAGACGGTCGCGAAAAACCTGTCCGAAGGCGCGGTGCTGGTCATCGTCGTGCTCTTCCTGCTGCTCGGCAACTTCCGTGCGGCCCTGATCGCGGCGTTGGTCATCCCGATCACCATGATGCTGACAGGCTTTGGTATGCTGCGCGCTGGGGTCTCGGCCAATCTGATGAGCCTTGGGGCTTTGGACTTCGGTCTGATCGTCGACGGCGCCGTCATCATTGTCGAAAACGCGCTGCGCCGGCTTGCCGAGCAACAGCATCATGAAGGCCGATTGCTCAGCGTCAAGGAACGGCTCGCGACCGTGGCAGCCGCTGCGCGTGAGATGATCCGTCCCTCTGTGTACGGGCAGGCAATCATCATCCTCGTCTACGTACCGCTGCTCACGCTGACCGGCGTGGAGGGTAAAACGTTCGGACCGATGGCGCTGACCGTCATCATCGCGCTCGCCTTCGCCTTCATCCTCTCTCTCACCTTCGTGCCGGCGATGATTGCGATCTGGCTGTCGAAGAAGGTCGAGGAGAAGGACGGCCGCATCATCACGTGGCTGAAGAAGCGCTACGAACCCGGTCTCGACCGGGCCATGAAGCGCCCGACGCTGACGATCGGTGCGGGTGTGGGAAGCCTTGTGGTGGCGGCGCTTGCTTTCACTACGCTCGGCTCGGTGTTCCTGCCGCAGCTCGACGAAGGCGATTTGCTGATCCAGTCGCTCCGCATTCCGGCAACGTCGGTCCAGCAGAGCCAGGCGATGCAGGTGCCGATCGAGCGGATGATGTCGAAGCAGCCGGAGGTGCAATTCGTCTATTCCAAGACGGGCACCGCCGAGCTGGCGGCCGACCCGATGCCGCCGAACGCGACCGACATGTTCGTCATCCTGAAGCCGCGCAAGGATTGGCCGGATCCTGAGCTTCCCAAGGAGGAGCTGGTCAGCCGGATCGAGGGTAATCTCGCGAAGATTCCGGGAAATGCCTACGAGATCACCCAGCCCATCCAGATGCGCTTCAACGAGCTGATCGCCGGCGTGCGCGGCGACATCGCGGTGAAGGTGTTCGGGGACGACTTCAACCAGATGAACCGGACGGCCGAGCAAATCGCGGCGGTGCTGCGCAGAACGCAAGGCGCAGCGGACGTGAAGGTGGAGCAGACGACCGGTCTTCCCATGCTCGACATTCGCGTCAACCGCGACGCGATGGCGCGGTTGGGCGTTACGGCTCAGGATGTGCAGGACACCGTGACTGCGACGATCGGCGGGCGAACATCGGGCCAGATCTTCGAGGGCGACCGTCGCTTCCCCGTGGTGATCCGCCTGTCGGAGGCGCAGCGTGCCGACATCGGCCTGCTCCAACAGGTGCAGGTGCCGGTGGCAGGCGGCGGCTATGTACCGCTGTCCAGCGTCGCCGAGATCAAGGTGGTCGATGGTCCGAACCAGATCAGCCGCGAGAACGGCAAGCGGCGCGTGGTGGTGCAAGCCAACGTGCGTGGCCGCGACGTCGGATCCGTCGTGGCGGATGCGCAGGCGGCGATCGGCAGCCAACTCCGGCTGCCTGCCGGCACCTATCTCGAATGGGGCGGCCAGTTCGAGAACCTCCAATCGGCAAGCGAACGGCTGAAGCTGGTCATTCCGGCTTGCTTCATCTTGATCCTGCTGCTCCTCTACGGGGCGTTGGGATCGGTCCGCGACGCCGCGATCGTGTTCACCGGCGTGCCTTTCGCGCTGGTGGGCGGCGTCCTGTTGCTGTTCCTGCGGGGCATGGACTTCTCGATCTCGGCGGCAGTGGGCTTCATCGCCCTCTCGGGCATCGCGGTCCTCAACGGCCTCGTCATGGTCAGCTCGATCCAAGATCTGATCCGATCAGGGATGAGCCGCGAGGAAGCCGCGCATGTTGGCGCGATGCAGCGTCTGCGACCCGTCATCATGACCGCGCTAGTCGCCAGCCTCGGCTTCGTGCCGATGGCGCTGGGCGAAGGCGCCGGCGCAGAGGTTCAAAAGCCTTTGGCGACGGTCGTCATCGGCGGTCTGATCTCGGCGACGCTTCTTACGCTGTTCGTGCTGCCGACACTCTATGCCCGGTTCGGGCAGAAAGTGATCGAGAAACCCGAGCACTACAATGAGGAGCATGAAGGGGACGACCACGGTCAGACCTTCGTGAACAACTTGGCCTGAAGGGTGAGCGGGGCGATCCGCGATCGCCCCGCTCATCTCTGGGAGATGGGGATATGCCTCGCACCATAACCAGCTCAATGCTTCACGGCGGGCCACTGCGGATCTGGTCGGCGATCACCGATCCGGATCATCGTCGGGCTTGGAGTCCGCTCGTATTCCTCGACAACCCGTGCCAGCTTGGCGAGACGGAATGTACCTTCGCGATCCAGGGCATCACCCGACCAATTCGGACGCCAGCACGGATTGATCGATTCGATAAGCCGCACGCCTTCGCTTGGTCCTGCGGCATCCCTTATCTGTTCACGCTCGAAGAGCGGTACGAGCTGGCAGGGGACGACGGTGGCACCAGGCTAACACATAGCTGCACGCTGCGCGGGGCGCTGTCTTTGCCGTTCGCGGCGATGATGTTGCGTCGCCTGCGGTCCCTGATGATCGAGGCTGACGATCGCCTCGCAACCTATCTGCGCTGGCGGGTGGGTCAGCCTGCCCGTGGGATCAATCGTCAGCGCGTCCCCTCCCGGTACAGGAGGAAGGCGCGATGACGCCGTTGAAGCGGGTTCTGCCCGCCCTCATCCTCGTTATCGGGCTGGCGGCTTGCACGGAAAGCAAGCCGCCAGCCCCGCCAACGGAGCAGCAAATCCATTCGTCCGACAGCGCCGTGGCGACCGGGGAAATGGGGCGCCATCCCTATCGCTGTTCCGACGGGGAACCGCTGTTCGTCGATTACAAGGACAACGGCCTGCAGATCGATTTGCGGCGCTCCAACGGGGGACCGCCGATGATGCTGACCGCGCCAGCGCAGGGCCTGCAATATGTCGGCGAAACAGCCACCGCGACCTTCAAGGGGTCGCAGCTCACCATCGTGGAAGGCGATGGCCGTACCCGGATCTGCGAGCGGGAAGGCACGCGATGAACTGCCCTGCCTTCGAACGCCACAGGGCGCTTCGTCGGAAGAGACCGATGTCTGACACGTCGATTTCAAATGTGACAACCTTGTGCGGCCTGAATCGGGCCGGTCTGGCGATCGCGCGCCTCGGCGTCGTTCTCGTCTCCGGGGCGGTTATAGGGGCGTGTAATCCAGCGCCGACCCAGCCTACCGAGCCGGCGCATGAAAAGCATCTGACGTCGAAACTAATCGCGCAGCGCATCATGTACTGCGACGACGGCACACGCGCCGATGTCGACTTCATCGATGACGGCTTGAAAATGGCCGTCACCTGGCTGCCGAAGGGCAGGACCGAGATCCTGCGCGCGCAGCGAACCGGTGACGAGTTTCGCGGCGACCATTCGCGGGCTGTCGTGGCGGGCGGATCGATCGCGTTCACGCGACGCGGGAAGATCCGCGTCTGCCACCGAACCCCGGAGGAGTCCTAGGAAATGCAGGCACTGCTCTATACGCTTGCGCCTGTGCTGGCGGTCGTGCTCGGCGCGATTGTCGCGAGCCGCACCAAGTTGAAACCTGGCCTCGTGGCGGGCCTACAGCATCTCGCTGCCGGCGTCGTGTTCGCGGCGGCAGCGACCGAAATCCTGCCGCAGGTCAAGCATGAGGCATCGCCCAGCGCGACGTTGATCGGCGGGGCGGCGGGCGTCGCGACCATGCTGGGGCTCAAGGCTCTTGAGGCCCGCTTCAAGGGGCCGATGGCGCTACTCGCCGCGATCGGCATCGACATTCTGGTCGACGGCCTGGTGCTCGGCCTCGCTTTCGTGGCGGGCGAGAAGGCAGGTCTCCTGCTGACGATCGCGCTCACTCTGGAAGTGTTATTTCTGGGACTGACGCTGACCGACGAGCTGGCGGAAACCTATCGCTCGCGCTTGCGCATCATCGTGATCGTCTCGGCATTGGCCCTGCTGCTGCCGATCGGCGCGCTCGCTGCCGTGCCGGTCGCCGCGCTGTCGCCGGTGATGATCGCCGGCTTCCTCAGCTTCGGGCTGATGGCGCTGCTCTACCTCGTCACGGAGGAGTTGCTGGTCGAGGCGCACGAGAAACCCGACACCCCGCTCATCAGCTCGATGTTTTTCGTCGGCTTCCTGGCCCTGCTGACACTTGAGGAGATGATGGGATGATCCCGGGCAACGACAACAATGGCGGGCAGGAGCGCCGCACACTGTGGATCGTCCTGCTGCTGAACGCGGCGATCGCTGCGGGCTTCTTCGTTTCCGGCTTCTTCGCGGACTCGAGCGCGCTGATCGCCAACGGCGTCGACAACCTGTCCGATACGGCTGTGTATGCGCTGAGCCTTGTGGCGCTCACCCGGGGCCAGACATGGAAGACACGCGCCGCGGTCGCTTCGGGCGTCATGCTGCTGATCTTCGCGGGCGGCATCTTGATCGATGTCGGACGGCGCTACGTGCAGGGCAGCGAGCCCATCGGACCTACCATGATGGTCATGTCCGCGATCGCCGGCGTCGTGAATTACCTCTGCCTGCGGCTGCTCCAGCGCCTCAAGGATCCGGACGTCAATCTCCGGGCCGCAACCACCTTCAGCTTCAACGACTTCATTTCCAACGGCGGCATCCTGATCGCCGGCGTGCTGGTGCTGTGGTTGGGTACCAATTGGCCGGACCTGCTGGTCGGCTTCGCCACCGCCATCATCGCCATCAAGGGCGGTGTCGAAATCCTGCGCGACGCGCGCGCCGAAACCAAGAAAAGCGAAAGGAGGTCGTCATGAACGACAAGCTCGAACTCGACATTCCAGTGTTGTTGCCGGACCTTCCTGACGCGGCCGATGCCTGCCTGGACCGTCTCGTATCAACCCTGTCAAAGCGCGAAGGTGTCGAGCGGGCGCATGTGATCTGTCTCGACGGCAACACGCCAGCGGCGCTGTGCATCCATTTCGATGCCGCCAAGCTGCCGCTGCCACGGTTGCGCGAAATGGTGCGCGCCGCAGGTGCCGAAATCACCGAGCGCTACGGCCATGCGATCTGGCAGGTGACGGGGATCAACCACGAACGTCGGGCGCGCACGGTCAGCGATGCGCTGTGCGCCTTGCCCGGCGTGGTCCAGGCAAGCGCCAGCACCAGCGGGTCTGTCCGGGTCGAATATGATCGCCGCGAAACCACCGAAGAGGAGGTGCGCGCTGCGCTTCGCAAGCTGAAGGTGAGGGTGGGCAAGCGGGTCGCTGCCGATGAACATGCCGGCCACGACCACGGCCCCGGGGGCCACGGCGCGGGCGAAGAGAAGCACGGCCCCGGCGATGGCCACGACCATAGCCACGCCGAATTTCTCGGCCCCAATACCGAGCTGATCTTCGCGCTCGCCTGTGGCGCGCTGCTGGGGATCGGCTACGCGATCGAGAGGCTGGTCGCTGGCGCGCCCGAATGGCTGCCGACCGCCTGCTATATCGCAGCCTATTTCTTCGGCGGATTCTTCACGCTGCGCGAGGCGATCGACAACCTCCGGATGAAGAAGTTCGAGATCGACACGCTGATGTTGGTCGCTGCGGCCGGCGCCGCTGCGCTGGGCGCATGGGCCGAAGGTGCGCTGCTGCTGTTCCTGTTCAGCCTCGGCCATGCGCTTGAGCATTATGCAATGGGCCGCGCCAAGAAGGCGATCGAGGCGCTGGCGAAGCTCGCGCCCGAAACCGCGACCGTGCGACGCGGCGGGCAGACCAGCGAAATCCCGGTCGAGCAGATGGTCGTCGGGGACATTGCCATCGTCCGCCCGAACGAGCGCCTGCCTGCCGACGGCTTCGTCATCAAGGGCACCAGCGCGATCAACCAGGCCCCGGTCACGGGTGAAAGCATCCCGGTCGACAAGGTGCCGGTCGCAGATGCCGCAGCGGCACGCGCCAAGCCCGATGCAGTCGACGCGGAAAGCCGGGTTTTTGCTGGTACGATCAACGGCGGCGGCGCGATCGAGATCGAGGTGACACGCCGTTCCAATGAAAGCGCGCTTGCCAAGGTCGTGAAGATGGTGAGCGAAGCGGAGACGCAGAAGTCGCCGACGCAGCGCTTCACCGACCGGTTCGAACGGATCTTCGTGCCCGCCGTCCTGGTCCTGTCAGTGCTCCTGCTGTTCGCATGGGTGGTCGTCGACGAGCCGTTCCGCGACAGCTTCTATCGCGCGATGGCGGTGCTGGTGGCGGCAAGCCCGTGCGCGCTCGCGATCGCAACGCCGAGCGCGGTCCTGTCGGGCGTTGCCCGTGCAGCGCGGGGCGGCGTGCTCGTGAAGGGCGGTGCACCGCTCGAAAACCTCGGGTCGCTCAAAGCGATCGCTTTCGACAAGACGGGCACGCTGACCGAAGGTCGTCCGCGCATCACTGATGTCGTGCCCGTCGATGGCGCCGATGAAGGCGAGTTGCTGGCGCTGGCTGTCGCCGTCGAAGCGTTGAGCGACCATCCCCTGGCCCAAGCGATCGTCAAGGACGGCCGCGAACGTCTGAACGATCGTGCCGTGCCGACTGCCGGCGACCTCAAGAGCCTGACCGGTCGGGGCGTCACCGCGAGCGTGGATGGCGAGACGGTGTGGATCGGCAAGGCCGAGATGTTCGGAAGTGAGGGCATTCCGGCGCTGGGGCAGGGCGCGCAGGACGCAATCGCGAAGCTGCGCGAGAACGGCCGCACGACAATGGTGGTCCGCAAGGGGGACCGCGACCTGGGCGCGATCGGCCTGATGGACACGCCTCGCGAAGCTGCCAAGACCGCGTTGCGTCGGCTGCACGAGATGGGCGTGTCGCGGATGATAATGATCTCCGGCGATCACCAGAAAGTCGCCGAAGCGATCGCCGACGAAGTCGGGATCGACGAAGCGTGGGGCGACCTCATGCCCGAAGACAAGGTTGCCGCGATCAAGAAGCTCGCCGGCGAAGACAAGGTCGCGATGGTGGGCGACGGCGTGAACGATGCGCCGGCGATGGCAAGCGCCACGGTCGGCATCGCGATGGGCGCGGCGGGGTCGGACGTTGCGCTGGAGACAGCCGACGTGGCGCTGATGGCCGACGATCTGGCGCACCTGCCATTCGCAGTCGGTCTTAGCCGCCATACCCGTGGAATCATCCGGCAGAACGTCTTCGTCAGCCTGGGTGTCGTCGCCTTCCTGGTGCCTGCTACCATCCTCGGCCTCGGCATTGGGCCAGCGGTGGCGGTTCATGAGGGATCGACGCTGCTCGTCGTCATCAATGCGCTCAGGCTGCTCGCCTACCGCGATCCGGCAGGGAAGGCGGCATGAAGTGGCTGATCGCCTTCGACCTCGACGGCACGCTTGCCGAGAGCAAGCGGCCGTTATCGGAGGATATGGCCGCAATCCTCGCCCGATTGCTCGCCATCACGGATGTGGCGGTGATCTCGGGCGGGGACTGGCCGCAGTTCGAAAAGCAGATCGCCTCGCGCCTTCCTGCCGGCGTCGCGCTCGACCGTCTCTGGTTGATGCCGACCACAGGCACGAAACTCTATCGGTTCATCAATGGCGCTTGGCGCGCGGTCTATGCCGAACTGTTCGACGACGCGGAGAAGGCGAAGATCCGCACGGCCTTCGATCAGGCGCTGACCGATGCCGGTCTCGCCGACGAACGTATCTGGGGCGAACGGATCGAGGACCGGGGCAGCCAGATCACCTTTTCGGGCCTGGGGCAGGCAGCGCCGCTGAAGGAAAAGGAAGCGTGGGATCCTGACCGAAAGAAGAGGACCGCGTTGCAGGCCACGTTGCGCGCGAAGCTGCCGGAGCTCTCGATCAATCTCGGTGGCACGACATCGATCGACGTGACCAGAGCAGGGATCGACAAGGGCTATGGCCTGAAGCGCCTGAGTGCCGAGAGCGGTGTCCCGCTCGACGGGATGCTGTTCATTGGGGATGCGATATTCCCCGGTGGGAATGACTATCCCGCTGCTGAAATCGGCCTCGACACAGTGAGGGTGCGCGACGTCGCGGAAACCACCGCCGTCGTGACCGCCATCATCGCGTGTCTGCACCGATAGGATCAAGATACATGGTCGGCTCCATCGCGGAATGCCGCATTGTCAAAGCTCTGGCTTCTGTCGCTTAGGGCAGCGCTTCCTAAAACGAAAAGAAGGCAATGTGCGCGTCTCCGCGAACAAAGCCTCCAGCGATCAATCTAGGCCACGTGGACAAAGGGCAACCAGAGCAAAGCTGAGGCGAGACTGACGAAGCCGATATAGGAGTCGGCGGTTTTGTCGTAGCGGGTTGCGACCCTGCGCCAGTTCTTCAGCTTGTTGAACAG
>NZ_JAIXHL010000031.1 GCF_030145815.1 Sphingomonas sp.
CCGACCAGGACACGATCAGATCCGGCTGAACATCCCCATCACGCCTCATCGCCATCGCTGCAGCCTATCTCGTCCTTCAATACTCTCTCTGAATCAGACGGACCCGACTTCGTCAACGGGCTGTTAATCCTCCCCCGCCAGGGGGAGGTGGCACGCGCAGCGTGACGGAGGGGGAGGAAGCAGGACGGTCGAGAGGGCATCGCCGACCTCCCCCTCCGTCGTCCCGGAACAAGTCCGGGACGCCACCTCCCCCTGGCGGGGTAGGATTGGCTATTTGCTCGCACCGTCGACACTTTTGCGACACCCGAGAGGAGATTTGTCGCATGCGCGCGTAGCCCGATGGCGCACTGTCACACGACATGTTCGCTTTGCCTGGTTCCGCATCCCGGGGTTCGTCGCCCCGATACCGGCCTGTTTCCGCCAGACCGGCATGTTCGCCACAGCCGAAAACCCGCAGAAATCCGCGCCTCTCCGAGCGAGGCTTTCCTACAATAACCTATTTGGTTACAATCATGGGATGGGACGTAGAACGAAAGGGGGCGAATTCACACATGACGCATGATTTCGCCCACCTCCAATTTCACCGCCCCAACAACACCCGTGCCTGTCCGGCAATCTGCGCCAGCATCGCCGCATTCGGCGCAGGCGCCTTCTTCGCCCGCTCGACCAACGTCACGAACTGCGCGACACGCGCGGCATGTTCGGCCAGCCAGGCATCGACCTCGGCCTTGGGGTCCTTGCTCGTGCCGCGCGCGAGGAACTCCAGCCGCAACTGCTGGAAGTCACGCGCAAGGCCCGCGATCAACAGCCGCTCCCACGGATCGCCCGCGATAATGCGCGCGGCATTGGCCTGTGCCCAGTCCAGCCCCAGCGCCTGGCCCAGATGCGTGAAGGCATGGGTCAGCTCGGTCTCGCCGATACCGCGCCGCTGGCCCAGATCGGCCAGGCCCACTGCGCCGTCTAGCTCGAAGATACGCACGATCTTCGCGACCAGCTCTGCCGGTGCGCCGGCCGCCTCCAGCTGGGCGGCGATGCGGCCCGATTGCGCCAGCGCCTCTTCCTTGAGCAAGGTCTTGGCCTGGCGGTCAAGGCTGTCGATGCCCGGCTTCAGGCGGCCGAGCACCGCCGTAATGTCCTCGCCCGGACGGCACACGCGCAGCAGATCGGCGATCTGCGATCGGGTGGCGACGGCGATCTCGTCGAGCACCGCAAGCCGCGCGCCCTCGCTCATCGCTGCAGTCTCGATCTCCTCCCACAGGGGCTGCAGGCCGAACAGCCGCTCCGTCACCACGAACATCATCGCGATGTCGCGCAGCGATGCGCCTTCTTCCTCGGCCAGCTCGAACGGGTGCAGCACGCCCAGCCGGTTGACGATGCGGTTGGCGAGCTTGGTCGCCACGATCTCGCCACGCAGGCGGTGTTCGAGGATCGCGGTCTTGAACGTCTCGCGCATCGCGGGCGGGAAGGCGGCGATCAGGTCGCTCTCCAGCGCCGGGTCGAGGCCCAGCCCGCCAGTTTCGATCGCATCCTGCAACGCCAGCTTGCTCGTCGCCAGCAGCACCGCGAGTTCGGGCCGGGTCAGCCCCGCGCCGTCCTGTGCCCGGCGCAGATATTCCTCATTGGTCGCCAGCCCCTCGACCGCGCGGTCCAGCCGGCCGCCGGCCTCGAGGATTTCGGTCAGGCGCACAAAGCTCGGCACCGCGACCGGGCCGTCATTCTCAAGGAAGGACAGCGCCAGCGTCTGGAGGCGGTTATCCTCCAGCACCAGATGCGCGACATCGTCGGTCATCGACGCCAGCAGCGTGTTGCGGTCGCCCATCTCCAGGCGACCCTCGATCACCTCGCGGTTGAGCGCGATCTTGATGTTGACCTCATTGTCCGAACAATCGACGCCCGCCGAATTGTCGATGAAGTCGGTGTTGATCCGCCCGCCCCGCATCGAAAAGGCGATGCGCGCCGCCTGGGTCACGCCCAGATTGGCGCCCTCGCCGATCGCACGCGCGCGCAGTTCCTCGGCATTGACGCGCAGGCGATCATTGGCAGGATCGCCGACCTCGATATGTGCCTCCGCGGCGGCCTTCACATAGGTGCCGATACCGCCGAACCACAGCAGGTCGACCGGTGACTTGAGGATCGCGGAGATGAGCGCATTCGGCTCCATCTCCTCCGCCTCGATGCCCAATGTCGCGCGGACTTCCGGGGTCAGCTTGATCGATTTTTCCGACCGCGCGAACACGCCGCCGCCGCTGGAGATCAGCGACGGATCATAGTCCGCCCAGCTCGACCGGGGCAGGTTGAACATGCGCTGCCGCTCGGCCCAGCTTGCCGCCGGATCGGGATCGGGGTCGAGGAAGATGTGGCGATGGTCGAACGCCGCGACCAGCTTGATCGCCTTCGACAGCAGCATGCCGTTGCCGAACACGTCGCCCGACATGTCGCCGCAGCCCGCGACGCGGATCGTGTCGGTCTGGACGTCGGTGCCCATTTCCAGGAAATGGCGCTGGACGCTGACCCACGCGCCCTTGGCGGTGATGCCCATCGCCTTGTGGTCGTAGCCGACCGAGCCACCGCTGGCGAAGGCGTCACCCAGCCAGAAGCCGCGCTCGATCGCGATGGCGTTGGCGACGTCGCTGAAGGTCGCGGTACCCTTGTCGGCGGCGACCACGAAATAGGGGTCTTCGCCGTCATGGATCACGACGCTGTCGGGATGCACTACCGCGCCGCTGACGATATTGTCGGTGATCGAAAGCAGCGAGCGGATGAAGATGCGGTAGCTTTCCTTGCCCTCCTCGAACCACGCATCGCGGTCGATGGTGGGGGAGGGGAGCTGCTTGGGATAGAAGCCGCCCTTCGCGCCGGTCGGCACGATCACGGCGTTCTTCACGCGCTGTGCCTTCATCAGGCCGAGGATTTCGGTGCGGAAATCGTCGCGTCGGTCGGACCAGCGCAGGCCGCCGCGTGCGACCGGACCGGCGCGCAGATGGATGCCTTCGACGCGGGGGCTGTACACCCAGATCTCGCGCCACGGCAGCGGCGCGGGCAGGTTGGGCACGCGGCTGCTGTCCAGCTTGAACGCCAGCGCTTCGGCGGCGGCGGGGGCATAGGCGTTGGTGCGCAGAGTCGCGCGGATCACGCCGGAGATCGCGCGCAGGATTCGGTCGTCGTCGATCGCGCCGACGGCGTCCAGTCCGGCGGCAATCGCGGCATCGGCGGCGGCGATGGCAGCGGCGCTGTCCTTTGCCCGCGCCGGATCATGCGCGGCCGCGAAGCGGTCGACCAAAGCTGTGGCTACGGCCGGCGCACGACGCAGTGCCTCGACCACCGTGACCAGGCCGTGGCTGAGGCCGGTCTGACGCAGGTAGCGGAACCATGCGCGCAGCAGCACGACCGATGCGGGGGCCAGCCCCGCCTCGACGATCAGCCGATTGAACGCGTCATTTTCCGCGCGCATTTCGAGCACGGCGGCAATTGCGCCCTCGACCGTCGCGGTGTCGCCCTTCAGCGTCCCGCCACCAGGCAGTTCGACCTCGAAATCATGGATGAAGGCGTCGGCATCGCCGGCCAGCGCGGTCGGCAGCTCCTCGATCACGCGGAACCCGAAATTCTCGAACACCGGCACCGCGTCGGAAAGCGGCAGCGGTCCGCCGAGGCGATAGAGCTTGATCCGCAGCTTGCCATGATGGTCATAGATGCGGACCGAGCGCGCCTGGGTATCGCTGAGCCCGGCGATGCGCACGATGTCGCGCGCCGCTTCCTCCGGCGGGTTGCCGTTGCGATAGCCGAATGGGAAGGCGGGGGCGTAGCGCAGCGCCAGCCGCGCCGCGCGCGACGGCGTTGCGCCATCGTCGCGCAGGGCGACTTCGACCGCGGGCAGCCAACCGCGCACCATCCGCTCCAGCTCAAGGTCGAGCGCCGCGGCATCGGGCATCCGCCCCTCACCACGCAGGTCGAGCGTATAGCGCAGCAGCGCCACCGGCCCATCCTCCAGCGCGATCGACCAGCTGAGCAGCGAGGCATGCGCCGCGCGGGTCAGCATCTCGCCAATCGCGACGCGGCGGCCGGTCGACACCTCGTCGCGCGGCAGCCACACAAAGGCAAAGAGATGGCGGCCCAGCGCACTGCGGATCATCACCAGCTTCGGGCGCGGGCGATCGGTCACCGACATGGCGGTCAGCGCGATCTGCTCCAGCGCCTCGGCCGGGAAGGCGGTGGTCAGGTCGTGCGGCAGGCCGGTCAGGGCATGCGCCAGCGCCTTGCCAGTATGGCCGCGCGGGTCGAACCCGAACTTGCTCTCAAGGCTGGCGATGCGCGCGCGCAGCATCGGCACCTCGTCCGGCGTGGAATGCAGCGCGGCGCTGGTCCACAGGCCGGCATGGATCGACAGGCCGGTCACCTTGGGACCATCGCGCAACGGTACCAGCACCAGGTCGAGCGGCGCGCGGCGGTGCACGGTCGAGATGAAATTGGACTTGAGCAGCAGCGGCGGCTGACCGCCCTGTTCGAACCATTTGATCGCCGCCTGCCGCGAGGTTTCGGCGAGCAACGGCGTGTCGAGCTCCATGCGGCAAATGCCCGCGGCATCGGTCACGGTCCCATCGCGATGCCAGTTCTCATGGCCAACCAGCGTCATGCTGCCCCCCTGGAACCAGCGCAGCAGCGCGGCACCCTCGGCATCGGCGATCTTGTTCGCGTCGTCGCTCATCGCGCGGCGCAGCTCGGTCCAGTCGGTCACGGCGGCGCGGACATGGCCCAGATTGCGCTCGAGATCGCGGACCAGGCCGGTGCGGTCGCGCGCATCGGCACGCTCAAGCTCCAGATAGACCATCGATTCGCGCGATCCACCGCTGCCGATGCCGGCCAGCGTGCCATCGCCGGCGCGCTCGACCGCGACGACCGGGTGAATGATGCGCCGGATCGCGATGTCGTGCGCCGCGATCGTCGCGGCAATCGAATCGACCAGGAACGGCATGTCGTCATTGACCACCGCCAGCCGCATCGCGCGGCTGTCTTCACCCAGCCCGGTTTCGAGCGCGATCCCCGGCGTACCGGGCGCGCGCGTCGCCGCGGCCTCCGCCACGAACCTTGCGGCCGCGGCGCGGGCGGTGTCATCGAACCCCTCCAGCTCCCCCGGCAGGGCCCCATCGGTGAGGCGCGCATTCACGGCCTCGGCGAGCGACTTGATCGGCGTCTTGCTCATGATGTGGCGCTATGCGCCCGCAGCGCGCGCGGCTCAAGGCTTGCTGCACTGCACAGTAACATTTGAGACTAAATTGCCCGGATCGTGCGATCGGAGCACAAAAAAATGCGCGCGAACCGATGTTTTCGACCAGTTCGCGCGCAGCTTGGGAGAAGGCTTCGGGAAGGATCAGTGGGTCATGCGGCGGCCTTGCGCAGCGCGCGGTTGGCGAGCGCGGCGTCGTCATCGATCCGCGCGACGATGTCGAGTGCGCCATCGGCGCCCGCCCGGGCGAGCAGCAGCACGAATTCCTGCGCGCCCGCGTCCATCTGGACATGCGCCAGCGCCGGGCGCGCGCGCAATTCGGCGCGAACCTGATCGAACAGATCGGGCTGCGGCGCGGGCTTGCGCAGCGCGCGCTCGGCCTTGACGATGCCCTTGATGCCGCCCTCGGTCGCGCCGATGAACGCATCGAGCCCGCCCTCGGCGATGTCGTGGCGGCGCGCATGGCTCATCACCGCGGCGAATTCGGTCAGGCGGGTCTTGTCGTAATCGGCGCCGAAAACAAGCTTTGCCGCAGCGGTCATCGGTGCGCGTGCCTGCACCGCGATCCCGGCATCGGCCAGCAATTCGGCATAGTCCTCGGCATCGATCTCCGAGGCGCGGGCGAAATCATAGGCCCGCGACAGAGCGCGGTAGAGCGAGGAGCGGCTGCGCGTATCGGCGGCGCGGGCGGCGGCGGCGCTTTCGCGCGCGATCAGCAGCCGGTCCGCGAGCGTATCGGCAGCCGGAAGCGCAACCGTGTCGAGCACGGGTTCCGCCTCGGCTTCTACTTCGACGCTCTCGCCAAAACCCGAGCTCGGCCCGTCGGCCCAGACCGGCGCGGCGGTGACCGGGGCAGGGGCGGTCCGGCGGGCTTCCTCGACCTCGCGCTCCAGCTTTGCTTGGGTTTCGGCGTCGACCAGCTCTTTCCAGTTAATCACGCCATAAATGAAATCGATCGTGTCCGCGTCGGACGAGAAGGGCATCAGGATGCCGCGATACAGCGTGTTGTGCCCGCGCTGGCCGACAAACTCGGCCTCGAACCCGATTGGGGCGCGGTTGGCGATGATCTGCAGATAATGGTCGGTCAGGCGCGAGAGCAGCGACCGGCTGGGCACTTCACCGACATGGGTGATGTCGCTGGTGACGCCGCATTCCTCGCGCAGCGACCCGCCAAGATAGCGAATCGCCGGATTCTCGATCCCCTTGCTGAAATCGAGCAGCACGCTGTGCGGGCCGAAATCGGCGATATTGCCGGGATTGAGGTCTTCGATCGACGGATAGGGGCGCCCGTGCAGCAGCGACACCCAGTGATTATAGGCGCGCACATGCATGCGGCGCTCATCGGTGCCGATCGATAGCCGATGCGCGCCAGGCCCCGAATCGCTGACGCCAGTGTCGTCATGATCGGTGTCGGGACGATCATCGAGTCCGCGGGCGGTGTCCATGCGCATGCTCCACAAAGGGCAACGGGCCCTTCTCCGGAATGACATTGCGCCGGATGTGGTAAACACTGCGTAAAGGCGCCCAATCGGCAAATCCCGCGCCGGCAACGCTTCGGCAACGCTTGTCAGCTAGGAACAAGGCTGTTAAGCGCCGCCACCTTCCCCGGCGGCACACGCCGGGTATGCCGCTTTAGCTCAGTTGGTAGAGCATCGCATTCGTAATGCGGGGGTCACAGGTTCGAGTCCTGTAAGCGGCACCATTCCCGATCAAGCGAGGGCACCATGGGTGCTTGCTGATCAGGACTTCCGTTGGCAGCGATTTCGAGTGGCCGCATGGGGCCGCTTATCGTGATGACATCAGGCGCAACGAGAACGTTGGCGATGAATCTTCGCGCATAGTCCTGTCGCAAGGTAGGATCGTCGGAGCGTAGCTTGGTTAGGATGACCTCGCCCAGGCGGTCGATCGCATCAGAGGTGACTCGCTGGTCGGCAGCGGACAGCTGCCTCTCAACCAGCAGGATTTCCTGTTCGAGATCGGCGCGACGGGTGCGCTGGGCGGCTAGTCGCGCGGTGAAGTCTGCATCGCGCGCGGATACGACACCTTGCTCGATAAAATCGAACATGTTCTGGATCGCGCCGTCGACGCGGGGGCGCTCGGTCCGTAGCGCTTTCAGATGAGCTTGACGCTCGCGCACCGCGGCTGAGCCATCATCCAGCAGGTTGGCAAGGAGCTCACGCAGCCGTGCCGGATGGAACAGCCGTTCGGCTATCGCATCGATGACGATTGCTTCCAGCTTTTGGTTGCGGATGCTGGTGCCTTGGCAAGCAGTCTCGCCGCGTCGCAGATTTCGGGAGCAGCGGTAACGCCCCGCCTTTCCCAGTCCCGATCGTCAGCGCGTTCCCGCATTTCGGATGGCCGCATTTGGCGATACCGGCGAGCATCGATGGCCCTGATACGAACGTTGGGGGGTGATGTGGCGAGCATTGCGCGCGATACCCGCTTGCACTTCGAGCTACTCGGTCTCGGGAATAATCGTTGGGACGGTGATGACCTGCCATTCTGCTTCAGGTCGCTTGACGCCGTTGCGGACGTCATGAACCCCGTAAAAGTGCTTTCCGCGATAGGTCGAACGCTGGAGAATATCCTTGACGTTTGAGACGTGCCATTTGCGTCCACGCAGGGTCGCTCGGCTTGCGTTCAAGTGGCAGACGATCTTCTTGTAGCCCATCGGGCCCTGGCCTACTCCGATCCGCTTCATGCGAAAGATTTGCTGCACTTGGAGTGCCTCGGAGGGGGCGATCACCAGCCGCTTCTTAGCCTTCGGTCCCCGCATCTCGACGATTTCGGTGGTGTAGCCAAACGGCGGGACGGCGCCGTTCCAATATCCTGACTTGGCATTGCGCCGCATTGTGTCGAGTGTGAACTTTGCCGTCTGACGCGACTGATATTCATCGAAATTGGACAGGACGTTGCGGATCAGATCGTCCGAGAATTAGCATGGCCTCACGGCGTTGCGAACCGGCGAGAATCTCGATCTTACCGTTTGCGCCGCGCTCCCCGAGCGGGGGCGGGAAGCCGCCCGCACGCGGTATTCGGGCGGTGAATAGCAATGTCCTTGAAATTTGATTGGTCGAGCATTCAGCAACGGCGGAGGGATCGGTCCAACTAACGAGAGAGGTGCGCAGCGATGGCCGGGCGATTGCATGGCAAGGTGGCGATTGTCACTGGAGCAGCCAACGGGATAGGCGAAGGGATCGCACGGATTTTCGCCCAAAGCGGGGCGAAGGTTGTCGGGTGCGACATCGACCGGGGTGCTGTGGAAGCGGCGGCGAAACGGGCGATCTCCGATGGTGCCGAGTGGGAGCCAGCCACCGCCGACCTTGCCGATGAAGTGGCAACATCGAACCTCATGGACAACGTGGCCTCCCACCATGGACGGATAGACATACTCGTGAATGCCGCCGCCGTTGCGGCGTTCCGCTGGATCGAGGAAATGTCGCTCGCCGACTGGCGGTTCACGCTCTCGGGTGAACTCGATACAGTGTTTGTGGCGACGCGTGCTGCATGGCCCCACCTTAAGGTAAGCGGTCGGGCAGCGATCATCAACTTCGCGTCGGTCAATGCTTATCATGCGCTCGAAGGATCGCCGGCGCTTGCCCATTGCGCGGGGAAGGGTGGTGTTCTGGGGATGACGCGGCAACTTGCAATGGAGGGGGCGCCTCACGGGATTCGTGCCAATTCCATTTCGCCGGGCTTCATTCTGACTGCCGCGACGCGGGCTCATATCGAAAGCGAACCTGCGATCGAGGCGAAGGTGATGGCGAAGAACATGGTCAAGCGTCTGGGTACGCCCGACGATATCGCCTGGTGTGCCACCTGGCTCGCATCGGATGAAGCGGGTTACGTGACCGGTGCCGACATCTCGGTCGATGCGGGCGCGACGGCTTGGTAGCCACGCGGTCAATATCCGCCGTTTCGATGGCTGGCCTCCAGCGCAATGGTTTGTCGGTCGACGATCGGAATGCGACCACGCAAGTATAAACAAAGCAGTGGAGAGGGAAGATGGCGAACCTCAGGGGTAGCGCGCGTGTTACAGCGATTTCGGCGCTGGTGCTGTCTGCGATGCTTTTGGGCGCTCCGCTCGCGCCGATGCGCGCGCAGGCCGCAGCATCGCCTCCGGTCGCGACAGAGTATAGCGATGAGGATTTTGTGACGCTCTATCCGGGCGTTTACACCGAACGCGAGGCTGCACTCGTCCGTGCCTATCTGGAGGCAAATCGTGCCCTTCGCGAACGGGGGCCAATCGACATCAAGGCGCTGATCGAAGGTCGCCTTCCGAAAAATACGCCGGGAATCGGCCCTGTCGTTCGGGCCAGTGAGGATTGGGTCCGGTATAATAACGCGAAATATGACCCGGAGAGCCGTCTGCGTCACGATGCGGCGTACGCGCGCCAACTGGGGTACAAGGATATCGTCGCCTTCGTCAGCTTTGCTGCACACGACGACACCTTCATGGTTCCCTATCCCACTGCTGCGCGGGATCGTCTGCTCGTTAGCCATCTCAACCACAGTCTGACCAGTCACCGCCCGATTCATCCTGGTGATACGCTTTATCTTGTCATGGACGACCGCCGGATGCGCGATTTGACCCCGCCAGGCGGAGCAAAGATGCGAAGCGTCGCGATCGAGAGCGATGGATCAATCTACAACCAGCGGGGCGAGAAGGTCAGCAGCGTCACGTTCCGGGTTGTCGAGAGCGTCCGTATCCTTAAGGATCCGTCGCGGGCGCCCAAGAACCCGGGCTTTTTCGATATTTGGGAGGCACCGGACTGGCTGCGTCGTCCGGCGCACGTCTATACAGACGCTGACTGGACGCGGATTCGCAATATCTGGGCGCAGGAGCGCATGCGCGGCGCGGAGCCACTTTACTGGGACGATGTGACGATCGGTGAACAGCCGGCCGCAACGCTGGACGGGCCGGTGCTGGCTTCGGTCATCCCCGTGCCGCCCTGGGGCATGGGTGCCGGTGGAAGCCGGACGCTGAAGCGCGAAATCATGGATCCTGCCAGCCGGGCAAAGCTGCAGCGGGGAGAGAAGGACGGTATCTACCGGGCGCTGGATCCTGCGGTGAACGCACCGCCCGTGCCCAAGCAGTCCGGCGCTGCGACGGGGCAGGGCGGTGACGGCGCGATCGTGACTTCCGACATCCATAAGGACGGCGAGAAGCGCAGCCCATTGGTGAACTATGTCGGGCGGGATCACGCGATCCGGCATCTGACCAACTGGATCGGCGACCGCGGCTGGATCGAGACTATCAACTGGAGCATCATGGACCCGCGGGCGCACTGGGTAAATGGCAAGGCGGTGCCCCGCAACCCGAATGCGCTGACCTTCCTGCACCGCGTTCCGTTCATGCGCGACCGGTTCGTCAACACGCACGCCCTGACGCAAGATGTCATGATCGTACGATCCTATGTCACGGACAAATATTCGCGCGACGGGCGATTCCTGGCCGATATTGTCTGGTGGATCGAGACGATCGAAGGAGACATTGTCGAAGAGGGTGATGCTACCGTCCGCCTGCCAACCCGTGCCGAGGGGGCTGACGCGGTGACGAAAGCCGTCGTTGCGGGAAATTGATGGTCGCGTCCACCAACCCGCTTTCCGATTGGCAGGTTAATCGTGCCGATATCGCCTATATCGGGCATGAGCTGCAGCGGCCGGAGTGCATCCTTGCCGAGCGCGATGGGACATTGTGGTCGGCTGATGCGCGTGGTGGGGTCATGCGCATCGCGCCCGATGGAACGCAGTCGTTTATTGGTCAGACGTCGCGGATTGATGAACCTGCGGAGTTTGATGCCCGTTATGTCCAAACGTCGGGATCGTTACCGAATGGTCTGTGTTTCGACGCGCAGGGTGACTTCCTGATCGCGAATTTCGGCACTGACGCTCTGGAACATATGGGCCGTGACGGGCGGTCACGCACCCTGTTGGATCGCATCGACGGACAGCCGCTGGGCAAGGCCAATTTTGTGACCCGCGACCGCCGGGGTCGCATTTGGCTCACCGTCACGACGCGCACCAATCCGTGGACCGACGCGGTGCGGACCAAGGTGCACGACGGCTACATCGCCTTGATCGATGATCGAGGGGCGCGGATTGTCGCGGACGGGCTTTGCACAACCAATGAATTGCGGTTCGATGCGGACGAGCATCACATCTATGTTGCCGAGACCGCGATACGACGAGTGACCCGCTGGCGCGTCGGCCCTGACGGAACGCTGAGCCAGAAGGAGAGCTTTGGCCCTTCGGTTTTGCCCGGAACTCCGGACGGAATTGCTTTTGACGCGCACGGGAATCTCTGGACGACACTGGTGATGAATGAGAAGCTGGTTGCCATCACGCCTTCCGGCGACGTTCTGACACTGCTCGATGACAGCCAGCCCGGAGCGGCGGAATATGATCGCGCCGACGCGGAAAACCGGCTGACGCCGGAGATTATGCTGGCGTGCAAGGGAAGCATCGCCCCGTGGATGGCCAGCGTTACCTTTGGCGGGCCTGACCTTCGCAATGTTTATCTTGGCAGTTTGCTCGGAACCCGCATTCCCTGGTTTCGAAGTCCGGTGCCGGGGCTGCCGCCTATTCACTGGCAGGACGGAAAGCGCGCATGAGGACGATCCTGGTCACCGGTGCGGGGGGCTTTGTCGGCCGATCTTTGACAGAACGGCTGATGGACCGCGGCGATCGCGTGGTCGCTTTGGACGCGCAATGGCGCAATGCAATTGACGGGCCATTGCTCCGTCATGTTGCAGGTCCGCTTGAGTCTGCCACCGTCCGCGCAACTGCACTTGATGAAAACGTCGAAGGCGTCATCCATCTCGCCACTGTCCCGGGTGGGGCGGCGGAACAGGATCCGGCAGCATCCCGTCGCGTCAATATCGACGCGATGTATGATCTTCTCGACGATCTCGCCGCGACGGGAACCCGGCCGCGCTTCGTCTACGCCAGCTCGATCGCAGTGCTAGGCGACCCGCTGCCTGCAGGTGGTGTCGATGACGCAACGCCGCTGGTGCCGCGCATGGTCTATGGGGCGCACAAAGCGATGATGGAAATCGCGCTGGCGCTGGAAAGTCATCGTGGCAGCGTCGATGGGGTATCGCTTCGACTCCCTGGCATTCTGGCTCGGCCAGCCGCGCCATCCGGGATGAAGTCAGCCTTTATGAGCGACCTGTTTCACGCTCTGCTTGCGAAGCGCCATTTTGTTTGCCCCGTGTCGCGCGATGCGACGATCTGGGCGCAATCGATCGAGTGCTGCGTCGATAATTTTGTCCATGCCCTTGATTTTGACACGTCGAGCCTGCCCCCCGCGCGCGCGGTCACGCTTCCTGCCTTGCGGATGCAAATCGGCGAACTGGCCGACGTCATCGGTCGGGCGTGCGGGACAAACCCGGCACTGGTCGATTATGAATGTGACGCAGCGCTGGAGGCGACCTTCGGCGCCTATCCTCCGCTGACGACCGGCGCGGCCGACGCGGCGGGATTTGTGCATGACGGGGATATTGCCGCGCTGGTCGCACGCGTGCTCGCCCATCTGCAGCGCAGCTAGTCGCATTTGCTGCATCGATAGCTGGACCCGGTGAAAGCGTTTTGACCCTGTGGCAGCGACTCAACAAGCTTAGCGGACCAATAAGATCCGGCGTTGATCGGTGGGGAGAGGGTAGATGACGATTCCATTCCGCGCGGGTGTCGCGCTGGCCGCGATTGCTCAGGCCATTGTATGTGGCGGGGTTGCCGCCGCGCAAACACGCCCGTCTGAAAGCGCAAGCCAGATCGAGGATGTCATCATTACCGCCGAGCGCCGGCCATCGACAATCCAGCGCACGCCGATTGCCATCACTGCTATCGATGGTGATGAACTTGCCAAGTCCGGCACGACCGACCTTATCAATGCCGTCGATCGCGCGCCTGCGGTTCAGATTCAGAAAAGCAATGTTGGCTCGGCATTCTACATCCGTGGCGTCGGTTCGCGTGGACAGAGTGGCGAGACGCCGGTTTCCGTCTTTCAGGACGGCATCTACCAACAACAGGCGGAAATGGTCGGTGTTGGTTTCGCCGACCTGGACCGGATTGAAGTGCTGCGCGGTCCGCAGGGCACGATCTATGGCCGCAATTCCAACGGCGGAACAATCAATCTGATCACAAAAGATCCTGAACTGGGCAAGTTCGGTGGATCGATCATGGCGCAATATGGCAACTTCGACACGCTGCGGTTGCAGGGCGTGGTCAATGTCCCGATCGGCGATACGCTGGCGTTGCGTATCGTGGGCGCGCGCAATCGGCATGACGGCTATCTGAGCAATGGTCTGAACGATCAGGGTGAGGATCTTGGGCGGGTGAAGCTGCTCTGGCAGGCAACGCCTGAACTCCGGGTGCTGCTCGGCGTTGAGCGCACCGAGATTGATGCGGATGGGCCGGGTAATGTGCTGCTGCCCGTCACCGCTCGTGATGATCCATGGACCGCCCCCGCTTACACCGGCCTCACAACGATTCCGGGCTTTCAGCCGATTTACTGTGCGCCGGGGTGCCAGGCGTTCTTCAAGCTGAAGAACACCGCCTACCGCGGTGAGGTCAGCTATGATTTCGGTTTCGCTACAGCGACTTTTCTCGCTGGCATCCAGCGTTTCCAGCGCAGCTATGGCCAGCCTTTCTCGGGTCTGTGGGAGATCGATGATTTGCCCGTCGAGCAAGAGACATTCGAGGTGCGCCTCAACTCAGATCCGGCCGCCTCGGTGCAATGGGTGATCGGTGCCTATGCCTTCGATCAGGACCGGGCAGGCGAGAAGAAGTACAACTACACTTTCGGCCAATATACTGACTACGCAGTCGCAAACTCCCGGTCTCGCGCTGTGTTTGGTCAAGCAACCGTTCCGCTGACCGATGGTCTGCGCGCGACTGCGGGGCTACGCTACACGCGCGACCAGTTCCAGCGTCGGGATGACCTCGGCGTCGTGAATGGGACCACCGGTCTCGTGACCGCGCAGCCCACGCTCGGCACGCTTCAGACCGGAAGCTATGGGAAGCTGACCTACAAGCTCGGCATTGAAGCCGATCTCGGCGAACGGTCGATGCTTTATGCACAACATTCGACCGGCTTGCGGTCGGGCGGCGTCGATCCGACCGGTGGCCTATATCAGCCCGAGACGATCAGTGCCTTCGAATTGGGGGTGAAGAACCGGTTCCTCGACAACCGTTTGCAGGTCAATGCCGCTGCATATTATTATTCATACGAGGGCTACCAGCTCTCTTACTATGTCTATGCCAATGGCGGTTCGGTACCGAGTTTCGTCGTCAGCAACGTCCCTGGAACCACCAAGATTTGGGGCGCAGAGCTTGAGGGCCGCTTCCGGGCGTCGCGCAACGACCTGATCGATTTCTCGCTCAATTGGCAGAAAAGCCGCTTCGGGGACGCGCAGATTCCAACAAGCTGCACCTCCGCTGGGGTATGTACGATTACCGATCTGAGCGGCCGATCATTGCCTCGGACACCCGAATGGACGGCGACGCTGGGCTATGAGCGACGGTTTGGCCTCGCAAATGGTGGTGATGTTACAGCACGCGCCGATGGCCAGTACAAGTCGGCCTACAATGTCGACCTGCTCACATTCGCCAACTCACGCCAGAGCGCTTACGCGCTCGTCAGCGGGCGGCTTACCTACAACGCACCAGGCGAGACGTGGTCTTTGGGCGCCTATGTCAATAACCTGACCAACCGCGCCGTCATTCAGCAAGCGAATACTGCAGGGCCAGCCGTTTATGGTGTCATCAACGACCCGAGGACCTACGGCTTGGTACTGTCTGCCCGCTTTTGAGCGGGTCAGGTTGGGCGTTCTATTGCCCGGCCCGATGCGATCCTATCCACGCAATGCGTTTGATTTGCTGCAGCGTCTAACGTGTTGATGAGGACCGGTGAAGCGCGGCCCGCGAGAGGCTGTATCCGTTAGAACTAAGAGAAAACGAGGGAGGGGTTTATGCGAAAGTTTATGTTGTCATCGTGCCTCGCGGCTTTGATCGCACCAGGCGTTGCGTTCGCGCAGGAGCGGGTCGTAAAGGAAGACGGCCTTGAAGAGGTGATCGTCACCGCTCAGCGCCGAACGGAAAACGTTCAGAAGACGCCGATCGCTCTTACGGTGGTTACCGGCGAAGATATCGAAAAGCGCGCGCAGGTGAACCTGGCTGATGTGCTGTCCACGACGCCGGCGGTCCAGGTTTCAGGAAACGCAGGTGGCGGGCAGGTTTACATCCGCGGCGTCGGATCAAATAACGACGTCGTGTACGGAAACCCTGCGGTCAATCTGAACATTGATGGCATCTATCAGCAACAGACCAGCACCGTTCTTTCCGCCATGTACGATATCGAGCGGGTCGAGGTGCTGCGCGGGCCGCAGGGGACACTCTACGGGCGGAACGCTACGGGCGGCAGCATCAACGTCATCACGAAGGACCCGTCAACGGATCGGTTCGAAGCGGGTGCCAGCGTATTGCTCGGCAACTATGAGCATATCCGCGTCCAGGGGATGTTCAACGCGCCTTTGTCCGACAGCTGGGCGATCCGTGGTGCGATCTCGTTCAACGATCGCGATGGCTACTCAAATGCCGGCAGCGATGCGCGCTATGTGTCGATGCGTCTGAAGTCACTGTTTGAGGTGAGCCCCGACGTGCGCATCATGCTCGCAGCGCGGTATCTGGATGAATGGGGCGCTCCGGCCGCCAGCGTCGAGGCTCCGCTATCCGCGCGCGACGACCCTTGGCAGAGCAACTATCTGCTTGGTGTTCACCGTGCCGATGCGCTCGGCTTCGACGCGACGGCTGATTTCACAACCGGGATCGGCGTACTGACGGCGCAATATGGCCATGTCGAATCCTCGCGCTGGGACAATCGCCAACTCGCCGGCGGCACTACCAGTTTCGCCTATGACGAGAACCAGGACTCGCTCGAGTTGCGCTTCGCGTCTAAGGCGGAAAGCCCAGTGTCATGGGTGCTGGGCGCGTTCTACCTCCAGTCCGAGCAAAATCGGTTCACGCGCGAAAACCGGATTGGAGGCACCACCGTTGGGGCGGCACCCGTCAACGCGCTCGTCGAGACAGGCGCTGTGTTTGGCCAGGTGACAGTGCCTATCACCGATGCATTCCGAGTCACTGGTGGAGCCCGGTACACCAAGGAGACCAAGAAGCAGCGCTACTCGGCCAATCCGCAATACACGTATGAGGACGACGCTGTCACTTGGAAGGCCGGCGTGGAATTCGACCTTGCCCCGCGTTCGATGCTCTATGGTGGGATTTCGTCCGGCTACAAAGCCGGGGGATTCGGCGAGGATCCGGCTTCGCTTCCTTACAGTGCCGAACATGTCACGGCGTATAATATCGGAATCAAGAACCGCTTCTTCGACAATAAGCTCCAGCTGAATGCGGAAGCGTTTTACTATGACTACAAGGATTATCAGGCTAGCTATCCGCTGCTGATTGGCGGGGTGTTCTATTTCCTGACGCGCAATGCCGGTGAGGCGACTGTGAAGGGGTTCGAGATCGAGGCAGATGCGGCATTGTCGGGTAACGACACGCTGCGCGTATCGGTTTCGCATCTCGATGCCCGGTTCGGCGATTTCCGGTACACCGATCTCACCGGTCCTCGTGACTTTTCGAATCTGCGGATGCCCAACACGCCGCTGTGGTCGGGCGATATCAGCTATGAGCATCGCTTTGACCTTGCCAATGGCGGTAATGTCACTGCAGGCCTTTCATCGCATTTGTCGCTGTCCTACTGGACCACGGGTGAGCGCACTCTCGATTCCGAACAGCCGTCCTACACGCGCACCGACCTCAACCTTGCCTACAACGCGCCTGACGGGCGCTGGTCGATTGCGGGGTATGTCCGCAACCTTGAGAACGAGGCGGTTCGCGTCTTCGGGCTCGCCAACCCGACGCAGCGGCGGCTTTTGCTCGCAGCGCCTCGCACTTTCGGCATGGTCGGTACGGTCAAGTTCTGATCCGGAACCATTCCTCCGGCACCTTAAGCGGGCGAGGCTTTTGCCTCGCCCGCTTTTTTTCATCGGCCCGCGCAATAGCTGGCTTTTGTTTTTTGGGATGCGCCCTTCACTCGATACGGTCCACATTGGTGAAACGATGGCGCGAGCCACAAATGTTGGGGAGGGAAGATGCTGCGCACTTATCACCGCTGGCTTGCAATCATCAGCGGCATATTCATGATTTTCATCGCGCTTACCGGAATTGCGCTACAACTTGACCTCTGGATCACCGGCACGCCCCCTCCTGGGGCGGAGCGCAACGATGCGCCGCCACCGCATCGCGCGATGCCCGATCGAGCAGCGGTCGCGCGGATGACCGATACGGTGTTCGCGGCGATGGCCACGCGCACGGATGTGTCCGTCGAGCGCATCGAGTTTAACTTCGCTGCCCCCGCGCCGTTCGCGACAGTTGGGTCGGCGAATCCGTTTGGCCCAGCGATCCGTATCGATGCGCGCACCGGTGCCGAGCTACCGGTCGAAAAGATGGATACCGGACTGCACGGCATCCTTCAGGATATTCATGCCGGATATTTTTTCGGGTTGCCGGGACGAATCCTAAGCGTGCTGCTCGGAGTGGGGCTGCTGGTGCTGAGCTTTACCGGGCTCAAGGTCTATTTTGATCTCTACCTGCGTCGCCGGAAGATCGGGAAGAAGAACCCATTCTGGCGCTAACTTCAGAAGAAAACGCGCGCGTGGTGGTGTGTGACCATGGGCGGCTCGACGAAAAAGCCGCCCACTTGCATACGCCACTGTTGAAATTCGGGAGATTCACGAAAGCCGACCATGTGGTCCTCAATCGTATCCCATTCCACGCGAAGGACGTAGCGCGCGGCATCCTCTTCGGTCGATTCAAGGGCCATCGCCCGACATCCTTGCGCGGCCTGAAACAGCGGTGCGCATGCGGCTACCGCTGCTTCGAACGCTGTCGCATTGGCAGGGTCGATCTTGAGGACGGCCATCTCAAATACCATTCGCTTCCACTCCCCGAGCAAGCCTTTGCCGATTCGGCTCAGACGGCATAAGAAACGATTATGCGCTTCCACAAGCTCGATCTGAATCTCCTCGTTGCCCTCAACGCGTTGCTTGAGGACAAAAGCGTAAGCTTGGCCGCGGAGCGGATCCATCTCAGCCAGTCCGCGACGAGCAGCGCGCTGGGCCGATTGCGCGAATATTTTCAGGACGAGTTGCTCGTGCTCAAAGGGCGGTCGATGGTATTGACCCCCCGCGCGGAAGAACTGGTCCAGCCTGTTCGCGCTGTACTCGACCAGATCACCGCGACGATCGCGGTGTCGCAGCCCTTCGATCCGGCCGTTTCCGATCGACGGCTCTCGATACTCGCATCCGACTATGCGATCGAGGTCATGCTGCGACCTGCCATGCTGGCCTTCGAGGAGGAGGCCCCCGGCATGACCTTCGACATTTCGCCGCTGGGCGATGACGTGGTCGAGGAATTGAAACGCGGCCGCGCCGACCTGCTAATCGCCATCGATACCGCGATTTCCACCGAACTGCCGTTCGTGCAGTTGTGGGAGGATGATTTCGTTGTTGTGGCCTGGTCGGGTAATCATTCGCTGCGCGGGGGCATCACGCGCGAGCTTTACGAATCGCTCGGCCATGTCGTGGCGCGCTTTGGTCGGACACGCAGCCCGTCCTTCGAAGAGTGGGCTCTGCGCAGCCAGGCGATCAATCGTCGTGTAGAAGTTATCGCGCCGAGCTTCACTGCGGTCCCAAGCTTCCTCGTCGGTTCACAGCGGATCGCAACCATGCACCGTCGATTGGCAGAACGCATGGCGCGCTTTTATCCGCTGAAGATCCTGGAGGCACCACTCGACATTCCTTCGGTCCGTCAGACGGCGCAATGGGCCTCCAGTAGCAATACGGACGCAGCGCTGATGTGGTTGGTTGGCCGCCTTCAAGCGTTGATGCAGGATCAGGGCTGATCCCTGCTGTCATATTCTTGGCGAGACCGAACGATCCTGTCCTGCTTTGCGCGTACCCATTCCAGCATCTCGCGCGCGCGTTCCAGCAGTGATTGCCCAAGACCGCTAAGGCGATAATCGACCTTGGGCGGGACGTCTTGCGTGACCGTTCGGATCAGGAATCCATCGCGTTCGAGAGCCCGCAGCTTCAGCGTCAGAACGCGCTGGCTAATTTCGCCTTCGCTCGACAGCGCGCCGACGATTCGACGGAGCGTTGCATGGCGCCACGGCCCCGACTGCAATGTGAGCAACAGCAGCATCGTCCAGCGGTCGCCGATCAGGGAAAACACCTCGCGTACCGGTTCGTCGCGCCCGCGACCGGCCTCGTCCATTTCCCGCGCAAGATATTCCAGTGATCGCCAGTCACCCGCCTCATTCTCTTCAGCGCCGCGGCGTACCGCTTTCAGTCGTGTCTGCGCTTCGTCCATGTCCATTCCGAAGGCACAAAAAAGTGCCGTCTTCCGCTCTCTGCCGTCTTGCCTACCCATGCAAGCAATGGATCGCAGCATCCTAGAGGAGGACGAGGATGACAATGGGTTTCGACTTGTCGGGAAGGGTGGCGATCGTCACCGGCGGTGCGGGCGGCATCGGAGCGGCGACCGTGCGGTTGCTCGTCGCGCGCGGTGCGCGGGTCGCCGTGGCGGATCTGGCGATTGATCGAGCGGTTGCGCTCGCAGATAGTCTGGGCGGCGACGTGCTCGCGCTGCATCTCGATCTTGCCGATGCAACTTCGGTCGAAGCGATGGTGGCGGCGACGGTCGCGCGGTTCGGCCGGGTCGATATCCTCCACAATAACGCGGCGCTGATAGACCCGCGCGTCGCCGAGCAGGACGTCGATGTCGAGACGATGGATCTCGATATCTGGGACCGCACCTTTGCGGTCAATGTGCGCGGTGCGATGATCGCCTGTCGCGCCGTACTTCCCCATATGGTTGCACAAGGTGGCGGCGCAATCGTCAACACCGTGTCGAACCTTGCGTTGCAAGGGCATGTCATCCAGACGGCCTACAGTGCTTCGAAGGCTGCGTTGATCCAGCTGACCCGCTCGATCGCCGCCAGCCATGGGCGCCGCGGTGTCCGATGCAACGCAGTGGCACCAGGGATGACGCTCACACCCGCTTTGAAGGAGGCGTTTCCTGCCCATATCCGCAAGATGGTGGAAGACGAGACGCTGAGGGATCGGCTCGGCGAGCCTGAGGATATCGCGGAAACAGTCGCCTTCCTCGCCTCTGACTCGGCGCGCAACATCACCGGCCAGTGCATCGTGTGTGATGGCGGCCTTGCGAGCCATGTGCCCGGCTTCGGTGCCTTCCTTGCACTCAAGGAGGGCTGAGCATGGCTAACTATGATATTGTCGCGCTGGGCGGTGGGCATAACGGACTGACCGCGGCCGCTTACATGGCCAAGGCCGGCAAGAAGGTGCTGGTGCTGGAACGCAAGCCGCATATCGGGGGTGGCGTTTCGACCCGCGAGCTGATCACACCCGGCTATTGGCACGATGAACATTCGAACGTGCACATCATGATCCAGGGCAATCCCATGCTGCGCGATGACGAGCTGGGGCTGCTTTCGAAATTCGGGCTCGATTACATCTATCCCGAATTACCGTGGGCGACTGTTTTCGAGGATGGTCGCACCATCCGCGTGTGGAAGGACCTGGACCGCACGTGCCAGGGCATATCGGAATTCAGCCCGCGCGACGCCGACGCCTATCGCAAGTTCGTGCAGGCGAGCCAAGCCGTGCTGCCGATGTTCATGGCCGGCCTCTATCAGCCGCCGTTCCCGATGGGCGCGTTTGTCGCGATGATGGACCAGTCGGATGAAGGGCGTTTCCTGCTCGACGTGATGAGCCGGTCTGCGCTGGACGTAGCCAATCAATATTTTGAGAGCGACCTCCTCAAGCTGCATCTGGTCCGATTGGTCACTGAAAATCTGCAGATGCCCGACGAGCTTGGCACGGGTATGGGCGCGTTCCTTATGCCCGGCATCGTGCATACCTATGGCGTCTCGATGCCGCGCGGCGGATCCGGGGAGCTGTCCAGGGCGCTGGTTCGATGCATCGAGCATCATGGTGGTGAGGTACGCTGCTCGGCTGAGGTGGCGCGGGTCACGACGTCTGCCGGACGTGCCACTGGTGTCGAACTGACAACTGGTGAGCACTTCGTCGCCAAAGATGCCGTTATCGGCGCGATTCATCCGCGGGTACTGCGCAACTTTGTTGTAGGTGTCCCGGAACCTGTCCTGCAGCGCGCCGAGCGCGTTACCCCGTCGACCTTCTCAATTTGCCTTACGCATATGGCGCTCAAGAAACAGGCGCGGTTGAAGGCGCGCGAGGCAGAGGGCGCGGTGCTTTGCGAACTGATGTCCACAGATTCATTGCACGAGATGCTGCTGGACTATGACCGGTTGCGGCGAGGTGCCATCCCCGAACGGCGACTGATCGCGGGCGGCGACAACACGGCCAACGATCCCACGCGCGCGCCGGCTGGCGGCGGGGTATTTTACGGCGTCACCTTCGCCCCTTACGCGCTGCACGAAGGCGGCGCGGCGCGCTGGGATGAGATCAAGGAACGGGTCGCGGACGAGAGTCTCGCTTACTATCGTAAATTTTACGACGGGCTGGACGATGACAATATCATCGGCCGTCTGGTCCGGTCGCCTCTGGATCACGAACGCGATAGCCCGGCCAGCTTCATTCGCGGCGACATTCATGGCGCGGCGCCGTTCATGTACCAGACTGTCGGCCATCGACCGACGCCAGATCTCGGTCATTTCACCGTGCCGGGTGTCGAGGCGCTCTATCTCGTCGGTCCATTCATGCATCCCGGGGGCGGTGTGTTCGGTGCCGGGCGCGCGACGGCGATCCAGATGATGGACGATATGGACATCGACTATGACAAGGTGCTGGCAGGAGCGGTGCGATGAACGATTTTGCGAGGCCCAAGGGGCCGACGATGCGGATCTATGACGGCCAGAACAAAGAACTGATGACGGTCCGCAAGCTTGAGCGTGACGGGAACGACCTGGTAATCACCGGCAAGATTTTCGGCGCCATGCCCATGAAGGCGCGATTGAAACCGGAAGAGGCACGGGCCGCGCTAAAATTGCTGACGCCTGCGACGATCTGGTTCCTGCTGACCATCCTGTTCCGCAGTTCGGCCAAGGGAGAGCGTGCATGAAGTTCGACTTCACAGGCCGCCGCGCGCTTGTCACCGGCGGGACCACTGGCATCGGCCGCTCGATCGTCTCCGCCCTGGGGGCGAGCGGCGCACAAGTCCTGGTCAACAGCGAGGACGCCGCCGCCTGTGCTCGGGTGGCGGGAGAGGAGCCTGACGCCATCGCGTTGCCGGCGGACCTGTCGGATCCGTCGGCCGTGACGGCGCTCGCCCATCGCGTGCTGCGCGAAGGGGCGCCTGACCACCTTTTCCTCAATGCCGGGATCACGGGAAAGCTTCGCGCCGGGGATGAAGGCTATGAGGCCGAGGTAGTGACGGTGTTCGCGATCAACCTGCACCATGCACGCATATTGTGCGACCTGCTGCTGCCCGCAATGTCGGCCCGTGGAGGTGGAAGCGTAGTGTTGACCGCGAGCCTGTCTGCGCTCCGCGGTAATCGCAACATCGGTGTCTACAGCCTGACCAAGGCGGCGCTTGCCCAGCTCGCGCGCGACATGGCCGTGCGATGGGGACCGGATGGTATTCGTGTCAATGCTGTGTCTCCGGGCCTGATCGCGACGGGTTGGGAGCAGAATATTCTGTCAAACCCGGAAGCAGCCGAACGCCGGATGCGCATGACGCCGCTGCGTCGGGTGGGGCGACCGGATGAGATTGCGGCGGCCGCGCTGTTTCTCGCATCCGATGCGGCAAGCTTCATCACCGGACAGAATATCGCCGTCGATGGCGGCACATCAATCACAGATGGGAACTAATGACCATGCGTGAAGACCAATTCGCGGATTATATTCGCCGGTTCAATGCCGAGGATGCAACCGCGTTCGATGACTATCTCGCTGCCGATATGGTGATGACCAACGGATCGCTGACCTTCACTGGGGTCGATGGCATGCGGCACCATTATGAGGACCTGGTCTGGCCACATTTTGTCGAAACGCTCAAAGTGCTGCGCTTCGTTTCAAACGACGACACGGTGGCCGTGCAGATGCATACGAACTTTGTCGCTCGCCATGATGCCGATACCCTGTTCGGGCCGGTGAAGAAGGGCGAGCAGTTCGATTATCGCGGTTTGATCATGTACGAACTGCGCGACGGAAAATTTTCGAGCATCACCGTTGCATTCAATAGTTTCGTCAACACGCGCGGTGATGGGACGACGGTGAATATCGGCATTCCGCATTGACGGTAAGCGGGTCGCCGGGTCGGCGACCCGCCCATTTTTAGTCCTCGGGCTCGCAAACAAACTCGATCAGATTGCCGGCACAGTCGCGAATGAACGCGCCGCTGCCATATTTCTCGCGCACCACGAAGACGATCTCGACGCCCATTGCCTCGAGTTCCGCTATGGTGGCGTCCAGATCGGCGACGCGGAAGGCAACATGCTTGTTGCCATGCGTTTGGAGATCACGGTTCGGCACGCGACGGTCGTCGGGTAAAGGTGCCGCATTCGTTACTTCGAACACCTCCATTCGCAGCGGGCCTTTGCGCAGCATGGCAACACGAGCGCTGATTGCGGGGATCTCAAACTTCTTCTCGACCGAAAAGCCCATCACACGGCCGTACCAATCGGCCGCTTCGTCGAGGCTGGGGACGCTGACGGCGCCATGATGAAAGGTAAAATCGACCAAGCTTCACTCCTTTGGTTTGATTGCTGTGGCGGGCGCCGTCGAGACCCAGATCGAACGGGAGCCCGGCGCGCTCATCTTCTGGAAGAGATGCATGCCCTGGACCTTGCCGTCATAGACCCGGAACATCTGGGCGACGAAGATCGTGGCGGGCAGCGGTGCGATCGTCTCCGACTTGTACTTGCCTGTGGCGTTCGCCCTGGCGAGTGCTCCGTGATAATGGGCCACCATCTCTCCGGGCACGAATGCGCTCCAGCTAGGCGTCGTGACCGGATAAGGCTGGACAATGCCTTCCACCGTTGCGATCGCCACGACCAATCCGGTGGCGGCGTCGGCAATCACCCGTGCGTGAGGATCTGCCGGTCGCTCAGGTACGATGGGGCACAGCATGGGAATGCTGCCATCGGGGAGTCGCTCTTCAGGGAGCGGAGCCCCTTCGGGTAACATGAAGGCCATCATCTCTGGCTCTTCGCCGACGATCTTGCCATTTTCCATCAGCCGACAATCGGGATGGGCCGCAGGGCTTTCCATCTTTGGGGAGAACATCGAGCTGCCAACTATATGCAGTGCGTCACGGGGCATCAGCCGCTTCGCTTCGACCGGTCGGGTCCATTGCGTAGGAAGGGACGACATTCCGTCCGCGTCATATTGATAGCCAGCATCAGCACGAGAACGCGTCAGGAAGAGTTCAAGTTCGGAAAAGCGACCCTCTTCGACCTTCAGCCGTCCCCAAAACAGTGCGGTCGGCCCCCCTTCGCGCAGCGTGACGACAATGAACATCTCGCCCGTCGAAGCGTCGATCAGATATTGTTTGGCGAGCGCTTCCGATGGAGTGCGCCATAGCGACATCATCGGGAGCGCAGCGGCCACGCCGTTTTCGGATGCGCGATAACTTTGCGTCAAAGGAACGGCGCCCGGATTTCGTGCAACCATCGACGCAACCAGCCCATCGGCCAGCCGGGTCATGCAGGCTCGGTCGCATCGATCCGCTGCTGTCTTCGACGGGGGCGTCCCACTGCTGGCGCTGGCAGGCGCTGCCGCCAGCGAAAAGGAAGCGAGCATGACACCAGCTGCGAGTCGCTTGATCATTCTCATACCTCCTTTGCTCGCAGCAGTGGGATCGAAACCATCGCCACAAGAGCGCCAACTGCCGCAGCAATGCCCAGCGCCAGGAAGGCCGAGAACAGTCCGGAAAAATTCTTGGACAGGAAGGTCACCACTACGGGGCAGAGGAACTGCCCGAGCGCAAGCGAGCCCTGCCACAGTCCTGCACCG
The DNA here is from genome assembly GCF_030145815.1 of Sphingomonas sp. GTDB lineage: Bacteria > Pseudomonadota > Alphaproteobacteria > Sphingomonadales > Sphingomonadaceae > Sphingomonas. Next base: position 25,300 of record NZ_JAIXHL010000031.1, read on the forward strand.
CGCCCACGGACCTCGAAATCGAGCTGGCTCATCGCCCAGACCAGCAGGGTGGGAAGCAGCATCCCTGCCCCAAGCTGATTGATGAAGCAGCCGATCAGAAAGCTGGTCGGCGACTGTGCCAGCGCCATGATGGAGAAACCGGTGGCGAGCATTACCAGTTCAACCATCAGCAGCATGACCGGATTACGGCCGGTAAGCCGCGAGTAAATCAGCGTGCCGAGCGGCACGCCGATGCTCGCAACCGAGGTAAAGAAGCCGATTCGTGCCGGGTTTGTCATGCCCAGCTGGTCGAGGCCGACACTCGCTTGGATCTGGACCGTGTAGAAAAAGACCGAGCTGTAAATTGTTGCCACCAGGACCGGGATGAAACGCGCCCAAGGGAACCGGTCCCAGCTTGCGTTGTGAGGCGCTTCGGCGGCCTCGGCGTTGGGATTGTCTTCCTTGGGTTCCCAGGTGAACAGGATTACCAGCGCCATCATCGCAAAGGCCGACAAATAGACCCAGAACGGTGTCCGCCATCCGAACGCGCCCAACTGCCCGCCCAGATTGAAGAAGATCAAAGCAGAAATCGATGCTGTTGCCGTCTGTGCGGCCAGCCAGCGATCACGCCGGTCGCCCTTGAAATAGTCCCCGATCATCGTGGTGGTCAGCACCATGATGAGCGCTTCAAACACGCCGACGCCGACGCGGGTCGCTAAAATCCAGGTAAGGTCGCTGAGAAAGATGGGCGCGATACCGAAGGCAGCATAGCCGACGAACGAGGCGAGCAGGATTCTGCGCCGACCGTAATAGTCGCCCAGTATCCCGGCAACCGGCGATAGCAAGGCGATGCACAGTGCCGGAAAGGTGAGCACCATCGGCACCCAATATTCATAGTTCGGGACCGTGCGGAACTCTTCGATCATCTGCGGCAGGATGGGCGCGAGCAGTACGATCGCCATGGTTGAGAGCGTGATCGGTAGCAGCAGGGAAATCCCGGTCAGAAATCCGGGCTCTTGGTGCGCGTGTGCGCTCGATGTGGACGGCATTCCGGCTACTCTCCCTCAATCGCAACGCCGTCGCTCGTGCGGCATCCTTCCCGCACGATAGCGATGCTCGGCGCTATCCGGCAAAGCGAATGGATGGATTGAGATGGATTGACGCGCTGGATAGGCGAGGCTTCCCGCCGCTATCGCTTTCATGGATGCCTCGATTTGCGAGAACGCGCTTCGAGCATGCGGCGTTACCGCATAGACCTCAACGTGCGGACATTCGGGCCGTGCCGACATCGTGACCTTCTTTTAGGGGGTCGCCGACGGGGCCAATTCATTGAGGAGAGGATGATGAAAGTTGCCATTGGGCTGACCGCGCTTGCGGCCACCATGTCGTTGGGCTCTGCAGCCAGCGCTCAATCGCTTGCGTGCGGCAAGCCGATGACGACCGATCAGAAGCTGCAGCGTGTTCTCGACATTGCTGAGATCACAAATGTCGCTTCTGCCCATGCATACTATCATGGCGCGACGTTGCATCAGGACGAGATCGAAAAAGTCTGGTCGAAGCGCGACGACATTTCTTGGACCAACAACACCGACCGCTATTCGACGCGCAAATCGGTGTGGGCCTTCTATGTGGAGAACCTCAAGAATTTTCCTACCAAGGGGGCGATGTGGTATCACATGCTGACCACTCCAATGATCGAAGTCGCTGGTGACGGGAAGACCGCGCGCGCGATCTTCATGTCGTTTGGCAACGTGTCGGGCGTGATGAAGCCGGGCGAACCGGAAGCGCAATGGACGCAGGAAAAGTACGGGATGGACTTTATCCGCGAGGATGGGGTGTGGAAAATTTGGCGGCTGCGCACTTTCGTAGAATTTTACACGCCTGTCGGAAAGTCGTGGCTGGATCCCAAGGACAATATCGCAGCAGTCGATACGCTGGCGATGGACGGCAAGAATCCGGATGGAACGATGAAGGCCGGTGTCCAGAAGGAAGCCGGTGCGACCTTCTTCAACGTCAAGCCGGACGAGAAGAAGCAATTCTATCGGGCCTACACGACCGATCGTGAGCCGGAACTTCTGCCCGCACCGCCAAAGCCCTATTGCTCGTACAGCGAACTCGAACCCTTTTGATCGCACACGATTGGAAAAAGTAGGCGGGCCGGACGTTCCGGCCCGCCCATTTTTTCGGACTGTCAGGGGTGGATATCGGGAAGCGGTAGGCCGTCGACTTCAACGGGCAGCGCTTCGGTGAGAATGAACACAATCCGGCACGTTTCGGTCGGGCTGGGATTACGCCACAGATGGATCGTGCCGCGCTGAATGACGACGTCGCCCGCACCGAGCAAAACCGTTGCACCATCATCCAGCTCCAGTTCGACATGACCCGAGACGACGATGCCATAGTCGAGCGAACTGGTGCGGTGAAAAGGTGAGGCTTCGCCCGGATACATGTCAGTCGTACGGATGACCGATCCGCCCCGCAGCGTGGTGCCGGCATCGCGCGTTCGACCGTCAGTTGGGTCATTATTGTCTACGGGCAGGTCAGGTGCTGTCCATAGCAGGCACATCGCAGCATCGCCGGTGGCGACATCGACCGGGTCGAAACGTGCGTCTTCGACGAAAACGGCGCGTCCTTGCGCGTCGTGGCCTGTCACGACCCGACGTACTGGTCCTTTGTTGACCTTGCTCACGGCTGCACCACCCGCTGCTCGATGACGCCGAACGGAGCCCGGCCATCGGCCAGCTTGGCCTCCATCCGGACGGTGTCACCATAACGCATAAAACCAGTCCGCGCCGCGCCCTCATCGACAATTTCGATACCGCGACGCTCAGCAATGCAGGACGATCCAACCTCACGGAAATTGGCGTTCGACACCGTGCCCGAGCCGATTACCGTCCCGGCAACAAGCGTGCGGGTGCGGGCGGCATGGGCAACGAGCTCGTCGAACCCATAAGCCATCGGGCCGCCATGTGCATTTCCGAACCGCTCGCCGTTCCAGTCGACAGCAAGATGGAGGTGCGGTCGGGCATCGCGCCAACTGTCGCCCAATTCATCCGGCGTAATCGCGAACGGCGCCATGCCGCAGGGGGGTTTCGCCTGAATCCAGCCAAACCCTGACTTCATTTCTCGTCCCGCCAGTGCGCGCAGTGACCAGTCGTTGATTTGAACGATGAGGCGAATGTGCTCTCGGGCGTCCTCCACCGACGTACCCATCGGTACCGTATCGACAATAATCCCGAACTCGCCCTCGAAATCGATTCCCAAAGCTTCATCTGCCATGGGGACATCGGCACGCGGGGCGAAGAACGTATCGGAGACGCCCTGATACATCGGCGGCCAGTCGGGCTTGTCGGGCGTGATGCCCAGCGCCTTGTCCATCAACTGCGCATGGCTCGGATAGACCGATCCGTCGAGCCATTGCCACGCCCGTGGAAGTGGGGCGAGCAACGCGCCGGAATCGAGCAATTCTCCGCCACCTGCGGCAAGTTTCTGATTCACTGCCTGGAGGTCTGCTTCGGCATCCGACCATCGCTCGATCACGCTTTGCAATGTTGGCCAACGCGCGACGCGGGCACATCGTATTCCGTCGGTCGACACCATGACCAGCGTGCCGTCTGGCCCGCCCTGTGCAAGAGTTGCCAGACGCATCTTGAGTCCTCTCCAGTTTCATCAAACCCCATACTGCGTGGCCGATGGCTCAGATGGGGTCCACGCAAACCGCTTGATAGGACCGTTCGACGGAATCGATTGGAAGCGCCTGCGCTGCGGGCGGATAGGCGGACGGGACGCCCGATCGGGGCATGGTTTGACATGGAGAGGCTGGATGGCCGAATGGCTCAAGCGGGCGGTAACCGCCGAAATTCGTGCGGAAGCAGATCGCAAGGTGCGCGACGTTGTCGAGGCGACGCTTGCCGACATCGAACGCCGCGGGGATGCGGCTGTGCGGGAATTGTCGATCAAGTTCGACGGTTGGGACCGCGAGGATTATCGTCTGTCGCAACAGGAAATCGACGACTGCCTGAACTCGCTATCCCCTCAGGACATCAGGGATATCGAGTTCGCCCAGGCGCAAGTCCGCAACTTTGCGCAGATTCAGCGTGACAGCATGCTGGATGTCGAAGTCGAAACGCTTCCAGGCGTCGTGCTGGGCCACAAAAACATCCCAGTCAATGCGGCGGGCTGTTATGTTCCCGGAGGCAAATATCCGCTTCTGGCCAGCGCGCATATGAGCGTCATAACCGCCAAGGTTGCTGGCGTGCCGCGCGTGATTACCTGCGCCCCACCGTTCGAGGGCAAGCCAGCCCGCGCAATCGTTGCGGCGCAGGCGATGGCGGGCGCTGACGCGATCTATGCCCTTGGCGGTATTCAGGCGATTGGCGCGATGGCGCTTGGGACCCAGAGCATCGATCCGGTCGACATGCTTGTTGGTCCCGGCAATGCATTTGTGGCCGAGGCCAAGCGTCAGCTTTTTGGTCGGGTCGGGATCGACCTGTTTGCCGGTCCGACCGAGACGATGATCATCGCGGATGAGACGGTCGATGGCGAAATTTGCGCTACCGACCTGTTGGGTCAGGCTGAGCACGGTCCGGAAAGTCCGGCGATCTTGATCACCAACAGCCGCAAGCTGGCACAGGAGACCCTGCGCGAGGTGGAGCGCCTGCTCACCATTCTCCCAACCGCTGATATCGCGCGTCAGGCTTGGGAAAATTACGGTGAAGTGATTCTGTGCGATGACGAGGCCGAAATGCTCGAGGTCGCGGACTTCTACGCCAATGAGCATGTTCAGGTAATGACCCGCGATCCGGATTATTTTCTGGCTAACATGACCAACTACGGTGCGCTGTTCCTTGGGCCGCGAACCAACGTCGCCTATGGCGACAAGGTTATTGGGACCAACCATACCCTGCCGACCAAGAAGGCAGCGCGCTATACCGGTGGGCTCTGGGTGGGCAAGTTCCTCAAGACCTGCACCTATCAGCGGATCACGACCGATTCCGCTTCAGCCATGATCGGCGAATATTGCAGCCGCCTCTGTGCATTGGAGGGCTTTGCGGGGCATGGCGAGCAGGCCAATGTCCGCGTCCGCCGCTATGGTGGTCGCAATGTTCCCTATGCCGGCGCGGCCGAAGCGCTGGTACCGCAACAATGATGCTGCCGCGCACGCCATCATTCCGGCTGGACGGGCGGCGCGCGCTGGTGACGGGGGCGGGGCGGGGTATCGGCCTTGCGCTTGCCGCAGCGCTTGCGGAAGCCGGCGCTGCGGTAACGCTTGCTGCGCGCACGTCCGAGGAAATCGAGGCCGGTGCCGGCGCGATTCGTGCTGCAGGCGGCGATGCCAGGGCGGCGGTACTGGATGTCACCGATCTTGAAGCGGTCGCCACATTTTTCGCAGGTTCGCCCGCATTCCACTGTCTCGTCAACAATGCCGGCACCAATCGGCCGAAGCCGATGCAGGAGGTCAGCGAAGCCGACTATGATGCCGTGCTCGATCTCAACGTCAAATCGGCCTTTTTCGTAGCGCAGCATTGTGCGCGGCGGATGATTGCGGAGGGGGCTGCCGGATCGCTGATCCATATCGGATCGCAAATGGGGCATGTCGGGGGACCGAACCGCTCGCTTTATTGCGCCTCGAAATGGGCAATGGAGGGGATGAGCAAGGCGTTCGCGCTCGACCTGGCTCCGTTTGGTATCCGCAGCAATACGCTCGCGCCGACCTTCATTGAGACACCGATGACCCGGCCCTTTTTCGAGGATGAGAGCTTTCGCGCCAGCGTGCTGGCCAAAATTAAGCTCGGTCGCCTTGGAAAGGTCGAAGACCTGATGGGCGCTGCGCTGTTTCTGGCATCGGACGCGTCCGCGCTTGTGACCGGTACCAGCCTCGTCGTCGATGGCGGCTGGACCGCCGACTAACCTCGAACCCTTGGGAGATCACCGTGTTCGAACCGTTCCCCGGAAACTATGTCTGGAACCTCCAGACAAATCTCGCTTTGGTTTGCGGCGGCAATCACGGCGAAATCGACGCCGCGAACCGCCCGATTTTTGAAGCCGCGACGCAGGGCGGTGACGCCGGTACGGCGACGCTGTTCGACAGCTGGGTCGCCGTTGCGGATCAGGTTACCCGCAATGCCGAAGCCGACGAGGCGGCTGGATACCTGCTTTCGGCTGGCACCAAATATCTACGCGCGTCAGGCTATTATCTGTCGGCCGAGCGCATGCAGAGCCGCGACTATGCTCCGCGATGGGCGGCTTATGACAAGGGGCTCGAGTTGTATCGCAAGGGCGTGGCCCTGCGCGGTCTGCATATCGACTTCGTCGAAATACCTTATGGCGACGCCAGCTATCCCGCCATCTTTGTCCATGACGGGAGCGGGGTGCCGCGGCCCGCGCTGGTGTCCTGCAACGGCCTCGATTCGATGAAGGAGCAGGTCAACATGGCGGGGCATGGCGCCTCCAATCTGGAGCGGGGCATGAATACGCTGTTCGTTGATCAGCCCGGCACAGGAGAGGCGCTGCGCAAACGCGGCCTGCCCGCTGTATATGACGCCGAACGCTGGGGAACACCGGCGTGGGAGTATCTTGCGTCCCGACCCGACGTCATCGCTGAAAAGATCGGCATGTTCGGCCTGTCCCTGGGCGGATATTACGCGCCGCGGGTCGCGGCCAATGAGCCGCGTTACGCGTTGTGTGCAGTGATGGGAGCCAACCACGTCTGGGGCGCGCGGCAGAAGGAACGCCTGGCCAATGAAGGCGAAAACCCGGTCCCGCATTATTGGGACCATGTTCTGTGGGTCTGGGGAAAGAACACGGTTGAAGAGTTCATGGCGGACATGCCGCGCGTCACCCTGGACGGTGAGATCGAGAAAATGCGGATGCCGTTTCTTGTCACCCATGGCGCAGGTGATCGTCAGATCCCGGTATCAAATGCCTATCGCAGCTATGACCAGGCGGTGAACTCGAAAAAACGCCACCTGCGCATCTTCACGCAGGCCGATTTCGAGGTCGAGCATTGTGGTGCCGACAACGGGACCGTGATGCGTGACTATATCGCCGACTGGTGCGCTGAAACGTTCGCTGAGCTGTGATCGAAGTCTGGCGGCGGATCAATATTCCGCCGCCAGCCGATGAAGTCCCGCCCCGATATGGCTCCCGACAACTTCTGCGGGTGCTCCGTCCAACTGCATATTTCCGACCCCGACGCTTGTCTCCACCACGTCGCGACAGCGCGGGAAACGGCGGGCGCTATAGGCCAGCAGGCTTGCTGAAACGCTACGGTCCGCAAGTGCCAGTTCTTCGGCCAGCACCAATGCATCCTCGACCGCCATGCCGGCACCGGACGCAAGGTGCGGCGTCGTTGCATGCGCTGCGTCGCCGAGAAGCGCGATCCGACCAATGGCCCACGGCTCGGGTTGAAGAACTGCTGCGAGGGGGCGGTAATTGACCCAGTCGCTACGCTGCATGTTCTCACGGATCCATGCAATGGTGCCGCCATAGCCAGCCAGTTCCGCATGAAGGCGGTCAAATGCCTCGTCGTCCGGCATCCAGCTTCCGGGCTCGTGCCGGGTCAGCATCCACATATAGATTTCGGTCGGACTGCACGCTGTGATTCCCGCAGGGGCAGCGCCACCCAGGTAGAATTCCCCCCGTTCGAAGCCCGCAGGCCGCTTCATCGAAATCCGCCAGCATGCCTGCCCGGTTTCCTGCGGTTCAAGCTGGCCGGGAAAAATCAGCGAACGCACGCGCGAGAGAATTCCGTCGGCCCCGATGACCAGGTCCATGCGATCCCTGCGGCCATCACTGAACGTTACCGAGACGCCTGTGTCGTCCTGCGCAAGGCTATCCACAGTCAAGCCGAGTTGCACATTGATATCGAGCATTTTGACGCGCTGCTGCATGATGCGGTGCAGGACCGGTCGCATGATGCCCCCAGTGGCAGGGAGCCCTTCCTCCAGTACCGGTTCATCGAGCTGGTTGAGGAATGTCCCGTCGCTCGCAAAGATGCGCGCTCCGTTGGTGATCGCGCCCTGCGCCTTGATTGCTTCGAGCATTCCCAAACGGCGATAGGCGCGTAAGGTTGGCCCGGTGATCGTGATCCCCGCGCCATAGACCCGCCAGGCGGGATCGATGTCGATCAATTCGATCTCATGTCCGCTTTGCGCAAGCGCAATCGCCGCGGACATCCCACCGATGCCGCCCCCCACGACGAGAATTTTCATGCCTTGATTCCTCTCCACACGCTCAGATCGCGTGCTCATCCTTTTCTGTGATCGTATCGAGCCGCGGATCGCGGGGTGCCGACGAACCCTTGCGATAGGGCTCGAATGATCGCTCATCGGGGTCGAAGGTCATGTCCCAGGGGATGTCGTCACCGCGAAAAATTGGTGGGGTGTTGGATGACCAGAGCAATGATCCGAATTTGAAGTCCCAGGCGCGCGGCACCCAATTATCGTCGAGGTAATCGGTGTCGGCGTGATATTCGGCCTCACCCCCGTTCGGATTGTCGACATAATAATACAGTGCAGATGAAATCCGGTGGCGCGACAAGCCACCCGATGCATTCATCGATTCATTCTTCCAGCCACGTTTTTCCATGATGTTCGCGCCCAGCATCAGCTCATCGACGTCGTCGACACCGAACGCGATGTGCATGAATCCATAGCCATCGGGCGCGAAGGGAAGGTCGCTATTTACCCAGAAAATTGAATGGTGCTCAAACGTGCCATCCGCCCGAGCGAAGATACCCACGCCCTTGTTATGGTCGGAGTAGCGGAAGCCGAGGCGATCTCGATACCATTCGTAGCTCGCAACATAGTCGGGTGAAAAATAGACGACATGATTGATTGTCTTGGGGATCGCGCGATGCCGCCATTGGCGATGCTGGTTCATTCGCTTGATATTGTCAGGCGCGTTGACCGGATCGGGACATGAAATCACCGTCCGCTTGTTCCAGACTCTTAGCCCGAGATGTTGTCCATCGGGAGCTTCAAAGAATGCAGACCCGTCGGCGTCGCGCTCGACTTGGGTATCGACCGCAATCTTCGCGACGAGCGCTTCGAGATTGGCAAGCGTATCCACACCCCATACGGTTAGGCGGACGCCATTGCCCTCGAACCGACGCGGCGGAAGCTGTGGATCGTCCGCGTTCATTACAATCACGCGGCTTCCCGATGCGACTTCAAACGTCGCACGTTCTGCCGTCGCCGAGACGGGCTGCAGCCCGAAATCCGACCAAAAGCGTGAACACAGTGCCACGTCCGAGACGCCGAACGTGACGCTTTCAATGCCAAGAATAGCCATTTTGCCCTAATCCTCTCGCTGCTCTTGTCCTGCGGTTGAGGTCCGTGAGGGAAATGGGTTTGGTGGAGCCTAGCTATTCAAAACGCCGAACGATGCGCCCTGCAGCAAATGACTAGATTAGTGGCCGGCCATTGCGAGGAAGCAACGAAATGCAGTTCGATATCGTGATCGTGGGTGCGGGGCATGGCGGGGCACAGGCGGCGATCGCGCTGCGGCAGGCCAAGTTCGAAGGGACGATCGCGGTGATCGGCGACGAACCCGAGCTGCCCTATGAGC
>NZ_JAIXHL010000032.1 GCF_030145815.1 Sphingomonas sp.
GCGACAGACCATCGATCATCGGCGCTTGCAGCACCGCAAGTTCGCCGCCTAACATCAACCCCCTGACGAGGTCCGCACTCCGCTAATCTACGCCGCGAGTTGTGCCGAATGTTCTGACGACGGACAGTGAGGAACAGGCTTTGCTCGTCGCCGCGCCGAAGGTCGATATTGTGAAGCAGCGTGAACCAGCGGAAGCCAAGATCGCGCACGGCGGCATCGATCGTGCCATGCAGATCGCCAAGGGTTTCAGCACGCTGACAGTCCGTCGCAAAGCGCGTGAGATCATCAAGGCGGCCGCAGTCTTTTATCCTGTTCGCCATAGGCGACGGAAGCTCGTTCGCGAGGAGACGGCTCGTCCACACCTAAGCGGCGAGCGCCATGAGTATCAGGATGAGTTGAGAACGATTCGCAACAATCTACGATTAGAATGGATCGCCTATGACACTTTATCCGCCGGCAAAGTGTCATAGCTGACAACCCGTCTGCGGCCGCCGATTTGGGATTCACATTGATCCTGCTTTGTGCTTGATTCCATCATGTTATGTTTCATGCAGGCAAGCCTCTTGAACCCTCCATTGGCTGTGATGTCGCGGCCGTGCTCGAGACGCTGGCGACCGTATCGAGCCGGCCCCGTTATGCCTTCATGCTGCTCAACCTGATCGCCCAGGTGGCGGGGCCAGATGGAAGCGCCGGTCCCTGGGTCAGGCGGAACGATGGGCTCGTTTCCCTGCGCGATTGGCTATGCGACGCATTGACCCCGATGGCCCAGCGTGGTCCGCGCAGCATTACGCTGGCCGAGCGGGTCGAGAGCGACCTCGCTAGAAACGGACTGCTCCCCGGCGATCCGGAGAAAAGGCGCGGCGTGATCGCGGAGGAAATGCGGGCACGCATTCGCACAGCCGGCAAGAGTAATCTCAGTCGCGCCGTTTCCGAACTGGTGAATGCAGGCCTGCTCCGCCGACATTATCAGGGCTATCGCGTCGACCATCGGAACCGTGGCGGCCAGCGCCACGCCGTCTATACCTTGATCGGCGATGCTCTGCGTCTAGTGCCGGGCATCAGCTCCACACCGAATCTGCCCGTGCAAGGCGAACTTGCCCTCCCAAGATGATTGCGCAGTCGAACCGGGGTTGCTGCAGTAGTGTGCTGTGAGGTCGGGTAACGATGTCCGAATAATAAGGCCAGTCAGAACGTCAGCATTGACCTTGCCGGCAATTACATCAGCCATTCCCGTCAAAGGATCGCCATGGCCTTCTTCGACGCGAATGGATTGTCAGATTCGGAATGAAGCCGGGCACGCGAGCCATATAATCGCGGTAAACCTCGCCGAAGTTGGCTAGCGCCTCCTTTTCCTCATGCCGAGCCAGCCGAATATACATCACGACGAGCACCGGAAACATAGCAAGGGTCAAAAGGGTCGGCCATTGTAGCAAAAAGCCGAGCATGACGAGAATGAAGCCGACATATTGCGGGTGCCGGATCCGGGCATAAATCCCAGTAAGGGCCAATTGGTGTTTGCGCTGACTCAAGTGAAGGGCCGTCCATGCAACCGAGATCAGCCAGTAACCCACGCCGATCAGCACAAAGCTGGCGATGTGGAATGGACCGTAATGGGGATTAACTCGCCAGCCGAACATCATCTCCAGGAGATGTCCAGCATCGTGGCTCCACCAGTCGACAGCGGGGAAATACGACTGGAGCCACCCCGAAAGCACGAAGATCGTGAGCGGGGAGCCATACATTTCCGCGAAGAGCGCTATGATGAAAGCGCTGAACGCCCCCAAACTGCGCCAGTCTCGTTTAGTTGCCGGCTTGAAGAAGCTGAACGCAAAGAGGATGAAAACGGCGGCGTTAACCAGCGCGAGCCCCCACAGACCATAGCCATAGTCGGCGTGCGTCATCGCGACTCTCCTTCGATGCGGCCGTTGGGATTGGCCGGTAAGCCGGCGGGTGCCTGACCGGGCTCATGGCCATGCTGATGCCCACCATGGCCGCGGTGCATGAACAGGTGCATGAGCGGGCAGGCGAGCAGGATGAGATAGGGCAGCACACCCAGGAAGTGCGCGGTATGCTCGGTGAGGAGGAAGAAGCTAGCGACGAGCAGGAAGCCGATCAGAACGATCTTGCCGCGCTTGCGCATGCGATGGTCATGTTCGCCCATATGCCGTCCTCTTCTGGTCAACGTCCGGGCAGCATAGGCTCGAGTCCAAGGAGCAAGGTATAAGTAGAGACCGAAGTCCCCCGGGCATCGCGCAGGCATGGGTAAGGCGATCGATGGGATCGGCCATCGGCGTTCGGGCGACGCAGCTGTCGGGGAGCAGCAGTCGTGCTGCGGATTTTGCGTATAGGCGTGCGGCGTCCGCGAACCAATGCTGCGCTCACGAACATAATCGTGAGAGGCAGGCCCGCGTCCATGCAAAAGAGAAAGAAACGGCACCATTCCCGCGTGACCATCTTCGAGCGTGAAGCAAGGATCGATCTGGCCAAGCGCCCGGCCGATGGTCTCGGCGTTGCCTTTCTCGGCGCATCGGGAACGGTCACAGGGTCGCGTTATCTGGTGGACGATGGTGAAACTCAGATCGTGGTCGATTCCGGCCTGTTTCAGGGACCCAGGGATCTGCGCCGCCTTAATTGGGCATCGATCCCACCCGAAGTCGCGGATGTCGGCCAGGTGCTGCTGACCCACGCCCATCTCGATCACTCGGGCGCACTACCGCGCATGGCGCGCCTGGGCTGGGACGGGACCGTCCTTGCCACGCGGGCGACCGCGGCCCTGTGCGAGCTCCTTCTTCCCGACAGCGGCCATCTGCAGGAAAAGGATGCGGAGTTCGCCAACCAGCACGGCTTCTCCAGGCACCAGCCGGCGCTGCCCCTCTACACCCAGGCCGACGCGCGTCTGGCATTGCAGCTCTTCCGCCCGATCGAGTTCGGAGCGTGGCATGCAGTCACGGACGGCATCAGGGTGCGCTACCATCGCGCCGGCCACATCCTCGGCGCGGCGTCGATCGAGATCGACTGGAAGGGGCGGACAATCCTCTTCTCAGGCGACATCGGCCGTTACGGCGATGCGGTGATGAAGGATCCCGAGCCGCCCGCGCGCGCCGACTATGTCCTAGTGGAATCGACCTATGGCGATCGGCGCCACGAGCAGGTCGATCCGACAAAGACGCTTGGAGATCATGTCGAACGATGCGTCGAGAGAGGCGGGACGGTGGTGATTCCGGCCTTCGCCGTGGGACGGGTTCAGTCGCTTCTCTATCATTTCTCGCGTCTGCGCGCGCAGGGACGCCTCCGCGACATCCCGATCTTCCTCGACAGCCCGATGGCGATCAACGCGAGCGGGCTGATGTGCGATTTCATGGACGAGCATCGCCTGGCCCGCGCCGAGTGCGAAGCGGCGTGCAGCGTCGCGCACTATGTGCGCGAAGTGGAGGAATCCAAGGAACTCACCGCCAACCCCGCTCCCAAGGTCATCATCTCGGCCAGTGGAATGGCAACGGGCGGCCGCGTGCTCCACCATCTCAAGCGCTTCGCGCCGGATGGGAAGAACCTCATCCTCTTCTCAGGCTTCCAGGCGGCGGGCACCCGCGGCGCCGCCATGATCGGGGGCGCCCGGACGATCAAGATCCACGGCGAGTATATCCCGGTCGAAGCCGATGTCGCCAACCTGACGATGCTTTCGGCGCATGCCGACAGCGACGAGCTCATGCGCTGGCTCGGGTCGCTGCAAGAGCCCCCGCGCCATGTCTATGTCACGCATGGCGAGCCGACCGGCGCCCAGGTCCTGGCGAAGCGTGTCTCGGAGGATCTGGGCTGGGCATGCAGCGTACCGGCGCTGGGTAGCTGGGGCATGCTCGCGTGAAGCCCGGGATCATCGAGGACGCCGAAGTAGAGCCTGTCGCGACGACGCTGCGGGCACACCGCCTCGGCCTGTCGGCTGCCGGAGGTGATCTGGTCGCGGTCATGCGCCAAGACTGTCCCGTCTGCCGCTCGGAAGGTCTCGCGTCGCGCGCGCAGGTCGCGCTGCACGCCGGCGGGCGGGAAATCGTCGTCTCGCTGCTGCACAGTTCCGCGGAGGCTCCAGCGCCCGGCGAGATCGGCCTGTCCGAATCCGCATGGCGGCGGCTCGGCGTCAGCGAGGGCGATCCGGTCGAGATCGCGCACGCCCAGCCTCTCGCCTCGCTCGCCGAAGTGCGTCGGCGCATCTATGGCAATCGTCTCAGTGAAGGGGCTTTTTCAGCGATCATGACCGACATCGCCGAGCGACGCTATAGCGATGTCCATCTCTCGGCGTTCATCACGGCATGCTCAGCGGTCCCGCTCGATACGGACGAAACGATCAGCCTGACCAGGGCGATGGTCGATGTCGGCGAGCGATTGCAGTGGTCCGGAGCGGTCATCGTCGACAAGCATAGCGTCGGTGGATTGCCGGGCAATCGCACCACGCCGATCATCGTCTCGATCATGGCCGCGGAGGGCCTGATCATGCCCAAGACATCGTCGCGGGCGATCACCTCGCCGGCCGGCACGGCGGACACGATGGAGGTGCTTGCACCTGTCGACCTCGACGTTTCCGCCATCCGCAAGGTGGTCGAGCGCGAAGGCGGCTGCATCGCCTGGGGCGGCGCCGTCAATCTCAGCCCGGCCGACGATGTGATCATCGGCGTTGAACGAGTGCTCGATATCGATGCCGTAGGGCAGATGGTCGCCTCGGTGCTGTCCAAGAAAATCGCGGCCGGTGCGACCCATCTGGTCATCGATATCCCGGTCGGGCCGACCGCCAAGGTACGCGGAACCGATGCCGCCGATACGCTCGAGCGCGCGCTGAGCTCGGTCGCCCAAGCCTTCGGGCTTCGCACGCGCGTGATGCGCGGCCCCGGCGCGGAGCCGATCGGACGGGGCATCGGCCCGGCGCTCGAGGCGCAGGATATCCTTGCCGTCCTCCAGGGGCAGCCGGGCGCCGAGGATCTCGCCCACCGGGCCTGCGAGCTGGCGGGAGGACTGCTTGAGCTCGCTGACGCGGCCCCGGCCGGCGAAGGCTATGCGCGTGCGCGGGCGTGTCTCGAAAGCGGCGGGGCCTGGGCCAAGTTCCAACGTATCTGCGAAGCGCAGGGCGGCATGCGGGCTCCACCGGTCGCCCGGTTTCAGCAGGATATGATCGCTCCCTATAGCGGCCGCCTGGTGAGTATCGACAATCGCAAGCTCGCGACGGTCGCGAAGCTCGCCGGCGCGCCGGTGGCCAAGGCCGCTGGCGTCGCACTGCAGTGTCGGCTGAACCAGATGGTGGATGCCGGGGCTCCCTTGTGTAGCATTCATGCCGAGAGCCCGGGCGAGCTCGACTATGCGGCGGCCTATGCCGTGAGCGACGGGCCGATCTTCGGGATTGAAGCGCTATGAACCGTCCCGTCCTGTTCGCGCTGCCTGGCAGCGAGGCCCTGGCACAGCCGCTATCCGCCGCGCTCGATGCAGAGGTCGGCACGATCGAGCATCGTCAGTTTCCTGACGGGGAAACCTATCTCAGGGTCGGAAACGACGTCAGCGACCGCGAGGTCATCCTGCTGTCCAGTCTCGATCATCCGGACGCCAAGCTGTTGCCGCTGCTGTTCGCAGCCGACACCGCGCGCGATCTTGGCGCTCGCAGGATCGGGCTCGTCGCCCCTTACCTCGCTTACATGCGCCAGGACATACGCTTCCATGCCGGCGAGGCGGTGACGTCGCGAACCTTTGCTGCGATCCTGTCTCGCCATCTCGACTGGCTGGTGACGGTCGATCCGCATCTCCATCGCTACCATGAATTGTCGGAAATCTACCGCATCCCAACCCAGGTTGTTCATGCCGCGCCGTTTTTGGCCTCGTGGATCAAGCGCAATGTCGCTCGCCCGCTGATCATCGGTCCGGACCTGGAAAGCGAACAGTGGGTCTCGCAGGTGGCGGCCGATGCCGATGCTCCGTTTCTCGTGTGCGAGAAAATCCGATCCGGCGACCGTCACGTCACCATCTCGATTCCGAATGCCCCAGCGTTTCTCGATCGCCAGCCGGTGCTGGTCGACGATATCGCCTCATCCGGTCGGACCCTCACCGAGGCGGCGCGCCAACTGGTCGGCATGGGGTTCGCGCGACCGGATTGCGTGGTCGTGCATCCGCTTTTTGCCGGCGATGCAGCGCAGGTTCTGGGTGGGCTTGTCGAAAGGATCGTCAGCACGAACGCGGTTGCACATGCGTCGAATGATATAGACGTCATGCCAGCGATCGCGGAGGCCGTTCGCCACCGGATTGAATGGCGTGCTGCGCGTCAGTTCTAAGACGGAAATGAACGCCCGGCAAACGCTGTGCGCGTCCTCATCCATTGACCCTAAACGAGTCCGAACCAATCTCCTGAGATCTCCCTTTCGGAGAAAATCGCGGCAGGGAAGGAGGATATGTCGTGTCGCACACACGCTCGTTCATCGATCCCCTCGACGTTGCTGGGCACCTGAAGCTTGAGCCCGAAGTAAAGCGCGCCACCCTGCTATCCTGGGCGTCCGATCGCGCAGCCGTCAAGGGCCAACCCGCCCCCCTCGCCCGCCGGGCGCCAGTAACCCGCTGCCGGTCGACGATGTGATGGAAGCGTAGCGATGGCTCGATCGCGCCGAGGGCGGCGCGGGCAACTCGCATGCATCGTCCGGAGCAGAGACCCGGCAATGAGCCGCAGCGACCGCGGCATTGGTGTGAGCGGAGTAGCCGAACCCTCACAGTTTCGCTGTCCTTCGCCGTTTTGCCTCGCCAAATTTTTACTCTTGACCTGGGACCATAGTCCAACGTGCAGAGAAGTATCCCTTGAAGCGCTGCCCTCGCGGCACTGCGTATTGATCGATCTCGGGGGCTATGGGGAACAAGCGCGTCGTGCATATCGTCGATGACGAAGAGACAATACGAAAAGCACTAAGTTTCACGTTGCGGACCGCAGGGTTTGCCGTAGAAGCCTACGCTTCGGGGCCGGAGTTTCTGTTGAGCGCAGAGGACGCCGAGAAAGGCTGCGTGGTTCTCGACATGCACATGCCCGACATGGACGGCCTGCAGGTTCAGGCGGAGCTGACGCGACGCGGTATCGACATGCCCGTCGTGGTGCTGACGGGCAATGGCGATCCTACGCTCGCCGTACAGGCGATGAAGGCGGGCGCTGCCGACTTTCTCGCCAAACCGGTCGAGAAGGCCGCATTGCTCGGCGCGATCGACCGCGGCTTCAGCTGGCTTGAGAGTATAGCCCGTCGTGCCTCCGAACAGGCCGACGCTCTTTCGAAAGCCGCGAGACTGACGCAGCGCGAACGGGCCGTTCTGAGAGGAATTTCGCGAGGCTATCCAAATAGCCTTATCGCAGATGAACTCGGCGTCACGTCGCGCACGGTCGAGCTGCATCGGGCCAGTCTGATGATCAAACTCAACGCGCAAAGCCTGCCCGACCTGTTGCGGATCGCTTTCGCCGTCGACCTGCACGAATCGACCGAAAACGGGCACCCCTAAAATTCTCGGCCGTGCGATGCCGGATGCTATGCGGATCGGGCCGCGGCCAGTTCGGCGATGATCGGACAATCCGGCCGCTCGTCGCCTTGGCAGCGCTCGGCCAGGTCGATTAGCGTGTCGCGCAGCGCCGTCAACGCCTCGGCTTTGCGCTGAAACTCATCGGCGCGGGCAAGGGCAAGCCGCTTCACCTCCGCGCTGGCACGGCCGGTATTGGCCCAAAGGCTGAGCAACGTGCGGATCTCCTCGATCGGGAAGCCGAGATCGCGGGCATTGGCGATAAACCGGAGGCGATGGAGGTCGCGCTCGCCATAGTCACGATAGCCAGCACCCCGACGCGCCGGCGCCGGGATGAGGCCGATCTTTTCATAATGGCGGATCATCCGCTCAGAGACGCCGCTCTGCCGTGACGTCTCGCCGATGTTCACAGTGCTTTCCGGTTGAGGCGCAGCGCGTTGGTGACCACGCTCACCGAAGAGAGCGCCATCGCCGCCGCCGCGATAATGGGCGAGAGCAGAATACCGAACAGCGGATAGAGCGCACCCGCCGCTACGGGCACGCCCGCGACATTGTAGATGAAGGCGAAGACGAGATTCTGGCGGATGTTCGACATGGTCGCTTGGCTGAGCCGCCGCGCCCGGACGATGCCAGTCAGGTCGCCCTTGAGCAGCGTGACGCCAGCGCTCTCGATCGCGACGTCGGTGCCGGAACCCATGGCGATGCCGACGTCGGCGGCGGCCAACGCGGGGGCGTCGTTGACACCGTCGCCGGCCATGGCGACGACCCGCCCCTCGCGCTTGAACCTGGCGACCACGGCGCTCTTCTGATCGGGCAGCACCTCGGCTTCGACCTCGTCGATGCCCAGGCGTCGGGCGACCGCTTCCGCGGTCGTGCGGTTGTCGCCGGTCAGCATGACCACGCGAATGCCCTCCGCCTTGAGCGCGGCGAGCGCTTCTGGTGTCGTGGCCTTCACCGGATCGGCGATCGCGAAGGCGCCGCCGACTGTGCCGTCGACCCCGATGAAGATCGCGGTGGCGCCATCCCGGCGCAGCGCGTCGGCCTGACTGGCGAGCGCATCGGTCGCAACCCCTTCGTCGGCAAGGAACTGCGCATTGCCGAGGACGATGCGCCGCCCTTCGACCGTGCCGAGCGCGCCGCGCCCGGTCGGCGAGTCGAAGTCGATGACGTCGCTCGTGACGATGCCGCGATCCTTCGCGGCCTCGACGATTGCCAACGCGAGCGGATGCTCGGACGCCCGCTCGACCGAGGCGGCAAGACGCAGCAGCTCGGCTTCGTCGAAGCCGGGCGCCGGCACGACCTGGGTGACGGCAGGCCGGCCTTCGGTCAGCGTGCCTGTCTTGTCGACGACGAGAGTGTCGACCTTCTCCATATGCTCGAGTGCTTCGGCATTTTTGATGAGGACACCGAGCCCGGCGCCGCGGCCGACCCCGACCATGATCGACATCGGCGTTGCCAGCCCCAGTGCGCAGGGACAGGCGATGATCAGCACGGCGACCGCCGCCACCAGCCCATAGGCGAAGCGCGGCTCGGGACCCCAGATGCCCCAGGCGATGAACGCGACGGCCGCGACCGCGATGACCACGGGCACAAACCAGCCCGACACCTGATCGGCCATGCGCTGGATCGGCGCGCGCGAGCGCTGCGCCTCAGCGACCATCTGGACGATGCGTGCGAGCATGGTATCGCGGCCGACCTTGTCGGCGACGATCACCAGCGCACCGGTCTGGTTGAGCGTGCCGCCGATCACTGTGTCGGCCTTTGCCTTGGTGACGGGCATGGATTCGCCGGTGACCATCGACTCGTCGAGCGAGGAGCGGCCGTCCTCGACTACGCCGTCGACCGGCACCTTCTCGCCCGGCCGCACCCGCAGGCGGTCGCCCACCGCAACCAGATCAAGGCTGATTTCCTCTTCGTTCCCATCAGAACCGATCCGGCGCGCGGTCTTTGGTGCAAGGTTGAGCAGCGCCTTGATCGCGCCCGAGGTGCGTTCCCGCGCGCGCAGTTCGAGCATCTGGCCGAGCAGCACGAGGACGGTGATCACCGCGGCCGCCTCGAAATAGACGGCAACCATGCCGTCCTCGCCGCGGAAGGCCGGCGGGAACAGCTGAGGCGCGAGCGTCGCGATGACGCTGTAGATCCAGGCGACCCCGGTCCCCATCGCGATCAGGGTGAACATGTTGAAGTTGCGGGTCTTGAGCGAGGCCCAGCCACGCTCGAAGAACGGCCAGCCCGCCCACAGCACGACGGGTGTCGCCAGCACGAACTGGATCCATACCGAGATAGACATCGGCACGAGGCGATGGATCGCGGGAAAGACATGCGCGCCCATCTCGAGGATCAGCACCGGGAGAGCCAGCACGAGGCCGACCCAGAAGCGCCGCGTGAAATCGACTAGCTCGTGGCTGGGGCCGCTGTCGGCGGTCACGGTCGCGGGTTCGAGCGCCATGCCGCAGATCGGACAGGACCCGGGATGGTCCTGGCGGATCTCGGGATGCATCGGGCAGGTCCAGATCGTGCCTTCGGGCGCCGCGACCGGCGGCGTCGGCGGGCCGAGATAGCGCTCGGGATCGGCGATGAATTTGGTCCGGCAGCCCGCGCTGCAGAAATGATAGCTTTCACCGCTATGCTCGGCGTGATGCGCCGTGGTCGCCGGGTCGACGGTCATGCCGCAGACCGGGTCCTTGACGCCGGTCGCCGCTTTAGCGGTGCCGTGGCCGCCGCAGCAACCGCCGCCATGCGCCGCTCCATGTGTCTCGTTCATCGCCTCGCTCCTTTCGACGCCTGACGATCTAGGGTCTGACACCGTGTCAGGGTCAATACGTAATCGCCTAAGCGGCCAAATCGGCGGGCCCGTTCGCTTGGCCGCCATCAGGCCGGGGAGCACGCCGTCGGCATTGGGCTGGGTATCGTCGATGCCATCGAGCCGCTGCACGGTCAGGCGGAAGGCGAGCCGCATGAGACCCGTGCTGGCGGCCATAATCGGCGATTACCAGGCGCCAATCCGGGCGCAGCATGGCAAGCATGGCGGCACGCCACCGCTTCTCCCGCGCCCACAGGCGGATCGCGCGATCATAGTCTTTCGTCGATCCAGTCCCGCGCGGCGGGGTGTACGATTGCATTGGCTTCTCCCAACGCGAGGCGTTCGAAACGATAAACTACATCGACATGGGTGGCGACAGTGTCCCCAGCCAGGCGACCAGCCCGAGAATGACGATCGCAAGACCGCCTTCGACGACGAGGCTCGCGCGCAGCAGCGCCTGCGCCCGTGGCGCGTCCTCTTCCTCGATCGCCTGCGCAAGTGCCGGGGTCAGGCGATAACGGTTGAGCGCGGCCAGGCCCAGCATGCCGGCGAAGAGCAGCAGCTTGGCGATGAGCAGCAGGCCGTAGGTCGACTGCCCGAGAGACGCGATGTTGCCCGGGCCGACCAGGAACCAGCCGTTCACCGTCCCGGTCAGGATCAGCAGGGCGACGATGATCGTGCCGACGAGGGAGAAGCCCCGCAGCGCTTCCTCGGCGAGCATGACCCGGTCCATGTCTTCAGTGGCGAGATCATCGGTTGCGAGCCTGGTAAGAACCAGCGCAAGGAATGCGGCAAGCGCGCCGACCCAGGCGCCCGCGGCGAGCAGATGGATGAGATCGGCCCCCAGTTGCAGCCAGCCCGCCTCGCCTTCGCCGGCCGCGCCATGCCCGCTCCAGGCGAGGGTCGCGAGTGCGACCGCGCCTGCCAGAGTGGAGGCGATGAAGGCAGGACGGGATTGCCGGCGATAGAAGGGGATGGAGAGCAGAAGAACGAGGAGCGCGACGAGGCGCGCCTTCAGCGCCGTTCCCATGGACGTGCCGTTGAACAGCTCTGCGACCATGGAAAGATCAGGCTGGGTGAGCGGCAGCCCGGTCATGGCCGCTGCCTGCAACGCGAACCCCAGCGCCGACAGCAGGAGGGCGAGACAGGCGAGACCGGCCACCATTGCTACCATCGGCAGATGCCGCTGTACCGTCCGGCCGCCGCCGGGCGCATAGAGCGCGAACAGCGGCAGGCCGAACAACAGGCCGAGATCGACGTAGAGCGCCCAGCGGACGGCGACGAGTGCCACGTCGTTCATGGCGTCACTTGACGGTAAAGGCGAGATTGCCCTGGATGCGGTGCGTGTCGGTCGAGACGACGTGCCAGGCGACCTGATAGCTGCCCGCCATGAGCGGCTTGGCGAGCGTCAGCACGAGCGTCTTGTCGCCTTCGACGGACGTCTTGAAGCCGGTTACCGCCATGCGGTGGTTGGGCATGCCGGGCATGCCGGTCATCACGATCTCGGCGCCCGACAGCTTCGGCATCAGACCTTCACTGAAGGTGAGCGTGATACGCGAAGGCGCCGAGACGCTGGCGTTCGCGGCGGGCGTCGAGGACACAAGCTTGGGATGCGCGTAGGCCGGAGCAGAAACACTCAGGCCGACGGCGGCGATAACTGCGAGAGGCGAAAAGAAACGCATTGGAACATTCTCCTGTAGATCCCATGAGACAATACGCAGCCCGAGCCCCCACCCCTCGCAATTATTCTTTTCAATCTACAGCAAGGGTTCCTGGACCATCGTGCGTATTGAAGGATGAAGACGGAGAAGCACCATGGATGAACTTGACCACCTGCTCTCGCGGTTGCGCGATGCGCCTCTCGATCCCAGGCTCGGCGGCCTGGAAAGCCGGGTCATGGCGGAAATAGCGCGCATCCGGGCCATACCAAGCCTTGGCGCTATGACGTTCGGCATCGCGGCCGCAACCGCGCTGTTCATCGGAATTGCCGGCTCGGCAGTTCCGACACGGTCTGCTGATGCCAAACCGCTATCGCCCTTCGATGCTCGGTTCGCGCTTGCGCCCTCGACGCTGCTGAGCTCGCAGTGATGCGCGACCGCCGCCGGCTCCTGCTCCTCGTCCTGGTGACCTTCGCCGCGGCGATCGCTGGCGTTGTCATTGGCCGCGTCTATGTGGTTCCAGTGCGCCCGGTCGAAAATGAGCTGCACGAGCTGCTCCATCGCGATCTGAAGCTGAATTCAGCGCAACACAGCCGACTCGAGACAATCGAGAAGAACTACGCGATCCGGCGTCAAGCGCTGGAGGCCGAATTGCGCGCCGACAATGCGCGTCTCGCGGAAGCGATCGAAGCGGAGCATGGCTATGGCCCGCAAGTCGCAACTGCGGTGGATCGCTCGCACCAGGCCATGGGCGCGCTGCAGAAAGAAACACTTGAGCATATCTTCGCGATGCGGGCCGTGCTGCGCCCGGATCAGACGGACAAATTCGACGACGCCGTGGTGAAAGCGCTGACGGCCAAATCCGAATGACCGCGTGCCTCCCCGACTGCTCGGACGGGGAGCTCGCGGCTCTGGCGCTTGGAGGCCGGCAAGCGGCCTATGGCGAGCTGGTCCGCCGGCATCAAGGTTGGGTTCACCGGCTCGTGCGCAGCCATGTCGGATCTATGGATGAGGCATTGGATGTCACCCAGGCGAGCTTCGTCGCGGCCTTTGCCGCACTCAACCGCTATGACGTAACCCGACCCTTCCAGGTCTGGATGTCCCGGATTGTCATCAACAAATGCCATGACTGGCGGCGTCGGCGAGCGGTTCGAAATTTCTTTGCCCTAGCCCTACCGCTCGGCGAGGCGGACGGCGTCGCCGACGACGCACCGCTGCCCGATCAGGCGATCGGGGCCGAACAGCAGCTCGCGCAAGCAATGAAAGCGATTGCTGCCCTGCCGTCTTCCCTCAAGGACACGCTTATTTTGCGTACGATCGACGAGAAATCGGAAGCTGAAACCGCCGAAATTCTCGGGATCAGCCAGAAGGCGGTCGAAACGCGCCTCTATCGAGCTAGGGCACGCCTTTCGGAAATATTAAAGAAAGTTTGAGGGGGATGAGGCCATGCTGCGTATTCCCAATAGGTCCGCCCTCTTTCTTAAAGCTGAGACAACCGAATGATTTCTGCTCTCGACCGCCGCCAGTTCCTCCGCGGCGCGGCCCTCGCCGGCGGCGGCGCAGCATTGTCAGCCTGGCTGCCGGCCTGGGCGCAGACGATCTCGCCGGGGATGCGACCGACGCTGCCGACCGTGTCGGGCGAAGACATTACGCTCACCATCGCCCGGCAGTCGATGACCATCGACGGGCGCAAGTTCCGGGCAATCGGCCTCAACGGCACGGTCCCCGCCCCGCTGATCCGGCTGCGCGAGGGCCAGCGCGTGCGGCTCAACGTCATCAATCAGCTGGAGGAGGACAGCTCGATCCACTGGCACGGGCTGATCCTGCCGGCCAATATGGACGGTGTGCCGGGCGTGTCTTTTCCGGGCATCAAGCCGGGCTCGAACTACCTCTACCAGTTCTCCGTCGTGCAAAGCGGCACCTACTGGTATCACAGCCATTCGGGCCTGCAGGAACAGGAAGGCCATTACGGCCCGATCATCATCGATCCCGCCGGTGCCGATCCGGTCGCCTATGACCGCGAGCATGTCATCGTGCTCGCCGATCACAGCGCGCTCTCGCCGCAGGCGATCTTCCGGCGCCTCAAGGTCAACCCCGGCCATTTCAATTTCCAGCGCCAGACCCTGGCCGGGCTCCTGTCGGGCAAGGATCAGCCGCTCAAAGACCGGCTCGACTGGGGCCAGATGCGGATGGACCCGGCCGACATCTCCGATGTGACCGGATCCACCTACACCTATCTCGTCAACGGCCATGGTCCGATGGACAACTGGACCGCGCTCTTCACCCCGGGCGAACGGGTGCGGCTGCGGGTCATCAATGCGTCGGCGATGACCACCTTCAACGTCCGCATCCCCGGCCTGCCGCTGACCATCGTCCAGGCCGACGGGCAGAATGTGGTGCCGGTCACCGTCGACGAGTTCCAGATTGGTGTTGCCGAGACCTACGACGTCGTTGTCAGCCCAGGCGATGACAAGGCCTACACCCTTGTCGGCGAGGCGATCGACCGCTCGGGCATGGCGCGTGCCACGCTCGCGCCGCGCGCCGGCATGGCCGGCGAGGTTCCCCCCTTACGCAAACGGCCGCTCGCCGACATGAAGGACATGGGCATGGACATGTCCTCGATGCCGGGCATGGAAGGCATGGACATGTCGGGCGGCGCTATGCGGGGCGTCGATCCGACGGCCGAGAAGAACGCGTCCGCGCGCCTCGCGACCGGCGCGGCGGCAGCGATGGCGACCATGGACAATAGCGCCATGGCAGGCATGGATCATTCGGGGATGGATCATGGATCGATGGCCGGCATGGACCACGGCGCGATGGGCGCCGATGGCCAGATGGCGGGCATGGATCATGGCGGGCACGCGATGGGCTCGATGAAGATGCGCGACTTCTCGAACGCGCCGCAGGTGAAGCGCGACCCGAGCGTCCAGACCATCTCGCCGATGCCCGTAGACCGCACCGGCGAGCCCGGCCAGGGCCTCGCCGACGTCGGCCACAAGGTGCTTGTCTACAGGGACCTGATGGCGCTCGATCGCAATCCGGACGTGCGCGCGCCGAGCCGCAGCATCGACATTCACCTCACCGGCAACATGGAGCGGTTCATGTGGTCGTTCGACGGCGAAAAAATGTCGGACCATCACGAGCCGATCCCCTTCATCGAAGGCGAGCGGGTGCGCGTCAATCTCATCAACGACACGATGATGGGGCATCCGATCCATATTCACGGGCATTTTTTCGAGCTGGTGACGGGGCATGGCGATCATGCGCCGCGCAAGCATACGGTGATCGTCCAGCCCGGCGGCAAGGTGACCTGGGA
Organism: Sphingomonas sp.; assembly: GCF_030145815.1. Taxonomy (GTDB): domain Bacteria; phylum Pseudomonadota; class Alphaproteobacteria; order Sphingomonadales; family Sphingomonadaceae; genus Sphingomonas. The sequence goes on from NZ_JAIXHL010000032.1 coordinate 15,293, forward strand.
CTTCACCGCCGACGCGGTCGGCGACTGGGCCTTCCACTGTCATCTCCTCTACCACATGCATGCAGGGATGATGCGGGTCGTGAGCGTCCGTCCGAAGGGAGACGCGTAATGACCCGCATCCTCACGCCGCTGGTGAGCGCGATCGCCCTTTTCGCTGCCGCGCCCGCCTTTGCCCAGGATCATTCGATGCACGGCATGCCCGGCATGGCGCCGCCGGGCGAAGTGGCGCCGGCGCAGGAGAAGAAGAAGGACAAGGCCGCCGCCAGGCCGCGCGCTCAGACACCAGCGCCGGACGCCACCTCGGCGATGGACCATTCGCAGCACCAGGCCAGTCCTGCGCCGCAGGGAGATGCGGCCGGTCAGCCGCAACCCGCGTCTCCCGCGATGCCGGAGATGCCGGGTATGGACCATTCGCAGCATGGCCAGACAACGATGCCGGGAATGCCCGCCATGCCCGGCATGCAAATGACCGGCACGGCGCTTCCGGCCGGCAATGCGCCCCCGCCGCCTCCCCCAAGCGACCACTTCGCCGATCGTGATTTTCCCGGCGGCGAGATGGCGCGCTCGCGCGACATCATGATGAAGGATAGCGGCGGCAACAATTTCGGGCAAATGCTGCTCAACCTGTTCGAGTATCAGGCGCATAGCGGCCGCGATGGCTATCGCTGGGATGGCGAAGGCTTTTACGGCGGCGACATCAACCGGCTCTGGCTCAAGAGCGAGGGCGAAGGCGAGTTCGGCCGCGGCATCGACAGCGCCGAGGTGCAGGTGCTCTACAGCCGGGCCATCGACCCCTATTTCAATCTTCAGGGCGGTATCCGCCAGGACTTCGGCCGCGGGCCCGACCGCACCTACGCGACGATCGGCGTCGAGGGCCTGGCTCCTGGCATGTTCGAGGTCGAAGGCGCGCTGTTCCTCTCGACCAAGGGCGATGTTCTGGGCCGGGTCGAGGGCTATTACGACCAGCGCATCACCCAGCGCCTGATCCTCCAGCCGCGCGCCGAGGTCAATTTCGCCGCACAGGATATTCCGGAGAACGACATCGGTTCGGGGCTGGTCAACATAGAGCTCGGCGCGCGCCTGCGCTACGAATTCAGCCGCCAGTTCGCGCCTTACATCGGCGTCTCCTATCTGCGCAAAGCCGGAGACACGGCGCGGCTGTCGAGGCTTGCGGGCGAGGACGTCCATGCCACCAGCTTCGTCGCCGGCGTTCGCTTCTGGTTTTAGCATCAGGACGGCTGATGGCGGGGGCGAACAAGAGAGCGGGGCGTTACACTCATACCCAGGTCGGCCGGCGCCGAGCGAAGGAGATACGCCATGGACCATTCGTCCCACATGAACACCCGGAAGATGGGCGCCTATTGGAGCCTTGCCGTTCAGACCGTCATCAGCGGCGTCATCATGTATCTGGTGATGTTCGTCATGATCGACAGGCTCGACAGCTTCTACAACAACCTCAACATGCTCTACATGACGCTGATGATGGTCGCACCGATGGTGGTGCTGATGATCCTCGCCATGCGGCACATGTTCGCGTCGAAGGCCGCCAACATCGCGCTGATCGCCGCGTCGCTGGTCGCCTTCTTCGGCAGCTTTGCACTCATCCGCACCCAGACCACGATCGGCGACACGGCCTTTCTGCGCTCGATGATCCCGCACCATTCCGGGGCGATCCTGATGTGCCAGGAAGCAAAGCTCAGCGATCCGGAAGTCATCCGGCTTTGCGAATCGATCAAGCGCTCGCAGCGGCAGGAAATCGACGAGATGAAGGCCATACTCGCGCGGCGCTGAGTGGCACGGTCGGGCTACGCCCGGATACGTGCGCCCGGCCAGGTATGTGAGCCGGCCGATGGTCGACACGAGGCGCGGGGCGGACGAGATTGCAAGCGACGTAGCGCGGCTTGCGCCGCTGTTCCTGCGACAGGCTGGCGGCCACGTCCTGACGCTGCTCGATCCTTCCGGGATCGTGCTGAGCTATAATGAAGAAGGCGAGCGTGCCGAATGCTGGCCGCTCGATCGCGTTCTGGGACAGCCCCACGACCTGTTCTACCCGCCAGACGAGATAACGGCAGGACGGCCCCGCGCCGACTTGGACGCCGCTCTGCGCGAAGGCACTCTGGAGCGTGAAGCCTGGCGAGTCCGCGAGAACGGCTCGGAATACCTTGCGCGATTGACCATCACTGCGCTGTTCGAAGACGACGCCCATCGAGGCTTTGCCTGCATCAGCCGGGATGTCACCGACGAGGCGGCGGTCCGGGCTTCAAACGAAACGCGCGAGCAGCATCTGCAATCGATCCTGGCGACCGTACCTGATGCTATGATAATAATCGACGAGGCCGGCGTCATCACCTCGTTCAGCGCTGCTGCCCAGCGCATGTTCGGCTATTCGGAAGCCGAGCTCGTCGGGCAAAATGTCTCCTGTCTTATGCCTCAGCCCGACCGCGACCGGCACGACGAATACATCGCGCATTATCTGCAGACGGGCGAGCGCCGGATCATCGGTCTGGGCCGCGTCGTTGTGGGTCAGCGCCGCGACGGCTCGACCTTCCCGATGCAGTTGTCGGTCGGCGAGGCCGGTGAAGAGGGCCAGCGGCTTTTCACAGGGTTCATCCGGGATCTCACCGCCAAGGAGCAGGATGAGCTCAGGCTCAAGGAACTGCAAGCGGAGTTGGTTCATGTCTCGCGGTTGAGCGCGATGGGTACGATGGCCTCCACGCTTGCTCATGAACTCAATCAGCCGCTCGCCGCAGTGGCGCTCTATCTCGAAACCATTCGGGACATGCTCGCTGTCCAGGATGATGAGCCATTCGTCTCTCTTCGGTCCGTAATGGACGATGCCGCTCAGGAGACGCTGCGCGCTGGCCACATCGTCCGGCGCCTCCGCGACTTCGTCGCACGCGGTGAGGTCGACAAGAGTTTGCACGACCTGCCGCAAGTCATCACCGAGGCAAGCCAACTGGCGCTGGTCGGCGCGCGCGAGCGGGGCATCCGTAGCTTCTTCGCAATCGACCCCGCAGCCACGCCGGTCCTCATCGACAGGGTGCAGATCCAGCAGGTGCTCGTAAACCTGATGCGCAACGCCGTTGAGGCCATGGCAGAATCATCGATCCGCGACCTCAAAGTCGCGACGAGTTTGCGTGCCGACGGCCTTGTCGAGGTTACGGTGGAGGATACCGGCCCCGGGATCGCGGAAGAAATTCGCGAACAACTGTTCATGGCGTTCACATCGACGAAGGCCGACGGCATGGGCCTTGGCCTCTCGATCTGCCGGACGATCATCGAAGCACATGGCGGCCGCATCTGGATGGAGCGCTCCGACCGAGGCGGCACGTGCTTTCACTTCACGCTGATCCACGCGCGGGCGGAGGAGGAACATGGGGGATAGACGCATCATTCATCTGGTCGACGACGAGGAGAGCATCCGCAAGGCGGCAAGCTTCGCGCTCAAAACCGCGGGCTATGATGTCATCGCCTACACCTCCGGAGTGGAATTTCTCAGGACAGCGAAGTCCGCTGAAGTAGGCTGCGTTATCTTGGATGTGCGGATGCCTGAAATGGACGGTCTCCAAGTCCAGACCACTATGGCTGCGCGTGGGATCAACATGCCGGTCATCGTCCTGACCGGCCACGGCGATGTGTCGGTAGCTGTGCAGGCTATGAAAGGCGGCGCGATTGACTTTCTCGAAAAGCCCTTCGAGAAGGCTGCCCTGCTCGAGGCCGTGAGGCGCGCTTTCGCTCGTCTCGACGATGTCGACCTTCGCGCGCTGGAATCGTCGGAAGCCGAGGTGCGGGTTGCTGCCTTGACCCCCCGCGAGCAGGAAGTGCTGGAAGGATTGGCGAACGGCTTGCCCAACAAGACGATCGCCTATGATCTGGGTTGCTCATCCCGGACGGTCGAGGTTCACCGCGCCAGCCTCATGGCCAAGCTCGAGGTCCGCAATCTCTCTGAGGCGTTGAGGATCGCCTTTGCCGCGGGCATGGGCCGCAAGCCGAAGTGACTGCGACCTCTACGTAGCGACGGGACGAGGCGCGATATGCGATCGATGGTGCAATCGTCACACGGGTGTCCGCTTCTCGCAATGCCATCGGTCCGTTCCACTCAGCATGATGGCAGATACACCATCCTCGTCTCCGACGACGATCCCGGCGTGCGGCGTGGCCTCCAGCTGCTGCTGAGATCGCGCGGCTATGCCGTGTGGGGATATACGACCGGCCACGCGCTGTTGGCCGACCCCCGCGCGAAGGAGGCAGACTGCGTCATCCTCGACTATCGCATGCCCGACATCGACGGAATCGCGATGCTGCGTCACCTTCGCGAGATCGGATGGTCGGGACGCGCCATCATGATCTCAGGCTTTCACGACACGCTGCTGGCCTGGCGGGCCGCCGAGGCGGGCTTCGATCACGTTCTCGCAAAGCCTTTGATCGGCAGGGCTTTGCTCGATGCGTTGGACCGGCACCGCGCCGAGGTTCTGCGAAAGCATTGAGTTATGGCGGCCGGCCCCCGGCAGCCTCAGCCCGGCGCGATGTGGAAAGCCGATCTGCGCCGTCAAAGCCAGTGGCTACGTTTGAACCGGATGTAGAGCCCAATGCAGACCGCAGCGATGACGCCGAGGATGACGAAATATCCCCATTGCGTCTTCAGTTCGGGCATATTCTCGAAATTCATGCCGTAGATTCCGGCAATCGCGGTAGGCACCGCGAGGATCGCAGCCCGGGCGGCAAGCTAACGGGTGATCGCACCTTGGCGCTGCTGTTCGAGCAGGTGACTCGCCTCGAACACCGAGATCAGGATGTCGCGGATGCCGGTGATGGCGCTCTCAACCCTGAGCATGTGATCGTCGAGCTTCGAAATCTGGTGGCCGTTGTCGGCACCTTCCATGGCAAGCGGGTGAAGGCCGTAATTCCCGGCGATGTCGGCAAGTTCTGTTTCGCTGGGCTGGGACATTTTGATCCACACGAAGTCATCCTTGCCGACGTGCTCGCACGCCGGATCGATCAGGGTCGCCGGCCGTAGCCGTTTGCCATTGTGACAAAGAACGGCGGCGGCGACCGGAAGCCGTGTGCCTCGCCTATTGAGACGCGCGCACAAACACTCGTCATTCTTCAAGCCCAATCGCAGGAAGAAGAAGGCGGCGCGCAGCAATTCGAGCGAGAGCTTATAGAAAATGCGGCGGAGCGTTGGGTTTCGCAGAAGGCCGCTCCCGTTCATGACGCGCGTGGCTGGGCGGCGCGCTGCCACATCAAGGGCACGCAGACTGCGAAGGTCTGCGCACCCTTGATTGGCGACCGCGAGGGTTTTCCTCTCTTGCGATGGTACCAAGCGATTGCCCGTGTGGTGCCTCTGCAATCGTGTCGCGAGGTCCTTCTCGGGGAGAAGCTGGACGGGATCGCAGCGGCGCAGGCCGAGGGGCGGATCGTCGCCGACTTCACGCCCCTGGATGTCGTCCGGCTTGTCGCCGCCCTCACCCAGCTCTGGTGCATGACCGGAGCTGCACGCGACGCTGCCGAGCACGCGGCGCGCCGGGCGACGATCATGCGGGCGGTGGGGCGACTGCTGCGCGTGTGATCGTGCGAGGCGCGAGCTGCACGCCCGCGCGCCGACCGGGACACAGCAAGCATTTTTCGCAACCTGCCGTACTGCCCAGCGGCAAAATCAGGGCGGCTCATGCACAAGCCGGCCCGTCGGCTCCGCGGATGCGATCGACGTTCGAGGACTGCGCCGCCACTGCCGAACCGGATTGGATCATCGCCAAGTGACCCAGTGGCTGCGCGACGATCTCAGGTCGCCGGACTCGTCGCACGACGTTTCGTCAGGAGTCGTTTCATCTGCCTCAAAAGGCGAACCTGCGGCTCAATCCGGAAGAAGGCGCGACACATCCAGGAAACGAGGATCAAATGCGGTCCGCATCGGTATTACTTTCCCTGGCGCGTGCAAGCTCAGCAAAGGACTAATGTTCCCGGAGCATCTCTAGCGCTATACCTAGGTATATCACGCCGACACCAATAACATGTGATCATGCCGCTTCGCATTCTTGCCGGCCAAATGTCCCGATCATCAAATCGAAGCGTGCGAGGCTGCATTAAGATATGATATTCTATCTCCTATCTCAGCAGCTTTGCAAATGGGCGCTCGCAAAAATATCTCTTCAGTCATGAGGGTTCGACGTCTGGCGTGCGTATTATAGCTATATCTATATCTAAATTTCACGAGAATAAGGTATTGGAAAAACAGGAAAAATACTGTTGACCTGTATATACAACTGACGTTGTCTGTGGCTGTTCTAAAACGTCAGGGGGATTGCACATGACCATCAGGATGGCCCTGCTCGGCAGCGCCGCCATCGTCGCGGGCTACGCCGCGCCGGCTCTCGCTCAGGCCGATCCGACACCGCAGCCAAAAGCACAAGTCCTGGGGGATGACAGCGACATCGTCGTTACCGGCTCACGAATCCGTCGGCAGGATCTGGCCGGGGTTGGACCGGCCACCGTGGTCACCGCCGAGCAGATCCAAAATACCGGCATCGTCAATATCGAAACCGCCTTGCAGCGTTTGCCGGCCAATGCCGGCTTCGCGGGCAACCAGACATCGGCCTACTGGACCAACAACGGTTATGGCACTGCTCAGGTCAATCTGCGCGGCCTCGGCATCAAGCGCACACTCGTGCTCCTCAACGGCCGACGCCTCGTCGCGGGCGGCACCGGCGCCAATTCCTCACCCGATCTCAACATGATCCCGGTCGTGGCGCTGGCACGCACCGATGTCCTCAAGGATGGCGCGTCCGCTATCTACGGGGCCGATGCCATGGCCGGCGTGGTCAACCTTGTCACGCGCACCGATTATAAAGGCCTGGGTCTCAGCGTCCGACAAGGCATTACCGAGCGCGGCGACGGCTCCGATCTCACCGCGGACCTACTTTGGGGCATTCGCAACGATCGTGGCGGGTTCATGGCAGCAGTCACCTACCAGAAGACCAGCGCCGTCAACATGGCCTCGCGTGCGCCCTGCTCGCTCGCTGAAACGACGCCGGGCTCGCTGAGCTGCGTCAACAGCGCCTCGACGATCGGCGGACGCGCGGTGCTGCCCAACGGCCAACAGATCAACTTCAACCAGGTACCCGGAGGGAACGGGAACTTCTACGAGCCTTACAGTCCCGCCAAGCACAACTTCAACTCGAACCCGTTTCTCAATGCGGTCAGCCCAGTCGAGCGCGTCAGCACGGCCTTCTTCGCGGACTATGCGCTGACCGACGGTATCCAGGCGTTCGGCGAGTTCCTCTATACGTTCCGCAAGTCGAATCAGATCGCGACACCCGGCACGCTGCGCAATCTCTCGATACCGGCCAGCAATCCGACCAATCCGACCGGCCAGAACCTGGTCCTGGCCCAGCGCCGCCTCGCCGAACCCGGCGCGCGCCACTTCTTCCAGGAGACCGATACCTGGCAAGGCACCTTCGGGCTGCGCGGCAAGCTGGCGAACGACTGGGCCTGGGAAGTCGCGGGCAGCTTCGGGCGTAACACGGCCGTCGACGGCTCGACCAACATCGCCAATCTCGAGCGCGTCGCGAACACGCTCGACAGGAGCAAATGCTCCAGCACGGCGGGCGCGGCCATCCCCTGCGGTGACTATCTTGGGTTCGGAGACCTGACACCTCAGGTTCTGGATTATATTCTGTTCACCTCGCGCGATCGCGGAGGCAACGAACTCGGCACGGTCACGGCTGACCTCAACGGCGATCTCTTCTCCCTTCCAGCCGGCGCGGTGTCCTTCGCCACCGGCGTGGTCTATCGGCGCGAAAAAGGCTGGCGCGATCCCGACCCGTTGACGGTGCTCGGCGTGGCGAACGTCAATCAGCAGGATCCTATTTCGGGCTCGAGCACCGCCAAGGAAGCCTATCTCGAGCTATCGGTGCCGGTGCTTGCCAACACAGCTTTCGCCAAGGCGCTCACGCTCGATGGCGCAGTCCGCTACTCAGACTATAATCTCTTCGGGAGCGACTGGAATTACAAGCTCAGTGCCGACTGGGTAGTCAATGACAGCATCCGTCTGCGCGGCACTTATGGGACGGGCTTTCGCATTCCCAACGTGCCGGAGCTTTTCGGCGGCGTCTCGGAGGGCAATCTGACCACGACCGATCCCTGCTCGCGCTACACCTCCAGCGGCAACGTGACCTTGATCGCCAATTGTCAGGCGTCCGGTGTGCCGGCCAACTATACGCAGCTCGGCACCACGATCCTCACCACAGTGGGCGGTAACCAGAGCCTTCGGCCCGAAAGCTCCACGACCTGGACCGTTGGTACGGTGATATCGCCGCGCGGCATCATCCCAGGGTTGTCGCTGACGGCAGACTGGTTCGACATCAAGATCAAGGACGCGATCCGGGCCATTCCCGGCTCGACCAAGCTCGCAGTCTGCTATGCGAGCCAGAACCTGTCGCACCCGTTCTGCAGCGACTTTACGCGCAGCGCGCTGACCGGCGAGGTCACTTACCTCTCCGCCCAGCCCATCAACACCGGCCGCGAGGAGATGAATGGTCTCGATCTGGGTCTGGTGTACAGTGGTGCGGTGGGCGAGGTGAAGATCTCCTTGGATCTCAACATGACCTATCTCAACAAATATGTCGTAAACCCCTTCCCCGGCGGCGCGCCGATCTATTTCGACGGGTTTATCGGGGGCGGCAATGGCGGCTATCCGAAATGGCGTGGTTATGGCGTGCTGACGGCGGAAAAGGACGGCATCAGCGCGACCTGGTCGACACAATGGATCGGCAAGGCGACCGACTTCAACGCATCGGCCGGCGACATCGGCTACCGCACGCCGAACGTCTTCTACCACAATCTTCAGCTTGCCTTCGCGATCGACGAGAAGACACGTTTCCAGATCGGGGCCGATAATCTGTTCGACCGCAAGGCGCCCTATATCCAGAGCTTCACCGATGCCAACACCGACACGATGACCTATGATCTGCTCGGACGGCGCTTCTACGCCGGCTTCCGAACCGCGTTCTGAAGGGCAGCACATGGCAATTCGCTGGCCTTTGGTCATCCGCCGGACGCACAAGTGGCTGGCCCTGATCGTCGGCGTCCAGGTTCTGCTCTGGACGCTGACCGGCTTCTATATGGTGGCCGTCCATATCGACATCATCCATGGCGACGATCTGGTCCGCCCACCGGTCGTCGCCCCCATCGACCTTGCGAGCTTCGTCCCGCCGGCGCGGATTGTTCAATCGGCTCCCGACGCGTCCGAGATCCGCCTGCAACGGTTCATGGATCAGCCCGTCTGGCGCGCGCAAACCCCGGGTGGTCCAAGACTCTTCGATGCAGGTTCGGGACAGCCCATCCCCGATTTGAGCGAGGCACAAATCCGCGCCGCCGCTCGGCGCATCTACAGCGGCACCGGGGACATCGTCGCAGCCCGGCTGCTGACGACGGCGCCACTGGAAATGCAGGCGCGCAAGCCTCCCTATTGGCAGGTCGAATTCGATGCCTGGAACCGGCCAACCCTGTATCTCTCTCCGCAGACCGGTGAGCTGATCTCGCGCCGCCATGCGCTGTGGCGCGTGTTCGATTTCGCGTGGATGCTGCACATCATGGACTATGACGATCGCTCCGACGTCAACAATCCGCTGCTGCGCGTGGCGACCTGGAGTGCCCTTGCCATGGCGCTGGCCGGGGCTTGGCTGCTGCTTTGGTCGTTCCCGCGGCGCAGGAAGAAGAAGGCATGAAGAAAATCCGGTTCACCCCGCTCTTTTTTCGGCGCATCCACAAATGGGTCGGCCTGATCCTGGGCGTGCAGTTTCTCCTTTGGGCTCTGAGCGGCTCGATGATGGCCTTGCTCGATCAGGAGAAGGTCGGCGGACACAGTGCGCAGGCCAGCCATCAGCACGCCCTACCTGCCGGTGACTATATTGCGCCGGCAAAGCTCGCTCTTGATGGTCCCGTGCTCGGCATCGCCTTGCGGTCCCTTGCCACACGCCCCGTCTACGAGCTTCGATCCACCACGGGCACGCGGCTAATCGACGCGACGAGCGGCGCCCCGGTTCGGGTCGACGAGCAGGTCGCGCGCGACGTCGCGACGATGGTGAATGAAGCACCGATCCGCAAGGCAACGTTGCTCGCCGAACCGAATGTGGAAGCGCGCGAGCACGAAGGCACCATGTGGCGACTGGATTTCGCGGACGCAGAGAACAGCAGCGCCTACATCTCCGCCGACACCGGCCGATTCCTGGTCATGCGCGGCGACACATGGCGCACCTGGGATTTCTTCTGGATGCTCCACAATATGGACTATGTGAACCGCACCAGCTTCAATCACCCGCTGATCGTCTTCGTTGCGTTCGGTACTTTGTGGCTGTCGGGGACGGGCTTCTACCTGCTGTTTAAGAGCTTCAGTCGCGCCGACGTGCGATGGTTGCGGCGCAGGCTCAAATCGGCCGTCAAGTTGGGCGCGGGCTGATCGCTAGGTCCCAACAGAAAAAGCCGCCGATAGCTCGAACCGATTGCCCGGGTGCGTGAGCCAAGCGTGCGATACGAGACGTCCGCGACTCCAGGTTCTGCGCGTCATCATTAGCACTGGTTCTCCTTCAGCGAGGCCCAGCATTGTTCGCATGGCTGTATCCGGCATCGCCGCGCACACCCGGTGCTCTACTCGCTCGAGCGGGGCAACACGTGTCAGATATTCATTCGGCGTCGAGGCGCTGAAATCCCTCTCTCCGTAGCGTGGCGCAGCAGATGCCAGCACAAAGCGCTCCTCGACCTGAATTGGGAATTCGGTCTCGTGATGGACGATAAGCGAATGGAAGAGGCGCGTGCCCAAGCCGACTTCCAGCAGAGCTGCCCTTTCCGCATCAGCCCGTATCTCGATATTATAAATGACGCGCGCGCGATAGGCGTGGCCCCTGCCGCGCACCTCCTCCGCGATGTTGCGGATCTCGATCAGCTGCCCGATCGGCCGGGGCTCGGCGACAAAGCTGCCCCGCCCCGCCCGCCGTACCACGACACCGGCCGATTGCAGTTCCCGCAACGCCCGGTTTGCGGTCATGCGCGAGACTTTGAACGTCTCGACGAGCTCGGCCTCTGACGGCGTCTGGTCGCCGGGCTTCAGGCGACCTTCCCGGATGTCCTCGAAAATGCTGTCTTTGATCGCCACATAGCGAGGTTGCTTCTCCGCACCGGCAGCGTCGACCGCGGGTTCGCCCACAGAAGCAGCTTTCGTCCGGGGAGCGGATGCGCGGCTATGGGGGCGAGCGGGAGCATGCATCAAATGACTATACAGGTGGGGGCGAGCAAGTCCCAGTCATTCAAACAGGAAATCACCAGCGAGAGCCGAGGCGTGCGTGATCAATGCCGCGCGAAGACCTTCTGGCCCGAACTGCCGAACGACACCACCGCATAGGGTTGGCGGGCGGCGCCTGCCACTTCCATGCCCTCCGAGCCGATCGGCATCCCCGCCACCGCAATGCCTCTGACGCCTACGGGACGGGTTGCCAGCAGGCGCTTGATATCGGCGACCGGGACATGGCCCTCGATCAGATAGCCATCAACCATCGCGCTGTGGCAGGATGCCAGCGTGCCCGGCATGCCGGCCCTCCGCTGAAGCGCCCCGCGCGACGCATCGTCGCGCATGACGACCGTGCGGCCCAGCTTCGCGCGAAGCGCCTGGGCCCACTTCTCACAGCATCCACAACCCGGGTCCCGGTGGACGACGACATCATTCGCCGCAAGCGCTGCGCCGGGCAGGGCGAGGAACAGCAAGGCGGCAGAAAGACGGGTCTTCATGAACGGCTCCCGGAAGCATGCGATAGGGTTCCTAATGATCTATACGCATTGATGCCCCCTACCCCTCATCACGCTGAAGATTTCACGATGGCGCGCGGCCTCCAGGCGAGCGGCAAGGACACAAGCAGCGCCAGCGACAGACCACCAATCCCCCACAAGACTAAGTGCTGCGCCCCGGGAGCGACGACGGCGATCGCCAGCGGCGCGAGCGCCTGCCCGATGCTGGCGGCGGAATGCTGGAGACCGAGCTTCAGACCCGAAGGGGCTGCCGCACCGCTGATCCAGAAGCTGGTGACCAATCGAAGGGTTGCCGAGCTCCAGCCGGCAGCAACGATGATCCCACTGAGTTCGGCCATGCTCGCGGCGACAGGGAACAGGAAGAGCGCCGCAGCCAGCAGGCCGAGCGTCAGCCCCGCAAGCCGCCTCGGCATGGTCACCAGCCAATCGAGCCTCGCATGGAAGATCTGTGCTGCCAGCATGCCCAATCCGCAGAGACTGAGCATCCAGGCGATCTCTTCGCGGCTCAGCGAAATGACGCTCCGCGTCACCAGGAGATTGACATGCATCGCCGCCAGCCCGCCGCCCGCGACGATCGTGACGAAAAGCAGGATCAGCGTCGCGCCGAGCGTCGGCGCGGGCAGGTCTCCGCCATCGATGCAAGGTGCACACCAGCGCGGCAGACGCACGGCGCAAAGCGCCGCCCCGACGGCACCGATGCCGAAAGCGAGGATCATGAGGGGAGCGCGGGGCAGGATCGCGGCCGAGACCTCCGCCACCAGCGGACCGGCGAGATCGCCCAGAAACAAGAAGGCGGTCAGCCAGGTGAAGCGCCGCGCCTGGTCCGCGCGCTCGTTTGCGGCAAAGCTCGCGCAGAGCAAGCCCAACGGTATGATGGCGGCCGACGCCATCCCCGCCACCAGGCGCAATGCATAAAGCTCAGGCAGCCCGACGAGGCCGATCGGCGCGGTCACCAGGGCGAGGATGACCAGCGCTGCGCGCAACATCGCCCGATAGTCGACCCGGTCCGCGATCCAGCCCCAGAGCGGCGCCGCCAGCAAGGCTGCCAGGGGATGGACCGCGGTCAGGCTCGCGACATGAAAATCATGAGCGCTTGACGATAGCGCGCCACGAGCCGGGTCGACCAGTGCCGGAAGGAAGGCGAGAATGGCCGTCTGTCCCGCCGACGCCGCAGCCGCCGCGAGCAACAAGACGAAAAAGGAGGCCGGCCAGCGACCGTTGGCTTGCGATCCAGCCTTGTCACGCGGCGCGTTCGCGGTCGACCCCTCGAGTGGCCATCCGCGGATCACCACCAGGCGCGCAAGCCGATCACCAGCCTGTGTTCGGAAGGCCCTTCCCCGCGCAGGCGACGGAAATCGGCCGTGCCGTCAAATGCGCGCTCCCAGACGAAGCCGATATAGGGCGCGAACTTGCGCGACACCTCGTAGCGCAACCGTCCGCTCAGCTCGACATTGCTGAAGCCGCTGCCGAGCTGCCGATCGCTCGACCGCTTCGAATAGATATTGGTCTCCACCTGCGGCGTAAGGATCAACCGATTGGTGAACAAGACCTCATAGGACGCCTTGGCGCGCGCCGCGAGACGCCCATCGGTTCCTACATAGCCGGTGAGCTGGACGTCGAACCAATAGGGCGCCAGTCCCTCGACGCCGGCGGCCAGCCAGGTGGTCGCACCCTTGCCGAGATCCTGCCTGACCCCGAGCAGCGTGCCCCAGAACGGGTTCTTGCTGTGCCACCACAGCGCCTCGACGCTGCTCTCCGGATCGAGACGTTGGTCGCGGGAGTTCTTGAGGCCCTGGCTGCGCAGCCAGAGCTTGTCATTGTCCTGACCCTTGGTGACGAGCACGGTCCAACCCACGCCCTGACCCTCGTTGCCGCTGGCGAATTCGAGCTCATCGACAAGTATCTTGGGGATCGAGAGCTTGTCGGCCATCTCATAGCCCGGCAGCGTCGAGTTGCGATAGCCGTCGGCATAATCGTCCGAGTTGCGCGCGTCCGGCGGGGCCTTGCCACCCTGCATCGAGCCCATGTCCATCGTGGCGCCGTTACCGGACGCCTTCGTGTCGGTCATATCCATGCCCGGCATGTCCATGCCCGCATGGTCCTGAGAGCCTTGCGCGGAAGGGGTGTGCTGAGCGGGAGTGGCCGTTTGGGCAGGGGTGGCGGCGGGCGACGGGGGCGAGGCATCCTGCGCGAGGGCGGGAGCCGTGATCGCCGGCGCCAGGAAGAGGGCAGCGCCAAGAGCGATGCCGCGCGAGGGGAAAATCCGGATCATGCGACCACCACCTCCCGGAACATGCCGGCCGCCATGTGATAGAGCAGATGGCAGTGGAAGGCCCATCGGCCCATGGCGTCGGCGGTGACGCGGAAGCTCACCCGCTGGGCGGGCTGGACCACGACCGTATGCTTGCGGACCTGGAAGGCGCCGTCCGGGCCTTCGACATCGCTCCACATGCCGTGCAGATGCATCGGATGCGCCATCATCGTGTCGTTGACGAAGGTGACGCGCAGCCGCTCGTTTGGCTTGAAATGAAGCGGCCTGGAATCGTTGAGCTTGATGCCGTCGAGCGACCAGATGAACCGTTCCATATTGCCCGTCAGATGCAGCTCGATGTCGCGCTCGGGCTCGCGCGGGTCGGGATCGCCGCCCGGCGTGCGCAGATCGGCCAGCGTCAGCACGCGCCAGCCGCGCCCGCGCAGCCCGGCGCCGGGATCGTCGAGATTGGTGCGCGGATAGTCGACGCGCATGTCGGTATTGGCGCCATATTCGGTGCGGGCGTGCCGTGCCCTGGCCGGCATCTCGGTCATGCCGTGCCCGGCATGCGCGTCGCCTCCCATTGCGCCCATCGTCGCCATCGCGCCCATCATGTCGACCGGCTCGAGCCAGGTCCGGGCATCGAGCGGCGGCACGGCTGCCGCCATGCCCGGGGCCGGTGCGATCGTGCCACGCGCATAGCCGCTCCGATCGATCGCCTGCGCGAAGATGGTGCGGGCGCCGCCCTCGGGCATGGTGAACTCGACGTCGTAGGTCTCGCCCGGGCCGATCCGGAATTCCTCGACCGTGACCGGCTCGACCGGCTGCCCGTCGGTCGATACGACCGTCAGCTCGACCCCGGGGATCCGCACGTCGAAGAACGTCGCCGTCCCCGCGCCGACGAAGCGCAGGCGCACGCGCTCGCCGGGCGCGGCGATACCGGTCCAGTTGCCGGCGGGCGGCGCGCCGTTCATCAGATAGGTGTAGGTCGCGGCAGAGACATCGCTGTAGTCGGTCGGGTTCATCCGCGAGCTGTTCCACATCCGCCGCCGCTCGAGCGCCTTGCCCAAGCCCATGGTGCCGACATCCTTGAGGAAATCGCCGGCGGTCGGCTGCGCAAAATTATAGTAGCTGCTCTGCTTCTTGAGATTGAGGAAGATCTGCAACGGCGGCTCGTCCGACCAGTCGCTGAGCACGATGCAATAGTCGCGATCGGGCGCCCGCGCCGTCGGCACCTGTTTTGGCTCCACGATGATCGCTCCATAGAGTCCCGTCTGCTCGGCGAGCGTGTGAGCGTGATACCAGTAGGTTCCGCTCTGGCGGACCTCGAAGCGATAGGTGAAGGTCTCGCCCGGCGCGATGCCGGCAAAGCTGATGCCGGGCACGCCGTCCATCTCCGCCGGCACGATGATGCCGTGCCAATGGATGCTCGACATCTCCTTGAGGCCGTTGCGTACGCGCAGCGTGACCGTGTCGCCTTCGCGCAGGCGCAGGACCGGCGCGGGCACGCTGCCGTTCACGGCGGTCGCGATACGGCGTTTGCCGGTGAAGTTGACCGGCAGCTCGGCGATCTCGAGGTCGAACTCGGTCCCGCTCAGCTCAGCGGGCAAGGTTGGTGCGGATCGCGCGAGAAGCGCCGGGGCGAAACCGGCGACCGCGCCGCCGATCGCCAGCCCCTGGACGAAACGGCGCCGCGCGATCGGCCGGATATGTAAGGGAGACATGAACTGTACTTTCGCGAAGTCGGCTTCAGGCGAGGTCGAGGACGATCCGGCCCTCGATGTCGCCATGATGCATGCGGGAGAAGACGTCGTTGATGTTCTCGAGCCTGTCCGCATGGACCGTGGCCTTGACCTTGCCCTCGCCGGCGAACGCCAGTGCCTCGAGCAGATCGAGCCGCGTGCCAACGATCGAGCCGCGCACGGTAATGCCGTTCAGCACGGTGTCGAAGATCGACAACGGGAAGTCGCCCGGCGGCAGGCCGTTGAGCGCGACCGTGCCGCCGCGCCGGACCATGCCGAGCGCCTGCTGGAACGCCTTGGGCGAAACGGCGGTCACCAGCGCCCCGTGCGCGCCGCCAATGGCTTTCTTGAGCGCTGCCGAAGGGTCCTCGTTGCGCGCGTTGACCGTCAGTGTGGCGCCAAGGCGTGTAGCGAGGTCGAGCTTGCTATCGTCGATGTCGACCGCGGCCACATTGAGACCCATGGCTCGGGCATATTGCACCGCCATGTGGCCGAGCCCGCCAATGCCGGAGACGACCACCCACTCGCCGGGTCGGGCCTCGGTGGCCTTCAATCCCTTGTAGACGGTGACGCCCGCGCAGAGGATCGGCGCAATGTCGAGGAAGTCGACATTGTCGGGAAGGTGACCAACATAGTTGGGATCGGCGAGGACATATTCGGCAAAGCTGCCATTGACCGAATAGCCGGTGTTCTGCTGTTCGTGGCAAAGCGTCTCCCAGCCACCCAGGCAATGCACGCAGTGCCCGCAGGCGGTGTAGAGCCAGGGCACACCGACCCGGTCGCCTTCCTTCACATGGGTGACGCCTGCACCGACGGCGGCGACATGCCCGACGCCTTCATGGCCAGGAATGAAGGGCGGGTTGGGCTTGACCGGCCAGTCTCCTTCTGCCGCGTGCAGGTCGGTATGGCACACGCCGGTTGCCGCAATCTTGACCAGGATCTGCCCGGGGCCGACCGCCGGGATCGGCGCCTCCTCGATGACCAGGGGCTTGCCGAATTCGCGGACGACCGCCGCCTTCATGGTTTTCGCCATGTCCGTTTCTCCTTTGAGCGAGGGGTCAGAACAGGCCGAGCGCGTGCTCGTCATAGGAGACGAGCAGGTTCTTGGTCTGCTGATAATGGTCGAGCATCATCCGGTGATTTTCACGCCCGAAGCCCGACGCCTTGTATCCGCCGAAGGCGGCATGGGCGGGGTACTGATGATAGCAGTTGGTCCAGACCCGCCCGGCCTCGATCGCGCGGCCGAGCCGGTAGGCGGTGTTGCCGCTCCGGGTCCAGACGCCCGCGCCAAGACCGTAGGCGGTGTCGTTGGCAAGTGCGATCGCCTCCTCGACCGTCTTGAAGGTGGTGACCGACAGGACGGGACCGAAGATCTCCTCCTGGAAGATGCGCATGTGGTTCTGACCCACGAACACCGTCGGCTGCACGAAATAGCCCTGGTCGAGCGCACCGCCCGGCAGCGCCCTGGCGCCACCGACCAGACACTGCGCGCCCTCGGCCTTGCCGATATCGATATAGCCCAGGATCTTGTGGAGCTGGTCCTCCGACGCCTGCGCGCCGACCTGGACCGAGGGGTCGAGCGGATCGCCCTGGCGGATCGCGGCGACGCGCGCCACGGCGCGCTCGATGAAGCGGTCGAAGATCGACTCATGGATCAGCGCACGCGACGGGCAGGTGCAGACCTCGCCCTTGTTGAACGCGAACAAAGTAAAGCCTTCGAGCGCCTTGTCGAAGAAGGCATCGTCGTCGTCGAGCACGTCCGCCATGAAGATGTTCGGCGACTTGCCGCCAAGCTCCATAGTCTGGGGGATCAGATGGTCGGCGGCCGCATGCATGATCTGCTTGCCGGTGACGGTCTCGCCGGTGAACGAGACCTTGGCGATGCGCGGATTGGCGGCGATCGCCTGGCCGACGGTCCGTCCCGGGCCGGTAACGACATTGAGCACGCCGGGCGGCAGGATGTCGGCGGTGAGCTCGGCGAACATCAGCAAGGTGAGCGGCGTCTGGGATGCGGGTTTGATGACGGTGCAGTTGCCCG
>NZ_JAIXHL010000033.1 GCF_030145815.1 Sphingomonas sp.
AACACGCTGCTCTTTGCCTTCATCGGCCAGGCGGCAGGCCAAGCAGGCATCCTGCTCATCGCCGCCTCTGCTGGCGAACATTGAGCCCCGCCGCCGAAAAGGCGACTACGTCAACGGCCTGTTAAGGTCGCCCTAAGGCTTTTCCCGCCTGCTCTCAACCGCTGCGGCAAGCGTCGCGAATGCGTAAATCGCAATCAACGCCAAGCCCCAGCTCACCCGGTCGGCAATCGCAAACGGCGTGACCAGCAAGAGATAGGCCGCCGGGCTGCCCCACCAGCGCCGGATCACCGCCTGGCTGCGCTCGGCAATCGCGGTCGCGGCGATGGTGACCAGCGCCAGGATCGTCCCGTCGAGCGTCTTGTCGAGCTGCAGTTCGCCCAACCCCAGCGCGCCCACCACCGCACCGACGATCGCGCCGATCAGCGCTTCCTGCAGCAGTGCGCGCTTCTCCTCGCCGCGCAGCGCCGACAGCGCCGCTCCGGTCGCCAGCGCCGCCACGCCGGGGATCGCGACCCCCGCGCCCCAGGCATAGCCGAACGCGATCAATGCGACCGCTCCCGCCCCGGTCGCGGCACCCCCCGCCATCAACAGCCAGGCGGGAATGCCCTTCTCGACCACCTTGGGCAGCACCCAGCGCGCGACGCGCGTGAACACGTGGCGGTCGGCCCAGCTCGTCCGCCGTTCGGTCAGCGCCGCCAGCACCGCATTGCTGCGGCTCGCCAGCGCCGCGCCCTCGCGCTCCACGCCATGCCCGGCGCGCACCGCGCCCGCCGACAGTGGCACCTGCTCCGCCCCCGCCTGCACGATCGCGCGCAACAGCGTCGACTGGAAATCATAATCCGGCGGAAAGTCGGCGATATCCTTGATCCGCCGCGCCGGGGTGTGCGCCACGCCCGCCCAGCAATTGCGCGCGTCGATCCGCTCGAGCGACGCGGCGGGATCCTGCGTCACCAGGATCGCGTCCTTGCCCTCGCCCGCCATGCGATCGATCACATCGTCGGTGGTGACCAGCGCGTCGGCGACCACCACGACATGCGCCAGCGGATGCACCCGCGCCGCCGCTTCTGCTGCGGAGCGCACGATATCGACCGGAACGCCGCGCTTGGCCGCACGGCTGACCGCGCCGAGCAAGGCCGGGGTGACCCGGCTGACCGCGACCAGAATATGCCCCGCACCCGCGCCAACCAGCAGCCGCGCCTGATACTCAAGCAGCGTCATGCCGCCAAACGGCAGCGTCGCGGCGAGCACCCCCGCACGATCGCCCGCATCCTCCGTCGCAAAGATCAGCCCCGCCAGCATGTTGATCCGGTTAGGCGAATTGATTCGGCGGGGGAAGGGGCAGAAATCCTCCCCCAGCTTGCTGGGGGAGGTGGCAGCGCGCAGCGCTGACGGAGGGGCCGCCCTCGCAGAGGGCGGAGTTTTGCCGAACCGTTCACGGCCGTCTGCGCGGCCGCCCCTCCACCACCGCCTGCGGCGGCGGTCCCCCTCCCCTGCTGCGCAAGGGAGGAATAGCATTAGTAGAGCAGGAATCCCTTCCGCATCTCCACCCAAGCAGCCTCGTCCGCCCCGGCCGCCGCATCGAGATCGCCCGGCGCCGCGCCCGCATCATCAACCCACTCCCGCAGCCCCGGCCCGCCATTGATCACATCGATCGCCAGTTTCTCGAACTCATACTCATACGGAAAATCGCGCCACAGATCGTAATCCGGATAGAGCGACCGGATCGCCTTGAACCCCAAAGCCTGCAACCGCCACGGGTGGAAAGCTTCATGGTCGTACCCCAGCCCCTCGGCGTGAATGAACACGCCGCTGCATAGCTGCCCGACATGCTTGTGAAAGGTCGGCTGAAACCAGAAGTCGCGCAGCGTGCAGCCTGCGGTCCATTCCGGCGAAATGCGGCGCATTTCGGCGATCACCGCCTTGCCGTCGATATCCGGCGCGCCGAACAGCTCCAGCGCGCGCGTCGTCCCGCGCCCCTCGGACAGCGTCGTGCCTTCCAGCATCACCGTCCCGGCATAGGCCCGCGCCATGTTGACATTGGCGGCATTGGGGCTCGGGTTGATCCACACCCGCTCGGGCGGCCAGCCAAACCCCGGCGCGGCGTCGGGCGCCCAGCCCTGCATTTCGATCACACGATAGGCGACGTCGAGCTTGAAGTGATCGATGAACCACGCGCCCATCTCGCCCAGCGTCATGCCATGCCGCATTGGCATCGGCCCCGCGCCGACGAAACTCTCCCACCCTGGCAGCAGCGTCAGCCCCTCGACCGGGCGGCCCGCCGGGTTGGGCCGGTCGAGCACCCACACTTCCTTGCCATGCTCGGCCGCGGCTTCGAGCATGTAGAGCAGGGTCGTGACATAGGTGTAGATGCGGCAGCCCAGATCCTGCAGGTCGATCAGGATCACGTCGAAGGTGTGCATCGACTGGCCGGTCGGTCGCCGCACCTCGCCATAGAGGCTGAACACCGGCATCCCGTAAGTGGGATCGGTATAGTCCGGCGATTCCATCATATTGTCTTGCAGATCGCCGCGTACGCCATGCTGCGGCCCGAACATCGCGGATACGGTGAGCCCCGCCGCGACCAGCGCATCGACGCTGTGCGTCAGGTCCGCAGTCACCGACGCGGGATGCGCGAGCAGCGCCACGCGACGGCCCTTGAGTTGGTTGAGCAAAGCGGGGTCGGCAAGCAGCCGGTCGATACCGAAGTTCATGGCCCTTCAGGTGCCGAACCTTGTCCCGCAACGCAATCGCCATTCGTGCTGCACGACGGACCCAAGCCCCGGTCCAGCCGTTGGACGGGCAGAACACTGGGAAAATTGTCAAAATGCTGCGATCGATCCTGCTTGGCGCCGTTGCCGGAGCCCGTGCCATGACCCCGCTGGCAGTGGTCGCCAATGCCGCGCGCACGGGCAAGCTGCGCAGAGCCGGCGCCGCACCGGATCTGCTCGCGCACCCGCTGGTGTCGGCGGGAACGACGGCGCTCGCCGTCTATGAACTGGTCGGCGACAAGCATCCCGACGCGCCCGACCGCATCGGTGCCCCCGCCGTGGCGGTCCGCATCCTCAACGCCGCCATTGCCGGCGCGCTGGTCGCGCCGAAACGACAGCGCTGGGCGGGCGCGGCTGCGGCCGGGGCGACGGCGGCGGTCGCCACCTACCTCACCTGGCGCGCCCGGACGCGGGCAATGGAACAGCATGGCCGCGAAGCGACCGGGTTGGCCGAGGATGCGATCGTCGTCCCCACCGCGATTGCCGCGGCCACCGCCCGCTGACGCAAAGCGGCGGCCCGGTCGCCCGAGCCGCCGCTTCTTCGTCCTTCAGCCGATCAGAACGAAGCCGCCACCTGCACATACCAGCTGCGCGGGCGGGCAAAGATCCGCTCGGCGTAACCCAGCGTTGCCAGCGACGCGTTGCCCTGGATCAGGTAGCGCTCGTCGAGCAGGTTGTTGACGCCGCCGCTAACCTCGATCCCGTTGCCGAGCTTGAGCGTCAGCGAGGCATTGCCGACGAAATAGCCATCTTCCTCGATCAGCGGAATGCTCCCGGTGATGAAGGTGATCTTGGACTGGTAGCTGCCATCGACGCGCGGCGTCAGCGTCATGTCGCCACCCAGCGGGATCGCATAGGCGATGCCGAAATTGGCCTGCATGTCCGGGGTGAAGGGCAGGTCGTCGTTCGGCGTCACCGTCGCAGTCGCGCCCGGCACCGGGGTGATGCTCTTGATCTTGTCGTCGAGAATGCTGATCCCGGCGTCGAAGGTCAGGCCCCAGCTGGTGCGCAGGCTCGCCTCGGCCTCCAGCCCGCGAATGCGCGCCTCACCCGCGTTGAACAGCAACGGCACCACGCCCTGGCGGAAGATCAGCTGAATGTCCTGATACTCGGCCTGGAACGCGGCGAGGTTCAAGCGCAGCCGCCCGATATTGGTCTTGGCGCCAATCTCGTAGCTGGTGACGCTCTCCTCCGCGAACGGCACGGGCAGGTTGCCGGCGGGCGCGGCGTTGTAGCGGGTGTTATAGCCGCCCGACTTGAAGCTCTTGGCGTAGGACGCATAGGTGCTGATCGCGTCGTTCCAGCGATACTGGATGCTCGCCGAACCGGTCAGCGCCGAGAAATCCTGCTGGAACGGGCGGCTAAAGATGAACAGCGGCCCGCCCTGTGATGTCGCCAGCGTCGGCAGCGGATTGGGGTCGGGCAGGGTCGCGGGGAACAGGTTCAGCACCGTCCCGCGATAATTCTTGCGGTCGCTGGTGTAGCGCAGGCCGCCGCTGATCTCGAGCGCGTCGGTGATGTTCCACGCCAGCTCACCGAACACCGCAACCGAATCGGTCTTGAGCCGCGAAACCTGAAGGTCGCGCGACCCCGGCCCGCCCGCCAGCAGCGATCCGATCACCGGCGGTGACGGCGGGAAGGCGAGTGGCACGGTCGCACGCTCGTCGGTGACCTCGTTGAAATAATAGCCGCCGATGATCGCATTGACCGAGCCGAAATCGAGCTGAAGCTGGACTTCCTGGCTGAACTGCGCCGATTGCGCGGCGACATCGGTGGTGATCAGCAGCAGCGGCGTGTTGTCGCCGTCGCGAATGCCGCGCGATTCGGTCTCACGATACGATGTGATCAGCTTGACCGACGCGATATCGGTCAGGCGGATATTGGCGGTCGCGCCGATGCCCCACACTTCCGAATTGCTCTCGACCGGCGCGGTGCCGCCATTCACGAACGGCCCGCGCGCCTGCAGATCGTTGGCGCAGCGGATGTCGTTGGTCATCGGCACGTTCGGCGCACCGAAGCGCGGGTCGCCGGGGACCAACGGCGCGAACGGGATCGTCGCGCCGGGGCAGCCCGCCGCAACGCTGGCGATCGCGGCGACCGGCGCCTGTTCGTTGATACCCGCAAAGGTGAACGGCGCGCCATTCTCGTCCTGCTTGCTGTAATCGGCGCGCAGGAACAGGTCGAAGTCCGGGGACGGCTCCCACAGCAGCGACGCAGCGAGCGAGAAGCGGTTCTCGTTACCCAGGTCCAGGCCATCGACCGCGCGGATCACATAGCCATCGCGCTTGCGGAAGCCGCCCGACACGCGCGCCGCTGCGGTCGTGCCCAGCGGCACGTTGACGACGCCAAAGCCCTCGATCAGATTCTCGCCGCCGCCGCGCACCCGCGCCCGGCCGCTGAATTCGCCCAGCTTGGGCTGCTGCGTCCGCACCAGGATCGCGCCACCGATCGTGTTGCGACCGAACAACGTCCCCTGCGGCCCGCGCAGCACTTCGACGCCGGCGATATCGCCGAAATCGATCGCCCCGCCGACGGCGCGGCCCAGATAGACTTCGTCGAGATAAACACCGACGCCCGGATCGACTGCGGCGGTCGGATCGACCTGACCCACACCGCGGATGAACACCACCGACGACGCGCTGTTGCCCGACAGCTGACCGGCGGGCTTGAACTGCAGGCTCGGCGTGATCCGCTCCAGGTCCTGCGTCTGCGTGATCTGGCGTTCCTGCAACGTCTCGGCGCTGAACGCGGAGATGGCGACCGGCGTATCCTGCAGGCTCTCCTCACGGCGCCGCGCAGTGACGAGAATTTCGCCCTCCGCCGCCGGAGTCGCCTCTTCCGCCGTATCCTGCGCCAGCGCCGGCACGGCTGCGCTAAAGCTCAAAAATGCCGCAACCGCGGCGATGCTGGATGCAGCGCGGCTATGCGCGCGCGAAGTCCCTCGACCCATCATCACACTCCCCTTTTTTCAGCCCGCGATTCTTGGCGATCGTCGGTGCGATATTACTCACATCTGAAATTGTTCATGTCAATAACAGTTATGCGGTGAATCTATTTCGTGCGACCCCGCATCGCCACCGCTTACACCGGCGGACTCAGCTCAAGGACAAAGCCATCGGGGTGATGAAAATCGGGCTTTTCCGCCGGATGCGCCAATGCCCAATAGGATTTGGTGCCGTCGGCTTCTTCGATGACGGCGGTGAGGTTGATCCGCATTGGCACCAAGGGAAGCTCAGGCATCGCCTCTACCGACACAAAAAATGAAGGTGCAGGGGTCACCGCGATCTCAGGATCATCGCAGGGCAGCTCCCGCATTCCCGAACGATAGCCGTCGAACGCGTAAGCCGCCCATTCAAACGATGGGGAGAAATTGAACTCGAAATATGTGTCGCCACCGTTGGGCTGCGCGAACAGCTCGAAGCACGTGGTCTTCCACAAGCCATCTGCCCGCACCGGATCGGCAAACTGCGGCACGATCAGCGTGTCGGAGGGCGCCACGTGATATTCGAGCCACAATGCGCCGGACGCCTGCTGATACAGGTCCACATAGACGGTATCGACCTTGCTTGCAGGTGTTGCGGGGTGGCAAATCAGATTGTGGCGCATCATCCCTCACTCCGTTTGGGCTGAGCCTGTCGAAGCCCCGTCCCCGCGTCAACGAACCTCGCCAGCCAACAGATGACTCAACCCGCGACCTCGGCTACACGCGCCGCCACCATGACCGAATACGCATCCGATCTGCTCCGCACCCTGTCCGACCGTGGCTATATCCACCAGGTCACCGACGCCACTGCGCTCGACGCGCTGGCCGCCAAGCAGATCGTGCCCGGCTATATCGGTTTCGACCCCACCGCGCCCTCGCTCCACGTCGGCAGCCTCGTCCAGATCATGCTGCTGCGCCGCCTGCAACAGGCCGGGCACAAGCCGATCGTGCTGATGGGCGGCGGGACCGGCAAGATCGGCGACCCGAGCTTCAAGGACGAAGCGCGCAAGCTGATGACGGACGAGGTCATCGCGTTCAACATCGCGTCGATCAAGACCGTGTTCGCCAAGTTCCTGACCTTCGGGGACGGCCCGACCGACGCGGTGATGGTCGACAATGCCGACTGGCTCGACAAGCTCGAATATATCCCGTTCCTGCGTGACATCGGGAAGCATTTCTCGATCAACCGCATGCTCAGCTTCGACTCGGTCAAGCTGCGCCTCGACCGCGAACAATCGCTGTCGTTCCTCGAATTCAACTACATGATCCTCCAGGGCTATGACTTCCTGGAGCTGTCGCGCCGCGCCGGGTGCCGCCTGCAAATGGGCGGGTCGGACCAGTGGGGCAACATCGTCAACGGCATCGAACTCTCGCGCCGCGTCGACGGGACCGAAGTGTACGGCGTCACCACCCCGCTGATCACCACGGCCGACGGCGGCAAGATGGGCAAGACCATGTCGGGCGCGGTGTGGCTCAACGAAGACGCGCTGCCCGCCTTCGATTACTGGCAGTTCTGGCGCAACACCGACGACCGCGATGTCGGCCGCTTCCTGCGCCTGTTCACAGACCTGCCCCTGGATGAAATCGCCCGGCTCGAAACGCTGCAAGGCGCCGAGATCAACGAGGCGAAGAAGATCCTCGCCACCGAAGCCACCGCCATGTGCCGCGGCCGCGACGCCGCGCTCGCTGCCGAGGAAACCGCGCGCAAGACCTTCGAGGAAGGTGCCTCGGGCGACGCGCTCCCGACCCTGTCGGTCAGCGGCGAGATCACCGTCGTCGACGCACTCGTCGGCCTCGGCTTTGCCGCGTCGAAGGGTGAGGCCCGCCGCTTGATCAAGGGCGGCGGCGCACGGATCGACGGCGAGAAGGTCAGCGACGAAGCCGCGACCGTCACCGTCGGCGCGGCGGAGGTGCGTGTGTCGTCCGGCAAGAAGCATCACGGCCTGCTCCGCGCCGAGTGATCACACCCCCGTAAGAATACGTAAGTAACCACTGGTAACCAATCCGGTTGCGGAGCTGTTTACGCCCTGCGCCCTACCCAATCTGACATTGAACCACGAGTCGGCGGGGTCCAGTGTGAGTTACCAGTTCTCATCCATCGTGCGCGCCACCGCAGCCGACAGCGACCGCCGCACCACGACGCGCGACGAAGTCCATTTCCGCGCCCGCGCCTTCGGCCCCGACGCCCAGCCGCACACGCTGCTGATCGTCAACGTCTCCCCCCACGGACTGATGGCTCGCTGCGAGCATGAGTTCGCCGAGGGCGACCGCCTGCGCGTCATGCTACCGGTGGTCGGCGCGATCCCGGCGGAAATCCGCTGGTCGCTCGGCGGCCGCATCGGCGTGAGCTTCGACAGCGCGGTCGATCTGGCGAGCTGCTACGAGCTGCTCGCGCAGATGCTCAAGGCGGGGTGATCCTAGCTTAGCCCCTCCCCTTCAGGGGAGGGGTTGGGGTGCCGCGGCTCAGTCTCACCGAGACCGCGCGCCCTCCCAATCCTCCCCCGCCAGGGGGAGGTGGCACGCGCAAGCGTGACGGAGGGGGAGGAAGGGTATCGGATCAAGAGGTGAGGCCACAGCCGTCCTCCCCCTCCGTCGCCTTCGGCGCCACCTCCCCCTGGCGGGGGAGGATCGATTACACCACCCGCCAAACCCCCATCGTCACCCCGGCCCCCGTGCCGGGGTCCACCCCTCCCCAAGCGCAGCGCTCCAGCCTCAAGCCGCACGCCCGCCTCCCGGTGGACCCCGGCCCAAGGCCGGGGTGACGATAGTTGCTAGCGGATAGAACCCCGACATTAATTCTGCCATCATCCGGTCCGTGGAAGCACGGAAGGTCGACCTATGCTCGCTCTGATGGTTCTCGGGATGGCGCGCTGTGCATCTGCGGAGTTTTGCCCAGACGATAAAGCGCTCATTTCGGCGGTGCGAAGTCGAGACCATGCCATGGTGTTTGCCATTTCCGCGCAAGCAGCCGAAGAAGATCCCGGCTCCCTAACGATGGTCAGTTCTCAGCGCATAATGGGCGTTTCTGACGTGATCTGCGATGAAGTGCAGCCGGGAGAACTACCGACAATCATGTGCAAGTTCACCGTCCGCTACTGGAGCATGAACTCGTATCTGGTTGCGCGGCTGGTGAAGAAGGACGGAGCTTGGGAGATTGATGAGTCTTTGCAGGTCAATCGAAAGCGCAGGTGAGCGCAATTTCCGCACTCTATTCATGTCCGTTCCAGCCCCCTACCCCGCCCGCAACAACCCAACAGCCGCATCGCGCTCAAACAAATACAGCGCCACCCGCGCCGCCTGCCCGCGCTCCCCGTCCAGCCCGCCATCGCGATCGACGAGCAGCCGCGCGTCGTCGGTCGCCGCCGCGATCAGCTCGGCGAACTTCTCCGGCGGGGCGAGGCGGAACGTCTGTTCCCCCGATTGCCGCGTCCCCAGCATCTCGCCCGCGCCGCGCAGCCGCAGATCCTCCTCGGCAATGCGAAACCCGTCATTGGTCTCACGCATCAGCGCCAGCCGCGCGCGCGACGTCTCGCTCAACGTCCCCCCGCGCAGCAGCACGCACACCGACCGCCCACCGCCGCGCCCGACCCGGCCGCGCAGTTGGTGGAGCTGCGCCAGCCCGAACCGGTCCGCCGCCTCGATCACGATCAGCGTCGCGTTGGGCACATCGACCCCGACTTCGATCACCGTCGTCGCGACCAGCACGCCAAGTTCGCCTGACGAAAAGCGCGCCATCACCGCGTCCTTTTCCGGCCCCTTCATCCGGCCGTGGACAAGGCCCACGCGATCCCCGAACCGCGCGCGCAACGCCTCCGCCCGCGCCTCGGCGGCGGCAAGGTCGGTCTTCTCGCTCTCCTCGACCAGCGGGCACACCCAATAGGCCTGCCCCCCGCCCGACAGATGCCGCGCGAGGCCGTTGACCATCTCCTCGATCCGCTCCTCGCTGATCACGCTCGTCTCGATCGGCTGGCGGCCCGGCGGCATCTCGTCAAGCTTGCTGACGTCCATCTCGCCATGCGTCGCGAGCTGCAGCGTGCGCGGGATCGGCGTCGCGGTCATCACCAGCAGATGCGGCGCGGTCTTCGCCTTGGCCTGCAACATCATCCGCTCGGCCACGCCAAAGCGGTGCTGCTCGTCCACCACGACGAGGCCAAGGTCGCGATACGCGACCCCCTGCTGAAAGATCGCATGCGTGCCGATCAGGATGTCGATCGATCCATCGGCAACCCCCATCAACGTCGCCTCACGCACCCGCCCCTTGTCGCGCCCGGTCAGGATCGCGATCTCGACGCCCAGCCCGGCGAACAGTTTGCGCAGCGTCTCATAATGTTGCCGCGCCAGAATCTCGGTCGGCGCCAGCATCGCCCCCTGCGCCCCCGCCTCGACCGCGATCAGCAGCGCCATCGCCGCGACCAGCGTCTTCCCCGCACCGACATCGCCCTGCAGCAGCCGCAGCATCGGGCGCGGCTGCGCCATGTCGCCCTCGATCTCCCGGATCGTCCGCGCCTGCGCCCCCGTCGGCGTGTAGGGCAGCCTCAGCGCATCGCGCAGCCGTCCGTCCCCCGCCAGCGCCCGTCCCTTCTTCGCACGCGCCGCCCCGCGCACCAGCATCAGCGCCAGCTGATTCGCGAACACCTCGTCATAGGCCAGCCGGTCGCGCGCCTTGGCATCCGCCGGATCGGCATGGATCGCGGCCAGCGCCTTACGCCAGTCGGGCCAGCCCTTGCGGTCCTTCAGGCTCGGCTCGATCCATTCGGGCAGCTCGGGCGCGCGCGCCACCGCCTGCGCGGCGAAATCCGCCAGCCGCTTCGACGTCATCCCCTCCGACAGCGGATAGATCGCCTCCCGCCCGCCCGGCCGCGGCTCGCTCAGCGCGACGATCTCGGGATGCACGATCTGCAATTCCTGGCCGTACTGGTCCAGCCGCCCCGACACCCATTTGGCCTCGTTCAGCGGCAGCTGCTTCTTCGCCCAGCCGCTATTCCCGCCAAAGAAAACGAGCGTCACATAATTGCCGCGCGCATCGGTCGCCTCGACCCGCGCCGGCGCCCGCGCACTCCCGCTCATGCGGTAATTCACCGGGGTCAGCTGGATCGCGATCGTCCGCCCGACATCGGCCTGATCCAGCTCCTCGCGCGGCAACCGGTCGATATATCCGCTCGGCAAATGGAACGCGACATCCACCACCCGCGCCAGCCCCAGCCGCTCCAACGGCTTGGCCAGCTGCGGCCCCACGCCTTTCAGCGACGTGACTTCGGCGAAGAGCGGGTTGAGGATATCGGGTCGCATGTTTATCTGCCTCCCTACACCCAGCCGACTGCGCGCAAAAGCGCCGTCGGCCAATCTGCGTTGGATGAAGATGGATCTGGAAACCCGCCTCAAACGCCTCCGCTTCCGCGCCTGGCATCGCGGCGTCAAGGAAGCCGACCTGATGCTCGGCGGCTTCTACGACGCGCGCTCGGCCGGCTGGACCGAAGATCAGGTCGCCTGGTTCGAGGACCTGATGGAGGAACAGGACGTCGACATCATGGCCTGGGCCATGGGAACCGAACCCACGCCTGAGCGCTGGCAAGGGCCGATGATGGATGACCTCAAGTCCCTGGATTACGTCCCGATTTCGAAATGACCCCCCGCTCGCCCTGAGCTTGTCGAAGGGCCGTCTTTCTTCTCCACCGCTCAGAACAAGGACGGTGCTTCGACAAGCTCAGCACGAGCGGGTTTGTTTGCACCTCAACCGCCATGCCCGACCTCAACCGCATCCTCTCCGCCAAGACCCCGCTGACCCTCGCCGGCGTCCCCACGGGCTTCCTCCCCTGGCTGCTCGCCGACCTCGCGCGGGCTTGTCCCCCAGGCGCGGTCTACATCGCCCCGGACGAATCCGCGATGCGCGCCATCGCCGGCACCGCGCCCTTCTTCGCGCCGGAGCTTGAGGTCATTCAGTTCCCCGCCTGGGACTGCCTTCCCTATGACCGCGCCAGCCCCACGCTGCGCGTCATGGCCGAACGCATGGCCGCCCTCGCCGCGCTCCAGGCAAAGCCGACCGGCCCGCGCCTCATCCTCACCACCGTCAACGCCGCGACCCAGCGCACCCTCACCCCGTTCCGCATCCGCCAGATGACCGCGCGCCTGGCACCCGGCGAGCGCATCTCGCTCGACAAGCTCGCCACCCTGCTCTCCTCCAACGGCTATGTCCGCACCGACACCGTCCACGACAGCGGCGAGTTCGCCGTGCGCGGCGGCCTGGTCGACCTCTACCCCAGCGGCGCGGAGCAGGCGCTCCGGCTCGATTTCTTCGGCGACGAGATCGAAAGCGTCCGCACCTTCGACCCCGCCGATCAGCGCACCACCGGCCGCGTCGACGGCTTCACCCTGCTCCCCGCCAGCGAAGCCCTGCTCGACGAAGACACGATCAAGCGTTTCCGCACCCGCTACCGCGAGAAGTTCGGCGCCACCGCCACCGGCGACCCGCTCTATCAGGCGATCAGTGAGGGCCGCCGCCTCGCCGGGATGGAGCATTGGTTGCCCCTGTTCGAAGAGCGGATGGAAACCCTGTTCGACCACCTGCCCGACGGCGCGGTGATCGTGCGCGACTCCGGCGAAGCGGGCGCCGCGGAGTCCCGCTTCGAGGCCATCGCCGACTATCAGGCCAACCGCGTCCGCGCCCAATCGACCGACGCCGGCAGCTACCGCCCGCTCGGCACCGACCAGCTCTATCTCCTCCCCGCCGAGTGGGAGACGCGCCTCAAATCCGCCCGCGCCCACCTCGCCACCCCGTTCCACGAGCCCGAATCCGCCACCGTCCTCGACTTCAACGTCGACGGCCCGCGCGACTTCGCCCCCGAACGCGCGGCTCAGAGCAACATCTACGACGCCGTCGCCGCGCACCTGTCCGGCCTGCGCATCGCGTCGAAAAAGCCCATCCTCGTCAGCTACTCCAACGGCTCCCGCGACCGCCTCGCCGGGCTGCTCAAGGATCACGGCGTCACCGACACCCGCCCGGCCGACAGCTGGCAGGAGGCGCTGGGCATCGCCGCCTCGTCCGTCGCCCTCATCGTCCTCCCGCTCGACCACGGCTTCACCTCGCCCGACATCGCGCTGCTGACCGAACAGGACATGCTTGGCGACCGCCTGGTCCGCCGCAACAAGCGCAAGAAATCAACCGACGCCTTCCTCGCCGAACTCGCCACCCTCTCCCCCGGCGACCTCGTCGTGCATATCGAACACGGCATCGGCCGCTACGAAGGGCTCACGCAAATCCCGGTGCAACAGGCACCGCACGACTGCGTCGCGCTCTCCTATGCCGGCGGCGACAAGCTCTACGTTCCGGTCGAGAACCTTGAGGTCCTCAGCCGCTACGGTTCCTCCGAAGAGGCCGCGACCCTCGACCGGCTCGGCGGCGAAGCGTGGCAGCGGCGCAAGGCCAAGATGAAGGAGCGCATCCGCGAAATCGCGGGTGAACTCATCGCCACCGCCGCCAAGCGCGCGCTCCGCCCCGCCGACATCGTCGAGACCGATCCCGGCAGCTACCCCGTCTTCGTCGATCGCTTCCCCTTTCAGGAGACCGACGATCAGGACCGCGCCATCGGCGACGTGCTCGAAGACCTCTCCGCCGGCAAGCCGATGGACCGCCTCGTCGTCGGCGATGTCGGCTTCGGCAAGACCGAGGTGGCCCTGCGCGCCGCCTTCGTCGCGGCCATGGCGGGCATGCAGGTCGCCGTCGTCTGCCCCACCACACTCCTCGGGCGCCAGCATTACACCAACTTCGTCGCCCGCTTCGAAGGCTTCCCGATCCAGATCGGCCGCCTCTCCCGCCTCGTCCCCGCGGGCGAGGCCAAGGCGACCAAGGACGGCCTCGCCGACGGCACCATCGACATCGTCGTCGGCACCCACGCCGTCCTTGCCAAGGGCGTCGAGTTCAAGCGCCTCGGCCTCGTCATCGTGGACGAGGAACAGCGCTTCGGCGTCACGCACAAGGAACGGCTGAAAGCGCTCAAGACCGACGTCCACATGCTCACCCTCACCGCCACGCCGATCCCGCGCACGCTGCAGATGGCGATGTCGGGCCTGCGTGAACTGTCCGTCATCCAGACCCCGCCGGTCGATCGCCTCGCGGTGCGCACCTATGTCATGCCGTGGGACCCGGTGGTCCTGCGCGAAGCCCTGCTGCGCGAACATTATCGCGGCGGGCAGAGCTTCTTCGTCACCCCGCGCATCGCCGACCTGCCCGATATCGAGAAGTTCCTGCGCGAGGACGTGCCCGAAGTCCGCTACGTCGTCGCCCACGGCCAGATGGCGCCGAGCGAGGTCGAGGAGCGCATGTCCGCCTTCTACGACAAGAAGTACGAAGTGCTCGTCTCCACCACCATCATCGAATCCGGCCTCGACATCCCCAGCGCCAACACGATGATCGTCAACCGCGCCGACCGCTTCGGCCTCGCCCAGCTCTATCAGCTGCGCGGCCGCGTCGGGCGCGCCAAGACCCGCGCCTATGCCTATATGACCACCGCGCCCCAGCGGCTGATGACCGAGGGCGCGGAAAAGCGCCTCAAGGTCCTCTCCGACCTCGACTCCCTCGGCGCAGGGTTTCAGCTCGCCAGCCACGATCTCGACATTCGCGGCGCGGGCAATCTGCTCGGCGACGAACAGTCCGGGCACATCAAGGAAGTCGGCTACGAACTCTACCAGTCGATGCTGGAAGAGGCGATCATGGACGCCAAGGCCGGCGGCATCCGCGACGACGCCCGCCCGCGCGACCTGTCGCCCCAGATCACCGTCGACGCCCCGATCCTCATCCCCGAAACCTTCGTCCCCGACCTCGACCTGCGCATGGGCCTCTACCGCCGCCTGAACGAGGTCGAGGACAAGCGCGGCATTGACGAATTCGCCGCCGAGATGATCGACCGCTTCGGCAAGCTGCCCGAGGAAACCGAAAACCTCCTCACCCTGATCGAAGCCAAGCTGAACGCCAAACGCGCCTGCATCGCCAAGATCGACGTCGGCCCCAAGGGCGCCCTCGTCACCTTCCACGAGGACAAGTTCCCCAGCGTTGAAGGCCTGATGGCCTATGTCGAACGCCTCGACGGCACCGCGAAATTGCGCCCGGACATGAAACTGGTCGTGGCCCGCGCGTTCGCGACGCCAAAGGCACGGCTGAACGCAGCGCTGCAGATTTCGCGGGGGTTGGCTAAGGCTGCGGGGTGAGGGGGAGCGACATTTTGGTCTGGAGTGGGCTGCCCGCTATTGCACGGCGCCGCAAGGAGACGGGATATCTAGTCCATCTACCTCCAAATGACGCGGCACGACACACTCATTAAAGGAGAGGACACCCAAGCATCGGCCTATTGATCCGTACCCGCTTCCTGCCCAGATTGACGGTGGACAAATGAGAATTGATTGGCGATTCGACGGTCCACGTCATACGTCCCGCCCCAATTTTCCTCCCAGGTTACCGCGTCGAGTTCAGCACCATAGACGGCACGTAGCTGTGCATACACGCGATCGGGATCCAGTATTTTCGAGAGCGACTGGTAAGTTTCCGTCGTGAACTCTGACGGCCTAATAACGCCATCTCCACCCTGCGACCTCCCCCCCAGACCTTTTAAAAGCAAGATTGCATTCTTGGATTCTGCTTCCAAAAAAGTTGAAAGCCGATCCAGTATAAGCTGCCTCGTCGCCTCGTCACCATCTCGAAGGATAGCAAATACTAATTCACCAAACCGATCTTCAGCGCACTCAATGAGGTTGCTTTTATCAGAAGCTTCGAAGAAGCGCTTTGCCAAAATTGCCGCGATAGGGTGCCGTCTCTCCGGCGTGAGGAAGCCGCGATCCGCATGTTCCGTCGTTCGCACACGGCTCCACCTTAAAAGTTCGCTTATGAATGAGAGGGAGTCGGAGTGTTCTGCGGCGTCCGCGATAATGGCGTCTTGCTCGGCTGCCTCCATGCGGAACGCGAGTTGGCAAATAAAGATGGCGGCTTGGGAAAACACGAAAGTCCCAAATATGATGTCTCGCGAGACAGGAATTTTGGAGGCCCGCTTGGCAAGCGCCAAGCTCAAGGTTGGGGCAGCGGTCAGCGCCAACGTCACCTCATGGCGGCGCAATTTTCTGATCAGAATCTCTGCGGAGTTTTTCTCGAACGCATCGTCGAGGGCGGCGCCGACGCCCTCTTCGTCGCATGCCGACGCCTGTTCAAGCAAAGCATCAATTGCGCGGTCAGGCATGTCGCCCGTAGGAATAGCGTATGTAAAGTAGCGCCTGAAATAATCCGCGCTACAGATACGCTTCTCATTTGCCCAGATTTCGTCCCAGCCCTCTCCATATTCGACTTGCCCAATTCGCGGGAAAAGATTATTCAGAAAGTACCTGATAGCCTCCTTTTCCCTATCACCAGCCTCCAGCTTATCAATTGAAACGCTGATCATCGAGATATCATTATTTCCCTGCATTTGACGCCGGCCTTGTGATTTCAGTACATGATCAGGGTTGGCACGGACTGCATCATACACCGTTGGGTAAAAGACTCTCAGTGCTTCAATCTGGATTTGATCGACAACGCGCACCTCACCCTTGAGGATAGGCACCGCAAAGCTGATCGCGTTGTCGAATAGCTTCACTCGCCGTGGCGTCCTCAGTGCGGCGCCGAAAGCCTCGATCAAAGCATGGCCCAGCTCCGGACCATCTGACTCGCTAAGTTTAATGCCACTCTCGGCAATGACGCGGTCACAAGCCGCGAACATCAGGTCACGCAATTTGTCGGAACGCGCAGGAGGAAGGTGGAGCGGCACCTGCACTATTTTTTCGAGGAAACGACGTCCGGCCAATGGATCACCGGTGCCATATGCCTCACCCAAAGCCTCCGAAACGATCACGTCGTCAAAGGCCAGAACGTAGGTCGTATGATCGAAATCGCCGGATAATCGCACCAGCTTGAATAAAGTCTGGATATCCCGGCGATCGAGCCGATCGATGTCGTCGATGAAAATCACGATCTTCTTGCCGTACTTACGAAGGATTCCACCCACCTTGTCGCGTGTTTCGACTAGCGCTTCGGTGGTGATAGCCTCCCCGACTCCCTGTAACGCATCGCCGACTTGGGGGATCGCTTTTCCATACGTCGCCATGATTTCACCGATATTCTCCTTGGAGAACCAGCCACTTTTTTCCAGCTTGTTCTTGATGGACTGAAAGAAGCTACGGGTGATGGCTTCCGTGCTGTCGCCGTAAAACCAGGGGTTGTAGTCCATGGAGAGCACATCAGCACGCGGCTCTAGATATTCTTTGACCATTGCAAGCGTTGACGTTTTCCCGTCGCCCCATGGCCCATAGATGCCAATAACAAGGCTCGACGGGTCACCTCGGCGCGAAATGGTCTCTGCGACCTGCTTGGCGAATGAGGCGCGATCGAACATGTCCTCGGCGACATTTTTGATCGGCCGATCGACTTGGACTGTAAGACTCATCACTGTCTCATCGGCAGAGCCGTCCGGCCGAGCAAGTGATTGGTCTGCCGCTATATCGGCGCTGCCAAAGATTCGCTTGAGCATTTTCATATGCTATGTGTAGTCCGGTTCCGACTTGATCGTCGACTCTGCCGCGTTGATGGCGCTATCTGC
The DNA here is from genome assembly GCF_030145815.1 of Sphingomonas sp. GTDB lineage: Bacteria > Pseudomonadota > Alphaproteobacteria > Sphingomonadales > Sphingomonadaceae > Sphingomonas. Next base: position 17,364 of record NZ_JAIXHL010000033.1, read on the forward strand.
ACGTTGCCCTCTAAAACTTGCCTTTCCCGAATACCGAGATGGGGATCCCCCCCTTGCAATGTTGGACCCGATATGTTCTCATCCCCCGGTCGCATTCCGACCGCTCTTTGACCCCGTCGATCGCCCCGCCGCCGGACCTGCGCTGTCCTTCGCGCGAAGCTGACACGCCGCGTGACACACGCGCATAGTTGTCAGTTTTGTCCGGCTCGCCCCGCGTCCCCCGCGCCAGCCCCGCCCAAAGCTGACAGGATGAACCGCGTTCCGCGTAACGTCGTCAGGTTCGCGACAGTCCCCGGCCCCACCCGAACCGCGCCGCACAGCGCGATAGTGTAAAGCCAGTGTAAACTTCCGCGCCGCCGCCCGAACCTTGACTTATGTCAGCCCTGCTGCCATATCGCGCCGCAGCGAGGCGTTATGCAGCGTGATCGGGTCGCCGGAATATCCGGCCCCTGGCTCCGCCTCGGTTGATTGCTCGGCTTCCCAAATCACGCGGGTCGTCAATTTTTTGACCCGCCTGCGCGCGCGCATTCCGCATGCGCGCTGGCCGTATTGCAAAGAGATTCCATGACTGAATTCAAGACCCTCGGCCTGTCCGAGACCACGCTGGCTGCGCTGTCGGCAAAGGGCTACACCACCGCGACCCCGATCCAGGCGCAGTCGATCCCGGCGCTGCTCGAAGGCCGCGACCTGCTCGGCATCGCCCAGACCGGCACCGGCAAGACCGCCGCGTTCATGCTCCCCTCGATCGAGCGTCTCGTCGCGTCGAACAAGCGGGCGCAGCCGCGCGGCTGCCGCATGCTCGTCCTCGCCCCGACGCGCGAGCTGGCCAGCCAGATCGCCGACAGCGCGCGCCAGTATAGCAAGGGCACCAAGCTCAGCGTCGCGACCGTGTTCGGCGGCACCTCGATCCACAAGAACAAGACCGATCTGGCGCGCGGCGTCGACATCGTCGTCGCGACCCCGGGCCGCCTCGTCGACCTGATCGAACAAAGCTATGCGATCCTGCTCGGCATCGAAATCCTGGTGCTGGACGAGGCCGACCAGATGATGGACCTGGGCTTCATCCACGCGCTGAAGCGCATCGTCCGCGAGCTGCCCGGCAAGCGCCAGACCCTGTTCTTCTCGGCCACCATGCCCAAGAGCATCCGCGACCTCGCGACCCAGTTCATCAAGGACCCGGTCGAGGTGAAGGTGACCCCCGTCGCCACCACCGCCGAGCGTGTCGAGCAGTTCGTGACCCATGTGAACCAGAGCGAGAAGCAGTCGCTGCTGACGATCGCGCTGCGCGACGAGAGCATCGACCGCGCGTTGGTCTTCACCCGCACCAAGCATGGCGCCGACCGCGTCGTGAAGCTGCTGGCCGCCAGCGGCATCGCGGCGAACGCGATCCACGGCAACAAGAGCCAGCCGCAGCGTGAGCGTGCGCTGGGCGAGTTCAAGTCGGGCAAGGTCAAGATCCTGGTGGCGACCGACATCGCCGCGCGCGGCATCGACGTGTCGGGGGTGAGCCATGTGTTCAACTTCGAACTGCCCAACGTGCCGGACCAATATGTCCACCGCATCGGGCGGACGGCGCGCGCGGGCGCGACCGGCATCGCCATCAGCTATTGCGCCGATGACGAGCGGCCGTACCTGCGCGACATCGAAAAGCTGATCCGCCAGAAGGTGACGATCCAGCCGCTGCCCGAGGATTTCCTCGCCGAATCCGCCCGCATCAAGTCGAGCCGCGGCCCGATCCCGATGAGCCGCGACGAGATGAACGGCCGCAACGGCCGCACGATGGCTGACCGCAACGCCCATCACCGCGCTGCACAGCGCGACCGCGGCCCGCGCGGCAATCCCGCTGGCGATCGTCGCGAAACGCTCGGCACCGCCGCTCCGCGCGGTGGTGGTGAAGGCGCCGGAGCCGGCGACAAGCCGCGCTTCTACGGCCCGCGCAAGAAGAAGTTCACCCCGCGTCCCGCCGGTGCCGGCGGCAGCCAGCGCAGCGGCGGCGGCCAAGGCCAGCGCCGCGGGTAACCGATCCCCGCTCCTCCCGGCCCGACCGGGGGGAGCGGATCAGTTGGCAGCGGCGACCGGCTTGATCGCCTTGGCGAACTCCAGCACCGACGGCATCAGCTTGCGGACATCGGCATCGGTGGTGCCGGGCGCATAGCGATAGATCGTCACGACCTTCCCCGACACGACCGTCATGCAGCCGCTCATCGCCAGCGTATAGCTGATGCCCTTCTCCGGCGCCGCCATGTCGAGCACCGCACCCAGGTAAAGGCAGTGCGCATCCTGGCCATAGCCGCGGACCTCGCCCTTGATCTGGACCGGGCTGCCCATGGTGCGCGAAACGCTCTTCGACGCCTCGTCGTTTTCGCCACCGGACTGCGCCGCCTTGAGCACCGGCCCGACCGCCTGCTGAAGCTCTGTCGTATTGGTGCTGACGGCCAGCAATTCGTTCGGCGTCTTGAGGATGAAATAGTCCTTCCACGCCTTGTCGGCGTCGCACGACAGGGTGGTCAGATGCGTGACATTGCGATTGTCGGAAGCCGCGACCATCTGGGCGACAGCCGCATTGCTGCCTTCTGCCGCACAATAGCCCGCCGGCAGCGCGGTCGTGAACTCCACCGTCCCCACGCGAAAGCGGTGTTGAGCGGCGGCAGGGGTGGCGATGGCGGCAAGCAGGCCGGCGATCAGGATCGATTTCATGGCGCGATGCTAGCGCAGTTCCGGTCGAAATCGAGTCGCTTTTACAGCGGCTTCACCGCCGCCCCGGCCCGCGTCCGCGGCGCCGCGCGGCTTCATCGTCCCGCCCGGCGATCAGGCGCGCGATCCGCTCCGCCCCCGCCGTCGCCTCGTTCGTCCCCCGCCCGATCAGCGGCGCGGCACGGCGATACAGCACCAGCGCCTTGTCATAGTCGCCCGCCGATTCGGCACACAGGCCAAGGTCGAAGGTGATCGACGGGTGGTTCGGCGCCTGCGCGTCCATCGCGGCCCAGGCTGCGCACGCGGCGGGCAGGTCGCGCTGAGTTTGCTTGACGATATCCTTGAACGGCCGCTCCAACGGCTTGGGCAGGCCGCGGGTGCTCTCACGGAAGCGGATCGAATAGAGCTCGACCGACGGCACGATGTCACGGCGCACCGCCTCGGCGATGTCGATGATCATGCCCCGAATCGCCTCTTCGGTCGTGCGGGGCGGGGTCTGCCCACGGCACCAGCTGGCTTCGTCACGCCGCGGATGCGACACGCTATAGACCACGCGGTTGCCGATGTCGGTCATGCGCAGGTCGGCGTTCACATTGATGACGCGCCGGGTGCAGTCCTTCTCGACCTCTTCCTCGCGCAGGCACTTGCCGTCGCGCTTGCCGCCCTCACGCTCGACACACTCCTTTTCCTTGCGCTTGAACTTCGTTTCCTGAACCCCGGTGACGACATTGCCGTTCAGCAGCCCGTCCGCGTCGCCGCCGCGTCCGCCGACCAGATCGAAATGCGTCCGCCCCTCGATATCCGGTCGCCCCAATGCGCGCTCGATCGCCAGCGCGAGCTGCATCCCGTCCTCACCCCCGATCCGCCCAACCCGCAGCGAATCGAGCATCGCGGCGTCGCGATAGGGCGCAGCAAAGCGCCCGGTCATGCGCACGCTTTCGGCATGGGCGGTGGTTGCAAGCAGACTGGCGACGGCTACAGCGATTCCCGCGCGGATCGGCATCGGAAGCATGGCATTCCCCCCCTGAGCACTCTCAGAAGGCAGTTGTTTCGCACCCGGCGCGATCTGCGGCAAGCCCGCTGCGTACCCAGCGCCGTCATCGCACGGTCACACAGGTTGCATCCTTTGGCCCCCTTTGCTAGGCGCGCGCCAACCCATCGGGGGTGCCGCACAGGCACACCCCCGAATCCCCATGGGGCCATTCTAGAGTCCAAGAGGAAACACGCGTCCGTGGATAATTCCGGCGGTATCCAAGCCAGCTTAAGCGGTCGCTATGCGACTGCGCTGTTCGATCTGGCGCGCGAGGGCGGTGCGATCGCGACGGTCGAATCGAGCCTCGCCACGGTCGCCCAGGCGCTGACCGAATCGGCCGACTTTGCGGCGCTGACCAAGAGTCCGCTGCTCGGTCGCGACGAGACCGCACGCGGCGTTGCTGCAGCGGCGGGCGCGATGAAGCTCGACCCGCTCACCACGCGCTTCCTCGGCGTGCTGGCCCAGAATCGCCGTCTGTCGGCGCTGCCCGGCATGATCCGCGATTTCCGCACCCTCGCGGCGCAGCATCGCGGCGAAGTGACCGCTCAGGTTACCTCGGCCCACCCGCTCGACGCCGCACAGGTCGCCGAACTCAAGACGCAGCTGCGCACCCGCGTCGGCCGCGACGTCAATGTCGACCTGTCGGTCGATCCCTCGCTCCTTGGCGGGCTGGTCGTGAAGATCGGCTCCCAGATGATCGACAGCTCGATCAAGACCCGTTTGAACTCCCTCGCGCATGCGATGAAAGGCTGAAAGCTAGAATCATGGATATCCGCGCCGCAGAAATCTCGAAGGTCATCAAGGACCAGATCGCCAATTTCGGCACCGAGGCAGAGGTCAGCGAGACCGGCCAGGTGCTGAGCGTGGGTGACGGCATCGCGCGCGTCCACGGCCTCGACAACGTCCAGGCGGGCGAAATGGTCGAGTTCGCCAATGGCGTTCAGGGCATGGCGCTCAACCTCGAGGCCGATAATGTCGGCATCGTGATCTTCGGCTCGGACTCGGAGATCAAGGAAGGCGACGTCGTCAAGCGGACCGGCACCATCGTCGACGTGCCGGTCGGCAAGGGCCTGCTCGGCCGCGTCGTGGACGGCCTTGGCAACCCGATCGACGGCAAGGGCCCGATCGTCTCCGACCAGCGCTCGCGCGTCGAAGTGAAGGCTCCCGGCATCATCCCGCGCAAGTCGGTGCATGAGCCGGTGCAGACCGGCCTCAAGGCAATCGACGCGCTCGTCCCCGTCGGTCGTGGCCAGCGCGAGCTTATCATCGGCGACCGTCAGACCGGCAAGTCGGCCGTCGCCATCGACACCTTCATCAACCAGAAGACCGTCAACGCCGGCACGGACGAGAGCAAGAAGCTCTATTGCGTGTACGTCGCCGTCGGCCAGAAGCGCTCGACCGTCGCACAGCTCGTCCGCACGCTCGAAGAGAATGGCGCGATGGAATATTCGATCGTGGTCGCCGCGACCGCGTCGGACCCCGCCCCGCTCCAGTTCCTCGCACCGTACACCGGTTGCGCGATGGGCGAGTATTTCCGCGACAACGGCATGCACGCCGTCATCGTCTATGACGATCTGTCGAAGCAGGCCGTCGCCTATCGCCAGATGTCGCTGCTGCTGCGCCGCCCGCCGGGCCGCGAAGCTTATCCGGGCGACGTCTTCTATCTGCACAGCCGCCTGCTCGAGCGCGCGGCGAAACTGAACGAGGACAATGGCTCGGGCTCGCTCACCGCGCTGCCGATCATCGAAACCCAGGCGGGCGACGTGTCGGCCTATATCCCGACCAACGTGATCTCGATCACCGACGGCCAGATTTTCCTTGAAACCGACCTGTTCTTCGCGGGCATCCGCCCGGCGATCAACGTCGGCCTGTCGGTGTCGCGCGTCGGTTCGTCGGCGCAGACCAAGGCGATGAAGAAGGTGTCGGGCTCGATCAAGCTCGAGCTCGCCCAGTATCGCGAAATGGCCGCGTTCGCGCAGTTCGGTTCGGATCTCGACGCCTCGACGCAAAAGCTGCTGAACCGCGGCGCGCGTCTGACCGAGCTGCTCAAGCAGCCGCAGTTCAGCCCGCTGCCGTTCGAAGAGCAGACCGTGTCGATCTTCGCCGGCACCAACGGCTATATCGATAGCGTCGCCGTGACCGATGTCGTCCGCTACGAGGCCGCGATGCTCGCCGAGATGCGTTCGAAGCACGCCGACATCCTCGCCGCGATCCGCGACAGCAAGGATCTGAGCGACGACACCAAGGCGAAGCTCAAGGACGCGCTCGCCGCATTCGGCAAGACGTTTGCGTAACTAGCCGTCACCCCAGCGAAAGCTGGGGTCTCCCGCCGCAAGCGAGCGGCCTGTGGCACGAGATCCCAGCTTTCGCTGGGATGACGAGGTTGAAGGAAGAACATGGCCTCTCTCAAGGCACTCAAAGTCCGGATCAACTCGGTCAAGTCGACCCAGAAGATCACCAAGGCGATGAAGATGGTCGCCGCCGCCAAGCTGCGCCGCGCGCAGGAAGCGGCGGAGGCCGGGCGTCCCTATGCGCAGCGGCTCGAAAGCGTCGTCGCCAGCCTCGCGTCGAAGGTCGCGGGCGGCCCCGGCGTGTCGCCGCTCCTCGCCGGCACCGGAAAGGATCAGGTCCATCTGTTCGTCGTCGCGACGAGCGACAAGGGTCTGGCCGGCGCGTTCAACACCAACATCGCCCGTCTGGCGCGTCGCCGCGCGCAGGAACTGATCGCGCAGGGCAAGACGGTCAAGTTCTACACCATCGGTCGCAAGGGCCGCGCGGTGCTGAACCGGCTCTACCCCAACAATTTCGTCCACGGGATCGAGCCGGGCGACCTCGGCAAGCTCGGCTTTGCCGACGCACGCGGCTATGCCGACGACCTGATCGCCCGCTTCGAAGCGGGCGAGTATGACGTCGCGCACCTGTTCTATTCGAACTTCAAGTCGGTCCTGACGCAGGAGCCGACCGAGCGGCAGCTGATCCCGGTCAAGATCCCGGAAGTCGCCGTTGTCGAGGAAGGCGCAGCGGTCACCGAGTACGAGCCCGACGAGGAATCGATCCTCGCCGACCTGCTCCCGCGCAACGTTGCGATCCAGCTCTACCGCGCAATCCGTGAAAACGCCGCGTCGGAGCAGGGCAGCAAGATGACCGCGATGGACAACGCCACACGCAACGCGGGCGACCTGATCAAGCGGCTGTCGATCCAGTACAACCGCGCGCGCCAGGCCGCGATCACGACCGAGCTGGTCGAGATCATCTCGGGCGCCGAGGCTCTGTAAGATGCGCGCGTTGCTCCTCCTCACTGCGACCGTGGTGCTCGCGGGCTGCAACCAGCAGCCTGCCGAGCAGCCGACGCTTGCGCAGAATGAGGCGGCGGCACGCGAAGCGGCAGCAGATCTCAAGGGCGCGGACCGCATGTTCGGCTTCCCGACCGAGACGATCGGTCGCCTCAACCAATATGGCTATCGCCTCGCCCCCTATGCGGCGGCGCAGAGCGGTTTTGCGGCCAAGGGCGCGGCGATCACGCTGTCGCAGTCCGACGCAAAGAACCCGAACACCGGCACCGTGACCGTCACCGGCCAGGACGCCGACGCGATCGACACGATCGCCTTCGCGCTATCGCTGACCGACGACGCCAATGCCGAAACGGCGAAGAAGCGCCTGACCGACATCGTCCGCGCCTTCCTGTTCCAGTATGGCATCGACGACAAGAAGACGCTCGACGCCATCGCCAAGGAACAGGCGTTCGACGGCATGATCGGCGCCACGCCGACCGTGATCGCCATCGACAAGGGCGATGCCGCCCGCACCCTGACCGTGACTTTCCGCCGCCCCTCCGCTACGGCCCCGGCCGAGGCGATGGTCGGCAATTCCCCGCAACCCTGATCGCATTCGCCAAGCAAGGACTTGAAGAACATGGCAACCGCAGCCCCCACCGCAGACAAGCCCGCGCGCAAGCCGCGCGCGACCAAGCCCAAGGCGGATAGCGCCGCCACCACGGCACCCGTCGCCGCCGCCGGCCAGGGCCGCATCGCGCAGGTCATCGGCGCGGTCGTCGACGTCAGCTTCGACGGCGAACTGCCCGCGATCCTGTCGGCGCTCGAAAGCGACAATAACGGCAACCGCCTCGTCCTCGAAGTCGCACAGCATCTGGGCGAGAACACCGTCCGCACGATCGCGATGGACTCGACCGAAGGTCTGACCCGCGGTCAGGCAGTCACCGCCACCGGCGCGCAGATCCAGGTTCCGGTCGGCCCGGCGACGCTCGGCCGCATCCTCAACGTCGTCGGTGAGCCGATCGACGAGCGCGGCCCGGTCGCCACCGACCTGCGCGCACCGATCCATGCCGAAGCCCCGCTGTTCGTCGACCAGTCGACCGAGAGCGCGATCCTCGTCACCGGCATCAAGGTCATCGACCTGCTCGCGCCGTACGCTAAGGGCGGCAAGATCGGCCTGTTCGGCGGCGCCGGCGTGGGCAAGACGGTTCTCATTCAGGAACTGATCAACAACATCGCCAAGGGCCATGGCGGCACCTCGGTCTTCGCAGGCGTCGGTGAGCGCACGCGTGAAGGCAACGACCTGTATCACGAGTTCCTCGACGCCGGCGTTATCGCCAAGGACGCCGACGGCAACGCGATCAGCGAAGGGTCGAAGGTCGCGCTGGTCTATGGCCAGATGAACGAGCCGCCGGGCGCCCGCGCCCGCGTCGCGCTGTCGGGCCTGACCATCGCCGAATATTTCCGCGACGTCGAAGGTCAGGACGTGCTGTTCTTCGTCGACAACATCTTCCGCTTCACCCAGGCGGGCGCGGAAGTGTCGGCACTGCTCGGCCGCATCCCGTCGGCGGTGGGCTATCAGCCGACCCTGTCGACCGACATGGGCGCGCTGCAGGAGCGCATCACCTCGACCAACAAGGGGTCGATCACCTCGGTCCAGGCCGTCTACGTCCCTGCGGACGATTTGACCGACCCGGCACCGGCAACCTCGTTCGCCCACCTCGACGCGACCACGGTTCTCAACCGTGCGATCTCGGAACTCGGCATCTATCCGGCGGTGGACCCGCTGGACTCGACCAGCCGCGTTCTGGAACCCCGCGTCGTCGGCCAGGAGCATTACGAAACCGCCCGCGCCGTTCAGTCGATCCTGCAGAAGTACAAGTCGCTGCAGGACATCATCGCGATCCTCGGCATGGACGAACTGTCGGAAGAAGATAAGCTGACCGTCGCCCGCGCGCGGAAGATCCAGCGTTTCCTCAGCCAGCCGTTCCACGTCGCCGAAGTCTTCACCGGCATCCCGGGCGCGTTCGTCCAGCTCGAAGACACGATCAAGTCGTTCAAGGCGGTCGTGAACGGCGAATATGACCATCTGCCCGAATCGGCCTTCTACATGGTCGGCGGCATCGACGACGTCGTTGCCAAGGCCGCCAAGATGGCCGCCGACGCGTAAGCCACTCTAGCCCTCTCCCCTTCAGGGGAGAGGGTTGGGAGAGGGGCCTGTCCGCAGTCCCGTCGCGCGGGCGCCCGCGGCCCCCCCCCCCCCCGCCGCCGGGGGGGGGGGGGCGCGGAGGAGGTGGATCAGAAGAGAGGCAAGACCCCCCAAAAGAGGCGGCCCCGCGGAGG
>NZ_JAIXHL010000034.1 GCF_030145815.1 Sphingomonas sp.
GGTGGTTCCTTCGACTTGTTCAGGTCGAGGGAACCGTAATTATCTGGAGTGAAATCATGGAAAACCGAAGGAAACCTGCGCCTCCTGCCGCCGCGCTCGACATAAACTGCGACTGCAAAGAATATGTCCTCGACTATCTCGCCAACAGCTTCCCCGTGCAGCTCTACGAGCCCTATACCGACACCTCGGGCAATCTGGGATCGCGCCCGGTCACTGATGGCGGCAACATCGTCCTGTGCCGCGATGCGGTCGCCCGGCGGCAGGCGATGATCGAGCGGCTGGCGGCATTGCCCGCCGTGCCCGGCGCGCTCGACCAGATCGTCCAGCATTTCGGTCCCGACCGGGTCGCCGAGGTCACGGGGCGCAGCCGCCGCATCGTCCCGCGCGAGCGCGCGGACGGCTCGCGCCGCTTCGCGGTCGAGACGCGTCCCGCCGCGGCCAACCTGGCCGAGGCGCAGGCCTTCATGGACGACCGCAAGACCATCCTGATCTTCTCCGAGGCGGGCGGGACCGGACGCTCCTATCATGCCGATCTCGACGCGGTGAATCAGCGCCAGCGCGTGCATTATCTGGTCGAGGCGGGCTGGAAGGCCGACATCGCGATCCAGGGCTTCGGACGCACCAACCGCACCAACCAGAAGCAGCCGCCCTGCTACCGGCCGGTGACCACCGATGTGCGCGCGCAGCGCCGCTTCATCTCCACCATCGCGCGCCGGCTCGACACGCTCGGCGCGATCACCCGCGGGCAGCGCCAGACCGGCGGCCAGAACATGTTCCGCCCCGAGGACAATCTCGAATCGGCCTATGCGCGCGACGCGCTGCGCCAGCTCTACGGGCTGATCTATCGGGGGCAGATCGGTGGCTGCTCGCTGGGCCAGTTCGAAGCCGCGACCGGCCTGTCGCTTGGCGACGACAACGGCCTGCGCGACGAGCTGCCGCCGATCACGACCTTCCTCAACCGCATGCTCGCGCTGACGATCGCGATGCAGCGGACGATCTTCGACGCGTTCGAGGGGCTGCTCGAGCGGCGGATCGAAGGGGCCAAGGTCTCGGGGACCTATGAGACCGGGCTGGAGACGCTGACTGCGGAGAGCTTCGTCGTCACGCGGCGCGAGACGATCTACGTCCATCCGGGCACCGGCGCGGAAACCGAGCTGCTCACCATCGCGCGCAAGGATCGCAATCGTCCGCTCGGCCTCGACGACGCGCTGGCGATCGCGCGCGATCCCGGTGCGGTCCTGCTCGTCAATCAGCGCTCTGCCCGGGCCGCTGTGCGCGTCCGCGCACGCAGCGCCCTGCTCGACGACGGTGCGGTCGAGGAGCGCATCCGCCTGATCAAGCCGATGGAAAGTCCGTCGATGCCGCTCGACGCCCTCGCCGAAACGCATTGGCGCGTGGCCGACCGGGACGCCTTCGCGGCGGCCTGGGTCGCGGAATGCGCCGAGGTGCCCGAGTTCGAGACCTCCGAGATGCACGTCGTCGCAGGGCTTCTGCTGCCGATCTGGCGTCGCTTGCCCGGCGATTCCACGCGCGTCTACCGCCTGCAGACCGATGCCGGCGAACGGATCGTCGGGCGCCGCGTGCCCCCGGCCTGGGTCGCCGCGACGCTGGGTTCGCAGGCGCCGGCGCTGACCGCCGAACAGGCGTGGCGGACGCTGATGGCGGGTGAGGCGGTGCTGCATCTCGCCGAAGGCCAGCGCCTCCAGCGCGTGCTGAGCATGCACCTCCATCGCATCGAGCTCATCGGCTTCAACGATCTCGGCGTCGAGCGCTTGAAGGCGCTGGGACTGATGTCGGACATCGTCTCGTGGAAGCTGCGCCTGTTCGTGCCCACCGGCGTTGACGGCCCGGCCATCCTCGCGCGGTTGCTCGAGCGCTTCCCGATCGAGCGCGTCGAGACGCGAACCCTCGCCGGTGCGGCGTGAGCGGGAACGGGCGATGGAGCATCCCGCAACCGCGCTCGCGCGCGACCTCGCCGGGCAGGCCGAGCGCCTGTGCCGGCGCTACCTCTCGGCCGGTCGCCGCGAGGGCAATTACTGGCTGGTCGGCGACGTGCGCAATACGCCCGGCCGCAGTCTCTACGTCCGGCTGCGCGATGCCCCGGATGGCAGCGCGCGCGCCGGCAAATGGACCGATGCTCAGTCGGGCGACCATGGCGACCTGCTCGACGTGGTTCGCGCCGCGACGCTGACCGGGACGCTGGCCGAGGCGCTGGTGGAAGCCAGGCGCTTTCTGAGCCTGCCCGACGACACGCAGGACCGTCCCGACGGTGCGGCGACAGTGCCCTCGGGATCGCCAGAAGCAGCGCGACGCCTCCTCGCCATCACGCGTCCTGCCGCACGCACGCTGGTCCAGGACTATCTGCGGAGCCGCGATATTCCCTTCATGCCCGGGCTGGAGGCGCTGCGCTATCATCCGCGCTGCTGGTACCGCCCATCGGTCGACGATCTGCCCGATGCGCCGTGGGCAATGCCCGCGATGATCGCGGCGGTCACCGACCTCGCCGGATGCGTCGTCGGCGCGCATCGAACCTGGCTCGCGCCCGACGGCACCGGCAAGGCATCTGTCGCCTGTCCAAGGCGGGCGATGGGACATTTGCTCGGAAACGGAGTCCGCTTCGGACGGTCCGCGCCGGTGATGGCCGCCGGCGAGGGCATCGAATCGGTCCTCTCGCTCCGGGCCGCCGTGCCGGTCCTGCCTGCGATCGCGGCATTGTCCGCAGCCCATCTGGCGGCACTGGATTTCCCGCTCATGCTGCGGCGGCTCTACGTCGCCCGGGAGCCGGATACCGCCGGTCGCAGGGCATTTGCCGAGCTGGAGCGCCGGGCGCGCCTGAAGGACATCGCCGTCCTGCCGATCGACGCCGAGCGCGAGGACCTGAACGCGGATCTCCGCGCCATCGGGCTCGAACGTCTCCGCGCGCGCATTGCCGCGCAGCTCCAGGCCGGCGACCGCCCCTGACCTTGCCGGTCCGCATCTTCCGGCGATCCCGGCTGCGAGAGTCCGCGTCACGCGCCTTCCCAGAGGGCGACCGGTCGGCAGCGCGCGCGCCCGCGCAACCCGTCCGCGCGGCTATTTTCCGCCGCGGTCCTGCGGCCCGCTTTGCATCGCGAAGCAAAATAGCCGCGCTTCCGGGTCCTTCGCTCACGCTCCGGCGGCCGCCGGCGTTGCCGGCCGCTGCGCTCGGCCGTGCGCCGTCACGCGCGCCGCCGCCTTTCGTCGCCAGGAAGGCCGCAAGCGACGCGGCCACAGCCTGGGAGATTTCGAAATGGATGACGAACACGACATGGGCGAGGGTGGCGGATCGCAGTTCACCCATCTGCTGCAGGAACTCGAGCTCTTCGGACGCCGCCCGTTCGACGACGACCTCGATCCGAGGCCCTTGCCAGAGGCCAGGCTGGTCGAGGCGGCCGCCGCCGACACCGTCGACGCGATGGCGGCGTCGCTTGCCGATACCCGCCTAGAGCCCGAACTGGAGGACTTGCTCTGGGGCTTCACCAACGTCTTCCACCGCGCGGTCGAGCGCGTCGAGCACCAGCTCGACTCCAACGAGCTGGCCCAGAAGCGATCGCAGCGCGAGCAGGACGGGTCCGAGGTCAAGTCGGTCGAACTCGAGACGCTAATCGCCGAGGGCCGGTCGATGATCGAACGCCGCGATGCGATGGAAGCCTTTCGCGAGGCGTTTGCCGAGCAGTTCCGCACCCATCTGCGCAAGCCATGGCTGCCCAAATCCGGGTCGATGCTCAACCGCCGCGCGATGACGGCGGCGGTCGTCGAGAGCCGCGAATTCGTCAACGACCGCAGATATGCCGATGCGAAGCTGCTCGTGCCGCAAGGCGAGCGCATCTATGTCAGCGGCGGCGCCGACTATTCGGATCACCGTAAGATCTGGCACGTCCTCGACCAGGTCCATGGCCGCAACCCGCAGATGGTACTGCTCCACGGTGCATCCCGCACCGGCGCCGAGCACATCGCCGCCCTCTGGGCACGCGAGCGCAAGGTGCCGCAGGTCCCGGTGGCGCCCGATTTCACCCGGCACAGCCGGGGCGCTGCACCCTTCAAGCGCAACGATCAGGTGATCGCCCTGATGCCGCGCGGGATCATCATCTTCCCCGGCGCAGGCATCCAGGACAATCTGTTCGACAAGGCACGCGCGGCCGGCATCGCGATCATCGACCACCGGCGGCGATGATCGTCGCTTCCATTCTCGCCCAAGCCGGGCGAGCCTGTCCTGGACCCGCGTCGGCGCAGTGCAACCTGGGCCATGGCCCAGGTCCTCCACTGCGTTCCGGCCCTGCGGGTGCGCCGCGCCTCTTTCGCGGGTCGGCACAGGCCTCTCCCCCGGCTTCGGCCGATATGCGACGGAGATTGATCATGGACCGCCAGCTTCGCAGACTACGTCAGGCCCTGGACGCCATGCCAGACCCCGAACGCCAGGTGTTCGACCGGGCGCGCTTTCGCGACATGGACTTTTTCCAGATCGCGGACGACCTGGGCATCACGGTCGCCGAAGTCGAGGAGCGCCTCGGCGCAGCCATGGGGCATCTGCTGCTCTATCCCGAACGACCATCGGAACATTGAGGAAGCGGCCAGCCACCGCTAGGAATTGACCATGCGCGTCGATCTCGACCACCTTCCCGACACCCAGCAGGCTGAACTGGCCCGCGTGCGCGACACGCTGATGGCGGAGTTCGCGCAGGCGATCTCGACCTCGACCCAGCCATGGAAGAAATTCGGCAAGATCCTCAAGATCATCCTGTTCGGCAGCTACGCGCGCAGCGACTGGGTCGACGAGCCCGAGAACGGCTATCAGTCCGATTTCGACCTGCTCGTCATCGTCAGCCACGAGGACCTGACCGATATCGCCGGCTATTGGTATATCGCGGAGGACAAGATCCTCCACGATCCCGCCGTCCAGCGCCCGGTCAACATCATCGTCCACACGCTCGACGAGGTGAACAAGGCGCTCCAGCGCGGCGAATATTTCTGGGTCGATATCGTCCGTGACGGCGTCGTGCTCTACGAGCTGCCGCAGCATCCTCTCGCCACGCCGAAGCCCCTGACCGCGGCCGATGCCCTGGCGATGGCCCAAGAGTATTTTGACCGCTGGCTGCCCAGCGTTGATGCGTTCGTTCGAGGCTCAAACTACGCCCGCAATGATGGCGATCTGAACAAAGCCGCCTTCGACCTCCATCAAGCGGCCGAGCGCCTTTACATTTGCTTCCTGCTCGTGCGGACGCTCTATTTCCCCCGCTCGCACAACATCAAGTTCCTGCGGTCCCTGTCCGAGGACCAGGAGCCGCGTCTTGTCGAGGCCTGGCCGCGCGCGACGCGTCTCGACCGGCGCCGCTTCGAACTGCTCAAGCGTGCCTATGTCGAGGCGCGCTACTCCCCGAGCTACGAGATCGGCATCGACGACCTGGACGCGCTCGCGGAATCCGTTCGGCGGCTGCGCGATGTGGTCGAGCAGCTCTGCCGCGAGCGGCTCGCCAAGCTCCGGGCCGCAGCGTCCCACTAGCCATGGTGCGTGTGCCGATCGTCGGCAGGGCGCCCGCCTTGCAGCCTCCCGTGCCCGAACCGCTGCCGTTCAAGCCGGTCTATCCGGCATTGTCGCACGATGCCGTATCGAAGGCGCTGGCAGGCGCACCGGCCGACCTGATCGACGCGCTGGCCCTGATCTATGACGAGGCGGTTCATCGCATCATCGTCCAGATGTTCGAGTTCGGCCGCCCCGACGACACCCCGTTGGACATCGATCTGCGCGAGGACATGACGCTCGAGATCGCGAAACTGACCTTCTGGCTCGGCGAGCGGGTGGTGGAGAAGCGCCTGTCGAGCGGCGCATGGGACGCGATCGACCTGGCGGCGGAGCGCGAGGCCGTGCTGGGACCCGCCGGTGCCGAGATCATCGCCAACACCGCCCGGATGAGCTTCGACCATATCTGGGGCCGCCTGATCGAGGAGCGATACAAGCCCAAGTCCATCGCTGCCGCGAAGCGCAAGGCGAACCCCCGCCGGCAGGTTCTCGCCGTCAAGCCGGTGGGCAAGAACCACTTCATCCCGCGCTGGTTCATCCGCGATCTATGGGCGGTCGACGGCAAGGTGCTGCGGTGGCGGCGCGATGGCGAGACCTGGATTTCCGCCCGCCGCGGGTTCGGCGAATGGGGATATCGCCACAATCTCTACAGTGACCGGCTCGAGGCCTGGTTCGGGCTTCTGGAGGGCGACGCGAAGAAGCCGGTGGAGATGCTGCTCGATACGAGACCGCTCAACGGACCCCAGCGCGAGGCATTTGTCGGCTTCCTCATCATCCAGCTGCTGCGCAATCCGACCTTTATCGAGGCGCACAACCAGCATCTGGCACCCGTCATCGACAGTCTCGACCCGAGCGAAGGCGAGTGGACGCCCGAACGCTCCTATGAGGCGATGTTCCAGAACAACGATCTCTACCGGCTGCTGGCCACCCCCGTCATGGAAAGCCGCTGGGCCATCGTAAAATCCGCCGAGCCGCTCTTCATATTGCCCGACACATTCGGCGTCCGCGCACCCGGCAACGACGGTCTGCGGCTGATCGCACCGCTCTCCCCGAAGGCCTGCTTCGTGACGCTGCCGGATCGCGAGGAAACGAAGCGCATCGTGCCCCGCCATCTGCCCGCGAGCCCAGCGCTCGCGCGGCGCATCGCGACGGCCCTGATCCAGGCCGCCGACCGGGAATTTCTCTCGCATCCCGACTTCACCCTGGCCGAGCTCCCGGCGCCCGAGCCGGCCTCCGCGATCCTTGCCGACATCGCGGCGGCGATCGCGGCGAGAGGCGACGACTAAATGCCGAACTGACACGAGATTTTGTGCCTCGACGCTAATTCGGACACTCCGCTTCGCACTGTTCATTGTCGCGGAGGCAACGGGCTGCAACAGGTAGCTTGGCAGTCTCGCTGCGAGCCGATAGTCCGGGACCATGAAGATGTTCGCCCTGGCGCTGCTTGCCCTTGCCCAATCCTACACGCCCGAAGGCCGAGACCTTGGGAATGGCTGGTTGGTGGCGAAGTACCCCTCGGGATGCCGCATCCTCAAACCGAACTATTCGGGCACAAACTCCATTTTTCTGGTCTACCGGCCGGACGGTACGGTGATGCTTACCCTGCCCGTAGCCAACGTCGTGAAGGACCAGAAATATCGCTACGCGCTTCAATTCGTCGAGCCGCCGCTTGGACCCAACGTTCTGGGCGTTGTCGACAAAAGGCCGCGTCAGGTCACACCCTTCGGGATGATGGATGCAGTCGGGTGGACCGATGCGGACGGCTCTAGGCCTTCACTGATTTTCAGATTTCCGGACGCGACGGTGCTCGACCAGGTCGCGAAAAGCCTGCGCCTCAGGTTAATTGGCCAGCCACTGCAAAGCTGGGGTTATGAGCTGGCGCGACCGGTCGACGCGATCGCAGAACTGCGCAAGTGCCAAGGCCAGCGCTGAGCGATGCGTAACGCCGTACCACACGAGGCGGCAGGGCGGTGTTCCTAGCCCTTGTCGCTGCGGCGATCGGCACTCCCACCGTCGAGGCTGGCGATTTCGAATGTGCGGCCGCCTATTTTGCGCTGGGCAAGCGATACGAATTGAGTGAAGGTTCCAGTGCATCGGTCGAGGCAGAGCTTCGGCGCCGGACGTCGCTGTTTCTCGTGCGCGGCGGATATGATCCCGAGAGCGAAGATGTGCGGATGCTGCTCGAAGACGCCTGGCAAACCGGCGTGCGGGCCGCGGCAACCAGTTCCGATCCCGGCGAGCGTGACCGTATCGCACTTGCCGTCACGCAGTCGCTATATGCGCGCGTGCGCAGCTGCGATGAACGCGCAGGCTTGCCCAGCCTGGTCGGATAGATGCCGTCCTGCGCCATGCCGGGCGAGTTCACCCAGTCTTGAGGACCTGCCTTCATCAGGTAGAAGCGGATCGGCCGCGACTCCTGCTGGCAGCCGCGGACGAAAGGAACGGCAACGTGGTGCGCGTCGCCCAGAACTTGTGGAGAGTGCCTGATGTCGGACGAGAACAGCCTGAACCCGGTCGAACTTGCGACCGAACTCACCATCGCCTGGCTGGGTAATCAGAACAACCGCTGCACCGCCGAAGAAGTACCGGCCTTCCTGCGCACCATGCACGCGACGATCACCGAGCTGTCCGGCAGTTCCGCCGCGTCCGCCGAAGCACCCGAAGAGGCGCCCGCCGACCAGGAATTTCCGCCCGCGGTGTCGGTCAGGAAATCGCTCGGGTCGAAGGATCACATCCTCTCGATGATCGACGGCAAACCGTACCGCACGCTGCGCCGTCACTTGTCGACCCATGGCCTGACCCCGGAAGAATATCGGCGCCGCTACAACCTCAAGGACGAATATCCGATGGTCGCGCCGAACTATTCGGAGCAGCGCCGCGCCATGGCCAAGAAGATCGGCCTGGGCTCGAAGGGCCGTGGCCGCGGCGCCGAGGCTGCGCCCGCCGCCGCAGCGAAGCCTGCACGCCAGCGCGCCAAGCAGGGCTGATTCCGCGCGTCGCGCGTTCGGTCATCATGACGATCGAACCCGACTTGCGGCGCCGGTGAAGCGGCTCATCGCCTTCGACCTCGACGGGACGCTCGCCGAGAGCAAGCAGCCCTTGTCGGACGAGGTCGCCGCCTGGCTGGCGCGCCTTTTGGCAGTCGCGGACGCCGCGATCATCTCGGGCGGAGACTGGCCGCAGTTCGAGAAGCAGATCGCGTCGCGGCTGCCTCCGGCCACCCGGCGCGACCGGCTGTGGCTGATGCCGACCACCGGCACGAAGCTCTACCGCTTCGCGGGTGGCGCATGGCGGCCCGTCTATGCCGAACTGTTCGACGCCGGCGAGCGGGCGAAGATCCTCACCGCATTCGACCGCGCGCTGGCCGATGCAGGCCTCGCCGGCGAGCGCATCTGGGGCGAGCGGATCGAGGATCGCGGCAGCCAGATCACCTTCTCCGGGCTGGGGCAGCAGGCGCCGCTGGCGGCGAAGGAAGCATGGGATCCCGACCGCGCCAAGCGCACCGCGCTCCAGGCGGCGCTGCGCGCCGCCTTGCCGGAATTGTCGATCAACCTCGGCGGGACGACGTCGATCGACGTCACGCGCAAGGTTGTCGACAAGGCCTATGGCCTGCGACGCCTGAGCGAGGAGAGCGGGGTCGCGCTTGAAGAAATGCTGTTCCTGGGCGATGCGATCTACCCGGGCGGCAACGATTATCCTGCCTTCACGCTCGGGTTGGACACGGTCAGGGTCCGCGATGTGGCGGAGACGGTCGCGGTCGTGACCGGCATCATCGCCTGTCTCGGTAGCTAAGCGGGTCTCAGGCCGCGACGTGTTTCGGTTGCGGCTATCCTGACTTCTGCATGGCTCGGGCGGCCGAGCGGCATCAACCCTTGGGTCGTGTCCGGGCACCGCCCCCGCTCTTGGAGGCACTTCCTTGGCCCGTTGCATGGCCTGACGCCATCAACCCGTAAAGGGTCCGCTATGCTGTGCATGCGGCCGCTTCGCCTGTGGCTGCGCGGTGATTGCGGCCATGCGCCGGACACTTCGGGCGCCTGTCGAGCGGGGGCGGTCCCCGCTCCTGGACGGGAGCTACGAGATGCCGCTGACCCTCGCACAAAGAAATGCCTGGAACCTGGCGCGGACTCTCATGACCATCGTCGTCGTGTTCCGCATCGAAGGCAGCAATTTCGGCGTTGCCGAAGAGCGCGAGTTCGACGGCGACCCGTCGCTCATCGTTCGCGAATATGATCCCTTCGCGCGCTGACCGCGCGCGAGTTCGTCTAGTTCGGGACGCCCTCGTTGCTCACCAGCATCGCCGGCGTCCAGGCGCATGCCGGGTTGTCGATGAAGTCCTTGAGCAGCTTCGCGTAGCGCGAACCGATATAGTCGCCGGTTTTGCGGCGCTCGCTCGGAACGCGGCCGAGCCCGCAATTGAAATCGACCGCCACCATCACATCGATCAGCGCGATCCGGACGATATCGGGGCTGACATAGCCGCCCTCTGTCCCCGGCACGGCGTTGAGATTGATGACCGTGTCGAGCACCGCATCGAACAGCCGCTTCGAATAATCGGCCTCGCTGTCGCTGAGCGGGCGGTTGCCCTCGCTTGCCTTGGTCACTCCTGCCACGTTGATTTCCCATTCCGATTCGTTGGAACGAATATAGAACATCGAACCGGTGAATCCAACTCGGCGGTTGCGCGGATCGCTGTCTGGCGATCGGCGCCCGCCGTCCCGGCGAGCGCCTTGGCCTCGGCCGGGGCGCTGGCGCGCGGGAGCAACCAGTGGCGGATAGACCCGCCGATCCGTCACGTGAGGATGCAGTTGTGCTGGTTTGGGGGGACGCTGGCCTGCACTCGAACCGGGGTGCGCGCGGCAGTCTGGCCGAGGGTGCCGGTGTCCGCGGCCTGGGGGGCCGGGGTATGGCGCGCCTGTTGCCCGGGTGGGGGAGCCCGTCCTGGCGCCGGCCTGGAGGCGGGGTAACGGGTCCCGATGGACCACGCCGGCGCTGAGTGCTTGAGATGCTTCGCCGCGGTCCTCGCTCGGGAAGTCGCACTGCTGGCCTCGTTGATTGCTGTATGGACGGATACCGGCTTCGCCTCGCCTGACTTGCCGCAACTGCCCAAGCGAACTTTCTTCCCCTGGGCTTCGCCCATTCCTCGCGAGGCAAGAAAGCCCGCTTGGGCAGTCCTCCGCTGCGCTGCGGGCAGAGCTGCGGCGTCATTCGCACCCGTCCTTTTGACGCCATCGAGGCCGCATGGTGCGGCCTTGAGAATTGAGGACCAAAACAATGGCGAACATCGGAAGCTTCAAGCGCGTCGGCGAGGAATATCAGGGCTCGATCGTGACCCTCAGCGTCCAGGCCAAGGGCGTCCGGATCGTACCGGAACCCGCCAGCGCAAACGACAACGCGCCCACCCACCGGGTCTATGTCGGCCGCGCGGAGATCGGCGCCGCCTGGGCCAAGACCTCGGCCGAGCAGCGCCCCTATCTCTCGGTCAAGCTCGACGATCCGAGCTTCGCGCAGCCCATCTTCGCGAACCTCTTCGACGACGATGGCGGCGAGACCTCGAGCCTGATCTGGTCGCGCCCGCGGCGCTCCAACGACAGCTGATCGAGACCAAGGCGCCCCGCCGGCGACGGCGGGGCGCCTTTCGCGTGCCACGCGATATACCCCTGGGGGCGCAACCTTCACCCGTCACCGGGACTTCGAGTGGGGCTATCGAAATGGCGCTCTGGCCGCGGGAATGATCCCGAGCCGGAGCTTACGCCGTCACCCTTCGCCCGCCTTTGCCGGCCCTTGCCGTCTCCGGCCTCGCGAAGCATGACCGCGCCGATTTCGCACAGGAATTCCTGCGCCGAAGCACCGCCTATCGCGCGGCCTGGGCGGCCGCGCGCGGATCGCCGGAGAGCGGCGACGCCGTCGCGCTCGCACGGCGATGGGGGCTGATCCGCCTGTTCGACCCCGACCGCCCGGTGCGCCTGGCGCCCGCGATCTGGCGCGCGGACTGTGCGTCGCAGGTCGTATCGCTGGCCATCGCGCCCGCCGGATTTGCCGGCGCGGCTGCGCTTCCCGGCGTCGCGCCGACCGCTGAATATCGGCTCGATGGCACCCGCCATCTCGTCTTCGACATCGCCGGCGCGCGGCATCGCTTCGCGGTTCGGGATCCCCGCGACGGCGCGCTGGCGATCCTCCTGCCGCCCCTCGGCACGGGTCTGCGCACCGCTGCCTGCGATGCGGCGCGGCGCATGTTCGCAGGAGCGAGCATCGCCGAACCGATGCGGGTTTTGCGCCCCAGCGCGCTGCAGCGGCAGCGCCTCACGCTGCTGCTGCGCGTGCTCGACGCGTCGCTGGCAGGCGCCAGCAACCGCGAGATCGGCACGCGCATCGTCTATCCCTGGCTCGCCGGAACCGACGCCCTGGCGTGGAAAGCGATGAGCGAGCGACGCCGCGTCCAGCGACTCATCGACGAGGCGCGAGGCCTCGCCAGCTCGGCCTATCGCGACCTGCTGATCGCCTAGGGGCGACATATGCCGGGATGCCGTTTCGGCCGCTCCCTCCGCACCGCCCTCTGCCGCCATTGGATGCCCGTGATTGGAACGGGCCCGCCGCGATGGCCGGGCCAACGCCCGGAGACTTTGCATGACAGCCGAAACGCCGCAGCGGTTGCTGCGAACCCCCGATGCCGCCTTGCTGCTCGGCCTCTCGGCGCGCACGCTCGAGAAGCATCGCTGCTTCGGTACCGGCCCCGTCTATCGCAAGCTCGGCGGGCGGATCGTCTACGCGGTCGACGACCTGATAAGCTGGGCCGACCAGGGAGTCCGCCGCTCGACCTCCGACAGAGGCACCGGCACCGTCCATCCCGCCAAGCGGATCGATCCGAGCATCCTCGATCGCAAGGGCCCGGTGCGGCGATGAGCGCCCGCGCCGCATCGCTCGGGGCCGTCCCGGCTATCCCTTCGCGGGGACAAGCCTCTCCCTTCACGGGGACAACCACGGTCGAACTGACCTGGATCGAGCAGGAAACCGAGCGCTGGATCCGCTTCGGCGCGCCGCTCGCCGACCAGATCCTTGACCGGCGGCGGCGCCTCCTCTCGTTCGCGGCGAACAGCATCTTCGCCTTCGTCCGCTGGGCCTCGAACGACTATGGCACGCTGCTTTCCCGGCTCGATGTCGTCCGCGCCGTCGCGCCCGGCGAGGCGTTCACGACACTGCCTAGCATCACGCCCGGCGGCGAGTTGCTGCTGCAACTCGGCGGCTGGCCGAGGGTCCGCCTGGCGCTCGCGCTGATCGACGCCATCGAGGATCTCGGCGTCGATCTGTGCGCGGTCGCGCCGGACTATTGGCGCCACGCCCATAACCGGCTCATCGCCGGTTTCCGGCCGCGCGCCTATTCGCTCGCGCGTCACCGCGCATGGCTTTTGCGCCGCGAGATCGGCGCATGAAGCGCTTCGGCATCCTGCTCACCGGCTATTGCGCGATCGGTGCGATCGTCATTCCGGCGTTCATCCAGCCGGTCCCGCGCCTCGTCTGGAACCTCAGCGCAAGCGTGCCCGTCGGCCTTTACGCGGCGCGCCCCGCGCATAGCGCCAGCCGCGGCGATCTCGTCGCGGCCTATGCCCCGGCGACGGTCGCCGAGCTGATGGCGGCGCGCGGCTATCTGCCCCGCCGGGTCCCCATGCTGAAGCACGTCATGGGCGTCGCCGGGCAACGGGTCTGCCGCACCGGCACCTCGGTCTCGATCGACGGGAAACCGCTCGCCGAGGCACGTTCGCGCGACCGCAAGGGACGGCCGCTTCCCGCCTGGAGCGGTTGCCGGGCGCTGCGCTTAGGCGAGGTGTTCCTGCTCAATCCGGCGTCGGCCGACAGCTTCGACGGGCGATATTTCGGCCCGGTCCCGGCCAGCGGAATCGTCGCGGTGCTCGAACCCCTCTGGCTTCCCGGCGGCGATCTGGCCGGCCCGGCAAGCGCGTCCGCGCGGCGCGAAACCTCCCCCGACGTGACGGCTCAAGGAGACTCTCATGATCAACATCGGTGAATTCAACGAGCGTGGCGACGGCTTCGCCGGACGCCTCGAGACCCTGGCGATCGGGGCGGCGCTCACCATCGTTCCCGCGACGCGAAGCGATATCCGGAACGCCCCCGACTACCGGGTGCATGTCGGCGAGAATGGTGAAGGTCCCGAGGTCGGCGCCGGCTGGAAGCGCACTGGCGAGAAGGCTGGCCCCTATGTCGCGATCGTCATCGACGATCCCGTTTTCCCGCGGCCGCTGCGCGCCAATCTCTTCCGTCCGGCGATCGAGGGCAAGCCGCATCTGCTCTTCTGGCAGCGCAATCAGCGCCGCCGCGAGACCGAGCAGCAGTGATGGGCCGCGCGATCGGCCACTGCATCGCGGGCTTGTCGCTCGCGCTGGCATGGGTCTGCTCGCCATCTGCGAGCGCGCATGTCGGACCGCTCGCGACGGCCTGCGGACCGTCGGTGGCGCTCGATGAGCCGATCGCGCGCGCATCCCGCCGTTTCGCCATGCCAGACGACCTTATTCGTGCGGTCATCGCCGCGGAAAGCGGTGGCGTCGTCTATGCCGTATCGCCCAAGGGCGCGATGGGCCTGATGCAATTGATGCCCGGAACCTGGGCCGAACTGCGCCGGCGCTATGCGCTCGGCTTCGACCCGTTCGACCCCTGCGACAACATCTTCGCGGGCACCGGATATCTTCGCGAGCTGCTCGATCGCTACGGCGATCCCGGCTTTCTGGCAGCCTATAATGCCGGACCGGGACGCTACGAAGCCTATCTCGCTGGACGTCCATTGCCTGCCGAGACCATCGCCTATGTCGCCCGATTATCCGGGACGACCTATGCCCCGAGGCCATCGGCGCAGCCTCGATCCTTGCCCGATCCGGATGCCTGGAGGCGCGGCGACCTGTTCGCTCACGCGCCTGAATCCCGCGCCGAAAAGCCTTCGCAAGCGCCTGATCCTTCGCCTTCCGAACCTCCGGTGAAAGCCGACCTGGACGCCTTGGAGCCTGCTCCGGACTCCGTCTTCGTGCCTCGGACGGGCGTTCCGAAATGATCGCCCGGATCATCCAACCTTGCCCCCCTTCTCTCGCAAGACCGGCTGAGGGAACCGGCAGCTGGGGAAGGCGGGAAGTGGGGTGTGGGGGATGGCGAGATAAAAGCGCCGCCGTCGGTGCGGGCGCAACTGGTTGTTCCGATTGTGGAATTTGCGCCGTCATCCCCCGCGCCTTGCCGTCGCCCGGCCCATTTTATCTTGGAAATTCAACGCCGGATGCGCTGGCACCCCCGCCGGGAGCACGCCAATGACCGCTGGCGACGACGATCTCCGCGTCAAACCCGGAAAGGGGCGAAGCCGGGGTTCGGGAAGCGTCAGGCCGCTCAGCCTGGCCGCGCAGGTCAAGCGTGCCGCGGCCCGCGCCGGGTTCGCCCGCCGGGCGCCCCGGCGCGGCGTTGGGACCGGACGGCTTGGCAGGGGGCGCGGGGCGGCGCTCGGGCGGGGGCGCTCGGCCTCGTCTCGGCGGGTCATCGTCAAGGCGCGGATCGTCCGGCATTCAGGCCCCCGGTACCGGTCGGCGCCGCTCGCCCGGCACATCGCCTATCTCGAGCGCGACGGGGTCACCCGCGACGGCCGCGAGGCCTCGATGTTCGACGCGCGATCCGACCAGGCCAGCGGCGACGCATTCGCCGGCCGGTGCGCCGACGACCGGCATCATTTCCGCTTCATCGTGTCGCCCGAGGATGCCCATGAGCTTGCCGATCTGCGGACCTTCACCCGCGAGCTGATGGGCGACATGTCGCGCGACCTCGGCACCCGGCTCGACTGGGTCGCGGTCGATCACTGGAATACCGACAATCCGCACGTCCATGTGCTGGTTCGCGGGGTCGCCGAGGACGGCGCCGATCTCGTCATCGATCGCGGCTATATGTCGCACGGTCTTCGCGACCGCGCCGAGGCGCGCGTCACGCTCGAGTTCGGGCCGCGCACCGAGCGCGAGATCCAGCGCGCGCTGGACCGCGAAGTCGAGGCCGACCGCTGGACCAGTCTCGACCGGAATTTGCGCTCGCGCTTCGGCGAAGACGGTGTCGTGGATCTCCGACCGGACGCGGGCAAGACACCCGATCGCCGGACATCGCTGCTGACCGGCCGCGCCCAGAAGCTGGCCCGGCTCGGGCTCGCGACCCCGGCGGGTCCGGGATGCTGGTCGCTCAAGCCCGATATCGAGGCGCGGCTTCGCGACCTTGGCGATCGCGGCGACATCATCAAGTCGATGCACCGCGCGATGCGCGAGGCCGGTCACGCGATTCATGAAAGCCGCCTCGCCATCCACTCGCCTGGCACGCCCGAACCCGTGGTCGGCCGCCTCGTCGCGCGGGGCCTGCAGGACGAGCTGGCCGGCACCGCCTATGCGATCGTCGACGGGGCCGATGGCCGGCACCATCATTTGCGGTTCGCCGACCTCGAGCTGACCGGCGACGCCCAGCCCGGCGCGATCGTCGAGCTGCGCGGCTGGGAGGACCCCGCCGGCGCCCAGCGCAGCGCGCTCGCGGTGCGTAGCGATCTTCCCCTCGACCAGCAGATCACGGCGCGCGGCGCGACCTGGCTCGACCGCCAGCTGCTCGCGCGCGACTTCACGCCCGCCAGCCAGGGGTTCGGCAAGGAGGTCCGCGACGCGATGGCGGCCCGCGAGGAGCATCTCGTCGCCGAGGGGCTGGCGACCCGGTCAGGCCGGCGCGTCACGCTCGCTCCGAACCTGATCGACAGCCTGCGATCGGCAGAGCTGCGCGAGGCGTCGGCGCGGATCGCCGCGCGCACCGGGCTCACGCCCTACGAGGCGGCTCCAGGCTCGGTGATTGCCGGCACCTATCGCGAGCGCGTCACGCTCGCCTCGGGCCGCTTCGCGATGATCGACGACGGGCTCGGCTTCCAGCTCGTGCCCTGGCGCCCCGCGCTCGACCGCCAGCTCGGGCAGAGCGTCACCGGTACCATGGCAGCAGGCGGCGGCATCGACTGGACCTTCGGCCGCAGCCGCGGCCTCGGCATCTAGAAAGGCATCCCCCATGCAATCCTCGAAGATCCTCTGGGGCCAGGTGACGATCGTCCTGCTGATCGTGCTGGGCGCGGTCTGGGGCGCGACGCAGTGGACCGCGCAGGCGCTGGGCTTCCAGCCGGAACTCGGCCCGCCCATGTTCCTAGTCGCGGGCTATCCCATCTATCCGCCGCCCGCCTTCTTCTGGTGGTGGTTCAGCTATGACGCCTATGCGCCGCAGATCTTCGTGGAGGGGGCCTATATCGCGGCGTCGGGCGGTATCGCCGCCGTGGTCGTCGCGGTCGCCATGTCGGTCTGGCGCGCACGCGAGCGCAAGCATGCCGAAACCTATGGATCGGCACGCTGGGCCACCCATCAGGAAGTAGAGCGCGCCGGCCTGCTTGGCGACGACGGCGTCGTCCTCGGCCGACTGGCCGACGCCTATCTGCGCCATGACGGGCCCGAGCACATCTTGTGCTTCGCGCCGACGCGGTCGGGCAAGGGCGTCGGCCTGGTCATTCCGTCGCTGCTGACCTGGGCAGGGTCGGCGATCGTCCACGACATCAAGGGCGAGAACTGGACGCTGACCGCTGGGTTCCGTGCGCGGATTGGCAGGGTGCTGCTGTTCGACCCGACCAATACCGCGTCGGCCGGCTACAATCCGCTGCTCGAGGTCCGCAAGGGCGAGTGGGAAGTGCGCGACGTCCAGAATGTAGCCGATGTGCTGGTCGATCCCGAAGGCTCGCTCGAGCGCCGCAACCACTGGGAAAAGACCAGCCACGCGCTGCTCGTCGGCGCAATCCTCCATGTCCTCTACGCCGAGCCTGACAAGACCCTCGCGGGGGTCGCTGCGTTCCTGTCCGACCCGCGGCGGCCGATCGAGGCGACGCTGGCCGCGATGATGTCGACGCGCCATCTCGGCGAGGCAGGGGTTCACCCGGTGGTCGCCTCCGCCGCCCGCGAACTGCTCAACAAGTCCGAGAACGAGCGATCGGGCGTGCTGTCGACTGCCATGTCCTTCCTCGGCCTGTACCGCGATCCCGTCGTCGCGCAGGTCACCAGCCGATCCGAATGGCGGATCGCCGACCTGGTCGAGGGCGACCGGCCCGCGACGCTCTATCTCGTCGTCCCGCCCTCCGACATCAGCCGCACCAAGCCGCTGATCCGGCTCCTGCTCAACCAGATCGGGCGGCGGCTGACCGAGGAGCTGAAGCCCAGCGCCAAGCGGCACAAGGTCCTGCTGATGCTCGACGAGTTCCCCGCGCTCGGGCGGCTCGACTTCTTCGAATCCGCGCTCGCCTTCATGGCCGGCTACGGCCTCAAGGCGTTCCTGATCGCCCAGTCGCTCAACCAGATCGAGAAGGCTTACGGTCCGAACAACGCCATCCTCGACAATTGCCATGTCCGGGTGAGCTTCGCGACCAATGACGAGCGGACCGCCAAGCGGATCTCCGACGCGCTCGGCACGGCGACCGAAATGCGCGCGATGAAGAATTACGCAGGCCACCGGCTGTCGCCGTGGCTCGGCCACCTGATGGTGTCCCGCACCGAGACCGCGCGGGCCTTGCTGACTCCGGGCGAGGTCATGCAGCTGCCCCCCGGCGATGAGATCGTGATGGCGGCGGGCGTCCACCCGATCCGGGCGCTGAAGGTTCGCTATTTCACCGACCAACGACTGCTCGTGCGGGTGATCGACCCGCCGGCCCCGGTGCCGGCCGGCAGCGCTCCCGCAAACGACTGGTCGATGATGCCGATCCCGAAGGTCTTGCCCCCGGCCGCCGCCCACACGGAGGGCGATGCCGATCCGGCCAATGGCGGCATCCGCCGCGAACCCGAATTGCCAGTGGAGCAGGAGATCGTCGCTCCGCCGGCACCGCCGCCTGGAGAATTCGAATTCGACGACAATGCCAGCGAGGAAGCGACCACGGCGCGGCGGCTGACCGACCGGATGCGACGCACGGCGCGCCAGGTCTCGATGGATCAGAGGGATGGGATCGATTTATGACCGGACTGCGCATCAAGCACACGATCCGCCTCCCCGCCGACCTGTCGGCGCAGCTTGCCGACTACGCCGCTCGCAAGCGTGCCAGCCAGGCACTCGTGGTCGAGACTGCCTTGTCTTCCTTCCTGTCCGGGGACAGCAGCGAGCATCTCGAGGCGGTGCTGAGCCGGCGGCTGGACCGGCTCTCGCGCCAGGCGGATCGGCTCGCCTGGCATGTCGAGCTAGGCAATGAGACGCTGGCGCTGTTCATCCGCTTCTGGCTGATCAACAATCCGCCGCTGCCCGACACGGCGCTCGCCGCGGCCCAGGCCATGGGCAAGGAGCGCTGGGAGCGGTTCGTCGACACCCTCAATCGCCGCATGGAATTCGGCCCGCGGCTGCGGAACGAGATCGCCGACGATGTCGAACCCGAAAGCTGACATCCCCAGCTCCGCTGCCGAGCACTAACCGACCATGTGCCAGCCATCTATCGACGGAAACCAGTTGAGGTCCCGCCCCGCGCTTGTTGCCGTCTGGAGCTCGGCGCGGATTTGCGACAGTGGGTCTGCACCGGCGAGCGCTTTCGCGTGGGCCAGCGTCGGAGCCAGCGACTTCGGGATGAACAGGTTGAAGTGGATGTCGCCCCATTGCGCATGTGCTGCGACGAAGTGGACACGCCAGTAGTTCATCGTGGGCGGCGTTTCATACAGGGTCGCTGAGATCAAAAACGTCTCACCGTCGCTACGCCGAAGCGGCGAGTAGGTCAGCTGGTGTTGGGGCATTTGTGCATAGCGCATGGAGATGATCCTTTCGATTGATGCGTTACCCCTATTTAGCCTGAGCGGTTGGTTGCCCGCATCATTCCAGAAAGCTCCCGCCCCGATTCGCTCGAATACGCGGTGCATTCCAGGTCGCCGCGCCCGTTTCAGTCGGCCGCATGGAGCTGGTCAATCGGTTCGGTCCGCCAGGACTTTCTTCCTCTACGCCATGCTACGACGACGATAAGTATCTGTTGCGCAGTCCGTTTTTCGTGCGCCCTTAGTCAGCCCTGTCGCCGGTGTAGTTCCGCTCCGGCCCGATACAGGGTTCGACCAAGTGAGCGCTGCTCTCGCCCGTTCCGAAGCCTCTAGGCGTGGCGCACGCATGTTGCGCACCGCGCTCGGTACGGCGATCGCGGTCTGGCTCGACGATCCCGAGATCGTCGAGGTCATGCTCAACCCTGATGGGCGGCTCTGGGTCGATCGGCTCGGGACAGGGCTTTCCGACACGGGCGAGACGGTGTCGGCCGCCGATGGCGAACGCATCATTCGCCTGGTCGCCCACCACGTCGGCGCCGAAGTGCATTCCGGTTCACCGCGCGTTTCTGCCGAGCTGCCGGAATCGGGCGAGCGCTTCGAGGGGCTGCTGCCGCCAGTCGTCAGCGCGCCCACCTTCGCCATCCGCAAGCCGGCGGTCGCCGTCTTCACACTCGACGACTATGTCACCGCCGGCATCGTCTCGCCCGCGCAGCGCGGGGTGCTTCGCGGCGCGGTGACCGGCCGCGAGAACATTCTGGTCGCCGGCGGTACCGGCACCGGCAAGACGACCCTCACCAATGCCTTGCTCGCCGAGATATCCGGCAGCAGCGACCGCATCGTCCTGATCGAGGACACGCGCGAGCTGCAATGCACGGCGCCCAATCTCGTCGCGATGCGCACCAAGGAGGGCGTTGCGACGCTGTCCGACCTGGTGCGCTCGTCGCTACGTCTTCGCCCCGATCGCATCCCGATCGGCGAAGTCCGCGGGGCCGAAGCGCTTGATCTCCTCAAGGCGTGGGGCACCGGGCATCCTGGCGGGTTCGGCACCATCCATGCGGGCACCGCCATCGGCGCGCTCCGGCGTCTCGAGCAGCTGATCCAGGAAGCGATCGCCACCGTTCCGCGCGCGCTGATCGCCGAGACGATCGGGCTGATCGCCGTGCTGGTCCGCGACGGCAGCGGCCGCCGCCTCGCCGAGCTCGCCCGCGTCGAGGGCCTCGAGCCCTCGGGCGAATACCGCCTCCATTACCTCACCGACGGAGAAGCCCAATGAACGTCTCGATTTCCGCTGCCCGCACCCGCACGGCGGCCCTCGCAACCAGTGTCGCGCTCGTGCTCACCGCCGGGCCGGCGAACGCGTCAGGTTCGTCGATGCCGTGGGAAAGCCCGCTCCAGTCGATCCTCGAGAGCATCGAGGGGCCCGTCGCCAAGATCATCGCTGTGATCATCATCATCGTCACCGGCCTAACCCTCGCCTTCGGCGAGACCTCTGGTGGCTTCCGGCGCCTCATCCAAATCGTGTTCGGCCTGAGCATCGCTTTCGCCGCCAGCTCCTTCTTCCTCAGCTTCTTCAGCTTCGGCGGCGGGGCGCTGATCTGATGGAAAGCCTCGATCCCGGCGCCGCCATCCCCGGCTATTTCGCGCCCGTCCACCGCGCGCTGACCGAGCAGATCCTGCTCGGCGGCGCACCGCGCTCGGTCGCGATCGTCAACGGCACTCTCGCCGGCGCGGTCGGCCTTGGCCTGCGGCTCTGGCTGGTCGGACTGCTGATCTGGGCGGTCGGCCATGCCGCGGCCGTCTGGGCGGCGCGCCGGGATGCCCAGTTCCTCGAAGTCGGGCGGCGCCACATGCGCTATCCCGCCTTCCTGCGCGCGTGAGGCGGGGATGATGTTTCTTCGCGAATATCGTGCGCGCGGCACGACCCTCTCCGACTTCCTGCCCTGGGCGGCACTGATCGCGCCCGGCGTGGTGCTCAACAAGGACGGCTCGTTCCAGCGCACCGCCGCGATCCGGGGCCCCGACCTGGACTCTGCGACTCCAGCCGAGCTGGTCGCGACCGCCGGGCGCCTCAACAGTGCGCTCCGCCGTCTCGGCTCGGGATGGGCGATCTTCTTCGAGGCGCAGCGCATTTCCGCGCTCGACTATCCCGACGATGCCTTTCCCGATCCCGCCTCGGCGCTGGTCGATCGCGAGCGCCGCGAACAATTCGCGGAGGAAGGCGCACATTTCGAGAGCGCCTATTTCCTGACGCTGCAATGGATGCCGCCGCCCGAGGATGCGGCGCGTGCGGAGGGCTGGCTGTACGAAGGCCGGTCGCGCAGCGGGGTCGATCCCCACGAACTGCTCGCCAGTTTCGTCGATCGCAGCGCGCGCCTGCTGCAGCTTCTCGAAGGCTTCGTCCCCGAGGCGCGCTGGCTCGATGACGGCGACACGCTGACCTATCTCCATTCGACGATATCGACCAAGCGGCAGCGCGTCGGCGTGCCCGACATCCCGATGTACCTGGACGCGATCCTCGCCGACGAACCGCTTGTCGGCGGCCTCGAGCCGAGGCTCGGCAGCCATCATCTGCGCACGCTGACCGTCACCGGCTTCCCGAGCGCGACATTCCCGGGCCTGCTCGACGATCTCAACCGGCTGGCCTTTCCCTATCGCTGGGTTACGCGCGCGATCACACTCGACAAGACCGATGCGACCAAGCTCCTGTCGCGCATCCGCCGCCAATGGTTCGCCAAGCGCAAGTCGATCGCCGCGATCCTCAAGGAGGTGATGACCAACGAGGCATCGGTGCTGGTCGACAGCGATGCCTCCAACAAGGCCGCCGACGCCGACCTCGCACTCCAGGAACTGGGCAGCGACGTGGTCGGGCAGGCCTATGTCACCGCAACCGTCAGCGTCTGGGACACCGATCCCGGCCTCGCCGCCGAGAAGCTGCGGCTGGTCGAGAAGGTGGTGCAGGGCCGCGACTTCACCGTGATCGCCGAAGGCATGAACGCGGTCGAGGCATGGCTCGGCAGCCTGCCCGGCCATGTCTATGCCAATGTCCGCCAGCCTCCGGTCTCTACACTGAACCTGGCCCATATGGTGCCGCTGTCGGCGGTCTGGGCCGGGCCGCCGCGCGACGAGCATTTCGACGCACCGCCGCTGTTCTTCGCGCGGACCGAGGGCTCCACCCCGTTCCGCTTCTCGCTCCATGTCGGCGATGTCGGCCATACGCTGATCATCGGGCCGACCGGCGCCGGCAAGTCGGTGCTGCTGGCGCTGATGGCGATGCAGTTCCGCCGCTATCCCGACGCGCAGATTTTCGCGTTCGACTTTGGCGGCTCGATCCGGGCGGCCGCGCTCGCGATGGGTGGCGACTGGCAGGATCTGGGCTCGGCGCCCCAGGACGAGGACGCACGCGGCGTCCGGCTCCAGCCGCTGGCGCGCATCGACGATCTCGCCGAGCGCAGCTGGGCGGCCGAATGGCTCGCGGCGATCCTTGCGTCCGAAGGCGTGCCGCTCGATCCCCAGGCCAAGGAGCATGTCTGGGCGGCGCTGAATTCGCTCGCCTCGGCCCCGCCCTCGGAGCGGACCCTGACTGGGCTCGCCGTGCTGCTCCAGTCCCAGCCGCTCAAGCAGGCGCTCGGCCCCTATTGTGTCGGCGGTCCGCACGGCCAGCTGCTCGACGCGGAGACCGAGCATCTGGGCGAGGCGCGCGTCCAGGCGTTCGAGACCGAGGGGCTGGTCGGGAGCGCCGCCGCGCCGGCCGTGCTCTCCTACCTGTTCCACCGGATCGAGGCCCATCTTACCGGCGCGCCGACGATGATCATCATCGACGAGGGCTGGCTCGTCCTCGACAGCCCGGCCTTTGCTGCCCAACTGCGCGAATGGCTGAAGACGCTGCGGAAGAAGAATGCGAGCGTGGTCTTCGCCACCCAGAGCCTCGCCGATATCGAAAGCTCGGCGATCGCGCCGGCGATCGTCGAGAGCTGCCCGACCCGGATATTCCTTCCGAATGAGCGCGCCTTCGAGCCGCAGATCGCCGCCATCTATCGCCGGTTCGGGCTGAACGACCGCCAGATCGAGATCCTCGCCCGGGCGACGCCCAAGCGCGACTATTATTGCCAGTCGCGCCGCGGCAACCGCCTGTTCGATCTGGGACTTGGCGAGGTCGCGCTCGCCTTCACTGCAGCCTCGTCCCGCGCCGACCAGCGCCGCATCGCCGACCTTCTCGAAGCCCATGGCCGCGCCGGTTTCGCCGCCGCGTGGCTGCGCGCCCGTGGCCTCGACTGGGCCGCGGATCTTCTGCCCCTCACTGCCCAGGAGTAAGCTTCATGCGTATCTCGTCGCTTCGCCGCCTCGCGCTGTCCACCGGCACCGCGATGCTGCTCGCCTTCGCCGCGGCACCCGCCCATGCCCAGTTCGGCGGGATCGTCTACGACCCGACCAACTATTCCCAGAACGTGCTGACCGCCGCGCGGACGCTCGAGCAGATCAACAACCAAATCAAGTCGCTCCAGAACGAAGCGCAGTCGTTGATCAACGACGCCAAGAACCTGGCGCAGCTGCCGACCTCCGCGCTCGCCGAGCTCCAGTCGCAGGTGCGCGCCACCCAGCAGCTGCTGAGCAACGCCCAACGCATCGCCTATTCGGTCCAGTCGATCGACCAGGCCTTCACCAGCCGCTACCGCGGCGCGCCGATGTCGGCAACCGACAAGGCGCTGGTCGACAACGCCCGCGCCCGCTGGGAGGATACGGTCGCCGGCTTCGAGGACGCGCTCAAGGTCCAGGCCGGCGTCGTCGGCAATATCGAGGGCTCGCGCGACGCGATGGACCGGATCGTCGGCTCCAGCCAGTCGGCGTCGGGTGCGCTCCAGGCTGCGCAGGCCGGCAACCAGCTGCTCGCGCTCCAGGCCCGGCAGCTCGCCGACCTGACCGCGGTAGTCGCGGCGCAGGGGCGCGCCCAGGCGCTCGAAGCCTCGCAGCGGGCCGCCGCACAGGACCAGGCCCGCGAGCAGCTGCGCCGCTTCCTCGCCCCTGGCACCGGCTACCAGTCGTCGCCGGTCCAGATGTTCCACCGCTGACAAGGGGCAGGCGATGACCATCCGGCTCCCCGCACGCATCGGCGCCTTCGCCTGTCTTGGCGTCGCGCTCGCCATGGGGCTGCTCGCCTTGCGCGACCAGTCGAAGCCGGCATCGCCGCCCGTCACCCTCTCGACCGACCTGCCCATAGACCCGCTCCAGGCAAAGCTGCGGAGCTGCCAGTTGGCCGGGCAGGCGGCGGGCTCGGACCCGGGCTGCCTGGCAGCCTGGGCCGAGAACCGCCGGCGGTTCCTCGGGGAACGGCGACGGACATCGGTAGAGCCCGCGCCGGGCGGGCTGCCGGGCAAATCCTCAGAACCGGCGATCGTCGCGAACGGCGCGATCGCCCCCGCACCGCAGGAGCAGTGACATGGGCGGCACAGGCGTCGTCGACCGGTTTCTAGAGGTCTTCACCTCCTATATCGATTCAGGCTTCGGTCTGCTCCAGGGCGAGGTCGCCTTCCTCGCGACGACGCTGATCGTCATCGACGTGACGCTCGCAGCCTTGTTCTGGACCTTCGGCGAAGGCGACGACATCATCGCGCGGCTGGTGAAGAAGACCCTGTTCGTCGGGATCTTCGCCTACATCATCGGCAACTGGAACATGCTCGCGAGAATCGTCTTCGAGAGCTTCGCGGGCCTGGGGCTCAAGGCCTCCGGCACCGGCTTCACCACCGCCGAGCTGCTCCAGCCGGGCCGCGTCGCCCAGGTCGGGCTCGACGCCGGCCGGCCCATCCTCGACTCCATCTCGGGGCTGATGGGTTACATCAGCTTCTTCGAGAACTTCATCCAGATCGTCGTCCTGCTGTTCGCCTGGGTGATCGTGCTGCTCGCCTTCTTCGTCCTCGCGGTGCAGCTCTTCATCACGCTCATCGAATTCAAGCTGACGGTGCTCTGCGGCTTCGTGCTCATCCCGTTCGGGCTGTTCGGCAAGACCGCCTTCATGGCCGAGCGCGTCCTCGGCAATGTCGTCTCCTCGGGCATCAAGGTGCTGGTCCTGGCCGTCATCGTCGGCATCGGCTCGACGCTCTTCTCCGAATTCACCAACGCGATCGGCAACGCCCAGCCGACGATCGAGGACGCGATGGCGATCGTGCTCGGCGCGCTCTGCCTGCTGGGGCTCGGCATCTTCGGCCCCGGCATCGCCAGCGGCATCGTCTCGGGCGGACCGCAGCTCGGCGCCGGCGCGGCAGCGGGGACCGCGCTCGCCGCTGGCGGCGTGATCGCAGCCGGTGCAGCGG
>NZ_JAIXHL010000035.1 GCF_030145815.1 Sphingomonas sp.
GGATTTCCTTTGGGGGGCGGCTTCTCTCGCGGTGTTGCACTCGGCCTCTCTGTGGCCGCCGGCGGGTTACCACCTCACCCCCTCCCCCCTTGGGGGGGTTTGGTTGGGGTTGGGCCCCTGTCCGCAGTCCCGTCGCTCTCCCCCTCTCCCCGACCCTCTCCCCTGAAGGGGAGAGGGAGCAAGGTAAGAATATGCTGCACTTCGAACTCGTGACCCCGGAAAAGCTGCTCCGCTCGGAGGACGTCCACATGGTGGTGGTCCCCGGCAGCGAGGGCGATTTCGGCGTGCTGGAGGGCCATGCGCCCTTCATGTCGACGATCCGCGACGGCAATATCGAAATCTACAAGACCGCAGCCAACCAGTCGCCGGAGATCATCCGCGTCGAGGGCGGCTTTGCCGAGGTCAATGAAAAGGGCCTGACGGTCCTCGCCGAAAAGGCGGGCTGATTCTTTAGCCATAGCTGGAATAAAAAAGGCCGCAGGGGCAACCCTTCGGCCTTTTCCGCGCGCCCTGCGCAGCCTTTACCCGCGCTGATACTCCATCGCGTTCGCCCAGCCCTTGGCAGTCCCGCGCTCGACCTTGAGCGCATCGCCGGTGCGGGTGAAGCGCAGCCGCGCGACGCCCATCTTGGTCGGCATTTCGAACGTGATGGTCTGCGCATCGCGGGCTATTTCGGTGAACCGGCTCGACGGGATCGACGGAAGCGTGATCTCCAGCACCGCCTTCTCGCCCATCGCATCGAACGCCAGCTCCGCCTTCGCGCCCTTCATCGCCTCGCTCGTCCCCTCCTCGCTGCACGAAATGCCCAACTTGGTCTGGTCGCAGCGCATTTCGAGGCCATTGCCGCGCCAGGTTCCGCTTAGCCAGTCGAGATGGCGGTTGGTCACGGCCGCGTCGGCGACGGCCGGCACCGGTGCTGCGGCGAGCCCGGTTGGCGCGGCGAGCATCGTGAACAGCGAGACGAGGAAAGTGAGCATGCAAAAACCCCTGTGATCGAACGTCACAGCCCAACTAGCAGCCCCACCCGCCGCCAACCACGGTCAGGATCGGTCAGCGCACCCGATTGAAGGTCCAGCGCATCGCCTTGCTGCCATCCGCCAGCGAGATTTCGGCGGTCAGTACGTCGCCCGCCACCCGATAATGGATGCGCTGGGGATAATCATGCGCCGCGTTGACGAAGGTTACCCCCTCCCCGCCTGGCACCGCGCGAAACGCCACCGGCGGCTTGCCACCGGGCTGGGGCAGATACACCGCGGTGTCGCCCTCGATCGCGATGCGCAGAAATTCGAACGCGACCGTCGTCCCGCCTTTCACCGTCTGCGACGTGCCGAGCATCGTCCCGCCCGCCGCCTGCTGCCACGTCTCACAGGTCTGACCGCGCGGCCCGTCCGCGCCGCACCAGCGCCCGGCGAGCCAATCGGGCAGCACGACGGCCCCGCCCGATCCCGTCGCGGTCAGCGGCATTGCCAACGCCGCCATCACCAATGTCATCCGGATCATGTCAGCCTCCCTGTCGTCCCGCCCTTGCCATAGCCGCGCCGCAACCCGCTGGCTTGAACCGATGCGACATGCGAGGTTCCACCGATGGACTATCGCGAGACCCCGCCCCCGCCCAATCTCGACGGCTTCGTCGCCGCGATCTGGACGCTGGACGTTGGCGGCAAGCCCGACGAGTGGGTCGAGCATCGGGCGGTCCCCGATGGCTGTATCGAGCTGATCCGCCGCCATGCCGGCCGGTCGATCTGGCGCACGCCGCAGCCGCCCCTGTTCGTCACCGGCCTCGCGCTACGCCCCGCCGCGCTGCGTTTCAGCGGCGACGCGCGCTTCACCGGCATCCGCCTGTGGCCCTGGGGCTGGCATGCGCTGGGCGGCGCACGCTGCGCCGATTTTGCCGATGACTGGCGCGCAATGGCGGAGGAGAGCCCGCTCGCCGCGCTGCTGACGGGCGACGGCGCGGAGCTTCCCGGCCTGATCGCCGCCTTTGCCGCGCACCAACGCAGCCCAATCGACGCGATCCGCCATATCGACAGCGTCGCCGCACTGGCATGCGCAACTAGCCTGTCACCCCGCCAGCTCCAGCGTATCTTCGCACGCGAGACCGGCATGCCGCCACGCAGCTATCTGCGCCTGCTCCGCTTTCGGAACGCGGTGGCGGGCGTCCAGGGCGAAGAATCGCGGCTCGCCGACACGGCCGCGGCCTCGGGCTATGCCGATCAGGCACACATGACCCGCGAGTTCCACGCATTGGCCGGGCTTTCTCCTGGCGCTGCACGCCGCCGCACTACCGGCCCCTTCGTCGCGTCGCGCGACGAACCGACGCTGGATGGTTAGGAACTTGTAAAACCTTGGCGGTTATCCCCGTGCCGACAGCGGATAGCGGGGAGCCGAGGTGAGCGCATTTGGACGTCGTAGCGGACCGGGAGCTGGGTCGGGACGCCCTGCCTTCGGCGTTGCGCGCCCGATGCAGGGCGGCGGCACCGCGCGCCCGGCCGAGCCGATGGGCGGCGAACAGTTTCCGCCGCTCCACGATGTTCCCCTTCCCGGTGCATCGCAGATGCCGCCCGAGCCGGTCTCCGGCGGCGGCATGGCAGCGCAGAACACGAGCGAGGCGATGCAACGCCTCGCCGACCGCCAGGCCGCGACCGGGGAACCGAGCAGCTCGCGCATCGAGGGATTCGAAGCCTCGATTCACCGCATCAAGGAACAGGTGCTTCCGCGCCTGCTCGAACGCGTCGATCCCGAAGCTGCGGCCACGCTCAACAAGGACGAGCTGGCCGAGGAATTCCGGCCGATCATCGGCGAGGTGCTGGCCGAGCTCAAGCTCACCCTCAACCGGCGCGAACAGTTCGCGCTGGAAAAGGTGCTGGTCGACGAACTGCTCGGCCTCGGTCCGCTCGAAGAATTGCTGAGCGACAGCTCGATCAGCGACATCATGGTCAACGGCCCCGAACAGACGTTCGTGGAACGCAAGGGCAAGCTCGAACTCGCGAACATCCAGTTCCGCGACGAAGAGCATCTGTTCCAGATCGCGCAGCGCATCTGCAACTCGGTCGGCCGCCGCGTCGACCAGACCACGCCGCTCGCCGACGCCCGCCTCAAGGACGGCAGCCGCGTCAACGTGATCGTGCCCCCGCTGTCACTGCGCGGCACCGCAATCTCGATCCGCAAATTCTCCGACAAGCCGATCACGCTCGACATGATGGCGGGCTTCGGGTCGATGTCGACCAAGATGGCGACGATGCTGAAGATCGCCGGCGCCAGCCGCTTCAACATCGTCATCTCGGGCGGCACCGGTTCGGGCAAGACGACGATGCTCAACGCCCTGTCGAAGATGATCGACCCGGGCGAGCGCGTGCTGACGATCGAGGACGCGGCCGAACTGCGCCTACAACAGCCGCACTGGCTCCCGCTCGAAACCCGCCCGCCGAACCTGGAGGGTCAGGGCGAGATTACGATCCGCGATCTGGTCAAGAACGCGCTGCGTATGCGCCCGGATCGCATCATCCTCGGCGAAATTCGCGGACCCGAGTGCTTCGACCTCCTGTCCGCGATGAACACCGGCCATGACGGGTCGATGTGTACGCTCCACTCCAACTCCCCGCGCGAATGCCTCGGGCGTATGGAGAATATGGTGCTGATGGGCGACATCAAGATCCCGAAGGAAGCGATCAGCCGCCAGATCGCCGACTCGGTCGACCTGATCGTTCAGGTGAAGCGCCTGCGCGACGGTAGCCGCCGCGTCACCAACATCACCGAGGTGATTGGCATGGAAGGCCCCGTCATCGTGACGCAGGAGCTGTTCAAGTTCGAATATCTCGACGAGAGCGCCGACGGAAAGATCATCGGCGAATATCGCTCGATGGGCCTGCGCCCGTACACGCTCGAAAAGGCGCGCTCGTTCGGCTTCGACCATGCGCTGCTGGAAGCGTGCCTGTAAGCACGCCGCGCCGCTTACTCCCTCAACGGGACATTAACCACGACCGCAACCGCTGGCGCTCCGTCGCTTCGATCCTAGCATGGGCCGGATGGAGTTCCGCGCGCCCATGATCCTGCTCGCCACCCTGCTGGGCCTAGCCGCCCCGGTCGAGCGCGTCGCGGCGGCACCCGCCGTGCTGCATCTTGCGCCCGACAGCGACACGCGCTGGGTCAGTTTCGAGCTGACGCCGGGCAATCAGATCCGCTTTCGCACCCTGCTCAACGGCCGCTGGGTCGATGCCCTGCTCGACACCGGCGTCACCGACAGCGCGGTCACCGCCCGCTTTGCCCGCAGTGCCGGGTTGAAGCCGCTGGTCAGTGGGCGTGCCGACGCGATCGGCGGCAGCGTCGCCTTGTCCTGGACCGGCATCGACCGGGTCGAGGTCGGCGGACTGGTCCGCACCGGCGGGCGGGTCGCGATCATCGATGCCGATCCGCGCGTGACGGGCAATGCGCCGATCGACCTGTTCGTCGGCTCCGACCTGCTCGCCGGCCATGCGCTGGAGATCGATTACGACGCCCAGCGCTTTCGCCTGTTGCCGAGCGGGCGGCTGCCGTTTCGCGGCGTCACCCTGCCGCTGCGCCTCGCAGACCGGTCGGGCCTGTATCTCAGCGAACTCGCTCTGGGCGACCGCATTTTGCGGCCGGTGATCGTCGATACCGGCGATGGCGGCATGGTTAGCCTGACCCGCAGCGTGTGGCAGGCCAGCGCGCCGCGCACCGTTCGCACGACCACCGCCATCGCATGGGGTCTGGGCGGGGTGGTCGAGAATGAGGTCGCAGTCGTACCCGCGGTGCGGATCGGCGGCCTGGCAGGCGAGGTCGAACTGCGGGTCGAGGCCGATACCGGCTTTTCCGCGCGCAAAGGTGCGGCGGGGCGGCTCGGCGGCGGCTGGCTGCGCCGTCACCGCGTGCTGCTCGATCCGCGTGCGGGGCGGATGGTGCTGGCGAGCGGTGCGCGCGCCGACTGGCCGGTCACGCGTTCGACCAGCGGCCTGATGGTCGCGCCAGACGGGGATCGCCTGCGCGTAACCCATGTCATGCGCGATAGCCCGGCGGCAGCGACCGGCTGGCGCGCGGGGACGCTGATCTGCGCGGTGGACGGCGCGCCGGTCGCCAGCGCCGCGCGCGACTGGGCCATCGGCGCCCCCGGTCGCCGCGTCCGCCTGACGCTGTGCGACGGGAACGAACGGACGTTGACACTCGCCAGCTTCTACTGAGTCACGCGCCCTTCAGCGCCAGCGCCGCCCCGACAATGGCGAGCAGCAGCGCCATCACCTGAATGAAGGTCCACGGCACCCAGCCGACCCGGTCGAGATCCGCACGCCTGCCGCGCCGCCACTCCGCGACCCCGCTGACGCCGACCAGCGCGACCATCGCGCCTACTCCGATCCATAACGGCCCTTGCATCGTCCCGCGCCCCACTCCACACCACGCGCCAGAACAGAGAGGAGCCGACCATGCGCTACACCCTGCCCGCCATCGCCCTGTCCGCCGTCGCATTGACCGCAGTTGCCGCCATCGGCGCGCCCCAGATGGGCAAGCCGAGTGCCGATTTGAAGGCGGCGGTCGCTGCCCCAACCCGCACCCCCACCAATGTTGCCCGCGACAAATACCGCAACCCGGCCGAAACGCTCGCCTTTTTCGGGGTGAAGCCTTCGCACACCGTGGTCGAACTGTGGCCGGGCGGTGGCTGGTACACCGAAATCCTTGCCCCCTATGTCAAAAAGGGCGGCGGCACGCTCTACGCTGCGGCGCCGTGGCCGAATGGCGTCAAGGGCACCCAGACGCTCCAGGCGAAGGACGCGGACCTCTATGGCGCGATCAAGCTCGCCGCCTTCCCCGCCGCCGAGGGCGCGCCTGCGGTCCCGGCCGGCAGCGCCGATGTCGTCCTCACCTTCCGCAACGTGCATAACTGGAAGATGGGCACCACCGACCGCAGCGCCGAAGCGTTCAAGCAGATCTTCGCGATGCTCAAGCCCGGTGGCACGCTCGGCATCGTCGACCACCGACTGCCCGAATCCGCCGACGCGGCGCGCGAGAAGACGAGTGGCTATGTGAAGGTCTCGACCGTTCGCAAGCTGGCCGAAGACGCCGGCTTCAAGTTCGTCGCCGCGTCCGAGGTAAACGCCAACCCCAAGGACACCGCCGACTGGAAGGACGGCGTCTGGACGCTGCCTCCGGTGCTGCGCCTCAAGGACGTCGACCGCGCCAAATATGAAGCGATCGGCGAGAGCGACCGCATGACCCTCAAATTCCGCAAGCCCAACCCCAGCGTGCGGGGCGGGTAATCCAGGCAGGGGGCGGCCCACGCCGCCCCCGCCACCTCATTGCTTATGCACCACCCCGGCGCGCATCACGAAGCCGACCGATTTGAGCACGCGCACATCCTTCAGCGGATCGCCGCTGACCGCGATGATGTCGGCGCTCTTGCCCGGCTCGATGCTGCCAACCTCCTTGGACAGGCCCAGCAGATCGGCGGCGTTAGTGGTGGCCGCGACGATCGCCTGCATCGGCGTCATGCCGTGCTTGACCAGCAACTCGAACTCGTCGGCATTGCGGCCATGCTTGGACACCCCGGCATCGGTGCCAAAAGCAATTTTCACGCCAGCCGGCACCGCCTTTTCCAGCGCCTTGCCGGTGATGCCGATACGCCAGTCAATCTTCGCGCGGACCGCTGGCGGATAGGCGTTCGGGTCCTTCGCGATCCGCTCCAGATAGCCATTCACCGTCGATAGCGTCGGGACGTAATAGGCGCCGGTCTTCTTGAACAGCGCGACCGCCTCGTCATCCATCAGCGTGCCGTGCTCGACCGAATCCGCGCCCATCTTCAGCGCCAGCGTGATGCCGTCCGCGCCATGCGCATGGACCGCGACCTTCTTGCCATAGAGGCGTGCGGTCTCGACGATCGCGCGCGCCTCATCGTCGAACATCTGCTTGCCCAGCCCCGCGCCGATGCGGCTGTTGACCCCGCCGGTGGTTGCGATCTTGATCACGTCCGCCCCACGCGCGACCTGATTGCGCACCGCTTTGCGGCATGCGTCCGCCCCATCGCACAGATTTTCGGTGCTGATTGCCGGGTGAAGATCCTCGACCACCCCCAGCCGCCGGTCCATATGCCCCGAGGTGGTGGAGATCGACCGCCCGGCATCCACGATCCGCGGCCCATCGGTCCAGCCGCGCGCAATCGCCTCACGCAGCGCCAGCGTTGCCCCGTCATCGCCCAGATTGCGTACCGTGGTGAAGCCGGCCAGCAGAGTCTTACGCGCATTCCACTGGGCCTCGAACGCGCCCAGTTCCTTGCTCTCGGTAAAGCCCGCCAGCAACCCTTCCTGCCCCGCGCGATCCGACCCCAGATGCACATGGCTGTCGATCAGCCCGGGCAGCACCGTCTTGTCCTTGAGGTCGATCACCGGCGCCTCGCCCAGCGGCATGACATGGCCATCATAGACGCCGACGATCACCCCGCCGCGCACCGCGATCGTGCTCGCCCCGCGCGGTGTCTGTCCCGGCCGGTCGAGCAGCGCGCCGGCGTGGATGTAGCGATCGACCTGAGTCGGCCCCTGCGCGAGCGCCGACCCGGCGAGCAGGCCCGCCGCGGCAATGGCGATCAAGGATTTCATGCACTTCCCCCATTCAGAACGCGAATGGGGCGAGGCTATTGCGCTCAGCCGAGCTTGTCGACCTGATCCTTGAGCGCGGACAGCTGCGCCTTGAGCGCCGCAATTTCCTCGTCCTTGCTCTTTTCAGGGGCAGCCGCAGCGGGCTTGGCCGCCGCGCCCGTCGCTGCGCCGCCGGGCTTGAACGCCTCGGCCGCCGCTTCGAACATCTGCAGGTTGCGCTTGGCGATCTCGGCAAAGGGCGAGTTGGCGAACGCGCCCTCGACCGCCGACTTGAATTGCTCCTGATTGCGGCGGAAGCTGTCCATCGACGCTTCCAGATAGCCCGGCACCATTGCCTGCATCGAGTCGCCGTATAGCGCGATCAGCTGGCGCAGGAAGTTGACCGGCAACAGCGTCTGGCCGCGCGCTTCCTCTTCCATGATGATCTGGGTCAGCACATTGTGCGTGATGTCTTCGTCGGTCTTGGCATCGACGACCTTGAAATCGCGTCCCTCGCGCGTCATCGCGGCGAGATGGTCGAGCGTGATGTAGGACGAGCTTTCGGTATTGTAGAGACGTCGGTTCGCGTATTTCTTGATGATGACCGGGCCGTCCGTCTGTGCTGTCTTTTTCATGCTCGCCCCCAAGGGTAGTTGACATGGCCCTAACATCTTTCATTGCCGCATCGCAACACGGGCCGCGCCCCCTCCCGCTGTTTCTCGACTTGCTGCGCGAAGAAACCGCAGCATCGCCGGATCGCCGCGCCGCCGCACTTGCCGGTCTCGCTGCCTATCAGACCGCTGCCCGCCCCCGTCCACGCCGCCCGATGCCGGTGGTCGCGCGGGCGGGTCGGGCGACGCTACATGATTATGGCGGAACGGGGATTCCGGTGGTGTTCGTGCCGTCTCTGATCAACCCGCCGATGATCCTCGACATGCGCTACCGCCGCTCGCTAATGCGCTGGCTGTCGCGGCAGGGGGTGCGTCCGCTGCTGGTCGATTGGGGCATCCCGACGCCCGCCGAGCGCGGTCACGACGTGGCGCAGCATATCGAGGAGATGCTGATCCCGCTGCTGCGCAGCATTGGCGAGCCGGTGGCGCTGGCCGGCTATTGCCTCGGCGGGACCATGGCGGCGGCGGCGGCGGCGGCGGTGCCGGTGCGCGGCCTTGCGATGATTGCCGCACCTTGGCGGTTCGAGCGTTTCGGGCCGGAGGCGCTGGGACAGATCGACTCGATCTGGCAGGCGGCGCACGAAACCTGCGACACACTCGGCCTCGTGCCGATGGAGGTGCTTCAAGCCGGCTTCTGGCAGCTCGACCCGGCGCGCACGATCGCGAAGTTCGAGAAG
The DNA here is from genome assembly GCF_030145815.1 of Sphingomonas sp. GTDB lineage: Bacteria > Pseudomonadota > Alphaproteobacteria > Sphingomonadales > Sphingomonadaceae > Sphingomonas. The sequence goes on from NZ_JAIXHL010000035.1 coordinate 8,926, forward strand.
TTCGCCCGGCTCGATCCCACCAGCACGGCGGCGAAGAATTTCGTGGTGCTCGAGGATTGGGCCAATGCCGGAGCGCCGCTCACCTTCGCCGCCGGACGCCAGATGTTCGACGATTTCTTTACCGCCGACCTGCCCGGACGCGGGCAGTGGCGCGTGGCTGGTCAGGTTATAGACCCGCTCACCCTGCCCTGCCCGACGGTCGAGTTCGTCTCGCTCACCGACCGCATCGTCCCCGCCGCCAGCGCGGTCGGCTTCGCCGATCAGCGCAAGCTGCGGCTCGGGCATGTCGGCATGGTCGTCGGCTCATCCGCGCGACAGTTACTGTGGCAACCACTAGCGGACTGGCTAACCGGCCTCCCCAGCCCTAGATAGCCCGCAACCAAGTTCAGGAGCCTTCCCATGACCGAAGTCGTGATCATCGCCGCCAAGCGTACCCCCGTCGGCAGCTTCCTCGGCGCCTTCGCCGCCACCCCCGCGCACGAGCTGGGCCGGGTCGCGATCGAAGCCGCGCTGGCGCAGGCGGGCGTCGCGGGCGAGGAGGTGTCGGAGGTGATCCTGGGACAGGTGCTCACCGCTGCACAGGGCCAGAACCCCGCGCGTCAGGCGTCGATGGCGGCGGGTGTGCCCAAGGAAGTGCCCGCATGGGGCATCAACCAGGTCTGCGGCTCCGGCCTGCGCGCCGTCGCGCTCGCGGCACAGGCGGTGCAGACCGGCGATGCCACCATCGTCGTTGCGGGCGGTCAGGAATCCATGTCGCTCGCCGCCCACGCGCAGACGCTGCGCGCGGGCGCAAAGATGGGTGACGTCGCACTGGTCGACACGATGATCAAGGACGGCCTGACCGACGTGTTCAACGGCTATCACATGGGGATCACCGCGGAAAATCTCGCCGAACAATATCAGGTCGATCGCGTGGAGCAGGACGAGTTCGCTGTTCGCTCGCAGAACCTCGCCGAAGCCGCCCGCGCCGAGGGTCGCTTCAAGGACGAGATCACCCCGGTCACGATCAAGGGCCGCAAGGGCGATACGATTGTCGATCAGGATGAATATATCCGCGCCGGCGCCACGCTCGACGGCATTGCGGGCCTGCGCCCGGCGTTCAAGAAGGACGGCACCGTCACCGCCGCCAACGCATCGGGCCTCAATGACGGCGCCGCGGCGCTGGTGGTGATGAGCCGCGAAGAAGCCGAAAAGCGCGGCGCACCGATCCTTGCGACGATCAAGAGCTGGGCCACCGCGGGCGTCGATCCGTCGATCATGGGCATCGGCCCGGTTCCGGCGTCGAAGAAGGCGCTGGAAAAGGCCGGCTGGACCGTCGCCGACCTCGACCTGATCGAAGCCAACGAAGCGTTCGCGGCGCAGGCGCTGTGCGTCGGCAAGGAACTCGGCTTCGACCCGGCCAAGGTCAACGTCAATGGCGGCGCGATCGCCATCGGCCATCCGATCGGTGCCAGCGGCGCGCGCGTGCTGACGACGCTGATCTACGAAATGGCGCGCCGCGACGCAAAAAAGGGACTCGCGACGCTGTGCATCGGCGGCGGCATGGGAATCGCCATGTGCATCGAACGCAACGGCTGATTCCCTAATGTTTGAATTAGTTCACGCGCACGTCCAGTTTTGAAACTTTATGTCTCGCGATTCGTGTTGCACCGCACCATTGTGGCAATGTTGCAACACGATGACGGAGAATCTGGCCACGTGGGGACGCTTTTGCTTGCGCTAGGCTGAACAAAGCGGTTTCCTCTGCGACGAACCGGCATCCAGCCGGGTCGAAGGGGAATCACATGAACATTAGTCGTCTTCTGACGGCGACCGCGCTTGCGAGCGCGAGTTTTGCCGTTCCGCAAGTCGCCTATGCGCAGGACACCGCGCAAAGCGATGAGGCCACCGAGGCATCGGCGAGTGAAGCACAGGAAGTTACCGTCGTCGGTTCGCGCATCCGCCGCAACCAGTTCAACGGTGCCGACCCGATCAACCTGATCACGCGCGATGAGGCGACCGCAGCCGGTTTCAACTCGACCGCTGAAATCCTGCAGTCGACCGCCGTCACCGGTGGTACCGATCAGATCAACGACACCTATGGCGGCTTCGTCGTCAACGGTGGTCCGGGCGTCAACACCGTCTCGCTCCGCGGCCTGGGCACGACCCGTACCCTGGTGCTGCTGAACGGCCGTCGCGTTGCACCCGCCGGTTCGCGCGGTGGCGTCGGTGCGGCCGACCTTAACGTGCTGCCGAACGCAATGATCGACCGCATCGAAATCCTGAACACCGGCGCTTCGTCGGTTTACGGTTCGGACGCAGTTGCGGGCGTCATCAACATCGTGACGCGCCAGAACGTCAAGGGCATCACCGCCGAAGCCCAGCACAACATCATCGGCAGCGGTTCGGGCAACAGCTACCGCTACTCGCTGGTCGGCGGCTTCAGCACCGAGAATTTCCGCGCTTCGGCGTCGATCGAATATTATCGCCGTGAAGCGCTGAAGCTGCGCGACATCGAATGGGCCCAGTGCCCGACGACCTATTATGGCACCAATGGCAATGACTTTGGCTCGGGCGATTATATCGACCCGCTGACCGGTCGCCCGAAGTGCTTCTCGATCGACAATGGCGGTGTCACCGTCAACACGATCGGCACGCCCAGCATCGTGCGGTCGCCGGCAACGCCGGTTGGCGCTGGTGCCCCGCAGAACTATACCGGTGTCTGCAACCGCTGGCGTCCGCGCGCCGGTGTCGGCGGCCAGATCCCGGGCTATGAGTGCGTCGGCGGCGGCACGCTCCCGCTCGACGTTCGCGATACCTTCGACCCGGACATGCTCGACGTCGATGTCGTGACGCCGGCGGAGATCATCACCGGTTACGGTGAGGCGACCTACGAGACGTCGATCCTCGGCAATGCCGAATTCTACACCAACGTCCTGATCAGCCGTCGCAAGTCGTCGCAGACCGGCCACCGCCAGCTGACGCTGGACTATCAGCTGGGCAGCCCGCTGATCCCGGCCGAACTGCGCTTCGCCACGGCGTTCCTGGCACCGCAGCCGCAGGTTCCCTACACCACGGGTATCCGCGTCTTCTCCAGCTATGGCACCTACGACAACTACCAGACGCAGGACTTTGTCCGCCTCAACGGTGGTATGCGTGGTGAGCTGCCGTTTGACTGGCGCTACGACTTCTTCGTCGGCAAGAGCTGGGCGGATTCGAGCTACACCTCCGACCTGATCCTCGCCGACCGCCTCGCGCAGTCGATGCAGGTCAATGCCGCTGGCACCGCCTGCACCAACACCGTCGGCGGCTGCGTCGCAGCTCCGGCGCTGACCTCGGGCATCGTCGGCGGCAACGCCCGCACGATCGCTCCGGCATGGTTCGACTTCATCACCGATCCGGTGACCGGTCGCACCAAGTATCGTGAACGCACGGTCACGCTCGACATCAACGGTCCGCTGTTCAAGCTGCCCGGTGGTATGGTTCAGGTCGCTCTGGGCGTCGAGAATCGCGAAGCGAGCATCAACGATCAGCCGTCGCCGGAAAGCGTCCGCAACAACCTGTACGGCTTCACCTCGTCGACTCCCACGGTCGGCAGCGATGGCGTGTGGGAAGGTTATGGCGAAATCGAACTGCCGATCCTGTCGGATCAGCTGATTCATAACCTGACGATCAACGCGTCGGGCCGCTATACCCACTATCGTTCGTACGGCGGTCAGTGGACCTACAAGATCGGCGGCATCCTCTCGCCGGTCCGTGGCGTTTCGTTCCGCGGTAGCTATGGCACCTCCTACCGCGCTCCGGCGCTGTATGAGCAGTTCCAGGGCGCGACCTCGGGCTTCCTCAGCCAGAACACCGACCCTTGCAACAACTTCAACGATACGACGACTCAGTTGATCCGCGAGCGTTGCTTGGCCGAAGGTCTGCCGGGTGGCGGCGCGTTCACGCAGAACAGCAGCGTTCAGGTCATCGGCCTGGGTGGTGCGGCTGCGGGTCTCGAGGCAGAAACCTCGAAGGCGCTGACCTTCGGTGGTGTGCTCGAACCGCGCCTCGGCGAATCGTTCGGCAACCTGTCGCTGGCCGTCGACTACTTCCGTGTGAAGATCGACAACGGCGTTGCTCAGCTCTCGGCAGCCACCGTGCTGGCGCAGTGCTACAACAACCCGCAGCGCACGACCTGCGACAGCGGCCTGATCACGCGTGAGCCGTACACCGGCCCGGGCACGGGTCGACTGACGGTGATCCAGAGCTACGTCAACATTTCGGACGCAAAGGCTGAAGGCATCGACTTCACCCTGCGCTACACCCGTGAAATGTTCGGCGGTGAGTTCCGCATCGGTGCGCAGGCTACCAAGTTCATCAGCCGCTACAGCCGCACGCTGCCGACCAACGCGATCTTCGAACTGGTTGGTCAGCTCGAAAACCCCGAGTGGACCGGCACGTTCGACGTCGGCTTCCGCAAGGATGGCTGGAATCTGCGCTACGGCGTGGAGTGGGTCGGCAAGACGGACTCCAACGAATACTACTCGCAGCCGGCCAATGGCGGCTTCACCTACGAGGAGTATAAGTGGAACACGGACGATTACTTCCTGCATACCGCGAACATCCGGTATGACATGAAGAACTACTCGTTCTCGCTCGGCGTCCGGAACATCTTCGACACTGAACCGCCGAAGATCACTGCTGGTTACACGAACTTCGTCGCTGGTAACGCGCCGCTGTACAGCGGTTACGATATCCGCGGTCGCCAGTTCTACATCGGCGTGAAGGCCGGTTTCTGATCGATCGGGGTCCTTCGGGACCCCGATCCTTCACCGGATCGAAAAGAAAGGCCGGCGGTTCCCATCGGAACCGCCGGCCTCTTCTTGTTCGGCTCGGATGCGCCGTTCAGCGCGCGTCTTTGACCTTCGTATACGGCACGAAATCGCCCAGCACGACGAACCCGCTCCACATCCGCGACGTGCGATCGACCAGATCGATCTTGTCGACGTTGCACAGCTGGCTGCCATAGATTTTGGTGACCAGGATCTCGTCGTCGCTCAGCTGCTCGGCGCCGCCGCGCGGGCGGTTGACGTAAAGCTTCGATCCGACGCGATAGACGATCGCGGTCTTGTCGATCACCGTGCTCTGGCCCAGCGATGAGCTGGACACGCACTTCACCGGCTTTCCGGCAACGCGCCCTTCGAGCATCTTGGCGAGTTCGGCTTCACCCTTGGGATAAGGCTTCTGATCGGCCGTTGCAGCGCCCGGCAGGGTCAGGGCGGCAAGGGCGGCGGCGGTGGCAATTGCAAATCGCATGACGTTCCACTCCTCTGTTACCCAAGATGGTACCGGATCGCGCCTTTCGCAACGCTGAACCGGTTGCAGCTTCAACCCCAGATCCGGTCGTACCGCGCGCCCAGCCCGGTCAGTAGTTCATATTGCGACAAACCAGACAGCGCCGAAACCGTCGGCAGGTCGTAATCCATCGCCAACCAGTCGCCCTCGGCCAGCTCCGGCGCGGCGCTGACATCGACTGCTGTGAGGTCCATCGAAACGCGCCCGATCACCGGCAAGACCTGATCGCCGCGCATCGCCCGCCCCTTGCCCGAAAAACAGCGCAGATAGCCATCGGCATAGCCCAGATTGACGATCGCCACCTCGGTATCGACCGTCGCGGTCCAGGTCGCATTGTAACCGACACTCGCCCCCGCCGGCGCCAGCCGCCGTTGCAGGATCTGCGCCTCGGGCGTCACCACCTGCCGCGTCCGCCCGGCCAGCGCAGGCACCGGCACCGCCCCGTACAGCGCAATCCCCGGGCGGGTCAGGTCGAACGCATAATCCGGCCCAAGCGCGATGCCCGCCGAATTGGCCAGACTCATCCGCCGCGCCCCGCCCCGGCCGCGCAACGCCGCAAAGGCGTCACGCTGCCGCGCATTCAACGGCGCATCCTCGTCCGCGCTGGCGAGATGGCTCATCAACGTGTCCACCGGAAGCCCGTCGAGCAGCCCCGCCGTCACATCCTCTGGCCGGATGCCAAGCCGGTTCATGCCGGTATCGACCATCACATCGCACGCACCGCCGCCCGCCTCACGCCAGCGCCGCACCTGCTGCACGCTGTTCAGCACCGGCCGGGCATGCGTCGTCCCCAGCGCGACCGCCATGTCCTCCTCGCGCACGCCATGCAGCACCGATACCGCAACACCCGCATCGGCCAGCGTCGGCGCCTCAGCCCAGGTCGCAACAAAGAAATCGCGGCACCCCGCCGCCGCAAGATGCTGCACCACCTTGCGCGCGCCCAGCCCATAGCCATTGGCCTTGACCGCCGCGCCGCACGCCGCTGGCCCGCTCAACGCGGCAAGCATGCGCCAATTGGCGACCAGCGCGTCGCGATCGAGACGCAGGCGAAGCGGGGAAGCGATCATGCCGCCCGGTTAGGCAAGGCAGCGCTCGACCGCAATCACTCGTGGACCAGATCGCGTTCCTTGAGGAAGAACAGCGTCACCGCCAGCGCCATGGCGACGACCGCCCAAGTGTACCACAGCCCAGCATAGGGATCGCCGCTCTTGGCCACCATAAATTGGCTGATCAGCGGAAGGAATCCGCCGAAATAGCCCGTCCCGATATGATAAGGGATCGACATCGAACTGTAGCGGATGCGCGGCGGGAACAGTTCGGTCAGCAGCGCCGCGACCGGGCCATAGGTCGCCCCCGACAATGCCGCCAGCGCGATGATCGCGATCAGGATCAGCACCAGATCGACGGTGCCCGGAGTCACCTTGTCCAGCGAATAACCGGCATCGGCCAGCGCCTTGTCGATGTCGACCGAGGTATTGGACACGACCGGCACGCTGCCGATCGCGACCGACGCCGATGGGGTCACCGCCTGGGTATAGGGGATGCCCTTTTTGGACAGATAGTCCATCAACTGGCCGCACGTTGTGCTCTGCTGCGCGGCAAAGGGGTCATAGGCGCAGTCCGGTCCCGAAACGACCACCGGCGCGCGCTTCGCCGCCTCGGCCAACCCCGGATTGGCGGCATGCCCCATCGCCCAGAAGAGCGGGAACAGCAGCAACAGCGTAAAGCCATAGCCGATGATGATCGGCTTCTTGCGCCCGATCTTGTCGGAGAGCTTGCCGAACAGGATGAACCAGAACAGCCCCGCCGCCGCGCCCCCCGCTGCGAGCAATTGCGCGACCACCGGTTCGACCCGCATCGGCCCCTGCAGGAACGACAGGACCGAGAAGGTCGCCGTGTACCAGATCACCGTCAGCCCCGCCGCGATCCCGAACAAGGCCACCATCAACCGCCGCCAGTTGCCCGGGTAGGTGAAGCTCTCCTTGAGCGGATTGCGCGCAATCTCGCCCGACGCCTTCATCGCCTTGAACACCGGGCTTTCGTTGAGCTTGACGCGCATCCACAGCGAGATGGCGAGCAAGGCGATCGAAAAGATGAAGGGCAGACGCCAGCCCCAATCGTCGAACGTCGCCGACGTCATGCTGAACCGCGTGATCAGCACCACCGCCAGGCTCAGGATGAACCCCGCCGACACGCTCGCCTGGATGAAACTGGTATGATAGCCGGCCCGGCCCGGCGGCGAATGCTCCGCGACATAGATCGCCGCCCCGCCATATTCCCCGCCCAGCGCCAGCCCCTGCAGGATGCGCAGCCCAATGACGATCATCGGCGCGGCAACGCCAATGCTGGCATAGGACGGCACCAGCCCCACCCCGGCCGTCGCGATGCCCATCAGCGTGATCGTGACGAGGAAGGTGTATTTACGCCCGAGCTTGTCGCCCAGATATCCGAACAACACCGCGCCCAATGGCCGGAACCCGAAGCCGACCGCGAACCCGGCCCAGGCATAAAGCGCCTCCAGCACCGGGTTGCCGGTCGCGAAAAAGGTCCGCCCGATGATCCCCGACGCGGCGAGCGTGCCGTAGATAAAGAAGTCATACCATTCGAACACGGTGCCCAGCGATGACGCCGTCACCACCTGCCGCATCTCCGCCTTGCCCGGCTCACGCTGTGCCAACGCCTCGTCTGCGGTGGTTGCCATGGTTCAGAATCCCCCAATCCCTTTGATGTAAGGGTTTAACGGGTTGGAGGGGGTCGGCAAGCACCCAAAATCCTCCCCGGCACGGGGAGGTGGCAGCGCGAAGCGCTGACGGAGGGGGCCCGAGGCAAGGGAGTCCGTTGCCTCGGGCCCCCTCCACCACCCGCTGCGCAGGCGGTCCCCCTCCCCGTTCCGGGGAGGATTTGAAGGTCGCGCCATTCCCCCCTAAAGCGCCCCCATGCTCCGTCTCTCCGGCCTCAACCTCCCCCTGAACCACGCACCCGAAGCGATTCCCGCCGCGATCTGCGACCGGCTCGGCATCGCGCGGGCGGAACTGCGCGGCTGGACCCTGTTCAAGCGCGGCAACGACGCGCGCCGCCGCAACGCGATTCAACTCGTCTACACCTTCGACCTCGACCTGACCGACGAAGCCGCCGTGCTCGCGCGCTTCCCGGACGACAAGGATGTCCGCCCCACTCCCGACATGACCTACCGCCCGCCGGTCGCTGCGCCCGCCGGCTGGTCAGGCAAGCGGCCTGTCGTGATCGGCGCTGGCCCCTGTGGCATCTTTGCCGGCCTGATCCTCGCGCAAATGGGCTTCCGCCCGATCATCCTCGATCGCGGCAAGGTGGTGCGCCAACGGACCAAGGACACCTGGGGCCTGTGGCGGCGCAGCGAACTCAACCCCGACAGCAACGTCCAGTTCGGCGAAGGCGGCGCGGGCACCTTCTCCGATGGCAAGCTCTATTGCCGGGTCAAGGACCCCCGCTTCCTCGGCCGCAAGGTGCTGGAGGAGTTCGTGAAGGCCGGCGCGCCTGACGACATCCTGTGGGAAGCGCACCCGCATATCGGCACCTTCCGCCTCGTCACCATGGTCGAAAGCATGCGCGGGGCGATCGAGGAGCTGGGCGGCGAATATCGCTGGCAGACGCGCGTCGACGACATCGAGCTGGACGCCAACCGCAACCTGCGCGGCCTCCATCTCCACGATGGCAGTTTCCTAGAAACCGACATGGTTGTGCTCGCGGTCGGCCATAGCGCGCGCCCGACCTTCGAAATGCTCCACCGCCGCGGCGTGCATGTCGAGGCCAAGCCTTTCGCCATCGGCGTGCGGATCGAACATCCGCAGGCGTGGATCGACACCGCCCGCTTCGGCAATTGCGCCAAGCATCCCGATCTCGGCCCCGCCGCCTATTCGGTGGTCCATCACGCTTCGAACGGGCGCAGCGTCTACAGCTTCTGCATGTGCCCCGGCGGCCGCGTCGTCGCCGCGACCAGCGAGGAAGGCCGCGTCGTCACCAATGGCATGAGCCAATATTCGCGCGCCGAATTCAACGCCAATTCCGGCCTCGTCGTCGCAATCGACCCCGCGCGCGACTATCCCAACGGGCCATTGGCGGGCATCGCGCTGCAGCGCCAGTTCGAGGATCTGGCGTTCATCGCCGGTGGCTCCAACTATAACGCCCCGGTCCAGCGCGTCGGCGACCTGCTGGCGGGCCGCGCCTCGACCGCAATCGGCGAAGTGGTGCCGAGCTACAAGCCGGGCGTCACTCCCACCGACCTGTCCGCCTGTCTGCCGCCCTTCGTGATCGAGGCCTTCCGTGAGGCGCTCCCCATCTTCGGCCGCCGCATCGCCAATTACGACCACCCCGACGCGATCATGACCGGCGTCGAGACGCGCACCTCCAGTCCCGTCCGCATCACGCGCGGCGGCGATTTTCAGAGCCTCAACACCCCCGGCCTGTTCCCGGCTGGCGAAGGCGCAGGCTATGCGGGCGGCATCCTCTCCGCCGCGATCGACGGGATCAAGGTGGCGGAAGCGGTGGCCGCGCGCTTGGTGGCGCAACCCTGAATAATCCTCCCCCGCCAGGGGGAGGATTGAGAAGCAACCCGCTCAACACCCACCTTATTGCAACTAATTCGCACGAGCAAAGATTTCTTGACACCGCGCAATTCGTCGGTTGCCCCGCCTCTATAATGCGCCTAAGGCGCCTCCGTCCCTGCGGCCAACAAGTAGGACCGGCCGCCCAACGCATGTTCAGGGAGGCTCATTTGGCCCGCAAGAAGATCGCCCTTATCGGCGCCGGCAATATCGGCGGCACGCTTGCCCATCTCGCTGCACTCAAGGGACTGGGCGACATCGTCCTGTTCGACGTGGTTGAGGGCGTTCCGCAGGGCAAGGCGCTGGACCTGTCGCAGTGCGGCCCGGTCGAAGGGTTTGACGCGACGATCACCGGCAGCAACGACTATGCCGACATCGCGGGCGCGGACGTCATCATCGTCACCGCCGGCGTCGCGCGCAAGCCGGGCATGAGCCGCGACGACCTGCTTGGCATCAACCTCAAGGTCATGAAGGCCGTCGGCGAGGGCATCGCTGCCAACGCCCCCGACGCCTTCGTCATCTGCATCACCAACCCGCTCGACGCGATGGTGTGGGCGCTGCGCGAATTCTCCGGCCTGCCGCACAGCAAGGTCGTCGGCATGGCCGGCGTGCTCGACTCGGCGCGCTTCAGCCATTTCCTTGCCGACGAATTCAAGGTGTCGGTCAAGGAAGTGAACAGCTTCGTCCTCGGCGGTCACGGCGACACGATGGTCCCGGTGGTCCAGTATTCGACCGTCGCGGGCATCCCCGTCCCCGACCTGATCAAGATGGGCCGCACCACGCAGGAGCGGATCGACGCGATCGTTCAGCGCACCCGTTCGGGCGGCGGTGAGATCGTCGGCCTGCTCAAAACCGGTTCGGCCTTCTACGCTCCGGCGACCAGCGGCATCGCGATGGCCGAGGCGTATCTCTACGACCAGAAGCGCCTGCTCCCCTGCGCCGCGCACCTGACAGGCCAATATGGCGTCGATGACCTCTATGTCGGCGTGCCCGTGATCATTGGTGCGAACGGCGTCGAGCAGGTGATCGAGATCGAACTGGACGACGAGGCTAAGGCCAACCTCCAGGTCTCGGTCGACGCGGTTAAGGAACTGCTCGTCGCGTGCAAGGCAATCGACAGCTCGCTGGCCTGATCGATGCTGCTTGCGCTCGCCCTTGCCACAGCTGCGCCGTCTGCTTCCGAGCAGGCGGTGTCGCTGTTCTGGCAGGCGTGCGTCGATGGCGGCATGACGATGTCCGGCAGCATTTCCGCAGGTGACCCTGCAGAAATGCCAAAGAAGCTAGCGGCTCGCTTCAATCGCCCTACCTCGCTGAAGCTTTGGAAGTTTGCAGAGCAGCCTGCTGTGGCAATGCTTGCCGTAGCTGAGTATCGTCCCGCAAATCATGGTGTGGCCGAACGGTGCGTAGTCCTGTCGCGGACTGCCAATTTGGAAGAAAGCGCAGATCGCCTGATCGCACTCCAAGGCAAGCGTCCCTACAAGCCGATTGAACGAGCACCCGGCGCGACCGTTCACGCGATTAGCGGAAACGAAGTTGATGGCTGGGTCATGGTCGTTCGCGAGCTTGGCGATCATGTGATGTTGGAAGCGGTTCAACTCGACTCTGCGACGCCCAAGGTGCGCAAGACGGCATACAATCGGGTCATGGCAAAGATGCTTGCTGAGCGATTTGAAGCTCCGCACGTGGTGCCGCGATGAGCGTGTTGATGCTCGCCGCTGCAATTTCGGCACAACCCACACCTGCGCCATCGCCGCTGTTTGCGGCGTTCAAGGCGGCGTGCTTCAACCTCAAGACCGCGGACGGCAAGTCGGCGTTCGACACGATCGCCCCCGCCGCCAAGGCTGCGGGCTGGACCGAGGTCGCGGAGGCCGATGCCGATCCGCGCGTCGCCCGCATCACCGCCATGGGCCGCAAGGCGGTGCAGGCCGAGGAGCCCGACGGCACTCAGGTCGGCCAGATGTTCCGCCACAGCTTTGACGGCCGCACCGTCTGGCTCGTCACCAGCCGCTTCGTCGCCAAGGAAGGCTATTGGGGCAATGGCTGCCGCGCCTACGACCTCGACGCCCCCGCCGCCCCGCCGCGCGAAGTGATCGATGGCTGGGTCGGATCGGCTCCGACCGGGGTTCAGGCCAACGGCACCGCGACCAAGCGGGTGTGGGAACCATGGCAGGCTGGTACGAGCCTCGAAATTACCTATGTCCCACGCGGTCACCCGCTGGGCTCATCTTACGGCATCCAGGGCCTGGTCCTGGTCTCGCAATCTATCGGAGGGTTCTGAATGTCCATTCTCATCGACCGGAATACCAAGGTCATCACGCAGGGTATGACCGGTGAGACCGGCACCTTCCACACCCAGCAGGCGCTGGCATATGGCACCCAGATGGTCGGCGGCGTGACCCCGGGCAAGGGCGGCACGACGCATATCGGCCTGCCGGTGTTCGACACGGTTGCCGAAGCCAAGAGCAAGACCGGCGCCGACGCATCGGTCATCTACGTCCCGCCGCCCTTCGCCGCGGACTCGATCCTGGAAGCGATCGACGCCGAAATCCCGCTGATCGTGTGCATCACCGAAGGCATTCCGGTGCTTGACATGGTCAAGGTGAAGCGCGCCCTGTCCGGCAGCAAGTCGCGCCTGATCGGCCCGAACTGCCCCGGCCTGCTTACGCCTGGCGAGTGCAAGATCGGCATCATGCCCGGCAACATCTTCTCGAAGGGCAGCGTCGGCGTCGTCTCGCGCTCGGGCACGCTGACCTATGAAGCGGTGTTCCAGACCACCAACGCCGGCCTCGGCCAGACCACCGCAGTCGGCATCGGCGGCGATCCGGTCAACGGCACCAACTTCATCGACGTGCTTGAGCTGTTCCTCGCCGACGACGCGACCGAGAGCATCATCATGATCGGCGAAATCGGCGGCGATGCCGAAGAGCAGGCCGCGCAGTTCCTGATCGACGAAGCCAAGCGCGGCCGCAAAAAGCCGATGGCCGGCTTCATCGCGGGCCGCACCGCGCCTCCGGGCCGTCGCATGGGCCATGCCGGCGCGATCGTGTCGGGCGGCAAGGGCGATGCCGAGAGCAAGATCGCGGCGATGGAGGCAGCGGGCATCCGCGTGTCGCAATCGCCCAGCCTGCTCGGCGAAACGCTGCTCGAGGCGTTGAAGGGCTAAAGTTGTACGTCGCCCCGGCGCAGGCCGGGGCCGCCAGCGGCCAGGCGCTGGTTCGACAAACTGGGCGGCCCCGGCCTTCGCCGGGGCGACGAGGTGGTTTATGGGTGATCAGGCAATGGATTTCGCGGATATCGCTGGTGGCGTAAGCCCCGCTTTCGTCGAGACGATGTATGCGAAGTTCAAGGCGGACCCCGCCTCGGTCGAGGCCGGCTGGCGTGAGTGGTTCGCCGGGCTGGAAAACACTGCAACCGGCCCGAGCTGGGCCAATCCGCGCTGGCCGCTGAAGGACACCGACGCGCTGACCGCGGCGCTCGACCCGACCCAGATGGAGCCGGCGCCCAAGCCTGCACGCGGCGGTGCCCCGGCCCCGGCGGCGGCCCCTGCCCCTGCCGCATCGACTGCCGACATCGCGCGCGCCGCGAATGATTCGATCCGCGCGATGCTGCTGATCCGCACCTATCGCGTGCGCGGCCATCTCGCCGCCAATCTCGACCCGCTCGGCCTGTCGAAGCAGGAGTTGCCCGCCGACTTGACGCCCGAATATCACGGCTTCACCGACGCTGACATGGACCGCCCGATCTATCTCGGCGGCACGCTCGGCCTCGAAAAGGCGACGATGCGCGAAATCGTCGCCACGCTGCGCAAGAATTACTGCGGCAATGTCGGCCTCGAATATATGCACATCGCCGATGTGGAGGAGCGCCGCTTCCTGCAGGAGCGGATCGAGGGCCAGGACAAGGCGATCGAATTCTCGCCCAACGGCAAGAAGGCGATCCTGTCCAAGGTGATCGAGGCCGAGCAGTGGGAAAAGTTCCTCGGCAAGAAGTATGTCGGCACGAAGCGCTTCGGCCTTGACGGCGGTGAATCGATGATCCCCGCGATGGAAGCGATCATCAAGTATGGCGGCCAGTACGGCGTGCGCGAGATCGTGTACGGCATGGCGCATCGCGGCCGCCTCAACATGCTCGCCAACGTGATGGCCAAGCCCTATCGCGTGATCTTCCACGAATTCGCCGGCGGCTCGGCCAACCCCGACGATATCGGCGGTTCGGGCGACGTGAAATACCATCTCGGCACCAGCACCGATCGCGAGTTCGACGGGATCAGCGTCCATATGTCGCTGGTCGCCAACCCCTCGCACCTCGAAGCGGTGAACCCGGTCGTGCTCGGCAAGGTCCGCGCGCAGCAGACCAACCGCAACGACCTTGAGGACCATGAGCAGGTGCTCCCCGTGCTGCTGCACGGCGACGCGGCGTTCGCGGGTCAGGGCATCGTGTGGGAGTGCCTCGGCTTCTCCGGCATCCGTGGCTACAATACCGGCGGCTGCATCCACTTCATCATCAACAACCAGATCGGCTTCACGACGAGCCCGCAATTCGCGCGCTCCTCGCCCTATCCGTCGGACGTGGCGAAGGGCGTGATGGCGCCGATCTTCCACGTCAACGGCGACGATCCCGAAGCGGTGACCTTCGCGTGCAAGATGGCGATCGAATATCGTCAGAAGTTCAAGCGCGACGTCGTGATCGACATGTGGTGCTATCGCCGCTTCGGCCACAACGAAGGCGACGAACCGTCCTTCACCCAGCCGCTGATGTACGCCAAGATCAAGGGCCATCCCGGCGTCGCCGACCTCTATGCCAAGCGGCTTGAGGGCGAGGGCGTGATCGATGGCGGCTTCGCGGCCAAGCACATCGCCGACTTCACCGCGCACCTCGAGGACGAGTTCAGCGCGGGCGCGACCTACAAGGCGAACAAGGCCGACTGGTTCGGCGGCCGCTGGACCGGCCTGTCCGCCCCGGTCGACGCCGAAAATGCGCGCCGCAACGTCGAAACCGGCATCGACAAGAAGTTGTTCGACAGCCTCGGTCGCACACTGACCAGCGTTCCCGAGGGGCTGACCCCGCACAAGACGCTGCTGCGCGTGCTCGATGCCAAGGCGAACATGTTCAAGTCGGGCGAGAATTTCGACTGGGCGACCGGTGAGGCACTGGCCTTCGGCGCGCTGCTGTCGGAAGGCTATGGCGTCCGCCTGTCGGGCCAGGATTCAGGCCGCGGCACGTTCAGCCAGCGTCACGCCGTCTGGGTCGACCAGACCGACGAGCGCAAGTACGTGCCGCTCAGCACCATCCCGCACGGCCGGTTCGAGGTGCTCGACAGCCCGCTCTCCGAATATGGCGTGCTAGGCTTCGAATATGGCTATGCCCTCGCCGACCCCAAGAGCCTGGTGCTGTGGGAGGCGCAGTTCGGCGACTTCGTCAACGGCGCGCAGATCATGATCGATCAGTTCATCGCGTCGGGCGAGTCCAAATGGCTGCGCGCCAACGGCCTCGTCATGCTGCTCCCGCACGGCTATGAAGGCCAGGGCCCCGAGCATAGCTCCGCGCGTCCCGAACGCTTCCTTCAGCTGTGCGCGGGCGACAATATGCAGGTCGCGAACGTCACCACCCCGGCGAACTATTTCCACCTGCTGCGTCGCCAGATGCACCGCAATTTCCGCAAGCCGCTGGTGATCATGACGCCCAAGTCGCTGCTGCGCCACAAGCTCGCAGTGTCGACCGCCGACCAGTTCCAGGGCGACACGCACTTCATGCGCATCCTGTCGGACCCTTCGGCACCGGCGGACAAGGATGTGAAGCGCGTGGTGCTGTGCACCGGCAAGGTCGCCTACGACCTGATCGAGGCGCGCGACGCGGCGGGCGACAAGAACACCGCGATCATCCGCATCGAACAGCTCTATCCCTTCCCCGGCGATCCGCTGGTCGCGCGCCTGTCGCGCATGACCAATGTCGAGGAAGTGGTGTGGGCGCAGGAAGAGCCGCGCAACAACGGCTACTGGTTCTTCGTCGAACCCTATATCGAGGCATGCATGGTCGAAGCGGGCATCAAGCCGCAGCGTCCGCGTTATGCCGGTCGCGCCGCGGCGGCATCGCCCGCCACCGGCCTGATGAAGCGCCACCAGGCCGAACAGGGCGCGCTGATCGCCGACGCGCTCGGCCATAATGTGCGCGAGGAAATCCGCCGCGCACGCACCACCGAAGACCCCAAGACCGCCGGCAAGGCGGGCGCCTGATCCCCCAGGAAGGACCCAACGAGATGGCCACCGAAATCCTCGTCCCCGTGCTGGGCGAATCGATCACCGAAGCGACGCTGGGCGAGTGGCTCAAGCAGCCGGGCGAACCCGTCGCGGCGGACGAACCCGTCGCCAGCCTCGAGACCGACAAGGTCTCGGTCGAAGTTCCCGCCCCCGTCGCGGGCGTGATGGGCGCGCATGCCGTCGCCGTCGGCGACACCGTCAATGTCGGCGCGCTGATCGGCACGATCGAGGCCGGCTCGGGCGCCGCGGCCCCGGCCCCCGCCGCTGCGACCCCGGCCCCGGCGCCCGCCACCGC
>NZ_JAIXHL010000036.1 GCF_030145815.1 Sphingomonas sp.
CGCCGCCGCCGCCCGCAACGCCCTCGCCGATCCTGCCGACGCCGGAACGACTGCAGGATCAGACGGTGCGCATGGTGATCCGCCCGACCATCAAAGGCAGCGTGTGGCGGGTGCAATTTTCCAATGCGAGCGGCGGGGAGCCGCTGCGCATCGGCCGCGCGACGATTGCCAAGAGCGCGCAAGCCGGGGCGATCCGCGCGGATACGTCGCGGGCGCTCAGCTTTGCCGGGCAGGCGGGCGTCACGATCCAGCCGGGCGCGGTGGTGTTCAGCGATCCCGTCGCGCTCGACGTTGCGGCGCTGGAGCTGCTCGCGGTGTCGATCCACCTTCCCGACGATGTCGCAGTCAATACGCTGCATCCGCTGGGACTGCGCACTAGCTATGTCGCCAAGGGCGACCGCACCGGCGACGCGGTCCTACCCGGCGCGGACACCAACCGGTCTTATTTCTGGCTGAGCGGGCTGAGCGGGCTGGCGGTGCAGGCGGATGCCAAAGCGGGCACGATCGTCGCCTTTGGTGACTCGATTACCGATGGCTATGGCACGACGCCGGACGCAGGACGGGCGTGGCCGGAGCTGCTGGCCGAGCGGTTGCAGGGGGATGTCCGCACGCGGCACCTGTCGGTCATCAACATGGGGATTTCGGGCAACCGGGTGCGTCGCGACGGGGCCGGGCTGTCCGCGCTGGCCCGATTTGACCGCGACGTGCTCGCGCGGCCCGGCGTGCGCTGGGTGATCCTGCTGGAGGGGATCAACGACATCAACTTCGCGGCGATTCCGGGGATACCCGCGAGCGAGGCGGTGACTGCGGACGATCTGATCGCGGCCTATTCACAATTCATCGACCGTGCCCATCTGCACGGGATCAAGGTGATGGGTGGGACGATCGCGCCGACCGAAGGGACATGGCTGTATAGCGAGAAGACCGAGGCGCTGCGCCAGGCGGTGAACCAGTGGATCCGGTCGAGCGGCAAGTTCGACGCGCTGGTCGATTTCGACGCGGTGCTGCGTGATCCGGCGCGTCCAACGCGGCTCAACCCGGCCTATGATCCGGGCGATAACGTCCACCCCAACGACGCGGGCAATGCGGCGATGGCACGCGCGATCGACCTCGTCCGGTTCCGGCGCGACTAGGCTGCAACCGGGGACGGGCTTGTTGCAAAGGGGGCGGCGCGACCCTATCCCCATGGTTGCGTGAGGGGGAGGCGGAATTTGGCGCGCAAGATCAAGACCATCTACGACCTCGCCGAACTGGCGGGCGTGTCGGCAGCGACCGTATCGCGCGCGCTGGCGGGCAAGACGATGGTCAATAGCAAGACCTCCGAACGCATCCGCAAGCTTGCCGAGAAACACGACTTCCGCCCCAGCGCGCTCGCCCGCAATCTGCGCACCAAGCAGCGCGGCGCGATCGGCGTGGTGGTGCCGCTGGGCCATGATCGCGGACAGCATCTGTCCGACCCGTTCTTCATGACGCTGATCGGCTATCTCGCCGACGAGCTGAGCGAGCGCGGGTTCGACCTGATGCTGTCGCGCGTCATTCCCAATCAGGACAATTGGTTGGCGCGGCTGATCGACGCCGACCGTGTCGATGGCTTCATCATCGTCGGCCAGTCGGACCAGTCGCAGGTGCTCGATCGCACCGCCGCCGACTATCTGCCGCTCGTCGCCTGGGGCGGGTTCGTGCAGGGGCAGATCCATTGCTCGGTCGGCACCGACAATTTCCTCGGCGGGCGGCTCGCGACCCAGCATCTGATCGATCGTGGCTGTCGCAAGATCGCGTTTCTCGGCAATACTCAGGCGATCGAGCCGTCCTTGCGCCTTGAAGGTGCCAAGGCTGCGATCGCCGCGCAGGACGGGATCCGGCTGGTCGATGCGACGACCCATTTCGATTCGGAAGTCAGCGGATCGGATATCGATGCGTTTCTGGATCAATCCGACATCCTGCCCGACGGCATCTTCGCCGCATCCGATTTGATCGCGCTGACGGCGATTCAGGTGCTGGCGACGCGCGGCCTGTCGGTGCCGGGGGACGTGAGAGTGGTCGGCTATGACGACTTGTATCTGGCGCGCACCAGTGCCCCGCCGCTCTCGACGGTACGTCAGAACCTCTCCGCCGGTGCGGCGCATCTGGTCGACAGCCTGATGAAGCGCATCGCGGGCGACGCGACCGGATCGACGATCCTGACCCCCGAACTGATCGTCCGCGAGTCCAGCTGAGCCCAAGCGTCACGCGACCTACGACTTTGGTGGAGTTGACTTGCAATCGATTGCTAATAGGATGTCGCCATAACGGACCCGAGTCCGAACGATAAGTGGTTGGGAGAGTGGGATGCGCGCGAGGATTTCCATCGTCTGTGGAGCCGCTTTGCTCAGCGTCGCGACCATGCCCGTGCCCGCGCTGGCGCAGCAGGGGCCGCCGCCGGTCCAGCTCTCGGCCGAAGATGAAGCCAAGCTCGCGCCGATCGCGCCGGAACTGCGTGCGGGCGCACGCATGGCGATCGGCTTTTCCAAAATGATGGGGACGATCGACGAGGCAATGGTGCTGTCGTCGCGCAAGCGCGGCGGTGGGCCGCCGGTGCCTCCGCGCCACGCCGATATCCCGGTGGTGGAGAAGTTGATCCCCGGCCCCGCCGGCGCGCCGCAGGTCAAGCTGTTCGTGATCAATGCGAAGGCGGGGACGAGCCGCCCCGGAATCCTCCACACCCATGGCGGTGGCTATATCCTCGGCACGGCAGCGACCGATGTACGCCGGCTGCAGGACATGGCGCGCGAGCTGGATGCGGTGATCGTCAGCGTCGAATATCGCCTCGCGCCCGAAACGACTTTTGAAGGCTCGATCGAGGACAATTATGCCGGACTGCGCTGGATGTATCACAGCGCGGCGGAGCTGGGCCTCGACCGCAGCCGCATCGCAGTGACCGGCGAGAGCGCGGGCGGCGGCCATGCCGCGCTGCTGGCGATCACCGCGCGCGATCGTGGCGAGATCCCGATCGCGTTCCAGGCCTTGGTCTATCCGATGCTCGACGATCGCACCGGCGGCGCGGTGAAGCTGCCCGGCCATATCGCGACGGTCGGGTGGAGCGCATCCGAAAACCAATATGGCTGGAAGGCGTTTCTGGGGCAGGCGCCGGGGACCAACACGGTGCCCGCGCGTGCCGTGCCGGCCCGGACCCCGAACCTGGTCGGGCTGCCGCCTGCCTTCATTCAGGTCGGCGGGGTCGATCTCTTCGTCAGCGAAGATATCGACTATGCCCGGCGGTTAAATGAGGCGGGAGTGCCGACCGAGTTGCAGGTCATTCCCGGCGCCTATCATGGGTTCGATCAGCTGTCGGCGGACTCACCGCAAGCCAAGCAGTTCACGCGCGCGAAGATCGAGGCGCTGCGCCGCGCCTTTGCGCGCCCATCGCCATAAGGGGCGTCGGGATCGCCTGGGGCCGGGGCGATTCTTGACGATAGTTTTCGGCCCACTCATGCCATTTTATGCAATCGATTGAAAAAATAACCGGGGAGAGGACAATGAAGCGTTTCTGCACGTCAGTCGCGGCCATTGCGGTCGTCAGTGGTCTGGGGGCAGCCCCGGCATTTGCGCAGAGCGAACCCACAACCGCGCAGGAATCGGCGACCGATGAGGTCGTCGTGACCGCGCAAAAGGGCGGTGCACAGGCGCTGCAGGAAGTGCCGCTGGCGATCCAGGCGTTCGACGGCGAAGAGCTGAAGGAACGCAATATCAGCACCATCGGCGACCTGGTGTCGAGCGTGCCGGGCGCGTTCGAAGGGTTCCGCCAGTCCAACGGATCGCGCTTCTACAATCTGCGCGGCAGCGTGACGCAAAATGGCGACTCGCCGATCGGCTATTATCTCGATGACGCGCCGTTCATCGTCACCAATTTCGGCATCGCGCCGCCGGTGCGCTTCCTCGACATCGACCGGGTCGAAGTGCTGCGCGGGCCGCAGGGCACGCTCTATGGCCAGGGCTCGTCGGGCGGCGTGTTCATCTTCCGCACGCGCGATCCGAACCTCAAGGAATTCGACTATGCGTTCGAGGCGGAGGCATCGCAGACCCGCGGCGCCGACGGCCTTAACTATGGCGTTGCTGGCGCGATTTCGGTGCCGATCGTCAAGGATATGCTGGCGGTGCGCGTTAGCGGCGGCTTCTCGCGCGATGCCGGCTGGGCCGACGCCTATTATGGCGCGTTCGACGGCACCCCCGATGAAACCGGCGTCAATGTCGCCAAGAATGATGACATCCGCGTCGTCGCGCTGTTCCGCCCTGCGGACAACGTCAACATCCGCGCGCAATATTGGAAGTTCCGCCCGCGTCAGGGCTTTACCGGCTTCACCGCATCGGTCAATCCGCCCTATTTCCAGAACACGGCCGGGCAGGACGGTTTCTCGAACGGCGACTTCACGCTCTACAGCCTGACCGCGACCGTCGATTTCGACGCCTTCTCGATCACCAGCGCGACCAGCCAGCTCGACGGCGTGTTCGGGATCAACATCCCGCTCTCGCCCGCCGGCTCCTTCTCGAGCCAGTTCCTGCCGAGCATGTTCGCGCAGGAATTGCGGTTGAATTCAAACGGCAGCGGGCCGTTCAAATGGCTAGTCGGTGCGTCCTACCAGAACGGGTCGGGGCCGCAGGAGAACGCACTGACCCTGCCTGGGGTGGTCATCAACGCCGACAATGACACGCTGACCGAGAACTATGCGTTCTTCGGCGAGGTCAGCTATGAGCTGTTCGATGGCAAGCTGGTCCCGCTGGTGGGCTTGCGCCAATATCATGACGATCGCGCCTTTGCCGACGCGACCGAGACGCTCCCGACCACGAAGGACGTGACCACTTGGCGCGTCAACCTATCCTATCTGCCGACCGATGATCTCACGATGTTCATCTCGGCGGCGACCGGCTTCCGTCCGGGCATCGTCCAGTCGCGGGTGCAGGTCCAGTCGGTCACCGGTGCGGGCGTTCCGACGGGCGTCACGCTGGAGCCGGAATCATCGACCAACTACGAGTTTGGCGTGAAGTGGCGCAGCGCCGACCGCTCGGTAAATATCGGCCTGAACCTCTATCAGCTCGAATATACCAACCTGCAGACGTCGGTCACCGGTTCGATTGCCAACGTCAACGGCTTTGCCAATTTCGGCGACGCGAAGACCAAGGGCGTCGATCTCGAACTGCGCTGGAACACGCCGCTCAAGGGGTTCAATCTAGGCTTTGTCGGGAACTTCAACGACAGCAAATATACCCGCGTCAATCCGATCGTCGCGGCGGCCCAACCGCTGTTGCGGCCGGGTGCGCGGCTAACCAACACCCTGTCGAACAACTTCCGCGTCGATGCGGGCTATAACGGCGAGATCGCGAGTGGCGTGAACCTGTTCGGCAATTTGTCGCTTAGCCACAGCGGTGACCGCTTGCAGGGCAATGGTATCACTGCGCCATCCTATAACGTCATGGCTCTGACGCTGGGCGTGCGATACGGCGATTACGAGCTGGCACTGATCGGCAACAACCTGACTGACGAGCGTGGGCCGACCTTCGTCGGCACCAACGGCCCGTTGTCGGGATCGGGGCCGACCCCGCGCACGATCGGTCTTCGCTTCCGGGTCACGCCCTGACCGGAAACGCAACTGCGGGAAGGGCGGGGGGCAATGCGCCTCCCGCCTTTTCCGTTCTCTCGGCGCGCACGATGATTGATTGGAGAGCGGGATGAACGATCAGGCAGGACGCGACGGCGCTGCGACGTTGCTCAAGGCACTGGTGTTCCTGATGTTCGCGATGTTCGCGATGACCACCGACTCGGTCGGCACGGTCATTCCCGAGGTGATCCGCGAATTTCAGCTGGGCCTGACCGCTGGTGGGTCGTTCCAATATGCCACCATGGCGGGGATCGGCATCTCGGCGATCGCGCTCGGCTTCCTCGCTGACCGGATCGGGCGCAAGGCGACGATCCTGATCGGCCTGGTCCTGTTCGGAGTCAGCTCGGCGCTGTTCGCGGCGGGGCATGATTTCCTGTTCTTCACCAGCCTGTTGTTCATCTCCGGCATCGGCATCGGCATCTTCAAGTCGGGCGCGCTGGCGCTGATCGGCGACCTGTCGCGCTCGACCGGGGAACATGCGCGGACGATGAACCTGATCGAGGGGTTTTTCGGCGTCGGCGCGATCATCGGGCCGGCCATCGTCGCGTACATGCTCACGCAGGGTGCGAGCTGGAAATGGGTGTATATCATCGCGGCGATGCTCTGCGCGTTGCTGGTGCTGGGATCGGCCGTCGCGCGTTTCCCACGCCCGATCATCACCCGCACCGAACCGGTCCGCGCGAGCGAAGCAATCCGCATGGCCGGAGATCCCCCCGCGCGCTTCTTTGGGACCGCGTTGATGCTCTATGTCGGGGCAGAGGCGGCGATCTATGTCTGGGCGCCGACCTATCTCGCCGATTATGCGGGATCATGGCTGTGGCTGGCGGCCTATGTCGTGTCGATCTTTTTCGTGCTGCGTGCGGCGGGGCGGTTCCTGGGCGTGTGGCTGCTGGCGCGGTTCGACTGGGCGAGCGTGATCCTGGTATGCAGCGCGGCGATGGCGGCGTTGTTCTGGGTCGCGGTGATCGGGGGGCGGGAGGTCGCGATCTTCGCGCTGCCCGCCACCGGCCTGTTCATGTCGGTGCTGTATCCGACGATCAATTCGACCGGGATCAGCTGCTACGACAAGGGGCGGCACGGGTCGATCGCCGGGCTGCTGCTGTTCTTCACCTGTGTGAGCGCGGTGCTGGCACCGCTGGCGATGGGGGCGCTGGGCGAGTGGCTGGCGGATAGCAGCTATGCGATCCTGCTCGGCGGCGTGTTCGCGACATTGCTGGCGCTGCTGTGCGGCTGGAACAAGTCGCGCGCGCCGTTCGCCGCGCTGCTCGCGCAGCGCGACGCCGACGACTATCGCGCCTAACCCAGATGCCGGTCGAGCCAGGCGGCGAACAGAGCGGGCCAGTGGCCAGCGGGCGTGTCGGGCCGCCCAACGCCGAAACCGTGATTGCCCGCCTCGAACAGATGCAGCTCGACCGGTCGGTTCGCTGCCTGCAGCGCGCGCAGCATGATCATGCTGTTCTCGGCCGGCACCGCCCTGTCATCGAGCGCGTGGACGAGGAAAACGGGCGGGGTTTGCGCGGTGACATGCTGGGCGGGCGAACGTTTTGCGATCAGTTCGGTCGTGGGCGCGTTGCCGAGCAGCCGCATCGCTGACTCGCCATGCGTCACCGGCGCCGTCGCGCTGATGACGGGGTAGATCAGCGCCGTGGCAGCCGGCCGGGCGTCGAGCGCGTCGGTCGCGTCGCGCGGCGCGTGGACCGCTTCGGCAAAGCCCGTCGCCAGCGTCGCGCCGAGATGCCCGCCCGCAGAGAAGCCGACCGCAGCGACCTTCGCCGGGTCGAAGCCATAGCGGCCAGCATTGGTGCGGATCACGCGGATCGCGCGCTGGGCATCCTGCAGCGGTACGTCTTCGCGCTTCGCCCAGCCTTCGTCCGGCAGGCGATAGGTGAGGACGAACACCGTGTAGCCGCGCGCCGTCATTGCGCGGGCGACATCGACGCCTTCGTTGAGGATCGACACGAAGGTGTAGGCGCCGCCCGGAATCGACAGCAATGCGCGGCCGTTCGACTTCTCCGGACGAAATACCCGCAGCATCGGCGTGTCGATGTTGCGGACCATGATGTCGGGCCAGTCGGCGGGGACCGCGCGGGCGGTGTAGCCGCCGGCGGGGGTGCCGTTGGGCCAGAGCGGGATCTGTTCGGCATCGATCCACGCGCGCGGCATCGGCGGGAGCTTGGGGAATTGCGATGCGGCCGCGCTTGCTGTGCCAGCGCTCAGCGCCGCGAGGCCGGTAGCTCCGGCCAGAAATCCGCGCCGCCCAATATGTTCAATCTTCACCGTGCATCCTCCCGTCCCGGGCAGCGCATCGGCGCGCCCGGCTGCGGCGATAGAAGCGCGTCGGGCCGCATGTTGCAAGACGGATTCACAATCGATTGCGAAACCTGTGCGAACACGGCAAGGAGGTTTCTTGGACCCGAAGAAGGGAGAGTGGACTTGATCCGGCGAGTAGATGCGTTTTGCCCGGATGGGCTGGCCGGACCTGTCGTCCAATGAGCGCGATCAACCCGTCATCGGCGACCGTCGCTGCAGAGCAGGCGGCGATGGCAGTATGGACGCCAGAGCATGTCCGTGCGCTCGCGGGACTTCGCCACGACAGCGCTTCGCTGATTACGGACAGTGACGTGGTTCGGGTCGCGCCGGATCTCGACATCTGGGACGCGTGGCCGGTGCAGGATGCCGACGGCACGCCATCGGCATTGCCCGGCGGAAAGACATTGTGGATGGCGCTCGGCGCGCCATGCTTTGACGATCCCGATGAGCGCCACGGCCATGCCCGCATCCACCTGATCCTGCGCGACGCTACCGGCTGGCACCCGCTCGGCCCGGCCATGCCCGATGGCTTCGCGCCCGGCAGTCGTGAATGGTCCGGCTCCGCGCTGCTTGCTGCCGACCGGCGCACGGTGACGCTGTACTTCACTGCCACCGGACGGCGCGGGGAGGCGGCGCTGACCTTCGAGCAGCGCCTGTTCTGCGCCGACGCGACGCTTGATGGCGCATATCGACTGACCGACTGGCGTAACCTGCGCGAATTCGTGGTCCGCGATCCTGCGCACTACATGGCGAGCGACGCCGGCAGCGGCGCGGTCGGCACGATCAAGGCATTCCGCGACCCCGCCTATTTCCGCGATCCGCGCGACGGGCGGCACCATGTGTTCTTTGCCGCGTCGCTCGCGGACTCTGCCTCCGCCTTCAACGGCTGTATCGGCTGGGCGACCGCGCGCAACGACACGCTGGCGGACTGGGACATCCGCCCGCCGCTGATCAGCGCGGATGGGCTAAACAATGAGCTTGAGCGGCCGCACGTCGTCATGCTTGGCGGGCTCTATTACCTCTTCTGGTCGACCCAGCGGCATGTCTTCAATCCCGATGGTCCCACCGGTCCGACCGGGCTCTACGGCATGGTCAGTGACCGGATCGACGGTGGCTGGCGTCCGCTCAACGGCACCGGGCTGGTTTTCGCCAACCCTGACGCGGCGCCGAAACAGGCCTATAGCTGGCTGGTCTTGCCCGATCTTCAGGTGATCAGCTTCATCGACGCCTGGGGAAGCGACGGCAGCGACGCGAATGCGCGTCGTTTCGGCGCGACCTTTGCGCCGATGCTGCGCTTGCAGGTGCAGGGCGATGCGGCTGGACTGGAGACGGACGGATGAACCGCTATGCGGGGATCGAACTCGGCGGGACCAAGGCGATTGCCGTGCTGGCGGAGGGCAATGCGATTGTGGAGCGGCACAGCATCGCGACGGGTGAGCCGATCGCGACGTTGACCGCATTGCGCGCGATCCTCGATGGCTGGGCGGCGAGCGCGCCGCTGGCGGGGCTGGGCATCGCCAGTTTCGGTCCGATCCAGCTCGATCCGCGCGATCCGACGTTCGGGCAGATCCTCGCGACGCCCAAGCCAGGCTGGACCGGCGCGCCGGTGGCCGCGCTGCTGGGCGAGGGGCTAGCATGCCCGATGGCGATCGACACCGACGTCAACGGCGCGGCGCTGGCGGAGTATCGCTGGGGAGGTGCGGCAGGGTGCGACAGCCTCTGCTACCTCACCATCGGCACGGGACTGGGCGGTGGATTGCTGATCGGCGGACAGCCGGTGCATGGCGCGATGCATCCGGAGATCGGCCATATCCGGTTGCGGCGCGTGTCCGGTGATCGTTTCGCCGGGAACTGCCCCTTCCACGGCGATTGTATCGAGGGACTGGTGTCGGGCCCGGCACTCGCCGCGCGCTTCGGCATGGACCCGGCTTCGGCATCCGACGCAGACCCGATCTGGCACCACGTCGCCGCCGACATTGCCGAATTGTGCTGCGCGATCCTGCTGACGACGTCGGCGCGCCGCATCCTGTTCGGGGGCAGCGTGGCGCTGTCGCGTGCCTTCATCCTGCCTTGGGTGCGCGCGATCGTCGTTGCGCAGCTCGAAAGCTATCTGCCCTTCGTCACCACTGAAGCGGTCGATGAGATCATCCAGCCCGCAGGTCTCGGCGCCGACGCCGGGCCGCTCGGCGCCATCGCGCTGGCGCAGGCCGCGTCGCACTGAGCGACGCGGCCCGCCGCCTCACTTCGCGTCGACTTTCTCGATCAGATCGAGCAGGCCGTTGACGATCGCGCTCTCCGCGCAGCCCGGCTTCAGCCGCGACGACACCACTTCGAACGTGTTGTAGGCAAACGCCGCATCGTTCGGGATATAACCGGACGGCGCCATGCCGTTGGTGATGGTCGTCATCATGCTGTGCTTGAACGGCGATTCGCGCTTGAAGCGCTGGGCGATGGTCGTGAACACTTCGGCATCGACCCCGCCGATCACCGTGTCGCCGATCTTGAGCAGGCTCAGGCGGATGCTGACCGGGTCGGCATCCTCATAGGTGCCGGGATAGCCCGCGCGGCCCTTGTCCAGCCGCTTGCGGCCGGGGCAGGTGACGCTGGTCTGCGCGCCCTGAATGCGCGCCTCCGCCACGGGGCGCTCCAGGCTGGCGCGGCTGACGTGCAACACTTCCTCGCCGAGCATCTGGCCCATCGATTTCACCATCTGCTTCTGCTGTTCCATCAGCATCGCGACACGCGGATTGTTGCGGTCCATGCCGGTGCCGCCCGGGGGCATCGCGTTGCTGATATCCTCGCCGCGCTTGGCATAATCGGCGGTGCGGATCGCGCGCAGCTCATAGGTCTGGTTGAAATAGATCGGATTCTGGTCGCCCGCCGCGCCGTTCGAATAGACCGCGACCGCGTCCCCGCCCAGCGACTGTTCGATATAGTTTGACGCAGCACCGGGCAGGTCGGCGCTGACCAGGTCGAGATTGCCGGTCAGCACGGCATGCACGCCATAGTTGAAATAAACCGCGATCGGCGCGCCCTCCAGCGTTTCGAACCGCACCACTGCGACGGTCTTGTCCGACACGCCCTCATAATTCGGCCCCTCCCACCAGCGGCGATTGTTGGGGTCGATGATGTTGCGGTTGACGTTGATATAGGAAACGCCGGTGCCATAGGCCATGCGCGCGGGCTTTGCCGCCGCCGCCGCCTTGCGGATCGCGTCGAAAATCTGCGCTTCATAGGCCGGGCCGCGCATCCATGGCGCGCTGTGGGTGTGGCTGGCGGTCAGCAGCAACTGGCTGGTCGGGATCTTGAGCTCACGCTCGACCCGCGCGGCGACGTTCTGCCACGTCTCCGTCATGATCGCCCCGGCATCGACCGTCACCATGGCCGCGCGCGTCTTGCCGTCATCGACCACGATCGCGCGGACGTTGAGCGGGTCGAGCACGCCGAGCATGTTCTTGGGCATCTCGGCCGGTTTGGGCGTGATGTCGACTTTGGCCGCACCGACCTTGAGCGCCTGCGCCGAGGCGGGGAGGGCGACGCACATCAGGGTGGCGGCACAGGCCGCGCGAAGCTCAATCTTCATGGCAAGACATCCCGTTGGAACCGAGGGCAGACAGCGGCGGAACGGCACGCAGATGCGCTTTCAGCATGATCCTCTCCACCTGACGACCGCATTTTGCAATCGATTGCTGTCGGTGTAACGCAGCGCCGCGGCGGTTGGCAACCCAAAAGGGGATGTTAGCCCGTGGCGTCCTGTTTCAGCGCCGCCGCCACAAGCGGCGTGACTCGGCCCACGATCTTTTCCAGCCCCTTGGGGTTGGGATGGATGCGGTCGGGCAGCATCAGTGCCGGGTCGGTCACGACCTGATCCAGAAAGAACGGATACAGCACCGCGTCATAGCGCTTTGCCAGATCGCCATAGATCGCGTTGAATGCATCGGCATAATCGCGGCCCATATTCGGCGCAGCGATCATCCCGGTGAGCATGATCGGGATGCCGCGCTTTTTCAGTTCCTCGCAGATCGCGGTCAGGTTCGCGCGTGTCTCGGCCGGGTCGATGCCGCGCAGCATGTCGTTGCCGCCCAGATTGACCATCACAAGGTCCGGCTTGCGATCCAGCCCGTCGAGCGTGAAGGCCAGGCGGCGCAGGCCCGCCGAGCTGGTATCGCCCGACACGCCAGCGTTGCGGACGGTTGCGGCGATCCCGCGCGCTGCCAGCGCCTTCTCCAGCTGCGCCGGGAAACTCTCCTGCGGCAGCACGCCATAGCCGGCGTAGAGGCTGTCCCCCATGGCAACGACCAGCCGCGTGTCGGCCTTCTCCGCACCGGCACTGGCCACTGCCATGGGGGTCGGCGGGGTCGCGAGCGACTGGTTCGCCGCATCATTTTCACCCGAACATGCGCTCAGCCCTTGGAGGAGCAGCACCGCGCCCGCATATGGGGCAAGCTTTCTGATCAAGGACGTCATCTCCACCTATGTCGATCGAACCGGTGGCGGATATCGCAATCCGCGCGCGCAATGTCACCCTGACGCTTGGAACGCGCGAAGCGCCGACCGAAATTCTCAAGGGAATCGATGTCGACATCGCGCGCGGGAGCAGCGTCGCGATCCTCGGTCCGTCGGGATCGGGCAAATCGTCGCTGATGGCGATCCTGTCGGGGCTGGAACAGGCGAGCGGCGGCAGCGTGAGTGTTGCGGGCATCGCCTATGACACGCTGGACGAGGATGGGCTGGCGCGCGCGCGGCGCGGTCGGGTGGGGATCGTGCTGCAGGCGTTTCACTTGCTCCCGACGATGACCGCGCTGGAGAATGTGGCGGTGCCGCTGGAGCTGGCGGGCGCGGACGACGCCTTTGCGCGCGCGGCGACGGAGCTTGAGGCGGTCGGCCTCGGCCATCGCCTCACCCATTACCCGGTGCAACTGTCGGGCGGCGAGCAGCAGCGCGTCGCCATTGCCCGTGCGGTGGCGGGGCGGCCAGACATCATCTTCGCCGACGAACCGACCGGCAATCTCGACGGCACCACCAGCGGCGTGATCGTCGACCTATTGTTCGACCGCCAGCGTGCGGCGGGCGCGACGTTGCTGATCATCACCCATGACCCAGCGCTCGCCAGCCGCTGTGACCGCGTGCTCACGATGCGCGACGGGCATATCGTTGCGGACAGCGCTGCATGAGGGCCCTGGGCTGGCGCGCGGCCTGGAACATCGCGCGGCGTGACCTGCACGCCGGTTTTCGCGGGCTGCGGCTGCTGCTCGTCTGCCTGTTTCTCGGCGTCGCGACGCTGGCGACGATCGGCAGCCTGACCGCGTCTATCACGGGCGAGATTTCCGCGCGCGGCCAGGTGCTGCTCGGTGGCGATGTCGAGGTGGGGATGACCCAGCGCCAGGCAGCGGCGCAGGAGCGCGCGGCATTCACCGCGCTCGGCACGGTCAGTGACACGATCCGCACGCGTGCGATGGCGCGACGCACGACGCCGATCGCGGGCGCACCCGACGCGGTGCTGACCGAACTCAAGGGCGTCGATGCCCGCTATCCGCTATACGGAAGCCTGACCTTGGAGCAGGGCCGCTACGCCCCGCTCGCGCCCGACGCGATCCTCATCGGCAAGTCGCTGTCGGAGCGGCTGTTGCTCAAGGCCGGCGACCGCATGCGCTATGGCGATGCTGAGTTCCGCATCGTCGGCATGATCGCCGACGAGCCCGACCGCGTGGGGGAGGGGTTCACGCTCGGCCCCGTGGCGATCGTCTCGCTCGACGGGATGAAGCGCACAGGGCTGCTCCAGCCGGGCGCACTGTACGAAACCAAATACCGCATCCGCCTCAACCCCAGCGTGACGCCGGAAGAGGCGGTTGACGGCCTCAAGCAGCGCTTCGCCACCGCCGGGTTCGAATACAAGACCCGCGACCGTGCCGCACCGGGCGCCGTGCGCTTTTTCGAGCGGATGGGGCAGTTTCTGTCGTTGATCGGTTTGGCCGCGTTGGTCATCGCCGGGATCGGGGTGAGCAACGGCGTCGCCTCCTATCTGGGGCAGAAGCGCGGCGGGATCGCGACGTTCAAGATCCTCGGCGCGACTTCGGCCGATATCAGCCGCATCTACCTTCTCCAGATCGCCGCCGCGTCGGCGCTGGCCGTGGGTGCGGGGCTGGTGGTCGGTGCGGTGCTGCCGATCGCGTTCGTCGCGCTGGCGGGTGACCTGCTGCCGGTCGCGCCGGGCTTCGCGATCTATCCGCTGCCGCTGGTGACCAGCGCCGCTTATGGCCTCCTGATCGCCTTTGCCTTTGCCATGCCGCCGCTGGCGCGCGCGCGCACCCATCCGGCAGCTGCGCAGCTGCGCAGCGGGGTCGAGGAATCGCGCCGGATCGACCGCCGCAGCACGCTGCTGGTCGCCCTCGCTGGCGCGCTGGTCGTGACGCTGGCGCTTGTGACCGCGCGTGAGCCGATCTTCGCCGCCGCCGTGCTAGGCGCGGTGGCCCTGGTGCTGCTCGTGCTGCTCGGCATTGGCGCGCTGATCCGTCGCGTGTCGGCCAAACTGCCGCGTCCGCGTCGCCCGCTGCTGCGCCTCGCCCTGTCCAACCTGCACCGACCCGGCGCGCAGACGGTGGCGCTGGTGATCGCGCTCGGCCTCGCGCTCACCCTGTTCGTCACGCTCGCCGCGATCCAGACCAGCCTCGATGCCGAGATCGAGCGCGCGGTGCCGCAACGCGCGCCGAGCCAGTTCGTGCTCGATATCCCGTCCGAATCCCGCGACGCCTTCGCCGCGCTGGTGAAGCGCGAGGCGCCCGAGGCAAAGCTCAACATCGTGCCGTCGTTGCGCGGCACGATCACCGCCTATGGCAACACCCGCGTCGCCGACCTCAAGACCCTGCCCGAAGGCGCATGGTTCCTGCGCGGCGAGCGTGGCGTGACCTACTCCGCCGTGCTGCCAGAGGGCAGCGAGCTGGTCGCCGGGCAATGGTGGCCCAAGGATTATGCCGGGCCGCCGCTCGTCTCGCTTGACCGTGAGGCCGCGACGCTTCTCAACGTCGGCGTCGGCGACACCATGACCGTCAGCATCCTCGGTCGCGAGATTACGGCGCGGATCGCGTCGCTGCGACAGGTAAATTGGGACACGATGGGCTTCAACTATATCCTCGTCTTCTCGCCCAACACCCTTGCCGCCGCGCCGCACAGCCTGACCGCGACCATCGACATGGAGCCGAAGAACGAGGGCAAGGTGTCGCGCGCGCTGCTCGGCGCCTTCCCCTCGGCCTCGATTATCGCGGTAAGCGAGGTGGTGGGACAGGTACGCACGATCCTCGACCAGATGGCGACCGCGATCCTGCTCTCTGCATCGGTGACGATCCTCGCCGGCATCGCGGTGCTGGTCGGCGCGATCGCCGCGTCGCGACAGGCGCGCAGCTATGACAGCGTCATCCTCAAGACATTGGGTGCGACGCGGCGGCAGATCCTTGCGGCACAGGCGCTCGAATATGCGCTGCTCGCCCTGACCCTCGCGGCGCTGGCGCTGGCGCTTGGCGGGCTGGCGGCGTGGTATGTCATCACCGGCGTGTTCGAGTTCGGCTGGGCACCCGACTGGAGCATCGTCGCGGCGACGCTGGGATTGGGCGCGCTACTGACGCTCGGGATCGGGCTGCTTGGGTCGCTGCCGGTGCTGTCGGTTCGTCCGGCGCAGGCGTTGCGGAGGCTGTAAGCTATTTGCGCTTCAGATAGCCGTGCATCGTCATCCAGCTGACAAAGGCGTCGAACCAGCCGGTGCTGGTCGTCTCCTTGGGATACATGCCGAAACCATGACCACCCTGTTCGTAGAGGTGGAACTCGACCGGGCGCTTGGCGGTGCGCCACGTATTGACCAGGCCATAGTCGATATTGCCGAACAGCGGATCGTCGGCCGCCAGCGCGACGAATAGCGGCGGCGCATCAGCGGGGATCGTCATCGCCGACAGCGGACCATAGATGTTGCCGATAAAGGCGGGCTTGGCATCCACCCCGGCGACCGTCGTCGCCATCGTCAGCATCGCGCCGGCCGAAAAGCCGACCATGCCAATGCGGTTCGGATCGATCCTCCACTCTCCGGCACGCTTGCGCACCAGCGCGAAGGCGGCGCGCGCGTCAGTGATCTGTGGCGCCAGCCCGGCGAGCTGCGCATCGGGAGAGGGGCGGGCGGGGCGCGCGGCGCCGGAGAACATCTGGCGCATCGAGGCCTCGAACCCGGCCATGTCCGCCGGGGTCTGATTGAGGCGGTATTTGAGAACGAAGGCGGCGATCCCGCGATCGGCCAGCGCGCGCGCCACCGCCCAGCCTTCATTCTCCATCGACAACGTGCGGAAGCCGCCGCCCGGCGCGACGATCACGGCAGTGCCGGTCGCCTTGGCTGGGTCCGGAAGAAAGGGGGTCAGCGTCGCTTCGGTCACATTGCGCGCGAACACGCTGCCATATTGGCTGTGCCAGCTTTCCGGGTTTGTGCCGCCGGGGAGCTGACCGGTGTCGAGCGGGATCGCGTTCGGCTGAGCGGGCGTCGCAATTTGGGTCATCCGATCGCTCTGCGCCTGAACCGGAGCGGCGACGAGCAGGGCGGCGACAAATGCGGAAGCGCGGAAGAGCATGGCGTTTCTCCTCTGGGATCAGCGAGTGGGTGGCGGTGCGGTTACGCCCGCATCGGTCTGGACGACGGGCTGCATCAGGCCGTTGGGGTCGTAGCGCAGATGCTCGATCGTCACCGCGCGGCGACCGAGCGCGCCCTGCTGATCGCCGATGGTAAGCGCGGCATTGTGCAGGAACAGGTACCAATTGCTTTTGAACTGCACGATTCCGGGATGGATCGTGAAGCTGTTCTTGCCCGATCCGGTCAGCTCGCCGCGATAGGTCCACGGCCCCGTGATCGACGGCGCGGTGGAATAGGACACGCGCTCATCGGTATGCGTCTTGCGGTCGAGCGAGGCGTAGGTGAGGTAATAGAGCTTGCCGCGCATGTGCAGCCACGGCCCTTCCTCGAAATGCGGCGGCGTGATCTCGGTGATCGCGCCATCGATCTCGATCATGTTCGGCTTGAGCTTGGCGATGTACGCCTGACGATTGCCCCACGCGATCCAGGTGCTGCCATCGTCGTCGGTGAAGACCGTGGGGTCGATATCCTCCCAGCTATGCGTCTCCTTGGGCGTCATGCTGTTGGTGATGAGCGCGCTGCCCCTGGCATCGACGAACGGCCCGGTCGGCGTGTCCGACACCGCGACCCCGATCGCCTTGCCGGGGTTCGTGTCGTCATGCTCGACCGCGGCGTAGAACCAGAATTTGCCGTTCTTCTGAATCGCCTGCGCCGCCCAGGCATCCTTCTTCGCCCATTTGAAGTCGGCGACGTTCATGATCGGACCGTGATCGGTCTAGCTGCGCATGTCGGTGGTTGAATAGACCAGCCATTCGCGCATGTTGAACATCTCGTCCCCGCGCGCCTCATCATGTCCGACATAGAGGTAGAGCCGGTTGCCGACGACGAGCGGCGCGGGGTCGGCGGTGAACTTGTCGCGGATGATCGGGTTCGACCCCGGCATTGGCGTCGTCTGCGTCAGCGCCAGCGCGGCGGCGAGGATCGCGGCGCGGATCATGCGTCGGTTTCCTCAACCGGCTTCGATCCCCACAGCGCATACCACAGTACATAGAGCTCGCACGCGGCGGTCAGCAGGAACGACATCTGCAGGCCGAAACTGTCCGCCAGCCAGCCCTGCACAGCAACCAGCGCGCCGCCTGCAATAGCCATGATCAGGAGGCCTGAGGCTTCTTCGGTATAACGCCCCAGCCCCTTGATCCCGAGCGTGAAGATCGTCGGGAACATGATCGAGTGGAACAGGCCGACCAGGATCAGCGACCACATCGCTACGGGTCCGTCGACGAACACCGTCACCAGCATGACGATGAACGCGCCGACGCTGAAGCAGGCGAGCAGCGTCTCCGCCCTGATCCAGCGCATCGCGATGGCGCCCGCGAAGCGCCCGACCATCATGCCCAGCCACATCAGGGTGAGGTAACGGCCCGCCTGTTCGGTCGTCAGGTTGGCGATGCTGGGCTGGGCGACGAAATTGACGAACAGGTTGGCGACGCCGATCTCGGCGATCAGATAGATGAAGATGGCCGGCACGCCCCAGACGAGGTTGCGGTGCCGCCACATCGGGTGCGTCACGAAGCGGATCCAGGCAGTGCCAGTCTTTGCTACACCGTCGTTGATCCGCGCCGTCGCCTTGCCCATCGCGGGCAGCGGGAAGCGGCCGATGATCAGCGCCAGGATCACCAGCACCAGCGCGACCAGGCCATAGGGCAGGATCACCGACTGCGCGTCCGCCAGTCGCTCTGCCTGGGTCAGCACCCGGCCGTGCTCGGCAGTGCCGCCGACCGAGCGGCCAAGGATCAGATAGGCACCGAACAACGGTGCGAGCACGGTGCCGAGCGAGTTGAACGCCTGTACCAGGTTAAGCCGCGACGACGACGTCTCCGCCGGACCAATCACCGCCACATAGGGGTTCGCCGCGACCTGCAGCAACGTGATCCCGCTAGCGATCACGAACAACATGGTCAGCGTGACGCCATAGGACGGGATGCTCGCCGCCAGCATCATGCCGAGCGACCCCGCCGCCATGATCAACAGTCCGGTGACCAGCGCTTTCTGATAGCCGATGCGCTCGATGAGCTTCGCCGAAGGGATCGAGGCGACGAAATAGGCGATGAACCACACGCTCTCGATCAGCGTGGTTTCGGTGTAGTTGAGGTCGAATACGCTGCGCAGATGCGGCAGCAGCGTCCCGTTGATGACGGTGATGAACCCCCACATGAAAAACAGGCTGGCAAGCAATGTCAGCGCCGGGCGGTAGCTGCGCGGCGACGCTCCATCGCTAGGCGGACTCGTCGCGCTGATCGGTGACACTGCCATGCAACCCCTCCATGTCCGGCAATTTGCTTGCCCGTTATTTTGTCGGAGTATAAGCAAGCGCGACACCGGTCAATCCGGGCAAGGCAAAAGGGGGAGTCGGATGATGAGGGTGATGATGGTCGCGGCACTGCTCTGCGCAACTGCAACTCCTGCTTACGCTGCGGACGCGGTGCGCAGCGACGCGGGCAAGCTGGCCGACGGCACGCCGATCGAGGCGGTGACGCTGAAAAACACGCGCGGCGTTTCCGCTCGGATCCTCACCTATGGCGCGACGCTGCAGTCGCTGGTCGCGCCCGATCGTGCAGGCAAACCGGCCGAAATCACGCTCGGCTTCGACGATGCCGCCGATTACGAAAAGAAGCCCAATTATTTCGGCGTCACCGTCGGCCGCTATGCCAACCGCATCGACGCGGGACGCTTCACGCTCGACGGGCGGGTTTATCAGTTGACCCAGAACGACAAGGCCAATTCGCTGCACGGCGGCGTGCAGGGCTTCGACAAGCGCAACTGGCGGATTTTGTCGGTGTCGAGCGGTCCCACCGCGCGCGTCGTGATGGCGCTGACCAGCCCCGATGGCGACCAGGGCTATCCCGGCAATCTGGAGGTCAAGGTCACCTATGCGCTCGATGACAAGGGCGACCTGACGATCGAATTCGACGCGACGACCGACAAGCCGACCATCGTCAACATGACCAACCACGCGCTGTTCAACATGGCCGGCGACGGTGCGCCCGAGGGCACGTCGCGCCAGCTGCTGACGATCCCGGCGCGCGCCTATACCCCGGTCGACGCGGCGCTGATCCCGACCGGCGAGCTGAAACCGGTCCCGGGCGGAGTGTTCGATTTCCGCCAGCCCCGGCTGATCGCCGAAGGGCTGCGCGACGGGCGCGATCCGCAGATCGTCGCGGGGCGCGGCTATGATCACAACTGGGCGC
Source organism: Sphingomonas sp. (assembly GCF_030145815.1). Classification (GTDB taxonomy): domain Bacteria; phylum Pseudomonadota; class Alphaproteobacteria; order Sphingomonadales; family Sphingomonadaceae; genus Sphingomonas. The sequence goes on from NZ_JAIXHL010000036.1 coordinate 19,794, forward strand.
TCGACAAGGGCCAGACCGCGACGCCGCAGCTCGCCGCGCGGCTGGAAGACCCGGTGTCGGGGCGCGTCCTGGAAGTGCTGAGCACAGAGCCCGGGCTGCAATTCTACAGCGGCAATTTTCTCGACGGCACCGTCGCGGGGCGTAGCGGGCGCATCTATCGCATGGGCGACGGCATCGCGCTTGAGCCGCAGAAATTCCCCGATGCGCCGAACAAGCCGGCCTTCGCATCGGCGCGGGTCGATCCGGGCAAGCCGTATCGCCACGTCATGATCTACCGCCTCTCGACAAATTGAGCCCAAGATGACCACCGACAAGCCGCTGCGCTCGCGCGCCTGGTTCGATAACCCCGACAATATCGACATGACCGCGCTCTATCTGGAACGGTACCTCAATTTCGGCCTCAGCCTCGACGAGCTGCGTTCGGGCAAGCCGATCATCGGGATCGCCCAGACGGGATCGGATTTGAGCCCGTGCAACCGCCACCATCTGGTGCTGGCCGAACGGGTGCGCGAGGGGATCCGCGAGGCGGGCGGGATCGCGATCGAATTTCCGGTCCATCCGATCCAGGAAACCGGCAAGCGGCCCACTGCCGGGCTCGACCGCAACCTTGCCTATCTTGCGCTGGTCGAGGTGCTCTACGGCTATCCGCTCGACGGGGTGGTGCTGACCATCGGGTGCGACAAGACCACGCCGGCGTGCCTGATGGCGGCGGCGACGGTGAACATCCCGGCCATCGCGCTGTCGGTGGGGCCGATGCTCAATGGCTGGCACAAGGGCGAGCGGACCGGATCGGGGACGATCGTGTGGAAGGCGCGCGAGATGCTGGCGGCCGGGGAAATTGACGCGGATGAATTCATCCGCCTCGTCGCCTCGTCCGCACCCTCGACCGGCTATTGCAACACGATGGGCACGGCGACGACGATGAACAGCCTTGCCGAGGCGCTCGGCATGTCGCTGCCCGGATCGGCGGCGATCCCCGCGCCGTATCGCGACCGGCAGGAGGTCGCGTACCGCACCGGCCTGCGCATCGTCGAGATGGTGCGGGAGGATCTGAAGCCCTCCGACCTGCTGACGCGCGAGGCGTTCCATAATGCGATCCGGGTCAACAGCGCGATCGGCGGCTCGACCAATGCGCCGATCCATCTCGCCGCGATTGCGCGCCATATCGGTGCCGAGCTGCCGATCGACGATTGGCAGGCCGTGGGTCGTGAGGTGCCGCTGCTGGTCAACCTTCAGCCGGCGGGCGAGTATCTGGGCGAGGATTACTACCGCGCGGGCGGCGTCCCGGCGGTGGTGGCGCAATTGATGCGGCACGGGCTGATCCACGAAGGCGCATTGACCGCCAATGGCCGCACGATCGGCGACAATTGCCGCAATGCGACGATTGAGGACGAGCGAGTGATCCGCCCGTTCGAGAACCCGATCCAGCCCGCCGCAGGCTTCCTGGTGCTGCGCGGCAATCTGTTCGATTCGGCGATCATGAAGACCAGCGTGATCTCCGACGAATTCCGCGCGCGGTATCTCTCCAACCCTGACGATCCCGAAGCGTTCGAGGGGCCAGTGGTCGTGTTCGACGGGCCGGAGGATTATCACGCACGCATCGACGATCCTGCCCTTGGGATCACCGCCGAGACGCTGCTGATCATGCGCGGGGCGGGGCCGATCGGCTATCCCGGCGCGGCGGAGGTCGTGAACATGCGGCCGCCCGATTATCTGATCACCGCCGGCGTGCGCAGCCTGCCGTGCTTGGGCGACGGGCGGCAATCGGGAACGAGCGGGAGCCCGTCGATCCTCAACGCATCGCCGGAAGCTGCGGCGCTGGGTGGTCTCGCATTGCTGCGCGACGGTGACCGGGTGCGGATCGACTTGAAGTCCGGGACCGCGAACATGCTGGTTTCCGATGCCGAGCTGGCCGAACGCCGCCGGGCACTCGAGGCAGCGGGGGGCTATCCCTATCCGGCATCGCAGACCCCGTGGCAGGAAATCCAGCGCAATCTGGTCGGCCAGATGGAGGGCGGCGCGATCCTGGAGGGCAGCGAAGCCTATCAGCGCATCGCCCAGACGCGCGGATTGCCACGCGACAATCATTGAGCGCACCGACCGGAGGGAGAGGATGATGAAGCACTTCATGCTGGCAGGGTCGCTCCTCGCCACGGCGGTCCCCGCATTCGCGCAGCAGTCCGACGCTCCGGTCACGGTCACGGTTCAGACCGACAAGTCCGGGCCGAAGATCAACCGCCACATCTTCGGCCAGTTCGCCGAGCATCTCGGCACCGGCATCTATGGCGGCGTATGGGTCGGGCCGAATTCGAACATCCCCAATGTGCGCGGCATCCGCAGCGACGTGGTGGCGGCATTGCGCGAGATTCGCGTGCCGAATGTGCGCTGGCCGGGCGGCTGCTTCGCCGACGAATATCACTGGCGCGACGGCATCGGCGATCCGGCCAAGCGGCGCGTGACGGTCAATTCCAACTGGGGCGGAGCGATCGAGAATAACGCGTTCGGAACGCACGAATTCTTCGATTTCATCGAGCAGATCGGCGCTGAAGCGTTCGTGTCGATCAATGTTGGCTCGGGCAGCTACAAGGAGGCCGCCGACTGGGTCGCCTATATGACCGCCGACACCCGCAACACGGCGGGGCAGGAGCGTGCGGCGAACGGGCGGACCGAGCCGTGGAAGATCCGGTTCCTCGGCATCGGCAACGAAAGCTGGGGATGCGGCGGCAATATGCGGCCCGAATATTATACCGACGAGCTGAAGCGCTACGCCCGGTTCGCGCGCAACTACAACCCGGCGCAACAGGCGTTTCCGAACCCCGCCAACCCCTCGGCACCCTTGCCCAATCCGGACCAGATGCTGCGCGTCGCAGTCGGGCCGAGCGATGGCGATACCGCCTATACCGAAGGGGTGATGAAGGCATGGAAGGCTCGCGACTGGAGCTGGGGCATCGAGGGGCTGTCGCTGCACAGCTACACGCTGGTGAAGTGGCCGCCGGCCTATGACTCGGTCAATTTCGCCGAGAAGGAATATGCCGAGCTGATCCAGTCCACCCTGCTGATGGACGAGCGGCTCCGCACCCATTCGGCGATCATGGACAAATATGATCCCGAGAAGAAGGTGCCGCTGATCGTCGACGAATGGGGCGTGTGGCTGGCCAAGCTGCCCGGATCGCCCGAGGGCTTCCTGCAGCAGCAGAACTCGCTGCGCGACGGCATCATCGCCGCGCTCAACTTCAACATCTTCGCGCGCCATGCCGATCGCGTACAGGGCGCCAACATCGCACAGATGGTCAATGTGCTTCAGTCGCTGATCCTGACCGACGGGCCGAAGATGGTGCTGACCCCGACCTATCACATCCACAAGATGTACCGGCCGTTCCAGGACGCGACGCTGGTGCCGGTCAGCTTCGACGCGGGGCAATATCGTCAGGGCGATGTCACGCTCCCGCGCGTCGACGCGGTCGCGGTGCGCGCGAGCGACGGGAAATTGTGGCTGTCGCTGGTCAATCTCGATCCGGCCAAGCCTGCCGAGATGCGGCTGGAGATCCCGGGCGTGAAGGCCAAATCCGCCGCCGGCACGGTGCTGACGGCGGCGAAGGTCAACAGCATCAACAGCTTCGACGCCCCCGATGCGGTGAAGCCCCAGCCTATCGCGGGCCGCGTCGCGGGCAGCGCGGTGAGCGTGCGCCTGCCGGCCAAGTCGGTAACGATGCTGGAGATTATGGAGTAGGGCCGCGCCCTCGTCCCGGAGTTCAAGGGGCGAGTGGTGTGGTAGAAACTGACAACGTTACGGGCAACGCGTGCGATTCTGTCAGCTTTGGGCGGGATGCGCGGGGCGCAGAAAAAGCTGAAAAGAGCGTCCGGGGTCGGCATCGGACATCGCAGATATGCCGGATCGGGACTTGTAGGAAAGAGCTATCGTTTCATTCTGACAAAGTGTGGCGGGAATGGCGAAAACTGGTTGGAAAGCGGTTGATCTGCCCCCACCGAGTGGACCGATAGGTTTGTTAGTGGATTAAGCCCATCGCCGCCATATCCGGACGGAGGTGGAGCGAAGCGGAACCGGAGGCCGGATATGGCGGTGTCGCCGTTTCCGGT
>NZ_JAIXHL010000037.1 GCF_030145815.1 Sphingomonas sp.
CGAGCAGGTCGATCAGCTGGGTCACTTGCTCGGCAGCGGTTTCCGCGCGTTTTTCGGTCATTATTCCTCCTTAAGCCCCTCCCCTTTTGGGGAGGGGGTGGGGTGGGGCCTATACACTGGGCGAGCGGTCTCGGTGAGATTTCGCTGCCCCACCCCCAACCCCTCCCCTGAAGGGGAGGGGCTTTGGATCGTCAATACCCAGCCGCCCGTGCCAAGGCGTCAGCGTGGTAATTGGTATCCCCGAACAGCTCCGCCAGAACGCGCCCGCGCTTCATGTAGAAGCCGATATCATATTCGTCGGTCATGCCGATGCCGCCATGCATCTGCACGCCTTCCTGCACCGCCAGCGTCGATGCCATGCCGGCCATCGCCTTGGCGACCGACACCGCCTCGTCCGCCTTGGCATCGCCGGCATCGAGCAGTTGCTGGGCCTTGAGCACCGCCGCGCGCGCGACTTCCAGTTCGGAATAGAGGTGCGCGGCGCGATGCTGCAGCGCCTGGAAGCTGCCGATCAGCACGCCGAATTGCTTGCGTTCCTTCAAATACTGGACGGTCATGTCCATCGCGCCGCCGCCGACGCCGAGCATCTCCGCCGCAGCACCGGTGCGCCCGGCGCCGAGCAGCGCGTTCAGCACTGCGCGGCCGCCATCGACTTCGCCGATCACTGCGTCGGCATCGACCTCCACCCCGTCGAAGGTCATGCGCGCGGCGAGGCTGGCGTCGGCCAGCCGCTGGGGATCGGCGGTGGGGTTCGCTGCATCCTTGGGCACCGCGAACAGGGTCACGCCATCGGCATCCTCGGGCGACCCGGCGGTGCGCGCGGCGACGATCAACAGGTCCGCGACATGGCCGTGCGCGACGAACTGCTTGGCCCCGGTCAACCTGAAGCCGTTGCCCGAGCGTTCGGCCTTCATGCCGATCGCGTCGCCATGCTTGGCGCGCTCGTCGATCGCCAGCGCCGCGACGGTTTCGCCCGACAGGATGCCGGGGAACCAGCGTTCGCGCTGCGCCGTGCCCTTGAGCGCCGCGACCGCCGCCACCGCGGTGGTGAGGAAGGGCGAGGGGGACAGGTTGCGCCCGATCTCCTCCAGCACCACCCCCGCCTCGACATGGCCGAGGCCGAGGCCGCCATCGGCCTCAGGAATCAGGATGCCGGTAAAGCCCATTTCGGCAAACTGCTTCCACAGGTCGCGCGAAAAGCCGGTTGCGTCATTGGCGTCGCGCAGCGCGCGCATATGGCTGACCGGCGCGGCTTCGGCCACGAATTGCTGTGCGCTTTCGCGGAGCATGGTCTGTTCGTCGTTGAGGTAGAGTGGCATCGAAATCTCCGTCGCCCCGGCGAAGGCCGGGGCCGCTATAGGATTGCGCGAAACAGGGCGGCCCCGGCCTGCGCCGGGGCGACGCAGGTCACGCCGGCAGCTCCAGAATCCGCTTGGCAACGATGTTCAGCTGGACCTCGCTGGTCCCGCCCTCGATCGAATTCGCCTTGGTCCGCAGCCACGCGCGCGGCTTGGCACCGCCGTTGGAGCGTTCGCTTTCCCATTCCAGCGTGTCCGACCCGCCGCTCGCCATGACCAACTCGTGGCGGTCCTTGTTCAGCTCGGTGCCGTAATATTTCATCATCGATGGCTGGGCCGGATGCGCCTGTCCGGCTTTCAACTGGTCGATGAACCGCTCCGACATGGCCGAGAACGCCTTGCTCCGCACCTCGAACAGCGCGAGCTGTGCGCGCAGGATCGGGTCGGCGAGGCGGCCCTGCGCATCCAGCCCGATCGTCGCGATCGCCCCTTCGATCAGTGGATTGCCGCCGGGGGAGGCGAGGCCCATGCCGGAAATCATCTCGCGCTCATGGCCGAGCAGGTATTTGGCGACGTCCCAGCCCTTGTTCTCGTCATGGATGCGGTTCTTCTTGGGCACGCGGACATTGTCGAAGAAGGTTTCGCAGAAGGGCGAATAGCCGCTGATCAGCAGGATCGGCTTGGTCGATACGCCGGGCGAGTCCATGTCGAACAAGAGGAAGCTGATGCCGCCCTGCTTGCTGTCCTTGCTGGTGCGGACGAGGCAGAAGATCCAGTCGGCCTTGTCGGCATAGCTGGTCCAAACTTTCTGCCCGTTGACGATATAGTCGTCGCCATCGGGGATCGCGCTGGTGGCGAGGCCGGCGAGGTCGCTGCCCGCATTCGGCTCCGAATAGCCCTGGCACCAGCGGATTTCGCCGCGCGCGATCTTGGGCAGATGCTCCAGCTTCTGCTCCTCGGTGCCGTATTTCAGCAGCGCCGGGCCGAGCATCGAAATGCCGAAGCTGTTCAGCGGATTGCGGCAGTTGAGCGCCGCCATCTCCTCGCGCAGGATCTTGGTCTCCGCCGCAGACAGTCCGCCGCCGCCATATTGGGTCGGCCAATCGGGCACGGTCCAGCCGCGTTCCGCCATGCGGTCCATGTACAGCTTCTGGTCGGGGTTCTTGCTGTAATCGGCCTTGCGCCCGCCCCAGTTGGCGTCGCCCTCGCCGCGCATCGGCTGGCGCATCGATGCGGGGACATTGGCCTCCAGCCAGGCGCGGGTCTCCGCGCGGAAGGTGTCGAGATCGGTCATGATGGCTCCTCGTCCAGCAAAGCGGCGATGCGGCGCGCGGTCGCAATCGCAAGATGATCGTGATTGAGGTCGGTCAGCACCTGCACCCCGGTCGGCAGGCCGTTCGCGGCCCCGACCGGGAAGGTGGTGGCGGGCAGGCCCGGATAGGTGGCGAGCCCGGCCCAGGCGAGGTGCGCGTCATAGCCGCGTTCCACCCCGTCGATGTCGAGCGTCCGCTCGGCCTGCGGGCGGCTGTCGTGCGGGAACGCCTGGGTCGCGGCGGGCGGGGCGATCACCGCATCGACCTCAGCGAACAGCTTCGCCCATGCCCGGCTGTTGCGTGCCTGGGCGTCCAGCATCGACAGGTACGGGAGCAGGCGCGGCAGCGTGTCGTGCAGCGTCGGGTCGGACCGCGCGAACACGGTGCCGAGCAGCGCGGTGTACGCTTCATGCTGCGCCGCCAGATCGGGCAGGGCGGGATGGGTGCGGATCACTTCCACGCCATCGCGCGCCAGCGCATCGGCCGCGCGCTCCACCCCGTCGAGTACTGCCGCAGCGGTCGCGGTCGCGGGATGCACGGTCAGCACCAGCACGCGGCGCATCGGGGCGGTCGCGCGCGGTAGGGGGAGGTCGGCAAGCAGGTCGAGCAGCAGCGGCAGGTCGCTGCCATGCCGCGCCATCGGGCCGATCACGCCCAGCACCGTTTCCGCGCCATCGGTGCCGGGGAAGCGGTGGCCATGGCCGTTCAGCGCGCCATAGCTCGGCTTGTGCCCCCACACGCCGCAGAAATGCGACGGCACCCGGATCGACCCGCCGATATCGCTGCCCAGCTCGATCGGCACATAGCCCGCCGCCAGCGCCGCTGCCGCGCCGCCCGAACTGCCGCCGCAGGTGCGGGCCGGGTCATGCGGGTTGCTGGTGCGGCCATAGACGGAATTGACGCTCTGCCAGTCGCCCAGCGCTTTGGGGACGTTGGTCTTGCCCAAGATCACCGCGCCCGCTGCCTTGAGACGCTGCACCGCGACCGCGTCCGATGTCGCGATGTTGCCCGCCGCATGGGAGAAGCCCCAGCTGGTCGGCAGCCCTTCGACGTCGAACGCTTCCTTGACCGTCATCGGCACGCCCAGCAGCGGGCGGCGCTCGCCGCGCGCCACCGCCGCATCGGCTGCGTCCGCAGCCGCCAGCGCGCGGTCGAAATCGCGCACCACCACCGCATTGATTGCGCCGTCCCCGGCCGCGATCCGCGCGATGGCGGCCTCGCACTGCGCGCGCGCGCTGGTCTCGCCCGCCGCAATCGCGGTGGCGATGTCGGTGGCGGACGCGCGCGCCAGCGTCATCCCGGTGCTCCGGTACGCTGGATCAGCTCGATCTCATGCCCCTCGGGGTCGAGCAGGAAGGTCAGCCGTGCGCCTGGCAGTTCATGCGGCCCGTGCAGCGGGCGCGCGCCGTGCGCGATCGCGCGCGCCGCCGCCGCGTCGAGATCGGCGGTGGTCAGGCCGACCGGGCCATGCCCGTTGCCGACGCTAATCTCCCGCCCGTCGCTGTGGTGGAACAGCACCAAAGTGAAGGGCTGGCCGGGCAGGTTGAGCATCGACTCCTCCAGCCCGGGCAGCACCACGCGATTGCTCACCGCGAAGCCAAAGGTGTCGCAGTAGAAGCGCTCCATCGCGGGAAGGTCGCGCACGACCAGCTTGAAGAAGCCGAGGCGGAAGCGCAGCGCCTCCACCTCGCCCGTCTCCGCGCCGGTCGCTGCGGCATCAGCCATTGAAGCGCTCGCCCTTCTCGGCCTTGTCCTTCAGCAGCTGCGCGACTTCGAAGCCATGCTTCTCCAGCCCCGCGACGATGGTCTTGAGGCCGACCGTGTCCGCCCAGAACATCGGGCCGCCGCGATAGACCGGCCAGCCATAGCCATAGATCCACACGACATCGATGTCCGACGCGCGCTGCGCCATGCCTTCCTGCAGGATCAGCGCGCCTTCGTTGACCATCGTGTAGAGCGTGCGCTCGATGATCTCCTCGGCGGTCACGTCATGCTGCACCGCGCCGGTCTTCTTGCGGAAATCCTCGATGATCTCGGCGACGCGCGGGCTCGGCGAGGGGTTCCGCTTGTCGTCATAGTCGTAGAAGCCGGCCTGCTTCTTCTGGCCCCAGCGGCCCTCGGCGGCGAGCGCGTCGCGAATGCTCTCGATCCGGGTCGGGTCGCGATGCCAGCCGATGTCGACGCCGGCGAGGTCGCTCATCTGGAACGGCCCCATCGGCATGCCGAATTCGACATGGACGCGGTCGACCTGCTCGGGCGTCGCGCCTTCCATCAGCAGCTTCATCGCCTCGACCTGACGCGGCATCAGCATGCGGTTGCCGATAAAGCCGTGGCACACGCCGGCGACCACCGCGACCTTCTTGATCTTCTTGGCCACGTCCATGACGGTCGCCAGCACGTCCTTGTCGGTCTTCGCGCCGCGCACGATCTCCAGCAGCTTCATGACGTTGGCGGGCGAGAAGAAATGCATGCCGACGACATCGCCCGGACGGCTGGTCGATGCCGCAATCTCGTCGATGTTGAGGTAGCTGGTGTTGGAGGCGAGGATCGCGCCCGGCTTGCAGATGGTGGAAAGCTTGCCGAAAATGTCCTTCTTGACGTCCATGCTCTCATAGACCGCCTCAATCACCAGGTCGCAGTCGGCGAGGTCGTCCAGGCTGAGCGTCGGCGTCAGCAAGCCCATCGCCTGCTCGACCTGCTCGGGCTTGATCCGGCCCTTGGCTGCGCTGCCCTCATAATTCTTGCGCATCACGCCGGTGCCGCGGTCGAGCGCCTCCTGCTGCATTTCGACGATCGTCACCGGGATGCCGGCGGACAGGAAGTTCATCGAAATGCCGCCGCCCATCGTGCCGGCGCCGATCACGCCGACCTTTTTGATCGGACGCAGCTGCGTATCTTCCGGCACGTCGTCGATCTTCGCGGCCTTGCGCTCGGCGAAGAAGATGTGGCGCATCGCCGCGCTCTGCGTGCCCATGATCAGCTTCATGAAGCCGTTGCGTTCGCGCTGGACGCCCTCGGCATAGGGCTTGTCGACCGTCTCCTCGATCACCTTGATGATCTCTTCGGGCGCGTCGAAGCCGCGGAAGCGCTTGGCGTTGGTCTTGCGGAAGGCGTCGAACACGCCCGCCTCGACGCTGACCGGCTTTTCGCTGGCGCGGGGCAGGGGGCGGGTGTCGGCCACTTCCTTGGCATAGGCGATGGCGTCGGCGGTCAGGCTGTCCTCACCGGCCATGCGATCGACCAGGCCGGCGGCCTGCGCCACCTTGGCCGGGACCGGATCGCCCTTGGCCGCCAGCTCCAGCGCGAATTCGACCCCCGCGACGCGCGGCAAACGCTGCGTACCGCCAGCGCCGGGGAGGATGCCGAGCTTCACTTCGGGCAGGCCGAACTTCGCCGAAGGGACGGCGATGCGGTAATGGCATGCCAGCGCAACCTCGCACCCGCCGCCAAGGGCAGTGCCGTGCACCGCGGCGACGACTGGCTTCTCGCTCGCCTCGATCGTGTCGACCACGGTGGGCAGCCCCGGCTCCTGCATCGGCTTGCCGAATTCGGTGATGTCGGCCCCGGCAAAGAAGGTGCGCCCGTCACAGCGGATCACCGCAGCCTTCAGGCTGTCGTCGCTGTTCAGCTCCTTGATCGCCGCGTCGAGCCCCTGCCGCACCGCCGCGCCGAGCGCGTTCACCGGCGGGTTGTTCGAGGTAATGACGAGGATATCGCCCTGTTTTTCGGTGGTGATGGGGGAAGTCATATCGGCTCCTTGGCGTCGCCCCGGCGCAGGCCGGGGCCGGTCTGAAACGGGGCGGCCCCGGCCTTCGCCGGGGCGACGGGTTATGTCAGTGCGCTATATATCATCGTCTTGAGCTCGCGCCGGATCGGGTAGAGCCCTGACGGCGACAGCTGCGTCATGAACACCATCGTGATCCGCTCGACCGGATCGACGAAGAAGGCGGTCGAAAACATGCCGCCCCAGTAAAACTCCCCGACGCTGCCCGGGATCATCGATCGCGCGACATCGATGTTCATCGCAAAGCCAAGGCCAAAGCCGGTTCCGGCATTCTGCGTCTCGCTGAACAGCGACCGCGACAGGCTCGACAGATCCTTGCCGCCGGGCAGGTGGTTCATGACCATCAGGTCGAGCGTCTTGCGCCCGATGATGCGTTCGCCGTCGAGCGTCCCGCCATTGAGCAGCATCGTGCAGAAGCGGTGATAGTCGAGCGCGGTCGACACCAGTCCGCCGCCACCCGACAACAAAGTCGGCTTGCGGCTCCAAGCCGATTTCTCGCCCTGATCATACATCACCCGGCCTTCGCCAGGTTTGAACGTGTAGCAATCGGTCAGCCGCTCGACCTTGTCCGCCGGTACCCAGAAGCCGGTGTCGTGCATGCCGAGCGGCGCGAAGATGTGATCGTGAAAATAGGCGTCGAGCTTCTGCCCCGACACGCGCTCGACCACCGCGCCCAGCACATCGGTCGCGACCGAATAATTCCACGCCTCACCCGGCGAGAATTCGAGCGGAAGCTTGCCCAGCGCCGCGACGAAACCGTCGAGGTCGAGATGCCCGTGCCAATTCTCGATCCGCCCCTCGCGATAGGCCGCATCAACATTGCCGCGATTCTGGAAGCCATAGGTGAGGCCGGAAGTATGGCGCAGCAGATCGATCATCCGCATCGGCTCGGTCGTCGGTTTGGTCACGAACGGCACCCCGCCGCCGCCGCCATTATAGACGCCCAGCCCCTTGAATTCGGGCAGGACGTGGTGGACCGGCGTGTCCAGCGCGACCGTCCCTTGCTCGACCAGCTGCATGAACGCGATCGACGTCACCGGCTTGGTCATCGATGCGATGCGGTAGATCGAGGCTTCGTTGACCGCCGCGCCGCCCTCACGCGCCGCACCCTGATGACTGAAATGTGCGATCTTGCCGTCGCGCGCGATCAGCAGTTGGGCATTGGGCAGTTTCCCCGAGTCGAGGTAGCGCGCCTTGACGAACGCATCGATGCGGGCGAGCCGGTCGGCATCAAAGCCGCTTTCCGTAGCGGTAGCGAGGGTGCTGGAATCCATACCTCTAATTCGAATCCTCGTTCCGGGGCGTTCGCCTTTGTGTCGCTTCCCTATTGCGTTGAGCGGCTAATGAATCAAGAATGAAGTGCGTTCGGGCATGGTGGAATCGCCAAACCCGACATTCAACAACGAATGATGACAGCATTGGAGAGATCCGCCTTGGCCCCCGAACCGCTCATCCCGCTCGACCCCTCCTGGCCGAAGATGACGCTGGCGCAAGCCCAGGCGCTGATGACCGCGCCCGGCCAGAAGCTGGAAATGGAAGAAATCGAGATTCGCGGCATCAAGACGCGGGTGTGGAAGAATGCCCCGCCGCATCTCGCCGCCTTGCTCCAGCTGTCGCGCACCCATGGCGAGCGCATCTTCACCATCCATGAGGATGAGCGCGTTACCTACGAGGCGAATTTCCGCGCCACCGCGCACCTTGCGACCAAATTGCGCGAAATGGGAGTGGTCAAGGGCGACCGCGTCGCGCTGGCGATGCGCAACACGCCCGAATGGCCGGTGATCTTCTTTGCCGCGGTCAGTATCGGCGCGATCCTGGTCCCGCTCAACGCGTGGTGGACCGGCGGCGAACTCGACTATGGCCTGCGCGATTCGGGGTCGAAGATACTGTTCCTCGACGGCGAGCGCTTTGCGCGGCTGCAAAAGCGGCTGCCCGACCTCCCCGACCTTCAGCGCACCATCGTCAGCCGCTGGGACGCCGAGTTGCCCGAGGGCGTCGACAAGCTCGAAGACCTGATCGGCGCGCCCAATGACTGGGCGTCGCTGCCCGACGTTCCGCTCCCCGCCGAACCGACGCTGGTGCCGGAGGACGATGCGACGATCTTCTACACCAGCGGCACCACCGGATCGCCCAAGGGCGCGCTCGGCACCCACCGCAACCTCTGCACCAACATCATGTCGGGCGGATATGCCGCCGCGCGCTCCTATCTGCGGCGCGGCGAAATGCCGCCCGAGCCGCAGCCCAAGGTCGGCCTGCTCGTGATCCCGCTGTTCCACGTCACCGCCTGCTCGGCGAGCCTGATGGGCACGCTGGCGTCGGGCAACACGGCGGTGTTCATGCGCAAATGGGACGTGGTCGAGGCGATGGAGATCATCCAGCGCGAGAAGGTGAACCTCACCGGCGGCGTGCCGACGATCGCGTGGCAGATCCTGGAGCATCCCGACCGCCACAAATACGACCTCTCGAGCCTCGAAGCGATCGCCTATGGCGGTGCGCCGTCGGCACCCGAGCTGGTCAAGCGCATCTTCACCGAGTTCGGCGCTTTGCCCGGCAATGGTTGGGGCATGACCGAGACGATGGCGACGGTCACCAGCCATTCGAGCGAGGATTATTTGAACCGCCCGACCAGCGCTGGCCCGCCCGTGCCGGTCGCCGACCTCAAGATCATGGATCCCGAGGGCGAGCATGAGCTGCCCGTCGGCGAAGTCGGCGAGCTATGGGCCAAGGGGCCGATGATCGTGAAGGGCTATTGGAACAAGCCCGAAGCGACCGCCGAATGCTTCCGCGATGGCTGGGTCCGCACCGGCGACCTGGCGAAGCTGGACGAGGAAGGTTTCCTCTACATCGTCGACCGCGCCAAGGACATGATCATCCGCGGCGGCGAGAATATCTACTCGTCCGAGGTCGAGGACGTCCTCTACGCCCACCCCGCCGTCACCGACTGCGCCCTGATCGGCATCCCGCACAAGACGCTGGGCGAGGAGCCGGCGGCGGTGGTCCACCTCGCGCCGGGGATGGAGGCGACCGAGGCCGAGCTGCAGGCGTGGGTGCGCGAGCGGCTGGCGATCTTCAAGACTCCCGTCGCGATCAAGTTCGTGGCGGAAACGCTGCCGCGCAATGCGAACGGGAAGATTTTGAAGAAGGATCTGAAGGCGTTATTTGTGGAGGAGGGGGTGGCTTAGCCTTTCGCGCTTATGCAACCCTGTCGGCCTGGCCAATCTGCAATGGCAGGCAGGGGGCATGATGGACAGGCGATCGATATTGGCGAGCGTTGCTGCGGTCGGCGGAATTGTCGCTTCGCCGTTTCGCGCAGGGGGAGCCCAGGCTGACAAATCGTCAGAGGTGCTCCAACGGGAATATGCTGCCGCGATAGCAGAGGCCATCGCATCCATTCCCTATCGCCGGGTCGAAACGACCGGGCAGGAGGCGCTCAGGACGTGGGAACGCCTCAAATCGTCGGGGGAGGGCTGGCCGATCATCGTCGGCGGCGATGAAGATCTGGCCCAGATCGCCGACCAATGGAGCATCGAAACGGGGGAGCGTCCCGAGGATATTCTCGCCCGCGCCGACGGGCTGCGACATCCGGATTCGCTGCGTGCGCTGGTAGCGGCGCAGCGGGAGAAGGGTGTTGCCGCGACCCGTGAAATGCTTGCCAAGGGCGATGACGACCTGCTGCCGCGGATCGTCGATATGGACCAGGACGGCAACACGCGCACCCTGACGCCTGCCGAAGTCCGCAAGACCATGCTGGAGGGGCTCGAAGCAAGCGAGCCCGAGATCGGTGAATGGCCTGCGGATGCCGATGCGACGGGCGGTGGATTGACCGTCGCCGCCGCCCTGGACGGTAAACCGCTCGACAGGGTGCATATCCTTATCCTCCCGACAAAGGAGCCGGCCGCTGCGCCCGCCTTTCTGCGATGGGGTGGGTGGAACGCTTGTCCTGCGCCGGAATATCATGTTGCTGCGCTGCGCGACTGGCACCGGCGCTATGGCGCAGTCCCCGTTGCGATGACCGGAGACGTCATCAATGTCCGCGTCACCCGCCGCCCCGCATCGCGTGAAGAGGCGCTGTCATTGGCACGCGAACAATTCGTCTATTGCGAGGACATCGTCCTGCAGGGAACCGAGACCTATGCGCCGCTCGCGGCCGGATTGATGCACAGCGACTGGTGGTTCTTCTGGTGGGATTGACGCCCTGAGCGAGAAAGACGGGGCTTTCTGAAGCCCTCCCCGCGAGCGGGGAAGGACATCCCGCACTTCCCAGCTATACCCCGGCGGAAACCACCCCCGCCACGGCCTTCTTCCACCCCGCAAGCCGCGCCGTCCGTGCATGGGCATCCATCGCTGGCTCGAATATCTCGACCCGCCCGCGCATCGCCGCGGCGTCTTCCAGCCCGGCAAACAGTCCGCAGCCCACGCCCGCCAGCATTGCCGCGCCCAGCGCGGTCGTTTCGGTGAAGGCGGGCCGCTCGACCGTTACGCCGAGCACATCGGCCAGATCCTGCGCGATCCAGTCATTGGCGACCATCCCGCCATCGATGCGCAGCCGCGACCAGTCGCAGCCATCGGCGGCGAAGGCGGTCTTGAGGTCGTGGCTCTGGTGCGCCATCGCCTCCAGCGCGGCGCGCACGACATGCGCCTTGCCGCTCGCCAGACTGAGGCCACAGATCGCCCCGCGCGCTTCCGGCTCCCAATAGGGCGCTCCCAGCCCCGATAATGCAGGCACGAAATACACCCCGCCATTGTCGGCGACCGACCGCGCCAGCGCCTCGGTCTCACCTGCGTCGGCAATCAGCCCCAGCGAATCGCGCAGCCATTTGACCACGCTGCCCGCGACGAACACAGACCCTTCGATTGCATAGCTGCGCTTGCCGTCGAGTTGGCACAACACGGTGGATAGCAAGCGATGGCGCGAGGTCGGCTGGCGCTCACCGGCATTGGTCAGCACGAACGCGCCGGTGCCATAGGTCGCCTTGGTTTCGCCGGGCGACAGGCACGCCTGCCCGATCGTCGCCGCTTGCTGGTCACCCGCCAGACCGCAGATCGGGATGCGCCCGCCGAACAGCGTCGTCTCGCCGAACCGCCCCGCGCAATCGACAATTTCGGGCAGCGCACCACGCGGACAATCGAACAGGTCGAGCAGCCCGTCGCTCCACGCTCCGCTGCCAAGGCCCATCAATAGGGTGCGCGACGCATTGGTCGCGTCGGTGACGTGGAGCCCGCCCGTCAACTTCCACACCAGCCAGCTTTCGACCGTCCCGATCGCCAGCCGCTCGCCCGCGTCGCGCAATTGCGGCCAGTTGGCCATCGCCCAGGCGATCTTGGTCCCGCTGAAATAGGGGTCGAGCAACAGGCCCGTGCGCGCCTGCACCCCCGGCTCCTCGCCGCGTTCCTTGAGCGTACGACACAGATCGGCGCTGCGCCGGTCCTGCCACACGATCGCGGGAGCAAGCGGTTGCCCGGTTTCCTTGTCCCAGAAGACAATCGTCTCGCGCTGATTGGTGATGCCGATCGCGGCAATCTGGTCCGCCCCGCCCGCGCGTTCGACAATCGTCATCGCGCAATTGGCCGACTCGGCCCAGATCTGCTCGGCATCATGCTCGACCCAGCCGGGGCGCGGATAGGATTGCGTCAAAGGAACCGCGATGCTGTCGATACAGCGCCCGTCCGGCGCGAACAGCATCGCGCGGGTCGAGGTCGTCCCCTCGTCGATGACCAGTAGAATCTCTCCCATCGAAACAGGTTAGCGATTTTCCGCGTTCGCGGAAGCGGCACCGGCCCGCTCGCCCACCCGGCCACCCAGCGACAGCATCCTATGGGTGGCCGGGTGGGGGAGCGGGCCGGTGCCGTCGCGGAAGCGGTGATTACAAACCACACAAATCGCGCTAGGATTCGTTCGAGAGGTACAGCGAGTGGACGAAGCTTTCGGGAATGATCGGCGCGGCGAAGGGGAGGGCGATACGCCCGACTCGCCGTCGCATTTTGTCCCCGTCGTGCCGCCTGCCGATCACGAGACCGAAGCGGAGAATCGCCGCGACCGCCTGCTCGCCGGGCTGACGCTGATGGCCGGGATCGGCCTCGTGCTCGCCATTCCGTTCGCGCTCAAGGCCGGGTCGCCCTTTTTCCTCCCGCTGACCGCCGCGATCGTCATCGCCATCGCGCTGGTTCCGATCCTCGAGTGGCTGGAGCGGCACCGCGTGCCCGCGCCGCTCGCCGCGCTGATCTGTCTGTTGCTGTTCCTGACCGCCGCGAACGCCGCATTGGCTTCGATCGTGGTCCCCGCCTGGGGCTGGCTGTCGATCCTTCCGGAGCGAATCGACAATATCCAGTCGAACGTGAAGCCGTTGATCGACTTTTATTCGAACTTCGAAAGCTTCGTGAACAAGACGATCCAGGACCTTGCCCAGTCGCGTCCGATCCAGCCGGCCGAGACCGCGGGGCAGGCACCCCCGCGCTCGATTCTCGAACTCGCCGCCACCAGCGCGCCAACCGCGTTCATCGAAATGTTCTTTGCGGTGCTGGTGATCTTCTTCTTCCTGTCGGGCTGGACCCGGCTGCGCCGCAACGCGATCACCAGCCGCACCAGCTTTGGCGGGGCGATGGCGACGGCGCGGGTGATTCAGGACGTGGTCGACGACACTTCGGCCTATCTCGGCACGATCACGCTGATCAACGTCACGCTGGGGCTGCTGGTGGCGGGCGCCTTGTGGCTGATCGGCATGCCGACGCCATTGATGTGGGGCGGGATCGTCGCGCTGCTCAACTATATCCCCTATCTTGGCCCGATCTTCGCCGCCGGATTCCTGGCCGTGGGCGGGCTGATGACGTTCCAGGACGTGTGGACCGCGCTGCTGCCCGCCGCGATCATGGTCGTGCTGCATATCATCGAGGCGAATGTGGTCACGCCACTGGTGGTCGGGCGGCGATTGACGATCAACCCGATCATGATTCTGATCTCCTTGTCCTTCTGGGGCTGGGTGTGGGGCACGCCGGGCGCGCTGTTGGCGGTGCCGCTGCTGATCATTATCCAGACCGTGCTCAACGCCGCGGGCAAGCCGGACATCGCCGGATTCCTGTTCGAACACGGCACGCTGGTGGCGCGCGGCAACCCCGCTGCACCCCGCCCGCAAATTATGCGCGAAAGCGGAGTTGACAGCCCCGGACCGCCCGGTTAGGTGCCGCGCTCTCGCAAGGGACGGCGCTTCGGCGCCAGGGTCATGCGGGTGTAGCTCAGTTGGTTAGAGCGCCGGCCTGTCACGCCGGAGGTCGCGGGTTCGAGCCCCGTCACTCGCGCCACCCCCTATCGGGTGGCCATTCCCCTCACTCCACATCGCCGGTCGTCAGCGGCACCAGCGCGCTCTGCTTGTGCACGCGCTTGATGAAGCTGGTCTCGTAGCGCCGCACAGCGGGATCGTTCTGAAACAGCCGCTCGGCCAGCGCGTTATAGTCGGCCATGTCGCGGACGCAGACCAGCACCGCCAGATCGTCCGCGCCGGCGACGTCCAGGATCATCTGCACCGCATCCTGCGCCGCGAGCGAAGCGCGCAGCGCAGCAATCCCGCGCTCCTCGGCATGTTCATGCACCTGCACCCGGACCAGGGCGCGCAGCCGCCGTTCGGTCAGCTTCGGCGCGAGCAACGCAACGTCCGCCGCGATGAACCCCTCGCTGCGCAGCCGTCGCACCCGCCGCGTCACCGCAGAGGCGGACAGCGGCACGTCGCGCGCCAACTCCTCTGCGGTCGCCAGCGAATCGGCTTGAAGCAGGTTCAACAACTGGATGTCGAAGGCGTCGAGCTTGCTCATGTCCGGCGCGAAGCCACTCCCCGATGACGATTTTCGGCACATAGCGCGCCGTAATCGACTGCAAAAGGCGTGTTAGTCAACTATAACACCAAGGGTGATGTCTAACGGAGAGGCTTGATGCGTAAGGAAGTAATGGCGGCGGTGATTCTGGCGGCGCTTTCCCCCATGGCGATGGCGCAAAGCGACGCGCCGGCACCGGCCACAGCGCCCGCCTATGACCCCGCGGCGGCGAAGGCTGCAGTGGCGACGCTGGCGGACGAGCTGGAGAAGAACTTCGTCTTCCCCGACACCGCCAAACGCTACGCCGCCGCCCTGCGCACCAAGCTTGCAGCGGGCGGCTATGACAGCGCGGCCGACGGCTATGCGCTCGCCACCGCTGTGACCGCCGATCTTCAGGCGATCGCTCCCGACGGCCACCTCGCCATGTTCGCGCCCGGCGGTCCGCAGTCGCAGCGTGTCGGCCAACCCTCGACCCAGCAGCAGATCGGGAGCGCCCCGCTGCCCCCGCCCGCAATGGAGCAGGCGGGGATGATCGCCCCCGGCATTGCCTATGTCCGCTTCAACGGCTTCTTCGGCGAGGCGGGGACGCTCAAGGCGTTCACCGCCTTTCTCGACGCGAACGCCGGCGCAAAGACGCTGATCATCGACGCGCGCACGCATCGCGGCGGCGGGCTGGACGAAATGGATGTGCTGTTCCCGCGCATTTTCGACACGCCGCAGGCGGTGATGATCATGGACACGCGCGCATCCTTCGCCGCGCAGGCCGGGCCGCTGCCGTTCCGCTCGCTGGTCAAGGTCGATGCTCCTGCCGAACTGGCGCGGACCGAGCATCGCGTTACCCCGCTCAGCCCGGCCAGCCCGTGGGCCAAGACCAAAATCTATTACCTCACCTCGCCGCGCACCGCCTCTGCCGCCGAGCATCTCGCAGCGGTGTTCAAGGGCACGAAGCGCGCGACGCTGATCGGGGAAACCACCGCCGGAGCGGGCCATTATGGCGGGACTGCGCCGCTCGGCGGCGGCTATTCCGCCTTCATCCCGGTCGGGCGCAGCTATTTCCCCGGTGGCGAGAGCTGGGAGCAGGTCGGGGTCAAGCCCGACATCGCGGTCGCGCCGGAACGCGCGCTGGTCGAAGCGCTGACCCGCGAAGGCGTGCCAGCGTCGCAGGCAGAGGCGCTGTCGGCATCGCACATGCCCAAGAGTTCGATGGAACGCCGCAAGCGCTGATCCGGTCGCAGCGGGCGGCGCTATCCACAAGCCGGTAGCGCCGCCCCCTTGCACCCCCGGGCACAGCCGCTAAACGCCCCCGTTCACCATCTATGGAGCGGGACATGAGCGACTCGATTTCGGCCGAGCAGCTGCGCCTTTTGATCGAGCGGATCGAGCGGCTGGAAGAGGAAAAGAAGGGCATCAGCGACGACATCAAGGACGTCTATGGCGAAGCCAAGGCGACCGGGTTCGATGCCAAGATCATGCGCACCATCATCCGCCTGCGGAAGATGGAGAAGCACCAGCTCGACGAGCAGGACGCGCTGCTCGAAACCTACCGCGCCGCGCTGGGGATGCAGTAAGGGCAATTCCTCCCCCAGCTTGCTGGGGGAGGGGGACCGCCGCCGCAGGCGGTGGTGGAGGGGCGGCCGCGCAGACGGCCGTGAACGCCTCGACAAAATTCCGCCCTCTGCGGGGCGGTCGCTGCGTCAGCGCTACGCGCTGCCACCTCCCCTGCGGGGCAGGGGAGGAATGAACCGGCACCTTCCCGGTCTCGCCCCGCCGCCCTAACATGCCCCCTCCCAACCGGAGGGCGCAGCATGATTCTCACCACCACCAGCACCGTCGATGGCGTCACCGTCACCCGCTATCACGGCATCGTGACCGCCGAGGTGATCATCGGCGCGAATGTGTTCCGCGACCTGTTCGCCGGCATCCGCGACATCGTCGGCGGTCGTTCGGGCAGCTACGAGCGCCCGCTCAAGGACGCGCGCAAGACCGCGCTCGCCGAACTTCAGGACGAAGCCCGCGCGCTGGGCGCGAACGGCGTGATCGGGATCGACTTCGACTATGAGGTGATCGGCAAGAACGGATCGATGCTGATGGTATCCGCCTCGGGCACTGCGGTGACGCTCAGCGGCGTCTGACGTTCGAACATGGGGCGGCAGCTTGCAAGCCGCCCCTCGGCTCGCCTAGAGACGCGCATCCAATTCCATAAGAGCGACCCATGGCAGGCCATTCCAAGTTCAAGAACATCATGCACCGCAAGGGCGCGCAGGATAAGAAGCGCTCGGGCATGTTCAGCAAGCTCAGCCGCGAAATCACCGTCGCGGCCAAGATGGGCCTGCCCGATCCCGACATGAACCCGCGCCTGCGCGCGGCGGTCAACGCCGCCAAGGCGCAGTCGATGCCCAAGGACAATATCCAGCGCGCGATCGACAAGGCGAGCAAGGGCGACGCGGAGAATTACGAGGAAATCCGCTATGAGGGCTTCGGCCCCGGCGGCGTGTCGCTGATCATCGAGGCGCTGAGCGACAACCGCAACCGCACCGCCACCAACGTCCGCACCGCGGTGTCCAAGAATGGCGGCAATCTCGGCGCGTCGGGCTCCGTCAGCCACGCCTTCGACCGCGTCGGCCTGATCACCTATCCGGCCAGCGTCGGCGACGCGGAAAAGGTGTTCGAAGCCGCGCTCGAGGCCGGTGCCGAGGACGTGACCTCGTCCGAGGACGGCCACGAAATCTGGACCGCCAGCGCCGACCTGCACGAAGTCGCCAAGGCGCTCGAACCCGTGCTGGGCGAAGCCGAGGGCGCCAAGCTCGCGTGGAAGCCGCAGACCATGGTCGAGGTGAGCGAAGACGACGCCGCGACCTTGTTCAAGCTGATCGACGCGCTCGACGATGATGATGACGTCCAGACCGTGTGGGGCAATTACGAAGTCTCGGACGAAGTGATGGCCAAGCTGGGGTGAGCTGCCCTTGCTAATCCTCCCCGCCAGGGGGAGGTGTCAGCGTAGCTGACGGAGGGGGAGGAACCGAGGCGTTCAAGGCGACAGGACACAGCCGTCCTCCCCCTCCGTCGCCTTCGGCGCCACCTCCCCCTGGCGGGGGAGGATCGGCGTTCAAGCCGCCCGCTCGTCGGCGCCATCCATCCCCAGCATCGCGCGGATCCGCCATGCATCCGCCGCCCAGTTGGTCCCCTGCGAAAACGGCACCGATGCCAGGCGCGGTGCATCGTCCAGTAGCGGAAACAGCTCACGCTCCTCGCGGTCCAGCCGATCCTCCATTTCCGCTGTGCGCAGCCGCACGGCAACCGCATAGGCGCGCCAGTCACGCACGACGACATCGGGCGGAAAGCGCTTGGTGTGCGCGGCGAACCGCTCATAATCGGCGGCGGTGGACTGGCAGAACCGCTCGGCAACCGAGCGTGCGGCGGGGTCTGCGTGCAACCGCAAGCGCGGGTAGATCATGCGGTCCTTCAATGTCAGTGTGCGCAGCAGGCTACGGCTGAAACGCCACCGCGCATCGTTCAGTTCTTCGATGTCGGGCGGATCGAACCGCCGGGCGATCGCCGCCATTTCGACGGTGCATTCCCGCAACCGGCGATGTTCGGCGAAAAACTGATCGAGATTGGACACGGTGAAACCCGCTTTCTTGGCTCCGGAACGACAGGGCGGCACCGCAACGATACCGGGACGGGCTGGCGCACCGTCCACTTGTCTTTTAGGGCGCGGGAATGGTTAGAGGTCAGACAACCAGTAGAAATACGTTACTGCACCCGCCGTGCCGGGCGATGCGATGAGCGGGTCACGCCTGATCCTCGGCCTCGATCCCGGCCTCGGCACCACCGGCTGGGGCCTGATCCGCGCCGACGGCAATCGCCTCAGCCATGTCGCCAACGGCCAGCTCAAGACCGATGCCAAGTCGCCATTGCCCCAGCGGCTGGCGCATCTCGACGCGATGCTCGCCGCGCTGGTCGCCGATCACGCCCCCGATGGCGCCGCGGTCGAGGAGGTGTTCGTCAACGCCAACCCGCAATCGACGCTCAAGCTCGCCCATGCGCGCGGCGTCGCCATCGCCGCCGTCGCGCGCGCGGGCCTCGATGTCGGCGAATATGCCCCGCGCCTCGTCAAGAAAGCGGTGGTCGGCACCGGCACCGCCGAAAAGGCCCAGGTCCACGCCATGATCGCCCGCTTGCTCCCCGGCACGAAGATCGCGGGAGCCGACGCAGCAGACGCGCTCGCGGTCGCGATTTGCCACGCGCACCATCTGGCAAGCGCACGCGCGTTGGCGCGGTGACCGGCGCGCGCGTTTCTGCTTTCCTACAACAACCCGTTCCGCTTATGTACCGCAGGTGCCGGGCGCGGTGCGTCGCGGTGATCCGGGTCGCAAGCGGTTCTCGAAACCCGCGATAGTGTAAAGCGAGTGTAAACTTAGGATTTGGCGACACCGGCATGATTGCGCATCTGAACGGCCACCTTGCCGCCACCGGCATCGACCATGCAGTGATCGACGTGAATGGCGTCGGCTATCTGGTCGGCGCATCGGCGCGGACACTGGCGGCGCTCGGCGCGATCGGCGAGTTTGTCACGGTCCACACCGAAATGCTGGTCAGCGAGGATTCGATCCGGCTGATGGGCTTTGCGAGCGCGGAGGAGCGCGACTGGTTCCGCCTGCTCACCGGCGTGCAGGGCGTGGGGGCAAAGGTCGCGCTGGCGATCCTCTCGATCCTCTCCCCCGCCGAGGTCCAGACCGCCATCGCCCGCGCCGACGCCGCGATGGTCGCGCGCGCCAATGGCGTCGGCCCGAAACTGGCGCAGCGGATCGTCAACGAGTTGAAGGACAAGGCCGGCGGCATTGCGACCGGCGGCGGCGGGGCAGGGGCGGCGGCTCCCGCCAGCGGCGCGGCGAACGACGCGGTTTCGGCGCTGCTCAACCTGGGCTTCAAGCCGGCGGAAGCTAGCAACGCGGTGAATGCGGCAAGCGATGAGCTAGGGGCGACCGCGACGCTGGATGCGCTGGTGCGACTGGCGTTGCGGAAGGCGGCGAAGTGAAGTGGGCGGCCTATTTGATTGCGTTTCTAATGAGCAGCAATGCACTCGCTTGCACGGATGGTTCGGCAACCCGCTATTATTTCTTTGGCGTGCGACCCGAGGGTGTCGATGTCGCGCGGTTGCTGCCGGTCGAGATCGTTCGCATCGAAGGGCAAATCGTTCACGCGCGCGCAGACGAACGCCTCGCCAAGGCACTTGGTGGCAGGGACATTCAGATAGAGCTGCCTGAGTATCCATACGTAACCAACTGCATCGAATATGGTCTCGAGGAAGGCCGCGCACTGATTGTTTTCGACCGCGTTTTCACCCGTGCCTCGGGAGAGATTGTTGTCGTCGCGCGCCCGGTGAGGGGTAGGGTATATCCAAAAGGTCGAAGTGCAGCGGAACTCGATAAGTACATCGTCGATCCTGAATTCAAGGCGAAGGCGGATCAGGGCCGAAGGAAGGATTGAACTCGGCCCCTCCCACCCGCCTTCCGTCATGCTGAACTTGTTTCAGCATCCACTGAGCCCCGCAGCGGCTGACAAGAGGTTCTATCTGCAGCGGGTGAGACTTGCCGGCCCCGGCGGTGACGCTGGGACCAAATCTCGGAACACCCGCCCGCCGCACGGTGGATGCTGAAACAAGTTCAGCATGACGAAATGGGCCGAAGATAGCGCTACCAGATTCCCATTGTGCCTGTATTTGATACCGCTACCATCGCCTCCGCCGGATCCGAATCCGGACATGCAGGCCCGCAAACGGGCCGCGAGGAGGAGAGAGAGGATGCGGTCCCTTACCCGTCGGGAAACCCTTGCCCTTGCCGGAGCGCTGGGCGTTGCAGCCTGTAGCGGTGGCGGATCGAGTGGCGGCGGTACCGTCTCCACTCCGTCGCCGACGCCCGGCCCGGCGCCCAGCCCTTCGCCATCGCCCAGCCCGACCCCCACGCCAACCCCTACCGCCACGCTCAAGGGCGCAGCCGCAGCCAAGCGGATGCGCTTCGGCTCCACCTTCAACTGGGCAGCGCCGGGTGCGGACGCGGGATCGTTCAACAACCCCGCCTATGCCACGTTGCTCGAACGCGATTGCCAACTGCTCGTCCCCGAAAACGAGATGAAGTGGGAATATCAGTCGAGCGCAGAGAATGTGTACAACTGGACCCGCGCGGACCAGATGCTGGCCTATGCCGAGTCCAAGGGCATGGAGATGCGCGGCCATTGCTTCCTATGGTATATCCAGGAGCGCCTCCCCGCTTGGCTGCGCAGCTATGACATGGGCGCAAATCCCCGCGCCACGGCGGAGCGGCTGGTGCGCTCTCATGTCGAAAGCACCGCGCGCCATTTCGGCAACCGCATCAAGAGCTGGGACGTGATCAACGAGGCGATCGACCCCGCCACCGGCAATGTCCGGACCAACATCCTGCACAGCGCGGTCGGCGGCGACAACTCGATCCTCGACCTCGCCTTCCGCACCGCGCGCGCAGAGCTGCCGACCGCAGAGCTGGTCTACAACGACTATATGGACTGGGGCTCGACCACCCATCGCAACGGGGTGCTGGCGCTGCTGCAGGGGTTCCGCACGCGCGGCGTGCCGGTCGACGCGCTGGGCATCCAGTCGCATATCGGATTTTACTCCAGCGGCACCGCGCAGGATATCGCCAATGCCCAGATCCCGGCGATGCGCGCCTTCCTCGATCAGGTCGTTGCGCTGGGCTACAAGCTCATAATCACCGAATTCGACGTCAGCGACCGCAACCGCACCGGTACCGTGGCGCAGCGCGACGAGGATGTCGCGGTGTACGGCCGCGCCTGGCTCGACCTGCTGTTCAGCTATCCGCAGCTCAAGGACGTGCTCGTCTGGGGAATGAACGACAAATATAGCTGGCTGCAGAATTTCGGCACCCCGCGCCCCGACGGGTTGCCGCTACGCCCGCTGCCCTATGACGCCAGCGCCCAGCCCAAGCGGCTCTACACCGCGATCGGGGACGCGCTCGCGGCGACGACCGCGCGTCCTGCACCGACCTGACGGGGAGGGGGATTGGCTTGCCGCAAGCGAACGGATAAGGAACGTTCGTGGCGAGCCAAATCCCCCCATCCGATCCTGAGCGAGACGCGACGCTGACGCGAAGGCGGTCGATTGTGTGGGTGCTGCGAAAGTCGGCAACGTGCCTGTAGTGACAACGATTTTTCTGAATTGTGAATCGTGTGAGGTGCACGCACTCGACGGAAGCGATGCTCCAGGGCCACTGCTGAAAGCGCAGAATTGGCTTGCGGATCGCGGTTGGCCGAAGTTGTCGCCCTTGCAGGGGGGAGGGGTCAATGCGCCGTCCGTTGATGTCTGGGCTTCGGATTTCAATCGAATGGGAGACGAGGCGACAGCCTTCGCTGATTACGTAGTCTCGCTTCCTTGGAGTTTTCCCGAGAGCGTAATACTCATCATCCATCCAGAAGAGGGGGACGCGCGGGTCTATCGGCCTGAGTTTGCGCCTTCAGACATCTGGCGCACCTGATGACCGACGACCGCATCCTCACCGCCTCCCGCCGCCCGGAGGACGTCGACGCCGCGCTGCGCCCCAAGTCGCTCGACGAGTTCGTTGGCCAGCGCGCCGCGCGCGATAATCTGCGCGTGTTCATCGACGCTGCCCGCCAGCGTGGCGATGCGCTCGACCATGTGCTGTTCTTCGGCCCGCCGGGCTTGGGGAAGACCACGCTGGCGCAGATCATCGCCAAGGAAATGGGCGTCGGTTTCCGCGCCACGTCTGGTCCGGTGATCGCCAAGTCGGGCGACCTCGCGGCGTTGCTCACCAATCTCGAGGATGGCGACGTCCTGTTCATCGACGAGATTCACCGCCTCGCCCCCGCGGTCGAGGAGGTGCTCTATCCCGCGATGGAGGACCGGGCGCTCGACCTGATGATCGGGGAGGGGCCGTCGGCGCGCAGCGTCCGCATCGATCTGCCGCGCTTCACCCTGGTCGGGGCGACCACGCGGCAGGGGCTGCTCACCACCCCGTTGCGCGACCGCTTCGGCATTCCCGTGCGCTTGCAATTCTACACGGTTGAGGAGCTGACCCGCGTCGTGACCCGCGCCGCCAACCTGCTCGACCTGTCGATCGCCGAGGATGGCGCGGCGGAAATTGCGCGGCGGTCGCGCGGCACCCCGCGCATCGCCGGGCGGTTGCTGCGCCGCGTGCGCGACTTTGCCAATGTTGCGGGAGAGACGGTTGTGCATGCCCGCGCTGCCGATGCCGCGCTCAACCGGCTTGAGGTCGACGCGCTCGGTCTCGACGCGATGGACCGCCGCTACCTCACCATGATCGCCGACATCTATCGCGGCGGTCCGGTCGGGGTGGAGACGCTCGCCGCCGGCCTGTCCGAACCGCGCGACACGGTCGAGGAGGTGATCGAACCCTATCTCATCCAGATCGGCATGATCGCCCGCACCGCGCGCGGCCGCTGCCTCAACGCGGCCGGGTGGAAGCATCTCGGCCTCAACCCGCCCGCCGGGTCGCAGGACGGGTTGTTCGACGGGTGACGCCGCACGACGTCACCCTCCCAGATCAGCTAAAAATTTCCGGCGCATCATAATCCGGCGCGCCTTCGCCCAGTCGCGGGTCGAAGCCATAGTCATTCTCGCCACGCGTACCGGGCAGGAAACCGAACACGATGAAGAAGATAAAGCCGATATAGGGGATGAGAGTCAGCAGATACATCCACCCGCTCTTGTTGCTGTCGTGCAGGCGCCGGACGGTGACCGCGATGCTCGGGAGGAAACAGGCCAGGATCCAAAGAACCACCGGGATGTAAATGAGCGAGAACTCGTCGCTATCTGCCGAGTCTTGCAGTGCAGTCCCGCCTAGCA
>NZ_JAIXHL010000038.1 GCF_030145815.1 Sphingomonas sp.
GTACGTTAGAACCCGAGCATCTTAAGTGTTGAAGGACTCCCAGAAAAAATTTAAAGGAAAATCGTAGGACGCGCGATCTTTGGAGAAAAACGTCGTGTTGGGGGGGGGGGGGGGGGGGGGGGCGCCCGGTGCCGCAGCCTAACTGATCACGCCGCCTCGTCCTCCGGCGCATCCAGCCCATAGGCGGTGTGCAGCACGCGGACCGCGAGTTCGGTCTCGTCCTCGTGGATCAGCACCGACACCTTGATCTCGCTGGTGGTGATGGCGAGGATGTTGATCCGCCGATCCGCCAGCGTGTCGAACATCGTCGCGGCGACACCCGCATGGCTGCGCATGCCGACCCCGACCACGCTGATCTTGGCGATCTTGGTATCGTGGATCAGATCGTCATAGCCGATCGGTGCCTTGGCCTTATTCAGCACGTCGAGCGCGCGGGCGAGTTCGGCGCGCGGGACGGTAAAGGTCACGTCGGTCGACCCGGTCGCGTGCGCGACGTTCTGGACGATCATGTCGACGTTCATCCCCGCCTCGGCCAGCGGGCCGAAGATATGCGCGACCGCGCCGGGCCGGTCCGGGACGTTGGTCAGCGTCACCTTGGCTTCGTTCTTGTCGGCGGCGATGCCGGTGATAACCTGCCGTTCCACGTCGTTGATCTCCTCTTCGCCGACGATCAGCGTGCCGCGATGGCCTTCCTCGTCATGCGTGTCTTCGAACGAGGAAAGGACGCGGACGCGCACCCCCTCCTTCATCGCCAGCCCGACCGAGCGGGTCTGGAGCACCTTCGCCCCGACGCTCGCCAGTTCCAGCATCTCTTCGTACGTCACCTTGGTCAGCTTGCGCGCGCGCGGCACGATGCGTGGGTCGGTGGTGTAGACGCCGTCGACATCGGTGTAGATGTCGCACCGGTCCGCCTTCATCGCCGCCGCCACCGCGACCGCACTGGTATCCGATCCGCCACGGCCCAGCGTGGTGACGCGGTTGTCGTCGGCCACCCCCTGGAATCCCGGAATGACCGCGACATGGCCGTCCGCCAGGCTGGCGTTGAGCGTATCGGTATCGATCGTGTCGATCCGCGCGCTGGCATGCGCGCTGCTGGTATGGATCGGCAGCTGCCAGCCAAGCCAGCTGCGCGCCGGCACACCCATCGCCTGCAGCGTGATCGCCAGCAGCCCGCTCGTCACCTGCTCGCCCGATGCGACGACCACGTCATATTCGCGCAGGTCGTAGAGCGGCGAGGCTTCCTTGCAGAATCCGACCAGCCGGTCGGTCTCGCCCGCCATTGCGGACACGACGACCGCGACCTGATTGCCCGCCTCCCATTCGCGCTTCACGCGCGCGGCGACATTGCGAATCCGCTCGATCCCGGCCATCGACGTGCCGCCGAACTTCATCACGATACGCGCCATCTGAACCTGTCCCCCAAAGTCCCGGTTGGGAAGCTGTGGGCGCGCTGATAAGAGGGGGGGATGGCGATGACAAGCAAAGCAACGATTGACCCGCGTGAAGCTGAACATTTCGGGCGGCTGGCGGCGGACTGGTGGAATCCCAAGGGCGAGTCGGCGATGCTCCACCGGCTGAACCCGGTGCGGCTGCGCTATGTGCGTGAGGAAATCGACGCGCATTGGGGTAGCGACCCGCGCGATTTCGCGCCGCTGAAGGGCCGGACCGCGCTCGATGTGGGGTGTGGCGCGGGGTTGCTGTGCGAGCCGCTGGCGCGGATGGGCGCGGCGGTGACAGGCGTCGACGCGGCGCCCGAGAATATCGGTGCGGCGCAGGCGCATGCCGCAGCGGCGGGACTGTCCATCGATTATCGCGCCGGGGAGTTCGAGAGCGCGGTCGCGGGCCGCCAGTTCGATCTCGTCACATCGATGGAGGTGATCGAGCATGTCGCCGATCCGGCGGCGTTCGTGCGCGGGCTGGTCGCGGCGCTGGCACCGGGCGGGCTGATGATCCTGTCGACCCCCAACCGCACCCCGCTGTCGCGACTGGCGATGATCACGGTGGGTGAGGGGCTCGGCATGATCCCGCGCGGCACGCATGATCACGCCAAGTTCCTGACGCCGGAGGAACTGACCGGGTTGCTCGAGGATGCTGGCATGGCGGTTTCGGACCTGCGCGGGCTCAGCTTCTCACCCGGCGCGGGGTTTCATTTGAGCGAGGACACCGCGCTCAACTATCTGCTGACCGCGCGGCGGCGCTAGCGGTCGCACGACAGCTGCGTTGCGCAGCCGAAACCAGCTTGCTTTGTGCCGCGCTGCCCCGCAGAATTGTGTCGCAACAACAGGGGGATGCAATGCTGGTTGGAACGATGCGCGCGCTGATCGGCGCGGTGTTGGCTGTCGCTGTGACGATCGCCGCGCCGGCGCAGGCCGCCAAATTCTATATCGAAAGCAAGCTGGGCGAAGTGAGCGCCGAACAGCGCGCCAAGGTCGAAAAGCCGCGCCCGGTCCAGCTTATCTTCCAGTTCACCACCGACCAGAAGGCCAACCCCAAGGCGACCAAATATGTCAAGGAACAGGTGTTCAAGCTGGTCCGCGAATCCGGCGCCTTTTCGGAAGTTGTGGAAACACCGGTCGAGGGCGGCGCGATGCTCGCGATTACTATGGATAACATCGTGCAGAAGGACGCGGCGGGGAAGGGCTTCGTCACTGGCCTGACCTTTGGCCTCGCCAAGACGGTGGTGCGCGACGGCTATCTGATCGTCGCCGAATATAACGCCGCCGCCGGTGCTACGCCGATCCGGCGCGAAGTGACGCATGGCCTGTGGCTGACGATGGGTACCAAGGAAGTGCCCGGCCCGGAGCTGATCCAGGTCAAGAACGCAACGATCGGGATCGAGACCATTGTCCGACAGGGGATCGGGCACGCCGTAAACCAGCTCGCGCAGGACCCGGCCTTTGCCGGCGCCGCGCCCGCCGAACCCGCACCGGCTCAGCCCGGCGCATGAACCGCCGCGTCCTGTTGTTGACGGGGCTGAGCGCCGCGCTGGCGGGGTGCAGTGCTACCGCCGCCCCGCCGACCGCGTCGCCGCGCGCCGTGCGGGCGGCAAGTGCGCCGCAAATCCCGCCGCTGGCGATCGGCGCATTCCGGCTCGGCCCGGATCTGCCGGCAGGTTCGGATCGCGCGGTCGGCCTGCGTGCCTTCCGCCTGCTGCCGCCCAACAAGACCTCGTTCGCCGCCTATCTCGGCGAGACGCTGGCCGAGCAATTGCGGCTGGCGGGCAAGCTCGATCCCAATGCGCGGCTCACGGTTTCGGCGGACCTGATCGAAAATTCGGCGAACCCCAAGGTCGGACAGGCGACCGGTGCACTCGCCGCGACCTTCCGCGTTACCGAAAACGGCGCAGTGAAGATGGAAAAGACGCTGCGGGTCGAGGCGAACTGGAATTCGTCCTTCATCGGCGCGGTCGCGATTGATGCGGCAGAGCGCGAATATGTCGCGCTCTATTCGCAACTGGTCGAAAAGCTGCTCGAAGACCCGGAGTTTCGCAGCGCAGTCGCGCGCTAGAATTAGTTTCAGCAAAGCTGAAACGGCTGCGGCACAGGCCCGCTCCCCCACCCGGCCACCCATATGATGCTACCGCTGGGTGGCCGGGAGAGGGAGCGGGCCGGTGCCGGAATTCAACGCAGCTGAATCCAACTCTAAAACAGCCGCCCGCCATTGGGCACCGGGACGCTCGGGTGGAACAGCACGACCTTCCCCTCCGCATCGGGGAAGCCGAGCGTCAGGACCTCCGACATCATCGGGCCGATCTGGCGCGGGGGGAAGTTGACCACTGCCGCGACCTGCCGTCCGGGCAGGTCGTCCAGCGTGTAATGTTCGGTGATTTGCGCCGAGGAGCGCTTGATCCCGATCGCCGGGCCGAAATCGATCGTCAGCTTGAACGCCGGCTTGCGCGCTTCGGGAAACGGCTCGGCGGCGATGATCGTGCCGACGCGGATATCGACCGCGAGGAACTGGTCGAAGTCGATCTGCGGCGCGGCGGGGGCGTTGGCGGCGTGGGTCATGTGCATCGCGTGCGATTGACACAGGCGGTCGGATTCGACCAGTCCCGGTGCATGACCGTGAAGCTGCACCCTAGCTGGCTCACCCGGCTCCAGCGTGAGTTCGACAGCCCGTACATGGCCGATCTGCGCGCGTTCCTGACGGCGGAGAAGGCGGCGGGGAAGCGCATCTTTCCCAAGGGTTCCGACTGGTTTCGCGCGCTCGACCTGACCCCGCCCGAGAGCGTGCGCGTCGTGATCCTGGGGCAGGACCCCTATCATGGCGAGGGGCAGGCGCATGGCCTGTGCTTCTCGGTCCAGCCGGGAGTGAAGGTGCCGCCGAGCCTGGTCAATATCTACAAGGAATTGAAAAGCGACCTCGGTATCGACCCACCGGGCCACGGCTTTCTAGAGCATTGGGCGAAGCAGGGCGTGCTGCTGCTCAACAACTGCCTGACGGTCGAGATGGGGCTGGCCGCGTCGCACAAGGGGCGCGGCTGGGAGCGGTTCACCGACGCGGTGGTGGCGCACGTCAACGCGCTGCCCGATCCGGTGGTGTTCATGCTGTGGGGCAGCCATGCGCAGAAAAAGGCGGCGTCGGTCGATCCGCGTCATCTGGTGCTGAAGTCGGTCCACCCCTCCCCGCTATCGGCGCATGGCGGGTTCTTCGGCTCGCGCCCGTTTTCGCAGGCGAACGCGTTTCTGCGCGCGCACGGGCGCGGCGAGATCGACTGGGCGCTCCCGCCAATATGAGCCGTCGCCCCGGCGTAGGCCGGGGCCGCCACGTGGCGAAGAGATCCGCTCAAACCTGGCGGCCCCGGCCTGCGCCGGGGCGACGGCGTTAAATCAGAAGCTCAACCGCGCCGACACCCGGATGTCGCGGCCGGGGAGCGGCACGAAATCCTTGGTGAAGCTGGCGTGGCGGCGCGCATCGACGTCGAAGATGTTGTTCGCCGACAGGATGATCGCGGTCTCGCGCTGTTCGCCCAGCGGGTGCCAGGTGAGCGACGCGTTGACGAGCGTGAAGGCCGGGGTCTCGGTCTCGAATGCCGCGACGCGGGTCTGGCGGATGGCATGCTCGACCTCGACCCGGCCGCCAAATGCGCCCTGGCTGGCATCGATGCCGGCAAGCACGCGGAACGGCGGGATGCGCGGCACCGCGCTGCCATCGCCCAGCTCGGCATTCACATAGTCGGCGACCAGATTGCCGCCGAGCGAGAAGCCGCCCTCGCCGCCGTCGATGAAGGTGGTCGACACTTCACCCTCGACGCCCAGATAGCGGGCATCCGACTGGAAAAACTGGAACACCGGCAGCTCGTCGATCTCGTCGCCGGTCGCGACTTCATAGATGTAATCGTCGAACCAGTTGGCATAGCCCGTGATCTGGAAGCGCACCGGCCCCGCGACGCCGCGCGCATAGACTTCGCCGCCCCAGCTCTTTTCGGTGCGGAAATTGGGGTTGCCGACTTCATAGGCCTGGGTCGCGATATGCGGGCCATTGGAGAACAGCTCTTCGGCCGACGGCGCGCGGACCGCGCGCGACACGTTGAACCCGACCTTCACTTCGGGCGCGACCGCATAGGACAGGCCGATCGCGCCGGAGAAAGCGTCGAAGCGGCGGTCGAACGGCGCGGTCGGACCATCCTCGTCCAGATCGAGCTTGACCGTGTTCGAGCGCACGCGGGTGTGCTCGTAGCGCAGCGCGCCTTCCAGCCCGATCGCGCCGAGATCGACTTCCTGCAGCGTGAACACGCCATACTGGTCGGTCACATTCTTGGGCACAAAGGCTTCGGCGCCGACCGCGTTGAAGTTGCGGGTAAAGGCCTGAAAGCCCGTCACGCCGCGCCAGCCGTTGCGGTTCGCCTGAACCAATTCGAGGCGACCTTCAAAGCCTTCATTATAGAAGACCGTGCCGACCTCATCGCCTTCGAACTCGGTATGCTCATAGTCCGAATAGCCGACGCGCACGCGCAGCGCATCGATCAGCCCGCCGCCGATCTTCACTTCGCCGCGCATGTCGGCGCGGAACTGCTGCAGGCCGATCGTGACCGGGCCTTCTTCCTCGACCGGCGCGCCGGGTGCGCCATGATCGTGATGCGCACCGGGCCGGGCCGGAACGCCATAGTTGGTGTCGTAATAGCCGGCGGAGAAGCCCAGGCTGCCACCATCGTTGATCAGCGCGATGCCGCCGCCGAGCGAATAGGTGCGCGTCCCGCTATTGGGCAGGCGACCGCGGCGGTTGGCATTTTCCAATGCCTCGGCCGCTTCGTCCAGATTGCCCTCGTCGGTCTCTTCTTCCGCGATCTCGAGTTGCTCGGCGCGCAGCGGCGCGCTCAACACATAGCCGCCGACGCGCAGATCGTTGCTCTTGCGATAGCTGCCGTCGATATGCGCGACGATCTGTGGGGTGATGGCGAAGTCCACCGCCGCGCCACCGCCGCGCTCGTCTGCTGCCGAGCCATAGGCGCCGATCGCGTCGACATGGAAACCATTCTCCGGCACCGCGCGCGGGATACGGCGGTCGAGCACGTTGACCGCGCCGCCGATCGCCTGGCTACCGAACAGCAGGACGGCGGGGCCGCGCAGCACTTCGATGCGCTCGGCGGTCAGTGGCTCGATCGACACGGCATGGTCGGTCGAGGTGTTCGATGCGTCGAGCGTGCCGAGGCCATCGGTCAGCACGCGCACGCGCTCGCCCTGGAACCCGCGCAGCACGGGACGCGACGCGCCCGGGCTGAACGACGTGGCCGACACGCCCGGAAGCTGGGTCAGCGAGTCGCCGATCTGACCGCGAATGTCGCGCACCAGCTCGTCGCCGGTGACGACCGACGTCCCGGCGAGCAGGTCCAGCCGCTCGACGCCCGGCGCGCTGATCACCACTTCCTCGACCGTCTCGCCATGCACCGGGTTGCGGCTCGAGCGGTCGCGCTCGGCATGGTCGCTGGTCTGGGCAAAGGCGGGGGCGGCGAGGATGCTCGTGGCGAGCAGGATCGTGCTGAACTTCATGGCTACGCAAATTCCCTGAATTGAATTTGCGCGGACTCTTAAGTGCAATGATACAACGTCACAAGAGGGAATTTGTTGCACTGCCGCGACAGGTAGCGTGGCTGCGGCCAAACTTCTTGGGGGCGCAGTCCGCGATCACAGCGCGGCGGCGTCGAACTCGATATCCGCGTTGCGATACGCCGCGACCAGCGCATTGCGCAGCAGGCAGGCGATGGTCATCGGCCCGACCCCGCCCGGCACCGGGGTGATCGCGCCCGCGACTGAAGCGGCGCTGTCGAATTCGACATCGCCCACCAGCGCGCCGTCGACGCGGTTGATGCCGACATCGATGACGGTCGCGCCGGGCTTCAGCCACTCGCCCTTGACGAAGCCCGCCCGGCCCACTGCCGCCACGACGATGTCGGCGCGGCTGACATGATGGGCGAGGTCGCGGGTGCGCGAATGGGCGAGGGTGACGGTGCAGTTCGCCGCCGTCAGCAGCGCCGCCATTGGCTTGCCGACCAGGATCGATCGACCGATCACGATCGCGTCGAGGCCGGAGAGGCCGCCGAGCTGGTCCTGCAACAGCATCAGGCTGCCGAGCGGGGTGCACGGCACCAGCCCGTCGATGCCGAGCGCAAGGCGTCCGGCGCTGACCGGGGTCAGCCCGTCGACATCCTTGTTCGGATCGATCGCCGCGACCACCGCCTGCTCGTCCAGATGGCGGGGCAGGGGGAGCTGGACGAGGATGCCGTCGACCGCCGCGTCGGCATTCAGCTGCTGCACCAGCGCGATCAGCGCGTCCTGCGTCGTATCGGCTGGCAGGCGGTGCTCAAAGCTCGCCATATTCGCGGCGACCGTCGCCTTCCCCTTGCTGCGCACATAAACGGCGGAGGCGGGGTCGTCGCCGACCAGCACCACGGCGAGGCCCGCCTTGCGGCCCGCCTTTGCTTCGAATGCCGCCGCAGCCTCGCCCACTCGGGCCCGCAGATTGGCGGCGAATGCCTTGCCGTCGATGATCTCAGCGCTCATGGCTCGCGCCATAGAGCGATGCGGCGATTCCCGCCAGCGTCTTGGGATCGCCGGTAATGGCAAGGCGCTTGATCCGCGCCGTGTCCCCGGCGATCAGCGTCACGGCGCGCTTGGGCACGCCGAACGTCTTGGCGACCAGCTCGATCAGCGCCGCGTTGGCCGCGCCCTCGACCGGCGGCGCGGCGATGCGCGCGGCGAGATGCTCGGGCGTTCCCCGGAGCAACACGCTCTTCGATGCGCGCGGCGTCGCGCGCACCGCGATCATCAGGCCCGGCGGCGCTTCCCGCCAGGGGAGGCTCACGCCGCCGAACTGGCCAGCGCCATGGCGAGGTTGGGGATCACCGCATAGTTGATGATCGCGATCAGGATCAGCACCACGAACGGCGCGAAATCCATCGGACCGGTATCGGGCAGGATGCGGCGGATCGGACGATAGATCGGCTCCGTCAGCGTGTTGAGGCCGCGCCACAGCGTGTTCACGAACTGATTATAGTCGTTGATCACGTTGAACGAGATCAGGATCGACAGCACCGCCTGGATCACGATGACCCACCACAGCGCATTGAGCAGGATCTGCACGATCCCGAAGAGCATGTTCAGAAACGGGTCCAATCGGGCCTCCGGTGTTATGCCGCTTTTCTAGAGGAAAATGGCGAATATCGGCAACTGTGGTAGTAATATAAGACGGCTCAGCGATGGACCAAGGTGCCCGCGCCCTGCGTCGTGAAAATCTCGAGCAGCATGGCATGCGGGATGCGCCCGTCGAGGATGACGGCGGCGTCCACGCCCGCATCGACCGCGGCGACGCAGGTCTCGACCTTGGGGATCATCCCCCCGCTGATCGTGCCATCGGCCTTCAGCGCCCTGATCCGGCCCGGGTCGAGGTCGGTCAGCAACTGCTTGTCCTTGTCCAGCACGCCGGGAACATCGGTCAGCAGGAAGAAGCGCGATGCGCCGAGCGCTCCCGCAATCGCCCCGGCCATGGTGTCGGCATTGATGTTGTAGGTATGGCCGTCCGCACCCAGCGCGATCGGCGCGATCACCGGGATGAATCCCTGCTCGCTCAGTGTGGTCAGCACCGACGCATCGACCGCCACCGGCTCGCCGACGAACCCCAGATCGACATGGCGTTCGATCCCCTGCAGCGGATCGGCGGCGTCGCGCTGAACCTTCTTGGCGGTGACCAGGCCTGAATCCTTGCCCGAAATGCCCAGCGCCTTGCCACCCGCCGCGCCGATCCAGCTGACGATTTCCTTGTTGATCGAACCGGCCAGCACCATTTCGGCGATGCGCGCGGTTTCGGCGTCGGTGACGCGCAGGCCGCCGACGAACTGCGATTCGACGCCGAGGCGCTTGAGCATCGACCCGATCTGCGGCCCGCCGCCATGCACGACGACCGGGTTGATCCCGACCGCCTTCAACAGCACCACATCCTCCGCAAAATCGCGCGCCAGCTCGGGATCGCCCATCGCGTGGCCGCCATATTTCACGACGAACGTCTTGCCCTTGTACCGCTGCATATAGGGCAGCGCGTCGGTCAGCGTCTCGGCCTTGGCCAGCATCGCGGGATCGGGTGCGTGATCGGTCATCCCGCGCCCTTAGCGGGACTCGCGCCGCTGGCAAAGCGATGCGTGGGTCATTGGGCTTGACTCAATTCGATAATTAGCTAAACGACGAATCATGAGCATGGTCTTCAAGGCATTGTCCGACCCCACCCGGCGCCGCGTGCTGCAACTGCTGCGCAAGGGGCCGATGAGCGCGGGCGACCTGAGCGATCAGTTCGACGTGTCCAAGCCTACCATGTCGGCGCATTTCGCCGTGCTGAAGGATGCCGACCTCGTCCACGCCGAAAAGGCGGGCAAGTCGGTCATCTATCACCTCAAGCTCTCGGTGCTCGAAGAAGCGCTGCTGGGCTTTGTCGATTCATTCGGGGGCAGCGGATCGTCCGCGCCCGACAAGGAGCGTGCATGATGAACAGCGAAACCAAGGTCAGCCTCGCCTGGGGCGTCGGCATCGTCGTGCTAGCATTGGGCCTGAGTTCGGCGCGCGGTGCCGGATATGTCGATCAGGATACCGTGACTCGCGTCGTGCTGGGCGCCACCGGCCTGATGGTCGCGTGGTTCGGTAACATGATGCCCAAGCGGTTCGTCCCCAGCGAACTTGCGCGCAAGGTGCACCGCGTCGGCGGCTGGTCGATGGCGGTGAGCGGCCTGATCTACGCCGGGGCGTTTGCGGTGCTGCCGATCCAGACGGCGGTATTCGTCGGATGCGGGGCGATCCTTGCCGGCCTCGCGATCACGATCGGCTATTGCCAGTCGCTGCGGACCAAGGCGCGGGCCTGACCCGCGCGGGCGGGTGTCAGGCCGCCCGGTCCAGTCGCCGCCCGAGCGCAACAAAGGCGTAGATCAGCACCGGCACCAGCAGCGCCGACAGCGCGATCTTCGAAATCAGCTGGCCGACCAGCAGCGGGCCGATCGGGAATTCGCCGTAAAAGGCGAGGGTGATGAAGATCAGCGTATCGACGATCTGGCTGAGAATGCCCGCGACCCCGGCGCGCAGCCACAGCATCTTGCTGCCCTCGCCGCCGCGCATCGCGCTGAAGATGGTGACGTTGAGCGTCTGCGATACGCCATAGGCGACGATTCCCGCGCCCCAGATGCGCCAGGTCGTCCCCAGGATCAGCTGGATCGCGTCGCGATATTCCGGCCCCATCTTGGGCGAAGCGGGCAGGGCCCACACCAGCCAGGACAACAGCATCGAGGCGAGCAGCGGAATGAAGCCGAACCGCACCAGCTGGTTCGCGGTTACCCGCCCGTGCAGTTCCGCAATCGCGCTCGACACCGCGACCAGCAGCAGGAAGGCAAAGATCCCCGCCTCCACGGCCAGCGGCCCCAATGCCACCTGCTTGTTACCCAGCACGCCCGCAATGCAGACCATGCCGCCGTAAAAGATCGAAAGGACGAAGAGCGAGCGCGTCAGCGGAGCCGGTGTGGTCATTGCGCTGCGTAACGCGGTTTCACGCGATACGGAAGCACCTAGCGGCGAACGAAACGCGCGCTATGGTGCCACCCCGGAACGCCGCGCGCAGACGCGGCACGAAGGGGTCCTTTAGTTGAACAATCTTCCGATCGGCATTCTCGGCATCGTCGCGATTCTCGCGATCGCCTTCCTGCTCTCCTCGAACAAGCGCGCGATTCGGTTGCGGGTCGTCGGCCCGGCCTTTGCGCTTCAGGCGGGGATCGCCTTCCTCGTGCTCTATGTCCCCGCCGGCCGTGCCGCGATCGAGGGGATGGCAAAGGGCGTCTCCGCGCTGCTCGGCTATGCGCAGGCGGGCACCGACTTCATCTTCGGTCCGCTCGCCCGGCCCGAAGTGGGCGGCCATAGCTTCGCGATCGCCGCGCTGCCGGTCATCATCTTCTTCGCCGCGCTCGTGTCGGTGCTCTACCACCTCAAGATTATGCAGTTCCTGGTCCGCTGGATCGGCGGCGCGATCGAGAAGGTGACCGGGGTCAGCAAGGTCGAATCGCTGTGCTCGGCCGCGAACATCTTCGTCGGCCAGAGCGAATCGCCTTTGGTCATCCGCCCCTATCTCGCCAGCCTGACCCCGTCGCAGCTGTTCGCGATCATGTCGGTCGGCATGGCCGGGGTCGCGGGCACCATCCTCGCCGCCTATGCCGCGATGGGGATCAACATCCAGTTCCTGCTCGCCGCCAGCTTCATGGCCGCACCCGGCGGGCTGCTGATGGCCAAGATCATGATGCCCGACGAACCGGTGGTGAAGGCGGAGGAGCTCCCGCTCGACGATACGCTGATCGACGGCGAAGAGGCCGTGATCCGCGCAGTCGAGAATGAAGTGGACGAGGAACGCGCCGCCAACATCATCATGGCCGCCGCGATGGGCGCGCAGACCGGCGTCAAGATCGCGGTCGCGGTGGGCGCGATGGTGCTGGCGTTCGTCGCGCTGGTCGCGCTCGCCAACGGTCTGCTCGGCGCGGTCGGCGGGCTGTTCGGCTATCCCGAACTGACCTTTCAGGGCGTGATCGGCACGGCGTTCGCGCCGGTCATGTTCCTGGTCGGTATTCCGTGGAACGAGACGGCGGCAGCTGGCGGCCTGTTCGGCACCAAGATGGTGCTCAACGAATTCGTCGCCTTCCTCAACCTCGGCCAGACCCAGGGGCTGAGCGAGCGCAGCACCGCGATCATCACCTTTGCGCTGTGCGGCTTTGCCAATTTCAGCTCGATCGCGATCCAGATGGCCGCGACCGGCAGCCTCGCGCCGAACCAGCGCCCGATGATCGCGAAGCTGGGCGTCAAGGCGCTGCTCGCGGGCAGCCTCGCGAACCTCCTCAGCGCGGCGCTGGCGGGGCTGATGCTGCCGTGAATTAGCGCTTGCTCCTGACGTAACGTCAGCGGGTAGGGTACTACCCATGAGTGATCGGATGGAGATTGGTGAGGTTGCGCGGCGCACGGGGCTGTCGCTGCGCGCGTTACGGCACTACGAACAGTGCGGCATCGTCGCGCCGCTGCGCACCACCGGCCAGCGTCGGGTCTATCGCGCGGACGACCTTGCCCGGCTGAACGCCGCAACGGCGCTGAAGCGGCTGGGCTTTCCGCTCAAGGACATCGCCGCGATGCTCGCCCGGGGGCCACTCGATCTCGGCCCGCTGATCGCCACGCGCATCGCCACGCTGGAGGCGCAGGCGGCCGAGTTGGCGACGTCCCGCGCGCTGTTGCTCTCGGTCCGTGGGCGCATCGATCGCGGAGAACAGATCGACATCGTTACGCTGTGCGCGCTGATCAGGACGGGCGAAGAGCCGGTCAATGCCGCCGACATGGCGACGATCGCCGCACGCTATCTGGACCTGAAGGATCGTGAGAACTTCGCTGAGAGCTGGGCTGCACTTCCGGCAGGCTTCGACCAGGCCGCCTATGCGCAGGCGTGGCGCGACCTTGGCGCCCGGATCGAAGCGGCGTTACCGCTGGACGCCCGCAGCGCCGAGGCACAGGGTTTCGTCGATGCTTGGATGACGTTGCTGCAGCCGTTCGCGCGCACTGCCTCGCCCCAGGTCTTTGCAGGCGTCGCGCGCATGTATGACGAAATGGACCAATGGGGCGACACGGTCGATCCGGGCTTCAGCAAACAGGTGTGGGATTTCATCAAGCTTGCCGCTGCGGCGCGCATGACGGGAGAAGTCAAATGAACGCGTGGGTTTTGCTTGCGATTGCCATCGCTTTTGAAGTTGCGGCGACCAGCCTGCTCAAGGCGTCCAACGGGTTCAGTCGCCCGCTTTTTGGCATCGCCTCGATCATGCTCTACTCGATCTGCTTCTGGCTGCTCGGCTTCGCCTTTACCCGCATTCCGATGGGCGTTGCCTATGCGATCTGGTCCGGCGTCGGCATTACGCTGGTCGCGTTGATCGGCGTGTTCCTGTTCCGTCAGAGCCTGACGCCCGCCCAGATCGGCTTCATCGCGCTGATTGCGGTGGGGGCGGTCGGCCTCAACCTCTCGACCCCCGCCGAACCTCAGCGCGTCGGTACCGGCTCCGCGCCCGAATAGTCATAGAAACCGCGCCCGATCTTCCGCCCATACCAGCCGGCCTCGACATATTTGATCAGCAGCGGGGCGGGGCGGAACTTCGGATCGCCCGTGCCTTCGAACAGCACACGGGTGATTTCGAGGCAGGTGTCGAGCCCGATAAAGTCCGCCAGCGTGAACGGCCCCATCGGGTGGTTGAGGCCCAGCTGAATCGCCGCATCCACGTCGGGGATCGTCGCCACGCCCTCACCCACCGCGAAACACGCTTCGTTGAGGAACGGCATCAGCACGCGATTGACGATGAAGCCCGGCGCGTCATTGGCGTGGACGATCCGCTTGTTCAGCGTCTTGCCGAACGTCTCGACCGCCGCGACCGTCGCGTCGCTCGTGGCAAGGCCGCGGATCAGCTCGATCAGGCCCATCACCGGCACCGGATTGAAGAAATGCACGCCCATGAAGCGCGCGGGATCGGGCGCGGCCTGCGCCAGCCGGGTGATCGGGATGGACGAGGTGTTGCTGGCGAGGATCGCGGTGTCCCCCAACACCTTGCCGACATTGGCGAAGATGCTGCGCTTGATCTCCTCACGCTCGGTCGCGGCCTCGATCACCAGGTCGCACGGGGCAAACGCATCGGTCCCGCCGACGCATTCGATATTGGCGAGCGCGGCATCGCGCGCATCGGCGGTGATCTTTTCCTTTTCGACCGCACGCGCGAGCTGCTTGGCGATCCCTGCCTTACCCTTTTCGGCGCGTTCGACATCCATATCGGACAGCAGCACGCGATAGCCCGCCTGCGCCGACACCTGGGCGATGCCCGCCCCCATCTGCCCCGCGCCGATC
Organism: Sphingomonas sp.; assembly: GCF_030145815.1. GTDB lineage: Bacteria > Pseudomonadota > Alphaproteobacteria > Sphingomonadales > Sphingomonadaceae > Sphingomonas. Next base: position 14,377 of record NZ_JAIXHL010000038.1, read on the forward strand.
ACGCCAACCGTCTTCATCACCATCTCCCTCAATTTACTGCGCGCCTCCTACCGACTCGGGCCGTGAAGCGCTAGGATGCGCGCCATGCTGATCCTTGCCGCACTCGCACTCGCCCAGGCCGCCCCGCAACAGGGGCCGATGAAGACCTTTGGCGACTGGGTCGTCGCCTGTGACAATGTGAAGCGGTGCGAGATGACCTCGCTTCAGCCCGAAGGCGGCGACTGGTCCGACGATGGCTGGCAGATGGCGGTGACGCGCGACGCCGGGCCGAACGGTGGCTGGTCGATCGAGCTGATCGGCGAGGATGCACCGAAAGGCGTGGCGCTGAAGGTTGAGGGTGCGCCCGCTGACGCGATCTGGCGCGGGGATGCACTGACCGGAGCACCGGCCGCATCGCTGATCGCAGCGATGGCCAATGGCAAGGCGGTGGTCGTCCGGGACGGCGCAGGCAAGGCGCTCGGGCGCATCTCCCTCACCGGTTCCTCCGCATCGCTGCGCTTCATCGACGCAGAACAGGGCAGGGTAGGGACGGTCAGTGCGGCGGTCGCGAAAGGTGCGAAGCCCGCCAGCGCGGTCCCGGCGGCGGCTTCGTTGCCGGTGATCGCATCGGTCCGCGCCGCCGGAACCCCGGTGGCTCTGTCCCCCGCACTTCTCAATCAGCTCTGGACCCAATCGGACTGTGCCGAGAATTACGAAGGCGAATCACGCCCCGATGTCGAGCGCCATGCGCTGGGTGGCGGGGCGACGCTGGTGCTCGTCCCTTGCGGGGCCGGTGCGTATAATTTCTCGACCGTCCCCTATGTGGTGAAGGCCGGCAAGGTGCAGGTCGCTGCGTTCGATTCCTCGCCGGGCTGGACCGGTGATGGCCCGCCGATGCTGGTCAATGCCGGATTCGACGCGAAGACCGGTGAGCTTGGCAGCTATGCCAAGGGCCGCGGCATCGGCGATTGCGGGAGCGCGGAAACCTATGTCTGGGACGGCATCCGCTTTCGCCTGACGCAAGCGCGCGCGATGGGTGAGTGTCGCGGATCGACCAACTGGTTGATCGTGTGGCGGGCGAAGGCGATCGCCAAATAGCGATTACCGCCCCGGCAGCGCGATTTCATATAATGAGGGCCAGTTCTTGCCGGTGACGTAGAGCTTCCCGGTCCTGTCGTCATAGGCGATGCCGTTGAGCACCGCTTCCGGGTCGGTCACCGGCACGGCGGCGGCCAGGTCGCGCAGGTCGATGACGCCGATGATCACCCCGCTTGCCGGGTCGATCCGCACGATCAGGTCCTGATGCCAGATATTCGCCAGGATCTCGCCACGCACAACTTCCAGCTCGTTGAGCCGACGAATCGGGCGGCCTTGATAGGTGACGGTGATCCGCCGCTGCTCGGCGAAGGTGAGGGGATCGAGGAAGCGCAGTTCGGGGGTGCCGTCGCTCAGGATCAGGCTCTTGCCGTCCTGGGTGAGGCCCCAGCCTTCGCCGGGGTAGGAAAACTCCCCGATCTTGCGCAGCGTCTTGCGGTCCCAGCGGAACGCCTTGCCGTGCTTCCAGGTCAGGCTGACGATCGTGTCGCCCCAGCTGGTGCTGCCCTCGCCGAAATAGTGCGGGTCGAGCCGCACTTCGCGCCGGACCTTGCCGGTGTGAAGTTCGACTTCGCGAACCCCCGATTCGCCATGCTGCCCGGTGCTTTCGAACAGCGCGCCGTCGGCGAAGAACAGCCCCTGGGTGAAGGCGCCGCTGTCATGCGGGTAGGTGGCGAGGACCCGCGCAGCTTCGACCGGCACCGCAGCCGGGGCGGCAGTCGTCTGGGATGCGACGGGGGCAGAATCGACGAGGGCTGCCGCGGCCATGATGGCCAGGGCAGCCCCCGCGATGATTCCCCGTCCGGCGAACCGGATCATGGGAAAGGTCCTTACGAGCCCGGCGTCAGGTTCACCGCAGCATATTTGCCGCGACGGTCCACTTCCAGCTCGAACTCGAGCCGGTCGCCTTCGTTGAGCGTCGGCATACCGGCGCGTTCGACGGCGCTGATGTGCACGAACGCATCGGGCTGGCCGTCGTCGCGCTGGATAAAGCCGAAGCCCTTCATCGCGTTGAAGAACTTGACCGTGCCGGTCGCCTTCTCACCCGTCAGCTGACGCTGCGGGCCGCCCATGCCGCCGCCACCGGGGCCGCGCTCGGGACGATCGCCGCGCTCACGCGGGGGACCGCGGTCCTCGACCGGCATCGGCTCGCCGTCGATCTTCAGGTCGGTCGCGCTGATGCGCCCGCCGCGATCGACCAGCGTGAAGCCGAGCGGCTGGCCTTCGGCCAGACCGGTCAGGCCGGCCTGCTCGACCGCGCTGATGTGCACGAACACGTCTTCGCCGCCGTCATCACGAACGACAAAGCCGAATCCCTTCTGTGCGTTGAAGAATTTTACGACGCCGGTGCCTTCGCCAACGACCTGCGGGGGCATGCCGCGACCACCGCCGCCGCCGCCACCAAAGCCGCCGCCGCCACCACCGCCGCGATAGCCACCGCCACCGCCGCCGCCGAAGCCGCCACCGCCACCAAAGCGGTCACCGCCGCCGAAACCGCCGCGATCGCCGAAACCGCCGCCGCCAAAGCCGCCACGATCCCCATAGCTGCTGCCGCCGAAATCGTCGCCGCCGAAGCCGTCGCGCTTGTCTCTGCCACGTCCGCCGCGATCACCGCGGCGCCCTCGATCAAAACTCATTGCCCTGTTCGTCTTCCCGGTTCGCCCATACTCAATTCGAAGACCTGAACCGGACGAAGGCGCAGGCATCCCGGCGTTCGCGACACGCCTATGGAGTCGGACATAGACCAGATCGCGAAGATGCGCGAACGAATTCGTCGCGAATTTGCCACCGTTCCGACGGATACTTGCGCGACAGCGTTGGCAACGGCAGAGAGGCGCCATGGATATCGCAGCTTTGATCGTCGACCCGGCCGCCTGGGCCGCCCTTGTCACCCTGATCGTGATGGAGGTGGTGCTGGGGATCGACAACCTCATTTTCATCTCGATCCTGACCAACAAGCTGCCCGAGCATCAGCAGCAAAAGGCGCGGCGAATCGGCATCGGCCTGGCGCTGGTCATGCGAATCCTGCTGCTCTCGATGATCTTCGTGATCGTGTCGCTGACGACGCCGGTGTTCGACCTGGGCATCCAGGGCGCGGTCGGCCCGACCGGGGAGCCGAGCTTCGAGACCGCCTTCTCGTGGCGCGACCTGATCCTGATCGCCGGCGGCCTGTTCCTGCTGTGGAAGGCGACCAAGGAAATCCACCACACGATTGATCCGGTCCCCAGCGATCATGACGTGCTCGACAAGAAACAGGTTGCGACGATGAATTTCGGATCGGCGATCTTCCAGATCATCCTGCTCGACATGGTGTTCTCGGTCGATTCGATCCTGACGGCGGTCGGCATGACCGACGAGATCGTGATCATGTTCGTCGCCGTGCTGGTGACGGTCGGCGTGATGCTGGTCGCCGCCGATCCGCTCGCCAATTTCATCAAGCGCAACCCGACCGTGGTTATGCTCGCGCTCGGTTTCCTGCTGATGATCGGCGCGGTGCTGATCGCCGACGGCTTCGGCGTGCATGTGCCCAAGGGCTATATCTACGCCGCGATGGCCTTCTCGGCGATGGTCGAGGTGCTGAACATGGCCTCGCGTCGCCGGGCTGAGAAACGTGCGGGCGAGGGCGCGGCCTGACGCGCGGTTATTGAGCGTTAAGCCATAAGCGGCTAGGCGCAGGCGATGGCCGTTTACCTGCACGAAGAAGATTTGCCGGAGGGCGTGTTCGCCCCCGGTGCCGATATCGCCGTCGATACCGAGACGATGGGGCTGATCACCCCGCGCGATCGCCTGTGTCTCGTCCAGCTGTCCGATGGCGGCCCGGACGAACATCTGGTGCGGTTTGGCCCGAACAGCGATTATGCCGCGCCCAATCTGCGCGCGCTGCTCGCCGATCCGGCGCGGGTGAAGCTGTATCATTTCGCGCGTTTCGATCTGGCCGCGATCCGCCATTATATGGGCGTTACGGCCGCGCCGGTGTTCTGCACCAAGATCGCCTCGCGCCTCGTGCGCACCTATACCGATCGCCATGGCCTCAAGGATCTGGTGCGCGAGCTGCTGGGGCAGGAGATCAGCAAGCAGCAGCAGTCGTCCGACTGGGGCGGCCCGGTGCTGAGCGACGCGCAGAAGGACTATGCCGCGTCCGACGTGCGCTACCTGCACGCAATGCGCGAGGAACTGATCCGCCGGTTGGAGCGCGAAGGGCGCACCGTGCTGGCGCAGGCGTGCTTCGATTTCCTTCCGCATCGCGCCGACCTCGATCTCGCCGGTTGGCCCGAGACGGATATTTTCGCGCATGCGTGACGTTGTCGGACAGCGGCATTGGTGCCGCCCAACCATCGGGTGCCCCCATGTCTGAGATCGCTGTCCAGGAACGCTCGCGGCGCAAGCGCTGGGCGCGGCCTGGCAGCAGCCATGACCGCATCGTGCGCACCCTGCTCAGCATCCTGCCCGCCGGAATCGGCGTGCTCGGCGCGTTTCTGGTGATGGCGCCGTTGTTCATGGGCGGCGACGTGTCGTTCATGCTCGACAAGAACAAGGTCGATGTCGCGAGCGAGCGGCTGCGCATCCAGTCCGCGCGCTACCGCGGTGCCGACGCCAAGGGGCAGGCGTTCGTCCTGCAGGCCGGATCGGCGGTGCAGAAAAGCTCGGCCGAACCGGTGGTTCAGCTCAACGACCTGACCGCCGGCATCCAGCTGACGGATGGTCCGGCACAGGTCAAGGCGGAGCGGGGCCGCTACGATATGGAGCGCGAACAGGTTGCGGTCGATGGTCCGATCCAGTTCCGCACCTCCGACGGATACCGCCTCGACACGCGCGATTCGACGATCGATCTCAAGTCGCGCCAGCTCACCGGAACCGGCAATGTCTCGGGCAGCACGCCGCTCGGCAACTTCAGCGGCGACAAGATGACCGCCGATCTCGACAAGCGCACGGTAAAAATAGAAGGCAATGCCCGCTTGCGGATCGATCCCAAGCGCGCAAATAGGTGACATGGTGCACCGCACATCTCGCCCGCTTCTGATCGCCGCCGCGTCGGCACTGGCCACGACCGTCCTGCTCGGGGGGGCGGCGATGGGGCAATCCGGCCATAACTCGAACGCGCCGATCGATTTCGACGCGCAGAGCATCGAGCTGCAGGACCGCGCCAACCGCGCGATCCTGTCGGGCGGGGTAACCATCAAACAGGCGAATATGACGCTCACCGCCGCGCGCGTGACGGTGAGCTATACGGGCCAAGTGATCGACGGATCGCCCTCGGTCTCGCGCTTCGATGCGTCGGGCGGCGTCACCGTGACGCGGCCGGACCAGTCGGCGCGCGCGCAATATGGCGTGTACGACATCAACCGCCGCGTCATCACGATGCTGGGCAATGTCACGCTGACCCAGGGCGGCAACACCGTCAGCGGCGGTCGGCTCACTCTTGACCTCGACAGCGGTCGCGCGTCGATAGACGGGTCGGGCGTCGGCACGACCCGCGCGCCGGACGGCACAGTGGTGAAGTCTGGCGGGCGCGTCACCGGGCGCTTTACCGTTCCCGACCGCAACTGATCGGATCCTCCGGGCGGATGGTCGCCCGCATCCATGCATAAAACTTGCCAAGTGACTGGATGGTGAGGATTCGCTAAGCATCTCCTGCGATCAGGAAGGGCAGCATGGCAGACGTCGAAACTCTGGAACCCGAAACCGTCGACGCGGGCAATCCGCCTGCATCGGGGCTGGCCGTGGTGTCCATCGCCAAATCCTATGACAAGCGCGTGGTGCTGTCGGATGTGTCGCTGACGGTCGGGCGCGGCGAGGTGGTCGGGCTGCTCGGGCCGAACGGCGCGGGCAAGACGACCTGCTTCTATTCGGTGATGGGGCTGGTGAAGCCCGATGCCGGCCGCATCATGCTCGACGGGCACGATATCACCCCCCTGCCCATGTATCGCCGCGCGATCCTGGGCCTTGGCTATCTGCCGCAGGAAACCTCGATCTTTCGCGGCCTGTCGGTCGCCAAGAATATCTCCGCCGTGCTCGAACTGTCGGAGCCGGACAAGGCGGCGCGCGAGGGTAAGCTCGAAAAGCTGCTCGACGAATTCGGCCTGACGCGGCTGCGCGATGCGCCGTCAATGGCGCTGTCGGGCGGTGAGCGCCGCCGCGCCGAAATCGCCCGCGCGCTTGCCGCTGACCCGTCGATCATGCTACTCGACGAGCCGTTTGCGGGCATCGACCCGATCTCGATCGCCGATATCCGCGATCTGGTGAAGGAACTGAAGACGCGCAACATCGGTGTCCTCATCACCGACCATAACGTCCGCGAAACGCTCGACATCGTCGATCGCGCGTCGATCATCTATGACGGGCGCGTGTTGTTCGCGGGGTCGCCCGAGGATCTGGTCGCCGACGCCAATGTCCGTCGCCTGTATCTGGGCGAGGGGTTCTCGCTGTAGCCGATGATGACGCGCACGCTCTCTTTCCGTCACCCCAGCGAAAGCTGGGGTCTTGCGGTTTCGGAGCGCGCGGTTGCCTCACGAGACCCCAGCTTTCGCTGGGGTGACGGGCATATCGCATGAGCCTCGCGCCGCGCCTCGATCTGCGCCAGTCGCAATCGCTGGTGATGACGCCGCAGTTGCAGCAGGCGATCAAGCTGCTCGCGCTGTCGAACCTCGAGATCGAGACGTTCATCGCCGAGGAGATCGAGAAGAACCCGCTGCTCGATGCGGGGCGCGGCGATGACGAGCGGGGCGATGTATCCGAGCCCGGCGACCCGCAGGAGCCGGTCATCGAACGCGACGGCCCGGCGGATTCGAGCGAATTGCTGACGTCGGGTGATGCGACCGGTGAAGCCGCGCTCGATGTCGATATGACCGCCGAAACCTTCCACCATGACAGCGCTGCCGATTCGGTCGGCGGGCTCGACGGTGGTCTCGGCATGGCTGGCACCGGGGCAGGGGGCGAGGACGGCCCGGACTTTGACAGCTTTTCCTCCCCCGATCTCAGCCTTGCCGACCATCTGACGGCGCAGATCGGCGCGGTGATCGACGGCGCCGACCTGTTCATCGCCCAGCATCTGATCGATCAGATCGACGAGTGTGGCTACCTCACCGCCTCGCTGCTCGACATCGCCACGCGCCTCGGCGTTCCGCTGGCGCGGGTGGAGGCGGTGCTGGCGCTGATCCAGACGCTCGACCCGACCGGGGTCGGCGCGCGCGACCTCGCCGAATGCCTTGCGCTGCAGGCGAAGGAGGCGGACCGCTACGACCCGTGCATGGCGGCGCTGATCGCCAATCTCGACCTGCTCGCACGCGGCGAACTCGCGCGGCTAAAGCGCATCTGCGGCGTCGATGACGAGGATATGGCGGACATGATCCGCGAACTGCGCAGCTACGACCCCAAGCCCGGCTGCCGCTATGGCGGAGAGCCTGTGCCCGCCGTCACGCCGGATATCTTCGTCGCCCAGCGCGGCGCGGCCTGGGCGGTCGAACTCAACAGCGCGACGCTCCCGCGCGTGCTGGTCAACCGGGCCTATTATACCGAAGTGTCGGCGGGTCCGCAGGACAAGACGAGCAAGGCGTGGCTGTCCGACATGCTCGCCAGCGCCAACTGGCTGGTGAAAGCGCTCGACCAGCGCCAGCGCACGATCATCAAGGTGGCGAGCGAGATCGTGAAGCAGCAGGAAGCGTTCTTCCGCCACGGCGTCAGCCATCTGAAGCCGCTGACGCTGCGCCAGATCGCCGACGCGATCGAAATGCACGAATCGACCGTCAGCCGCGTGACGAGCAACAAATATCTGTCCTGCGCACGCGGCCTGTTCGAGCTCAAATATTTCTTCACCAGCGCGATCCAGTCATCCGAAGGCGGCGACGCGGTCTCGGCCGAAGCGGTCAAGAGCGCGATCCGCGCGCTGATCCAGGCCGAGGACCCCAACAAGATCCTGTCCGACGACACGCTGGTCGAGATGCTCAACGCCAAGGGCTTCGACATCGCCCGCCGCACGGTGGCGAAATATCGCGAGGCGATGGGTATCGGCAGCTCGGTTCAGCGGCGCCGGCAAAAGGCGCTGGAGGGGGCGTAAACTCCCCTCCCGCTTGCGGGAGGGGGCGGGGGAGGGCCTGTCGCCTCTCCGACGTCGCCTGCGGACACGCCCTCCCCCAGCCCCTCCCGCAAGCGGGAGGGGAGCGATAGCGTCGGTCTAACGCCCAGCCTCCACCGCAATCGCCCCCAATTCCCGGTCGAACATCCGCGCCGCCAGCAATGCCGTCGCCGCCGACCGCGCGAAGAAGTCCTTCGGGATCGT
>NZ_JAIXHL010000039.1 GCF_030145815.1 Sphingomonas sp.
GCCCGCTCCACCCGCCGTCCGGGTGCCGACGCCGATCTCGGCGGGTTCGGCGGATTGTTCGACCTCAAGGCAGCCGGCTTCACCGATCCGCTGCTCGTCGCGGCGAATGACGGCGTGGGCACCAAGCTCAAGCTCGCGATCGACCATGATTCGCATGACGGTGTGGGCATCGATCTCGTGGCGATGTGCGCCAACGATCTGATCGTCCAGGGCGCCGAGCCGCTCTTCTTCCTCGACTATTTCGCCACCGGCAAGCTGGTGAACGGCGTCGCCGAGCGCGTGATCGCGGGGATTGCCGAAGGCTGCAAACAGGCCGGCTGCGCGCTGATCGGGGGCGAAACCGCCGAAATGCCCGGCATGTACGCCGATGGCGATTACGATCTCGCTGGCTTCTGCGTCGGCGCGGTCGAACGCGACCAGCTGCTCGACGGCAAGACAATCGCTCCGGGGGACATTATCCTCGGCCTCGCCTCCAACGGGGTGCATTCCAACGGCTATTCGCTCGTCCGCCGCCTCGCCGCGGACAAGGGGTGGAAGCTGAACCGCCCGGCGCTGTTCGATCCCGAAGTGATCCTGCTTGACGCGCTCATGGCCCCGACGCGCATCTATGTGCGGAGTCTGCTTCCACAACTTCGCAAGGGCGCGATCCACGGCCTCGCGCACATCACCGGCGGCGGGCTGCTCGAAAACATCCCCCGTGTCCTACCCGAAGGCTGCCACGCCCGCGTCGACGCCGACAGCTGGGCCCAGCCGCGCCTGATGGCGTTCCTCCAGGCACAGGGGAATATCGAGCCACAGGAAATGGCGCGCACCTTCAACTGCGGCATCGGCATGGTCGCCGTCGTCGCGGCGGATCAGGCCGATGCGGTCGCCTCAGAGCTGGAAGCGGCTGGCGAGACGGTCCGTCGGATTGGTGTGATCGAGGCGGGGCAACGCGGGTGCACCGTCTCCGGCGGCGTCGAGACCTGGAGCGCCCGCGAAGCGTGGGAAGCGACGCATAATCAATAAGGGGCCGGTCGCCCTGAGCTTGTCGAAGGGCCGTCTTCCTCTGGAGTCCGCGAAGAGCGGTGCTTCGACAAGCTCAGCACGAACGGGTGTGATGAAACGCAAGCTCGGCATCCTGATCTCCGGTCGCGGATCGAACATGCAGGCGCTGGTCGAAGGGTCGCGCCTGCCTGACGCCCCCTATGAAGTCGCGCTCGTCGCGTCCGACAAGCCCGACGCCGCAGGCCTTGTTTGGGCGACCGAGCACGGCATCCCTACCTTCGCGCAGTCCCCCAAGGGGATGGTCAAGGCCGACTATGAGGCTGCAATCGACTCTGCATTGCGCAGCGCGGGTGTCGAAGCCATTGCGCTAGCCGGTTACATGCGCCTCCTCTCCGACGATTTCGTCGCGCGCTGGCGGGGCCGGATCGTCAACATCCACCCCTCGCTGCTGCCGCTCTACAAGGGCCTCGACACGCACCAGCGCGCAATCGACGCGGGCGACAGCCATGGCGGCTGCTCGGTCCATCTCGTGACCGAGGAGCTCGATGGCGGCGAGGTGCTGGGGCAGGCCAGAGTGCCGATACTTCCCGGCGACACGCCCGCCGCGCTGGCCGAACGCGTGCTCGCGGAGGAACACAAACTCTACCCCCGCATTGTCGCGGAATGGCTCAGCAGATGACCCCTCAGGCGAGCGCCGCGCTGGACAAGCTCCGCGCCATCGCGCTCGCCCTGCCCGAAGCAAACGAGAAACTCTCGCACGGCATGCCCGCCTTCTTCATCACCAAGGGCAAGATGTTCGCCTATTTCTGGCACGCGCATCATGGCGACTCCGTCACCGCGGCGATCGTCAAGACCAGCGGGCCGGAGGAACAGGCGATGCTGATCGAGATGGAACCCGACCTCTATTACCGCCCGCCCTATTTCGGTCCGTCGGGCTGGGTCGGCATGCATCTCGACCGGCCCGACACCGACTGGGACCGCATCGGCGACCGTGTCGCGATCAGCTGGGAACTCGTCGCCCCGCGCCGCCTGCTCGAAGCCGGCGGGCGCTGACCCGAAACAAGACAAAAGCCCTGAAAACTGTGGGATATTTTGCATCCGTAGCGCGTTTCGCCCCGTTATCGCACATAACAGGGAAAGTCAGCGCAATGCACGGGCACGGACGCGAACCACATCAGAAATCGGGCGTTGCCAGCGCCGAAGCGGGTCTGGTCCTGCTGGATGGTCCGGACGGCGTCGCTATCGCAATGACCCCCGACGCAGCTGAAGCGACGGCGCTCAGCCTGCAGCAGGCCGCCGCCGAAGCGCGAAGCCAGCCGCCCATGCAAATGCCAACGCCCGGTCTTTGATCGCGCCCTTGCGTCGCGTCGTTCCGCCGCCCAAACAGGTTCGATGCTGAAAGTAGCCAGCTACAATATGCGCAAGGCGATCGGCACCGATCGCCGCCGTCGGCCCGAACGCACGCTCGAGGTGCTTCGCGAGATCGACGCCGATGTCATCGCCCTGCAGGAATGCGACCGCCGCTTCGGCCAGCGTCAGGGCGTCATCTCTCCCCACATGCTGGAAGAACACAGCCCGTGGAAGGCGGTCTCGTTCGGCGTCCGCTCCGGGTCGATGGGCTGGCACGGCAATGCCATATTGGTGCGCAAGGACGCGCAAATCCTCGATTGCGAGATCATCCACCTGCCCGCGCTCGAACCGCGCGGCGCTGTGATGGCGGATCTGCGCATCGGCGGTGAAAGCCTGCGCGTCGTCGGCATGCACCTCGACCTGTCGGGCCTGTGGCGCCGGCGACAGGCGCATGCCATCCTGACCCATCTGGCGAGCAGCGAGCGCGCCATGCCGACAGTGATGATGGGCGACCTCAATGACTGGAGCGCGCAATCGGGCTGCCTGCGCGATTTCGGCAAGGAATTCAGCTTCGCTCCCACCGGCCGCTCGTTCCACGCCCGCCGCCCGATCGCCCGGCTCGACCGCATCATGGTCTCGGCCGATCTCAGCATCGGGGACTGCGGCGTCAACGACAGCGCCGCCGCGCGCACCGCGTCCGATCATTTGCCCGTCTGGGCCGAAGTGCGGCGCAACTGAGCGTGCAGGACAAGGAACTCCGCCTCGCGCTCGTCTGCTATGGCGGGATCAGCCTCGCCATCTACATGCATGGTATCACCAAGGAAATCTGGCACCTCGCCCGCGCCAGCCGCGCGCATCGCGATTTCGAACCGGCGACCGGCGCCAGCGAGCGCGTCTATCACGCCCTGCTCGATGCAATCGGCGATGAGGCCGGGCTGAACCTGCGCGTGATGGTCGATATCGTCGCGGGGGCCAGCGCCGGGGGGATCAACGGCGTGTTCCTCGCCCAAGCCGTGACCAGCGGCCAGTCGCTCGACCCGCTTACCGACCTGTGGCTCGAAGTCGCCGATGTCGACGCGCTGCTCAACCCCGATCACGGCCCATCGCACCGCTTCGCCAAGATGTGGGCGGTGCCGATCGCGTGGATGCTTGCGGGACGCGATTCGACGGTCAAGACCACGGTCGAACCCGCCGCCCAGGCCGAGGTGCGCGCCAAGCTCGAACGCTTTGTCCGCTCGCGCTGGTTCGAGCCGCCCTTTGGCGGCAAGCAGCTGACGAACATGCTGCTCGACGCACTGGAAGCGATGCGCGACGCCCCCGCCGGGCCGCGCCTGCTGCCCGAAGGACAGCCGCTCGACCTGTTCGTCACCGTCACCGATTTTCGCGGCCATCCCGAACGGCTGAAGCTCAATTCCCCGCCCGAAGTGGTCGAAACCGAACACCGCCTCGTCTTCTCGTTCAGCGACCATGGCAGCAGCGACACGCCGCTCGGCGATGCGGCGGAGCTCGCCTTTGCCGCGCGCGCGACCTCCAGCTTCCCCGGCGCGTTTCCGCCCGCCACCGTCGCCGAAGTGGACGCGGTGCTCGCCGAACGCGGCAGCAGCTGGCCCGGGCGCAGCAGCTTCCTCGAACACGCGTTGCCGCGCCAATTCGCCGCCGGAGTCGCTGAAACAGCCCCCCTTATCGACGGTTCGGTACTCGCCAACGCACCGTTCCGCCCCGCGATGGACGCGCTGCGCGAACGCCCCGCGCGCCGCCAGATCGACCGCCGCTTCGTTTTCATCGATCCCACCCCCGGCTATCGCATCGCCAGCGCGGGACCGGGTCCGCAAGAAAGCCCCGGCTTTTTCCGCACGATCATCGGCGCGCTGTCCGAATTGCCGCGCCAGCAGCCGATCCGCGACAATCTCGAATCGCTCGGCCAGCGTTCGGCGCAGATCGAACGCATGCTGACGATCATCGAACGCATCCGGGCGGAGGTGGAGGGACAGGTCGAATCGCTGTTCGGCTACACGCTGTTCCTCGACTACCCCACACCTAAGCGCCTCGCCGCGTGGCGGGCCCGCGCGCAACAGGCGGCGGCGTCGCGCGCCGGCTATGCCCACGCCGCCTATGGCCTGCTCAAGGTCGAGGGCGTCGCCGACCGCATCGCGACCCACCTCAACCAGATCGCCGACCTGCACGGGTCGGAACGCTGGCGACGGATGCGCGCCGCGATCGGGGAAGTGATCGACCGGCGCGGCGCGGACGATTTCAGCACCAGCCACAATGCCGCCGCCAGCCCCGCTACGCTCGACCTGCTGCGCGCGCATGACCTCGGCTTTCGCATCCGTCGCCTGCGCCTGCTCGCCCGCCGCGCGACCGAGCTCGATCAGGAAAATAGCCGCGCCGAACTCGCCCCGATCCGCACTGCGATCTACGACTCGCTCGCCGGCTATCTCGAATGCCAGCGCGCCGACCCGTTTCTCGGCATGCGCGAATCGATCCGCTCGCCCGATTGCGACGCCGGTGCGCTGATGGACGAACTCGCCGCGCGGATGGACCTGCGCACGCTCGACGACGAGACCGATGCGCGGCTGTCCGAGGGGCTGAGCCAGCTTCCCCGCGACCTGCGCCGCCCGATGCTGCTCGCCTATCTCGGCTTCCCCTTCTTCGACATCGCGACGCTCCCACTGCTCCGCGGCGAGGGGCTCAACGAATTCGATCCCATCCGCGTCGATCGCATCTCACCCGACGACGCCTGCGCGATCCGCAGCGGCGGCGCGGCGGCGACGCTCAAGGGCATTCAATTCAACAATTTCGGCGCCTTCTTCAGCCGCGCCTATCGCGAGAATGACTATCTCTGGGGTCGCCTGCACGGTGCGGACCGGCTGGTCGACATCATCCTGTCGACCCTCCCCCCCGGCGCGCGTCTCGCCCCCGGACGCGTCACGTCGATCAAGCGCGAGCTGTTCCGCGCCATTCTCGACGAAGAGGAACCGCGCCTCACCGCCGTGCCGGGGCTGTTCACCCAGCTGCGCGCCGAAATCGGCTGAGGCTGGTCAAGCGGGCGGTCCGCGCCTAAGCTGGTTGCATACGCAACAGGGTGATCGCGGCGGATGCAGTTTCTGAAGGCTTTGTTCTGGTTCTTGATCCTCGGCCTGGCGGCCGCATTTGCGGTGACCAACTGGCATCCGGTCGAGATCCACCTTTGGAGCGGCCTGATCGCCGACGTGAACCTGCCCTTCCTGCTGTTCGTCGTCTATCTCGGCGGGCTGCTGCCGATGCTGGCGATCTACCATACCGTGCGCTGGCGCATGCGCAGCCGGATCGCGATGCTGGAGCGGACGGTGGACGACCTCCGCCCCGCGCCCGCCGTCGTGCCCGCCCCGGTCGTCGCGACCGATCCCGGCGATCTCGAACCGCCCGCCGAAACGCCGTCCGCACCGCCGCTGGTGACGCCATGAGCCCGATCTACGTCGCCCTCGACACCCCCGACATCGAACGCGCCAAGGCGATCGCAACCCGCGTCCGCCACCATGTCGGCGGAATCAAGCTCGGGCTTGAGTTCTTCATGGCGAACGGTCGCCACGGCGTGCACGAAATGGCGGATATCGGCCTGCCGATCTTCCTCGACCTCAAATTCCACGACATCCCCAACACGGTGGGCAAGGCGGTGCAGGCGCTCCGCCCGCTCGAACCCGCGATCATCACCGTCCATGCCTCGGGCGGCCGCGCGATGCTGGAGGATGCTAAGGCCGCCGCACCAACGGGGACCAAGGTCGTCGCGGTGACGATGCTCACCAGCCTCGACGCCAATGACCTCACCACGATCGGTCTGTCCCCCGACCCGCACGAACAGGTCGTCCGCCTCGCCGAACTCGCCAAGTCGGCGGGCGTCGACGGCATCGTCTGCTCGGGCGAAGAGGTAAAGGCCGCGCACGCCGCCTGGAAAGACGGCTTCTTCGTCGTCCCCGGCGTCCGCCCCGCCAATGGCGGCGCCAACGGTTCTTTTGGGGCAGACCAAAAACGCGTCGTCACCCCCCGCGCCGCCCTCGACGCCGGCGCCTCGATCCTCGTCGTCGGCCGCCCGATCACCCAGGCGCAAGACCCTGACCTCGCCGCGCGTGAGATCGAGGCGACGCTTTAAGAATGCTCCAAAGCGACCCGCTCACGCTACTGATTTTGTTTGTGGTATCGAGTTTGGGTACCGGTTATTTTGCAATCATCAAAGCCAAGAAGCTTCGCTGGTCGCTGATTTCCCTGTTTCTCATCGGACCAGCAGCAATCACCGCCGCGCCTGTTTTAACCTGGGATATAGCCGGTCGCTGCATGGGCGACGCATGTACCGGTTGGGCCTATTTTGCAGCTTTCGTGCTGTGGGAGCTTTCGCCAGTTTGGGTTGGCGGCGGCGTTCTTGGTGCTGCGCTCGCACGAGCGGGCGAACGTTTGACCAAAGCATGACGACAGTCCAAGTCCGCCCCGCCACCCTCGCCGACCTGCCCCCTCTCCACCCCGTGGTCGAGCGCGCCTATCGCGGCGACGCCGCGCGGCAGGGGTGGACGCATGAGGCAGACCTGCTCAGCGACACCCGCACCGATCTCGAAACCCTCGCCACGCTGATCGACGGCAACAGCCGCATCCTCATCGCGCTCGACGGCGACACCATCCTCGGCTGCGTCAACATCGCCGACCGCGGCGATGGACTCGCCTATCTCGGCCTGCTGTGCGTCGATCCCACGATCCAGGCACGCGGCATCGGCAAGCGGCTCATCGCCGCCGCAGAAGCCGCCGCGCGCGACACCTTCGCCGCCACCAGCGTCGAAATGACCGTCATCGACCGCCGCGCCGAGCTGATCGCCTGGTATGAACGGCACGGCTACGCCCGCTCGGGCGAGACGCGCCCCTTCCCCGTCCCGGTCGATCCACCGCTGACCATGGTCGTGCTCGCCAAGCCCTTGTTCGACCAACGGCAATTGCCCTGACCGCACGGCGCGGTTAACCATGTGACGATATCACAACGTCCAGGGAGTTGATGCCGATGCGCGTCCTGTTGCTTGCCGCCACGATTCTAGCCACGCCCGCCCTCGCTCAGTCCGAGCGCGCGCCCATCGGCACCGGCGTCAGCGCCAGCGATCGCGCGAACAGCGCCGAACGCCCGATCCGCTTCGCCACCGCCGCCCCCACCGACGGCGTCCTCGTCATCCCGATGGCGGGAGCGACCGACCTCAGCCACGTCCCCGCCGCCCTCCGCGCCGCCGTCACCGACGCGGTCGCAACCGCCGGGTTCAAGGCCGCACCGGACAAGACGCTCTCACTCTACGGCGTCGGCGGCTATCACCGCATCGTCCTGATCGGTGTGCCCGCAGGCCAGCTCGACGCCGCAGCACTCGCCGATTTCGGCGGCCGCGCCGCACAGGAAACGCGCGACAATCGCCAGCCGGTCGCGATCCTCGCCGGCACGCTCACCAGCACCGCCACCGACCCCGCCGCTTATGTCGCACTCGGCGCCAGCCTCGGCCAATATCGCTTCGACAAGCTCAAGAGCGGCGTCACCGCCCCCGCCGCCCAGCCGCTGACGGTCGTCGCGCCGACCGGCGAAGCGACCTACACCCGCGAACTCGCCGGCGTCGCCGATGGTGCGCGCATGGCCCGCGACCTCATCACCCTGCCCTCCAACGCCAAGACCCCCGACAGCTTCGTCGCGGCCGTCCGCGCGCAGTTCGCCGGCGTGCCCAACGTACGCATCACCGTGCTCGACGAGGCCGAGATGCGGAAGCGCAACATGGGGTCGATCCTCTCGGTCTCGGCCGGATCGCGCCACCCCGCGCGCATGCTGATCGTCGAATATAGCGGCGCCGGAAACGCCGCCCCGCTTGCGCTGGTGGGCAAGGGCATTACCTTCGACAGCGGCGGCATCAGCCTCAAGCCCGGCGCGGGCATGGGCGACATGAAGGGCGACATGGCCGGCGCAGCCGCAGTGATGGGCGGCGTCTATGCCGCTGCAAAACGCGGAGCCAAGGCCAACGTCATCGGCATCGCCGCGCTGGCGGAGAATATGCCCGGCGGCAACGCCTCGCGCCCCGGCGATGTGGTGCGCACGATGAACGGCCAGACGATCGAGATCATCAGCACCGATGCCGAGGGCCGGATGGTCCTAGCCGACGCCAACCAATATGCGATCGATCGCTACAAGCCCGCCGCGCTCGTCAACATCGCCACCCTCACCGGCGCGGTCATCACCGCGCTCGGCGACGACTATGCCGGCCTGTTCGCCCGCGACGAAGCGCTGGCCGCCCGCGTCCAGTCCGCCGCCACCAGCGCGGGCGAACCGGTGTGGCGCCTCCCGCTGCACCCCAGCTACGCCAAGGACATGGAATCGCCGATCGCTGACATCGCTAACGGCACCACCAAGTCCGGCCCCGGCGCGGGCCGTGGCGCGCACTTCATCGGCTTCCTCACGCCCCAGCCGACTCCCTGGGCCCATATCGACATGGCCGGCGTCGACGGCGCCGACGAATCGCTGCCGACCATCCCCAAGGGCGCACGCGGCTACGGCGTCCGCCTGTTCGACGCGCTGGTCCGCGAATTCGAGAAATAGTCGCAATCCAATAATCCTCCCCCGCCAGGGGGAGGATTGGAAGGATCGCCCCTCGCCCCCAACTTCGCCCTTGCCAAAGCCCCACGCGAAGCCGATTGCCACCCCCGATGCCCGTCACCGCCAAAATCTGCGGCCTGTCCACCGCCGCGACGCTCGACGCCGCGATTTCAGGCGGGGCCAGCCATATCGGGTTCGTCTTCTTCCCGCCCTCCCCGCGCCACGTGACCTTCGACCAGTCCGCCGCGCTTGCCGCGCAGGTGCCGGATTCGGTCCAGCGCGTCGGCGTGTTCGTCGATCCTGAGGACGCGCTGCTCGATCAGGCGATCCGCTCCGGCCGGCTCGATGCGATCCAGCTCCACCGCGCCAGCCCCGAACGCGCCGCCGCAATCGGGTCGCGCACGCGATTGCCGGTCTGGGCGGCAGTAGCCGTCAAGACTCGCACCGATCTCGACACCGCCCACGCCTATCGCGGCGCGGCGCAGCGCATTCTCTACGACGCCAAGACGCCGGAGGACGCAAAGCTCCCCGGCGGCATGGGCCTGCGCTTCGACTGGACGCTGCTGCAGGGCTTCGACCACCCCCTCCCCTGGGCGCTCTCGGGCGGCCTCGACGCCGCCAACGTTGCCGAAGCGGTCGCAACCAGCGGCGCGCGCCTGGTCGACGTCTCCTCCGGCGTCGAAAGCGCACCGGGGGTGAAGGACGCGGCCAAGATCGCGGCGTTCCTGAAGGTCGTCGCATCGCTCTGATCCGACACCCACGCTTGCGAGCCGCCCCCGGCTTGGGCATGTCCATCAGCGCATCATGAGCCTCACACCCGCCTTTCTCGACGAGTTGCGCGCGCGCACCACGCTGTCGGCCCTGATCGGCCGCAGCGTAAAGATCACGCGCGCGGGCCGCGAGTATAAGGCGTGCTGCCCCTTCCATAACGAGAAGACGCCGTCGTTCACGATCAACGACGACAAGGGCTTCTACCATTGCTTCGGTTGCGGCGCGCATGGCGATGCGATCCGCTGGATGACCGAACATAACGGCCTGCCGTTCATCGATGCGGTCAAGGAACTCGCGCAGGCCGCCGGGCTCGACATGCCCGAAGCCGACCCGCGCGCCGCCCAGCGCGCCGAGCGGGCGAAGGGGCTGCACGAGGTCATGGCCGACGCCGCCAAATTCTACACCGATCAGCTCCACGGCATCGCCGGAGCCGAAGCGCGCGCCCTGCTCGAACGTCGCCGCGTCAGCGCCGAAACCGCGCGCACCTTCGGCATGGGCTACGCCCCCGACTCGCGCACGAAGCTGCGTGAGGCGCTCAAGTCCTATGGCGACGCGATGCTGGTCGAGGCAGGTCTGCTGATCCAGGTCGAGGGCAAGGAACCCTATGACCGCTTCCGCGGCCGCCTGATGATCCCGATCAAGGATGCGCGCGGTCGCGTGATCGGCTTTGGCGGGCGCATCATCGGCGATGGCGAGCCCAAATATCTCAACTCCCCCGAAACCCCGCTCTTCGACAAGGGGCGCTCGCTCTACAATCTCGACCGCGCCTCCGCCGCCTCGCGCAAAGCCGGGCGGGTGATCGCGGTCGAGGGCTATATGGACGTCATCGCGCTGGCGCAGGCCGGGTTCGGCGAAGCGGTCGCCCCGCTCGGCACCGCGATGACCGAGCATCAGCTCGAACGGCTGTGGCGCATGGCCGATGTGCCCTATCTCTCCTTTGACGGCGACAATGCCGGGCAAAAGGCTGCGATCCGCGCCGCCCACCGCGCCCTCCCCCTGCTCCAGCCGGGCCGTAGCCTCGCCTTCGTGACGCTCCCGCCGGGTCAGGACCCCGACGATCTCGTCCGCGCCGCCGGCCCACAGGCGTTCGAAGCGCTCCTCGCTTCGGCCCAGCCGCTCGCCGACCGCCTGTGGAGCCACGAACTGGCCGCCGAGCCGGTCGACACGCCCGAGGCCCGCGCTGGCCTCAAGCGCCGCCTGTCCGATCTCGCCGCGACGATTCAGGACGGCAATGTCCGCCACGAGTACATCAACGAGTTCCGCCGCCGGGTCGATGAGCACTTCTCCCCGCCCCCGCGCACCTTCACCCCGCGCACCCAGACACGCGGCCCGTTCAAGCCCGGCCAGCGCTGGCAGCCGCCCGAACCGCCCCCCAGCCCGGCCGTACAAGCGGTCGGCAGCGGCGGCATCGACCGCGTGCTGGCCAAGGCGGTGCTCGCCGGCCTGATCCGCCACCCCGCCGAAATCACCCGCCATGTCGAAACGCTGACCAGCCTCGCGCATGCCGATGGCGCGCTCGGTCGGCTGTTTGAGGCGGTGGTCGATGTCGCGCTGGAGGATCGGGCGCTTGATAGCGCGCGCCTGCGTACCATATTGGCGACGTCCGGTTTCGATTCACAAGCAGCAGAGTTGCTGCGCGCCGACCAGCTTCCCTTCACCTTCACCCAGAAGGAATGGGATGCGGGACGGGCCGCGCTCGACCTGGGTGAGGCGATCGCGGTGCTGGCAGCGCGGCCTCAGGTCGAGGCGGCGCTGGCAGAGGCAACTGCGGCGGTGCAGGCGCGTTTCAGCGATGAGGCATTTGAGCGCCAGGTCGCGCTGGTGAAGCGAAAAGCGGAGCTGGAAATGCGGCTCGCCAATCTGATGCTTGCGGACGAGACGTAATTAGGTGATTAGGGCGGCGTATAATTGCCGCCAGACGATTTCAAAGGCAGTCGATGGCAAAGGCAAATATGGCGGACGACACGGTACCCACGGAAACCGGTGACGCACCGCTGATCGATCTCAACGAAGGCTCCATCAAGAAGCTGGTGGCCCGGGCGAAGAAGCGCGGATACATCACTGTGGACCAGCTCAATGAGATGCTCCCGCAGGACCAGTTCACATCGGAGCAGATCGAGGATGTCATGTCCGCGCTCAGCGACATGGGCGTCAACGTCGTCGAGAATGAAGACGTTGGCGAAGACGGCGAGTCGGACGACGACACGCCGGACGAGGTCGATGCCGAGGGCAAGGACGACGAGCCCGCCTTCGAAGTCGCCAAGAAAAAGGAAACCGTCGATCGCACCGACGATCCGGTGCGCATGTATCTGCGCGAAATGGGCGCGGTCGAACTGCTCAGCCGCGAGGGTGAGATCGCGATCGCCAAGCGCATCGAGGCCGGTCGCGACACGATGATCCTCGGCCTGTGCGAATCGCCCATCACGTTCAACGCGATCATCGGCTGGTCCGACGCACTCAACGAAGGCACGATGCAGCTGCGCGAGATCCTCGATCTCGATGCCATGCTGTCCAAGGGTCCGTCGGCCGAGCAGGTCGAGGGCGCCGAGGACGATGATTCGGGCGAGATCAGCGAAAAGACCGCCGGTACCAGCTTCAAGGAAGAGGAAGAGCCCGAGGAGGCCGCCGCGGACGAGGATGAGGACGACCTCACCGAACGCCGCGCGCCGCGCATCTCGGACGATGAGGAAGAGGACAACACCCTCAGCCTCGCGCAGATGGAAGAAACGCTCAAGCCGCAGGCTCTGGAGAAGTTCGCCAACATCACCGCGATCTACAAGAAGTTCAGCAAGGTCCAGCAGAGCCGCCTCGACGCGATGGCGGCCGGTGGCGAGCTGTCGGCGGCGGACGAGAAGAAGTATCACAAGCTGCGCGAAGAGCTGACCGCCGAGGTCGAGAGCGTCCAGTTCCACAACGCCAAGATCGAATATCTGGTCGATCAGCTGTACAGCTACAACCGCCGCCTGACCGCGCTGGGCGGCCAGATGCTGCGCCTGGCCGAGCGCCACAAGGTCAGCCGCAAGGACTTTCTCGATCGCTATGTCGATCACGAGATGGACGAAAACTGGCTGGAATCGGTCGGCGGGCTCGACAAGAAGTGGAAGGCGTTCGTCGAGAACGAAGCCGCCGCCGTCGACCGCATCCGCGTCGAAGTGTCGGAGATCAGCCAGCAGACCGGCATGGCGCTCGGCGAATTCCGCCGCATCGTCAACATGGTGCAAAAGGGCGAGCGCGAGGCCCGCATCGCGAAGAAGGAGATGGTCGAGGCCAATCTCCGCCTCGTGATCTCGATCGCCAAGAAATACACCAACCGCGGCCTGCAGTTCCTGGATCTTATTCAGGAGGGCAATATCGGCCTGATGAAGGCGGTCGATAAGTTCGAATATCGCCGCGGCTACAAGTTCTCGACCTACGCGACCTGGTGGATCCGTCAGGCGATCACGCGCTCGATCGCCGATCAGGCGCGCACGATCCGCATCCCGGTGCACATGATCGAGACGATCAACAAGCTGGTCCGCACCAGCCGCCAATTCCTGCACGAACAGGGTCGCGAGCCAACTCCGGAAGAGATGGCCGAGCGCCTCTCCATGCCGCTGGAGAAGGTGCGCAAGGTGATGAAGATCGCCAAGGAGCCGATCAGCCTCGAAACGCCGATCGGCGACGAGGAAGATTCGCACCTCGGCGATTTCATCGAGGATAAGAACGCGATCATCCCGGTCGATGCCGCGATCCAGGCGAACCTCAAGGAAACGGTCACCCGCGTCCTTGCCAGCCTCACCCCGCGTGAAGAGCGCGTGCTGCGCATGCGCTTCGGCATCGGCATGAACACCGATCACACGCTCGAAGAGGTTGGCCAGCAGTTCAGCGTGACCCGCGAACGCATCCGTCAGATCGAGGCCAAGGCGCTGCGCAAGCTCAAGCACCCGAGCCGCAGTCGCAAGATGCGCAGCTTCCTCGACCAGTAAGGCCGGGTTGTCCGCAATTCCTCACCAGGGCCGTCCGTCCGGGCGGCCCTTTTGAGTCACCCCGCTTGCGCTTCCCCATTTCGCCGCTAGCCTCTGGTCCACAACAGAAAAGGACCGGGCATGCGGCATATCGCAGTGATCGGATCGGGGCCGGCGGGCTATTACACCGCAGAGGCTTGTCAGAAACAGTTCGGAGAGGATGTCCGTGTCGACATCATCGACCGACTGCCCGTCCCGTTCGGCCTGATCCGCAGCGGCGTCGCGCCGGATCACCAGTCGATCAAGAGCGTGTCCCGGCGCTATGAGGCGGTCGCGATCACCGAAAATGTCCGCTTCGTTGGCAATGTCACGGTCGGCAAGGATGTGACCATCCCCGAACTGATGCAGCTGTACGATGCCGTGGTGCTGGCGACCGGCGCGCCGTTCGATCGCCCGCTGGAGATCCCCGGCGCCGACCTGCCCGGCGTGACCGGATCGGCGGCGTTCGTCGGCTGGTATAACGGCCATCCCGATTTTGCCGAGCTCAACCCGCCGCTTGGCGGTCCGGGTGCGGTGGTCATCGGCAATGGCAATGTGGCGCTCGACGTCGCACGCATCCTCGCCAAGACGCGCGGCGAATTTGCCGGGTCGGACATCGTCTCCCCGGCGCTCGCCGCGCTCACCAGCTCGGGCATCGAGACGATTACCCTGCTCGGCCGCCGCGGCCCGCATCAGATTGCGATGACACCAAAGGAGCTGGGAGAGCTCGCCGACCTGACCCGCGCCGCCCCTGTGGTGGATGCCGCCGACTTCCCACCGGACATCGACGACGTGCTGCTCGAACCCGGCCTGCGCAAATCGGTCGCCCATTTACGCAAGTTCGCTGCCGCCAGCGTCGACAAGCCGGTCCATATCATCTTCGATTTCTTCGCGATGCCGCTGCGGATCGAAGGCGATGGCCGTGCCGAGCGCATCATCGTCGAGCGCACCCGCCTCGACGAACGCGGTGCTGCAGTCGGCACTGGCGAGACCTACGCGATTCCTGCCAGCCTGATCGTGTCCTGTATCGGATATCGCACCCCAAAGATCGAAGGCGTGCCCTATGACGATCGCGCCGGGCGCTTCGCCAATGACGAGGGGCGCGTGCTGCCCGGCCTCTACGCCGTCGGCTGGGCACGGCGCGGGCCGACTGGCACGATCGGGACCAACCGCCCCGACGGCTTCGCCATCGCCGAGAAGATCGCCGAGGACGCTCCGGGCGGCAGCGGCAAGGCGGGTCGGCCCGGCCTCGACGCGCTGCTTGCATCGCGCAATGTCGATGTCGTGACCTTCCGCGATTGGCAGAAGATCGACGCCGCCGAGATCGCCGGCGCGCGCAGCGATTCCCCGCGTGAGAAGTTCACCAGCGTCGCCGACATGCTCGACGCGCGCGGCGGGTAAAAAAGCGCGCGGGGCGCTTGCAAGGCGGGATATCGGCGGTTATAGGCGCGCCTCCAAGCGACGCGGTCTGCCCACCCGGGGCCTTTGCCAAGGACTTCGCCGCTCAGTCGGGGAATAGCTCAGCCTGGTAGAGCACTGCCTTCGGGAGGCAGGGGCCGGAGGTTCGAATCCTCTTTCCCCGACCATTAATCAATGATTTTGCTTTGAGCTCTGCAACCGCGCGAACAGCGCGTCGGGCGCCTGTCCATTCGGTATTGGATGATAGTCAAAAGCTAGCGTTGCGCGCGGCGTGATAGACCGTCATCGATGTTTCATGGCGACCACTACAATTTCTGTGCCCGGCGAACCCGGCAACATCGCGATTATGGCTGCAATTGGCCACGTCTGCTTGCAGTGGTCACGGCTCGAGATGGCAGTCCTCGGCCTCCTCGTGACGATTGAACCGATGGAGTTCGAGAAAGGGACTCTAATGTTCGGGGGGCTGGACCTTTTGCCCCGGCTAAGCACAGCTATCAGCTTAGCTCGGTACCACAAGCTGCCCTTGCCCATTGTTCGCAAGATCGAAGCCATCCGGAAAGAGTTGCAAAAGGGAGGACTAGCAGAACGTCGGAACCAAGCGGTTCACGGTGCGCATAGGGATCTTGTCGGATTCGAGACAACCTTAACGATGGTCAGATTCAAAGGCGACAAGCGTTCACAGCGCATCACTGCTCAATCGATTAATCAGATTGCTGAAGATGCTCACCGACTGGGGGACGCTGCTTGGAGCTTAATGGAAGAGATTCGCGATTGGACGTTCGCCCGAGACATACGTGCAGAGGAAACCGGATGACCCGACAGTTGGCCACTTTTTGCGCTTCATCGGCTCGTTGGCGCTGCATTCCAAATTCCGGGCGATAAACCTAACTCCTACAGCCCCTCGCCCCCCACCCAATGTGCATTGGACAGCCGCCGCGCGACGTCCCAGGTCTGGCGGCGGATATCCGGCACCGCGACAATCTCCCAGAACGCCCCGCGCGTCATCGGGCCGAGCGCGAACAGGCGCGGATTGGCGCAGCCATCGGCGCCGATCACCTCGCCCGCGCCGTTGACGTCGATCCCCAGATGCGCCGCATCGGGCCGGATCGCGCCGCTATCGCGTAACGCCACCAGCAGCGGGTCGGTCGTGCGCCCCAGATCGCCCAGAGGACCGGTGCAATTGACCACACGGCGCACCGGCATGATCTGCGCCACATCCGCCCCGCGCGGGCGCCAGTGCAGCGTCACCGCGCCGCCGCCAGCCTCGAACCCCAAGGTCTTGCCCGCGATAACCTCAAGCTGCCCCCGCGCCACCATCGCATCGAGCCGGTCAGCCACCTGCGGGGCGAGCCGGTGGCGATGTACGTCCCACCACGGGCGCAGATGCCGCAGGAACCGCGCGCGCTCCGCCGCGCTCGCATTCGCCCACATCGGCTGGGTGAAGGGCCGCAGCTCGTCTACCGCGTTGCGCCAGCCAATCTCCGCCGCCCGCGCGCGAACGCGTCGCACCAGTGCCGATGCGACCGTTGCGGGACGCTCGTCGATCCGCTCCCACGCCGCGACGCGCTCGTGCCGCCGGGGCAGCAACCCGCGTCGCGACAGCGCGACGATCCGCCCGCCAAAGCCGCGCGCCTCCAGCATCAGTGCGACGTCGATCATCGTCAGCCCGGTGCCGATCACCAACACCGTGTCGGAATCATTCAAGCCGTCCCCGACATCGCCCGCCCAAGGATCGCCCTTGTAGAGATCATCCGGCAACACCGCAGGATCGAGCCCCGGCGGATCGTGCGGCGGCAGATTGCCGACCGCCAACACCGCCGCATCCGCGCCGATCGCGCTTCCATCCGCCATCGTCAGCGCAACGCCGTCCGCCCGCTGCTCCAGCCCGGTCACCGCCCCGCGTACGACGCTCAGCCGCCCCGCACTCCCGGCAACCGCGGCGTCGAGCAGTTCGCGCAGATAGGCGCCATAGGTCACCCGCGCCGCAAAGGCGTTGCCCGCATCCGCCACCCCGCGCGCCGCCAGCCACTGCGCAAAATGGCCCGGCTGGTCGGGAAAAGCGCTCATATTGCTCGCCCGAACGTTGAGCACATGGCTGGGGTGCGCCGCGCCATAGGCGAGGCCAAGGCCCGGCGTCGCCGCGCGCTCGATCAGCGTCGCACGCGGTCCCTTGTGGCGCAGCAGGTTGATCGCCTGCAGCGTCCCCGAAAACCCCGCGCCGATGATCGCAACATGGTCGATCCGCATCCCGATCAGATCTCGTAGTCGAGTTGCCAGTCGGGCGTCGTAAAGGCGGGCGGCTGCTCGGCAAAGGCCGGCTGGCGCGCCTTCATCGTCGCGTAGAGCGACTTCACCGTATCGCTCGCCGTCCGCACGAACAGCATCGGCACAACCGCATGGACGATGCAGGCAAGCCCACCGCCCACCATCCGCACCCCGAACCCGGCGGCCGTCGCGAAATGCTCGCCATAGCTTTCGCCGACATCGCGGGGATGGTCCAGAAACACGCGCTTGAACATCATCGTCTCCGTGCATGCCGCTAGCCGCGCGGCGTGAAATCCTCGACCAGCTGGTAATGCTCGCCCGGAAAGATCTGGCGCGCGAACGTCACCGGCGCCTTGCCGCGCCACGTCCAGCGCTCGACCTGCAGGCACGGTGCGCCTTCGGTCAGCTTCAGCCGCCCCGCCGCCTCGGCGCTCGCCCCCACGGCTGCGATCCGGTGCCGCGCATCGGTCCACGGGATGTTGGCAAGCAGCCAGCTGCCCGGCGCAGTCGCCGAAAAATCCGCGTCCGCCGCGCCGGGGGCTGCGGCAAGGTCCAGCCAGCGTTCCTCCCACCCGAACGGGGCGCGCCCGGCATGATGCACCCCGGTCAGCACCAGCCACCCGCTGCCCGATCCGCGCACCGGAAATCCCGCTGGCGCGCGGCGGTGCAAATTCACTGTCAGCAATTCCCAGCGATACACCTCGCCGCGATCGGCGATCAGCGCCGCGATGTCCGGCACACCTACCACTGGCGTTCGGATCGCGGGCGGGGCAACGAAGCTGCCTGCCCGCCGCTTCCGCTCGATCAGTCCCTCGCGCGCAAGGCGGCTCAGCGCCTTATTCGCGGTCGCGCGGGCGCAGCGATACGCCTCCATCAACTCATATTCGGTCGGAACGCGCGTCCCCGGCCCCCATTCGCCCGAGCGGATGCGTGCTTCGATTTCGCCCCGAATTCGCGCCTCAATGCTCATGCCAGCAATTCCTGCAGCGCCACACGGTAGCGCGCCTCGATCACGTCGCGGTGCCGGTGCCGCCCGCCCGCAACCTGCTTGACCCCGCCGCGCCACACGCAATCGATCGGGCGGCGGCTGGCGAAAATCCAGCTATCGATCAGCGCGTCGCCACAGCGCCCCTCGAACGCCGGATCGCTGCGGTCGAGCGAGATGATGTCCGCCGAGCGTCCTGCGGCAAGCCCGGTTTCAACCCCCAGCGACTGCCCACCGCCGCGCACCGCCGCCTCGAACAGCCGCGCCCCGGTCGAGCGCCGCGCCGCACTCGCCAGCTGATTGCGCCCGCGCAGGGTCAAGCGCTGACCATATTCGAGCAATCGCAATTCCTCCGCCGCATCGATCCGCACGTTCGAATCGCTCCCCACACCAAGGGCGCCGCCGCTATCGAGAAATGTGCCCGCGGGGAACAGCCCGTCACCCAGATTGGCCTCGGTCACCGGGCATAGCCCCGCCACCGCCCCGCGCGCCACGATGTCGGCAACCTCACCCGCATCGACATGCGTCGCATGCACCAACGTCCAGCGCGTATCGACCGGCACTGCGTCGAGCAGCCAGCGCACCGGCGGCCGCCCGCTCCATGCGATGCAATCCTCCACTTCCTTCACCTGCTCGGCGATATGGATATGCACCGGCGCGTCCTTCGCGATCGGCAGCAGCGCGCCTAGCTCGTCCGGCGTCACTGCGCGCAGGCTGTGCGGCGCAATCCCGATTACGCCATCGGGCGGCAGCGTCGCGCCTGCGCGTGCCACCAGCTCGGCAAACCCATCGACGTCATTGATAAACCGCGCCTGCGCCGCGCCCGGAGCCTGCCCCCCGAACCCGCCATGCGCGTAAAACACCGGCAGCAGCGTCAGGCCGATCCCCGAAATCTCCGCCGCCGCCGCGATCCGCCCGCTCATCTCGCCAAGATCGGCGTAGCGCGACCCGTCGGGCGCATGGTGCAGGTAATGAAACTCGCCGACCCGCGTGAACCCGCTCTCGAGCATCTCGGCATAGGCGAGCGCGGCAATCGCCTCGCACTGCTCCGGCCCGATCTTGGCCACGAAGCGGTACATCAGCTCACGCCACGACCAGAAATCGTCATTCGACGCCCCGCGCACCTCGGTCAACCCCGCCATCGCCCGCTGAAACGCATGGCTGTGCAGGTTGGGCAGTCCCGGCAGCGCGGCGAAATGCCGCTCATCGCTCCGGTCGGGATCGACCCCGACCTCGACCCGATCGATCCGCCCATCCACCAGCGTCAGCCGGACCCGATCGGCCCAGCCATGATCCAGCAACGCAGTTTCGAACCAGAGCGCCATGCGAATATGTCTAGACATAATGGCCGCGCTGTCCAACACTAAACGCATGTCGATTCCTGCGGACAAACTCTGGCGCAACGCCCGACTCGCGACGATGACCGGCGACGATCTGGGCGTGATCGAGCATGGCGCAGTCGCGGCAACCGGCGACACTATCAGCTATGTCGGTCCCGACGCCGAAGCCCCGGATGCGGCAGAGATCATCGACTGCGACGACCGCTGGATCACCCCTGGGCTGATCGACTGCCACACCCACCTCATCCACGCCGGCAACCGCGCCAAGGAGTTCGAGGCGCGCCTCACCGGCGCAAGCTATGAGGAAATCGCCCGCGCCGGCGGCGGAATCCTCTCCACCGTCAAGGCAACCCGCGCCGCCAGCGAGGACGAGCTAGTCGCCACCGCCCTCCCCCGCCTCGACCAACTCATCGGCGAAGGCGTCACCACGGTCGAAATCAAGTCCGGCTATGGCCTCACCCTCGACGACGAACTCAAAATGCTCCGCGCAGCCCGCCGCCTCGGCGAGCTCCGCAACGCCCGCGTCCGCACCACCCTGCTCGCAGCCCACGCCGTCCCGCCCGAGTATCGCGGCGATGCGGACGGCTATGTCGACCTCGTCTGCGAGCGCCTAATCCCCGCCGCGATCGGCCTCGCCGATTCCGTGGACGCCTTCTGCGAAGGCATCGGCTTCACCCCGGAGCAGACCGACCGCGTCCTCACCGCCGCAGTCGCCCACGGCCTGCCGGTCAAGCTCCACGCCGAACAGCTCTCCAACCTCAACGGCGCCGCTCTCGCCGCTCGTCACGGCGCGCTCTCCGCCGACCATCTCGAACATCTCGACGCCGTCGGCATCGCCGCGATGGCCACCAGCGGCACCGTTGCCACACTCCTCCCCGGTGCCTTCTACTTCACTCGCGAAGAGCGCCGCCCACCCATTCAGGCCTTGCGCGACGCAGGCGTGCCGATCGCGCTCGCCACCGACTGCAACCCCGGCACCTCGCCAATGGCGTCGCTCCTGCTCGCGATGAACATGGGCGCGACCTTCTTCCGCCTGACCGTCGCCGAATGCCTGCGCGGCGTCACCGTCAACGCCGCCCGCGCCCTCGGCATCGACGGCGGCACGCTTCAACCCGGCCAACCCGCCGACCTCGCCATCTGGAACATCTCCGACCCCGCCGAGCTGGTTTATCGCATCGCCGCCAACCCCCTCCATGCACGAGTTTTCGCAGGTCAATGATTACCCCCGGCAACACCCCGCTCAGCATCTGGAACGCCATCTATCGCGGCGAGCCGGCGCCGCTCGACCCGTCCTGCCACGACAAGGTCGCCGCGAGCGCGCAGGCGGTGCAGGACATCCTCGCCCGGCACGAGCCGGTGTACGGCATCAACACCGGCTTCGGTAAGCTCGCGAGCGTCCGCATCGGCGACGAAGACCTCGAAACGCTCCAGCGCAACATCGTGCTCAGCCACGCCGCCGGCGTCGGCGACCCGATGCCCGCTCCCGTCGTCCGCCTGATGATCGCGCTCAAGCTCGCCAGCCTCGCCCAAGGCCATAGCGGCGTGAAGCCCGAGACGATCGCGATGCTTCAGGACATGCTCGACCGCGGCATCACCCCCATTATCCCCTCGCAGGGATCGGTCGGCGCCAGCGGCGATCTCGCCCCGCTCGCGCACCTCGCCGCCGCGATGATGGGCGTGGGAGAGGTCGAAATGGGCCACCGCCGCATGCCCGCGCGCACCATGCTCGGCGGCCTGACGCTCGGCCCCAAGGAAGGGCTCGCCCTGCTCAACGGCACCCAGTTCAGCACCGCCTACGCCCTCGCCGCCCTGTTCGAGACCGAAAAACTGTTTCGCGCCGCGCTCGTCACCGGCGCGCTCTCGACCGAAGCCGCCAAGGGCTCCGATACCCCGTTCGACCCACGCATCCATCAGGTGCGCGGCCATCGCGGCCAGATCGAGGTCGCACAGACGCTCGCCGGGCTGATGGACGGCTCCGCGATCCGCGCCTCCCACCGCGAGGGCGATGAGCGCGTGCAGGACCCCTATTGCCTGCGCTGCCAGCCCCAGGTGATGGGTGCCTGCCTCGACCTGATCCGCCAGGCCGCAGCCACCCTCGCGATCGAGGCGAACGGCGTCACCGACAACCCCCTGATCTTCACCGACACCGGAGAGGCCCTGTCCGGCGGCAATTTCCACGCCGAACCCGTCGCCTTCGCCGCCGACATGCTCGCGCTCGCCATCTGCGAAATCGGCAGCCTCGCCGAGCGCCGCATCGCGATGCTGGTCGACCCCGCGCTCTCCGGCCTCCCCGCCTTCCTCACCCCGCGCCCCGGCCTCAACTCCGGCTTCATGATCCCGCAGGTGACCGCCGCCGCCCTGGTCAGCGAAAACAAGCAGCGCGCCCACCCCGCCAGCGTCGACTCAATCCCGACCAGCGCGAACCAGGAGGATCATGTATCGATGGCCGGCCATGGTGCCCGCCGTCTGCTCGCCATGACCGCGAACCTCGCCCACATCCTCGGCATCGAATATCTCGCGGCGGCGCAAGGCTGCGACTTCCACGCCCCGCTCACCTCCAGCGCACCGCTCGAAGCCGCCCGCACCCTGCTGCGCGAGCAGGTGCCAACACTGGAAGACGACCGCCACTTCGCCCCCGACATGGCACTGGCGACCGCGCTGGTGACCAGCGGCGCACTAGGCGAGGGATCTGTAATTTGCAGTTGCTCGGCGGTTGTCCCTTGAGGGTCTCAAGGATCTGTCCGCACTCGCCGGCCGATGGGTCGGTGGTGCTGTATCGGGTCTCACAAGGCCGGGCGTTGCATTGACTCG
>NZ_JAIXHL010000040.1 GCF_030145815.1 Sphingomonas sp.
GAGAACACGCTGCTCTTTGCCTTCATCGGCCAGGCGGCAGGCCAAGCAGGCATCCTGCTCATCGCCGCCTCTGCTGGCGAACATTGAGCCCCGCCGCCGAAAAGGCGACTACGTCAACGGCCTGCTAAGGTAGCAGAAACTCGGAAAGAAGATGTCGTTTGCCTTCTTTCAGGAGGAATGGACAGCCTCATCGGGGCTATAGATTTGGTCACGGAGGGGCAAAGGCCGCTGCTGGTAAGTCAGGTGGCAAAAGGCGACAAGTTTGATCAGCAGCGTTTCGCGAGAATTGTCGCTCAGGGCTGTTTGCATTTGCAGGTCAACCACAATGCGTCACCACCATGCCCGTCCGAGCGGTCCCAACGAGGCCGTTCGCTAGTATTCTTTGGTTTGGGCGTATTGGCTGCGACTTGTTTGACGTCGTATGGCGGCGGGGAGAAAACCGAACTTATTGTGCCTGAGAATGGTTTTATCAGTCTCAATGTTCCTTTGACACCGTTGAGGCTTGGGTCATTAAGCACCCGCACAACGCACCCATACTACCTCGCCTCGCTCCAATCGTTGCTCGACAAAGCTGGATTAAACATTCGCATACGAAACCCCTATCAGTTCAAGACGAAGGGCGAGATGCTGGAAGAATGCCAAAACCAAGCGCTCCTCAAATCCTTAATTGGTAGCTCGACAAGTTGCGGCAGATATGCCCGCTCCGGATTCAAACAATGCGGCCGTTGTGTTCCATGCCTTGTCCGCCGATCCGCCTTCCATAAATGGCTGGGACATGATCTTACTGCTGGCTACAAGTTTTCTGCGTTGGGAACGCCTGACAAGAAGCATCGGGATTTTGATGATGTCCGGTCAGTTGCCTATGCGATCCATGCAGTCAAACAACGGGGACTGGACGCTTGGATAGGCGGTGCGCTAAACTCCGCCATGCCCGGAGCTTCGCCTGACGCACGTGGCGTCGCAGATAGAGGCCTCAAGGAGCTATCTGAATTTTTAAAATCGCAAGGCGTCCTTTGATTGACTTTCACTGCCATATTGACCTGTATCCCAACGCAAAAGCCATCATTGAAGAAGCCGATGCTCGAGGGTCATACATACTCGCGGTGACGACGACGCCAAAAGCGTGGACGGGCACAAAGCAGCTTATTGGCGACCGAAAACGCATTCGAGTTGCGCTTGGTTTGCACCCTGAGCTTGTGCCAGACCGACACGCTGAAGTGCCGTTGCTAGAACACTATTTACCAGAGTCCCGCTATGTTGGAGAAATCGGCCTCGATGGCGGCAGTCACATGCGCGGCTCATTTGAGCTGCAAGAGCGAGTTCTTGCCAGGATATTGAAGGCGTGTGAGGCGGATGGAAAGAAGATAATAAGCCTTCACTCCCGCCGAGCAGCGAATGGTGTGATTGATGCCCTGTTGGACGCGCCTAGGGCAGGCATTCCCATTCTGCATTGGTTCTCGGGTTCCGTCGTTGAGCTTGATCGTGCTATTAGCGCAGGATGCTGGTTCAGTGTAGGTCCTGTCATGCTTAACTCAGCCAAGGGGCGGAGATTGGTAGAATTGATGCCTGCCGACAGAGTGCTAACTGAGACGGACGCTCCTTTTGCTCAAATCCAAGGTAAGTCGCTTATGCCTTGGGACGTGCAACTCGCGCACTCTCATCTCGCGAAAATTTGGAATCAAAGTGAGCAGGAAGTCGTTGGTCAATTGAAACGCAATCTCAAGACGCTCCTAGCAGATTGAAGCTGCCGCCGAAAATTTCAAACGGTTGGGCCAGCACAATGGAAGATCCTGAACCAACGACAGCTTGCTGCGATTCCTAGCTTAAACGCGGACTGTCGCCACTGTCCAACAACTTAGACTTTGCGATCGGCACGGCTCGTCACATCTGCAAGCTTCGGTCCGAACTCCATCTTCCGCGCCAAGGCTTCGACAAAGCCCTCGAACCGCGCCTTGCCCTGCGCCTGGGCTGCGGCCCGAGCCGCATCCGGAAGCGCCGGGTTGGCGGTCAGCCAGAACCGCACGAACAGCGCCAACGCCTCAGAATTCAGTTCGGCCCGGTAATCCAGCTTGTCGAGTTGACGCACGACCTTGTCCATCCGCCGGCTGAACGCCGCTTCCATGCGTTCAGAGCCGTCTGGCGACAGAAACGAGTTCAAGGCTGTCTCGACGACCTGCGCCTGTGTGACACGCTTGCGCCGGGCGTAGTCGGCTAGCCGGTCGGCGAGATCGGGCGGCAAGCGGAAGGTATGCTTTGATTTCACAGGGCAATTCCATCGCCGGGATCGAGCGCGGCCTGGCGGGCGCTGCGGGCCATGTCGATGCGCAGGCGTTCGGCGCGCGCGGCATCATCAGATCCCTCTGCCTGGTCGCCAAAGTCGAACTCGGCGGACCGCTCGTTCCCCTTCTTCGGCATTATATCGACATGGGCCGGGATCTCCGGCTCGCGGCGGATCCCGCCATTTGCTGTATCATCGTGGGTTGCGACTTTGCGCTTCTTCCCGTGCACTGGCTTGATCGCCGGTAGCGCACTCCAGTCGTCGGACTTCGATCGATCTGGCTTCGATGCGACGGATTGCGGTGGCGGCAGGATGCGGGCCTTTAACCTCGGGTCAGCATAGTACCGCGCCTTCTTCGCCTTGATGGGCGGCGAACCGGACAGCATCACAATCTCATCGGTGTCGGGCAGCTGCAAGATTTCGCCCTGGGTGAGCAGCGGCCGGGAGGTTTCCGAGCGTGAAATCATCAGGTGTCCGAGCCAAGGCGACAGCCGGTGGCCCGCGTAGTTGCGCATTGAGCGCTGCTCGGTCGCGGTTCCCAGCGATTCCGATACTCGCTTGGCGGTGCCTTCGTCGTTGGTCGCGAAGGCGACCCGCACATGGCAGTTGTCGAGGATCGCGTTGTTTTTGCCGTAGGCGCGTTCGATCTGATTGAGGGACTGAGCGATCAGGAATGATTTGAGTCCGTAGCCCGCCATGAACGCGAGCGCGCTTTCGAAGAAGTCGAGCCGGCCCAAGGCAGGAAACTCGTCGAGCATCATTAGCAAGCGGTGGCGCTGCGTCTTGGGAGAGAGCTCTTCGGTGAGGCGGCGCCCGATCTGGTTGAGGATCAACCGGATCAGCGGCTTGGTCCGGCTGATGTCGGACGGCGGCACCACCAGGTAGAGCGTTGCGGGTCGCTTGGCTTCGACCAGATCGGCGATCCGCCAGTCCGAGCATTTGGTGACCTCGGCAATGACCGGATCGCGGTAGAGGCCGAGATAGGACATCGCAGTCGAGAGCACCCCGGATCGCTCGTTGTCCGACTTGTTCAGCAGTTCGCGCGCGGCGCTGGCAACGACAGGATGCGGGCCGGCCTTGCCCAAGTGCGCGGTTGCCATCATCGCATCGAGGGTGTCCTCGATAGTGCGCTCCGGATCGGATAGGAACGCTGCGACCCCGGCGAGGGTCTTGTCGCGCTCGGCGTAAAGTACATGAAGGATCGCCCCGACAAGCAAGGCATGGCTGGTCTTCTCCCAATGGTTGCGTTTCTCAAGGCTGCCTTCGGGATCGACCAGGATGTCGGCGATGTTCTGGACGTCGCGCACTTCGCTGATGCCGCGGCGCACTTCGAGCAGCGGATTGTAATGTGCCGAGGCAAGGTTGGTGGGGTCGAACAGCAGGGTGCGGCTGAAACTGGACCGGAAGCCGGCGGTCAGGGTCCAGTTCTCGCCCTTGATGTCATGGACGATCGCCGAGCCCGGCCAGGTCAGCAAGGTGGGAATGACGAGGCCGACGCCTTTGCCCGATCGCGTCGGCGCGAAGCACAGCACATGTTCGGGGCCATCGTGGCGCAGGTATTTGTTTTGGAACTTGCCGAGCACCACGCCGGTTTCTGATAGGAGGCCGATGCGCTTGATGTCGGCGCGCTCGGCCCAGCGCGCCGAACCGAATGTCTTGGCGTTGCTGTTCTCGCGTCCGCGCCAGACCGACATGGCGATGGCAACCACGATCGCCACGAAGCCGCCCGACGTCGCAATCGTCCCTCCGCGATCGAATACATCCGGCGCATAGGCATCGTAGGAGAACCACCACCAGAACAGGTCATAGGGTCGGTAGATCGGGTGACCGAAAACGGTGAACCAGGGTGTGCCCAGTTCGGGCTGAAAGCCAAGCGCTGAAGCCGTCCACTGCGTCGCCGCCCAGACGCTCGCCAGGATGATGATGAAGACGGCCAGCACCTGGCCCCAGAGGATCTTCGCGGCAGACAATGACCAGGCTCCTTCCCGCTTCGGCGGGCATGTCGGCGGTGCAGTTGCGGAATTGCAAGGCTTTAGCTGTGGCGATCGCAGCATGGCGGATGATTGGACGGGTTGGAGGGAGCGGGATGGCGGCAGTCTTGGTCCCGCTGAAGGCTTGAAGAACATAAACGGAACGAATATCGTTCAAGCCTTGCCGATTCGGCTTTGCGACAGGAATGAAGACTATGCAGCACGACCCGGCGCTGCGCGAAGCCGCGCGCGCGATCTACGAAAGCGTCTACCCAGGCGAAGAATGGACTCCCGTGCCATTCCCCGAAGCCGAGAAGTACGGGACTGTCCATTACCGCAATGCCGTAGCCGCCGCACTCCGCGCCGATGCCTGCCTCAACGGCGATCGCGACCGGCAACTGGCGATGCTGTGATGAAGGTACGGATCGATGATGTCGAATTGGCCCGCGCGATCGGTATCGGGCTGGCGGTCACCGGCAAGCGCGGACAGAGTAAGGATCATGCGGTCAGCATTCTGCGCCAGCTCGCGCCCTATACCCTGTTTCGGGAAGCCGGTTCGGCGGAGCTCATGTCGAGTTCCGTGCCGCTGTTCCCGGATGACTTCGGAATCGTGCGAGCAGAACTTGCCTATGCCGAAAGCGAAACGCAGCGGCGCGAGCAGCGGAGACACTTCGACTGGCCGGTGCGCCTGATCGTCAAATAGAAATCCCGCGACTTCGGCCAAGGGTCCACTCTATCCCGCCGCCGCTCTTGGTCGTGCCCATCACCTGCTCGCCCAGATGCCGATCGAGAGACGGCTTCCATGGCACGAGTTCGAACCCGTGGGCATGCTCGATCATGGCGAAGCGCCCGGAGGCGAGCTTGATCCGTTCGCGGTAGATACCCTTCAATCGGTCGCCTTCCTCGCCGGGCATATGATCAAGCCCGGTGCGATGGGCGATGCCGCTCGCGGCGCTGGCGAGCTCACGCTCACGCAAGCTCGCGATAAGATCGCGCGCCAGGATGATCCGTGTCCCTTGCCGCCGGGCCAGACCATCGCCGGCCAGATGCTCTGCGCGGGCGATCTTGGCTTGCTCGACTTCGGCGCCGAACCCGCTTCCAGTGATGAGCGGCTCGGCGGCAACCAGCTGGCGGTCAAGCCAGGTCGCGCCGTTCGCGGTCACCTGGTCGCCGAGTGCCAGATCCGAGCGCAGCGCCAGAGACTGCTGGCGCCGACCGCGATTGTCGTCCCAGCTTCTGAGTTCGACGATCGCGCCGGGTTCGGCATCGCCGGTCACGTCGAGGTCCGGGAACTTCAGATGATGGACGCGGCCATCGACGCCATCGACGATCGCATAGGCTTCTCCTGACAGTTCGTCGAACAGCCCGCGTTCAACCAGCCTGCCGATGACGGGGTTTTCCGGTGCCTCTTGGTGCATCGCAAACCGCCCGGTCTCGGCGCTGCCGATCTGACGCGACATAGCGCGGTGCATTGTCTTGATGATGTCGCCGCGCTCACCAAGCGCGCGCAGCTTGCCCTCAAGGTCGTTGCCCAAAGTCCAGCACGCCGGGCCATGCGCATCCGCCAGCCCGAGCCGCTCGAGGGCTGAGGCGCGGCCGATCAGCAGTGCGCGATCGGTGCGCGCCTGGCCGGATGGATCCGGGCGCAGGTCGATGAGGCCCCCGTCATCCTGAAGGCGCTGCAGACTGCGGTCGAGACTGGTCCAGCGCTCGGCGCTGACTTCGCGGCGCAGCGCCTGTTCGATTTCGCGTTCGGTGCGGTGGCCGAGTTCGGCTGTGACCCGTTCTTCCGCGCGGCTACGCATCCCTTCGCGGATATAATCGCGGTCGATGACGAGGTTCTGGCCATCGTCTGCCTTGCCGCGCACGAGGATGTGAATGTGCGGGTTGTCGGTGTTCCAATGATCGACCGCCACCCAATCGAGCCGGGTTCCTAGATCGTGCGCCATGTCGTCCATCAGTTCGCGGGTGAAGGCGCGCAGGTCTTCCATCTCGGCGGCATCTTCGGGCGAGACGATGAAGCGGAAGTGGTGCCGGTCGCCCTCACAGCGCGCCGCAAAGAGTTCGCCATCGGCGCTGTCACTGTGCGCATCGAACAGTCGGCCTTCGCTTCCCTCGCGGTCAACGCCGTCGCGCTTGAGAAAGGTGAGATGACGCGCCAGAGGAGCGGCGCGAAAATGTGCACCCTTCTGACGCACGACGCGCGCTTTGATGATCACCCGGCGCTGGGTTTGTGATCGGCGCATCGCCAGCGCGGCGCTGCGACCTCGACCTGATCGACCGGTACCGCGACCGGCCCGTCGTCCGAGCGAGGTGTATCCCGCCCGCTTCGAGACCTGAAGAACACGCCCGGCGAGTGACTTGGCCTTCTGCCCCGAAGGGCGTCCGCGATCACGAACACGGCCTGGCCTCACCTCGAAATCGTCGTCGCTCACTGGAAGCGGGCCCTCCGGGCGGGCGACGGCTGCAAAAATGGCGAAATTGCGCGGATATTTGAGTGCGGTGCCAGCAAGCAAAAAAAGTGGGTGGCGCTTGGAGTTAAGGATTTCTGCGCCACACAACCACCACAGCCAGCCGTTCCTTTATCTCGCCATCCTCCTGACCTTCCTCCCTTCACGGCCCACATTCCGCACAAATCCCCGCCAACCAACGCCATGACGCGCCAGAGAACGAAAGCAGTAATCACTGCATCCGGCTCCCCGAAACGGGTGCGAAGAGGCCGCCGAGCGGAGGGGGAGAAGCAGGTGGCGGAGCCGCCGTACCTTCTCTGATGTCCGCGCTCGGCGCTGCCTCAGTCGCGCCTGATCGCGCTGCAAACAGCTCGCTTTGCGTCCAGGCGATGCGTAGCGGCGGCGCGGGCGATGCACTGGCGACGACGGTCGCCGTGCCGCCCGGCTGCAGCATCGGTGCAATCTTGGCGACATAGGCGCGGGTTTCGGCGGGAAGTGGACGACCGCCATCCCGCCACTGTTCGTAACGGCTCGGCCCGGCATTGTAGGCAGCGAGCATGCCAGTCGCGCCGTAGCTGTTGTACATCTCGCGGAGGTAGCTGGTGCCCGCGATGATGTTGTCGCGCGGGTTGAACGGGTCAGCACCAAGCCCGAACCGGGCGCGCTGGCGCGCCCAGGTTCCGGGCATTAATTGCATAAGACCCATCGCGCCTGCGGACGACACCGCGCCGATACGCCCTGCACTTTCGGTACGCATCACGGCGTAGATCCATTGCTCCGGAATGCCGAAGCGCTGCGAGGCCTCGGCGACGTGCGCAGCAATGTTGACGGTGCGCGGCTGCACCTGTTCGGCAGCGTCCTGCCCAAAGGCAGGCGCACCGCCGAACAGCGCGAGCGCAGCCAGAACGAGGCGAAGCGAGCTTGGCCAGCGCATTGCTCAATCCGCCTTTTCGCGGCGGGACGGGCGCGACCAGACCAGGACGTGGCGGTTACCATCGTCCTTGAACAGGTTGGCGCGCAGCGGCTGGACGAAGCTGGGATCATCGATCTGGAGGCTGACGTAGTCGCCAGCCTTCTCGCCAACCTGCTTCCAGCCTGCGCCGACTTCGCGCGCCTCGTCGTCCGATCCGGCGATGACGCGGTAATCGGGCGCGTTCTCGTTGTCCGATGCATCTGCCGGAACGAGGACCAGCTCGATGTCGAGCGTCAGCGTGTGCAGATGCCCGGTATAGCCGCCGTCGGCGGCAACAAATGTTCCGATACGCATGGGTTAGTCTCCTTGGTTGGTGGTGGGGGAAGGCTCAATGGCGCGGGGATCGGCGAACCAGGCATGATCGCCATCGCCCGCTTCGTCGGTCCAGACCGGCGTCGCGCGGCCGATAACATCGGACAAGCGCAGCACGCCGAAGTAGCGCCCGTCGAAGCTGTCGGGCGCAGCCGGGTTCATCACGAACAGCTCGCCGCGGCGCAGCACATGGCAGCCAGACCATGCAGGCAGCGGACGGCCGAGACGGTCGCGCGCACGCGCCGCGCCGACATAGCTTCCGTCGATGGTCACGCCGTGCGCGAAGCGGCAGACGCGTTGGCCGCTGACGGCAGCGACGCGCTTTATGAGAGGGACGCCGACCGGAAGATAATGCCGCTCAGCGAGCAGGCGGCGCAGGTCGGGCGGCGGTTCGATCGCAACCCGCTCGCCGACATGGAGGCTGGCCTTGCCACGGATAGCGTAGAGCCCGGTCGGCACGGATGCTGTTGCGTTCCAAAGCGCGAAGCGCGAGACCGGCACGGTTAGAGTCGCAAGTGTAGCAGCGGCAACCACGCCAGCGAGGACAAAACGCCGCCGAATCATGAGAGCAGCGCCTTGCGCTGGAGCCATGCGCGGTGGCGCACGAGACTGTAGTCGCGCGGGACCTCGCGGCCTGCCATGCGGTTGTGAACGTGCCGCCAATGATCGGGCGCGACCTCGCACGGGTCGACGCCCGCTGCCTCGATTGCGTCGATGAGGCGAAACACTTGCGCGACCTTCGGCCAGCCGCGGACCGACAACAGCAGTTCACCACCGGGATCGACCTGCGCGATCGGTGTGCAAGGGTCCCCCACTGTGACAGCGCGCACGATGTCGAGTGTTGAGCGGATGGTGCCATAATCGTTGGAGGCCCAGCGCACCAAGGCGAACACCTGGGCCGCGGCATAGCTCTCGATCCGCTCGCTGCGACTGACGATCCGCTCAGCGACTGGTTTGCCGAACTTGAGCCAGTCTTCGCGTTGGCCCTCGCGCCAGATCAGCGTGACATGCGTCAACTGCGGGTCAACGCCGACCCTCGTTTCGGCAGGCCTGCACGGCGGTACTTCGCTAGCCGTCCACAGGCGCTCGTGCGTTAGCAAGAATCCGAAGGATTCTTTGTTAGGATAGTTAAGGGCTAAATTCGGCGCAGATTTCTGCGGGTTTGAGAGCCATTTCGGTTCCCGATAGTCCGAACTTTCGGTTCCTGATCGTCCGAGTCTCGCGGTTCCTGATAGTCCGTGTTCCATCATGACATATCCACAGGGCTAAGGTCATTGGGACGAAGCCCGACGCGCCGCATGGCGACGTCGAACGGATCGTCGGGAATGGCGACGAAGTTCAGCCGCTCGCGGCCGAGCGCGTGTTCGATCGCGAGCGTGTATCCGGGCAGCGCCTGTCGGCGGACGATGTCACGCAGCTCGAACGCGAAGCGTTTGGGCGGCGACAGCGCGCCAGATTTGAGATGGAGGTGCTGGAAATCGAAGCTCCAGCCCCCGCGCTGCTTGCCGCCGTGCTTTCGCACCAGGCGGTAGAGCCAGCGTTCGAGGCCGCCGGTCAACGCGAAATAATCCGCGTCAATGGTCAGCACGAGCGCCTGGTCGATCACGCCTTCGTAAAACCAGTCGGGCACGATCATCTCGATTCCGAATGCGCGGCCCGAACCATCGAGCCGCTCCTTCCACTCGTTGATCCAGGAGAACCGGTGCCGCCGCCGCGCGTCACGCTGGCGGATCGAGGTGGCGATCGTGGTCGATTGCAGCCGGTCGAGCCCGGCCTTTAGCCGCTCGTAGCTCGCCTTGCCGGTCCCGCGCCGGGTGAAGGCGAGGATTTCATGTGGGGTCGCGGCGATCAGCCGCGACGTCGACCGACCAGCGTCGCGCGCCTCAACGATCTGGCTGGCGACCCAGATGAGGACGTCAGCGTCCCAGATGGTCGCCATTCCGTGTTCGGCGGTGGCCTCCACCAGGATCGAGATGTCGCCCATCCGGAAGTCGATCGGGCGCACCCGCTTGGTCTTGGCCAAGCTGAAGAACGGCCAGGCCATCAGATCCTGCGCGTCGCGAGCAGCGATGTCACCGCCCTGGCTGACAAACAGGTCCAACTGCGCAGGCGATGCAGGAAAGGCGGACATGCGGCGCATGGGCTTGTTTCAGCGCCGCACCGGCGGGGTGTAGCCATCGAGCCGCTTGGCGGGATGCACAATGCCCTTGCCGGGATCGCTGGTCGAACGGCGCAGGCCCTGTTCGGCCCAGGCGTCGAGGTCGGTCACCGCATAGACGATCCGCCCGCCGAGCTTGCGGTAGACCGGGCCGGTCCCGAAGCAGCGGTGCTTTTCCAGCGTGCGGGCGGAGAGGCCCAGATGCACCGCTGCATCGGGCGTCCGCAAAAAGCGGGCAGTGACAGGCGTTGGTCTGGCATCCATGGCAAGGCTCCGGCGAAAGGTGGCAGCGGCAGCGGGCTGTCGCTGGGGTTCGACGGGCATGGCGGAGGATTGGCGTGGAGACGGAGTGACAGAATGAGCACCCGCAATTTTGTCACCCCTCCTGCTCAGCCGTGGAGGAGTAGTCTGCGATATCCGTTTGAAACCAGGCGGCGGGCATCGGCTATTAGCCGGAGCACCTGCCGCCTCTCATTCGATCCCTTCCACAGCGCCCCTGTAAGCGGGCGATGGTTGGGCAGGACTAGGCCGAAGGCGAGATCGCGCGGGGAGGCGCCAGCCTCCAGCGCGTCATGGATGGCGAGGAACTGAATGAAGCGGATGCGTTGGTTGGGTGTCGGTTGGTCAGCACTACTGAGCGAGATGCGGCCGCTGCGCGTCACCCGCTGCCAGCGGGCAGCGGCGGCAAGCCGGAGCGCGCAGCCGGGATCGCACGGAATCGATAAAGCCGGAACGAGCCGCGCAGGAACAAGGCGCACGCACAGGCGCAGCCGGGCGGTGCCATGGGCAAAAACGAGGTTGCGCTCCGACCGGTTCGAGACTTCGACCAGAGGCTCAGCGCTGGGCGGCAGCGGGATCGCACGATCCGGATCGGCGGTTTCGACGATGACCACGTCGGGTGCCGAGTCGGGCGACCACAGCGCGGGATGTTCGCGCGGGTTCATCGCTGGATCGGTGGGGAAAGCAGAGGCCCCATCGCCGGGCAAGGCCCTCCTGTTCGTTGCTGGCTGTTCCCGGAGACTGGGCAATGCGTGCCAGGGTGTCGGCGTAATCAGCCTGGTATCCGCAGTTACGATTCAGGAACTCCTGCGCGAAATCCGCGTAGTCGTGATCCCTATACTGATCTGCGGTCGATGGTGACCGCCAAGACGAACCACCGGACATAAAGACCCCTGCAAGGCACAGGCGAGAAAGCCAAGCATCAAGTCTTTGATTGCTATAGATAAGCCGCAAGTAACCAATGCTGCGGATGATTATGCAAGCGATTGTAGTAAATCGAAATGGCTACTTACGTAATACCCGAATTGTCGGCGTTGGAATCAGCCTTCTCTCGATTTATCAAGCAGATGCTTATAGCCATGCTCCGTCATCCAGCGGGCGCGGGCCAAATGGCTGTCATGCACTTGGCGCGCTTGGCCAGGCTCGGCGGCGGCATCCAGGCCGAACACCACGGCGGCGACTTCGGACCAGTCTGCACCTTCCTCTGCGGCATCAAGTATCCGTAAATACGTGACAAAATGGCGCTCGTCATAGACCGTGATGCGATCATCGGCAGGCGCGCGGTCCTCGAATGGCGGTATCGTCATGGGCCGAGCCTTTGCTTCGACTCGATTTGTATGCCGTTACATATAGCACAAAGCCGGTCCAGAATGGACAATTTCGTGGTTATGCCACCACGCGCAGAACGGTGTGCCCGAACTTGCATAACTGATTCCAAGCGCCAAACAGCTGATCTCCCTCAATTAGCCGCTTCGCAGAGTATACTCCGTGGTTAAATACTCTGCAACGGTGGTCTGTCCGTGCAATGAAATTGCGCGAGGTACTTGCCACCAATCTGAAACGCCTTCGTCTTGCGGCCGGACTGTCGCAGGAAGAGCTTGCGCACCGCGCCGACATCGATCGCACCTATGTCAGCAGCCTCGAGCGCGGTCGCTACAGCGCCTCGATCGATATGATCGAGAGCCTGTCCGCCGCCCTGGATATTGAACCTTACGAACTTCTCGTCAAAGCGCCCGCTGGCAGCGAGGAATGAACATGCCGAAGCCCCGCCCGGCAGCTGCCGGGCGGGGCGAGCGTTCCGGTCAGTCGCCGTTGGTGCGGCGCGCGCGGGACCAGATCAGGTTGTAGGACTTGCCGTCTTCGTCGTCGAACAGGTTGGCGAAGATCGGAGCGGTGAAGCTGGGATCGTCGAGCTTGACCGAGAGATAGTCGCGGCCTTCGTTCGAGGTCTTGGTCCAGGCGGCGCCGATTTCCGCGCGGCCGACGAAGACCCGGTGCGACGGTGCATTTTCGTTGTCGCTGGCTTCGGGGACGATGCGGACGTTCTTCTGCTGCACCGACATGGTGACGATCTCGCCCTTGTATTCGTTGCCGGTCTTGGTGAAAGTTCCGATGTTGGCCATGATTCATTCCTTCAAGTTGGTCGAACCCGCGCCCATCGCGGCCTCGATGGCTGGTTGAAGGCAGGGGCTTGTGCCCGCTGCACCGGAACGGCCGAAACGCCAGTGGAGGACTGCGGACAGGCGGCTTTCTTGTCTCGCGAGGAATGGGCGGCACGACCAGGGGAAGAAAGTTGCCGGGCCGCCGTTGCAGCAAGGGATCAAGCGGCGAAGCCATCCCCTGCCAACCAGAGCCATTGAAGAGGCGGCATTGGGCTCGGTTCGCACTTGAGCCGGGTACTCATGGCCTTCCCGGACTGCCAAACCGAAAGCACAGGGGCGGACATTGATCGCCATTTTAGCAGGGCACTGATTGCGCAGGCCCAACAGCACAACGGAGCATATCGCCATCATCGGGTTTCGAGCTTCGCCGGAATACGCCGCTTGGCTTGGCAGCGAACTGCCTAGCGACATCCGGGTCAAGCTGAACCCAGCAACCGCCCGATCAGCTCGACCTCGACGCCAGCGGCAAAGGACTACTCCGTTGGACCCGCCATTGCCCCGTAATCGGCATTCTGACCGTGCCGCCCCATCCGGCACGTGCCGGCGGGGCTTAGGGCAAGGGACGAGCTACAGGCGGGCGCGGCTCCATTGTGTCCAGGACGCGGTGGCAATGATGGCGGCACCGATCACTGACACTGCGAACTGCCAGGTGCTCTGCGGCATGGTCGCGACCGCAATGCCGTGGAGGGCGTGGTAGCCAGCAATGGCAGCTGGCGCGGCAAAGGCTATGCCGATCACCGCCCGGGTCACTTCGGATTTAGCGTGTGCCATGACGATCTGAGCGACTGCCAAGAGTATGATGGCTGAAATGGCGGCGGCGGCAAGCGCGGCGACGATGCCGCTCCCGCTGCGGTAGGTCGCAGATCCGGCAAGGAACCCTACGAACAGCGGCAGGGCGTGGATAGAGAGGCGGAAAAGCAGCACGCAGATCAGAAACACGGCGACGACTATCAGGGCAAAGCCGATCAACATGGCGTCCTCCTTGGAACCAAGGGCAAGGGACGCGCTCTCCACCTCCACCGCAGCGCAATGTGCAGGTAGAGCATAGCAGACATGCGCCAAGGCCGGAATACCTGACAGGCATCCGTCCATGGTGCCACGTGCGCCTTGGCGCGTTCAGGGATTGAACGGGTCATATTCGCGAACGACGCTGCTGGGATCGCCATCGAATTCAGAGGTCGGGACGGCGGCGTAGCCGTTACCGGCGTGGAACAAGGTGACGCAGACCATCAAGGTGCGGGCGAGGCTCCAGGCGTGACGCTGTGCGATGGTGAGTGACATGTTCGAGCTCCTGTCTCGGAGCAGGGACCTTCCCCGCTCGACAGGCCCCGGACAGACGGCGCAAAGCCG
Source organism: Sphingomonas sp. (assembly GCF_030145815.1). Classification (GTDB taxonomy): domain Bacteria; phylum Pseudomonadota; class Alphaproteobacteria; order Sphingomonadales; family Sphingomonadaceae; genus Sphingomonas. Next base: position 13,933 of record NZ_JAIXHL010000040.1, read on the forward strand.
CAATCACCACGAAGGCGCAGACGGAGTGGCCGCACGCGAACGCGTAGCGGACCCTTCACGGGTTGATTGAAGGAGGCTTTGAGTCGGCCAACGGATTGGCCTTTGAGAGCGGGGTGGTCGCCTTGAGCGAGCGGTTCGCCGCTACTGTCCGACATGCACGTATGTTGAGATTGCATTTGGCGCCGCTAGGTCGTCGCCAGTCAGCTGGATGGTTGGTCCCCAGATTTCTTCGATGAAGCTAAATATTGAGCTTGCGCCCGGTTGACGTCTCCGATCAACCGTCCGAGGGGACCACTGTCTCCACCGGATCTCCATACGAGCACGAGTGGTGCGGTGGGTGCTTCGGACTTAGTAAGATGCCGATATGCGACGCCTTCGGTTGCTAGGCGAGCCATTGCATCGGGAATTAGCGAAATCCCAAATCCGGCGGAAACCAGGCTGAGCGTAGCGATCATCTGCGAAGCTTCCTGCTCGATGCGAGGGCTGAAGCCAGCTCGATCGCATGCCGCGATGATCGCATCGTAAAGACCAGGCCCATTCGGCCGATGATAAAGAATGAAATCTTCGTGGGCGAGGGTTGATAGCGGTTTACGTCGGGATAGGGGCCAAGTCTTGAGCAACGGGTGCCGTTTTGGCATTGCGACTACCATTTCCTCATCCAGCAGGCGCGTATTCCTCAATCCGCCGTCTTCGCGAGCAGGCAATCTCACAAAGGCCGCGTCAAGTGATCCGGTTCTCACAGCTTCGATCAGTTCGCCGCTGTTTGCTTCTTGTCTGGACAAGCGAAGCGCTGGCGCCTTCTTGCGCAATTCACGGATTACATTCGAGACGAGCGGATGAAACGCCGCCGAAGCTGTAAAGCCAACAGCGAGTTGACCTTCTTCGCCTCTTCCAGCGCGCTTGGCAGTGTCGATCGTCTCCTCGAGGTCTCTGAGTAGTATCTTCGCGCGCTCGACGAATGCGCTTCCAGCTGCGGTCGGCTCGACTCCGCGCGGTAATCGCCTGAACAGTGTTACTCCAATTTCGCGTTCGAGCGCACGGATCTGTTGGCTGAGCGGTGGCTGCTGAATGCCTAGTCGCTCTGCAGCCCGCGTAATGTGATTTTCGTCGGCGACGGCGACCGCATATCGCAGATGACGTAGTTCTATCATTCCATACACATATCATATGGATATCGGCTTGGCGATATATTGGACATAGTAGCTCGACTACGGCTAAGATTTGCGAGGAGGTAACCAATGGCCGCAGTCGAACCATCACCAGTCCAACCGACGGTGGGCGACCTGTTTCGCGGCTTCCTGATCATGGGACTGACGGGATTTGGGGGAGTTCTGCCTCACGCTCGACGAATGCTGGTCGAGCGCATGCGTTGGCTGACTGGCGAGGAGTTCACGGAAATTCTGGGGCTTTGCCAGTTCCTACCAGGTGGGAACATCATCAACATCTCGATCGCAGTTGGACAAAAATTCAGAGGGGTGGGCGGAGCTGTCGCGGCTCTCCTCGGGCTAGTCGTCGGGCCAACCGTAATCGTGGTCGGCTTGAGCGTGCTCTACGAGAGCTACCGTTCCGATCCCGCAGTCGCGCGGGCGTTCGCCGGTCTAGCGGCTGCGGCTGCGGGACTGCTGCTATCTATGGCGATCAAGATCGCGTGGCCAATGCGAGGTCGTCCCCTTGCGATAGGGATTGTCGCGATTTCTGTGATTGCGATTGCGCTGCTTCGCCTGCCGTTATTCGCGGTCATACTCGTGCTCGTGCCTGCCAGCATTCTTCTGAGTTGGAGGTTCGAAGCGTGAGAGACGTCAACTTGCAAATTGCACTAATCTTCCTGCAACTGTCATTTGTCGCTTTCGGTGGTGGGAACACAATCTTGCCGGAGATCCAGCGACAGGTGGTTAGTACACATCACTGGATGACATCGGAAGAATTCTCTGCGCTGTTTGCGCTTGCGCAGGCAGCTCCCGGACCAAACTTGATGATTGTTCCTCTGGTGGGTTGGAAAGTGGCGGGACTGCCTGGACTTCTGTGTGCCTCGATCGCCATGATAGGCCCGTCCTCAATCCTGACGGCGTTTGTAATGCGAACTTGGGATCGATTCCGCGACCAGCCTTGGCGACGAACTGTCCAGTTAGGCATCGCGCCGGTGACGGCGGGGCTGGTGATGGCCAGTGCGATGGTGATCGCGCGAACTTCGACACCGGGAATCGGTCTTGCTGCGATTGCAATTGGTTCAGCCTGCATTCTAACTCTTACGCGAATCCACCCACTTTTCGTTCTTGGGGCGGGTGCCGCACTCGGCATCGCCTTCTAGCTCGATTGAGGACTGTATCGTCGTGGGATTTTGATCGTGAATGCTCCAGAAGCTCTGATCACAGATCTGCTGGCGTCGCTCGAAAGCGGCGCCCAGCCTTATGCAAGCGTAATGGAAACTTGGAGAACAAGTTGCCCGCGCCTTCCGGTCTGGGAAGATGTCGTCGAAAGCGGCTTGGTCGAATGCATCGAACAAAAAGTACAACTAACCGATGCTGGGCGATTGCGGCTCCAAGAAAGCCGCGCACGGCGCCCCTAGCTCTTCACTCGATCGACCAGACCGAGATCCCCAGCTTGCGCGCCTTGTCGACCAGATTCGCATTGATACCATTGCCCGGACAGGCTACCACGGCTTTGGGCAGCGCCTCCAGCATCTGATCGTTGCGACGGAACGGTGCCGCCTTCTTGAACCGCTCCCAGTCGGGCCGGAACGGGACATGGACGATCTTGCGGTTCCGAGCCCAGATCGATGCGATATGTTCGCCGCCAGTCGGGTTGCCGCCGTGGAACAGGACCATGTCGGGATATTTGGCGAGCACCTTGTCCAGCACGGCCCAGATGCGGTTGTGATCCTGATAGGCAGGTCCGGACGTGAACGCGATGCGCGTGCCGGTTGGCAGCATCGGTTCGGTTTCCGAACGACGCTTGGCGGCGAGGAAGTCGCGGCTGTCGATCATGCTGGCGGTCAAGGTGCGATGGTTGACGAGCGAGCCGGTGCGCGGGGTCCAAGCCTTGCGGAAGTGGGCTTCGAACTGATCGGCGGCAGCTTCTCGCATGAACTCCATGGCGTTGCGGCGTTCGATCAGGCCGATGCCTTCGCGGGTCAGCTGTTCCAGTTCGACGGACCTAACCTCGGAGCCATCCTGCTCGCGCTGGCTGCGCTTCTGGGCATCCTCGTTGTCGTCGAGATCGCGCTGGATCCGTCCCTGCGCGCGGTGGAAGAGATTGCCGAGCGACCAGCACAGGCCTTCAAGATCGGGTTCGAGCCGGGTGTCGAGCATGGTTGCGATCAGGGCATCGAACATGTCCGCGACAGCGCCGGCGGCAACGCGATCGTCGGGAAGTGGCCGCGGGTCAGCTTCGTCCGAGTAGGGCCGGTAGCCGTAGAGCGCGATTTCATCGAGGAGATGGGCAGTTGACGACATCTCGAGCTCGGGTTCAAATGGGTCGGTCATGGGATTGATCCTGGATCCGCGTAACCGGGCACCTTGCCCGGCCTTCATGCGATCCCTCCGACCGGCAGCCGTGAGGCTGCATCCGCCAGGACCGGAGCAAAGCGGAGGATGGCGGGCAGCGGCTATTTTGCCTCGCGATGGAAAGGCGCGGGAATTGCTGGTTGTCGCATCGCTTGATGCGATGCTTCCGCGCGCCGCCGGAAAATAGCCGCGTGACCGCCATTGCAGCCTCGCGGCTGCCGGTCTCTCGGATCGCCCCAAGGAAGGCCGGGCGTGGCCGGTGTGGATGACAGGGCTCGTCCGGCCGATCCCAGCCCACCCGAACCACGTCTCGGCCAACCTCAGCCGACGATGAACCTGTCGCGGTCTGCGTCCAGAAACTGGGCGATGACGCGCGCCTTTAACGCCGAAGCGCCGTGTTGGCGGAGATCGTCATTGAAATCCCCGAGTGCGGGCATCAGCGACACCAGTTCGATCCCTACCGCCTGCGCCCGAGCGGTCAGGATCGCATAGGCCGCATCGCCTGCCTTGTCGCGGTCGCGGGCGACATAGAGGCGCCGAAGGTCGCAGCCGAACAGGATACCGGCAAGGTGCGCGGATGAGGTGGCTGCGGCCAACGGCATTTTCGGCAGAATCTCGTGCAGCGACAGGACGGTCTCGATGCCTTCACCGGCGATCATCACGTCTCGTGCCTGACCGAACCGGATCGCGCTACCGAGGATATTGCCCATTGCGCGGCGCGGGGAGGCAACGGCGGCTTTCGTCGTGCCGTTTGCATTGAGCCAGGTGCGGTGTGTGCCAGTCTGCACGCCGTCGCAGTCCGTGACTGCCGCAATCAGGGCTGGAAAGCTGCCGGGTGTTCCGGGAATGTCATCCTCATTCGGGCGATAGAAGCAGCGCGGGTGAAATCGCAGCGCGGTCAGGTCGCTGATCCGGTTGATCCCGCGTGCAGCCAGATAAGTCGCCGCCAAGGTGCCAGTGAGTGGTCTGGAAGCCGCGAACAGTCGCCGTGCGGCAGTCGGTGAACCTGCTCGTGCAGGAGGTGGTTTGACGAATTGGCTGTGCCCGTCGTCAGCCGATGGCGGCAATGACAGGAACCGCTCGGCTTCGTCGATGGTCTCGGACAGGCGGCCATGACGCTGGTTGAGCCGGATGAGATCGACCAGATCGCCATGTTCGCCGGTCGCTGCATCGACCCAGTTACCGATCATGCCCCGCTCGGTCTCGAACAGCCGGACGTAGAGGCTGCGCCCGGGCGAACCGGCGATATCGCCGACCATCCAGTAGCGCCCCTCGCGGCGACCAGCGGGCAGGTAGTGGCGGCAAACTCCGATCGCGTTCTGTGCAAGTCGTTCTGACAATTCTGCTGCGCGGGTTGAAAGCCTGCCCATGTCAGGCGGCCTTGCGGTCGAGGATGCGGGTCACAGGGTGTCGTGCGAACAGCCGTTCGAGCACCTCGCCGCCGACGGCAGTGTCGTCGGGGACGAACAGCCGCAACTTCCAGCTGACAATTTCCGAGAACAATCCCGTCGCCTTCAGGCGGTCGACGGCATTTGGCCCAAACCCGGTCAACTCGATCCGGTTAACCTGCATCAGCCGCGAGCGGCGCAGTTGCAGACCATCTGTCAGGTCGATGACGCTATTACATTCGCGGAGCAGTTCCATTGCCTGCGACGGCGACGGTTGCGGCGCATCGGCGCTGACCGCATTGGCTGCCCATGCTGGTGGCACCCGGCGGCCAACGATGGTCTGGCCGTCGTCCGTGCGAAGGCGATAGACGCGAGTCGATTCCTCCGGAAGACGCTTCCAGATCGGCAATAGCAGGCCGGTGACGATATGCAGTTCGCTGGTATCGAACTCCGCCACCTGAGCGACCTCGACGTCCCACGCCAACCGGAACGCACCTTCATCGGCCTGTTCCCAGCTGGTTTCCGGCAGGTGCGCGAGAGCGAAGTTGAACTTTTCCATCGGCCGGACCAGCCGCACCCGGCGTTCGACCTCGCCGTCATCGAGCATCAGGCTGCGCGCGGGCAATTGCACGGCCGCCCGCTTCGAGCGGGAATTGACCAGTAGTTTTGAACCCGGCTCGCGCAGCAGGTCGAGCGCCTGCTCGGCTGTCAGCGGCTGGTTGCGTGACCGGACCGCAATCGTCAGCAAGCGGGTCGCCGAGCCCGTCGCCGGATGGGTGTAGATCGTCTCGCCGCGCGCGACCGCGAAGCTGTCGGCGGTCAGCGTTTCGAGGCCGATATCGTAGGTGCCTTTCGCCATGGCGCTTTCGACCTTGGCGGTCAGCAACTGCTCGAACACCGTGAACAGCACGTTCTGCTTTGCGATAGTCAGCGCCAGCAACCGGTTGAGGAAGGTGGTAATCGGCGGCAGTTCGTCCTTCAAGCACCCGCTACCATCGGTCAGCGACAGCCCAGTGATGCTCTCGAAGGTCGCCAGCGGGCAGTGCTCGACCTTGCCAGCATAGATCAGCAGGTAGAGCTGGCGCAGCGCGTCGCGGGCGTAAGGGCTTTCGAGATTGTCCTCGGGGCGGAACAATCCTTGGCCGCCGGTCTGCCGCTGTCCGCGCGTGATTGCACCCAGAGTGTCGAGCCGCCGGGCGATGGTCGAGAGGAACCGCTTCTCGGCCTGAACATCGGTTGCCACCGGCCGGAATAGCGGCGGCTGCGCTTGATTGGTGCGGTTTGTCCGTCCGAGTCCCTGGATCGCGGCATCGGCCTTCCACCCGGCTTCGAGCAGGTAATGGTGCCGCAGCCGCTGGTTCCGACTCCCAAGATCGGCATGGTAGCTGCGCCCCGTGCCGCCGGCGTCGGAGAAGACCAAAATCTGCTTCCGGTCCTCCATGAACGCCTGCGCCTCGGCTAGGTTGGCATGGGCGGGTCGGTTCTCGACCACGAACCGTTCGCCGTCCGCATCGACCTTGCGCACGATCCGGCGCAAGCGACCCGTGACTTCGGCCACCATGTCGGTGCCAAACCGCTGGACGATCTGGTCGAGCGCGCCCTGGACGGGTTCCATTGAAGCCAGATGTTCGATCAGCCGATCGCGGCGTTCGATGGATTCACGGCACTGGATGATATTCCCATCGCCGTCATAGGCGGGCCGCGACGCGAGGTTGCCATCGCCATCGGAATAGGGCTCGTAAAGCTGTGTCGGGAAGCTGTGAACCAAATAGTCCAGAACATATTCTTTGCAGTCGCAGTTTATGTCGAGCGCGGCGGCAGGAGGCGCAGGTTTCCTTCGGTTTTCCATGATTTCACTCCAGATAATTACGGTTCCCTCGACCTGAACAAGTCGAAGGAACCAC
>NZ_JAIXHL010000041.1 GCF_030145815.1 Sphingomonas sp.
GCTCGATCGAGACGGCTACCGCGCACTCAACATCGCCGGCGGACCCGGAGCCAAGGTGGCCTGAGCCGCCCTGTTCGCTACCTGTTCAGCTTACCGCTGTCCGTGTCACAAACCTTGAGGTGCTCCCCTCGAGCCACGCATGGGAGTGACGCCAGCCGCCGATATCGTCCGACGCATCCTGATTGACGTAATCGGCGGTGATCCCCAGCCGCTCGATCAGGTAGCGGCCAAGCAGCTCCGCGGCATGTCCGCAGGCTCCCCTTGGGTATGTGATATGCTTCAGCGCCCACGGTTCGGGTCCGGCGGCATCGATAGCCGCTCGGAAATCGCGAGCAGCTTGCTCGACCTCGGCATCTGTGGGGGGCATCATTACAACCTCACGGATGATCGCCGATCGGCTCATGTTAGCCAGGCTGCGGCGCTACATTTATCTGCTACGTATGTATGTACGGGGGGTGTTGACGGTCTTTCAACTTATTCCTAGCTAGGAAGCTCGAAAGCTACCGAGGTGAGAACGGCCTCCTCACACGCCACGTAAGTGGCAAAGTAGGCGAAAGCCGAAGGGATGCGGGAATTTGGCGCCCCGCCGATAGCTTCTGAAAGCCCCGCCCGTGCGGGGCTTTCTAGTTTCTAGGCTGGCTGGATGAAGCCCTTTCGCAGTCGACGCTCCAGCTTGTTCCGGTCGATCGGATAGGTGCTGGCGACGATATAGCGCCCCGCCTTGTCCAACCTTAGCTTGATCGCCACAAGGATGATCGCCTGTTCCTGCGGAATTTCGCCGATCAGCTCAAACCCGTCATTCTGACCAGGTGCTTGCCCGATATAGTCGGGATTTGCGACGATCTGCCCTACGTACTGGCGGCACAGCTCAAAATCATCGGGATGCCGCATCTGAGAATGGCTCTGTGCGCGAACCGAGAAATGGGCGCCCGCTGCAATCAGGCTCGAGCCAAGAACGCCGTTGATCTTGGCAACCGGCAAAGGGCCAAGATCGAGCGCGACAATCGCTGCCGGCTTATCGGCTTCAGCATCACTCATTGAACGACCCTACCGAGCCGCAGGATCGTTGCGCACAAGCGCCGCGGGATTTTCGCGGAGGAGTTCCGCAATCGGATCGGGAAGGATGAACCAAGTGGGGATGCCACGGCTCTGGGGATTGCCAAGCCCCTGAAACTTTTCGCCCTGATCGCCGCCATTCCAGCGAACGCCTGTCGCCGGTTGACCATCCCACAACATGTTGGCGACGGCGTAGTCGCCCTCGCCACCGTCGAAGATCACGTCGAGCCTTTCGACCCGCCCTTTGGGCGACGTAACCATGCGCGGATCAATATAAGCCATATCGCTACCTCCTTCAGCCACACGTATGTATGTACGTATTCGTAATCAAGGGGGTGCGCAGTTGGGGGTCAGCTCCTTGCTCGGAGAAGCCCGCCGGACACGTCATTGAACTCGTAGAAATCCGGGTTCCGCTCGGCAACCAGCGCCATCAGGTCGTCCAGGAGCTGATTGATCGGGATTTCCGTTTCAGGCTCGCCCACGGCGAATGCGCGGATGCTCGAGGCGTTCGGATTGGCTTCGACCAAGATGAGGTAGAAGCGTTCGAACTGCTCGTCCCGATCATAGGGATCGCGTCGCCCGGTAAACAGCTTGAGGCGCTGGTGAGCGTTGAGGAACGTTGAGCGCCGGCGAGGTGTAGCACCACCCTCCCGCACATGATCGTGCTCGGCACCGGCATCGAGGAAGAACAGGCCGGCGAGGACGGCGTAAGGAAATCGCCGGTGCAGGGTCACCGCCTCGATCAGCATGTCGCCGCGTCGGTTGGTGAGATTTTTCTGGAAATTGCGGGTGCGGCTGTCGCGGAAGTTGATCGTCTTGATCGATATGCCGAGCAGCAGGCCGGATTCTTCGGTCGCCCAAGTCACGTCGACCTTCTTGGCGCCGATACCGCCAGCCATCCGGCGTTCGGCGCCTGACCCACCCAGCTCGCCCGGTTCGGCCGGACGGGCTTCCTTGCAACCGCGGCGTCGCAGCTCGGCACCGATCGTATTGGCGACGGCGGCCGACATGGCTTCGCTGTATGCCTTCTTCGTGTCCGAAGAGGCAGTGTCGTCGGGTTTGGGCTGCAACGATCGGAGCGCTGCGTCGATCGCCTTCTCAATCGGTGACACGTTCGCTCCTGCTACGGGTGATACGACGCTGGAACAGCAGATCGCGGGCACCGCGGAGGCCAGCGACTTCCACGGTGCTCAGGCCGAGGTGTCGCTCGAGGATGATGGTATCGACAAGATCGATCGCGCGCTGCGGCTTCGCACTACGCAACGCTCGCCCGATCTGCGGTCGGATTGCTCGCAGCTCGTCGGCGACGGCCTCGAGGGTGGCCGATGATGGCACTGGGAGCCGGTCAGCCTCCTTGGGTTCGTGCTTCAGCATGCCGCCGCCGTAGGCACGACCGACGACTTCGGCGCCCAACAGCGTCGCCGAGTTGAGACAGGCAAGCGGCAGCAGCTCGCGGCCGATCGCGCGCACTGTGGGCTTCAGCTTCACGCCATATAGCGAGTTGAGGAGCTGGGCGTCGGCATCGTTTGTGATGAGACGTGGACGATCATGGTTCATGTAGGTGAACAGCAGATCGGGCCGTTCCACTATCGGCACCCGCCACCACGGCGAGCGGACACGGCATTTGTAAGCTTGATGGACGCCGGTGGCTTCGCCGTGCGCGATATAGGCGCGTGCCGCTGCGCTTGGCTTCGCACCAGGTGCGAACAGGAAGCAGCGCTTGCCCTCCTTGGCCAGCTCTTCCCACGCCGCCTGCCCGAAGGTCAGGCCACGTAGGTGCTTCGACCCCGGCGGTGAGATTGCCAGCAGCTCGCTGGCCTTCAGCTTGAGGCGAGCAATGTCGCTGCGGCTGAGCGAGAAGAAGTCGTTGTTGCCGGTGACCGCGCCCAGATAAGTTTCGCCCCAGTCGAGCAGCGTCGCGAAGCTCGATCCTTCTGTCAGGCGTGCATATATGTCGAGCGCCGCGGCCGGCAGGAGGGCTGGCGTCCATTTCTGATCGCCGGAAGGCGCATAGCCGATCCAGGAATTGGCGCAGATGCGCTCGAGGTCGGAGATATTGCGCGCCTGATAGACTTCGAAGCTGGGAGCCCCGCCCGTTCCTTCCGCAAGGAGCAGTACCACCTCCTCGAGCACGTCCGGGAACACCAGCTCTTCGAACAGGACCAGGCGTACCTTGGCGAAGCGGGACAGCAGGAAGCGGCGGACCTGTGCGGCATAATTGACGGTCAGCAATTCGGCCGGAAGCACCAGGCCGAGCCGGCCACCTTCGTTCAGGAAGTCGGAGGCGTGGATGGTGAACGCCGCCCAAGAGCTGGCGAGGCCGGTCAGTCGCACCCCCTGCGCGAGCGCCGCCTGGAGGCTTTTGGCTCGAGCGTCGCCGGTGAATTGCTGATACCGAACGTAGGGAGGGTTGCCGATCACGGCATCGAACTTCGCCGCTGGCGGTGCTTGGTCGAAGAAGTCGCCGACAGCGACCCTTCCCTCGACCTTGTGCCTCGAGAGCTGCGCGAGTGCGGCTTGAGCCGAAGCGTCATGGATTTCGATGCCGTGGAGCTGATCCGCTAGGTTTGGCGAGGCGCCGAGGCTACGCAGCCGTTCGATCGCTGGCAGCAGGAAAGCGGCATCGCCGCACGACGGTTCGAGCACGGTGTCTGTGTCGGTGCGGATCGCCCAATCGGCAATGAAGCGGGCGAGCGCCGGCGGGGTGAAGAATGCCCCTCGGGCCTTCCGCAGCGCCGGTGTGTCCATGCCTTCTTCAACCCCTCGTAACGTCGGCACCTAGCCGCGGTAATCAGATATGCCGGCTAGCATACGTTCTACTTGCGTTCCAATGGTGGTGAACAAATATACCCCACCTATGCGTGATGACAGCCGATCAGCTCGAGGCGCTGTGGGAGGCATGGGCGACCTATAGGAGGGTGCGATGGCAATGGACGTGCATATCAGCAACATCAGCGGGCACGGCGACGCCGAAAAGGAGTACGTCTATATCAAGGTCGATAATGACTGCGATATCGGCCACTATCTGCTTGGCGATACGACCTACACGGCTGAAGGCTCGGTTTCCAACAAGCTCCGCCATATCTACTGGTTTCCAGACAAGAAGGTGAAAGCTGGCGACGTTGTCGTGCTCAGGACCGGAAAGGGCACGAACACGTCAGAGAAGATGGACGATGGTCATACCAAGCATCGCTTCTACTGGCAGCTTGAATCTGCTGTTTGGAACAATGACGGCGATGCGGCAGTGCTTCTCCGAGCGCCGGAATGGAAGCACCGTAAGGTCAAATAACCCCAGAGAGAAACGCACATGCAGCCGACTACGAAGAGTGTTGAGGTTAAAACCCACTTTGGGCATCGCGTACAGGTCATTCAAGTGCAGCATTGGATCGATGCGTCATCAAAGGACGATCCTCATGGGCGTATGCCTGGACGCAAAGAGCTGCGGACCGCTGGAGGCCAAGGCATTGCGTTCGATGGATCGGTCTTCACCCTTCCGAATGGCGATACCTTCGACCCGCCTGCCTGACAAAGCGGTCTGCTGGACACTCGCAAGGCATGACGACAGGCAGGAATTATCCTCGCTTTCCGGGATCGATCCGTCGTTTTGACGATCAATTATTCTCGCTTTTGTTCAGGATTTATCGTCATTGAAGCTACTGTTTTGTTTGCTGATATTGCGGTCGGCACAGGAAAGGACCGGCAGATGAACAATGCAGCAAAGCGCGGACGCGGCCGACCAGAAGGATCGGGTCTGAACGATGAACCTGTCCTTGCCAAGATGGCGGACATGATGATCGCGGCACTGACGCTGAAACCGACCACGGCAGCCAAGCGGGTGCTGGACGCACCGGATGAGGCAACGATCCGTCGCCTTCAGGCCAAGTGGAAAAAGGCTGGCCAGCGGTATCTGGATCAGGCTCGCGCCCGGCGCGATGCGAAGATCAACCGGCAGGCGGAATCCGGCCCGGGTTTGCGGGTTGCCCGGAACATCGCGCTTGCGCAGCTCGCAGGCGAACCCATTTCGGGTGGTGCAATGTTGCTGGCTGGTATGGACACCCCTGCCCTTCGTGCGATCCGCGCGGCGCAGGAGAACCCAACGGTTCGCCTGATGCAGGAGATTTATAACAGGCCGGAGATGCGCCTGATGCGCGAGCTGTACGACAGTCCGCAGATGCGGCTGGCGCGGGAAATGGACAAGATGCGTCGGCTCGCCGGGAGGCTTTGATAACAAGACAGGATTATATGTCGGTAGTGGCTGCTTCCGGGCGGTCGCTCGCCGGGAACTGCCGGTAGAAGGTCGAGAGGCCGACGCCCAGAAGCCTTGCGATCCGGGCCGGCTTTTCGCCCACGGCAAGCAGCTTGCGCGCCGTGTCGATCCTTTCGGGGGTCATCACCAGCTTGCGCCCTCCCCCCGTGCTGCCCTTCTCGCGCGCTGCCGCCAGCCCGGCGATCGTCCGCTCCTTCACCAGCTCGCGTTCCATCTCGGCGACCGAGGCGAGGATGTGGAACAGCAGCCGGCCCGATGCCGTTGATGTGTCGAACCCGTCTGTCAGTGACCGAAAGTCGATCCCCCGCTCCGACAGGTCCGCGGCCAGCGCGATCAGACCATGGATCGAGCGGCCGAGCCGATCGAGTTTCCAGATCACCAGCGTGTCGCCGGCGCGTGCGAAGCCCAGCGCCTCGATCAGCCCCGGCCGGTCGATCTTCGCGCCGCTCGCCTTGTCGGTGAACACCTTCTCGCACCCGGCTTTCGTCAGTGCATCCAGTTGTAGCGTCAAATCCTGATCGGTCGTCGAGACACGCGCATAGCCGATCAGCATCTTTCCCGTTTCCCCGTCAAAATCGGCAGTTTTGGGAATTGTAAATCGGGAACAGGTTTTGGGAAAGCGGAACCCGCAGGCGGCCGTCAGCGCGATCGGCGCGGTGGGATTCTCGTCACAGGTTCCCAATCGGGAAGCCCGGTCGCTTGCAGATATTCCGCACCGCTGACTATCATCGCCCTATGATCGTCTGGCTCATCGTCACCGTCGTGCTGCTGATTTGGAACGCGGTGTATTGCGGCATCAAGATCGTTGCGGACTTCCGAGGGCCGAAACCTGCAAGTGGCGTTTGGGGTCTGTTCGCGCTCGCTGGCGTACTTTCAATGCTAGCTATGGCGGTCGTCGGTGCAGGTGTTGCTGTCTCAGGGATTTAACAGAAGGCGCGGACGTCATCTGGCTACCAGAATTGGGCCTGCCCGTTTTACCATCCATTGTGAGACGGCGGGCGCTCAACAGCGAACTGCCCGCCGACCGGCTTCGCTCATTCGGGAGAATTGCAGACCGCCTCGATGTTGATCCCGTCCGGATCATGAACGAAGGCGGCGTAATAGTTTTCGTGATAACGCCGGATGCCAGGCGCGCCGTTGTCGGTGCCGCCCGCCTTGAGCGCTGCGGTGTAGAATGCATCCACCTCCGCGCGCGTTCGCGCCTTGAACGCGAAATGGGTGGCTTCCCCGACCCGTGCGTTACCTACGATCCAGAACAGCGGTTTGTACTGCCGGCCGAAACCGTGGATCGTTCCTTGCGTCTTTTGCTGCTCACCGCCTTGTTCAGCGTTTTCAGGCGAGAAGGTGTGCAGGAGTTTGAGCCCAAGGGGCGCCAGCGCCGCCTCGTAGAATGCCTTCGATCGCGCCGCGTCCGACACGCCAATGTTCAGGTGATCGATGATGGTGTCTTCAAAGGGGTTCACCGTCCAGGCTCCTCGATTTGTTGGGTGGATCCAATGTAGCGTGGTGCTACTGACAGCGTTCTGTCAGTAGTGACGGGGAGCGAAGACCTCACATGCGTCGTGCCGATCGCCTGTTGCAGATCATCCAAATCCTGCGCCGTGCGAATGCGCCGGTGACGGCCTCTGAACTGGCTGGAGAACTGGAGGTCGTGCCGCGGACGATCTACCGCGACATCGTCACGCTCCAGGCGTCGCGCGTGCCGATCGAGGGCGAAGTAGGCTTGGGCTACGTCCTGCGAACCGGCTACGACCTCCCGCCCCTGATGTTCAATTCGGGCGAGATCGACGCGATCGTTCTGGGACTGGCAATGGTGATGGAACGCGGCGACGCCGATCTTGCGCGGGGGGCGGAGGACGCTTTGGCCAAGGTGCAGGCAGTCGTCCCGCCCGACGTGCTGCACCAGATTCGGATTGCCAAGCTGCTGGTCCCGCATCCGCTGGAGGACGGCGTCAGCTTCGGAGATCACATTCCCCAAATTCGTGCAGCGATCCGCGAAGGGCGCAAGCTGCGTATCGACTATCAGGACGCGAAAGGATCACCGACGACGCGGACGATCTGGCCGCTTGGCCTGTACCTCTTCAGCCATGTAACGATGATCGGCGCATGGTGCGAAGTCCGAGGTGACTACCGCGCCTTCCGCGCGGAGCGGGTCAAGGGCTGCCGACCGCTGGATGACCATTTCAACGGACGCAACGGGGCGATGATGGCTGAGTTTGTCGCCCGCTTTCAATCCCAGCAGACGCCGGTGCTGCAACCATTTCCAAGCGGTTGCCCGTCCGACAGTGAGACGACGCCTAATCTTCCCAATTGACCATCCCAATCGGGACGATTGCCGGGCTTAGCGTACGATTTAGAACCTCCTCTGACCGGACACCAGAACGCCGGCGATCCCGCCTACCGGCCGCTCACCGCGGACAGCCTTGCGATGCAGGCGGCCCGCGCGCTGGTGTTCGAGGGGGCGGAGCAGCCGAACGGGTATACCGAACCACTGCTCCACCGGTTCCGCGCACTGGAAAAGGGACGTGGTGAGGCAACGTCCGGCGGCCCCGGAGTGGCAACGGATGGCACGTTGCGCGACGGAGCCGCGCTGCCGGCCGAACTCCGCGTGCTGGCGGAAGCGCCGGCGCGCAGCTGACTTCGCGGCCTTCGTCCCTCCTACAGCTTCTCCGTCAACTCCGGCACCACCTTGAACAGGTCGCCGACCAGGCCGATGTCCGCCACCTGGAATATCGGCGCGTCCTCATCCTTGTTGATCGCCACGATTACCTTGGAGTCCTTCATGCCCGCCAGGTGCTGGATCGCGCCGGAAATCCCGACCGCGACGTACACTTCCGGCGCCACGATCTTTCCCGTCTGCCCGACCTGGTAATCGTTGGGAACATAACCCGCATCCACCGCCGCGCGGCTGGCGCCGACGCCGGCGCCGAGCTTGTCGGCGAGCGGCTCGATCAGTTCATGGAACTTCTCGCCCGACCCGAGCGCCCGCCCGCCCGAGACGATCACCTTGGCGCTGGTCAGCTCCGGCCGCGCGTTCGCCGCAATCTCCGAGCCGACAAAGGTCGACAAGCCCTCCTCACCGGTAGACGCGACTGCCTCGACCGTGCCCGACCCGCCGCTCGCCGCCGCCTTCTCGAACGCCGTGGTGCGGACGGTGACGACCTTTTTCGCGTCGGAGGTCTGCACCGTCGCGATCGCGTTGCCGGCATAGATCGGGCGGGTGAAGCTTTCCTCGCCCTCGACCGACAGGATGTCGCTGATCTGCATTACGTCGAGCAACGCGGCGACCCGCGGCGCGATGTTCTTGCCCGTCGTCGTGGCCGCCGCAACGAAGGCGTCGTGGTCGTCCATCAGCTGCATCACCAGCGGCGCGACATTCTCGGCCAGCGCGTGGGCATAGGCTGCATCGTCCGCGACGTGCACCGTGCCGACACCCGCGATCTGCGCAGCGGCCTCAGCGACCCCATCCACGCCCTGACCCGCGACCAGCAGGTCGACCCCGCCCAGCTTCGACGCGGCGGTTACCGCGGCTAGCGTCGCATCCTTCACCGTCGAGCCGTCATGCTCGACCCAGACCAGCGTCTTCATATCCTCTGCCCCTTTTTCTCGGCACATCGTCCGACAGGCTCAGCCCGAACGGGTGAGAGTTGTGCTTACTTAGCGATGCCCATCGCATGGAGCTTCATCACCAGCTCGTCCACATCGGCGACCTTGACTCCCGCCTGGCGTTTGCCGGGTTCTACCACCTTCAGGGTGGTGATGCGCGGCGTCACGTCCACGCCGTAATCGGCCGGCGTCTTGTTCGCGAGCGGCTTGCTCTTGGCCTTCATGATGTTGGGCAGCGAGGCATAGCGCGGCTCGTTCAACCGCAGGTCGGTGGTGACGATCGCGGGCAGTGGGAACCTGTCGGTTTCCAGCCCACCATCGACCTCGCGCGTCACGGTGACGCTGTCGCTTGCCAGCTCGACCTTGGACGCGAACGTCCCCTGGCCCCAGCCGAGCAGCCCGGCAAGCATCTGGCCGGTCTGGTTGTTGTCGTCGTCGATCGCCTGCTTGCCGAGGATGACGAGGGCGGGCTGCTCCTCTTCCACGATCTTCGCCAGGATCTTGGCGACGCTCAGCGGCTCGACCTTCTGTTCGCTCGTCACCAGGATCGCGCGGTCGGCGCCCATCGCGAGCGCGGTGCGCAATGTCTCCTGCGATTTGGCCTCGCCGATCGACACGACCACGATCTCGATGACGCCGGCCTTTTCCTTCAGCCGGATCGCCTCCTCGACCGCGATCTCGTCGAAGGGGTTCATGCTCATCTTGACGTTGGCAAGGTCTACACCCGACCCGTCCGCCTTCACCCGGGGCTTCACATTGTAGTCAAGCACCCGCTTGACCGGTACCAGAACCTTCATTGGAACCTCTCCTCAGAACGTCAGCCGAGCGCCAAGGGACAGGACCACCGCGTGGGCATCCTTCAGCGAGCCGTCGGTCACGATCGGCGTCTGCACCGCCGTGCCCGCATAGGCTGCGGTGATCCGGTCGATGGTCGCATCCTTGAAGTCGACATAGTTCGCGGCGGCGTCGATCGACAGGCCCGATGTGAGCTTGAACGTCGCGCCGGCGCCGTAATTCCACCGGTCGGAATCCGGCACGCGCGCGTCGCGATCGCCGTTTCGCGTGGGAGTGATGGCATGCTGCACGCCCGCGCGCAGCGTCACGGCCGGGGACACGGCATAATCCACACCGCCCGCCAGGCTCCAGCTGTCGCGATAATTCTCCGGGATGGCCGTGTTGATGGGCGCGCCGAGCCGGATCGCGTCAAACTTGCTCCAGGTGTAGCGGACCACCTGGGTATTCAGCGTCAGCGCATCGGACGCGCGGAAGCGGCCGCCGACGATGATCTGCGCGGGCGTGTAGAAGGAGGCACGCGCATCGGAAACGGTTCGGTTGGAAGCGGCGAGCGGACCCGCAAGACCGGAGGTTTCCAGCTCGCCCTTCAGATGATGCTCGATGGCCGACTTGTACGCGATGCCCACGATCGCCCACTGATGATGGAGCTGTACACCCGCCGTCCAGCCGAGATCCCAACCGTCGCCAGCGAGCCGCTGTTCCCCGTCGTGCAGCGCGGTCGACAGGTTCGGCAGCTTGTTGCTGAGGCTGGCGTCGGTGTACTCGACGTTGACTGCCCCGCCGACCCGCAGCCAGTCGGTCAGCGCGATGCCAAGCGAGGGCTGGATGTCGATCGTTCTGAGTCTGGTCCGGTCTGCCGAATATCGCGCCCAGCTGTCATCGTCATAGTCGGTCGTGAAGCTGTAGGGCGACGTCACCGCTAGACCCACGGCGATGCGGTTGGTCAGCGGCAGCGCGATCGCGCCTGATGGCAGCACGCCGTTGTTGATCGGATTACGCGAGACTCCGTCGCCGCCGACTGGCGCGAACGGCTGGCCGGGTCGCCGGATCAGCGTTCCCTGGTCGACGACCCTGCCCCGGGGCAGGATCGCAGCGGCACTGATCGTCACCTCCCGCTCGTTTGTGTCAGCGATAGCCGCGGGGTTCCACCACAAGGATGCCGCTCCCGTATCCGCCACCTCGCCGGAAAAGGCGCGACCGGCTGCGCGTGCGGATTGCTCCTGCAGATAGAATGCCTGGGCATGCGCCTGGGCTGACAGGGTAAGGGAATAAACAACGACCGTAGCGGCCAAGGCCGCGCGAAAAGAATGGGTCATGCTACTCTCACAGGCACGGAAAACGGGGGGAGTATCAGGGGATGCGGGTCCAGGTCTGCGTCTTGCACAACGGCACGAACACGCAGCCACGCACTTTGAGCTGATCGCGGCCGATCGGCGTCAGCTTGGCGCCATACGTCTTTCCATCATCCGCATTGTAGATCCGGCCGCCGCTCCAGACCTCGCCGTCACGTGAGAAGCCGCTCAGCATGAGTAGCCCGCGCAAGGGACGGTCACGCTGTGCCGCGTCGCGGTTGTTGCCATCCTTCAGCGTCGGGTCTCTGCGCAGCTTGTCGGAACTGACCAAGCGCCCGCAGATGGAGGCGCCGCACCGCTGGATGTCCACGACCCCGCCGCGCGTCTCTGTCCGCCAGCGGCCGATCACCGTCTCCGCCGGAGGGTTGCCGGCCATCAGCGCCAGGGCGAGCAACATCATGGACATGACCTTCTTCTCTCCTTGTTTTGGGCCGGGCGAGTACGACCCGTTTCTGTTATCGTTGGATCGTCGGCGGGCTGGTCAGAACAGCTCCTCTGCGAGCGCCATGGTCGATCTGCTGCCCGCCTTGATGACCAGGAAACTCCCCGTCGCCTGCGGCAGGATGCGATCGAAGAAAAAGGCCGCGGTCGCCAGCTTGGCTCGGTAGAAGGCGGCGTCGGCACTTCCTTCGGCAAGCCGGTCCGTGGCGATCCGCGCGGCCCGAAGGAAGGTGTAGCCTATCGCGACCAGTCCCAGCATCTTCAGATAATCAGTTGCCGCCGCCCCGGCCTCGTCCGCATTCTTCATCGCCTTGCGAGCGATGGTCGCGGTGGTGAGTTGGAGTGCGCCGAACGCCTGGTGCAGCGCTGCGGTCTGCGCCGCGAGCGTCTTGTCCGTGCTGCCCGCCATCTCCTCACACAGGTTCGACACGGCGTGGAAGAAAGGCCGCATCGCCCGACCCATGTTGGCGGGCATCTTGCGCCCGACCAGGTCCAGCGCCTGGACGCCGTTGGTGCCTTCATAGATCTGGGTGATGCGGGCGTCGCGAACGAACTGCTCGACGCCATGCTCGCGGATATAGCCGTGGCCGCCATAGGTCTGGACGCAGAGGTTCGCGGCCTCCGACGCCAGATCGGTGAACAGCGCCTTCACGACGGGCGTCATCAGCGCGATGAAATCGGTCGCGCGGGCGCGCAGCTCCGGGTCGGGCGCATGCTTCTCCGCGTCCAGCGCCCGCGATGTCCACTGGCCTACCGCGCGGCACCCCTCGGCATAGACGCGCATGGTCATCAGCATCCGGCGCACATCGGGGTGGACGATGATTGGATCGGCGGGCAGATCAGGGCGCTTGGGGCCGGTCAGCGCGCGGCCCTGCTGCCGCTCGCGCGCGTAGGCGACAGCGGACTGATAGGCGATCTCGCCGACGCCGAGCCCCTGGATGCCGACCGAGACGCGTTCGGTGTTCATCATGGTGAACATCGCGGCGAGCCCCTTGTTCGGCTCGCCGACGATCCAGCCGGTTGCGTCGTCGAACTGCATCTGGCACGTCGCCGACGCCTTCAGCCCCATCTTGTGTTCAATGCCGGCGACCGACACGCCGTTATGCGGGCCGAAGCTGCCGTCGTCCCGGGGCAGGAACTTGGGCACCAGGAACAGGCTGATACCCTTCACCCCCGCGGGGGCGTCGGGCAAGCGCGCAAGGACAAGGTGAATCACGTTGTCGGTCAGGTCGTGGTCTCCTGCCGAGATGAAGATCTTGGACCCGGACACGCGATAGCTGCCGTCGTCCTGCGGCACCGCGCGGGTGCGGAGCAGGCCCAGGTCGGTGCCGCAATGGGGCTCGGTCAGGCACATGGTCCCCGACCATTCACCGCTGACCATCCTGGGCAGGTAGGCCCGCTTCAGATCCTCCGATCCGTGTCCCTCGATCGCGGTGGTGGCGCCGTGAGTCAGGCCGGGGTACAGGCCGAACGATAGGTTGGCGGAGCAGATCATCTCCTCCACCAGCTTGTTCAGCGTCTCGGGCAATCCCTGCCCACCCCATTCGGGCGCGGAGGCGAGCGCCGCCCAGCCGCCGTCGCGGAACTGCCGATACGCCTCGGGAAAACCCGCGGGCGTCCGCACGACGCCGTTCTCGAGCCGGCATCCTTCCAGATCGCCGCTTGCGTTCAGCGGCAACAGGACGTCCTTCGCCATGCGACCGGCTTCCTCCAGCACGGCATCGTACAGGTCGGGGGTGAACTCAGCGAAGGCGGCGCTCGCGTCGAACTGATCGTCGGCGAACAGCTCGTGCAGGACGAAGCGCATGTCCCGGAGCGGCGCGGAATAGATTTGCATCGGCGGCTACCTCTTCGATCAGTTGCGCAGCGGCTTGCCGGTTTCGAGCATGTGCTCGACCCGTGCCTGGGTGCGCGCGTCCTTGACGCTGGCCATGAACGCGTTGCGCTCCAGCACCAGCAGCTGGTCCTCGGTGACGGTGTCGACCAGATCGGCGTTGCCGCCGGTCAGTACGGTCGCCAGCCGCTCCGCGACCACGGTGTCATAGGGGGTGGCCACCCCTTTTTTGCGGAAATCGGCGACGACCCCGGCAATGCCGACCCGCCCGCTTTCACCCGGCAGGCGGAATACCGGCTTGTCGGGCGCGCAATATCCCTCGACCAGCGAGAGCGCCTTGTTCTTAGCATCGGCGAGCAGGCGGTCACGGTTCATGGTGATGCCGTCCGAGGCGCGCAGGAACAGCATCTCCTTCGCCTCGGCCGCCGATTTCGACACCTGCGCCGTCGAGATCATCTCGAACGCCTTCGCGACGGCGGGCATCGGGCCATTCGGCACGGCCGGCGACCTGGCAAGACGATCGAGCATCTCGCCGTTGCCACCCCAGCCGGGGATCAGCCCGACGCCGCATTCGACCAGCCCGACATAGCTTTCGGCATGCGCCTGGATGGCGTCGGCATGGAGCAGGATCTCGCACCCCCCGCCCAGCGCCATGCCCGCGGGAGCGGCCACGACCGGGAACGGCGCGTATTTCAGCGCCTTGTACGCCTGCTGCCCGGCGGCGATCAGCCGGTCGATCTCGCTCCAGGCGGCGATGTTCACCGCGAACATGGCGAGGCCCAGATTGGCGCCGACCGAGAAGTTGCTGCCTTCGTTATAGATCACCAGCGCCTTGAACCGCGCCTTGACCAGCGGGATCGCCTGGCCGATCAGCTTGGCGACCTCCTCGTCCAGCGCATTCATCTTGGCCGTGAATTCCAGGCACGCGACTCCGTCGCCCACGTCCCACAGCGCGGCGGAGCCATTGCGGATCACCGGCTCGGCGCCCCGCTTCACATCCTCCAGCAGCAACACGCCCTCGGGCCGGGCCACCTCGCGATACTCGCCCGTGGCGGCGAGATACTGGCGCCGGCCGCCCTCCACCCGATAGAAAGGGCGATCCCCGGCGGTCACCAGGATCGGCGGCACCGTCCGGCCCTCCGCCGCCAGCCGCCGCGCCAGCGCGCTTGGCCCCAGCCGGTCGATCAGCTCGAATGGCCCCTGTTTCCAGTTGTAGCCGAGCTTCATCGCGTCATCGATCGCGACGACGTCGTCGGCCGCCTCGCCGACCAGCATGGCGGCATAGGCGAGAACCTTGCCGAGGATCTCCCACGCATAAGCGCCGACCTTGCCGGGCGCGGCGACCAACGCGGCCAGATCCTTCTCCGCCGCGCGGGGCAGCGACGCGGGCTTGACGCTCGCGCGATATTCCCCCGTCGACAGGTCCACCGCCTTCTTCGTCCGCGTCGCCTTGTCGAAGGCGTAGAAGCCGCCCTTACCCTTGCGCCCCGTGAACCCGTCCGCGATCATCCGGTCGACCAGCGGCATCGGCCGCACCGTATCGAAATACGGATCGCCCTGCGGCAGG
This sequence comes from Sphingomonas sp., assembly GCF_030145815.1. Taxonomy (GTDB): domain Bacteria; phylum Pseudomonadota; class Alphaproteobacteria; order Sphingomonadales; family Sphingomonadaceae; genus Sphingomonas. The sequence goes on from NZ_JAIXHL010000041.1 coordinate 14,919, forward strand.
GTGGCGGACAGGCTCTTCGACAGGAGCGGCATCAGGTCGACGCCGACGAGGTCGATCAGCCCGAAGATGCCCGTCTTCGGCACGCCCATCGGCCGGCCACCGATCTGGTCGGCCTCCTCGACGGTGAGGCCCTGGTCCATGGCGGCGTTGATCGCCACCGCCAGCCAGTAGGTGCCGATCCGGTTGGCGATGAAGCCGGGCGTATCCTTGGCGGGCACGACCCGCTTGCCCATGAAGCGATCGACGAAGCGCTCGACCCGGTCGGCGACCACCGGGTCGGTGGCCGGCCCGCGCACGATCTCGATCAGGCGCATGTAGCGCGGGGGATTGAAGAAATGGGTGATGAGGAAGTCGCGCCGGAACTGGTCGCCGCGCCCCTCGACCAGATGACCGAGCGGGATGGTGGAGGTGTTGGACGACACCGCCGTGCCGGGCCGCTTCACCTGTTCCAGCCTTGCGTACAGTGCCTGCTTGATGTCGAGCCGTTCCACGATCGCCTCGACCACCCAGTCGCATTCGGCGACGCGGTCGAGATGATCGTCGATGTTGCCCGTCTCGACCAGCTTTGCCGCCCGCTTCGACATGAAGGGCGCCGGGTCGGTCTTCAGCATTTTCGCAACCGCGCCTTTCGCCACCGCATCGCGATCGGCGCCTTCCTTCGCGGCGACATCAAGCAGCAGCACCGGAATGCCCGCGTTGGCGACCTGCGCCGCGATGCCGGCGCCCATCACGCCCGCACCGATGACGCACACCTTTCGAATCGGCTCGCTCATGTCAGGCGCGCTCCAGCACCGTGGCAATACCTTGCCCGCCGCCGATGCATTGGGTGGCGAGCGCATAGCGGCCACCCTCGCGCGCCAGCAGCGCCGCCGCCTTGCCGACGATCCGCGCGCCCGTCGCACCCAGCGGATGGCCGATCGCGATCGCGCCGCCGTCGATGTTGATCGTCTCCTCCTTCAAGCCGAGGTCGCGGATGCAGGCGATCGACTGGCTGGCGAACGCCTCGTTGATCTCCACCACGTCGAGGTCGGCGACGTTCAGTCCCGCGCGCTCCAGCGCCTTGCGCGACGCGCCGATCGGCCCCAGTCCCATCGTCTCGGGCTCGCAACCGGACAGGCCCACTGCCTTGATCCGGGCAAGGATCTTGAGGCCGTGCCGCGTCGCGAACTCCTCGGAGGTCACCAGCACGGCGGACGCGCCGTCGGTCAGGGGGGAAGAGGTGCCGGCCGTCACCGTGCCGTCCTGGCTGAACGCCGGCTTCAGGCCACCGAGGACTTCCACTGACGAATCGGACCGGATGATGCCGTCCTCACCGATGGTGCCTGCCTTGGTCGTGATCGGGACGATCTCGTCCGTGAGCTTGCCGGCGGCCCGCGCGGCGGCGGCCTTGTGGTGACTCTTGACCGCAAAGGCATCCTGCTCGGCGCGAGTGATCTGATATTGCTGAGCAACGTTCTCGGCCGTCTCGCCCATGCCCATGTACGCACCGGGCCGCTGCTTCGCGAGCGCGGGGTTGGGTAACGGGTTGTAGCCGCCCATCGGAATGCGGCTCATCGACTCGAGCCCGGCGCAGATGAACGCGTCACCCGCGCCGATCTGGATTTGGCCTACCGCGATGTGGATCGCGCTCATCGAGGAGCCGCAAAAGCGGTTCACCGTCATGCCCCCGACCGACAGCGGCAGGTCCGCGAGCAGCCCGATCATGCGCGCCACGTTCAGCCCCTGCTCTCCTTCCGGAAAGGCGCAGCCGAGGATCACGTCCTCGATCTCCGCCGCGTCGATGCCGGTCTTTTCAATTAAGCCTCGAATTACCTGCGCGGCCAGATCGTCCGGTCGGACCCGGGCCAGATCGCCCTTGGCGGCAAGGTGGAAGGGAGAGCGGGCGTATCCCGCGATCACGACGCTGGTCATGGAAATCCTCTCGAACGCGACAGTTCCGGTCTTGCGACCTTACCTAAAGGTGCGATAACTAACCTATACGTCAAGAGCAATATGCCATGGCGCCGAGTTCGGCAGCCTGGAAGCCCTATCGTCGGGAGAGCGGAAGAAGATGGTATCGGCACGAGCGCAGGGCATCGCATCGGATGAACGGCCCCGCATGGTCACCACCATGTTCGAAGAATCGGTGGCGAAGCACGGCGGCTGGACCGCGATCGACTTCTTGGGGGCGACCACGTCGTATCAGGCGCTCGCCGAGTCCGTGGAACGCGCCACGGCGGGGTTGCAGTCCCTGGGCGTGACGACGGGCACGCGGGTGGCCCTCTCCCTACCCAACACGCCGCATTATCCCGTGCTGTTCCTCGCAACGTTGAAAGCGGGCGGAGTGGTCGTGAACGTGAACCCACTCTACGTCGAGCGGGAGTTGCGCCACCTTCTTGTCGATTCTGGTGCGGAGATCATCGCGACCTGCGACCTGCCCGAGGTTCATCGCCGAGTGTCCGCCGTCGCAGCCGAGGTGGGACTGCGTCATGTGATCACATGTCCGATCGCCAGCGCCCTGCCCTTCGGTAAGTCGCTCGCCTATCGGCTGCTCCGGCGTCGTGACATCGCCGAAGCGCCCCGTGGCGATGGCCATGTCGCCTATGCACGTCTGCTGGTCCGGGGCCGCGCGCCGATGCCGGTCGCGGTCTCGCCCGACGCGGTCGCGGTGCTGCAGTATACCGGGGGAACTACCGGTCGGCCCAAGGCCGCCATGCTCAGCCACGCCAACCTGGTCGCCCAGGCCGATGCGATGGTGGTCCATGTCGGCGGCGAGAAGGAGGTGCAGGAACGCGTCCTGGGCGTGCTGCCGCTGTTTCACGTGTTCGCCTTGACTACGGTGCTCAGCTTCGCGCTCCGCGTAGGGGCGAAGATGATCCTGCTGCCGCGCTACGATCTCAAGCAGACATTGAAGGCGATTGCCCGGACACGCCCGACCTTCTTCCCCGCCGTGCCGACGATCTTCAATGCCATCGCCGAAGCTGCGGGCCGCCAAGTGGTCGATCTCGGCAACATACGTGCCTGTATTTCCGGAGGCGCACCGCTTCCGTCCGAGGTACGCGAGGCGTTCGAGCGTCAGACAAGGGGGCGCCTGGTCGAGGGCTATGGCCTGTCCGAGGCATCGCCGATCGTCACCTGCAATCCGATAGACGGCCCGGACAAGTCGGCCTCCGCCGGCCGCCCCTTCCCCGGCACGACGATCGAGATCAGGGACCCGGAGGCGCCCTCGATCCTACGCGACATCGGCATACCAGGGGAGATCTGCGCACGAGGACCGCAGGTGATGAGCGGCTATTGGAACAAGCCTACGGATACACAGCAGGTCCTTTTTGAGGGCGCTCTCCGGACAGGGGACATCGGCTATCTGGACGAGGAGGGCTTCCTGTTCATCGTCGACCGGATCAAGGACATCATCCTCTGCGGCGGCTACAACGTATACCCTCGCATGATCGAGGAGGCCCTTTACGAGCATCCCGCCGTCGCCGAAGCGGTCGCGATCGGCGTGCCCGACCCCTATCGGGGGCAGTCCCCCAAGGCATTCGTCACCGTCAAACCCGGGGAAGAGGTGACGGGCGCTGCCCTTCGGGACTTCCTGCGTGACAAGCTCAGCAAGATCGAGCTTCCCAGAGAGGTCGAGATCCGAGAGAGTCTGCCAAAGACGTTGATCGGAAAGCTCTCTAAAAAGGAGTTGGTCGAGGAAGAGGCGCAAAGGGCTGCGGGAAAGCCGCTGGAGGGGCAGATTGGGCGACAGTGAAGAGGAACTGCGCGGAATCCAGGAGGTGGCCGACTTCCTGGGGATCACGCCGCGGACGCTCAGATTCTACGAGGATCGCGGCCTAATAGAACCCCGCAGGATCGGGACAGTGCGCATCTACACCAAGCGCGAGACGGGCCGGATGCAGCTAATCCTTCGCGGAAAGCGCCTCGGCTTCTCGCTCCGCGATATCCAAGAATTCCTAGACCTGTACGAAGCCGATCCGCAGCACGTCGAGCAGATGAAGGCCTTGGCCGATCGCTGCCATCAACGCGTGGCGGACCTCGAGGCGCAGTTCGTCGCGTTGGAACAGACGCTCATCGAGCTTAAGTCCATCGAAAAGCAGGCGCTCGACCGCATCAAGGGCACGACCGGAGAGAGATGAGCGTGGGCGGTGCGGGCGTGGGAAAGCTGGGGCGGTTGGCTTCCCACTCAACACGACCCGCGCACCCAGCTTGCCCAGCGCGTCGGCTTAAAAGCGCGGATTGACGCTGCTCAACTTCAATTACGAATGAATAGTTCTGACAGCGCCGTCATCCATTCGGCAGTTGAAACATCCTCGTTCTTTGGCGCGCGAATCATGTTCTCCGCATGTCCGATCAGGCATTGAAGAAAGGCGTGCCGAAACGTCGTCGCGTCCAGATGCCCCAGCGCTGTGGCCGCGCTGGGATGGTCGAGAAGCCCGTCAATTGCTCGCAGCCCAACGGCGTAGGTGGCCGTCCAAGCGTCATGTCGCGCTTTCGGCAACTCCGTTAGCACGACACCGATCGCCTCGCGTTCCGGGCTGGTCAGAAACGCGAGGATGCGTTCGCCCACGCTGCGGAAGGCACTGGCGAATTCCTCGATCTGCACGTCTTCACACAAGCCGTTCTCCTCGGCTTCGAGCTTCTCCTCCAGCAGACGCATGAGCAGGTCGCTCCGGTCCTGAAAGCGCGTGTAGATCGTTTTCTTGCTGACCTCCGCGGCACGCGCGATCCGCTCGATCGATAGCTCGCGTGATCCTTTGGTCAGCAACAAGTCCCAAGCGGCTGCCAAGATGCGGCTCTCCAAAGCCGCAGCCTCCTCGACGCTCGGCCGACCAATCCGTCGGGACTGCCCGCTCGCCAACGTGCTCATCTCGGCCACCACCTCGAACCCCTCCTAGCCGTCCGCGCTATCGACCCGATGCTCCGACGAACTCCCACTATCCATAAAAAATCCCAGGACGTGTATCGCCCAAAGGGGACCGAGTGGTTCCCTTGAGCTTTCTTCCCGAGTCAATCGCGCAAGCGGGACGATTTTAATCTTAAGGAGCAACCAATGTTCAAGTCTATCATGGCCGGCAGCCTGCTGACCTTGGCAGCGGCTACCGGGGCAGCGGCGCAGACATTGACGTGCTTGACCTGCTCCCCGGAAATCATGCCACTTGCAGGTTAGCTCGTCAGATGGAGACGAGCGATGCGGCGAGGCCGTTCTACCCTGCCAAGGCTATTGGCTATGGCAGTCACCACCGCGGTTACGAATCATGCCGTATGAAGAGCTTTGCCAAGGCCTTCATCCAATCCTCGCTCATAGGCTGATCTGACTCAGGAGCACGCAGCATGTTCTCCGCCCGACCGATCAGACATTGCAACAAAGCATGACGGAACGTCGCAAGATCGAGATCCGCTAGCGCGATCGCGGCTCCCGGATGTGCTAGCAAGGCATCAATTGCGCGTAGACCGACAGCATAGGTAGATATAGCGGCCTGCAATGATGTTCGCCCGGACGCGCAATAACGAGCGGTTTCTGGCGCACATTAGTTGAGACGGATAGTCTCGCTCGACGCACATTCCATGAGACGCAGCGCACGATCGGTGAGACGG
>NZ_JAIXHL010000042.1 GCF_030145815.1 Sphingomonas sp.
TCCTGCGCGGCGATCCGGCGAACCGCAGCTTTTCGGTCGTGTATCTGAAGGATGGCCGCGTGATCGCGCTCGACTGCGTCAACGCGACCAAGGATTATGTGCAGGGCCGCAAGCTGGTGGTGGAGCGATTGTCACCCGATCCGGCGGCGCTCGCCAACGCCAGCGTGCCGCTCAAGGAACTGGTCTGACGCGGTAACGCGGCATGCGCCGGCAGCGCAATGATTGGGCATGATCGGTCAAGTCGAACCCCTGCTGGTGCGATAGGTTCGGCTCGGTCATTCCTAGGAGCCGAGCATGCCCGTCCAAGATCTATTGCGTCCGATCACCACCCGCGCCGCCTGGCGCGGCGATCGCCTGATTGGCAGCGACGAATGGATCTACCGCCTGTCGAAGGAACAGGTGGCGGAGCTGGAGGAACTGGGGCGCCGCTTCGTTGAGCAAAGCCCCGATTTGCGCAGCGTGCAGGCGGAAGACTATCCGCTGATCGCGACCGCCGACGCGGCGGCCGAATGGCGCGAGACGGTCGATTTCGGGCGCGGTTTCGTGCTGGTGCGCGGATTGCGGACGCATCTCTATTCCGACGCGCTGTCGGCGGCGATCTACTACATCCTCGGCCTGCACATGGGCGATCCGATCCGCCAGAATGAGCTCGGCGATCTGGTCGATCATGTCTATGCCACGTCGGACAAGACGATGGACGATCCCACCGCCAAATCGTCCAAGGTCCGCGACCAGCTGGTCTATCATTCCGACAGTTCGGACATTGTCGCGCTGATGTGCCTGCGCCCGGCGCGCGACGGGGGGCTGTCCTGCCTCGTTTCCGGCGCGGAAATCTATAACGAGATCCTGCGCCGCCGCCCCGACCTCGCGCCGTTGCTGCTGGAGCCGTTCCATTGGGACTGGCGGCGGCAGGATGCCGAATCCCCGGCGCTCACTTATACTTCGCCGATCATCTCGATGGTCGATGGCGTGTTCAGCATGTATGCCGGATCGCTCTACATCCTCACAGCGCAGGAGTATCCCGGCGTCCCGCAGCTCACCGCCGATCAGATCGAGGTGCTGCGCCTGTTCGACGAGATCACTTATGAACCCGGCATGGCGATCGAGATGGATTTCCGTCCGGGCGACATCCAGTGGCTATCCAACTATGCCGCGCTGCATGCCCGCACTGGCTTTACCGACTGGCCCGAGCCGCAGCGGCGGCGCCATCTGCTGCGGCTGTGGTTGAGCAGCAAGACCGACCGGCCGGTGGTGCCCGACTTCGGCAAGAACGGCGTGGTCCAGCACCGCGCCGCCCCGCGCGATGGTGCGGTCGAGCATCCCGATGCGCGGTTCGACATCGTCACAGCCGCCGTCCCGCGCCTGACCTCATAGGTCAGGCGTTGAACACGCCTTCCGAAACCAGCTGGTCGAGCGGGGTCCGCCCGTTCGGCACTTCGCGTGCGCGCAGCCCTTCGGCCAGCGTTGCCGGATCGCCGATCCGCCCGATCGCGACTGCAGCCTCGATCCGATAGGCTTCAGGCACCGCCATCGCCGCGCGCGCTGCATCGACGTCGAACCCGGTCATGCCATGGGCGAACAATCCGCTGCGCACCGCCTGCAACGCCAGCATCGCCCAGGCGGCGCCGGCGTCGAAGGAATGGCTGTAGGACTCGCTCTTCACAGCACCATCGGCATCGCGAACGAACCGGTCCGACAGGATATAGACGAGCGCCGACGCACCCGCCGCCCAGCCCCGATTGAACGGGATCAGCGTGCCGATCAGCGCGTCCCATTGCGGCGTGTCGCGCAGCGCATAGACGAACCGCCATGGCTGAACATTATAGGCCGAGGGTGCCCAGCGCGCCGCTTCCAGCAGCGTCATCAGCGTGTCCGGTTCGATCGCCCCGCCATCGAATGCGCGCGGCGACCAGCGATCGGTGAACAGCGGGTCGATCGGGTAAGCGGGCGTGCGCGGATCGGCTGCGGTCATGCGAAAACTCCGTGGATCAAGGATTCAGAACGGACGGTCGCCGCGCACCGTGACGCGATAGCCCGAGCGGGTTTGCGGGAAATAGTCCCAGATCGCCGAATGCTGCACCGCGCGATTGTCCCAAAAGGCGATTGAATGCGGGCGCCAGCGAAAGCGGCACTGGAATTCAGGCCGCTGAACATGGCTCGTGAGGAACGCCAGCAGCGCCGCGCTTTCGTCCTTGGGCAGGCCGTCGATCCGCGCGGTGAACTGCTTGTTGACGAAGATCGCCTTGCGCCCGCTGACCGGATGGGTGCGGACCACCGGGTGGGAGGACTGGTTGAACACGGTTCCCGGCGGCGCGATCGCGGCAAACACGCGCGCCGCGTCATGCGTTGCGGTCAACCCGTCGAGATAGGCCTTCATCCGCTCCGACAGTGCGTCATAGGCCAGGAACATGTTTGAAAACGCCGTGTCGCCCCCGGTTTCGGGGACGGTGACGAGGTGCAGGATCGACCCCAAGGGCGGCTCGGGATCGCAGGTCATGTCGGAATGCCAATCCTCCCCCGCGACATATTTCGAGTCGGCGTCAGCATGGATGCGCGTGACCTCGGGATGTCCCTCCACCGCCCATGCAGCGGCGGCGGGCGCGACATGGATCTCGCCAAAGACCCGCGCCAGCGCCTTGTGCGCGGCAAAGTCCAGTCGCTGGTCGCGAAAGAACAGCACGAGATGATCGGTCAGCGCCTGACGCAGCGCCGCCGCGACCTCCGGCGCAATCGGGCGGGTCAGGTCGATGCCGTGCAACTCCGCGCCCATATGCGGGGTCAGCCGGTCGATGCTGAACGGCGCGCTCATGCCGCCGGCTCCGCGACAAAGCCGGTGGTGAGCGACAGCGGTTCCCAGCGCTGCATCTCCTGCTCCAGCATCTCGAAATGCTCGCGCGCATGGCGCAGCGCGTCTTCGCCGAGGAACAAATGCCGGGGCGGCTCCGGCGTATCGAGCGCGACCAGCATCGCCGCCGCCGCGCGTGCCGGATCGCCGGCCTCCTGGCCCCGGCCCGCCATCAGGCTGTGCTTCGACTGGCGGGCGGTATCCTCATAATCGTCGATCACCGCCGCCGCCTCGATCAGCCCGCGCGCGGCAAACCCCGTGCGAAACCCGCCTGGCGCGACATTGGTGACGCGGATGCCCAGCGGCGCGACCTCCTGCGCCAGCGTCTGTCCGATGCACTCCAGCGCATATTTGCTCGCGCCATAGATGCCCGTTCCCCACCGAGGCGCGAAGCCGCTGAGCGAGGTGATGGTGACGATATGGCCAGCGCGGCGCGCGCGCATCGCGGGCAGCACCGCCTGGATCATCGCCATCGCCCCGAACAGGTTGACGTCGAACAACGCCTTCGCCTCGGCAATCGATGTTTCCTCGATCGCGCCGACCATGCCGAAACCGGCATTGTTGACCAGCCGGTCAATCGGTCCCAGCCACGCCTCCGCCGTCGCCACGGCGTCCGGAATGGCGGCATGATCGGAGAGGTCGAGCAACACGCCAAGCGCACGGCCGGGGGCTAGCGCCTCGAACGCCTGCTTGTCGGCGACGCGCCGCACCGTCCCGACGACTGCGTCGCCGCGTGCCAGCGCCGCTTGCGCCAGTGCGTGTCCCAGTCCGCCGCTAACCCCGGTGATCAGCCAGTTCGTCATGCCATTTCCCTCTCGTTGTACCGAGGATAGGCGGGGTGCTGCAGTCCGGCTTGGCGTCAGCACCCGGAATAGTTGGCGGCACGCGCATGGCGCTTGCGCATGCTTGCAGCAGCGCTGGCCATGGTCTTCAACCGCGCGCACCGGCGGGGAGTGAGACGATGGACGTGCATATTCTGGGTTCGATCAATGTCGACACGATCCTGTCGGTCGATGCGCTGCCCGCTGCGGGGGAGACGGTGCTGGCGGGGCAGGTAACGCGGCTGCCCGGGGGCAAGGGCGCGAACCAGGCGGTCGCCGCCGCCCGGATGGGCGCGCGCGTGTCGATGACCGGGGCGGTTGGCGCGGACACCGATGGCGCGTGGATGCGCGGGGTGCTGGCAGGAGAGGAGGTCGATGTTGGCGGCATCGTCACGCTGCCGGACGTGCCGACCGGCGCTGCAATGATCGCGGTCGATGCGGCGGGTGAGAACCAGATCATCGTTGCACCCGGTGCCAACGCGCTGCTTGCGCCGGCGACTGCGCAGGATTCCGGGCTGATCTTAGCGCAGCTTGAAATCCCGCTCGACACGATAGCGGCGGCCTTTGCCGCGTCGGCGGGACCAAGCCTGCTCAACGCCGCACCCTTCATCCCCGCCGCGCGCGCGCTGTTCGCCGATACCGATATCCTGATCGTCAATCAGCACGAGCTGGCCGGTTATGCGGAGGCGCCTGCCATTTCCGGCCCGGCGGAGGCGATCGCGGCGGCCCGTATGCTGCGGGCGCACCCGCAGCAGCAGGTCGTCGTGACGCTGGGCGGGCAGGGGGCGGTGGCGGTGTTCGGGGACGAAGCGCTTCACGCCCCCGCGCTGTCGATCACGCCGCGCGACACGGTGGGGGCGGGGGATTGCTTTTGCGGCGCGCTCGCGGCGCTGATTGCCGAGGGGCTGGACCTCGCCGCCGCGCTGCCGATCGCCAATGCCGCCGCCGCGCTGTGTACCCAGACGGTCGGCGCCATCCCCGCCATGCCCGCGCGTGCGGCGGTGATGGCTGCGCTGGCGCCCTGAAACCGGCGCGGCCAACAGAATATGCGCTGCCGATCAAGAATGCCGCCCGCCCCCGGTTAGATTGGTTCGATCAATCGGGGGAACCAGCCGAATGTCCGACCTGCCAACGCCTGTAGCCTTCGACCTGCCGTCCGACACCGGGGGCAAGGATCTGGGGGTGTTTATGCCGATGGCCAATGGCGGCTGGATCCTGTCGAAGAACGCCCCGCCGCTCGACGGCTCCTATCCCTATAACCGGCAGGTCGCGGTGGCAGCGGAGGCAGCCGGGCTCGACTTCATCATGGCGATGGCGAAGTTCAAGGGCTATGGCGGCGAGATCAGGCATTGGGAGTCCACGCTGGACTCCGTGCTGCTGATGGCGGCGCTGGCCGAAGTCACCAGCAAGGTGAAGGTGTGGGCGACGATCCACACCATCCTGCAAAATCCCGGCGTTGCGGCAAAGATGATCGCGACGCTCGACCACATCAGCGGCGGTCGCGCGGGCCTGAACCTCGTCACCGGGTCCTATCGCGGCGAATTCGCGCAGTTCGGGGCATGGCCGGAAGGGGTCGATCACGACGGGCGTTACGACCTTGCCTATGAATGGATCGGTGCGATCAAGCGGTTGTGGACCGAAGAGTCGGTGACCATGGACGGTCGCTATTTCCGGCTCGAAGAGGCGACCTCTTGGCCCAAGCCGCTGCGCCGGCCCTTCACCGTCTGCGCTGGCACGTCGGGCAAGGGCATGCAGTTCACGGCGGACGAGATGGACGCGATCTTCCTGTCGGGCGGCGATCCGGTCGGGCTGGGCAAGAGCAGCCGCGTGGCCAAGGAAACCGCCGCGAAACAGGGCCGCTACATGCGGACCTATTCGATGATGACCGTGGTGCTGGACGACAGCGATGCGGCGGCGCAGGCGACCGCCGATCATTTCCGCGCGGGCCTCGACGAAGCGGCGCTGCAGGGCATGCTGCGCGCCTATGGCTTTTTCGACACCGAACAGGGCGGCAAGGAAAATGCCTTTGTCGAAAAGGCGCGCTCGACCTTCATGGCACCCTATGTGCTCGGCTCGCCCGAGACGGTGACCGACAAGCTCACCGAACTGTTCGAGGTATCGGGCACCGACGGGTTGATGCTGATCTTCCCCGATTACCTCACCGGCATCCCACGCTTTGCGCAGGAGGTGCTGCCGGTCTTGCGTGAGCGGTTCCCGACGCGGGTGATGGAAGCCGCGCATGGTTGAGGCTGAAACGCTGCCGCACATTGCGGCTGCCGATCTTGCGCCGATGCTGACGCCGGAGCGCACCGCGCTGGTCGTCGTCGATGTCCAGGTCGATTTCGCCGCTCCGCATGGTCTGCTGGGACGGGTGGGGGCCGACCTGTCGAGCGTTCAGCCGGCGATGGACCGGATCGCGGCGCTGATCGCGGCGGCGCGGGCGCAGGGCGTGACGATCGCCTTCATGCGCGTGGTCACGCGGCCCGAAACGGACTCGGTCGCGCTCAAGACGCTGATGGCGCGCAAGGGGATGCCGGGGGGCGAGGCGATCTGTCGCGCCGATGATGGCGGCGCGGACTATTACGGGGTCCAGCCCGAGCCCGGCGATATCGAGATCGAGAAGCTGTTGTTCGACAGCTTCCACGGCACCGACTTCGACGACCAGCTGCGCGCGCGCGGGATCGAAACACTGGTGATGACCGGGTTCAGCACCGATTGCTGTGTCGACCAGACGGCGCGTGCCGCCTTTCATCGCGGTTACCATGTGTTCGTCGTGTCCGACGCGACCGGTGCCTATGAAGATGGGCTGCACGCGAGCGCGCTCGATATCCTGTACAAGAATTGTGCGCTGCTTGTCCGCGCCGACGCCGTCGCGGCGGCATGGGCATGATTGCCGCCGATCTGCTGGTCACCCATAGCTGGGTTGTCACGATGGATGCCGACCGGCGCATCTTCCGCGACGGCGCGCTGGCGATCGCGGGCGACCGCATCGTCGCGGTCGGGCCGTCTGATCTGGTGGAGCAGAGCGTCGTCGCGCGTGAGGTCATTGATGGCCGCGACCGGTTCGTGGTGACGCCCGGCATGGTGAACTGCCATGTCCACATCACCGGTGAGCCGATTACGCGCGGCAACGTCCCGGACGACGCCGACTGGGCGACCAATGTCTTTGAATGGCTGATCCCGACCTATCTCGCGCAGACCCCCGATGAGGAGCGCATCGCGGCACAGCTCGCCGCGCTGGAAATGCTGCGGTCGGGTACGACCTGTTTCATCGAGGCTGGGACGATCCTCGATCTCGACGCGGTGGTCGATGCGCTGGGTGCGACCGGCATTCGCGGGCGGGTCGGGCAATGGGTGCAGGACCGCGCCTTTGCCCCCGACGACGATCAGGCGGCGTTGACCCGACAGGCGGTGGCGACGATCGAGTCTGAGCTGGCGCGATACCCCGGCACCGATGACCCGCTGATCGCGGCGTGGCCGTGCCTGGTCGGGCATAACACTGCTACCGACGATCTGTGGCGGGAGGCGACCGCGCTTGCCAAGGCGCATGGCGCGGGGATCAGCGCGCATATGAGCGCCGATCCGGCCGATCCCGATTTCTATCTGACGACCACCGGCCGCCGCGCCATCGCGCATCTGTCCGACCTCGGCGTGCTCGGTCCGCATCTGTCGCTGACCCATGCGATCCATCTCGACGATGAAGAGGTGGCGCTGCTCGCGGCGAGCGGGACCAACATCACCCATTGCCCGATGACCGCGATGAAGGGCGCCTATGGCGCGACCGCAGTCGGAAAATTCCCCGAAATGGCCGCCGCTGGCGTCAATCTCCAGCTCGGCACCGACGGCAACAACAACGGCAACGCGGCCGATTTGATGCGCGCGATGTTCGTGACCGCGGGCCTGTTCAAGGATTCGCGCCGCGATGCGAGCCTGTTCTCCGCCTATCAGGTACTCGAGATGGCGACGGTCAACGGCGCGAAGGGCGCGGGGATGGCGAACCGGATCGGATCGCTGGAGGTCGGCAAGAAGGCCGACTTCGTGCTCCACGACCGCGACCGCCCGGAGTGGCGGCCTTTGCTCAATGCGGTGAACCAGCTCGTCTATTCCGCCGATGGGCGCGGGGTGCATAGCGTCTGGGTTGATGGGCGGCGCGTGATCGACAACTACCGGTCGACGCTGATCGATGAAGAAAGATTGTATGCGCAGGTCGAGGCGGCGGGTGCCGCGGTTCTTACCCGCGCGGGCGTCGCCACCCCCAGCCTGTGGCCCGTGCTGTGAGCGGGGTTTCGACGCGGGAGCGCAGGGGCGTGCTGATCGCCTGCACGCTCGGCAACGCGGTCAGCACCACCCCCGCGGTCCATGCGGTGTTCGGGTTGTTCCTGCTGCCCCTGTCCGCCGAGTTTGGTTGGCCCCGCGCCGCGATTTCGGTCGCGCTGGGCATCATGGCGGTGACGGGAGCCATCGCCTATCCCTTGATCGGACGGATCGCCGACCGCCATGGCGCGCGGCGCGTGATCCTGCCCGGCCTTGCGCTCTACGGGCTGGCGGTGGCGGCGCTGTCACTGACCAGCGCCTCGCTGGTTCAGTTTTACGCCGTGTTTCTGGCGGTCAGCCTGTTCGGCGCGATGGCCTCGACCCCGATCTACTCCAAGGTAATCGCCGAATGGTATGACGCCGGGCGCGGCACCGCGCTGGGGATCAGCGCGGGCGCGGGCAATGGCGCGGGATCGGTCCTGTTGCCCATCATTGCCGCAGCAGTTGTCGCGCAGCAGGGTTGGCGGTCGGGCTATCTCGCTTTGGGCGCGATCATCCTGCTGATCGGCCTGCCTGCGGTGCTGACCCTGCTCCGCGACGCCCCGGTGCGGGAGGCTCCGGCGGGGGAGGATCCCATCGCGGTGGCCGGCATGACGCTGGGCGAAGCGGCGCGGCTTCCGCGGTTCTGGATCATTCTGGTCGCGATCGCGTCCGGCGCGGGCTGTACCACGGCGATCTTCAGCCATGTCATCCCGATCCTGGCCGATCGCGGCTATGGGGTCGATGTCGGGACGGCGGTGCTGAGCTGCTTCGCGCTGATGACCTCGGCCTGGCAGATCGCCTGCGGGCGGCTGCTCGACCGGTTTCCGACGCCGCGCATCGTCATCCCGATGGTGGCGATGGCGATTGTCGGGCTGGCATTGCTGCAGTTCGGCGAAGGGGTGCCGGTGCTGATCGCCGCCGGGCTGTTGCTCGGGATCGGCATGGGCGCGCAATATGGTGCGCTGCCCTATTATGTCGCGCGCTATTTCGGGACGAAGGCTTTTGGCGCGATCATTGGCGTCATGTATTCGGCGATCATCGCGGCACAGGGGATTACCCCGGTGCTGCTCGATCACGGCTTCGATGTGACGGGCAGCTATCGGCTGGCAGTGATCGTTTCGATCGTCGCGCTGTCGGCTGGCATGGCGTTGCTCTTGCTGCTGCCCCGCTATGGCGCGGGCGCACAGAGCGCAGCCCCCGCGCTGGCGGTGCACGTCGCATGACCGGCACGCCCGCGCCATTCGCCGACCCGATGCACGCACCCTATGCCGTGAGCGCGGCGGAGCGCGATGCCATCGCCGCCGCGATCGACACTGACGAGCTGGTTCAGCTTGCGCTCGCGCTCGGCAATATCCCCGCCCCCTCGCGCAGCGAGGCCGCTGCGGCCCAATTTGTGTTCGACTGGATGCAGCGCGAAGGGTTTCGTCCGCGCAAGGTCGGCGCGACGCCGGAGCGGCCCAATATCATCGGCGAGATCGGCGGTCATGGCACTGGCGCCAACCTGCTGTTGACCGCGCATCTCGACACCGAAAGCCCCAGCGGCATCACGCATCAGGACCGCTTCCGCTATCGTGAGGCGACGCTGGCCGATCCCGAATGGACGCAATGCTGGCTGGACGAAGACGGGCGGCTGCGTGGCTATCCGATCTCCAATGATCGCGGGCCGATGTCCTGTTTCCTGATCGCGGCCAAGGCGCTGAACAAGGCCGGGATCACGCTGGCGGGCAAGGCCTGGCTCACCGCCTGCCCGGGCGAGATCGGCCCGGAGCCGATCGAGGAATATGAAGGCGTCGCCTATCTCGGCAAGGATATCGGCGCGCATTATCTGTTCCACCATGGCGGCGTCGCGCCCGACTATGCCATCGCGGCGGAGGGGACAGATTTCGGTATGACCTGGACCGGCTGCGGCTATGCTGTGTTTCGGGTACGGATCTTCGGCCGCGGGGTATTCACCCCGATCCTCGAAACGCCCGAGCGGGCGGTCGACCATCCCAACCCGATCTATCGCCTCGGCCCGGTGATCGATGCGCTCCACCGCTGGAGCCAGGCATGGGAAGCGGCTTCGGTGCATGACGTTCCCGGCGGCCGGTCGGTGCCGCGCGTCCAGATCGCGTCGGTGCGCGGCGGCGCGCCGATGGATTTCGGTGCGGGGACCGAAGTGTGTGCGCTCTATCTCGATGTCGCGCTCGCCCCCCGGCAAAAGGCGGCAGACGCGATGCATGGCATCGTCGAAGCGATGCGCGCGGTCGACGTCGAGGGGTTCGATGTCGAGCCGGTGGTCGTCCGTCACGGGTTCGAGGCGGAGGACGCCGCCGTCGCCCCGCTGGCGGGCGCAGTCGATGCCGCCACCCGGCTGGCGCGCGGCACGCCGGTGGAGCGCGCGCACCCCGTCTATTCCAGCATGTGGCGCGACCATAATGTGTTCAACATGCACCGCATCCCGGCGGTCACCACCGGCATGCCGCGCTGGCGTCCGACCCCAGCCGACATGGCGTCGAGCGCGCTGGTCTACGCGCTGACCATGCTGGCGGTGTGCGGGCGTGCGGCCGACCGTCCCGCCGTGGCACGCGCTATGTCGGTTTATGGGGAGGGCGCGGCGCCTTTCGAAACCTGATCCGAGAATGCGATTGACCGCGATCGGCGATCCTGACTAGCTTTGTCCCGAGGCCGACATCAGATCGGCCGGGCGAGGAGCAGGGGCCTGCAACCAGGGACCATTGTTCGTTGCGTTTCACTACCAACGCCTATCCCCGCGAACAGCGCCGCGACGCATGGCGCTTCGCATTGCAACGACTGTCGATCACGCTCGAACAGGTGCTGGACGATCCCTATGGGGAGCTGGTCCATTTTCGCAGCGGACAGGGGATTGATTTCATTCGTCTGACCGGGACTGCGCAGGGCTGGGCGCTGGATTTCAGCGAGGAGCCGGGCGGTCTGTGGCTGACGCTGATGATCGACGGCAGTGCGCGGGTGACGACGGCCACGGGTGAGAGCGAACTGGTCGACGGCGACCTGCTGGCGGGCCGGAGCGAGTCGGTCGCACGGTTCGTTTCTGCTGGCGACAATCGCATCCTGATCGTTCGCCTGCCGCCCGCGATCATCACCGCGCGACTCAAGGCACCGCTACCCGATCACCCCCGCCGGATCGCGGCCGAGGCGGGGGCAGGGCGGGTGTTTGCCGGGATGCTCCGCTCACTGGCCGATACGATCATGGACATGACGACCGATCACGCCCGGCCGGTCGAGCTGGCGCTGCCGGAGTTTCTGCTCTCAGCGCTGCTGGACAATGCCCCGCCCAAGGCGATGGGCGGTGCCGCGGGCATGCGTGCGGGCCTGCTCGAGCGGATTTTCCAGACGATCGAGATGCGGCTGGCCGATCCCAACCTCAATTACCAGCAGATCGCTACCGAACACGGCATCTCGCCCCGCTATCTGCAAAAGCTGTTCGAATCGATCGACGACAGTTTCGGCCATTATGTGAAGGTGCGGCGGCTCGAACGCTGCCGGCTCGACCTGCGCAGCCCGCTGCACGTCCAGAAATCGATCTCCGACATCCTGTTCCAATGGGGCTTCAACGACAGCGCGTCGTTCAGCCGGGCGTTTCGCGAGCAATATGGCGTGTCGCCGCGCGAATATCGCAAAGGCATCGGCGATGCCCCGCCCGAGGATATGCCGCGCCGGGGCCGCCCCGCGCGGCGTGACCGCACGCTCGCACTTGTACCCGAAGCCGATGCGGATGCCGAGGCGGAGGCGGTGGCACAGGGCGGGGACGATGCGCCCCCCGTATCCGAACCGGTCCGGCACCATCACCTTCCGGCCAATCCACAGACCGTGCATTGGGGCTATTTCAGCCGCGCGCTCAAACCCGTGCTGACGATCCGGTCGGGGGATTTCGTGTCGGTCGAAACCCTGACCCATCACGCCAATGACGATCCCGAGCGGATGGTGCAGGGCGACCCCGCCGCCGAAAGCGTGTTTCACTGGGACCATCATCACAAGGCGATCGACCGGCGCGGCGCGGGACCGATGGATTCAAGCGCGGTCGGGCGCGGGCCGGGCGAGGGGTTCGGGGTCCATATCTGCACCGGGCCGATCGCGATCCAGGGGGCGATGCCCGGCGATGTCGTCGAGGTCCGCATCCTCGACCTCAAGGCGCGGCAAAGTGGCAATCCCCGCTTCGCCGGCAAAGCCTTCGGCAGCAATGCCGCGACCTTTTGGGGCTTCCACTATAGCGACCTGCTGACCGAGCCGAAGCAGCGTGAGGTCATCACCATCTACGAGGTCGAACATGGCGGCGCGCGCCCGCCCAGCGCCCATGCAGTGTACAGCTTCCGCTGGACGCCCCAGACCGATCCGTCGGGCCGGGTCCATGTCCGCTACGACTATCCCGGCGTGCCCGTGAACCCGGCGACGATCGAGCGGAATTACGAAATCCTGCGCAATGTCGAAATCCCGATCCGCCCGCATTTCGGCGTGATCGCGCTGGCGCCGGCGCATTCGGGATTGGTCGATTCAGTGCCGCCGAACAGCTTTGGCGGCAATCTCGACAATTGGCGCACCGGCCCGGGGTCGAGCGTGTTCCTGCCGGTTCAGGTTGCGGGCGGGCTGCTCTCGCTGGGCGATCCGCATGCCTCGCAGGGCGATTCCGAACTGTGTGGCACGGCGATCGAATGTTCGATGAATGCGCTGATCCAGGTGGTGCTGCACCCGGCGAGCGAGCTGCGCGATCACCTGCGCGACCTCGACTATCCGCTGATCGAGACCGAGAGCGAATGGGTCATCATGGGCTTCAGCCACCCCGACTACCTCAAGGAACTGGGCGAGGACGCGCAGAGCGAGGTGTACAAGAAGAGCAGCATCGACGGGGCCATGCGCGATGCGTTTCGCAAGGCGCGCCGCTTTCTGATGACGACCAAGGGGCTGAGCGAGGACGAGGCGATCTCGCTCCTGTCGGTAGGCGTCGATTTCGGGGTGTCGCAGGTGGTGAACGGCAATTGGGGCGTCCATGCGATCATCCGCAAGGCCCTGTTCACCGCCTGATCGCGTTCAATAGGGTCGGTCGCCCTTGATCGTTACCCGCGTGCCCGACCGCGTATCGGGGAAATAGTCCCACACTGCGAAATGCTGGGTGCAGCGATTGTCCCAGAAGGCGACCGAATGCGGTTGCCAGCGGAAGCGGACCTGGAAATTCGGATCCTTCACATGATCCGCCAGAAAGCGCAGCACCGCGCTGCTCTCCGCCTTGGACAGGCCGTTGATCCGCGTCGTCTTGGATTCCGACACGAACAGGCATTTGCGCTTGGTCACCGGATGCGTCCGCACCACCGGATGGGTGTTGCAGGGATAGGTTTTCTGAACGTCGGGGAACAGCTCGCGATAGATATGGTTGGAATCATGCACGGCGGTCAGCGGGTCGAGGAACGCGCGCATCGCCGGGGACAGCGCGTCATAGGCGGCATACATGCTCGAAAACAGCGTATCGCCGCCGCTGTCGGGCAAAGTGTGCATGTACAGGATGCTGCCCATCGGCGGCTCATCATATTCGCTGAGGTCCGAATGCCAGTTGTCACCGGCGATATAGGTGCTGTTGGCGTCGGCATGGATCGCCACGATTTCGGGATGGTCGGGCAGGCCCGCGACGCCACTGTGCAGGGCGAGCTCGCCGAAATAGCGGCCCAGCCGTTTGTGCTCCGCATGCGTGAAGTGCTGGTCGCGGAAGAAGATCACCTGATGCACCATCAGCGCATCGTGGATGGCGGCCACCATTGCCTGATCGAGCGGCTGGCTGAGGTCGACGCCGAAAATCTCCGCGCCGATCTGGCGGGTCATCGGCCGGATCTCAAGCAGTGCGTCGGACATGGTCGGGCTCCTCAGTGGCGTCGTTCTGGCGGGCAAGGCGCGCCGCGATGATCGAACAGACGATCAGTTGCAGTTGGTGGAACAGCATCAGCGGCAGGATCACGACGCCGACCTGTGCGGCGGGAAACAGCGCTCCGGCCATCGGCACGCCGCTCGCCAGGCTCTTTTTCGATCCGCAGAACAGCAGCACGATGGCGTCCGGGCGCGGTAGTCCGGCAAGGCGTGCGGCAAGCCGGGTCAGCAGCAGCACCGCCGCTAGCAGCACCGCGCAAATGGCCCCGATCGTGGCGAGATCGGCGAGCGACAGCCGCGTCCACAACCCTGCCACCACTGCGGCACTGAATGCGGTGTAGACGACCAGCAGGATCACGCCGCGATCGACCCGCGTGACCAGCTGGCGATGCCGGTCGATCCACGCGCCGATCCACGGTCGGGCGAGATGGCCGAGGATGAAGGGCAGCAGCAATTGGGTGGCGATCGACGTCACCGCCTGAAGGAAGAACCCGCCGCCCGCCCCCTGTCCGCCGATCAGCCACGCCGCGAGAAGCGGTGTGAGCAGGATGCCCAGGATGTTCGACAATGACGCGCTGCAGATCGCGGCCGGGACATTGCCCCCGGCGATGGCGGTAAAGGCGATCGATGACTGGACGGTCGAGGGCAGGATGGCGAGGTAGAGCACCCCCATCGCCACCAGCGGATCGACCGTCCCGCCCAGCGTCGTGACGATGGCGAGGCCGAGCAGCGGAAACAGCGCGTAGGTTGCGCTCAGCACCAGCAGATGCAGTTTCCACGCTCCAATCCCGGCCAGGATCGCTTCCCGCGACAGTTTCGCTCCATGCAGAAAGAACAGCAGCGCGATCGCCACGTCGGTGACATGATCGGCGGCAATGGCCGCGCCGCCACGCACCGGCAGCAGCGTTGCCGCCGCCAGCACGACCAGCAGGATCAACAGGAACGGATCGAGACGCAACCGGGCCAGCATCGTCAGTCGCGCCCGCCCGCAACGGCGGGATTATTCGGGGTCACGCACGGTCCCCTTGCCACCAAAGATGCGACGGTCGATGCGGCAGTGAATACCCTGCGTCCCGTCGACGACCTGAGTCACGCCGAAATCGCTCGCCACGCTCATCAGCGAATAGGCATCGGTGCGCGACAGTCCCTGATGTTCGGTCAGCAGATGGAGCATGTCGACCGATGCGCTCTTCATCGCCTGATCCAGATCGGCGCCAAAGCCATGGACGATCCAGCAATCGCTGGTCTCGAGCAGGGGCGAAGGGAAGCTGAAATCCTTGCGCAGCACGATCTGGAACAGCACGTCGAGCGATGCCTCGATCGCAGTGCCGCTTATCTCGCCATCGCCCTGGCTGATATGCGGATCGCCGATCGAGAACAGGCCGCCGGCGACCTGGACCGGATAATACATGCGCGCGCCTGCGCCGATCCGCCAATTGTCGATATTGCCGCCGTGCAGGCCGGGGGGAATCGTGCTGACCGGTTCGTTCACCGCAGGTGCCACTCCGGCGGTGCCGAGGTGCGGCCGGGCGGGAATGGTGATGCCGGGCAAAGCGGGCTGACGGTCGCATACCGGGCAGTTGGTGATGCGCCCCGGCACCACATATTTCTCTTCGACATCATAGGCGTAGAGCGCGCTGGCGGTGTTGGAGCCCGGGTCGATGCGGTAGATCGTCACCCGCTCGGTCTCACCGAATTCCTGATAGAGGTGCCCCCAATTGGCCTGCAGGTTCGATCCATAGTTGAACCGGGGCACCATTTCGAAATAGCGCACCTCCAGCATGTCGCCGGGCTCGACCCCTTCGACGAAGATCGGGCCGGTCATGATGTGGCATCCCGGCGCGCGCGTCGCTGGATCGATCTCGGCAAAGATGCGACGGATGTCGTCGTCGAACATCAATTCGGGATCGTCCCCGGCGTGATGCGTCACCGCCTGCGCCTGGATCAGGTCGCCGCTGCGTACCGTCAGCGCGGGTGCGATTTCGGGCGAGAAATAGCCCCAGTGAACCGTTTCCGGCGTCGCGCGGAGCCGGTGGAGCGCGGTCGGCTGGATCGCATCGCGGATTGCGCCATGCGGTAGAATGAGGCCCATATCTTTCCCCCTGTGGACTGGAAGCCTGGTCGCGGTCAGGCCGCGCCGATCACGATGCTCGTCATGCCGAGCGACTTGTGGTGGATGAAATCGGGGTCGAGCACTGCGGCCTCCCCCGCATGGCGCGCGCCGAGCACATAGAGCAGCGGCCAGAAATGGTCGGGATGCGGCACCGACAGCGTGGCATCGGTACCCAATGACCGATAGTCGATCACCGCCTCCGGTCGATCCTCGACCACCGCCTCCAGCATCGCGGCGTTGAACCGCGCCGCCCAGGGATAGGGCGGCGCATCGGGATTGCCCCAGTCCATCTCGCGCAGATTATGGACGATATTGCCGGTGCCGATGATCAGCACCCCTTCGTCGCGTAGCGGGCGCAGCCGCTCGCCGACCTGCCAATGGTCGAGCGGGCTCTTGGCGATGTCCATGCCGAGCTGGACCACCGGCACATCGGCATCGGGGAAGCAGTGGCGGAGCACCGACCAGGTGCCGTGGTCGAGCCCCCAGTCGCGGTCGATTCCGACCGCCATGGGCGCGAGCAATTCGGCCACGCGCTGCGCCAGCGCCGGATCACCAGGCGCGGGATATTGCACGTCGAACAGCGCCTGCGGAAAGGAGGCGCCGAAATCATGGATGGTGCGCGGCGCGACCATGCCGGTCACGGCGGTGCCCTGCGTCAGCCAATGCGCCGAGATACACAGAATCGCGCGCGGCCGCTCGATCCGTTCCGCAATCGCCCGCCATGCGCGGGTGACGTGGTTCTGCTCCAGCGCGATCATCGGGCTGCCGTGACCGAAAAAGACGACGGGCAAACGGCTCATACAGTCCCCGCAGCGCAGCGTTGCTCGATCATCCCAAATCCCCTTCGTCCCGATGCTCGCGACCCGCAAAGACTAGGGGCGCAATCGCCGCCCGGTCTTGTATCGCCGCGCACAAGTCCTTGTTTTCGGCCCGGCGTAGCGCCTATTCGCGCGTGAAACTGGCTGGAATGTCCGGATTTTCGCCGGCCTTGCCCCACAGCACGATCTCATTGCCCCATGGGTCGACAAAGGCGTGGTTGTAGCCGTTGAACTCGGCCCAATAGTGATCCCGCCACAGGGTCTTCGCGCCCAGGCTCTCCGCCTTGCCCAGGATCCGCTCGGCGCTGTCATCGTCGCCGATCAGGATCCAGATCCGCGCCTTGCGCCCATGCACGACCAAGTCACGTGGGCCGACGCCTGCCGGTTCGGGGTGCGGGCGGGCATTGGCGGCGTCGAAGATGCCAAGGTGCAGATTGCCGATCTGGCTGTCGCTGCCGTCCTTGTGCTTGAAGAAGCCGCCCGGGACCATGCGGTGATAGATGCCGTGCGGCCGGGGGTCATTTTCCCAGCCGAAGACATCGGCATAGAATGAAGCGGCGGCGGCAGGGTCGTCGCTGGCGAGATCGACGAAGATTAGCGTGTTGGTCATGCGAAATGCTCCTCGGAACTGGCAGGGGACAGCGGCCGCGTCGCACGACGCGCCGGATGACAGGCGATGCAGTAATGGCGTGCGAGCCGGATCAGGATGCGCGCTGGATCCGGCTGACGGGCGCTGCAGGTCCGCGCCGCCGATCCCATTCGGAGCGATAGCGTTCGACCAGCCACAGGTTGAACTGACGCTGCGCATCCTCCTGCCAGCTATAGCGGCCGCGCGGCGCGAAGCGGGAGTTCAGCCCCTGCTGCACCAACAGATCGACGTGCAGATCCTGCGCGACGATATGGCTGGTATATTCGTCGTTCAGCCGCCGCTTTTCATCAAAGTCCGGGGCCTGCATCGCTTCGGGCAGGTACAGGCTGCCAAAGGTCAGGCCATGGGTGTTCGCCGAGCGGGCGTCCATGATCAGATAGATTACTACATCGTTGAGCACCACCAGCGACAGGGACGGAGGCAGGTTGACGAACAACAGCCGGTTCTGCTCCTCCTCGCTGAGCGCGGGGAATACCGGGAACAGCGCCTTGCCGGTCGGGTTGAAACTGGCATTGGCGTGGGTCGATCCGTTCAGCCGGTAATAGCCAGCCGTCCCTTCCGGCACCGGCGGGAAGCTCGCCAGCGCGCTCGGGATATAGTCATGCAGCCCCTTATGCAGCCGGTTGGCGTGATAGCCGTCATTGTTGTTCTCGAACTGGACCTTCCAGTTCCAGGCAAATTCATGCGCCGCCGGTTCAGGGCCGCGCAGGGACGCGAAGTCGTAATTGGCAACCACCGGCTCGATGCCCGCAAGGCGCGGCGCGAGCGGGGCGGCCTCGAGATCGAAATTGACGAAGATGAACCCGTGCCAGGTTTCGACCTTGAGCCGCGGCAGGCTGTGCTGGCGCTTGTCGAAGTTGCACGTGCGACCCATCGCCGGGGCGCCGATCAGCGTGCCGTCCAAATCATAGGACCAGTGATGATAGGGGCAGGTAAAGCCGCGCGCATTGCCCTTGCCCTCGGCGACCAGCATCGCGCGGTGCTGGCATACCGAGGACATCGCCTGGATCGTTCCGGCCCGGTCCATCGCGATGACCAATGGTTCGTTGGCATGGGTGGTGGTGAAATAATCGCCCGGCTGCGCCAGCCACTCGACGCGGCCGACGCACAGCCATTCGCGATAGAACAGCGCTTGCTTCTCGAACCGGTAGAATTCCTCATCCGTATAGCAGGCGGGGGGCAGGGTCTCGGCCTCGACCGTTTCGAGGATCGAGGTGCCGAGGCTGTCGAAAAAGGGATCGGTCAGAATGGTCATGATGTGCGTCCGGTGACTGTGTCCCGCATGCTTCATTCGGCAGGGACGAGAAGGAGGTCGTCGTTGCGCGACTGCGCGACATCGGGCTGCGGGAGCGCGCGCGGCGCACGCAGGAACAATGTGGTCGATGCGATGACGAGCGCGAGCAGCCCCGCAAATACCAGGAAGATCGGCGCAAAGCCGCCGGTTCGATCGGCTACCCAGCCAGCGCTGAGCGGGCCGAGGACGGCCAGCGTCGTCGCCATCGTCGCCATCGCGGTCAGATCGGCGGCCAGCGCTGCGCCGAAATAGCGCAGGATCAGGACATGCGCGCTGAGCCAGGCCAGGCCCCAGCCGATCCCGAACAACAGGGCAGCCAGGATCGCCAGCATCGGTGTCTGCGCCGTCGCCAGCAATGCTACCGCACCGAACTGAAGCCCGAGGCCAAGGATCAACAGCCAGCGGGCGTCATATTTCTCCGCCAGCGCGCCGGTCGCGCCCTTGGCCAACGTGCCCGTCAGCGCCAGCAGGCTCATCGCGAGCGCACCCGCTGCGGCTGCGCCCGCACCACCGCCAATCCCGGCGACATGGGAGACGAGCACCGAATGGAGGGTGGTCACCACCGTCTGAACCACCAGCATCGCCGCCGCGATCAGCAGAAAGGCCGGGCTGCGGATCGCCTGCCGCACCGTCCAGGCGGGCGCCTTGGCCGGGGCGACCTGGCCAGTCGCGGCGTGCTTGACCTGATCGGCGCTCTCCACCGTCACTGCGTCGCGCACGGCAACCAGAAACAGCAGGCCAAGCGCGATCGCCGCCATGCCCATCAGCGCCCAGTGCAGACGCCAGCTACCCGCCAGGCCGACAATCGCGCCGACGATCAGCGGACCGACCACGCCGCCCAGCGATCCCGCCATGAAATAGACGCCGAGCAGCCGCGCCGAGCGTTCGGGCAGCCAGGTAGCGATCAGGAACACGCCGGGCGACGGTGCGATCAACGAAAAGCCCGCACCCATCAGCGCGGTCGCGATAAAGAACAGGCCGATCTCCTGCACGACCGATGCGAGCAGGAAGCCGGCGGCGAGCACCATGGCGCCGATGAACAGCGTCAGCCGCGATCCGACCAGCTTGATCAGCAACGGCGGCAAGGGGCTGGCAAGGCCGCACGCCAGCCCAAGCAGCGCAAAGCTGCTCCCCGCCGCTGCCTGCGACCAGCCGAGATCTGCGACCATCGTGTAGAGGACATAACCGAGCGAGGTGAAGGTGGTCGCGGTGACGAAGCCGAAGCCCAGCGACGCGGCGATCATGACCCATAGACTGCGAGGCATCGGCGCACTCCTTCGCTCGATCCCGCCGGCCGGAATGAACCGTAGATCGATTGAGGAGGAGACTAAGCAAATGGCGGATCAAGACTTGATCGCCCGCGCCCGAACAGTTGATCCCGTCTTGTCGCGCCGAATGCGCAGCGTGCTTTACCAGCCCGTTGACGAAGTCGGGTCCGTCTGATTCAGAGAGAGTATTGAAGGACGAGATAGGCTGCAGCGATGGCGATGAGGCGTGATGGGGATGTTCAGCCGGATCTGATCGTGTCCTGGTCGGA
>NZ_JAIXHL010000043.1 GCF_030145815.1 Sphingomonas sp.
TCCGCACCAGCACAAGCCCGGCCAGCACGATGAGATCGTCGAGCGTCGGGTTGATCACCAGCGACTTGACGATGTCGCCGGCGACCAGAAATTCCAGGCCGAGCAGGATGCTGCGGCCGAGCGCCGATCGGAACGCGCTATAGGCCTCGGTTCGGTCGCCCGCCCTCGCCCGCCGCGCAAACAGAAAGGTTGCGAGCCCCGCGCCGACCAGGATGGTCAGCGTGCCCGCCAGTTCCAGGCCGATCACCGCGAGCCGGAAGAAGGCGCTCAGCCAGTCGGCCTCAATGGTGATCATACCAGCCTCGCTTGCGGATATTGTTGAAGCTGTCGGTAGCGTGACAGGCATAGCATTGGTCGACGCGCGCCTTCGACCCGGCTGCGCGCTGCGAGACCATGCTGAAATGCTCCATGAAGTGACTGGGCGGCGCCTTGTGGCACTCGGCGCACTGCGTCGAATTGACCGATGGATGGCGGTAATTGGCGATCTTCCAGCTGTCGGTCTTGTGACAGCTCGCGCAGTCGGTGCCGAACAGGCCCTGGTGCGGATCGCGGAACGCATGGCAGCTCGCGCAATTGAGCGCGGTCTCGGGAGTCAGGCTTCGAGTGTTTGTCGACATGCCCGCCAAAGGCTGCCGCCACTTTGCCATGTCGAGCAAGGCGGCGTGATCCATGCGGATGATGCCGCGCTCTCCCTCATGTTCGACGTGGCAGGAGGTGCACTGCGTCGCTTTCGCGTGGAACTGCGTCGACTGCTTCGTCCCGAAATCCGTGCCTGCATGGCAGGTGAGACAGGTTCGGGTTTCGACGCCCTTGCCCGGCGTGTGGCAGGCCGTGCATTGGCCGGCGAAGGACTGGTGCGCGCTCGAGAGCGGGCCGGGCGAGACGAGCTGCGCCACCAGGCCGGCATCCCTCGGCGCGTCCGATCGCATCCGGATCGCGACCGCGGCGACCATCACCAGCAGGGCTGCGATGAAGACGGCGTAGGAAAGACGCTGCCAGCTCATAGCCAGCGCAGCCCGTAATAGATCGCCGCGCCGACGTGGAGCGCGAGCAGCGCGAAGATGAGACAGCCCAGCAGGATGTGCAGGAACCGCCATCGCGCGAACAGGGTGTTGGTCGCCTCTTCGGCGCGGATCGCGAATTCGGTATCGGCCAGCGCCGCGGCGATCCCCGCCTTGTCCTGGGGGTGCTGGCCCGCGGGCGCATCCCCGGCGACGAACAGATAGCGCCTCCAGCCCGACAGCGGCGCGGCTGCGGTATCGGCCTGCGCCGGCGCCGCCGGCTCCTCAAGGAAGGCGGCGCGAAGCGAGGCCAGTTCCGACCTGCGTCCGCGCAGCGCCCGACCAAGCTGGGCAAGCAGGTAGCGGCCGATGAAGCCGGTGATGACCGTCATCAGCAGGAGGACGGTCAGAAGCAGTCCGACCGGGCTTTCGAGCTTGTGCGCAGCGTGGACCAGACCCAGGATCGGCGCCAGCACGCCGGCATAGATGTGGATGGCGAGCAGGGTCGGCTTGCTGACGACCCGGGAGAGCGCCTTGTCGACCCAGGCGATGTGCTTGGCCGCGACATAGGGAAGCGTCAGCAGCATCAGCACGAGCGCTGCGATCCCGATGATCCCGCCAGCGAGGCTGCCCGGAAAGCGCGGTGACACATGCACCAGATAGCCGAACGGGAACAGCAGCAGGAACGCGACCAGCAGACCGACGGCGATGTCGCTGCGTTCGCGCATCAGGCTTCGACCACGAGCGGCGTGCCCGTCCCCTTCGCCTGGCACGCGAGCACATAGCCTTGCGCCTTGTCGGCGGGCGCGAGGCCGGACTCGACCTCCATCGTCACCTCGCCCTGCAGCAGCTTGACGACACAGGCGCCGCATGTGCCCGCACGGCAGGCATAGGGGATCTCGACGCCCGCGCCCTCGGCCGCCTCCAGCACGGTCTCGTCCGCGGGCAAGGCAGCCGACACCCCCGACACGGAGAAGGTCACCGTGCTCGGCGCCACCTCAGTGCTCGGGGCCGGCTTATCCGCTGGCGCGGGCGCGGGCTTGACCTCGAGATCCTCGGGGTCGGCAGGCAGCGAGGCCGGACCGAACGCCTCGGTGTGCAGCTGCGCTTCGGGGACGCCGAGCTCCGCCAGCACGCCGCGCATCGCCGCCATCATCGCCGGCGGGCCGCACATATGGATCCGCCGGCTCGCGATCTCCGGCACCGCGGCCAGGATCATCTCGCGGGTGATCGGCCCTTCGGGGCCCATCCAGACGGTGCCGGGCGCGCGCTGCATCGCGGCGACGACATGGAGGTTGGGAAAACGGCGTTCGAGCCGCTCGAGCTCGTCGCGGAACACGAATTCCTCGGTCGACCGTGCGCCGTAGAAGAAGAAGATATCGCCCTTCCACGCGGTGTCGGTGAGATAGCGCAGCACCGACATCATCGGCGTGATGCCGACCCCGCCCGCGATCAGCACGATGCTTTCGGCATCCGTCCCCGTGAAGGTGAAGGCGCCGAACGGTCCGCTGACCTTCAGCAGATCATCTGCGACGATCTTGTCGTGCAGGTGCCGCGAGACCACGCCCTGCTCCTCGCGCTTGACCGTCAGCTCGACATAGGCCCGCTGGGTCGGGGAGGAGGCGATCGTGTACGAGCGACGCGCGGTCTTGCCCGGCTCGGGCACCACCTCGACCTGCAGGAACTGTCCCGGCAGGAAGTCGAACGGCAGCCGATCGGCAGCCGGGTCCGCGAGCCGGAAGGTCAGCACGGTCGGCGTTTCTCGCACGATCTGTACCACACGCAGCTGCCCCGCCCAGCTTTTGGGCTTGCGCAGCGAAGCCCCCGCGGGCGCGGCCGCATTGCTCGGCGCGAGCCCAGCGCTATCGGCAACGGGTGCAGGCGCGGGCGCGGGCGCAACCCTGGTAGCGGGAGGGGCAGCCTTCGGCTCCGGCTTTGCCAATGCCTTGCCGGTGGCGACACCGCCGGCGATCGCCGCGATACGCCGCAGGCGGAAGATCTGCAGCGCGATCAGCGTGGCGCTCACCAGCCCCAGGAACAGCATGAGAAGGAGGTGCGAAGGCGAGATGCCGAACCAGTGATCGGCATGGCCGGGCGCGGCCTGGTCGATGTCGAGCTGATCGCGCAGCCAGGCAAGCCCGACCTCCCGGGGCGGCTGCAAGCCTCCGATCGCGCCCTGCGCGGCGGTGCCGGACCGGAACAGGTCGGTTCCCTCGCGCAGGCGGCGCGCCGCATCGAGCCGGGCCGAGACCGTGGTCGCACGCGCGCCGTCGGCCGAGGCGGCGTTGATCATCGCCAAGCCCATGCTTACCCGTTCCCCGGCCTGCGCAGCGACCCGCTGCCGGGCCGCTTCGTCGAGCGCGGGAAAGGCGAGCAACTGCGAAAAAAATGCGGTGCGGCGGGAATCGTGCCCATGTTCATTCTCGCCTTCGCCGTTGATCATGCGCTCCATCATGGAGTTCATCATCGAGGCCATATCGGAGGTGCCGACCTCGGGCTTTGCGGACATTGCGCCATCGGCCATCCCCGCACCGCCCGAAGTATCCCCATGATGTGCCGAATGGTCTTCGCCCTCCTGAGCGTGCACGCTCGCAGAGGGAAGGCTGAAAGCGAGCAACAACCCCAGACCCGAAAGGCGAAGGCTGGTCCAAACGCACATGTCGACCCCCTTCGCGCCCTTACATGTCCTTCATCGGCATCGCCGAATCCGCAGGCGCAGGCTCGGTCTTCGGAGCGCTGCTGTTCATGCCTCCCTGGCGCATCGCATCATGGTCCATGGCCTGCTGGTGATGCCGCTCCATCTCCTGTTCATTGGCCATGGCGTCCGAATGATCCATGCCGGCGGGATTTACGCTATCAGCGCCAGCCGCGGGTGCGGCGCTGTTGGCCGCAGCCGGCACCGTCTGATCGGTCTTGCGCTCACAGCCCGAAAGCGCCGCCATCGAGAGCAGGCTAACGCTGATTAACGACAGTATGGCTTTTCGATTTCCGACCATTGCTTCTTCCTTTCGTACTGGAGGAATCTCCGGGTGGCCGTGAGCCACCCGGAGCAGAAATCATTGGGCTTGGCGAAGAATCTTGCGGCACTGATCGTGCGACAGGTTCATGGGATTACGACCCTGCTGTTTCATCTCGCCATGGTCATGACGTGTCTGGAGACCCATATCGCCCTCCATGGCCCTACAGCTTTCGACCTGTGCGGAGGTAGGCGGCGTCGTCGCACAGGCGCCCAGAAGCAATGCTGGAACAATCCCAGCCACTATATGTATTCGTGTCATGATAAATCCCCTTTTAATAATGGTGTTTGTTCTTCCTGCGAGGTTTGCTCTTATATCTTTCGGTGATCAGTTCTCCGCCTTTCCGTGAGGAACGTGAGAATAGGGCAATCGGAAACAGGAACTTCGCCCGGGCACTCATCGGCAAGCAATCGAAGCATGTCGCGAATATCGGACAGGCGCTTGAGCCGGACTTCGGCGTCCGTAATCTTGGCGAGCGTGATATCGAGCACGGCCTGCGCATGCGCGGTGTCCGATGCCCTGAGCGCCAGCAGCTGCCGGGCCTGATCGAGGGTGAAGCCAAGCTCCTGCGCCGAGCGGATGAAGTTGACGCGCTCGAGGTCGGTCGCGTCGTAGAGCCTGTAGCCCGCTGCCGTGCGCGCGGGCTCGCGCAGCAGGCCCATTCGCTCATAATAGCGGATCGTATCCCGCCCCACGCCTGCGGCCGCGGCCAGTTCGCCGACCTTGAAATTGCCCATGTCATCCGCTCGATCATGCCGGTTGGACCATGGTCCAGGGTCAAGCGGTTTCGCTTTGACCCCGAACGGTCTCCTCGTCGCCGGCGGCCCGCTGCCCCGACGCGTCGCATCAGGGCAGCCCGTGCCGCCGGGCCACCGGCTTGTCAGTTCTTGCGAAGCTCGACGATGTCGTGCTTGGCAGGCGTGCCGTCGGCGACGGACACGTGCGCGAAGTGATCGTCAAAGACATGGTCGATCGTTACATGGCCGACGAGCTGGCGGTGATAGGTCGGCGCCACGCCCTTGGACGGACCCGGATGGGTCACGACGCGATAGACCTCGAGCTTCTGGCCGACCTCGGCGCCGTCGGCCTTGCCAATGCACACGACGGTGCCGTTGTTGCCCGTGTCGACGATCGAACCGCGCATGAAGAAGCTGTGCCCGATGCTCTGGGCCATAGTGGGGACGGCAGCAAGCATCGAAATGCCGGCAAGCGCGACCATGAGAGTTTTCCTGACCATATTCACCTCCTTGGATGCCACCGCCCGGACCTACCGAGGGGAAGAGCGTCTCTTCAGGCTTGGGACTACGGTCCCGGGTCCAGCCTCGATATACGTAGAGGCCGCAGCCGAACTTCTTCCTGGAGCGAGGTCTTTATTTAGGCGATGCTGGTGGAATCGGCGGCAAGCGCCTGGTAATCCGGCAGGCACGAGACTTTTGTTGGCTGCGACCACAAATCCCGCTAGATATCGAGGCCCGTGAAACGTCTGCTCGCCCTTCTGCTCGTCATCGGAGCGCTGTCCGGTCTCTTCGGAGCCCAGATGGCGGCCGCGCACAGCGTGCCGCAGGCGGCAGGCGCGCCGCTGGCCAAGGGCATGGATGCGGACTGCATGGCGATGATGGCCAAGCAGCGGCCTGCGCCCCGCGAGAAGCCTTGCAAGGGCCTGACGCTCGATTGCATCGCCGCGATGGGATGCGTGATCCCGCTGGTCGCGACCGACCTCGCGGGCAGCGTTGAAACCTCGCGCCTGTCCGACGCCCCGTCCTTCTGGACGACCCATAGCATCTTGACGGGCAAGTCTTTCGCGCCCGACCCGGATCCCCCCACCAGCCTTGCCTGATTGAAGCCTGATGCCCGGCGCCTGCGCGTATGTGCGCAGCCCTGGCCGTTTCAATTTTTCGACAAGGATATTCCCGATGAACCGGTTCATTCCGGCTGCCGCAAAGGCAGCCGACAGGTTGCGGCGTCGCGCTCCGCACGATCGACGACACCGTCATCGCGCCGACGTGCAGGTTGGCGCATGCCTCCTACACCATGGCCTCTACAGCTCCGGGCGCGTCGGCGACCGGCAAGGCTCGCGAGCCGCATAGCGGGGACTCAGCGGGCCTGCTTCGACGGTGCCCCGTCCCGAGCTCGCCGAACCTTGCCTTCAAGGAGGACATGTCGATGGCCATCACGCCAAGGCGCGCTGTGCGACGCCTGTTGCTGTCGCTCGGTGCGACGCTCGCAACCGCCTGGGTGGTGCCGGTGTCAGCCGACCCGCTCACCTACGAGCAGGCGCTGGTGCGCGCGGCCGCCAATGCGCCGAGCCTCAAGGCGCGGGCTGCCGCGACCGCCGGCGCGCGCTCCTCGGCGATCGCGGCCGATCGCCTGCCCGATCCGACGCTCGACCTGGGCCTGCAGAACTTCCCGGTGAGCGGCCCCAATGCCGGCAGCTTCACGCGCGACGATTTCACCATGGCGACGATCGGGTTCAGCCAGACCTTCCCCAATCTCGCCAAGCGCCATGCACGCGCCGCGCGCGCCGCGGCCGATATCGGTGTCGCCGAGGCGGGGGAGCTGGTCGAAGGCCGCAACGTGCGGCTCGAGACCGCCCTCGCCTGGGTCGATCTCTATTATGGCGAACGCCGGCTCCGGCAGCTCGACCTGCTTGATGCCAGTCTCGACGACCTGCAGAAGACCGTGACCGCACGCCTGGCGTCGGGCAGCGCGCGCCCGAGCCAGGCGCTCGAGCCCGACCAGCTCCGCGCCGCCATCGCCGATCGCCGCGCCGAGATGGCTGCGGTGGTGGCGCAGGCCCGGGCCCGGCTCGCGCGCTATACCGGCGACCCCGACCCGCAGGTAACGGGCGACCCGCCGATGCTCGATGTCAATCCGGTTCGGCTGCGGGCCGGCATCGATGCACTTCCCGCCCTGCGTGCGCAGGATGCACGGATCGCGGTTGCCGAGGCGGACGTGCGGCTCGCGCGCGCCGACAAGCGCCCCGACTGGAAGGTCGGCGTCACCTATGGCCGGCGCGATCCGATGTACGGCGACATGGCCTCGGTCGGCGTGTCGATCGACCTGCCGCTGTTCGCCGGCAAGCGCCAGAATCCCAGGATCGCTGCAAGCGAGAGCCTCGTGCAAGGGGGTCGGTTCGACCGCGAGGCGATCCGCCGCGAGCTGGTGGCGCAGCTCGACGCCGACCTTGCCGATCATGCCATGCATCTCTCCCGGTTGCGCAATGCCCGCGAGACGCTGGTGCCCCTCGCCAGGCACCGCGCCGAGCTCGATCGCGACAGCTATGGCGCTGGCAAGCTCGACCTTGGCGCCGCGCTGCTCACGACGCTCGGGCTCGCGGAGGCCGAGGTCGAGGCGCTCAACCGCGAAGCCGACGTCGCGCGCGACGCGGTCCGCATCACGATCACCTATGGGGAGGAGCGGCCATGACGCTCGATAAATCCGCGCTGCGCTGGGGCGCATCGATCCTGGCTGTCGCGCTGCTGGCCGGCGGCACAGGCTATTGGGCAGGCCATCGCCAGGCGCCGCACCCGGAGGCGGCCGCAACCGCCGGGGCAGGCAAAGTCCTCTACTGGTATGATCCGATGTTCCCGAACCAGAAGTTCGACAAGCCCGGCAAGTCGCCCTTCATGGATATGCAACTGGTGCCCCGCTATGCGGAGGGAGCAAGCGCCGCCGCGGCCCCCACGGTCGCGGTCGATCCAGCCGCGCGGCAGAGCCTGGGATTACGGGTCGTCGCGGCGAAGATGGGCAGCCTTGCCTCAGCCCTTGAGGTCACCGGCACGATCGACTTCAACCAGCGTGACGTCGCCGTCATCCAGGCGCGTTCGGGCGGGTTCGTGAGCCGCGTCTATGCGCGCGCGCCCGGGGACGTGGTCCGTGCCGGCGCGCCGATCGCGGACCTGCTGCTGCCCGAATGGGGCGGCGCGCAGACCGAATATCTGAGCGTCAGGCGGCTCGGCAAGCCCGATCTCACCGCGGCTGCGCGCCAGCGGCTGCAGCTGTTGGGCATGTCCGACGGCCTCATCGCCAGCGTCGAGCGGAGCGGTCGACCGAACGGTGTGGTGACCATCACGACGCCGATCTCGGGCACGATCCAGACGCTCGACGCCCGTGCCGGCGTGACGCTCGCCATGGGCCAGACGCTCGCCCAGGTGAGCGGGCTCGGCACCGTGTGGCTCAACGCTGCGGTGCCCGAAGCGCGCGCGGGCGATGTCCGGGTCGGCCAGAATGCCAGCGCCACGCTGGCGAGCTTCCCCGGCGAGAGTTTCGCCGGCCGGGTGATCGCGATCCTGCCGACCACGCAGGCAGACAGCCGCACGCTCACCGTTCGGATCGAGCTGCCCAACCGGCAGGGGCGGTTGCGGCCGGGCATGTTCGCCAGCGTCGCGCTTGGCGGCGATGCCAAGCCGGCGCTGCTGGTGCCGAGCGAAGCGGTGATCCGCACGGGCAAGCGCACGCTCGTCATGCTCGCCGCAGGCGACGGGCGCTATCATCCCGCCGAGGTCCGCATCGGCCGCGAGGCGGACGGCGAGACCGAGATACTTGCCGGCCTGTCACCCGGCGAGAACGTCGTCGCCTCGGGGCAATTCCTGATCGATTCCGAAGCGAGCCTGTCGGGAATCGAGGCGCGGCCGATCGGCGGCGCGGCGGCATCGGCGACCATCGCCGCGCCGAGGTCGAAAGCCACGCTGTACGAGACGACGGGCAAGATCGAGCGGATCACGGCCAATTCGGTGACGCTCAGCCACGAACCCGTCCCCGCGCTCGACTGGCCGGCGATGACGATGACCTTCGCGCTCGCCGATCCGGGCATCGCGAGCGGCTTCAAGGCGGGTGACCGGGTCCGGTTCGGGTTCGACCGGCCCCCGGCGGGACCAACGCTGCGGCGTATGGCGAAGGTGGCGGGCCGATGATCGCCCATCTCATCCGCTGGTCGGTCCGCAACCGCTTTTTCGTTCTGATCGGCATGCTGGCGCTGGTCGGCGCGGGCCTCTGGGCGGTACGATCCACCCCGATCGATGCCCTCCCCGATCTCTCGGACGTGCAGGTTGTGATCCGCACCTCCTACCCGGGGCAGGCGCCGCAGATCGTCGAGAACCAGGTCACCTATCCGCTCACCACCACCATGCTGTCGGTGCCAGGCGCCAAGACGGTGCGCGGCTACAGCTTCTTTGGCGACAGCTTCGTCTATGTGATCTTCGAGGACGGCACCGATCTCTATTGGGCGCGCAGCCGCGTGCTCGAATATCTGAACCAGGTGCAGGGGCGCCTGCCGGCAAGCGCGCGCAGCGCGCTCGGGCCCGACGCGACCGGGGTCGGATGGGTCTATGAATATGCGCTGGTCGACCGGACCGGCGGGCATGACCTGTCGCAGCTGCGCGGGTTGCAGGACTGGTTCCTGCGCTATGAGCTCAAGACCGTGACCGGCGTCGCCGAGGTCGCCAGCATCGGCGGCATGGTCAAGCAGTATCAGATACTGCTCGATCCGGTGAAGCTCGCCGCCTACGGGGTGACCCATGCCCAGGCGGTCGAGGCGATCCGGCAGGCCAATCAGGAAGCGGGCGGGTCGGTGCTCGAGCTGGCCGAAGCCGAATATATGGTGCGCGCCTCAGGCTATCTGAAGACGCTCGACGATTTCCGCGCGATCCCGCTGAAGACGGCGGCCGGCGGTGTGCCGGTCCGGCTCGGCGACGTCGCCACGATCCAGATCGGGCCCGAGATGCGGCGGGGCATCGCCGAGCTGAACGGCGAAGGCGAGGTCGCTGGCGGGGTCGTGATCCTGCGCTCGGGCAAGAATGCGCGGGAGACGATCGCGGCGGTCAAGGACAAGCTCGCAGACCTCAAGAGGAGCCTGCCGCCGGGCGTCGAGGTGGTGACGGTCTACGACCGCTCGCAGCTGATCGACCGCGCCGTCGAGAACCTCACCCACAAGCTGGTCGAGGAGTTCGTCGTCGTGGCCCTGGTCTGTGCGCTCTTCCTCTGGCATGTCCGATCGGCGCTGGTCGCGATCCTGACCCTGCCGCTCGGCGTGCTGGCAGCGTTCTTCGTAATGCGCTTCCAGGGCGTGAACGCCAACATCATGTCCTTGGGCGGCATCGCCATCGCCATCGGTGCGATGGTCGATGCGGCGGTGGTCATGATCGAGAATGCCCACAAGAAGATCGAGCACTGGGAGCAGGATCATCCGGACACGCCTCTCGACGGCGAGATGCGCTGGATCGTCGTCACCGAGGCGGCGGCCGAGGTCGGGCCGGCGCTGTTCTTCAGCCTGCTGATCATCACGCTGTCGTTCATTCCGGTGTTCACGCTCGAGGCGCAGGAAGGCCGGCTGTTCGCGCCGCTCGCCTTCACCAAGACCTATGCGATGGGCGCGGCCGCGATCCTGTCGGTGACCTTGGTGCCGATCCTGATGGGCTGGCTGATCCGGGGACGCATCCCGCCCGAGCAGGCCAATCCGGTCAATCGCTGGCTGACCGATCTCTACCGGCCCGCGATCGACTGGACGATGAAGCGTCCCAAGGCCGTGCTGCTGATCGCCACGCTGGTGTTCGCGACCACAGCCTGGCCGCTCAGCCGGCTCGGCGGCGAGTTCATGCCGAACCTCGACGAGGGCGACCTGCTCTACATGCCTTCGGCCCTGCCCGGCCTGTCGGCGGCCAAGGCGAGCGAGCTGCTTCAGCAGACCGACCGGCTGATCAGGACGGTGCCCGAGGTCGAAAGCGTGTTCGGCAAGGCGGGGCGCGCCGAGACCGCGACCGACCCCGCCCCGCTCGAAATGTTCGAGACGACCATCCAGTTCAAGCCGCGCGACCAGTGGCGGGCGGGCATGACGCCCGAGAAGCTGATCAACGAGCTCGATCGCAGGGTTAAGCTCCCCGGGCTCGCCAATATCTGGGTGCCGCCGATCCGCAACCGCATCGATATGCTCGCGACCGGCATCAAGAGCCCGATCGGGGTCAAGGTGTCGGGCAGTGATCTCACCGAGCTCGACCGCATCGCCCATGATGTCGAGACGGTGGCCAAGACCGTGCCCGGCGTCAGCTCGGCGCTCGCCGAGCGGCTGACCGGCGGGCGCTATGTCGATGTCGACATCGATCGCGCCGACGCCGCGCGGTTTGGCCTCAACATCGCTGACGTGCAGGCCATCGTCTCGGGCGCGATCGGCGGCGAGACGATCGGCGAGACGGTCGAGGGCCTCGCCCGCTACCCGATCAGCGTGCGCTATCCGCGCGAATTGCGCGACAGCCTCGACGGGCTGCGGGGGCTACCGATCCTGACGCCCGCGGGCCAGCAGATCACCCTCGGCACGGTCGCCAATGTCACGATCGCCGAAGGGCCGCCGATGCTCAAGACCGAGAATGCCCGGCCCTCGACCTGGGTCTATGTCGATGTGCGCGGGCGCGATCTCGCCTCGGTGGTTGGCGATCTGCAACGCGCGGTGGCGAGACAGGTTCGGCTCTCGCCGGGGGTCAGCATCGCCTATTCGGGCCAGTTCGAATATCTCGAGCGCGCGGTCGACCGCTTGAAGCTGGTCGTGCCCGCGACGCTGCTGATCATCTTCGTGCTGCTGTACCTCATCTTCGGCCGCTTCGACGAGGCGGCATTGATCATGGGCACGCTGCCGTTCGCGCTGACCGGCGGCATCTGGACGCTCTATCTGCTCGGGTTCAACCAGTCAGTCGCGACCGGGGTCGGGTTCATCGCGCTAGCCGGCGTCTCCGCCGAGTTCGGGGTGGTGATGCTGATCTATCTCAAGAATGCGCTGGCCGAGCGCACGGCTAATCCGGACGCCGCCGAGGTGAAGGCCGCGGTGCGCGAAGGCGCGCTGCTGCGCGTCCGGCCCAAGGCGATGACGGTCGCGGTGATCCTCGCCGGCCTGCTGCCGATCCTGCTGGGATCGGGCGCGGGCTCGGAGGTGATGAGCCGGATCGCGGCGCCGATGATCGGCGGCATGCTGAGCGCGCCGCTGCTGTCGATGTTCGTCCTGCCCGCCGCCTATCTGCTGCTGCGCCGGCCGAAGACCGACCCCATCCATCAACCCGCTTCATCATGAAGGAGACGATTATGAGACATGCACGACTGACCCTCGCCCTCGGCCTTGCCGTCCTGACCGCCGCGTGCGGCAAGAAGGGCGAGACCCCGGTTACAACCGAAACCAACCAGGCGGCGCCTGCCGCGACCATGAGCGGCGACATGGGCAACATGTCGATGGCGCCCGACGCGAACGCCGCAATCAAGGCCAAGGGCCATGGCACCGTCACCGCGATCGACAAGACGGCGGGCACGATCACGCTCAACCACGGCCCGATCCCCGAAGCCAAGTGGCCGGCGATGACGATGGCGTTCAAGGCGGCGCCCGCGATCACCGATGCGGTCAAGGTCGGCGACAAGGTCGATTTCGACCTCTCGCTCAAGGGCAGCGATGGCGAGGTCACCGCGATCACAAAGCAATGATCCGCTAAGTTCGACCAAAAGAAGCTGGTTGCGTCGCCGCTCCGGGGCGGCGACGCCCCTGCCGGCCGTCTGCCTGGCCGTGCGCCCGGTCTACGGATGCGATCGGCAACGCCCAACGCCAGCCGCGTTTCCCTGCGCGATCACAGGCAGTTTGAGCAAGCTTCGCGGATCGCACATTGAACGTGCAAGCCGCCCTTGCCCGCGATAGCCTGAGCGGCAAGGAGCCAGTTCAGGATGACCGAGCCAGTATGACCTTGTTACCCACGACACATCATGATCTCTTGAGCGAGCTTGTCCGTCGTTGGCGAGACGATCCGGGCGCCACCTATCGCTCCTGGTTTCTTTGGGACGAACGCCTGAAAAACTTCCGCTCCATCCGTCGGGGGCTGCAGCAGGTGGTCGTGGAAATCGAAAGTGGGCGGTTCGGCGTCGCCTATCGCGGCTCGTCACTGGAAACGGTTGTCCACTCGATCGCCGAACAGCGGCAGATCTTCAAGGGCGCCGACCATGCCTGGCTGTGGAAGCCCAAGCTGCGCATTCCCGACATTTACGAAAGCCCGGACAATCAGCGGGCGTTCGGTCGCCTGCTCGACAATTGCTCGTGCTGCGACACCGCCGAGGAGATCATCAGCCACATCCGCAGCATAGATGCGCTCAAGATCAAGGGGCTGGGTCCGGCGGCGGCCAACCTGCTCTATTTCCTTCACCCGACGCTGGTGCCGCCCTTCAATACCGCGATCGTCAAGGGCTACAACGCCGTCACCGGCGCCAAGGTGAAGCTTGGCTCATGGGATCA
Organism: Sphingomonas sp.; assembly: GCF_030145815.1. Taxonomy (GTDB): domain Bacteria; phylum Pseudomonadota; class Alphaproteobacteria; order Sphingomonadales; family Sphingomonadaceae; genus Sphingomonas. The sequence goes on from NZ_JAIXHL010000043.1 coordinate 13,269, forward strand.
TTTTCTCGCCATGCGCGCCGGTATCCTCGATCTCAACGACCGTTACCGCGAGCTGCTCTCGAACGATCTCGGCGCGATCGGCGGACTGCTGTTCGACATCGGCTCGGGCCGCTATCCGGCGCCGCCGCTGGATGACCATGCCTCCTTACGCTGTGACTGGCTTGGCCGGTTGGAACAGGCGCGAGCCGAGGCCGCTCGGCTCGACAAGACCATGGCAGCGCAAGGCGAAACCGACCGTACGCATACGGAAATCCAGGCCTGGCTGCGCGACCTCGGCCATGCGCTCGGTTACGATGTCTGGATCGCCGCCAATGACCGGGGCCGGCTTCATGCGGACGCGCCGCTCGGGGCGGGATGCCTGGAGCATCTCCCGGAAGCCATCGCCACTTCACCTGGCGCGGATTCGATCCGTCTGATCGACGTTCTGTGGTTGGAAAAGGGTGGCAACGGCGTCGCCGCGGCCTTCGAGGTTGAACATTCGACCTCGATCTACTCAGGGATCGTCCGCATGCTCGATCTGGCGCTGTCGGGAAGCGATCTGCACGCTGCCGCCGGGCTGTTCCTGGTCGCACCAAATTCGCGCGAGCAGGATGTTCGCGCGCAACTCCGTCGTCCGGCGTTCAGCCGCATCGCGGATCTCGACTTCGCCTATCTCCCGTATGGCGAGCTGGAAAAGAACAAGGAGGCCATCGCCCGGTTCGGGTCCGGTCTGAAGGCGATCAAGGCAATCTCCAGCCCCTTGCCCTGACGCAGACCACCGTACGGCGGCGACCAAAAGCCAATGGCCATTCCCTTGTGTTTCCGGCAAATAACTGCGGGTGAGAGCGAAGGCCCTACGGTTGGCGCTAACAGTGTCCAACAGGCGTCGGCTTTCACCTGATTGTCGGCCATCAAGCCGAGATAAAACATCGCATTATCTACAGGTAGAGGCCGAGAAACGACGCGCCGGGGACCGGATTGAAGGAAATCGGCTCGGCAGCAACAAAACCGAGAGCCTCATATAGCTTGCGCGCGGGAACGGACTTCGCCTGCACGTCGAGCCTCATTTCGCTATATCCCACCGCGCGAGCTTCTTCGATCAGACGTTCAGCGAGAGCGCGACCAAGATGCTGTCCCTGAGCATGGGGGCGAACATAAAGTCGTTTCATTTCGCATATTTCAGGAGTGACTTGCCGCATTGCGACGCAGCCCTCTAATTCTCCATCCCGATCCGCGAGCAACACGCATCCTTTCGGTAAAGCATGTTTACCCGGCAGAGTCGCAAACTCGGCATCGTTGTTTTGATAATTAAGATTTACCGGAGAATTGGCGATAAATTCACGCCAGATGCCTAGCACCGCCGCTTTATCGGCAGGGAAAACTGCGTGTCGGATGACCGTCATAGCATGAAGGTCTTGCCGAAGATCATGGCTGCGATGAGGCACGTTTTTGAGAGCATTGTGGTGATGCAAAACCAACGTCGAAAATCACATGAATCGCGCCGCCCCAGGCCGGGGGCGGTCCTCTGCTACTGGATCAGCGGCGATGCCGCCTGACGGAAACACTCTCAGCGAGGTTGTCGCGCACTTCTGCGATCCGACAGTGGCTTTTGGACATCGTGAGGGATCGGGGACCGCGCAAAGCCGTGCGCGGCGGGATCACAATGGAATTGCGCCGCCCCTCTGACGGGACCATGTGATTATCGTCCGTTAAGCGCTCTTTTGGCCGACAGGGGCGGAAAACAGTCAATCGTTGCCTAGCGCACGTAAAATGTACTTTTGTGTAGTCACCCCCCTCGAGCCGCTCGCGCAGCGTGGCGATCGTCATACCGGCGTCCCCTCGGCCTTGGCGGCGCTGCGCCGGTTCCATAGGAAGCCGGCAACCAGCAGCACGGCCATGACGAGCTGCGCCACGATTGTCTCCCGCGTCGGGTAGATCCCCAACAGCTCACTTCGGGGGAGCCCCGGCCACGGCGTGACGGGGAGATAGCCGGCTTCTTGCAGCGCGGCGCTCCCCTTGCCGATCAGGACCACGGCCAGCACTGCGATCAGCGCCGAGCTGTAGGCGAAGAACTTGCCGATCGGCAGCGTGCGGCTGTAGCGCATCATCACGAAGGCGATGACACCGAGTAGCGCAACCGCCGTGAGCGCGCCCGCTATGACCGCGCCGCCATTCCCCTGTCCCCAAATGGCGGCATAGAACAGGATCGTCTCGAAAACCTCGCGATAGACGACGACGAAGGAAAGCAGGAACAGGAACCATGCCGATCGGCGGCTGAGCGCCTTGCTCAGCTTGTCGCGGATATAGCGTTGCCACGCATCGGCATTGCTCTTGCCGTGCATCCAGATTCCGACCCACAGCAGCACGATCGCGGCGAACACCCCGCCGAATCCTTCGGAAAGTTCTCTGCTCGCACCGCTGATTTCGATGATCCACGTTGCCGCCGCCCAAGTGACGGCCCCGGCGACGAGGGCAGCGACCCAACCACCATGCACATAGGGCAGCATGTCGCGTCGTTCGGCTTTGCTCAGGAAGGCGATCATGGCGACTACGATCAACAGGGCTTCCAGCCCTTCGCGCGCCAGGATCGTGAACGCGGCCACGAAGCTTGACGTGGCCGACGCCTCGCTTGGCGCGAGCGCCGTTTCGGCATCGGCAAACAGGCCGTCGAGCGTGGCGACGCGATCCTTGACCGTCGCGACCGGCTCCCCCTTGGCGATCCCGGCGCGCAGATCGGCCATCGCGCCCTCAATGCGGACCATCAGCGCATTGTCGCGCGCCGACAGCACGGCCTCGACCGGCTCGAATCCGTCGAGATAGGCCGAAAGCGCCAGATCGGTCGCGGCCTTGCGCTCACCCCGGCCATAGGCGGCCAGGGCGTCGTCAAGCCGGGTGCGGGCCAGCGCCAGCGTGCCCGCCGCTTCCGCCGCGATCGTCGCTTCGGGATGGTGGCGCAGATAGGCCATGAGCTGGCGGGCCTTGTCGTCGCCCACTTGCGCGCCCAGCGCGGCCGGCGTCGTGCCGACCAGCTTTTCCAGATCGAGGCGCTTGCGAAGATCGGCATCGCCATCCCACAGCGCCTTTCCGGCGTTCGCCTCGCTCTCCGGATAGGCGAACGAACCGGCATAGAAGGCCAGCGCCCAGCGGTCTTGCGCGGGCAGTTCGGCGAAGCTCACCATGCTCGTGCCGTCGAGTCCCTGTTCGATCACCTGATAGAGCGCGAATATACTGCGCTCGCGCGCCCGTGCTTCATCGGCGAAAGCGATGGGCGCGGGATCGAGGCCACGCGCTTGCAGGCCGTCGCCGTGGCCGGTTCCACCGTGGCAGCTCGCGCAGTGTTGCGCGTAAAGCGCCTTCCCGCGCGCTACGTCGGGCGCGCTCGCTGGCGCGAGCGGAAGCGGATAGGCTTTGATGAGATCGGCCGCGAGACCGCGCGCAGCAGTCGCAATGGCGGGCGGCGGCGCTTTTGCGGCGATGATCCGTTGCAGGTTGCTGGCCTGACGTTCGAGGCCAGCAACCTGCAACGACGCCGGCAGCTCCCCGATCAGCTTGGCGGCCGTCGCGGAGAACTCTTGCATTTCGGCATATTCGCCAGCGTTGGCGATTTTCCCGTCCGCGACCGCTTCGGGATAATCGACCGCGATATAGTCGAGAAGCCGCCACGCTGTTTGTGCGGGTGCGGTTTGAGCCACCGCAGGCGTGGCAAGCGACATGAAGCTAAGGGCGGCGATGGCCAGCAACCCGAGCGTTAGCGGGCAATGTGTATCGCGATTGCGGCGCATTAGCGAGGATAAGCTGCAAAGCAGTCTGTTGAGCCACGAAACGACGCCGCTTGCTGGCCCGTGCGTGGCGATCCGATGATTATCCATCCGAACGCCTCGTTTGCGCCGTCCGCTGGGAACGGCTATATTTCAAATGAACTTGAACTGTTGGGCGACAGATGGACGAAAATCAAGCACTCGCTGCCTTCGCCGGCATTTCCAACCAAACCCGCCTCCGGATCGTCCGGTTCCTTGTGGTGGCGGGTGCGGACGGACGGTCTGCCGGAGCGATCGGCGAGGCGCTGGGCGACACGTCCCCATCGCGCCTGTCGTTTCATCTCAATCAGCTTCAGCAATCCGGCTTGATCGAAAGCCGGCGCGAGGGCCGGTCGATTATCTACAGTGCCATTTTAACCGCGTTGTCCGATCTTGTGGCGTTCCTCATGCACGATTGCTGCGAAGGGATTGCCCTGTCGGCGACCAGGCCATTGCATTGTTCGCCAAATGCACCGGGCGGCCTACGCCTGTGGCGGCGCTGGCCGAGCAAAGATAGATGATCCGAGCGTTTCCTTTTTCTCGATCACTTGCAGTAGAGCGATAGTAGTAAAGGCAAACAGGTGGTGCCGCCATGTCGGCGCCTATGGGTAGCCCGCTTCCTTTTGGTGGCGGACGGCCAGGATCGCCACCGTCTCGCCATCGAGGCGATAGAGGGCGACATAGCCGCTGTTGCCGAAGTCGATCAGCTTTTCCCGATAGTCGGGGTCCATGTCTTCCATCGGACGGCCGATACGCGGTGATGCCGCCAGAATCCTGACCCCGGCCCGGATCGTCGCAACCGCGCGGGTCGCGGCCTCCGCATCCTTGGGCAAGAGCCAGCGATAGAGCCGCTGAACATCGGCCAGCGCATTCGGTGTCCAGATCAGACGTGGCACTTAGGCGGCTCCGCATCCTCGCCCGCTTCGAGCTTCGCCAACCAGGCATCGGCCTCCTCAAGCGTCAGATGCAAACCCGTCTGCTGATATTCGTCCCATGCCCGTAAGGCGTCCTGCCGGAACGCCTCGCGCTTTTCCTCGCGTTCGACATACTGTGCGATGGCTTCGCGCATGATCCAATGCGAGCTGCGCCGCCGAACTTCGGCAAGGTGCTGGACGCGTCCCTTGAGGGCATCATCGAGCTTGATTGATGTTGCCGCTGCCATAACGCGACCTCCGTAGCAAAAGGTATTACCTTGCGCTAAGGTAGCCTTTCTGGCCAGCGCCGTCCATCCCAGCGCATACGGCCGCGCCGAAATTGATGTGTTTGCCGTCAGTCGTTGCTTGCTGACCATCGGCCATTGAATATCCGCCATCCTATCAGTCCCGCACCCAGGCCCAGCAAGCCGCCCACCAGATAGGCGGTGGTAGCATCATGCGGGACGAAAAATCCGCCAGCGACATAACCACAAATCGCAGCGGTGCGCGTCACCGAGCCATAGATTGCAGCGACTTTACCATGATCGGCGGGTGGCGTTTCGGATTGCAGCAGGGTTCGCACCGCAACATTGTGGATGCTGTTCGCGCCGCCCCCGGCGACGAAAGCAATGGCGACCATCGCCAGGCCTATTGGCGCGAGGCCGATCAGAAGCATAGTCGCACCCATGAGCGAAGCCGTGCCGAACGCCGCTAGACCGACCCTTTCTCCCATGATCCTTTCGGCCACGGCTGCACCAATCAGCATTCCACCGGCCCATAACGCTGTCAGCACTCCAAATGCCGTTGGCCCACTTGCCAGCGTTACCGTGATAAGGAAAACGAAGGCAACATCGGCGATGGCAGTCGCGAACACTTCAAGGCTAAGCGCACCTGTCGCAACCATGACACGCCGGTTGTGAAGCAAGGGTCGATAGTCCGCGAGCAGGGTTCGTTCTTCCTCTGTATGCTCCTGCGGCTTTCGGTGTAGTCCACTCGCTGCAACGATGACCAGAAGGACGACGAAGCTGGCTGCGTCGATGAGAAGGGCGTCGGTCGATCCTATCCAGCCCGCCAACACGCCACCAGCGACAGGACCGGCGAGCATCCCAAGACTTCGGACCATTTCCAAAAGGCTGTTGGCGCGTGCGAGCGTCATGCCAAGCGTGGCCGCCAGAACGGGTATCAGCGCAAAGGTTGCGGCACTGGCGATCGTGAACAGCACGCTCAGTAGCGCGGCCCCAGCGAGGGTAAATAAGGGATAATAGGCGATAAGCACGATCACGCCCGCTTGCAGCGCCGACACCACGACCAGCACACGCGCGGCGTCCTCTCGGTCGATCAGCCGACCCGCCCACGGCGCGAGAAGTAGGCCGGGAAGCAATTCCGCAATGAGCAGTGCAGGTGTCCGCCGTCAGCACCAATGGCACAGATTTGAGGTTGTGATTTAAGGAGGATCTGGGCTTCGTCGTAGTGACGAAGGAACGAAGATGAAGCCCAGATCCTCCAATGTAAAATCGCCCGCCAAGG
>NZ_JAIXHL010000044.1 GCF_030145815.1 Sphingomonas sp.
GACTCCTCAGGTGAAGGAGTCGAGAGGGTCCACCTGCGGCAGCCCACGTTCAATCAGGTGCGGCGCTCGCTCGGCCGCTTTACATCGAGGCTAGCACCAATCCGCGGAGCGGTTCGTGCAACGGCCATCAATGCACGTCCACAGTGCGATTTCGGCCCGATCGTTTTGCCAGGACGGCATCGCAACCCAGTTCGTTGGAAGGCTCGGGACAATACAGCAAACCCAAGCAGCAAGATAGCAAGGCCGCCTTTACGGCCGGCGATGCCTTTTCCTTAGCCAACTCGGAGATGAACGGGGGGCAGCGGTTTGTAGGGTTTGATTGATCGTATTTTGCGCCGCCGGCAGAACTTCCGGCGGTGACAGCGCGATAACGCGCACGCGACTGCAAAATGCTGGATAACGGCTTTTCAATAATATGCTGTCATTGGCCTCCCATCGAGCAGGTGGGGACCAACATTGAAACAAGATGAAATAGGCGCGCCGATAGCGGCGGACGGCTTCGCACAGGTGTCGGAATTGTCGGTTTTCGATACTGCAACGCCGGCAACGGACAGGCGGGCAAGCGAGCGCGACGGACCATCGCGGCGCGGTGGGCCAAGGGTGGAAGTCGAGGCCGCTGTCCGGCTTCGCGGGGCCGCGCAGGGTGCCATTGACGCCCGGATCTTCAATCTATCGGCGGGAGGTTGCGGGCTCTTTCTCAAATCAGGCATGTTTAACACAGGGGATCTTGTGACGATCAAGATCAAGGGCGTGGAGAATTGGCCCGGCACGGTAAAATGGTGTGTCGGTCAGGAAGCCGGAATTGCCTTCGATCGTCCATTCTATCCAGCGGTGTTCGACGCGATCGTGGCGATCCATAAGGATCATGGGCCAGACGCGGCACAATGACCTAAGTGCTCTCATTGGTGCCGGCAAAGCTCGCTCGGCAATCTGTTTTTGCGAAGACTTTAGCGATTGAAGCTGAGTCCGGGAACTGGGACCCGGCTTGCGGCGTATCGTCGCCGAGCTTCAAAACAGCATGGATTGAATGCTTTCCACCGGGCCGCGCGATCGCGCGGTCCGGACTAGCTCGACGCGGTGGGGCCGATGGCGGTTTGCTCGCCATACTGGCCTTAGTTCGTTGGTGTAGGCCGTCGCCCGACGCACATTGGGCTTCCCCGATCGCCGGGAACGCAGCAAGCCTTGGCGAGTTCGATACCGCATGCAGAATGCCTCCTCACAATCATCGAGCTCCTCATTCGATGTCGCGCTCGTGATATTTGCGGCGATCCTTCAGATCGTCGTCTCTTTTCTGTCGAGCCTAGGTGTTGGCACTCCAATCGGAGAAAATTCGGAGCGCGTCTCGACACTGGTGACGCCTGCGGCTTGGGCCTTCTCGATATGGGGAGCGCTCTACCTCGGAGCTTTGATCTTTGCCGCTTATCAGGCTCTGTCAGCGCAGCGAAATGACGCGCTCATCGCGCAGATCCGCCGTCCGGCTGCTCTTGCCTTTCTCGCCAACGCGAGCTGGGCGACCTATGTCCAACTAGTCGATGTCACATTTGTGTCGGTCATCATCATCTTGACGGGGCTTGCCGGTGCCTTGCTGGCGCTGCGACGCCTCTCGAGCTGGCCCCGCCAGCTCTCAAAAGGGCAGTTCTGGTGTGTGGCGGTGCCACTGACCTCGCTTGCCGCCTGGCTCACTGCCGCGGCGATCGCCAATATATCCTCCAGCCTTCGCTTTCATGGTGTCGATGCGGAAGCGGCACTGGCGCCGACCGTTGCAGGCGTCGTGCTGATCATCGGCGGTCTGATCGCCGGAGCCGCGCTCGCCAGGTCGAAGGGCTGCCCGCCTTACGCGCTCGTCTTTCTCTGGGCGCTCGCCGCGATATTCGCCGACGGCGGGCAGCGCGCGCCGGTCGTAGCCGCCGCGTCCGGGGTAGCCGCGGTGATCGTGATCGCCAGCACGGCCTATGGACTGCGGCGCAGCCATGGTCATTGGATCGGGTAGCTTGTTACCCGTCTTGCGGGAGGTATGGCCGTCACGCTTCCGTGGCTGCACTATTCTCTCCGGCAGACGGGAGCCGCGCGCCAGCTTCGCTTACCGCTTCGAGCAGCTGCCGCATTCCATAAGGCTTCGCTAGCAGGCGCGCATCCGCCATCGCCGGAGCCATTGCGGAATCCCCCGTCGCGAAGACCAGGCCGACTGTGGGATGCAGCGCGCGCGCTTCGGATGCGAGTGTGACCCCTGACGAGCCAGGCAAGTTGATGTCGGTGACGAGGACGTCGATATGCGATGTCTGCAAGGCGATCATCGCCTCTTCGGCGCTTGCGGCCTCGATTACGAGCAGGCCCGACTGTTTCAGCATTTCGGCGGTGTTCATCAGGATCAGGCTGTCGTCTTCGACGAGCAATATTGTGCCGCGCGTCAGCGCAGCGGGAAGCGCCCCGCTAGCCGTTTCTTCCCGCTGCGCACTATTCGGCTCGCGCGCTTCGCTAGCCTGCTGGCGGTTGGCAACGACATGGCGCAAGCGGCGAGCGAGCGCTTCACGGGTGTAGGGTTTTGACAGAAGCTCGACGCCGGCGTCGAGCTTCCCGCCATGCACAATGCTGTTCTCGGTGTAGCCCGAGGTGAACAGGACGGCGATATTGGGCAGGCGCTCACGCGCTCTGCGCGCCAGCTCGGGACTTTTCAGCGTTCCCGGCATCACGACATCGGTGAACAGGATATCGATCGGCATGCCGCTCTCAACAATGATGAGCGCGGCGTCGGCGTCGGGTGCCTTGACCACATTGTAACCGAGATCGGTCAGCATTTCGACGACGGTGGCGCGGACGTCCTCGTCATCCTCGACGACAAGCACCGTCTCGCTGCCTCCTACCACCGGGCCGGCCGCGATCTGAACCTCGGCATCCTCGCTCGCGAGCGAGCGCGGGAGATAGATCCGCACCGTCGTGCCCTCGCCGGGTTCGGAATAGATTTTGACGTGACCGCCGGATTGCTTGACGAATCCATAGACCATGGACAGGCCGAGGCCCGATCCCTTGCCCTCGACCTTGGTCGAGAAGAAGGGCTCGAACACTTTTTCTACGATCTCCGGGGGCATGCCGCAGCCAGTGTCCGACACCGCGAGCATGACATATTGCCCCGCCTCGACCTCGTCGTGCCCGAGGGCATAATCGGCATCAAGGAATGCATTCCCCAGTTCGACTGTCAGTTGCCCTTGGCCGTTCATCGCATCGCGCGCGTTGATCGCCAGATTGAGCAGCGCATTTTCAACCTGGGCCGGGTCGACGAAGCTATTCCAGAGGCCGCCGCCGACGATCGTCTCGATCTCGACGCCTTCGCCGAGCGCGTGCCGCAGCATATCGTCCATACCGCGCACGAAGCGGCTGACATTGACCACCTTGGGTTCGAGTGTCTGCCGACGGCCGAAGGCGAGCAGCTGACTTGCGAGCTTGGCGCCGCGTGCGACGCCGGCCTCGGCGTTCGCCAGCCGCGCTTCGGCTTTCTCGTTCCCAGCTACATCCCGCGCGAGCAGTTGAAGGTTGCCGGATACGACCTGGAGCAAATTGTTAAAGTCGTGCGCCACGCCGCCGGTGAGCTTGCCAAGCGATTCCATCTTTTGTGCCTGCGCGAGCTTGGCCTCCGCCTGTCGGCGCTCGTCGATCTCGGCGATGACGCGGGTTTCGAGGTTGGCGTTTAGTTCGCGAAGCGCCGCTTCGGCCGCGCGCTGGTGCGTGATGTCGGTGTGCACGCCAACCCATTCGCGAATCTCCCCGTCGTCCCCAACGATGGGAAGCGCGCGGATCGCAAAATTGCGCCAGGTCCCGCAGTGACGGCGCACCCGATGCTCGTGAACATACATCGATTTGCTGGCGACCGCCGCGTTCCAGCTGTCGATCGATGCTTGCCGGTCCTCCTCATGAACCGCGCTCGCCCAGCCGAACTCCTGATACGCCTCGAAGCTCTGCCCCGTGAGTGCGGCCCAGCTTGGCTGCTCACCAAGCATGCGCCCGTCGGCACTGTTTGTCCACAAGACGCCGTGCACGGCTTCCATCGCAGTGCGAAACCGCAAATTGCTCGCGGCCAGACCGCGTTCCAGTGCAACGCGCTTGCTGTTGTCCAAGCAGGTGCACATGACGCCGGCGACCGCACCGTCTGCCTCGTAGACAGGAGTGTAGAACAGATCGAAGGTGACCGTCTCGAGGCCCGCGCCGCGATCGAGGACCAGCGGTTGATCCCGATAGGCTAGCTGTTCGCCCCGAAATCCCGCTGCCAATATCTCGCGGTTCCAGTCCCAAATCTCTGGCCATATATCCGGAACCGTGCCGCCAAGCGCAGCGGGATGCTTGTCACCTGCGATCGCAATGTAAGCGTCATTATAGATCATGACGTGATCTGGTCCCCACATCAGGACCTTGGCGACGGGAGAATTGACGATGTTTGCGACGGTCGCGCGCAGCTCCAGCGACCAAAGGTCTACAGGGCCAAGCGGCGAGCTGCTCCAGTCTAGGGTCCGGATGATCGCGCCGCACTCACCGCCGGCGATAGGCCAGTCTCCGCGGCGCAAAGCCGGAAGGAGCACGCGCCGGGCCGCTTCGAGAAGCTCGCTCTCCCCCAGGCGTCCGTTCGTGAGACATTCGGCTGCGAGGCTGTCCCATTCGGCTAGGAAGTTGGGCTGCGGGATGGGTGGATTGGCCATGAGCGTGCCTCAGCGGATCGCCGCGAATTGTCAATTGCTAACGATTGAAGCCGGTAAGCTGTCCAGATACGTCAGCCTGAGTGGTACCGCGAGGCCGAACGGCGGCTATCCGATATCGGTGACCAAAAGCGGCCAGTCAGCAAGCGGCCAGATCGAGCCGATTAGCAGCCGGACTGCAACGCGCCCTACATCCGGCCGTTCGGCCTTGTCGCCGACGATCCCGAAAGCCGCCGTTCGTTCGCCAGCGCTCAACTGGTTCAGACCCGAAATTGTGCTGACGGCCCAGCAGGCGTGACCACAATTATATTTGGAGTGCAGCAATCAGGGCGTCCCGAGCCATGGCCACGCGCGGGTGTCGCAGCGATGAGCGTGCCCACACAAGGTAGAAAGCGTTGAGCGGCACCATGATCGGCGCGGGTATCTCGATCAGCGTGCAGGCAGCGCGTTCGCTGCGGGTGAGATAGCCGGGCAGTACCGTCCAGCCGAGGTCCGCGTACAATCCCGACCGTAGCACCCTCAGATCGGGCGCGGTCAAGGCGGGCTGGCTAGTCAGCTCGATCTGGTTTGCATGGAGCCAGGTTCGCAGCAGCGGCCGGTCAAGATCGTAGGCGAGGTGGGCTGTTTGATTAAGCCCTTCGACCAGCGGCAATTCGGCAATCCGCATGGCCACGGCGGGAGAGGCTACGGCGCGCAGGTGCTCTTCGCCCAGCGCATGGAAGGCCAACCGCGGATCTTCGGGTTTCGAGGCGGTGACAGCCAGATGCACCCTGTCTTCGAGGAGCATGGCATAAAGCGCCTCGCGCCCGCCGATATGCAGGCGCAGGTCCAGCCCTGCTTCCAGCAGCGGAGCCAGTCGGGGCGTGATCATCTCTCCCAGCAGGTCCGACGGTGCGGCGATGTGGACCGTGCCCGAGATGCGCGACGATCGGGCCCGCGCGCTGGCCAGTGCCGATTCCGCCGTGTCGAGGCTGCTTCCGATCGAAGCCGCCAGATCGTCGGCAATCGCTGTTGGTCGAACACCCCGCGAATGGCGATCAAACAAGGGACGGCCCAATTGCGCCTCGAGCGATGCGATGTGCTGCGACGCAGCCGGTTGGGTAATGCCGATTGCCCGGGCCGCCTCGCTCAGTGAACGACGGCGGTAGACTTCGACGAAGGTGCGCAACTGCAGGAGGGACATTGCGGTTCCATAAGCGGATTTATGGCCGTCCGCCATTCCCGCTGGATTTCATGATGCCGTTCCCGGCGTATCTAAGCCGCCGAAAGGCACGATCGAATGAAAAATCGCCGCCAACTGCTGAAAGCTCTCACAGCTGTCTTTGTGGCGGGTGCGGCTGCGCCGGGTGCGTTTGCTCGTGTCCCCGACATCAATGGAACAGGACAATTGACGATGACCCGCATTCTGATGGTGGCCACCTCCGCCGACCGCATGACCCCCGGCACCGAACCGACGGGTGTCTGGCTCGAGGAACTTACCACCCCGTATTATGCCTTCCGCGATGCGGGCGCCGAGGTGACGCTTGCCTCGATCAAGGGCGGCGCCATCCCCGTCGACCAGCGCAGCGTCAATGCCGACGGCGAGAACGACGCTTCGGTCGAGCGCTATCTGAAGGACGAGGCCCTGAAGGCCGAGGTTGTCGGCACGCCGGTGTTCACCAGCATCGATCCCGGCGGCTACGACGCGCTGTTCCTGCCCGGTGGCCACGGCACCATGTTCGATTACCCCGGCAGCGACGAACTGGCCCGCCTGGTCGAACGCTTCGACCGCGAAGGCAAGATCGTCGCCGCCGTCTGTCATGGACCGGCAGGGCTGGTCTCGGCGAAGAAGGCCGATGGCACGCCCCTCGTGGCTGGCCGCCGTGTCGCGGGCTTCACCGACAGCGAGGAGCGCGCGGTCGGCCTCGATCAGGCGGTGCCGTTCCTGCTCGAAACGCGCCTCAAGGAACTTGGGGGCAAGCACGACGGCGGCCCCGATTTTGCCCCCTTCGCCCTACGCGACGGCAATCTGGTGACCGGTCAGAACCCCGCCAGCGCGGCGCGCACCGCGGAACTCGTGATGGAAGCCCTCAAGGAAAAGGTCGCCTGATCATGCGCTATCTCCACACCATGCTGCGCGTCGCCGATCCCGAGTCGTCGATCCGTTTCTTCACGCTGCTGGGTCTCAAGGAGACCCGGCGCATGGAGAACCAGGCCGGGCGTTACACGCTGATCTACCTTGCCGCCGACGAGGATTTCCGCGGCGACGGCGAGCAGGGCGATGCCGAGGTCGAGCTGACGTACAACTGGCCGCCCGAGGACGGCAGCCCTGCCGAGACATACACGGGGGGCCGAAACTTCGGCCATCTCGCCTATCAGGTCGACGACATCTACGAAATCTGCGCGCGGCTGCAGGCGGGCGGCGTGACGATCAATCGCCCCCCGCGCGACGGGCACATGGCGTTCGTCCGCTCTCCGGACGGGATCTCGATCGAACTGCTGCAGCAGGGCGAACACAAGGCTCCGGTCGAACCCTGGGCCTCCATGCCCAACACGGGCGAATGGTGATGGCGAAATTGTTCGAAACGATTGAGGTTGGCGGGCTGCGGCTCGCCAACCGCATCGTTATCGCGCCGATGTGCCAGTATTCGGCAGTCGACGGCGCGATGACCGACTGGCACCAGATGCATCTCGGGGAGTTGGCGCTCTCGGGCGCGGGCGCGCTGACGATAGAGGCGACCGCGGTCAGCCCGGAAGGGCGCATCACCTACGGTGACGTCGGCCTGTACGATGACCGTACCGAAGCGGCGATGCGAAGCGTGCTCGAAAGTGTGCGCCGTTGGTCGGACATGCCGCTTATCATCCAGCTGGCCCATGCCGGCCGCAAGGCGAGCTGCGCCAAGCCGTGGCACGGCGGAACGCAGATCGCCCCCGATGCGGAGAATGGCTGGCAGACCGTGGCACCCAGCGCCATCCCATTCGCTCCGGACGACCATCCCCCTGTCGAACTGGACGAGTCAGGGCTTGCCCGCATCCGGGAGGCGTTCGCGGATGCCGCCCGGCGCGCCGGCAGGCTCGGCATCGAAGCCATCCAGATCCACGCCGCGCATGGCTATCTGCTCCACGAGTTTCTTTCGCCGATCTCCAAACGGCGCGGCGACGACTACGGCGGCAGCCTCGACAACCGGATGCGGTTCCCGCTCGAAGTGTTCGATGCCGTGCGCGAAGCATTTCCGGCCGACCGCCCGGTGACCGTCCGCGTTTCCGGGACCGACTGGGTTGAAGGCGGCTGGACGGCGGAGGAAACCGCATTGTTTGCACAGCAGCTGGAGCGGCGCGGTTGTTCGGCAATCCACGTCTCCGGCGGCGGCCTCGACCCGCGCCAGCAGATCCCTGTCGGCCCCGGCTATCAGGTGCCGCTGGCGCGGACGGTCAAGGACGCGGTCGCCATGCCTGTCGTGGCGGTCGGAATGATCACCGATCCGCATCAGGCGGAGCGCATCCTCGAAGACCGGCATGCCGACGCCATAGCGATAGCCCGCGCTGCGCTGTGGGATCCGCGCTGGCCCTGGCACGCCGCCGCCGCGCTTGGCGCATCGGTCAAGGCGCCCCCGCAATATCTCCGGTCCGAGCCCCAGGAAGCGGGCCGCATTCTCAAGGAAATGATCCCATGAAAATCTCCGTCAAACTGCTTCTTGCCGCGGGCGCGGCTTTAACGCTCGCCGCCTGCTCGATGACCCGCGAGAGTGCATCCGCGCCCCAGATCGAACAGGTCGCGACCTTCGATGGCGCGATGCCGACTGGCGTGACCGTCGCCCCCAACGGGCGCATTTTTGTCAACTTCCCGCAATGGGGCGACAACGCGCCGTTCACGGTGGCCGAGTTGGTCGACGGCAAGGCGGTGCCTTATCCCGACGCCGCGACCAACCGGCCCGATCCGGCCGACCCGGCAGGGCATTTCATCTCGGTGCAGAGCGTGGTGGCCGATGGCGCCAACCGCCTCTGGGTGCTCGACACGGCGGCGCCCAATTTCTCCCAGCCCCAGGCCGGCGGTGCAAAGCTGGTGGCGATCGATCTTTCAACCAACCGGGTGGTGAAGACGATCGTTCTGCCGCCCAGCGTGGTGCTGCCCACGACCTACCTCAACGACGTGCGCTTCGATCTGCGTCAGGGCGCCGAGGGCGTCGCCTACATCACCGACAGCAGCAACGCCGGTGTCGGCGGCATCATCGTCGTCGATATCGCCAGCGGGCGTGCGATCCGGCGCCTGTCGAACCATGCGACGACCAACCCCGAGCGCGGCTTCACCCCGGTCGTCGACGGCGCGGTGCTCATGAACCGCCCGGCCGACGGCCCCGCGACGCCGGTCGCGATCGCCAGCGACGCGATTGCGCTCAGCGCCGACGGCAGCCTGCTCTACTATGGACCGCTGTCGGGTCGCACGCTGCACGCGGTGCCCACGGCGCTGCTGCGCGATGCCGCGGTGTCCGAGGAGGGGTTGGGCCGCGCGGTCCGCAACCTGGGGCGCAAAGGCGCCTCGGACGGGATTGCCGAGGACGACAACGGCCGCGTGTTCGCCGGCGATTACGAGAACAACGCGATCCGCGTGCTCGACCAGGGCAGCTGGACGACGGTGGTCAGCGACCCGCGCATCAGCTGGCCCGACACGCTGTCGATCGGCACCGACGGCTACCTCTACTTCACCGCCAACCAGCTTCACCGCCAGCCAGGCTTCCACGGCGGGCGGGACTTGCGCCGCAAGCCCTACGAACTGCTCCGCATCAAGGTGGGCGCCGGTCCCGTCCTGTTGCGCTCGCAGTGACCCCATCAGGCCGGGCGGGCTCGCGCGGGGCCGCGATCCGGCGAAAAATCAACAACTGACTTGAAGGAATACAGTCATGACCAAGGGTATCGAAGGCAAGGTTGTTCTCATCACCGGCGGCAGCACCGGTATCGGCGCAGAAACCGCGCGGCTTCTCGCTGAACGCGGCGCCAAGGTGGCCATCGCCGCCCGGCGCAAGGACAGGCTCGACGAGGTCGTCGCGGACATCGCCGCAAGCGGCGGCACGGCACGTAGTTACGCGCTCGACGTAACCGACAAGTCGGCGGTCCAGTCTGTCGTCGCCGCGATCGTCGCCGACTTCGGCCGCCTCGACGTGCTGATCAACAACGCCGGGCTCATGCCGATCCGTCCGATGGCCGAGGTCAATACCGACGAGTGGGACCAGATGATCGACGTCAATCTGAAGGGTACGCTCTACGGCATCGCGGCGGCCCTTCCCGGTTTTCTCGAGCAGGGCAGCGGTCACATCATCAACCTGAGCTCGGTTGCGGGCATCAAGGTCTTCGCACCGGGCGGCACGGTCTACTCCGGCACAAAGTTTGCCGTCAGCGCGATCAGCGAGGGCTTGCGCCACGAAGTGGGGGAAAAGGTCCGGGTCACGTCAATCGAGCCTGGAGCTGTCGAAAGCAATCTGAAGTTCACGACATCCGGCACGGCTGCCGAGACGGTGCTGGACTTCTACAAGCAGGCCATCCCGGCGGCATCGGTGGCGCGTGCTATCGCGTTCGCTGTCGAACAACCTGATGACGTCGATGTCAACGCGATCGTCATGCGGCCGACCGCACAGGAGTTCTGATTTCGACGAGGAGGCGGGGCCGCGTGTGCTCCGCCTCATGGGGAACGTACCGGTCTGCTCGTCCGTTACTTTGCCGAATAATATCTGTCCGTTTCACTTGAGGAGTCATTTATGCCCAAACTTGCCCTGTATGTACCACTGAAGGCCAAGCCCGGAAAAGAGCGCGATGTCGCCGATTTCCTCACCTCGGCATTGCCGCTCGTTCAAGCTGAGCCGGGCACTCTGACCTGGTATGCGATCGAGGAAGGTCCCGGTGCGTACGCGATCTTCGATACGTTCGACACAGAGGATGATCGCCAGGCCCATCTTGACGGCAAGGTTGCCGCCGCACTGATGGACAAGGCAGACGAACTGTTTTCCGAACCGCCGCAGATTCACAAGTTCACCCTGCTGGCCGCGAAATAGCGGAGCGGTCGGCACCCTAAGCTGCCGTTTGGCCGGAGTGTAAGGCTCGTGTCTCCATCCCGAATGGATGCCCCGGCCGAACCGAGAAATGAGTAAATGAATACGACTGGCCATCCGCGATAGTGGATGGCCTTGTCTTTTGCGCTTATCACACCTCTGAATTTACTGATCAAGCGCCGTTGACGTGGCGCGATGTAGCGGCACGATTTGTTCGCGGGAAATTCTTGGGCACATCAACTTGGCGCGTTATTCGCCCGTTCTGGCCCAGCCTTCAGAAAACAGCCGTGAATCGATCCGAGAATGGCCCTCCGGGAAGGAACCTCTCAGGTAGCAGAAGGTTCAGGAAACTGAGATCACTTGGAATGGGTGCGATGTCCTCCGTCGTTGCGATGGACCGGGTCAACACCAAGCTCTAGATTTGATGACGCGTTCAGAAGAGTTGCGAAAGGAAGAGATCCGTGAAAGCTGTCGTGTACAACGGGCCCAAAGATGTTTCTGTCGATACTATCGATGATCCCAAGATCGAAAAGCAGACCGATGTTATCATCCGGCTGACCACGACCAATATCTGCGGGTCGGACCTTCACATGTATGAGGGCCGTACCAGCTTCGAGAAGGGCAGGGTCTTCGGTCACGAAAACCTTGGCGAGGTCGTCGAAGTCGGCTCTGCCGTAGATCGTATCAAGAAGGGCGATCGCGTGTGCTTGCCGTTCAACGTCGGTTGCGGTTTCTGCGAAAATTGCGAACGGGGTTTGACGGGTTTCTGCCTCACGACCAACCCTGGAACCGCCGGCGCAGCGTATGGCTTTGCCGAGATGGGTCCGTGGCAAGGTGGCCAGGCCGAGTTGATGCGTGTTCCTTATGCGGACTTCAATTGTCTGAAGCTGCCTGAGGACGCCGAGGAGAAGGAGGATGACTATGTCATGCTCTCCGACATCTTCCCGACGGGTTGGCATGGCGTCGAACTGTCAGGCTTCATGCCTGGCGAAAGCATCGCGATCTACGGCGCCGGCCCGGTCGGTTTAATGGCCGCGCACTCAGCCGAAATTCGCGGTGCCTCTCAGATCTTCGTGGTCGATTCTCACGATGACCGTCTCAAGCTGGCCGAGGCGATGGGCGCCATTCCGATCGACATGCGCAAGGGCGATCCCGCCCAGCAGATCCTTGACGCAACCGGCGGCCTCGGGACCGACCGGGGGGTCGAGGCGGTCGGATACCAGTGTTGCGATCGCCACGGCAATGAGCGCAGCAATTACACGATGAACTGCCTGGTCAAAAGCACGAAGGCCACCGGCGGAATCGGCGTCGTCGGCGTGTTCATTCCGGAAGACCCGAACGCGCCCGACGATCTCCAGAAGGAAGGCAAGATGGCGTTCGACTTCGGCAACTTCTGGTTCAAGGGTCAGAAGATCGGTACCGGCCAGTGCAATGTAAAGCACTACAACCGGCGACTGATGAAGCTTATCGAGCAGGACCGGGCCAATCCTGCCCAAATCATCTCGCACCGACTGCCGCTTGATCAGGCACCAGACGCCTACAAGCATTTCGACGAACGCGATGCTGGTTGGACGAAGGTTGTGCTCAAGCCGGGCACCTGACCTTAGCCTTCGACGGAATAGGAAATTAATTATGACCCTAGAAGGCAAATCAGTCGCCATTCTGATCGCACCCCGCGGGACCGAAGAACCAGAATTCTCGAAGCCTAAGCAAGCTGTCGAGGACGCTGGTGGCAAAGTGACCGTGGTCAGTTTTGAACCGGGCAAGGCTCGCACAGTCAATAACGATCTCGACGAGGGCGGCAGCTATACTATCGACAAGACGTTTTCCGAGGTCAAAGCCGACGATTTCGACGGACTTGTTGTGCCCGGAGGGACTGTCGGTGCCGACAAGCTGCGCGGCAGCGACGAGGCAATCGGTTTCATCCGGGCTTTCTTCGATCAGAAAAAACCTGTTGCGGCTATATGCCATGCACCTTGGACATTGATCGAGGCGGGCGTGCTCAAGGGTCGCACCTTGACGTCCTACTCGACGCTGAAGGTCGATATCGAGAACGCCGGCGGTGCATGGACCAATGAGGAAGTCGTGGTCGACAACGGCCTTGTTACCAGCCGCGATCCTAATGATTTGCCCGCCTTCTGTGCCAAACTCGTTGAGGAAATCGCAGAAGGTGTGAGCGCAGCGCTTGCAGCAGGGAAATAAGACGGGGCGGTTCGACGAACCATGTGAGGGCCCTCTCCCCGGAGAAGGTCCGCACGAAGCAAATGTGGCGGATGGCCAGAGATTGGCCGTCCGCCATGCCGCGTATCACACGAACAGGGCGCACCTGACGGCACTTAAACCCTGAGCCGCGTCAACCGCGGTGACACCTCGCCGGCTCCCGCTTCCAGACTCGACCCATTCCAACGTGTGGTTGAGATGCACCTGATCGAACGTGCGTTCGGCGAGGTTTACGACCTACAGCGCCGCCTTGAGATAGCGGGCGGTGAGACTGCCTTCCGCTTCCGCGACGACGCCAGGGACGCCGCTGGCAACGATACGGCCGCCCTCTTCCCCGGCCCCCGGTCCCAGATCGATAATCCAATCCACCTGTGCGATAGCGCGCATGTCGTGTTCCACGACTACGACGGTATTGCCGGCATCGACGAGGCCCTGCAAGTGTTGCATCAGCCGGTCGGCATCGGAGGGGTGAAGCCCCGAAGTTGGCTCGTCGAGGATGTAGATCGTGTTGCCGCGTTGAGCGCGCTGCAGTTCAGTCGCCAGCTTGATGCGCTGCGCTTCCCCGCCAGACAGCTCGGTCGCCGGCTGACCGAGCCTCAGATAGCCAAGACCGATCTCCCGCAACACGTCGAGAGAGCGCATCACAGATGCCTCGCCAGCGAAGAAATCGCACGCATCGTCGACCGTCAGTTCAAGCACCTGGGCGATATTGCGCCCGTTCCATTCAACTTCGAGCGTTTGCGGGTTGTAGCGAGAGCCATGACAGGTCGAGCACGGCGCAAAAACGCTCGGCAGGAACAGCAGCTCCACCATGACGTATCCCTCGCCCTCGCACACAGGGCAGCGGCCTTGCGCGACGTTGAACGAGAACCTTCCCGGGCTGTAGTGCCGCCGGCGGGCGAGCGGCGTATCAGCGAAGATCCGTCGCACATGGTCGAACATGCCGCTGTAGGTGGACAGGTTCGAGCGCGGCGTGCGGCCGATCGGTTTCTGATCGACCCGCACCAGCCTGCGAACATGCTCCATGCCTGCGACAAGGCGTCCTTCAGTGTCGTTCTGCGCAACATCGAGCAGCGGATCGATATCCTCCTCCTCGGCCACGGGGGAGCCGCCGAGGTGTTCCGTGACGAGCTCGGGCAGCGCCTGACTGACCAGACTGGATTTGCCTGATCCCGAAACGCCGGTGACAGCGGTGAAGCAACCGATGGGAAACTCGACGTCGAGACCATGGAGATTGTTCCGCCTGATCCCTTCAAGGCGTAGCCATGCCTTGGGATCGCGCGGTGTGCGCTCACTGCGGAGCGGCTCTGCGAACAGGTAGCGGCGGGTGATCGAAGTCTCGACGTCGGCGAGCCCCTCTATCGGCCCGCTGTAGAGGACTTCACCGCCCTTTTCCCCGGCTCCTGGCCCGACATCGACGAGCCATTCCGCGCGGCGGATCACGTCGAGATCATGTTCGACGACGAACAGAGAGTTGCCCGCCGCCTTGAGACGCTCGAGGATGGTGAGCAAGGCTTCGCCATCTGCCGGGTGCAACCCTGCCGAAGGCTCGTCGAGCACATAGACCACGCCGAAAAGCTGTGACGACAATTGCGTGGCAAGCCGCAAGCGCTGCAGCTCTCCGGAGGAGAGCGTCGGCGTGCTGCGGTCGAGCGAAATGTAACCAAGGCCAAGATCGATCAGCGGGTCCAGCCGCTCGATCAATTCGCAGGCAAGGCGTTGGGCGGCGATCCGCTTCTCGTCGGAGAGATTGGGCGTGCGGCGTACGTCGGGCGCGCCCTTGTGCGCAGAGCCGCCCGCCGCAACCCGTTGTTCGACCGCTGCATCGCGGGCCGCTTTCTCCAGAACATGGCCCTTCGAGGGGGCGGAGACCGCCCCATACGCGCCTTGCGCGACGGGCATCAGCAAGTCCTTCAGCTTGAGCACCGTCAGGTCGCCGAACTCGGCGATGTCGAGGCCCGCGAACTTCACGGACAGGGCTTCGCGCTTCAGGCGCTTGCCGTCGCAGGTCGGGCAATCGCGGCCGATGATATATTGCGAGACGCGCTTCTTCATCAGCGCGCTTTTCGTGTTGGCGAAGGTTTCCAGCACATAGCGGCGCGCGCCGGTGAAGGTGCCCTGGTAGCTCGGCTCCAGGCGGCGCTTGAGCGCCGCCCGGGTCTGTTCGGGCGTCAGGCCCGCATAGACCGGCACCGTCGGCGCCTCTTCGGTGAAAAGGATCCAGTCGCGATCCTTTTTCGGCAGCTCGCGCCACGGCGTATCGACGTCATAGCCGAGCGAAACGAGGATATCGCGCAGGTTCTGCCCATGCCACGCCGTTGGCCAGGCGGCGATCGCCCGGTCGCGAATGGTGAGGCTGGCGTCAGGAACCATGGTCTCTTCGGTCGCGTCATAGACGCGGCCGATGCCGTGGCAGGTCGCGCAGGCCCCTGCGACCGTGTTGGGGGAGAAATCCTCCGCATAGAGCATGGGTTGATGGCGCGGATATTCGCCGACGCGCGAATAGAGCATCCGCACTAGGCTAGAGAGCGTTGTCACGCTGCCGACCGAGGAGCGCGCGTTGGCCGAGCCGCGCTGCTGCTGCAACGCGACCGCAGGCGGCAAACCGTCGATCGCGTCGACCTCCGGCACGCCGGCCTGGTCGATCAGGCGACGGGCATAAGGCGCAACCGATTCCAGATAACGCCGCTGGGCTTCGGCATAAAGGGTGCCGAACGCGAGCGATGACTTGCCTGAGCCCGATATGCCGGTGAACACCACGAAGGCGTCGCGCGGTACATCGACGTCGACATTTTTGAGATTGTTCTGGCGCGCGCCGCGAACTTGCACGCAGGCGGGCGGCCCCGCATGCCCTTGATCGGTGGCCGGCCTCGTCGCGTGTATATCCTTGTTCTTCAATTCAGTCTTCCTGCCATATCCGCCCGTGCGGCCCGTGTTCATTACGGTCGGGTAAAAGATGAATGCATTTTCTACTCAATACATCCAACGGCCAGGCTGGCCTGATGTTCGGCACCTTTGAAATATTTTCCAGCATTAGACAAAGGTTGCGACAAAACCATTTTCCCCATGGGGTCGCGCGACGAGGCCACACACACTCCGCCGGTAAGCACCTGGGCCAGGCGGCCCTCGTCCGTGCCGCTATCGGCATGTAACGACCGCACGGCGCTTTTACCGCATCGCGACGCGTTGCCCATTTGCCAGAGCGCGCGTCATCATGGCCGGGGTCGGCCCATGATGACGGCCGAGTTGTCGATCCGAGCGCCTCGCGCCACTTCGGATCGGCGGGTCAGTAGTGAATGACCGTGCGGATCGACTTGCCTTCGTGCATCAGTTCGAAGGCCTCGTTGATCTCCTCCAAACCCATCGTGTGGGTAACGAACGGGGCCAGATCGATATCGCCTCTCATCGCGTCCTCGACCATGCCGGGGAGCTGTGTCCGTCCCTTGACGCCGCCGAAAGCGGACCCCTTCCATACGCGCCCCGTGACGAGCTGGAATGGGCGGGTGGAGATTTCCTCGCCCGCGCGGGCAACGCCAATCACGATCGACTGACCCCAGCCACGGTGCGCTGATTCAAGCGCGGCGCGCATCACTTGGACGTTGCCGATACACTCGAAAGTATGATCGATGCCCCAGCCCGTCATTTCGATCAGCACTTGCTGGATGGGTTTGTCGTGGTCCTTGGGGTTGATGCACTCGGTCGCACCGAACTGGCGTGCCAACTGGAACTTGGACGGATTGGTGTCGATGGCGATGATACGACCTGCCTTCGCCTGGCGCGCACCTTGAATCGCCGCGAGGCCGATGCCGCCGAGGCCGAACACGGCGACCGAGTCTCCGGGCTGGACCTTGGCGGTATTGTGGACTGCGCCGATGCCGGTCGTGACGCCGCACCCCAGCAGGCAGACATGTTCGGGGTTCGCCTCGGGATTTATCTTGGCGAGCGAGACTTCGGCGACGACAGTATATTCACTGAAGGTTGAACAGCCCATGTAATGATAAAGGGGCTGGCCATTGTACGAAAGCCGGGTCGTGCCATCGGGCATCAAGCCCTTGCCCTGCGTTTCGCGCACAGCGACGCACAGGTTGGTCTTGCCCGACAGGCAGAAATCGCACTTGCCGCACTCGGCGGTGTAAAGCGGAATCACGTGATCGCCCGGCCTGACGCTGGTGACGCCTTCACCGACCTCGACAACGATGCCCGCGCCCTCGTGGCCAAGAACCACCGGGAAAACACCCTCCGGATCGCTCCCCGCCAGCGTGTATGCATCGGTGTGGCATACGCCGGTGTGCGTCACCCGGATGAGCACTTCGCCCTTCCGGGGCGGGGCGACATCGATCTCGACGATTTCGAGTGGCTTGCCCGGCTCGAAGGCTACAGCGGCGCGAGATTTCATGTTGGGGTACCCTCGTTGATGGAACTTGATTGCCGGCGCGAGGTCCTTGCGTGATCGTAGATTTACAGACGTTCGCATACTGGCAGGGAGTATATTTATGATACTCCCTGCCAGTATACAAGAGGTGTCCCGTTGAGGATCTCGACCAAGGGAGCATCCAGCGGCTGGCTTCGCTTCGCAGACCTCCCTCGGGGTCCGGACCGCCCAAGTCTGCGCTCTGGGCCGGTTGGCTGGATACGAGGTTTTTGCTCTGACTGCGGGAGAGCACGGGCAAGAAGAAGATCGCTGAAATCGTTACTTAAGATATGTACGCAGAATCTTCATTACGCCCTCCACGCCGTCATCGTGATCGCCACCTGCGCCTCCGACGGCCCGATCTGCGCCCGCACCGAATGTTTCCCTGAGATGACTCTCCATCACTTCTGCCATCAGTCCATTTGTCGCACCACGCATGGCGACAATTTG
Organism: Sphingomonas sp.; assembly: GCF_030145815.1. Lineage (GTDB taxonomy): Bacteria > Pseudomonadota > Alphaproteobacteria > Sphingomonadales > Sphingomonadaceae > Sphingomonas. The sequence continues at coordinate 17,784 of NZ_JAIXHL010000044.1, forward strand.
CTGCAGCAGGGGAGCGCAATCGGCCCCCGCTTCGATCGCACGTTCCAGAGCGTCCGCCTGACCCTTGATACGCCGCAAGCGTGTGATCGCTCGCTTCTTGTCCTCTGATGAATGTGGCATCGCGTTTTCCCGAGAAATCGCTCCAGCATACTATACAGGGGGGGAGTTTCAATCCTGCAAAGAGCCGGGCGTTTTTCTAACCGGGCGAGGTTCCGGTCATGCTCTCAAGCCTGCGCCACGAGCAGCCTTGGCATGGGCGCCGAGGGTCCGATCCTCTGTCGGGGACGGGGAGAGCGATTGCTCCCCCCCGGTATGCCGGTCAGACCGTAACGACGACCTTGCCGATCTGCTCGTTCGATTCGAGGAAGCGGTGAGCGTCCTGGATGGCGTCGAGCGGGAAAGTGCGCGCGATCCGCGGCTTGAGCGCGCCCGATTCCAGACCCGCCACGATAAACGCCTTGGCGCGATCGAGGGCGGCATCGTCCGAGACGATCTCGCTGTAGAGATACCCCTTGAGCGTTAGGCTCTTGCCCAGCACGGAGAACAACGGGAATGGCGTCGGTTCGCCGCTGAGCGCGCCATATTCGAGCAGGATGCCGCCGCGTGCCATGCTCTCGGTCAGCGGCTCGAACGACGGGCCTCCGACCGGATCGAGCACCACGCGCGCACCCTGACCATCGGTTATCTCCATCACCCTCGCTACCAGCTCCTCTTCCCCGGTCGCGACGACATGATGTGCGCCGGCATCGATCAGGGCCTGGCGCTTGGCGCCGGTACGCGTCGTCGCGATCACCGTCGCGCCGACCATCCGCGCAATCTGGAAGGCAGCAAGGCCGACGCTGCTGGAGGCAGCAGTGACGATGACGAAATCGCCCTCGCCGAGCTTCGCCTGCTCCACCAGCGCACCCCAGGCGGTGACATACTGCATCCACACGGCCGCCGCTTCCTCGAACGACAGCGCCGCCGGATGCTTGACGACGAGGCGGGCGGGCACGTTGGCGACCTCGCCATAAGTGCCCCAGCGCGCGATATCGAGCGGGGGGATGACGCTGACGGCTTCGCCTTCCGCAAACCCGGTCACGTCCGCGCCGACCGTAACGAC
>NZ_JAIXHL010000045.1 GCF_030145815.1 Sphingomonas sp.
GAGAACACGCTGCTCTTTGCCTTCATCGGCCAGGCGGCAGGCCAAGCAGGCATCCTGCTCATCGCCGCCTCTGCTGGCGAACATTGAGCCCCGCCGCCGAAAAGGCGACTACGTCAACGGCCTGTTATGGCCGGCAACCTGCGGCTGGCGATTGCTGATTATTTGGCGAAGTTTGAAGATGTTCAGTTCGATGGTATCGAAGCTGGTTTGGAAAAGCTCTTCCATGGGTTGAAATCGCGCGTTGTCGACGTAGTCGTCGCGCCGATCGGGCTCGAAGAGGAGGGAATAACATCCCGGCGCATATGGTCGGAGCGCCTTTATGCCGTTTTGCCTGTTGATCATGCCTTGGCAGAAAAGGAGCAGATCTACTGGCAGGACCTGCGTCGGGAGGTTTTCGTGGTTCCCGGAGGCGGCCTTGGGCCAGTCTTCGGCAATCTGATCGCGGCGCGCCTTACTGAGCAAGGCAACCGACCGAACATCATCCTACAGGACACAAGTCTTGAAAGCGTGCTGAGCATGGTCGCCGCCAAACGCTACATCTCGATTGCTACCGAAGCTTCGCAGGGTGTGGCGTGGACGGACCTATGCTTCCAAGATCTACACGACCCCACCGGTCCGGCCCGCCTCGAATATGCGCTCTACTGGCGCAAAAGCAACGACAACCCCGCGCTCCAGCATTTCTTCAAGTTGATTGAAGAGCGCTATCCTGGCTGAGCCGACCGCCGCGTCTTGGCAAAACTCCGGTCGGTCGCGATGAACCGCTCGATCATCGGCGGAATCAGCCGTTCGGGAGGTGGAGCACCTTTGGCATCGCCGCCATTCAACGCGGCTGCGTAGGCCATCAGGTCACGGTGAAGCCGGGCCGACACCTCAACCGTCAGTCGCACCGGCTTCTCGTCGGCCAGGTCGGCAAGCTTCAACCGCGTCATAGTCCGCCACCGAGCACTAGATCGCGCGTCACCAGCACACGCACCGGAAATCCCGGCCGGATCGTCAGTGTCGGCCGGACATTGAGTTCGCGCGACACGATCTGCTCGCCAGCGCGGCCCACACTGTCCTGTGTCCCACGGCGAAACGCACGCGCCAGATTGCCGTCGTCGCCTGAACCGAACTCCGAGCCCGCGCCGAGCAGTGTCGAAACCAGCGCGGCCTTGAATACACCGCCCCAGTGATAGTCGGTGCCGTCCTGGAGTCCGGCAAAGCCGCGTGGGTCCGAGGCGGGCTGGCGCTCCAGCACAATCGAGCGCCCATCGGGAAGGATCAGGCGGTTCCAGGCAAGCAGCACCCTGCTTTGCCCGAACGCGACATCGGCGTCATAATCGCCGATCAGCCGCGATCCTTGCGGGATCAGCAGGATGCGCCCGGTCGGACTGTCATAGACATTCTGGGTCACTTGCGCGGTCACCAGTCCCGGCAGGTCCGAACGGATGCCGGTGATCAGCGCCGCTGGAATGACCGAGCCTGCCTGAACGATATGCGTCGATGCCAACCCGGACAGCCGTTCGGCGGAAACCGTGCGGCGATCGGCAGCCCGCTCGAGAAACGCCTGTTTGCGGCCAGCTCCACCCTGGGTTCCTGCAGCAGGAGGTGTTTCTGGAGTTCCGGCGGGGGCGGCAGGTAATCCAGCGAACCCGGTTCCAGCATTCGTCGGCGACCCACCGCCGAAGAACAGGCGGCTGCCGCGCGCGGCCTCGCGTTCCTGTTCGGAGCGCTGGCGGGCTGCGTCGGCGGCATTGGCCGCTGGATTGGGCAGAGTGTCAGGCGGCTGCGCGCCAATCGGAGGCAAGGCGGCTACGTCACCGCGCCTCTGCGCATCCAGGATGGGCTTGCCGAGATCGCCGGGCAGCGGCGGGCCAAGCTTGGGCACCTGGCCATAATCCTTGGGCGCGCCTGCAAGATTGTCGGCCACGGCGACGCCATCGGTGTTGTAGAGTTCGGCTACGCCCTTTTGCCCTGCCGGTTGCAGTGCATGGATCAGCGCCCCGCCGACGAGCGCAAACCCGCTGGCAGATGCGATGCCGATGGCTTTGCGCGATAGGCGCATCACGCGCGGCGGGTCGCCGCGCAGTTTGACCGCGTTGTCGGGATCGACGGGCGGTGCCTCGGCACGGCCTTCCAGTTCCTCGTCGATCATGCCCGCCCCCGCCGATTGGAGACGATCCGTACCGTCTGCTGATCCTTGCGTCCGCCAAGCCGCAGCTCGGCGCGGGCGAACAGCCGATCGACGATCATGTAGCGGCCCGAAACGCGATAGTTGACCAATTCGGCCTCACCTTTCGCGCCAATCACGAATAGCGGCGGCAGTTCGCCCTGCGCGATGTCTTCAGGGAACTCGACGAACACGCGCGTACCATCATCGAACGCGCGAAGCGGTCGCCAGTCGGGGCTATCACCCTCGATCGCATAGCGGAAGTTGAGCAGCGACAGGTCCATCCCCGCCGCGACCGGCGCGGCGCGTTCGGCCTCTGCTCGCGCCTGGCGCAGTGCGATCAACTGATCCTGCGGATAGGTCCAGGAAACCGAAGCCATATAGACTGAAGGATTGGCGCGCAGTTCAAGATGATAGGTGCGCCGGTCGGTGTTGATCACAAGGTTGGTCGAAATGTCCGCGCGGATCGGTTTGACCAGAATATGCACCCGCGCCGCAGGACCGATCCCGCTGACCGTGTCGCCAATCATCCACCGGACGGTATCGCCAGCGGCGACCGGACCCGAGCCGACCAATTGTTCACCCTCCTGCAACGCGATGTCCGTCACTTGGCCGGGCTTAGCGTAAATCTGATAGAGCGCACCTTCGGTATAGGGAAACACCTGGATCGCGTTGATAAAACCGGTGCGATCGGGCTGCACCCGCGCTGCCTCCATCGCCGCTCCCACCCGGTCTTGGAGAGTGGGGCGACTCTGGGACGGGCGGGAGCGGCCCGCAGCGTGGGGAGGGGTGCGCTGCGGAAACACTTTGAGTTGGCCGGGCAGTGGAAGCGGCACAGGGATTGCCACGACCGCTGGTTCCGAATGGGGCGCCTGCGCAATCTCGTTAGGGAACGCAGGCGCGGCAGGCTGGTCCTTGGCCTGCGTAGGTGAAGCGAGCATCGCGCTTGCTGCAAACACTGAGGAAATTACGCGGCATGCCGCCGCTGACGAGCTGGTATTCATGATCCAAGTTCCTTCGACCAGTTGATGGCGTTGACGAAGACGCCGAGCGGGTTCTTGCGCACGGCGTCGGAAGTGCGCGGGATTTGCAGCGCGATGGTCAGGATCGCGGTCCAGCGGCTCGTTTCTGCAAGGCTGCCGTCGCGGTATCGCCGCTCGACCCAGGCGACGCGAAAGCTGGTCGGCGAGGCGCGGATCACGCTGGTGACGTCCACCCCGACCTGTTCGCGCCCGATCAGGGCGAACGGATCGTTGGTCCGGGCATAGTCGTTGAGCGCGAGCGCGCCCTTGTCGGTGGCAAAGTCGTAGGCCCGCAGCCAGTTCTGGCGGACGACGATCGGATCGTCGGGCACGGCGCGGACCTGCTCGATGAAGCGCGCTAGATGAAACGCGATCTGCGGGTCCGAAGGCGTATAGCCTATATCGGCGGGGGCAACCGCCTGGGCCTCGCCGAGCCGGTCAACCTGCACCACCCAAGGAACGATGGATCCGCGCGCTCCCTGCCAGATGATCCCGGCGGTGAGGCAGGTCGAAAGACCCAGCGCCCCGAAGAAGGCGAGCCGCCAGCTGCGCGCCTGTACGCGGGCCGAGCCGAGCCGGTCATCCCAGACCTGCGCGGCGCGCTGGTAAGGCGTTTCGGGTTCGGGGGACTTGCCGTAGCGGATCGAGGGTCGTCGGAACATGGGTCAGTCCTTTTCGCTAGTATCGATGGATGCCCCGCCGCCGTGGCTGTCGCCGGACTTGAGCGTATGGGCAGCGATGGTCGCGCCATGTGCGATGGTCTGGCGGTCCCTCATCGCCTTGGCCCAGGCGGGTTGGCCTTGGTCGGGGGCGGCGGGCGGCGAAGGCGGGGTATTGGGGCCAGGTGTGATCGTACCGCCGGTGTTGGTGATCGCGGCGCGGCTGCCTTCGCGGAACGACTGCTTCATACTGTCGCCCGCCTTGCGCAGCGGAGAAGTTGCAGCGCCAACGGCGGCATCGCCGACCGCGGCCATGCCCGAGCCGACCGCACTGGCGCCCGGTTTGCCTGCCGAACCGAGCGCATAGGCCATGGTCGCACCGCCAGCGGCACGCGAGGTGCCGTGTGCGACGTTGGAAGCGGCGCTGGCGACGGCACCACCTGCGAGTTTGGCACCCGCAACTGCACCAGCTGCGGCACCACCGGCAAGCAGCGCGGTTCCGGCGGCAGCGCCAGCGCCAAGCTGCGGTCCGCCCGAGACGATGCCGTTGGCGATGCCAGGTCCGAAGATGCCTAGGCCAAGCAGTGCGAGGCTTGCCAGCACAATTGACAGTGCGTCCTCAATCGTCGGCTCGCCCGCGATTGCCGAAGTGAACTCGGAGAAGATGGTCGAACCGATCCCGACGATCACCGCCAGCACCAGCACCTTGATGCCCGAGGACACCACATTTCCGAGCACGCGCTCGGCCATGAACGCGGTTTTGCCGAACAGTCCGAACGGGATCAGCACGAAGCCGCAGAGCGTGGTCAGCTTGAACTCGATCAGCGTGATGAACAGCTGGATCGAGAGGATGAAGAAGGCGATGATGACGATTGCCCAGGCGAGCAGCAGGATCACGATCTGGAGGAAGTTCTCGAAGAAGCTGACGAACCCCATCAAGTCCGAGATCGCGGTGAGCATCGGCTGCGCCGCATCGAGGCCGACCTGCGCGACCCGGCCTGGTTGCAATAGCTCGGCGGCAGTGAACCCGGTGCCGCTCGCTTTGAGCCCGAGACCGGCGAAGCTCTCGAAGACGATCCGGGCGAGATTGTTCCAGTTGCCGATGATGTAGGCGAAAATCCCGACGAACAGCGTCTTCTTGACCAGCCGCGCCAGCACATCGTCGGCCTCGCCCCAAGACCAGAACAGCGCGGCCAGCGTTACGTCGATCACGATCAGCGTGGTCGCGATAAATGCGACCTCGCCCGAGAGCAGACCGAAACCGCTGTCGATGTAGCGCGAGAAGATGTCGAGGAAACGGTCGACGACGCCGGTGCCACCCATGTTACTGGTCCTTCAAATCTGGAACATCGCTCGCCTGAGGCGGCGCGCCGGCATCGGCGGGTGGTTCACCGGCCTTGGCTTCCACCCCGAGAAACCGCCGCCGCTTCTCGGCCCAGGCCGCGCGGCAATCGGGCGCGGACAGCGCCAGCTCGCCCATGGCGGCGCAGGCGCGCAGCTGGGCGGGGAGAGGATCGCCGTCGGGTTCCCAGACGCTGATGACCTCGGTCGGCGGCGGTGCAGGCTCTTCGCGCAGCTGGAGCACGGACATGGTCAGCGCCACGGCGACAAACGCCCCGGCTCCGATCCGCGCGAAGAGCTTGGTGTCCATCGCCTCAGTTCCGGAACATCTGGGCATTGGCCGGAACGTAACCGCGCCCCGGCGCCATGAATCGGCGCAGCTGCTCCCGCGCCTGCGCCTTGGCTGCCGCCGAGTTCGCTGCATCGAGCGACTGCGCGCGGCCCATTGCCGCCACTGTGGCGATGAGGTCGGAGAGTTGCTGCGACTGCAGCGCAAGCAGCTGGTTCCCGGCCTGGGCCGCCTGAAGCGCGCCCGTCGCCGACTGGCTCGCTGTAACCAGGGTGTTGATCGCAGAGCGCGAGCCTTCGATATTGCTGACCGCGCCGGCCTGGACCTTGAGGGCATCTTCGAAGGCTGCGACGCTGTTCTTCCAGCGCTCCTCGGCAACTTGCACCATCTCGCGCTGGCTGCCGGTCAAGCTGGACGGTGAATACTGGCGCGCGAACTCTCGCTCGATCTGCTGGACGTCGAACGAGATGCGCTGCGCCTGCGCGAGGAGCTGCTGGGTCTGCCGGATCTGTTGCTGGAGCGGCTCCAGCATCGTGGTAGGCAGGCTCGCGAGGTTGCGCGCCTCGTTGACCAGCGAGGTCGCCTGATTCTGCAGCTGCCGAATCTGGTTGTTGATTTGCTCGAGTGTGCGCGCAGCGGTCAGGATGTTCTGCGAATAGTTCGAGGGATCGTAAACGATCCCGCCGAACTGGGCATAGGCGGGTGCGGGGACCAGCGCGGTCGCGGTCAGCGACAGGATCGCGGCACCGGCGGCGAGCGCACGGGTAAAACGGGAGGACTTCATGGCACTACTCCTTGGGTTGGCCCGATGGGGACGAAGCGTTTCGGGCTGGGGGGATTGAATCGGGGGGAAGCATGTCGGCAGCCCAGGCAAGGCCGCGATGGCGCAGCCAGGCGGGTGCGAAACCCGACGTGCCATGCGCGTCGGTCAGTTCGTCGATTGCGAGTTGGTCGGCCTTCGACGAGGTGGCGGTGAACGCGAGTGCGACTTCGCCCAGGCCCAGCTCAAACAGCCGGTTGCCGCGCGCGGACTGGCAATAGTAATCATGCTTGGGCGTCGCCCTCGCGACGATCTCGATCTGCCGGTCGTTGAGGCCGAACCGGCGATAGATCGACAATATCTGCGGCTCGACCGCGCGCTCATTGGGCAGGAATATGCGGGTCGGGCAGCTTTCGATGATGGCCGGCGCGATTGCCGATGTTTCGATGTCGGCGAGGCTCTGGGTCGCGAAGACCACGCTCGCGTTCTTCTTGCGTAGGGTCTTCAGCCACTCGCGCAGCTGTGCGGCGAAGGCAGGGCTGTCGAGCACCAGCCAGCCCTCGTCGATGATGATCATCGTTGGCGAGCCGTCGAGCCGCCCTTCGATCCGGTGGAACAGGTAGGAAAGCACGGCGGGCGCCGCCGCCGAACCGGTCAGCCCCTCGGTCTCAAAGGCCTGGAAGCTCGCTTCACCCAGGTGCTCGACCTCGGCGTCGAGCAGCCGACCGAACGGCCCGCCGATGCAATAGGGCGCGAGCGCCTGCTTCAAGGCCTGCGACTGGAGCAGCACGGCCAAGCCAGTCAGCGTGCGCTCTGCCACCGGTGCCGTGCTGAGCGATGTCAATGCTGACCAAAGATGCTCCTTGGTGACCGGATCGACCGTCACGCCCTCGGAGGCCAGGATTGCTTGAAGCCATTCAGCCGCCCAGTTGCGTTCGGCTGCCTCGTCGATGCGGGCAAGCGGCTGCAACTGCACCGCGCCAGCGCTGTCGTCGGAGAGGCTGTTTCCCAGGTCCTGCCAGTCGCCGCCGCAGGCGAGCGCGGCGGCGCGGATCGAGCCTCCGAAGTCGAACGCGAAGACCTGGGCGCGATCGTAGCGCCGGAACTGCAGCGCCATCAGCGCGAGCAGCACCGATTTGCCCGCACCGGTCGGGCCCACGATCAGCGAGTGGCCGACGTCGCCAACATGCAGCGAAAACCGGAATGGGGTCGAGCCTTCCGTCCGCGCGTAGAGCAGCGGGGGTGCGCGGAAATGCTCGTCCCATTCCGGCCCGGCCCACACGGCTGAGAGGGGGATCATGTGGGCCAGATTGAGCGTGGAGATCGGGGGCTGCCGGACATTGGCGTAGACATGGCCGGGGAGCGAGCCGAGCCAGGCCTCGACCCCGTTCATACCCTCGACGATCACGGTGAAATCGCGGCCCTGAATGACCTTCTCGACTAGGCGCAACTTTTCCGCGGCAAGTGCGGGATCCTCGTCCCACACCGTCACTGTGGCGGTAACATAGGCCTGGCCGACGAAATCCGATCCCAGCTCCTGCAGCGCCGCATCGGCGTCGGCGGCCTTGTTCGAAGCGTCGCTGTCGAGCAGCGTCGAGGCCTCGTTGGTCATCACCTCCTTGAGGATCGCCGCAACCGACTTCCTCTTGGCAAACCATTGCCGCCGGATTTTGGCCGTCAGCTTGGTCGCATCGGTCTTGTCGAGCATCACCGCGCGCGTCGACCAGCGATAGGCAAAGGCGAGCCGGTTGAGTTCGTCGAGCAAGCCCGGGAAGGTGCTGCTGGGGAAACCGACCACGGTGAGTGTGCACAGATGCGCGCGGCCCAGCTTCGGCTCGAGCCCGCCGGTCAGCGGCTCATCGGCAAGCAGCGCATCGAGGTGCATGGGCGTTTCCGGAACGCGGACGCGGTGGCTGCGGGTCGAAATGCAGCTATGCAGGTAAGTCAGCGTCTCGCTGTCATCGAGCCAGGCCACTTCGGGCACGAAACCTTCGACCAGACGCAACAGCCGGTCGGTCCGGTCGATGAAGAGGTCGAGCAGTTCTCGTGCGTTGATACCCTTCTCGGCCTTGCCCTCGTACAGCCAGCTTTCGGCGCGCGCGGCGTCTTCCGCAGGCGGCATCCACAACAGCGTCAGGAAATAGCGGCTCTCAAAATGCGCGCCTTCCTCGGCGAACTGCGCGGCGCGCTCACGCTCGACCAGCGCTGAGGCCGGGTCGGGAAAGTCGCTGTCGGGATAGTCATTCGCCGGACGGCGCACCGCCTCGACGAAGATCGCCCAGCCCGAGCCCAGCCGCCGCAGCGCGCTGTTGAGCCGGGCGGTCGTCGCGATCAGCTCTGCAGGAGTTGCGCTATCGAGATCGGGACCGCGAAAGCGGGCCGAGCGCTGGAAGCTGCCATCCTTGTTGAGCACGACGCCCGGCGCGACCAGTGCCGCCCAGGGCAGGAAGTCCGCGAGCCGGTCGGCCTTATTATGATATTCGCGAAGCGACAGCATCGGCTCAAACCCTCAGAAAGTTCGGAAAGCGCAGATGCCTGCGCGCGACATCGACGAACTGGGGATCGCGCCGCGCCGCCCAGACCGAGGCCATGTGGCCCAGTGCAAAGATCACCACGCCGGCGATCCACAGCCGCAGGCCGAGCCCGATCGCGGCGGCCAGCGTCGCGTTGGCGATGGCAAGCCCGCGCGGCGCGCCGCCGAGCAGGATATGCTCGGTCAGTGCGCGGTGGACGGGCACGACGTAGCCGGGGACGGTCTCGGGCGGCGCACCGTCCATCAGACCAGCGCTCCGCCGCCGAACGAGAAGAACGACAGGAAGAAGGACGAGGCGGCGAAGGCGATCGACAGGCCGAAAACGATCTGGATCATCCGCCGCGCGCCGCCCGAAGTATCGCCGAACGCCAGCGCCAAGCCAGTCGCGATGATAATAATGACCGCGACGATCTTGGCGACCGGACCCTGGATGGATTCGAGGATCGACTGGAGCGGCGCTTCCCACGGCATCGACGATCCCGCCGCATGGGCGGGCGTCGCGACCGAGAGGGTGACAAAGCCAACGCGCATAGCCGCGGACAGGCGGGCACGGGCGCGCGAAAGGGTCTGGATCACGAAATGTCTCCTTGAGGGTGGGGGGTGATGGGAAGGATCTGATAGTCGCCGTGGGCATCGAGCCCGGTGACCTGAGCAAGTTCGGCGAGGCGCCGCCCGGTGCCGTCGCGGACGAGCACGGCGATGACATCGATGGTCTCGGCGATGAGCGCGCGCGGCACGGTGACCACGCTTTCCTGGATCAGCTGCTCCATGCGCCGCAGCGTGCCAAGTGCAGACCCGGCGTGGATCGTCCCGACCCCGCCAGGATGGCCGGTGCCCCATGCCTTCAGAAGGTCGAGCGCTTCCGCGCCGCGCACTTCGCCGATGGGAATGCGGTCAGGCCGCAACCGCAGCGCCGAGCGGACGAGGTCTGAGAGGGTGGCAACGCCGTCCTTGGTACGCAATGACACAAGGTTCGGCGCGGCGCATTGCAGCTCGCGGGTGTCCTCGATCAGGACCACGCGGTCCTCGGTCTTGGCAACCTCGGCCAGCAGCGCATTGGTGAGGGTGGTCTTGCCGGTGGATGTGCCGCCAGCGACCAGGATGTTCTTGCGGGCTGCAACCGCTGCAACCAGCGCCTCAGCCTGCCACGCGGACATGATTTCCGCCGCGACATAATCCTCGAGCGTGAACACTGCGACAGCGGGCTTGCGGATCGCGAAGCTTGGTGCGACCACGACCGGAGGCAGCAGCCCCTCAAACCGCTCCCCCGTATCGGGAAGCTCCGCCGAGACCCGCGGCGCTTTAGCATGGACCTCGGCCCCGACATGATGGGCGACTAGCCTGATGATCCGCTCGCCATCGGCAGCGGACATCCCGTTCCCCGTATCGGCGATCCCGGCTCCCAACCGGTCGATCCACAGCCGCCCGTCGGGATTGAGCATGACTTCAATGACTGAGGCGTCCTCAAGCCAGGCAGCGATCTCCGGCCCGAGCGCAGTGCGCAGCATCCGTGCACCGCGCGACGATGCCTGGGATTTGATCGGGATGACGCTCATGAATCGCCTCGTATGGACAGGGCTGACCGACCATCGGCGACCCCGCGAGGCGGATCAAAGAGGCATCAAAACTGGCTTTGGCAACAGCTTGTTGCAGCGGGCGTATGCTAGCGAAAACGCAGAAAGGTTCGGCGGAACCGCCAGTAAAATGCCAGGCAGGAATCGCTGACATTCCGGCCGTTAAGGCCGTACCGTGTCCTCATCTAAAGCTGCCGTAGGTTCACGAACTGTAAGGGGAAATGTCGCCATATCGCGCATCGCCGAAACGCAGACATTTTTGGGTGCCTTTCGTCAGTCGCGGTAGCGCAGGCGGTCAACCACGAGCCTGAACGCAGGCGAGGTCTGCCTGCGGGATGGATAATAGAGATAGTAGCCGTCGAAAGGCGGTGACCAGTCCTCGAGCACGCGTACCAAGGCTCCTGAGGAGAGCAGCGGAGCGGCCTGGTCTTCCAGGACGTAGCCGATGCCATGACCAGCCGCAGCCGCCCCTAGGATGAGCCGAATTCGGTTGAACACCAGCTGCCCGTCCACCTTGACCCGGAGCTCGCGTCCATCCTTCTCGAACTCCCAGGCGTAAATCCCTCCCGCGCTTGTCATACGTAGGTTGATGCAGCGGTGCGCAGCGAGATCCTGCGGCACGATCGGGGTGCCGTGTTCAGCGAAATAGGCCGGGGACGATACTGCAGCCATACGCAGGCGGGGACTGATGCGGACGGCGATCATGTCCTTCGCGAGAGCCTCGCCAAGCCGGACGCCGGCGTCGAAGCGGTCTGCAACGATATCGGAAAACCCGGACTCAACGTGCACCTCCACGTGAATATCGGGATATTCGGTGACCAACCCATCAATGGCGGGCCACAGGATCGTCTCGGCCGCATGCTCGGACGCATTGATGCGGATAGTGCCGGCCGGGCGCTCGCGCAGCAAAGTGAGCGCGGCCAAGCGCTCGTCGATCTCATCGATCGCGGGCCGGAGGGTTTCAAGCAGACGCTCCCCTGCCTCTGTCGGCGCCACACTTCGCGTCGTTCGTGTCAGAAGCCGCAGACCAAGCCGCGTCTCGAGCCGTCGCACGGTATGGCTGAGCGCAGACTGGGAAACACCGAGCTTCTTCGCGGCGCCTGTGAAACTCTGTTCCTCAGCAACCGCCAAGAACATCGTCAGATCCGCCATGTCTTCGCGCCGCATATCGCGTCCTTAGAGTTCCATGACTCAGATTCATAGACCCTAGTCTTATTTAAACTCTAATTTCTAGATCAAAGCGGCTCTAAGTCTATTGGCATGACGGTGCACTGAGTCGCCCCTCTTCAAGGAGAAAGACAATGACGAATGTGGTGGTCGTGATTGGCGCCGGCGGGATCGGTCTCGCGATCGCGCGGCGGCAGGGATTTGGAAAGACGGTCCTCCTGGCCGACTGGAATGAGGGAACACTGAGCGCAGGCGCCGAAGCACTGCAAAGTGCCAGCTACAAAGTCGAGACGCGGCAGGTTGATGTTTCCTCCCGAGAGTCTGTGGGTGCCCTAGCGGAAACTGCAGCGGCGCTGGGCAGCGTCGAACAGGTGGTCAACACCGCCGGCCTTTCGCCCAACATGGCGGCGCCGGAGCAGGTGATCAAAGTCGATTTATATGGCTCGGCCGTTGTGTTCGAGGAGTTCGGGCGGGTGATTGCTCCCGGCGGGTCCGGACTCGTCATCTCCAGCATGGCCGGGCACATGCAGCCGCCGCTTTCGCCCGAGGACGAGCAGGGTCTTGCCCTCGCGCCAGCCGATGACTTGCTCGACCTGCCGATCGTCAAGGACGTGCCAAATTCCATGGCTGCCTACATTCTTGCCAAGAAAGCAAACCACCTGCGCGTCCAAGGCGAGGCGATGCGGTGGGGCGCGAAAGGCGCGCGGGTAAATTCGCTGAGCCCAGGGATTGTCCTGACGCCGCTGGCGCTTCACGAACTGAATTCTCCAATAGGCGATGGATATCGCGCCATGGTCGATGCCTCACCCGCCAGGCGCATGGCCCCGCCCGAGGAAATCGCGATCGCTGCCGGCTATCTATTGGGTCCGGACGCAGGCTTCATCACTGGCAGCGATCTTCTGATCGACGGCGGCGTCATCGCGGCGATGCGCGCCGGCAAGCTGCCGATCCCAGGCTAAGGCCCCGCGAAACCGGATTAGGAGAAGCAACATGAAAACACGCTTGCTGGGCACGCTGCCGGTGTCCGAGATCGGCTTTGGCACAATGAGCTTCGCATCGATGTACGGCGCGAGCCCCGACAATGATGAGGCGATCCGCGTCATTCGGGGCGCGCACGAACTCGGCGTCACTTTCTTCGACACCGCCGAAGCCTACGGGCCCTGGACCAATGAGGTGCTGGTGGGTGGGGCCCTGACGCCTGTCCGCGATGAGGTGGTGATCGCCACCAAGTTCGGCTGGAACATCGATCCCGATACCGGTGAGCGTCTTCCCGGCCTCAACAGCCGCCCCGATCATATCAAGCGCGTCGCAGATGCCATGCTCAAGCGGCTCGGCGTCGAGACGATCGACCTTCTCTACCAACATCGGGTCGATCCCGAGGTGCCGGTCGAGGATGTCGCCGGCACGGTCAAAGAGTTGATCGAGGCGGGCAAGGTTCGTCACTTCGGCCTGTCGGAAGCAGCCGCCGGCACGATCCGGCGCGCTCATGCCGTACAACCGGTTACGGCGGTGCAGAGCGAATACTCGCTGTGGACCCGTGAGCCGGAGCCTGAAGTTCTGCCGGTCTGCGAGGAACTCGGAATAGGGTTCGTCCCGTGGAGCCCGCTCGGCGCCGGCTTTCTCACCGGAGCGATCGACGCGACCACGAAGCTCGAAGCCGACGACTTCCGAAACGCCTCACCGCGCTTCACGCCCGAGGCGCGTGAAGCGAACCAGGCTTTGGTCGAGCTTCTTCGCGACGTTGCCGCCGACAAGGGTGCGACACCGGCGCAGATCGCGATCGCGTGGCTGCTGGCGCAGAAGCCCTCGATCGTGCCGATCCCAGGTACCCGGCGGCTCGATCGCGTTCGCGAGAATGTCGGTGCCGCCGATATCACGCTGACCGCGTCCGACCTCGAGCAGATCGAAGGGGCCGCTGCGCGCATCCAAATCCAGGGTGAGCGACTGCCCGAAGCGGTCCTCCAATTTTCCTACCGCTAATATTCCCAAGGAGCAGCGCTCATGAAGACTCGCACTCTCGGCACCGGCTCAAGCAGCCTCGCCGTTTCCGCCATCGGCTTCGGCTGCATGGGTCTCGACTTCGGCTATGCCGAAAAGGTCAGCAAGGCAGACGGCATCGCCCTCATCGGCCAGGCGGTGGGTCTCGGAGTTACCTTCTTCGACACCGCCGAGGTATATGGCCCCTTCACCAATGAGGAGATGGTCGGAGAGGCGCTGAGGCCTGTGCGCGATCAGGTGGTGATCGCCACCAAGTTCGGCTTCGATATTGACCCTGCCACCGGTGAGAATCGGGGTGGCATGAACAGCCGGCCCGAACATATCCGGCAGGCCGTTGAGGGATCGCTTCGCAGGCTCGGCATCGAGACCATCGACCTGCTGTACCAGCATCGCGTTGATCCGAACGTTCCGATCGAAGATGTCGCCGGTGCCGTTCGGGATCTCATCGCAGAGGGCAAGGTCAAGGCCTTCGGATTGTCCGAGCCGGGTGCGCAGACGCTTCGCCGCGCCCACGCCGTTCAGCCGGTGACGGCCGTCCAAAACGAATATTCCTTGTGGTGGCGTGCGCCGGAGACGAACGGGATCGTCGAGGCCTGCGACGAGCTCGGCATCGGCTTTGTGCCCTACAGCCCGCTCGGCAAGGGCTTCCTCACGGGCGCAATGTCCGGCTCGACCAAGCTCGGCGAGGGGGACTTCCGCGCCAGCACGCCGCGTTTCCAGCCGGAGGCCATGGCGAGGAACGAGGCCTTCGTCGATCTGCTGAAGCGTATCGCAGACGATAAGGGCGCCACCCCGGCGCAGATCGCGCTCGCATGGCTGCTCGCGCAGCGGCCTTACATCGTGCCGATCCCGGGCACGACCAAGTTGCACCGGCTCAAGGAGAACCTCGGTTCAGCCGATGTCGAGCCGATCGAAGCTGACCTCGCTGAGATCAAAGCCGCGCTGGCCGACCTTGAGGTCGCTGGCGAACGCTATGCGCCCGCTCAGGCTGCGATGGTTGGTCGAGAGGCGCCGGCGAAGGAGGAAGTGTGACAAAGGTCATCGTTCTCGCTGGCGCTGGGTTGATCGGCCAGGCGATCGCTCGTCGCGTGTTCGACCGCACGGTCGACCTGGACGGCGTGCCCGACGGCTACAGCGCGATGAACGATCGCGAGGCGCTCAAGTTGTTGGTCCGTCCATGACGCGGGGCTCAGAGAAATGAAAGGATGACCGATGAGCAACCTCATCAGAGCAAATTTAGACCGGCGAAGTTTTCTCATTGGCAGCGGGGCGATGGCAGCGGCCGCGCTTGCAACGTCGGCAACGCCAGCGAGTGCTCAGTTGCTCGCCGCATCACCCGGCGGCCGTCGTCGCATCGGCTCGTTCCACGTAACGCCAATCGCGCTAGGCTGCATGAACGCTGCCTGGGGCTTTGGCCCGCCAATGGCGAAAGGCGACGCGGCGAGACTCTTCCGTCACGCGGCCGACGTCGGCGTCACCATGTTCGACACCGCCGAGGCCTACGGCGCCTGGCTCAGTGAGGAGATGGTCGGCGAGGCTCTGGCTCCCATCCGCCAACGCGTGATCATCGCGACGAAGTTCGGCTTCGCAATCGATAGTCGCGGTGAGATCACTGGTCTCAACAGCCGCCCGGACAATATCCGTCGCGCCCTTGAAGGTTCACTGCGCCGACTGAAGACCGATTATGTGGATCTTCTCTATCAACACCGCGTCGACCCGACTGTCCCGATCGAGGATGTCGCCGGCACGGTGGCTGACCTCATCCGTGAGGGGAAGGTCCGCTCGTTTGGTCTGTCCGAGGCGGCCGCGGCCACAATCCGACGCGCGCACGCCGTTCAGCCGGTCGTTGCCCTTCAGAACGAATATTCCGTTTGGTCGCGGGATCCCGAAGTCGAGGTGATGGCCGTCTGCGAGGAGCTCGGCATTGCCCTTGTTCCTTGGTCACCAGTCGGAAAGGGGTTTCTCACCGGCACGGTGAGGCCGGAAAGCAGGTTCGTGTCAACCGACCGCCGCAGCACGATGCCGCGCTTCACGCCCGAGGCGATGCGCACGAACTGGGAGGTCGTCGAGCTCCTGCGCGAGGTCGGAAGTCGGCATGGCGTGACGCCAGGGCAGACGGCGCTTGCCTGGCTGCTGCACCGGCGGCCCTACATCGTCCCCATCCCCGGAACAACGAAGCGGCAACATCTTGAGCAGAATGTCGCCGCCGCCAACGTCCGCCTGACGGCTGAGGACATGCGCGACATCGAACAGGGCTTCGCGCGCCTCACCATCGTCGGCGAACGGGGGGCTCCGGGAGTGATGGACCTCATCGAGCCCGGAGCCAAGCTCGGCACCAGTTCGCGGGGCACCAACGGGACCTCACCGCTGCCGCGTCGGGCGGCGGCGTGACAGACGGGCCCAACCTGACGCGGCGCGGTCTGGTGGCCGCGTCGGCGCTCGCGCCGTTTTTGGCGACAACGTCCGCCTGCGCTCAGGCTCCGCAAGGGACTGCGGGCACTTCGCCAATTCTGGTCGCCTATTTCACGCGCAGCGGCAACACACGGGTTATCGCGCGCGGCATTGCACGGGCGCTTGGAGCCGGATTGTTCGAGGTGGAGCCAGCGCGCCCCTACCCCGACGATTATGATGAGACGGTCGCCCAGGCAGAGCGCGAGCGGCAGGCCGAATACAGACCAGCGCTCGCCGCCTCCGTTTCCGGCTTGGCGAGTTACCAGACTATCTTCCTCGGCTTCCCGATCTGGGGAATGACGGCGCCCTCGATCATCCGCTCTTTCCTCTCGGAGCACGATCTTTCGGGCAAGACGCTGGTCCCGTTTATCACGCACGGCGGCTACGGCACCGGCAGCAGCCTCGACGTGCTCAGCCGCCACGCGCCGCAGGCGCGCCTCATCGACCCGTTCGTGCTCGAATGCGACCAGGAACGCCGCACCCTCAACTCGGTGAACGATTGGTTGGACGGGCTTGAGCTGCCCAGCCGATCACAACCCACGAAAGGACAGTAGATGATTAACTCCGAGGCCTTCGCGGTGGATCGGCGCACCTTTGGGCTGGCATCGCTTGCTGCTGGAGCGGCGGTGATGGCGCCTCGCACCGCTAGCGCGGCTTTTGCACAAGCGGGCAATGGCTCCACAAGGCGGCTTGGCACGCTGGAAGTGTCTGCAATCGGCCTTGGCTGCATGAGCATGAACAGCGGCAACTACAATGCGCCACGCCACCCCTCGGAGATGGCACGCCTCATTCATCAGGCCGTGGACCGGGGCGTGACACTGTTCGACACCGCCGAGGCCTATGGGCCATTCGTCAACGAGGATCTGGTCGGCGAGGCGCTGGCCCCAGTGCGGCAACGCGTCGTCATCGCGACCAAGTTCGGCTTTGCTATCGACTCCAACGGACGCCGCACCGGCGGACTGAACAGTCGACCTGACCACATCCGATCGGTCGTGGATGCATCGCTGCGACGGCTGCGCACCGACCATATCGATCTGCTTTACCAGCACCGAGTGGATCCCGCCGTTCCAATCGAGGATGTGGCCGGCACCGTCCGCGACCTCATCAGCGCCGGCAAGGTGCGTGATTTCGGTTTGTCCGAACCGGGGTTGAATACGCTGCGACGGGCCCATGCAGTACAGCCGCTCGCGGCGGTCCAGAATGAATATTCACTCCTGTGGCGGGGCCCGGAACAAGGGTTGCTGGTGGTACTTGAGGAACTCGGAATCGGCCTGGTCCCGTGGAGCCCGCTTGGCGTGGGCTTCCTGACGGGGGACATCACGCCGCGCACGCGTTTCGACGCGCCCGGCTATTCCGACTACCGTCGAAACCAGCCTCGCTTTACGGCGGCGGCTCTGGCGGCGAACATGCCGCTCGTTGCGCTGGTCCGCGACTGGGCGACGCGCAAGCAGGCGACACCCGCGCAGGTGTCTCTTGCCTGGCTGCTTGCGCAACGGCCCTGGATCGTGCCGATCCCGGGCACGACGCACGCTCAACACCTCGACGAGAATCTCGGCGCGCTGGACGTGACTTTCACTCCGGCAGAGCTCTCCGAGCTCAACGCAGCCGCACGGGGCATTCCGATCACCGGCGACCGGCTCAGGCCGGAGCAGCTCGCCATGGCTGGGCGCGAAGCCCCGATGCGGCGCTGACGACGATCAGGAACAAGAAAGATGAACATTCTCATTCTCGGAGCCCATGGGCAGATTGCCCGTGAGGCGACCAAGCTGTTCCTCGAACGCACGGATGCCCTCCTGACGGTCTATGCGCGGCGCGTGGATAAACTGCGCAGAACGCTAACATTGCGGACGTTTGAGGCCGATTCTTCCACGTAGGAATTCTGTCGTTCGTTCATCACAGCCGTTGGAACCGCTGCTTTGGCTCAGAGCTTGCAGCCGCAGTCTTCGCGCTTCTTATTGGGGGAGGAAATTCAGCGGGTTAGTGCTAAGCAGTGTGCTCATCCGCTCGAGTTTTTTGAAAATTCCAGATTCATGATAATTAACGTCCCGACCGCAATTGGCCTGAACGAGACAGCACAAAAGCTCCATTTTCGCGCTTGGAACGGCTTGATGGATATCTTCAGCGCCAGCCCAGGCAGGACACTTGAGGAGGACGATTGGACTGAAGAGCGTGCGGAGTACCTCGACTCAGCTCAGGAAGAACTTCAAGCGATCCTTGCAATTGTTCAACAAAGTAACGAGCTTGCGCTAAAAGCTCGTATCGCATCTGTGAGCCCTTATCTGCTTCTCCTAAACTCAGGCATCTCCTTTTCGACCAAGAGGGGAGATATTGATTTTTCGAACCTTCGGACACTTGATGCGGTAGATTTGCCCAAGGCCGTCAATTCCATTTGTGCTGAAACTCTCAGTCAAAAGTATATACAGCAGTACAATGATTTACGAATACAACGAAATCAATTTGCACACCTCGGGAACACAACAGCATACCTTTCTCCTGACGCCATGCTTAGCGACCTTGTCGATCAGTATCTTGAGCTGTGGCCCAACGGGGTCTGGTTGAAGGATCGCGTTCATTGCGCTTATGCAGGCCGCGGAACTTACTTCGACGACAAGAACTGGTCACCCCGCCGGTCGGTAATGGCTAACTTCGTTGATGACTGCCAAGCGATGACCACCGGGCAGTTCAAAAGCCTCTTCGGCATCGCTAAATCTGCGCTTAAATTTTGCTGCCACGTATGCAGAAATGATTGGGCGATCGAGCGTTGGGGGCCTAGTCCTCGTAACAGCCCGTTGACGAAGTCGGGTCCGTCTGATTCAGAGAGAGTATTGAAGGACGAGATAGGCTGCAGCGATGGCGATGAGGCGTGATGGGGATGTTCAGCCGGATCTGATCGTGTCCTGGTCG
>NZ_JAIXHL010000046.1 GCF_030145815.1 Sphingomonas sp.
AGCCGGCCGCGCTCGCCGCCGCCGCGCGGTTCGGGCTCGACCGGGTAGGCGACCTCTATCCGATGCCGCGCGGGCCCCTTGCCCGGCGGCTTGGGCTGGCGAGCGTCACCCGGCTCGACCAGGCGCTCGGCCGCGCCGCCGAGCCGATCGTGCCGGTGGTCCCGTTCGAGGCCCCCATAGTGTCGCGGCGCCTGCTCGAGCCGATCGGCACGCCCGAGGCGATCGTCCAGGTGATCACCGATCTGGTCGATGATCTGGTCGCGGTGCTGCAGGCGCGCGGGCTTGGCGTGCGCACTGCGGTGATCACCGCCGAACGGGTCGACGGGGCGGATCAGCATCTCAGCATCGGCGCGTCGCGCGCCACCCGCGATCCGCGCCATCTGGTGCGGATGTTCGGCCTCAGGATCGACCGGCTCGAGCCCGGGCTCGGCATCGAGGCGATGCACTTGCGCGTGCCCCACAGCGAGCCGCTCGGCGCACGGATCGCCGGCGCGCTCCTGCCCGATGGCGACGCGGCGCCGGACCTCGCGCCCGCGATCGACCAGCTTGCCGGCCGCGCCGGCGAGGCGGCGGTGTTCCGGGTCGGGCTCGAGCAGAGCGACGTGCCCGAGCGCGCGGTGCGGCGCCTGGGCGCGCTCGCCGAGCCGGAAGGCTGGCCCGCCTGGAAGCGGCCGGTGCGCATGCTGCGCCGGCCCGAGCTGCTGTCGCATGTCGTGGCGCTGCTCCCCGATCATCCGCCGCGCCGTTTCACCTGGCGCGGGCGCATCTACCCGGTCGTCGCCGGTGACGGCCCCGAGCGCATCCATGGCGAATGGTGGCGCACGTCCCGCGAGCTCTGGGCGGTGCGCGACTATTTCCGGGTCGAGGTCGAAGGCGGCCAGCGCTTCTGGCTGTTCCGGCGCGGTGACGGCGTCGTCCCCGAAACCGGCGATCTCAGCTGGTATCTGCACGGCTTTTTCGGCTGATGGCGGCGCCGGCCACCACCTATGTCGAACTCCAGGTGACGAGCCATTTCTCGTTCCTGCGTGGGAGCAGCGCGCCCGAGGAACTGTTCGCGGCCGCGCAATTGCTCGGACACAGCGCGCTCGGCCTGGCCGACTGGAGCAGCGTCGCGGGCGTGGTCCGCGGCTGGGACGGCCAGAAGGCGACCGGGGTGCGGATGATCGCGGGGGCGCGGGTCGACCTGACCGACGGCCGCGCCTTGCTGCTCTATCCGACCGACCGGCCGGCCTGGTCGCGCCTGACCCGCCTGCTCTCGATCGGCAAGGCGCGCGGCGGCAAGGGGCGCTGCATCCTCGGCTGGTCCGATGTCGCCGATCATGCCGAGGGACAAGTCGCGATCCTCGTACCCGACCTGCCGGATGCGGTGACGGCAGCGCATCTCGCCGAGCTGGTGCAGGTCTTCGGGGACCGCGCCTATCTGGCGCTCTCCTACCGCCGCCGCCCCGACGATGTCGAACGGCTCCATGCGCTGGATGCCTTGGCGCGGGCCGCCGGTGTCCGCGCGGTTGCGACCGGCGACATCCTCTATCATTCCCCCGAGGCGCGTCCGCTCCAGGATGTCGTGACCGCGATCCGGCTGAAGACCACAGTCGATGCGCTCGGCTACCAGCGCGAGCGCTTCATGGACCGGCATCTGAAGTCGCCGGCGGAGATGGAGCGCCGCTTCGCCGGCTTCCCGGATGCGATCGCCGCGACCGCCGATATCGCGCGCGCCTGCACCTTCGATCTTGGCGAGATCCGCTACCAATATCCCTATGAGCAGGTGATGGCGGGCAAGAGTGCGCAGGAGGCCCTGGCCTGGCTGACCGCCGACGCGGCGGCGGCCAAGTTTCCGGAAGGGGTTCCCCAGGCCTATGCCGGCCAGATCGCCCACGAGCTGAAGCTGATCGGCGAGCTCGGCTATGCGCCCTATTTCCTGACCGTGCGCTCGATCGTCGAGGAGAGCCGCAGGCGCGGCATCCTTTGCCAGGGGCGCGGGTCGGCGGCCAACAGCTGCGTCTGCTACCTGCTCGGCATCACTTCGATCGACCCGATCCAGCACGAACTGCTGTTCGAGCGCTTCGTCTCGGGCGAGCGCAAGGAGCCGCCCGATATCGATGTCGATTTCGAGCATGAGCGCCGCGAGGAGATCATCCAGTGGATCTACGAAACCTATGGCCGCCATCGCAGCGCGCTGACCGCGGTGGTGACGCGCTACCGCACCCGCGGCGCGGTCGCCGAGGTCGGCAAGGCGCTGGGGCTGCCACGCGATCTCACCAAGATGCTGACCGGGCTGGTCTGGGGCTGGTCGATGGACGGGATTTCGGACGCGGCAGTAGACAGCCTCAACCTCAATTCCAGCGATCACCGGCTCAAGCTGACGTTGCGGCTGGCGCGCCAGCTGATCGGCACGCCCCGGCATCTGTCGCAGCATCCCGGCGGCTTCGTGCTGACCCAGGACCGATTGGACGATCTCGTGCCGATCGAGCCGGCGCGGATGGAGGATCGCCAGATCATCGAGTGGGACAAGGACGATATCGACGCGCTTCGCTTCATGAAGGTCGATGTGCTGGGCTTGGGCATGCTCGGTTGCATGAACCGCGCCTTCACCCTGCTCGAGGCGCACAAGGGCGTGAAGATCGGCATGGCCGATCTCCAGGACGACGATCCGGACGTCTACAGGATGATCCAGAAGGCCGACACGCTCGGCGTCTTCCAGATCGAGAGCCGCGCGCAGATGTCGATGCTGCCGCGCATGAAGCCCGTCAAATTCTACGACCTGGTGATCGAGGTCGCCATCGTGCGTCCGGGGCCGATTCAGGGCGACATGGTCCATCCTTATCTCCGGCGGCGCGAGGGCAAGGAGAAGCCCGAATATCCCCGTCCCGAGTTGCGCGCGGTGCTCGAGAAGACCCTGGGCGTGCCGCTGTTCCAGGAGCAGGCGATGAAGGTCGCGATCGTCGGCGCGGGCTTCACCCCCGCCGAGGCCGACCAGCTGCGCCGCGCCATGGCGACCTTCAAGCTCACCGGCGGGGTCAGCCATTTCTACGACAAGCTGGTCGGGGGCATGGTCGCGCGCGGCTATCCGCAGGACTTTGCCGAGCGCACCTTCAAGCAGATCGAGGGCTTCGGGTCCTATGGCTTTCCCGAGAGCCACGCCGCCTCCTTCGCCAAGATCGCCTATGCCTCCTGCTGGGTGAAGCATCATCATCCTGACGTCTTCTGCGCGGCGTTGCTCAACGCCCAGCCGATGGGCTTCTACGCGCCCGCGCAGATCGTCCGCGATGCGCAGGCACACGGCGTCGAGATCCGGCCCGTCTCGATCAACCACAGCCATTGGGACTGCACCCTCGAGCCGTCCGGGCATTCCGGCGGCGGGCGCTATCTCGCGGTCCGGCTCGGCTTCCGGCAGGTCCGCGGGCTCGCCAACGTGCATGGCGCCGCGATCGCGGTGGCGCGGGGCGATCTTGCCTATGAAAGCGTCGAGGAGGTCTGGCGCCGGGCCGGGGTGCCGCGGGTGGCGATCGAGCGGCTCGCCGAGGCCGACGCGTTCCACTGCATCGCCGAGGATCGGCGCCAGGGGCTATGGAAGGTGAAGGGGCTGGGCGAGGCGCCGTTGCCGCTGTTCGCGGCGGCGGACGCACGCGAGGGAGGATTTTCGCCCGAGGGCCAGGAGCCGCGCGTGACGCTGGCGCCGCTCACCGACGGGCGCGAGGTGGTCGAGGATTACCGCACGCTGCAGCTGTCGCTGCGCGCACATCCGCTCACATTCCTGCGCGAGCAGCTCGCCGCCGAGAAGATCGTGCGCTGCGGCGATCTCGCCGGCATTCGCGATGGCCGGTTCGTCGAGGTCGCGGGCGTAATCCTGGTCCGCCAGCGTCCGGGCTCGGCGCGCGGCGTGCTGTTCATCACAATCGAGGACGAAACCGGCGTCGCCAACGGCATCCTCTGGCCCGACCGGTTCGAGAAGCAGCGCCGCGCGGTGATGTCGGCGTCGATGGTGTCCTTGCGCGGGCGGCTGCAGAAGGAAGGCGCGGTGATCCATGTCATCGTCGATCGCGTCGTACCGCGCGACGAGATGCTGCGCTCGGTCGGACGGATGGCGATGCCGGTGACGTTCGGTCGCGGCGACGGTGCGACGCATGCCGGCGCGCCCGATCGAGGCGATCCGGGCTGGCGACCGGGGCCGCGCGATTTGTATTCGCCGCCGTTTCCGAACGGCGTGGATTCCGAGGACCTGATCAAGGTGCGCAGCCATGATTTTCATTGAGGGGTACGGTCGGACCGCATGTGCTTCGATCAGGTTCGCTGGGTCGAGCAAAATCCAATAAGATGTCAGATATGATTGATTATCGCTCGTTATGCGTTATATATGACGCGTTATGTCATCGCCCAAGACCCGACCGATATTGCGCCAGCTTGGCAACGACCTGCGTTTGGCACGGCTCAGGCGGCGCATGGCCGTGGCCGACCTCGCGCTGCGTTCCGGTTCCTCGCCCAGCACCATAACCCGGCTGGAAAAAGGGGAGCCGGGCATCGGCATCGGCACGCTCGCCGAGGTCTTGATCGTGCTCGGCCTCACCGACCGTCTTGCCGAACTGATCGATGTCCGCAGCGACGAACTCGGCCTTGCCTTGACGGATCAGGACCTGCCGCAAAGGGGACGAAACTCCCCGGCCGCGCGCCGGCGCAAGCGCGGCGAGAACGAGGTGAGCGCCCAGGCCGGCGACTCCGATGATGATGGCGTCGCATTCTGATGACCGACTCCCGCGCAAAGGTCGCGCTCGGCGAAGGGCTGGTCCCGGTTGGACAATTGCGGTTCACCCATTCCGGGCCCCGGCAATTTTCGAGCTTCGCCTATGATCAGGCCTGGATCGACAATCCACGCCATTTCGACCTTTCTCCCGACATGCCGTTCGATGGCGGCCCGTTTCACGCCTCCGCCCAGCATGGCGACCAGCGCGATGCCCTGAGCGGCGCCTTTGCCGACGCGGCCCCGGATAGCTGGGGCCGAAGGCTGCTCGAGCGCAACTATGGCAACGGCCTCAGCGAATTCGAATATCTGACCCTGTCCGACGATGCCTGTCGCCAGGGCGCGCTACGCTTCCTCGATGGCGACGGTGCCGTCATCACCGGCGCCGCAGCCGATGCGGTGCCGCGCCTGATCGACCTCGCTGCGCTCACTGAGATCGCCCGCGCCTATGAGCAGGGGCAGGATATCTCAGCCGAGCAGTTGGCGGCGCTCGCAGGTGCCGGCGGCTCGGGCGGTGCGCGGCCTAAAGCGAATGTGCGCGAGGGCGACCAATTGTGGCTCGCCAAATTCACCTCGGTGCTCGACCAGCAGCCAGTGGAGCGCGCCGAGGTCGCCGTGCTACGCCTCGCGGCAGCCTGTGGCATCACCGTGCCGGAAGTTCGCCTCGAGCTTGGCGACACGCCCTATCCGGTCGCGCTGCTACGGCGATTCGACCGGTTGGGCAGTGGCCGGATTCCCTATATCTCGGCTAGGACCGCGCTCGCCAAGCGTGGCACTGCGCTGGGATCCTATACCGAGATCGTCGACTTCATGCGCGGCCATTCCGCCGATCCATCGCGGGATTTTCACGAGCTCTTTCGCCGCCTGATCTTCACCATCCTCGTGTCGAACAAGGATGATCACCTGAAGAACCACGGCTTCCTCTATGTCGGCCGGGGCCGTTGGCGCTTGTCCCCCATGTTCGACGTCAACCCAGCACCTGACCGTAATCCACATCTGGAGACAGCAATCTTCGAGGGCGGCTCTCATGACCGGTCGATCCTCCTCGCACTTGAGGCGTGCGAGTTCTTCGAGATCAAACCGCCGGAGGCGCGCGCAATGATCCGCGAACTGGCGTCGACGGTCGCGCAGAACTGGCGGGGCGCGCTGCGCGATGCCGGCATTGCCGGGGCACAGGCGCGCAGCTTCGAGCCGGCATTCGAACATGACGAAGCGGAAGTCGCACGCACTATATAGTCAGATATGACGATTTAAGCGCTGTAATGCGTCAGATATGAATGTTTGACATGTTCGGAGACCGCTGGGCTATCGAGCCCGGCACCGAGCTTGGATGTAACCTGAGCACAGCAGCCCTCGGCTAGACCTGGGGCCACATTGTCCGAAATATGTATACAAATTTCGGACAGCCAGCCCTGCCGCGCTCACCTAATTAGGCCGCTGCAATTGGCGCATCCGCCAAAAGGCGGGTTCGGACGCGATGCCCGGATCCGCCGCGAGAAGGTCACGCATGACCACACCTAGGTCGGTCGGGGGCGGCGATTCGCGATCGACTACCGAGGCGATCAGCCGAAGCGATGCACGCGGATAGGTCGCGATCGGATCGCTAGCTTCGTCCAGTTCGAGGCCGTGTCGCAAATCGTAGAACTTCGCCGGGCGGATCAGCCCGAGGACGATTTCGACTGCCTCCTCGAACGCGGATCCCGCCAGCCCCGGCAGCTTTGCCAGATCGTCGGAGACTTCGGCCGTCCGCGCAGCGACGTCGTTTGGCCAATAATCGGTCAGGAATTGCCGGAACACGGTCTTCCAGGTGGCGGCGCGTTCCGACTCCCCATCGATCTGCCGCAAGATGGTGCAGAGTTCCCATGCCATCGAAGCAAGCACGGCGTTGGGCATGCGCGTCAGTGCGTGGCGGCACTCCACAGCGGTGAGCTGGAATCCGCCTTCCTTGCGAATGACCGAGAAAGCGGCGCTGACCACAGCGCCCGACAGACGCTCCCGGGCTGCGCCGTCCGTCTTGTCGTGCTCCAGCGCCAGGAAAATCGACCGCTTCAGCCGATTGAATAGCGGTGAATATTGCGGCGCATCCGAGACCGACACGACGCTCATCAGGTCGATCGCATCCTCGCCACCGGCCTCGAGCAGCGGGAAAAGATAGCGATCGACCCATTGCGGGGCGAGCCAATGGAGGAACGCGAGTTCGCGAATCATTGCCGCGCGGGCGATGACGCCCGGACGTCCGACAAGTGACGCGAGCAGCTTGAACCGCCCGCGGAACCTGACGGCGAACCCGCCGCCTTCAGTGCGTGGGACGCTGCCTTGCATCTGGACCAGGGCGCTCGCCAGGTTGGCCAGCGGGTGCGACAGGATCACTTCCGACAAGGCGCGGGGCTTATCGTCGTCCTCTTCTATCTCGGCTGCGAGTGGCGTGAGCCGGTCCCAGAGTCGCAAGATGGCGGAAAAGACCCGCTTTTTTGGGGAACCGGCACGCCGCTCGATTACATTGACCAGCGTATAGGCCATGGTTCTGAGAGCGTCGTCGGGGCCCACGATAACCGCCGCGATCACCTTGGCGAGATCCGGCAATGGCGGTGGATTCTGAGCCGGGTCCTGGTAGGAATATTGACTGAGAAGCGGTTGCCAGCGGTGCGCTTCGAACTGGCCTTTGCCCTGGTCAGCCAGCAATGCGCGGAACGCCCTGCCAGGATCGTCGCGGACGAGGACCTGCCAGACATCGGATTGCCCGATCCGGTCGCTCTTCTCGGCTTCCGCAGCGCTTGCGATCAGTTCCTCGTCCGGTACCTGTGCGAGCACCCGCGTGTCGGCAGAATAGCCCGATCCCGAATAGCTTGCGTTCACGAGATGCGCGAGGATCGCCACCTCTTTGGGGAGGTCGGGATAGACCTTGCGAAATCCTGCCAGCCGTGAGCGAGCGTTGGCGGACAGGCGGCCACCTGCGGTCCCGATCCGCACCAGCTCACGCACGGTATAATAGGCGCGCGTGCGCTTGCGATATCCGGCGTCGGTGAAGCGCCGGACGGTCTCCGCCTTCATGCCGGCAAGTATCGCGGCCTCGATACGGTCGCGTGTGCGCGGGTGGAGACGGTTCCAACGCCGGCAATAGAAGCGAACCAGCTCTGGATTGTCATCGCCGGACCAATAGCGGTCGCGTGTCGTCGAACCCAGATAGCGCTCGATTGCCTCCGCGGGTCCAGCCTTGGATATGGTCGCGCTCCACGCCGCAAGCCGCCTGAAAATCATCGCGTCACGCCCGGCCCAGTTCTCGGCAATACGCCCCGCAAGCCTGGCATCGCGCTCCGCCAGGCGGCGCCAGAGGCCCGTCATCAGCCGAATGAGCGGTCCGAAGTGATTATTGTATTGGTCGGGCGGATTGCGCCGCCAGCCGCGACGATGTCGATCGTCCGGTTCTGCGAAGCTGTCACCGGGCTCTGGCGCGTGAACCAGCGCGATGTCCCAGGATTGAAGATCGCCATTATGCTCGAGTAATCCCGCATCGGCGGCGGTTTCGAGCGCCTCGACCAGCGCCCGGTCCAGCGCTTCGATCAGCCTGACCTCGGCCTGCGATGTCTGGGGCCATTTCTCCAGCCTGCGCTGCCAGTCGCGCTCATCGGCGCGAAACTCGAATTGCCCGAGATCATGAATCGTCTGCGGGGGCGCCAGCGGCTCTTCCGCCTCCTGGAATCTGAAGCGCTTGCCCACCGTCAACCGAGGTTCGACAGCCGCCACCATCTCGGCCACGCTGCTCGCGCTCACCGCCGCGGTCATGCGCCGCCTTCCATAGGGGTTGGTCTCGGGGCGCAGACGCGCCTCGACGAAGAGGGGCCAGAAGGTGGCATATGGTTCGGGGAGCGGATCGCTCCGGAAGCGCAATAAGATGTCGACCGCGCGAGCAACCCGCGTAGAGATCTGCCCCTGGAGTGCCACCGCATAGCGGGCCGCCCGTGCTGACGACAGCCGCTCGGCGAACCAGGCGCGATACGACCAATCGTCGAGCGGTTCGCGCTCGCTTTCGAGCGCCTCCAGCCAGGCCGGGTCGTCGGCATGGGCGGCAACGACGGCCGCACTCAAGATCGCGCTGTTGATATAGAGCAGACGCTCGCGCTGGCTCTCCGAACTGGCTGCGTGGTCGGTGGCCGTGATTTCCGCGATCTTCGCCTCCGACCAGCCGAGCGGGTCGCGGACCATATCCGCCCATTCGCGCAGCGTGCGATAGAGCGGCGAATAGTCATGGTTGCGGACAGGGAAAATCAGCGGGTGCACGCCCTTGCCGCGCCACATCTCTCGCAGCCCGCCCGCATCGTCCTTGTCGTCGGCGACGAGCGCATAAGCCGGCCTCAGGTCCGGGAAGTTCAACCGGCCTTCCTCGGTCGCCTCGAGCATGTACCGCATCGGCGGGTCGTCGGCCGAATAGCCGACCAGCACGAGCGTATAGCGCCGCATCAGGTCGTAGACCGTTCGCGAGGCCCAGCCGTCGCGCATATACGCTTCGCCGAAGTTCGGCGAGGTGAGGATCAGATCGGTTTGGCTCAAGTTGAGCAGCTTGTCGGCGACGCGGCCGTGTAGATGGAACGCGCCAGCGAATTCTGGCGACCCGACCGCAGGCATGCCTTGGCAGGCGCTGCTGGGTAGCCTCTGCTTGGTCGCTCGATACCAGGCTCTTTCGAAGATTGTGTCGAAGTTGGTGGTCACGATCCGCGGAACGCCGTTCGTGCCGCGCGAGATATCCAGCAAGTCGAGATGGGCAGCAAACGAAGCACCACGCTTCGGCTTCACCAGTTCGGTGATCGCGTTGCGCACATCGTTTCGAGGCTGCTGCCAATCGCTGCCACGATATACGAGCCTGCGTTCGAGCAGCCCGATCAACCGGTCATATTGCCCGGCGGCAAGGGCGTCGATCTCCGCCTGTGTGGCGAGACTGTCAGGCTTTCCCGGAATGGCTTGGCCCAGCCGTTCATAGGCCAGTTCCGCCAAGCGTCCGAACAGTGGCAATCCCGCAGCGACCGACACGCCTGCCCCGACGACAAACATCAGATTGCCTTCGCGCTGTTCTCTCAGGAGCGACTGCGGAATATCTGGACCATCGGGCACGAACAACATGCCGCCATCTATGCAGTATTTTGTATCGAGCGATCCAGTGATGGAACGAATTACACCGCCTGCCGGGAGAGGAAGGCCTTCCCCTGACGGCCAGCCGCGTCTGGCCATACCCCATCTGCGGGCGCTCCGCCCCGCAACACCCCGGCGAGAGAGGAAGAGGACGGCCGGTTCGGCCGTGACGGGTCAGGGCTGAGAGAGAGTCTCTCGGCGCCCGTCGCGGAGAATTTCCATGGCGACTGTCCTTCAACCCCATTCCGCGCCGCCCCGGCGCGCCGCGCCCTACAAGGTCGATATCTCACGCGGCTCGCGCATCGGGCGCGTCTCTTCCGAATGGTTCTCGCGGCCCGACGACGAGCGATATCTGTCGCTCACCGCGCTCCATGCGGCAACGCTGGCGCGCGCCAGGTGCGCCACCACGCGCACCGTCGAGACGCGCGATGTCCGGGTCGAGGCGTCCCGCGACAATGCCGAGCGCCTCGCCCTGATCGTGCCCGGGCGGGATGAGCCGGTCGCGCCGACCCATTGGTCATTCGGCCAGCTGTGCAGCCTGGTCGGCGCGCCTTCCGGCTATCTGCGCGAGCTGCCCGCGCCGTTGGCAGGCATCAATCTCCAGCACGGCCTGCTCAACCACCGTGCCGAGCTGATGAAGACCCTCGAGACCGAGGACGGGCGCACCGAGCTGCGCGCGGTGACCGGGCCGGACTATGGCCGGATCTGGGATCACGAGCTGGTCGCCGCGGTGATGAAGATCGCCGGCAACGGCACCGGCGACACGCGCTGGAAGGTGCCGGGGCTGCTCGACTGGGCGACCATGACGCACAACCCGCATGTCGAGATCACCAAGGACACCACCACCCTCTACGCCAGCGACCGTGACGTCTTCCTGTTCCTGGTCGACGACGCCCATCCGATCGAGGCTGGCCGGCTTCCCAATGGCGACCCCGACCTGTTCTTCCGCGGATTCTACTGCTGGAACAGCGAAGTCGGCGCGAAGACCCTCGGCATGGCGAGCTTCTATCTCCGCGCGGTCTGCATGAACCGCAACATCTGGGGCGCGGAGGGCTTCGAGGAGATCAGCATCCGCCACTCCAAGTTCGCCGCCAACCGCTTCGCGCACGAAGCGGCACCGGCGCTGGAGAATTTCGCGACGTCGTCGCCGCAGCCCTTCATGTCGGGCATCCTCGCGGCGCGCCAGCGTATCGTCGCCCGCACCGACGAGGACCGGCAGGATTTCCTGCGCAGGCGCGGTTTCTCGAAGGCCGAGACCGGCAGGATCATCGCGACCGTGCTCGACGAGGAAGGGCATCCGCCCGCCTCGATCTTCGACTTCGTCCAGGGGATCACCGCGCTCGCGCGGGACAAGCCGCACCAGGATGCGCGGCTCGATCTCGAGTCCAGGGCGTCGAAGCTCCTGGCCGCCGTGCACTGAACCCCACGCCTGTCATCCCCGGCGGCGCGGCCCTCCTCCCAGAGGAAGAGGGCTGCGCCGCTCCCATGGCGGAGTGAAGGTCGGGAGAGAGTCTCCCGGCGCTCCGCCATGTGGAGAACTGACATGGCGAAAGCCCAACCCAAGCTCGTCCTCGCGCCCGCGCAGGGGATTCCCTTCAATCAGCTGGTCCTGTCCCAGGCCAATGTCCGCCGGGTGAAGAACGGCGTCACCATCGAGCAACTGGCGGCGGACATCGAGCGCCGAGGCCTGCTCCAGGGCCTGAGCGTCCGGCCGCTGCTCGATGCCGAGGGCCGGGACACCGGCACCTTCCATGTGCCGGCCGGCGGCCGGCGCTTCCGCGCGCTCGAGATCCTCGTCAAGCGCAAGCGGCTCGCGCCGGACGCGGTCGTCCCCTGCGTCGTCAAACCCGCCGATGCGCCGGTCTCGGCCGAGGAGGACAGCTATGCGGAGAATGTGCACCGCGAGGCGCTTCATCCGCTCGACGAATTCCGCGGCATGAAGAGCCTGGTCGACCAAGGCAGCGAGATCGAGGATGTCGCCGCGCGCTTCCATGTCACGCCCGCGGTCGTGCGCCAGCGCCTCAAGCTCGCCTGCGTGTCGCCGGCGCTGCACGACGTCTACGCCGCAGACGGCATGAGCCTCGAGCAGCTCATGGCCTTCACCGTGTCGGACGATCATGCCCGCCAGGAGCAAGTCTGGGAGCTGGTGCAGACCCATCACAACCAGTCCGCGCACTTCATCCGCGCGCGCCTCAACGAGACGACCGTGCCCGCGCGCGATCCCCGGGCGCTGTTCGTCGGCGTCGATGCCTATGTCGCGGGCGGCGGCTGCGTGCTGCGGGACCTGTTCGAGGAAGATCGCGGCGGGTGGCTGCAGGATGCCGCGTTGCTCGACCGGCTGGTGCTCGAGAAGCTGGGCGCCGAGGCCGACCGCATCCGCGGCGAGGGCTGGAAATGGGTCGAGGTGGCGATCGACCTGCCCTATGGGTTCGAGCACGGCCTGCGGCCGGTCGAGCCGATCCACACGCCACCGAGCGAAGCCGATCTCGCCGAGGTCGCGACGCTCCAGGCCGAAGCAGATGCGCTCGAGGCCGAATGGGGGAATGCCGACGAGATCCCCGACGCGGTCGATGCGCGGATCACCGCGATCGACGAGCGGATCGCGATGCTCGCTGGAGGCAGCTGGGCCTATGATCCCGCCGACATCGCCATTGCCGGCGTGTTCGTGACGATCGACCGGATGGGTGCGCTCGAAATCGAGACCGGCTGGGTCCGACCCGAAGACGAGCCGGTGGTCGAGCCCGAGGGCAATGGCGGCGACGGCGATGATGCCGTCGATCAGGGCGAGGAGGGCGCGGTTCGCGCCGGTGACGGTGACGGCGGCGAAGCCGCCGCCGCCGCGGAACCGTCGTGCGAGGAGGAGGATGAGGGGCTCAAGCCGCTCCCGGACCGGCTGATCTCCGAGCTGACCGCCGAGCGGACGCTGGCGCTGCAGGAGGCGATCGCCGGCAATCCCAAGATCGCCTTCGCCGCGGTGCTGCACAATTTCGTGCTGGCCTGTTTCTATTATGGCCGGACCGAAAGCTGTCTCACCATCAGCCTCACCAAGGTCGGCTTCGGTTTCCAGCCGACCGGCATGAAGCACAGCGCTGCCGCGCTCGCGATCGAGGCCCGGCACGCCGCGTGGAAGGAACGCCTCCCGCAGGCGGACCGCGATCTCTGGGATGCGCTGCTCCAGCTCGATGGCGACGCCCAGGCCGAGCTGTTCGCGCATTGCACGGCCTATGCGGTCAACGCGCTCTACGAGGTCGCGCCCAAATACGACAATGGCCGCATCTCGGCGCACATGGTCGATCGCCGCCTGGCGCACAGCCATGTGCTCGCGCGCGCGGTCGATCTCGACCTCGTCGCCGCCGGCTGGAAACCCACCGCCGACAATTTCTTCGGCAAGGTGACCAAGGCGCGGATCCTCGAGGCGGTGACCGAAGGCAAGGGCGCCGACACCGCCGCGCTGATCGACCATCTCAAGAAGCCGGACATGGCGCGCGAGGCAGAACGGCTGATGGAGGATGCCCGCTGGCTGCCCGAGCCGCTGCGCACGCCGCGGCTGCCGGCCCAGGCCGAACTGCTCGGCGGCGCTGTGGCCGAGCTTCCGGCCTTCCTCGCCGAGGCGGGCGAGGAGGACGCCCCGCTGGCGATCGCCGCCGAGTGACTCGTTGGAGCGGGGCGCCGCGGCGTCCCGCTCCTCCCTCCAGCTCGAGGAGCCAGCGATGGCAATCCCCCACGCGTTTCGCGCCAATTTCGACACGCTGCTGCGCGCGGCGGCGGACGGCAATCTCGCCTTGCTCGAATGCACCGACACGGTCTCGGGCGCACCGCGCTACGTCCTGTGCGCGGTCGCCTTCGACGATGGCGCCTATTGCATGACGCCCTTTGGCCATCTCGCCGATGGCAACCCCTTCGATCTGTATCGGCCGTCCGCCGATCCCGCCCAACCCGCCGACTGACCCGAACGGCCGCGCGCGCCCGGTTGCGTGCGCCCATTCCTCCTGGAGACCCGCCATGAACCTGCCGATCCTCGCCGGGGCGCCGCTTGACGCGCCCTCGTCTTCCGCCGCTTCTGCCGCCGACACCTGTCACCGCGCCGCGCTCGCCCTGCTGCCCGTGCTCGAACGCGGGTCGGCGATCGACGCGACGATGCTCCGCGACGCCATGATCGCGGCTGCCGGCGCGAGCGATGCCGAGGGCGGCTGGGACTGGAAGCAGGCCTATGACACGTGCGAAGCCGCCGAGATCCTGTTCCTCCAGCGGCACGGCCCCGCGATTCTCGACCCGGCCCGCGATGCGCGGTCCTGGCTTCGCCTCGTCGAGCGCGTCGCCGCGCTGGTGCCCACGCAGACGCGGCGCTCGCAGGACGGGCAGGAGATGCAGCAATTCTCGACGCCGCCCGGCCTCGCTTTGGTCGCCGCGATGGCTGCCGGCATCCGACCGGGCGAGCAACTGCTCGAGCCTTCGGCGGGAACCGGCCTGCTCGCGGTCTTCGCCCGGCTGTTCGGCGCCCGCCTTCACCTCAACGAGCTCGCCCCGGCCCGCGCCGCCCTACTCGATCTCCTGTTCGAGGGCGTCCCGGTCACGCGCCATGATGCTGCGCAGATCGACGACCGCCTCGATCCCGGCCTTGTCCCCGACCTGGTGCTGATGAACCCGCCCTTCTCGGCCATGGCGGGCGTCGATCGCCGCATGCCGGGAACCGCGCTCCGCCATATCGCCTCGGCACTCGCTCGGCTTCGGCCCGGAGGACGGCTCGTCGCGATCACCGGCGCGGGGTGCGCGCCCGAGGCGCCGGCATGGCGCGACGCCTCCCCCGCCTTGCAGGAGCGCGGCCGTATCGTGTTCACCGCGTCGATCGACGGCAGCATCTATGCGCGCCACGGCACCACCACCGCCACCCGGCTGACGGTGATCGATCGCGTCCCCGCAGCGGTGCCGCACGACTTCGTGCCCGACCGGGGCCACGCTCCGGACCTGGCGACCCTGCTTGACTGGGTGCTTGCGGGAGTGCCGCCCCGACCCTCGGCGCCGCTGGCCCTGGCGGCGTGCGTGTCCTCGTCCCCGCCTCGACTGCGGTTGGCGCCGGAGATCGACCGCGGCGTTGCGAGCGCTCCGCCGGAGAACGGCGATGCCGTACCGCTTGCCTATGAGACGCGCGACTGGCGGCCTGCCGAGACCACCCGGCTGTCGGGCGGAATCTACGAACCGTTCGAGCTGCAGTCGATCCGCATCGCGGATGCGCGCCCGCATCCGACCGCGCTGGTGCAATCGGCGGCGATGGCGTCGGTCGCGCCGCCCAAGCCGTCCTACCGCCCGCTGCTGCCCCCGCGCCTGATCGCCGAGGGCGTGCTCTCCGACGCCCAGCTCGAATCGATCATCTATGCCGGCGAGGCGCATGCCGGCTTCCTTGCCGGCGCCTGGCAGCTCGATGCCAGCTGCGACATGATGACCGCTGCGCCGCAGGACTGCGAAGCCGCCGTCCGCTTCCGCCGAGGCTGGTTCTGCGGCGACGGCACCGGCGCGGGCAAGGGGCGCGAGGTCGCCGGCATCATCCTCGACAATTGGCTGCAAGGCCGGCGGCGCGCGCTCTGGATCTCGCTGTCGGACAAGCTGCTCGAGGATGCGCAGCGCGACTGGCGCGCGCTCGGCGAGGAGCCGCTGCGCGTGACGCCCTTGTCGCGCTTTCGCCAGGGGGCGCCGATCCGCCTCGGCGAGGGCATCCTGTTCACCACCTATGCCACGCTGCGCAGCGAGGAACGCGGCGGCAAGGCCAGCCGCGTGCAGCAGATCGTCGATTTCCTCGGCCCCGATTTCGACGGGGTGATCGTGTTCGACGAGGCGCACGCCATGGCCAATGCCGCGGGCGGCAAGACCGAGCGCGGCGATCAAGCCGCGTCGCAGCAGGGCCGCGCCGGGCTTCGCCTGCAGCGCGCGCTGCCGCTCGCTCGGGTGATCTACGTCTCGGCGACCGGCGCCACCACGGTCCAGAACCTGGCCTATGCCGAGCGGCTCGGCCTGTGGCTCGGCGAGGATTTCCCGTTCGCCAGCCGCGCCGATTTCGTCTCGGCGATCGAGGCGGGCGGCGTCGCGGCAATGGAGGTCGTCGCGCGGGATCTGAAGGCGCTCGGCCTCTATGCCGCCCGCTCGCTGTCGTTCGAAGGCGTCGAATATGAGCTCCTCGAGCACGCGCTGGCCACCGAGCAGCAGCGCATCTACGATGCCTATGCCGAGGCCTTC
>NZ_JAIXHL010000047.1 GCF_030145815.1 Sphingomonas sp.
TGGTGACCCCTACGGGCACCCGGCAATCGTGGCAAGGTACTGATTTTACGGCAGTATCTGCGTTAAGCGCCTTGTTGATACCATCGGAAGTGCCATCTGTCCATAGAGATATTATGAGCCGGAGTGGCACTGCCTGGTTTCGTCACGGCTGTCGGTTCTGCACCCTGATCGTGCATCGCACTGGCTGTTTGGCCACTGTGGCCTGCTGCTCGCAAGCATCGATGGCCTCACGGTTGTCCCGGCGTATATCGGCGGCATCGGATATGGCTTGCCATGCCTCCGGGCTATCGGCCCGCATCATCCGGGTTCCAGCTTCCCATAGCGTAGGCTCGCGCACGGTGCGCGCGGCGATGCGTTCGGGCAGATGCCAGCTTGCCGGGAGGATGCGCGCGATGAAGCCGGGAAGGACAGCCCATAGCAGGCATCCGGCGAGCAAGCCGCCGCCTGCCGCCCATTTGAGGCGGCGGCGTTGCTCGTTGAAGCTGGCAACGTCTCCGGCCAACGCCCGCAAGGCGCGGGATGACTCGATATGTTGCTGCTTTGCATCGGAAAGGGCGACGTGGTCATCGCGCCGCGCTTTTGCGGCGGCGGCCTGTATCCGTGCCGCCATATCCTCTGGGGTCATCTGCATGGCGGGATGCTCATCGATGGCGACCAGCCGCTTCGCCATCTCGCCAAGGGTGTTGCTGTAATCGGGAATGTCGATTTCCGCCTTCTCGGTCGCCAGATTCTGGACCGCGCGGCGGACCAGCGCCATTTCGCCTTCAAGCCGTGCGAACGCCTGTGTCGCCGGATCGGGTTCCTGTTCGGAATCCAAGGGCAGTGATCTGTCTTCCATATCTTTTTCCTATCTGCTCATGCCAAGGTTGCGCCCGTGATCGAACGGCACGGAATCCGCGAGATCGCGGACAAGGCTGCGGCCCATTTCCATGTCGATGCCGAGTTCACGGGTGCGCCCGCGCAGGACCGATTCCATCTGCGCATCGCGTTCGAGGCCTTTCGCCATGCCGTGCATTTCCTGCGCGACACGCTTCGCACCTCGGAAGTCGCCGTCGCGCTGCAAGTCCTCGCGGTGACGCTGGAGCTGCTGCCAGCCTTCGACGAACCTGTCGGCGCGCTGGAAGGGATCGGCACGGATTTCAGCTTCAAGCTGCATCGCGCGCATGGCGGCCTGGCCGCGCCCTTCGGCGGCTTCGTGGACAAGCTCGGGCTGGCGCTGGAACGCCGCGCCGAGATCGGCGGCGGCATGGGGCCGGATCGCCTCCACTCCCGCGCGCGCCTTGTCCAGCGCTTCGCGCTGGTGCGGAAGCACCGGGAGACCCTGGCCCTGCATCCGCGTTATGTCGGCGGCAGCGCGGGCGTAGCGCTCCACCGCGCGGCGCGGATCGGGCGCGCGGGCTTGGCGGACAAGCGCCTGTTCCTTCTCTCCTTCTGGCCCGTGGGGTTGCGGACGGAAGTTGGCGAACATGCCCGGTTCGCGCTCGGGGGCTTGCGCTTTGGGCCGGAACCCATCGAACATTCCGCGCGCGCGTTCGGGAATCTTCTGGATGATTTCCGCTATACGCTCGCGGAAGGTGATGCCGCGCCGTTCGGCGAACTGCTGCGCTGGGTCGCGGCGCTCGTAATCGCTCGCCATGTCCTTGGCCCGCTCGCGGGACAGGGTGCGGACAAGGCGGGATTCGTCCTTGAAGTCGTCGCGGCCATAGTGGAGCGCCATACCTTCACGGTGACGCGACATGCCGACATATGCGCCGTGGCGGTCCATGCCCGGCGTTGCCAGCACATGGGCGCGGTCAACGGTCATACCCTGCGCCTTGTGGATCGTGGCGGCATAGCCGTGATCGACATGGGCATAGTGCTTGGTGTCGAACGCGACGCTGCGCCCGTCATCGGTGCGGACGGCGATATGCTCTGGGCTGACCTTTTCGACCGTGCCCAGCGTGCCGTTCTTGACCTCAAGGCTGCGCTCGTTGCGCAGGAACATGATGCGGTCGCCACTGGCGAACATGCGGTTGCCGGGCTCTGCCTTCACCAGCACGTCATCGCCCAGCGCATTGCTCGTGTGCATCCGGTCGCGCGCCGCTTCATTGAGTTCGCGCACTTCGTCATTGGTGTGGGTAAGGATGATGCGGGTCTGATCCGGCGCGGCGATGCGTTCGCGATCCCACCGCTCGACAAGCTCGCTGCGCGCTGCCTCGCGCGTGTCGGCGGCATGGACCATGCCATGATCGGCATAGGCCCGGATCGCTTCTCCCGTGCGCCCTGTAGCAAGTTGCCGGGTGGCATCCTGCTGCCAGCCCTCATGCTGGCGGCGAACCTGGGTGATCTCGACGCCGCCATGCCGCTCATGGATCGCGCGGAACGCCGCGCCCGCCTCGATGGCCTGCAACTGCTGCGGGTCGCCGACCAGCACGACCTTTGCGCCCGCGTCGACGGCATGGGAGAGAACGCGCTCCATCTGGCGCGTGCCGACCATGCCCGCCTCGTCGATCACCAGCACGTCACGCGAAGTCAAAAGGTCGCGCCCCTGCGCCCAGCCATGTTCCATGCTGGCGATAGTGCGCGAGGCGATGCGGGAACCATTCTCCAACCCCTCCGCCGCGATGCCGGACAGCGCCGCGCCGCGCACTTCGAATCCGGCGCGCTCCCATGCCTCGCGCGCAACGCCCAGCATCGCGCTCTTGCCCGTTCCGGCGTATCCCACAACCACGCTGAGGCCGCGCCCGTCCGCTACATGCTCGAACGCCGCGCGTTGCTCGCCGGTCAGCGCCAGCCCGCACCCTTTCACCTGCGCCAATGCGGCGGCTCGGTCCTTCCCGTCCACGTGATGCCGTTCCCGCTCGGCCATCAACTCGCTGGCGCGCTGTAACCGCTGCTCGGTCTCGATCATCTCGCGGCTGGTGAACCGATCTTCGCCGCGTCCGTCCTTGCCAAGCTCGACAAGATCGGGGGACGCACGGACGGCGCTCAATGCCCGGTCGAACTGCTCTTTCCCGTCCGTGTGGCTATGCACGAACATTGCCATGTCACGGTGCGTGAATGTCGCCTGCTGGTGGGTGATTGCGTCCAGGGCGACACACGGTTCCGCGATGATCCGTTCGCCGTTCCGCTGCGCGATGGCGCGGTGATCCTCGATGCGCTCGGACTCAAGTCCACGCTCGCCCATGCGTGATGCAGCGGGACCAATCTTGTCCTGCGGTTCAAGCCCGATGCCCTGTGCTTGCAAACTGCGGTGATCGACGCGCGCGTCAATGTCGAGTTCGGCAAGCCGTCCATTGACATGATCGGCCCAGCGTTCGCGCCATTGCTCGACAAGCTCGGTCCTGTTCCAGTCGCGGACCTTCGCGCCGAAACCCTCCTCGTCCACTTCGCGCATCGTCAACATGACATGGGCGTGCGGCTTCGCCATGCCGTCCGCGCCAATATCCCAGTGAACATTGAGGTCGGCGATCATGCCGCGATTGACGAACTCCTGACCTGCAAAATCGCGCGCCAGTTCGATGCCCTGTGCCTGTGTCATCTCGCGCGGAATGGCGAACTCGACTTCGCGGGCAAGCTGGGCGTCCTTGCGAACCTCCGCCGCCTCGACCGCGTTCCACAGCTTCTCGCGGTCGGCGAATTCCTCGGGCGCATTGTCCGGCAGGAGAATTTCGGAATGAACGACGCCCGACTTGTTGGTGAAGTCGTGATCGCGGTCGAGCCGGTCATCGTGCAGCCGTTCGCCTGCGCGATAGGCAGCGGCGGCAACGGCGCTGCGTCCGCTCGCCCGCCCGATGACCTTTGCGCTGAAATGGAAGATTGCCATGATGGCAATCCATCTACACTACAACGGGCACGTCGGAACGACGTATAAGCGCGCCCTCCCATGATAAAATCCTGCTCGGGACTATCTGGTTCCAGAACGTCCCGACGACTCTACAGCATTACGCGCGGCACACTATTATCATGGGCGCATCAACTCTCAACGGAGACTTGCGATGCGTAAACCCAGGGACTTCGATTCGGAACTGAAGGCGCTGGCCGACAAGGCACGTCAACTCAAAGAACGCCGCGTCCAGCAACTCGGCGAACTGGTGATTGCTTGCCGAGCCGATGCCACTGACGCGGAAACACTGGCGGGTGCGTTGCTGGTCATTGCCGAAACCGACGATGCCGCACGAAAGGAGAGCTGGCGCAAGCGCGGGGCTACCTTCTTTCAAGGCAACGCGCGTGGTCGAACTGCGGGAACTGATCGCGACAAAGGCAGCACTACGCCGAATGACAGCGGCGCGGTATCGGCTTGAAGCACAGAAGGCGCGAACCGACATGCGCGAATGGGCCGTGCAACGCCGCGAACGCACGCGTCAACTGATCGAACTGGGCGGCCTCGTCGTGAAAGCCGGACTGGTCGATCTCACCGATGACGATCGCGCCGCGCTCTACGGCGCGTTCCTCACCGTTGCGGCCAAGCTGCGCAGTGAGGACCGTGAACAGGCGCTCGTGTTGTGGAAACGGAAAGGGAAACGGGCATTCGAGAGCGAGAGATAACGAAAATCCTCTCGCATTTCCTGCCATCTCAAAAAATATTTTCAAATCGGTGAACCGAAATTCGCGCCGATGTCGCCTTAGCATAACAAAGACCGAAATTTGCTTCGCGTTCCTGTGCATGGAGACCGGCATGACAATTCATTCAAAGCTACGGCTGAGTGCGGCTGTGATAGCGTTGATGGTGCCGGGAACGGCATGGGCGAATTGCGATCTGACACAGCCCGACGTAATCTGCGACGGCGCGACAGGGGCGAATACGACCGCGACGATT
Organism: Sphingomonas sp.; assembly: GCF_030145815.1. Classification (GTDB taxonomy): domain Bacteria; phylum Pseudomonadota; class Alphaproteobacteria; order Sphingomonadales; family Sphingomonadaceae; genus Sphingomonas. The sequence goes on from NZ_JAIXHL010000047.1 coordinate 4,799, forward strand.
ACCGGCAAGCGCTCTGTGCGGTTCCAAAATAGCGAGACGCAGGCAGCCACTACCGGGCTGACTGTCAACGGTGATGCCACCAACGGCGCGAACGTGACGATTGATGCGGGATCGTCGATCAACGCCAGCCAAGCGGCGTCGCTGGGGCCGGGCCAGGCGCTGATTGCCTATACCGCGCTGACCTTGCGTGGCGGCGGTAACGGAGCCACTGCGCGGATCAACGGCGACCTGATCTCGGCCAGTTCTTACGGACTCGACGCATCCACTACGACATCGACCGGGCTGATTGATGTCGCACAAGGCGCGACCTCGACGATCCGGGGTGCTTCCTACTCACTGGGCGGATTGAATTACGGCTTTAACGCAATCCGCACCCAAGCCATCGGTGGTGCAGACACGCGGATAACAACCAACGGGACATTGGTTGGCGGTATCAACGCATCCAGCGGCAATCCTAATACCATCGACGATACCAGTGCGGGAGCTTCCGCGTTTCAGATCACCAACAACGGATCGATCCTCGACCTTTCCAACGGACTGGGCGGCATCGCCATCACGCAGCGCGGCACCGGCGATGTCAGCGTGGTCAACAACGGCAGCATCCTGACGACCAGCTTCGGTATCAACGCGAATGTCTACACCCCGACAGGCGTCACTCGTAACGCGGCGACCACGATAACGGTCAATGGCAATATTGGGAGTGCCGCAAGTCGGCCACGCATCGCCGCGATAGTTCAGGTTTCGGGAGGAACCAACACCGGCGATATCCGGATCGGCCTGAACAGCGCCAGCATCTTCGGTGGACTGATTGCTACAGGAGACACGCGCGGGAACGTATCGATCATCGGCACCGGGACCGGCTTGATCTCCGACAATTCGTTCGGTCCGAACCTTACTGCGGCAACCGTCATTGCTGCGAACACGCTCAAGAAAGGACCAGGCAACGTCACGATCGATCTCACCCAGACCATCGGAGTTGATCTGAGGAACTATAATACTGCAACATTGGGGACAGCATCGATTGACGCTGCTACCAGCGGAAGCGGCGCGGTCTCGGTCAACCGGACATCGGGCGGCGGCAACATCACCGTCGCCAATGGCAACGCCATCGATCTGCTCATCAACAGTGGCGTGGGCATTTCCACCGCAGTAGGGTCGTTTGTCCCCCTGTCTGCTGCGGAGCAGGCAACCCGGCTTGACAACAACACCGCCACCCTTGCGGTAACAGTCGGGGCAGGCAAAACAGTCAGTGCGGCTCAGGGCACCGGTATCCGGCTGTTCAGCGGCTATTCGACCGGCGCGGCGACCGCAGACATTAATGGCACGATCAGCGCGGGTAACGCCGGAGTGTGGGGACGCGGCACGCGCAACGATTTCACGGTCACCGTTGCGACCACCGGCAGCATTGCTGGTGCCACCGGAATCGATCTCACCACCGCCGCAGACTATTCCGATCCCAATTCCGACTTCAGCACCGGCGCGATTGTCCAGCTCAATATCACCCCAACTGTGGCGGGCCTGCAACTGGCCGGTGTATTGACGGCGAACAATGCGGGCACGGTTTCGGGCACCACGACCGGAATAAGGCTGATCGCGGGTGGAACGGGAACTGCCGTCGTCACCAACACCGGCACCCTCACTGGCGGCACCAACGCCGTCGCCGGATCGACCGCAGGCACTGCATTCCGCATCACCAATGGCGCAACCGGCACGATGACCGGCGGGATCAACGTCACCGGATCGTCGGTCAGCGCCTCGCTGTTCACCAACTCAGGCCGTTGGAATGTAGGCAGTGGAAACTCGTCGTTTTCGGGCGCATTGGCCAACACCGGCATCATCAACGCGGCGGACGGGGTCGCCGGGAACAATTCCATCACAATCACCGGAAACTACACCGGCGGCGGGCAGATATTCCTTGATGCCAGCACAGCAACCGCCCGTGCCGATACGCTGACCATCACGGGCACGGCGACCGGCACCACCGCCGTCACCGTCAACCGGCTGGCGCAGGGGCGGATCGCGGGCGGATTCCTGCCGCTGATTACTGTCACCGGCGGTGCGGCGGCGGGGGCGTTCACCTCCACTTCCTTTGCCGACGCGGGCGTGTTCCGTGAGAGCTTCGGGGTGAGCAAGACCAACGCTAACCAGTTCGGTATTTTGCAGGCGTTCAATCCGCTGCTCACCGGGCTGGGCGGACTACATGTAACGGCGGCAACAGCGGCGGCGGCACTTGATGACTCCGTGCTACCCTATGTCACTGGCCGCGAGGGTGCTGCTTCAGGCAAGCCGCACCTCGGTCTATGGATACGCGGCACCTCGGGTAGTCTCGGCCAGACGCTGGCGACCGTCATCTCCGACAGCACGACGCAGCTTGCCAGCGCGACCAACCGGCTCGAACTCGATCATCGTTCGATCCAGGGTGGAGCCGATCTCGGTTGGAGCGATCTTGGCGGTAGGGGCTGGTCCGTGCATCTGGGCATCATGGGTGGCACCTATAGTGCCGACGCCACCCAGCCCGCGACACGGATCAAGGTGAATGTGCCGTTTCTGGGAGCCTATGCTGCGTTGACAGGCGACAGGCTGACCATCGAAGCCAATGTGCGGCGCGAATGGCGGCGGTTCGATGTGACCAATGCTGTGCTGTTTGGCACTGCCGCAGCGACCAGAACCAAAGGTCGTGCATGGGCGGGCGCGGTAGCGGCGTCATACCGCCTGCCGCTTGGACACGGCTTTGCACTTACCCCGCGTGCGGCGTTGAGCTGGAGCAACAGCCGCATCGATACCTTTGCCATCGATAATTTCACACGGCTGGCTCCCGGTAGCGACAATAATAGCGTCGCCCGGCTCGGCGCGCGATTGTCATGGGCGGGCAAGGGCGGCTCAGGACTGTTCGCCGAACCCTATGCCGGGGCATATTGGGTAAAGAATATGTCGAACAGCGAGACTGCTACGATCCTCTCAGCGGACGCGGCGGGCACCGTCATCGGCTACAACCTCAATGCCACCGGCTACCGTTCAACTGGCCAATATGTCGCGGGGCTGAGCTTGCGCGATGAGCGTGGCCATCTTTCGGGCTTTATTGAAGGGCGGCTTGACCGGGGGAATAGCGTGCGCGGGCACGCCATTTCGGGCGGTGTGCGGGTCCAATTCTAGTCTCAAGGGAACCAACCCATGTCTTTTGAAGATTTCATGGCCGGAACGGTCGATGCACGGGTTTCCCGAGGGAGTTTTGATCACTCCACCAAGACTTTAGCCCCACTCCCGCTCGATGCCACCGATGCAGCTAAGACGGGCCGTGAAGCGGAGCTGAAAGTGGTTCAGTCCGAAATTGCGGCAAAATTTGACGCGGACTATTTGCCCTGCGCTGCGCAAATGGGGGGCTTGTTCGCGCAGGCGCAATCCTGCCGCACGCTGGGTCAGATGCTGCCACTCAGACTTTTTCAAGCGCAAGGTTACATGATTGGCCATCTGGTTACGCTCTGCCAAGCCTACCAAGCCGATGCTGACGTTCTGGCAAAGCTCGGTTTACCAGGCTTTCAGGCTTATCTCAAACGCTTCGCGGACGACGCGGTACAGGCGCAAGCGGCAATCAAGAACACCGTCGCCGCCGGTATGCCGGGGCCAGGCTTGGAACCGGAAGCATTCTTCGCCGCCTTGAACGCGGGCCTGCCTGTAATCCCTGACCTTCCCCAGCAGGGCGGAGACGTGGGTACGCCCGGTCCTATGACGGGTTGGCCCGGCCTAGCATCACAATCGACGACGATGCCGCCTTCTGGTGGGCTGCCGTTCCTCCCAAGCCCGCCCTTTGGGGGCGATAGAGAACCGAGGCATTCAAGCAACGCGAGGCAAACAGATAATGCGTAGCGCACGATTAACCAAGAAAAAGGAGATAATCAGATGGCAAGCGTATATGTTTCATGGACTGGCGGAATTGACGGATCGGTCTATATCGATGTTGCTTCCGAGACTGTTGGGCCTTTCAACAGTAACTCATACTATACCGTCACTCTGCCCGATGCCGACGGAACCTATCCCGTGCGACCATGGTGCGGAAGCATTGAAAGCTCAAATCAAGTTTCGGTGTCAGGTGGTTATGCCTCGCCCGATCGGATCAACTGCGATCTCGGTTAAACGGGTCGGTCGAGCCGTGGCGGCGTGAACGCATTTACCAATTTGGTGTCTCTGCCGCCATCGTTCGCAGCGAGGAATCTCGAAAGGGAAAGCAATGTGGAAAGCTATGCATGAAAAGTTCGAGGACAGTCAGATGATTGCCCCGAACAGCTACAGGTTCGCTGAGGCGAGAAAAAATCAGATCCCGGAAACCGCAGGATATGGAGCCTGTACATGTTGCGGGTGCGGAAGCTTCTTCAACGACGGTACTGGCGATTGTCGATGTGGCCACTCCTTTGGCCAGCATTACAGCTGACCCATGCTATCGTCGCGGGATCAGTCGATGGCCGAAGTAGCAACCTTCCCGCCGTTCTTTGACTTCCAAGGCCCTATAGGTCGGTGACGGAACTCGTCACCACCTTGTCATCGACACCGATGTGGATCTTGGCTCTGGCCGTGCTCGCCTATGTTGGCCGGAATTGGTTTGAAAGCATGCTGAAAAGCCGGTTCGCTGTTGCCGAGCAACGCATCGCTGCCTCGCTCGCCATCAGGGCGGGACTGCGCTCGCATGAACAGAACGAACTGGTCGCGTTTCGCATCGCGGTCGAGAAGTGGGAATATTTCCTGCAAAGCGGCATCGGCGATCTGACGATGCAGGCCGAATCGAAGGACTTCGAGCCAGCCGATTTTCACAAATCCGATCTCAAACTGTTCGGCAATGTGCGGCTTGCCGCAGTCAAGGCGTCGATCTTCCTGTGCGATCCCAACCTCGAAATCGAACTGCTCAAAACCATCGCTACGATAAGAGCGCTATATTATCCGCTTCTCGAAACGACAATGCACGATCTGCTCGAAACTCAGGAACAAATGCTGCCCTATCTCAATCGTTTGCGGCTGTTCGAGGCCAGTGGTCAGAAGGACACCGTTATCGCGTTGACCGCCGATGAAGCGCAGGTCCTGATCAGCCTGCGGCATCAAATGACGGCAGTTTTGCAGGGCTTTGCCGAGAACCTGTCTAGCCAATATCGCTCCATCGCCGAACAGCTTTACGAACTCAAGGACAAGATCAACGTTCGCACCTATCGCCCTCTGACGAATTCAGAGGTTGATCCCGGGAATGGATAGTCCGGGAGCAATGACGCCGACGCAATCGGCTTTCGATGTCATTCGTGGTATTTGGTAGAAAAATCAATTCAGGATGCCTGTGTGTCAGTCGATTCATTAGCACTCAAGGTTGTTGAAGCCGCACTGGGCATTGATAACGCCGAGGCAAGGCGCGCATTTGTAATAGGTCGTTGTGGCAAGGATGCAGGCTTACGCGCGCGCGTCGAAGAACTGCTTGCACATGAGCATACAAATTTCCGACTGCTTCCCACCGAAAGCCTCATCAAGCCGTTGGGCGTGATTGAGGCGATTCCCAAACGGATCGGGCCATACAAAATCACCGCCGAGATCGCGCGCGGCGGGATGGGGGCGGTGGTCAAGGCCGAGCGTGATGACGGTGTGTTCCAGCAGCAGGTGGCGATCAAGCTGATCCGGGGCGATCTGGCAAGTGACCGCGCCAAAGCCCGATTTGCCGAGGAGCGCCGGATTCTCGCCAGGCTGCGTCATCCGGGCATCGTGCGTATCCTCGATGGCGGCGATGCCGACGGCCGTCCGTGGCTGGCGATGGACTATGTCGATGGCCTCCCAATCACCGAAGCGCTGTGCAAGGCCGGGGTGGACCGGACCGCACGGCTCGATGCGTTCGAGGCGGTGTGTGAGGCGGTGGCCTTTGCCCATCGCAGTCTGGTGATCCATGCCGACATCAAACCATCGAACGTGCTGATGAGCGCGGACGGCGCGGTGCATCTGCTTGATTTCGGTATCGCCCGTTTGATTTCGGTGATTGACACCGACGAGACAGGCGATCCCTATCCGCTGACCAAGGGCTATGCCGCACCGGAACGCGCGGTGGGTGTGGCACCGACGATTACCAGTGACGTGTTTAGCTTGGGCGTGTTGCTGCTGGGGATGCTCGGTTGCAAGGTGCCGGGAGAGGACGGTGATTTCATTCCCGGCACACGCCTGCCGGTAGGGCAGCTTGACGGCGATCTGGGCGCGATTGCCGCCCGCACACTGGCTGAAAAGCCCGAGGATCGTTACCCCGACGTTGCCGCTTTGCTCTCTGACATCCGTCGTATGCGCGCCTTTGTGCCGCTGGCGGCGCGACACGATGCGGGATGGCGTTATGTCGTGGGCCGTTTCATCCAGCGGCACCGGAAGGGTCTGACGCTGACCGGGCTGGCCGCACTTGCGCTGGTTGCGGCGACAGCAATCAGCACGGTCCAGTATGTCCGGGCCGAACGTGCCCGCGCCGAAGCGGACGCAAGGTTTGTCGAGGTACGCCACCTTGCCAAATTCATGCTCACCGAGCTCAGTGATGATCTGAGCGATGCACCGGGAACGGTTGTCGCCCGTGCGCGGCTTGCGGAGGTTTCGGGGCAGTATCTCGAACGGCTGGGCAGCGTTAGGGATGCGCCAGCCGACCTTCGGCTCGATACCGCGCAGGGCTATCGGCGACTGGCCAGTTTGCAAGGATTGTCTGGCACATCGAACCTCGGCCATCCCGATCAGGCCGCGAAATCACTCGATCAAGCTGAAGCTTTGCTAGCGGTTCTGGCAAAGGAGCAGCCGGGCAATCCAGAAGTGCTTGAGGAACTAGGGTGGGTCACTGCCGGTCGATGGGCGATGGCGGCTGACAACGGCAAATCGCGTCAACTGAATAACCGTGCGGCTGGCTATTTCCGGCAAGCCCTTGCCATCGACCCGGCCAGACAGAGCGCGCTGATCGGCTTTCTGGTCACTGAAAAGAGCCGCGCCTATGATATGATCTGGAGCGAAAATCGCCCGGCCGCCGCAGTCCCCGTGCTGTTCTCTGCGCTTTCCCGACTGCGGGCCGTTAGGTTTGAGCGTGTAAACCGGCGCGATGCCCGCCTGCTAGAAGTGAACCTGCTGGGTCGTCTCGGCGATGCTATCTACTACGCAGGCGACAAGCCTGGATCACTTGTTCCCTATCGCGAGGCGGAGGCCATCATCCGCGCCGAGCTTGCCAAGGGAACATCGCTGGTATGGACCGACAAGTTCGGCGAAGCCAAATTCAACATCAGCGGGACGCTTGGCGATATTAACGGGCAGAATGAAGCCGCCCTGCGTGAAGCACGCGAAGGGATTGTGGCCCTTCAACGCGTGCTGGCATTCGGCCCAGATGCTAACATCGAAAAGCGCTTGCTGATCCTCTACGGTCAAGAAGCAAACGTGCTTTCGGATATGGGGCGCATGGCCGAAGCGGTCGCAGCCTCCAACGCCAGTATCGCGCTGCGACGCGAACGACTAGCGCGCGTACCCCACGATCCGCAACGAAATCGCGACCTCGCAGTCGCACTGCCTAACCATGCCGAAGTGCTAGCCCGTGCAGGAAGCCATCGTGCAGCGTGCAATGCGGCCCAGGAGGCTGTTCGGCAATGGACTGCGATCCGGGCCGCTGGAAACCTCGGCGCGCGCGATGCCGCCAAGGACGTTCCCGAAGCTGCGAAAGTAGCGACCCGGCTCTGCGGTTAATTATCAGCCAATTCGTCGGCCAACCATAGCCGCGCCGTCTGCCAGCGCCGTTTGATTGTCGATTCTGAACTTTCCAGCACAACAGCGATTTCGTCAGGTTTAAGACCAACGAAAAACCGCATCTCAACGATTCTTGCAAGTTCGGGTGAGATCGTTTCCAGCTTTGAGAGTGCCGCGTCCAGCATCTCGACATCGACCCCGCTATTCCCGGGGTCGTCTTCAAAAAAGATACTCGGTGCCTGGCGTTTGGCTCGCTTGCGGCTTTTGATTGCATCCATCATGGCTTGCCGCATGATCCGTGCGCCGGTGGCGAAGAAATGCTGGCGGTCGTTCCAACTCATCTGCTCAAGCCTGATGATCCGCAGTGCAGCTTCGTTCACCAGTTCAGTGGGTTGCAAGGTAAGCATGGGTGCGTCACGGTGCAGCATACGTGAGGCCGCCGCGCGCAGTTCATCATACACTTCGCTGAGCAATTGATCGCGTTCGGCCAGCATCGGCACCCCCATTTGCCCAATAGCAAAGAAGGGGCGAGCCGGAAGCAGGATTTTCGCCTCTCAAAAGGTTTGCGGGATGCGGATGTCAAGGGGCAATAAAGTCTGCAACTGCCAGTAATATACCGAAACCGGCACTGACATGGCCTGCGGCTTGCGCCTTTGGCATGGCGCGGGGCAAACTGACATTCAGCGGGCAGACCATCGGAAGGTAGGTCTGCAATGGTGCGCGAGTCGGGCGCGCAATCTGATCAGCAGCAGCGCAACTTTGCGTCGATAGTGTCGAACAACGTGACGTGCGCGTCACAGTTGCGACGGAAATGTGAAATTGCGCTCCGCCAAGCGCTACCCGGCGTCGCCGTGCACCGCCAGCCGCATCCGTTTACAGCCGTCTGCCGCCGTCCGCCTGTATTTACTGCCGTGGCTGCGATTGGCACCGGATGTCCTCGCAAAGGCACTTGAGCGGAAAATTGTAATCACCAAAACTCGGCTCAGGGGGAGCCATTGATAGCCAAGGAATGGAAGAAAGTCCCCATGAACTGCCCTGATCGTATCATCCGCCTGAAAACTGTTCTCGCCCGCACCGGCTTGTCCCGCTCCACCATGTATCGCAAGATCAAAGAGGGCACGTTCCCCCGGCGGGTGCCGATCAGCACGCACGGAACCGGCTGGTACGAATCCGCCGTCAATCGCTGGATAGCCGATCCCCTGCGTTACCGCGAAGATCGCGCCGAATGAGGGAAAGCCGGGTTACTCCCCGGCTTTTGCCTTCTTGAAATCGCCCTTTATGACTTTCGCGCCATCACGCAGGAAGTCGAGATGGTCGGACCAGTGCTGCATCATCCGCACGCGCTCGTCCCAATATTCGCCCCGCGTGTAGGCACGGCGCACGGCGTTGTTGTCGCAATGGGCAAGTTGCCGTTCGATCGCGTCAGGATGCCATAGGCCCATTTCGTTCAGGAGCGTCGCCGCCATCGCCCGGAAGCCGTGGCCGGTCATCTCGTCCTGGGCGAAGCCCATGCGCCGCAGCGCCGCGTTGATGGTGTTCTCCGACATGGGCCGATCCACAGAACGTAACGACGGAAACAGATAGGAGCTGTAGCCCGCGTCATGCTCGATGGTCTTGAGGATGGCGAGCGCCTGGGCGGACAGTGGGATACTGTGGGCGCGGCGCATCTTAGTCTTGTGCTTCGGGATGGTCCAAAGCGCCTCGTCGAAATCGAAGTCGGCCCATTCAGCATAGCGCAGTTCGCCCGGACGCACGAACACATGCGGGAGCAAGCGCAACGCTGCTTTGGTGTTGGCAAAACCCTCGAACGCCTCGATGGCGCGCAGTAGGCCGCCCGCCTCGTTAGCGTTCGTGATCGCGGCGCGATGGACGGGCTGGGGCGCGATGAGCGCGCCGCAAAGATCGGCGGCGACATCGCGCTCGGCCCGAGCCGTGGCGATGGCGTAGCGGAATATCTGGCTGCATGTGCTGCGTAGGCGCTTGGCCGTCTCGTAGCGGCCCTTACCCTCCATCTTGCGGAGCATCACCAACAGTTCCTGCGCGGAGATGGAGGCGACGGGGCGCTTGCCGATGGATTCGTTGATGAAGTCCAGCAGCCAGCGGAGCTTCTTCATGGTGACGCCGGAGCGACCCTCACGCTCGACCTTCACAAGCCATTCGTCGGCTACCGCCTTGAAGCTGTTGGACGCCGCGACAGCCGCCGCAACCTTTTCCAGCTTGATCTGTTCGGCGGGATCATCGCCGCGCGCCAGAACCTTGCGGGCCGCGTCGCGCTGCTCGCGGGCTTCGGCAAGGCCGGTGTCGGGATAGACCCCGAACGCCAGCGTCTTCTGCTTGCCAAGGTAGCGATAGTTCATCCGCCAGTAGCGACCGCCATTGGGGGTGACATAGAGGAACAGCCCGTCACTATCGGTGAGTTTGTAGGGCTTTTCGCGGCCCTTGGCATTTTTGATCGCGACAGCGGTAAGCGCCATGATGGTATCTCCGGCAAGGGGAGGACCGCGCTACCATCAGATATACCATCAGGATGGTGGTATCCGGTGGCACGAAGCCGCTCCGCATGGGATACCTATACCACAAGAAAACCGCAGAAATCAGCCAGTTATGGCATCATCTGGAACCCTCTGGGAGAGGATTTTGGTGACCCCTACGGGA
>NZ_JAIXHL010000048.1 GCF_030145815.1 Sphingomonas sp.
TGGCCGTTTTCTGCCAGGCAGCTTTTGACGCGAAATTGGGAGAGGCGGACATTCGCGGTGTGATGCTTGGCCATGCCCGGGAGCAACCACAAATTGCAATCGGTCGAACCTTGAAATAGTCAGCTGACTGTGACTCTTTTCTCAGAAATACTCTTGATGGCGTTCGCTCTAATCGGGGCAGATCAACCCGCCCCGGATCCCACCGTGGATAGGTCATATGAAGAAGCTACGACCGAAGCCCCCGCAGCAGATGCCTATGAATATGCAGCTGCCGATGCCGCGGCAGAAGCTGCAGCTGATGCGGCCGCAGCGGGCGCTGAAGCAGTCCCGAAGGCTTTTGCTGAAGAAGGTGCAGACGCGTACAGCGCCGCTGAGCAAAATTGGGGCATCGGCCGGACATTCTGGACCGGGCAAGATTGGGAGGTCACTGAGAACAAGCACGATTGCACTCTCACTAACCGTTCCGTTTCCGTGCTGTACGATGCGCGATTGAAAGTGATCGAGCTGAGCTTCGTCGATGCTAGCATCAAATCCCTCAAACGGGGCGACACAAAGCCCATTCGGTTGAGCTGGTTGACCGAAAACGAGGGCTACTATGGTGAGACAATTCGGATGGCTGCGAGGCCGATGCCCGACGACAATCCCCGCGTGACATTGATGAAGGGCCCTGTGTCAGGCAAAGATTTTCTCGACAATTTCGCGCGTATGAAGGTCATTGGGTTCGGCACGACGAAAGGCGTGGTTATCAACGCTTGGCGGCTAGATGGTTCAGCCGCCGGTATTGCCCAGCTGCGGCGGTGCGCTGAACGGGTGAGCTACGTTCGCCCATCCGACCCCTTCGCTGAATAGACGAGAAGGGATGCTGAACTGAACGACACGATTTTGATCAACCGGACTTGAGGATTGGGATTGTTGCCGCGAAACTCGCAAGATGATCGAAATCACCGTCGTAATTCCCAGCGTTTGCCGCCGCTTACCGACCCCCGTAGAAATCATCCACCGCCTTGGCGAATTGCGGCAGCACGGCTCCAAGCATTTCATAGTATCCGATAAAGAGCCCGACTGACCCTGCCAGCCGCCCAATGATTGTACCCTGCTGATTTTCCGGGGACCTGCCTCCCCGTCCGAACCGGACCACCATGACTTCCTTATCTATCATGCCGTACGCGCCCATGGTCCCCGACCAATTCGGATGTGCGATCTCGCTGAGCATGGCGTAGTGCTCGTCGAAGTAGCCCGGTATGACCTTTGCGACTTCGCGGAGCATGTCATTTACGTGGATCGCGCCGCCAATATCCTCCCAGATCTTCGATCCGGTAAGAAAGCCCGTGAGTTTTTCCTCGAGCTCAGGCGAACAGCCCTTTTCGATTGATCGGGTGACCAAGGAGTGGAGATACACGAGTGCGGCCGTCGTTTCCATTGCGGCCCTGGTCAAAAGAGCAGCCGTCACGAAATTTTCCCGATCAAGGGCTGCAAGCGCGTTCCGACAAAGCTCTTCCTGTCGCCAGACAAGGCTCTCGCTGAGCATTTGGACTTTACCAGGTGCCTTGTATCGTTTGTGCAGTGCAAGCAGGTCTATCGATTCCGGAAGCATGCCCGCCAGTCGCGACAGTTCCGCCCGCAGTTCGTCGACAGTCTCGGCCGACGTGCCACCAGCTTTGCGCATATCTCCCCCTTCGTGCATTTTTGTCCGATGGCATCGCAAGGCGTATGCCGCGACAGCGCGCCGTCGATTCATCGGCCCGTATCTATTCGCCGATGAGCTCATCCTCCGCCGTATATTCGTCCATGACCGGAGAATCCGGTGCCGCCTCCGCGATCGTTTCCGCTGCCGGAGCGGCTGCGGCATTCGCTCGCTTTGGTAAGCGGCGATCCGCCGACGCCTTTTGAAGCGCGGCCAGCCGTGTGTCGGATTCGTCGCCCGATAAGCCTGCGGTGGTGCCGACACCGAGATAGCGTTCTGCCGCAGACTCCGACCCAAAATATTCAAGTTCGTCTTCAGCGAAGTAGCTTGTGTCGAGATCAGCCGTGCGGACCGCGGCTTGGTCAAAGCCCCCACAACGGTCGAGCGTCGCCCAGCTGAACGTCTTGGCGAGCGACGCGTAGCAGTTAATGCTGTAGATCTTGGCGCCGCCCTCGACCGCCGCCTTCCCTACCTTGCCGAAATGTTCGAAGCCGGCAGTAATCGCGGACGGGCTGAGCGGCTCGATTACCGGTTCGCCAGCGGCATCGACCGGCGCGGCAACCGCCATCGAGGCAACGGCGTCGGACGCCGTATCCTTTTTCTTAGAGCAATAAGAGACGGACAAAATCAGGCCCGCGATAATGGCTATCACCCAACAACCCGAGTTGTTTTCTTGCGGTGTTGCCGCCCCTGCCATTTCGATGCTCGTCCGCCCCCGAATAAGATCTGGAGATTCTTTAGCTTGAACCCCCCGATATGCCCAGACTAAAGTCATTGTTGGGGAGGGGCGAGAATTGGGCAAATATAGGATCGTCCATGCCGATCATATTCGCGCAGCGTGCGACGCCGCCTTGCTGTGGCTCGTCAAATTCAATCCCGACCTCGTGGTCGCGCGGCACGATCAACATATCGAGATTTCTTCGCCGATCCGCGACACGGATGCGATCGCGCTTCTCTGGAAGGCGTCGCTACTGACCGAAATTCGGCGCGATCAGTCGGTGGCGCAGCGTCGCCAAGATCTCGAAGCGCTTGTCCGCTGATGGCCCTGACCATACCAGTTCGAAGCCGGGCGATCGCCGATCAAAGGGTCATTCACGTCTCCGATAGCGGCGAATTCTTCGCCAGCGGCGGCGACTTTATGGATCGCATGCTAGCCGGCGCGAGCACTCACTCGGACGAGATCTTCCTGCGCGACCGCGGCCATATTGCGGAGTCCGGCGATCCGTTTCAGGAGACCGTGCGGCTTTTCAATCTCGCCCAGCGATGGTCGCGCACGGGAACGGTCGACTATCTTATCCTCGTCCCAACCCTCAGGTGCAATCTCAGCTGCTCCTACTGCCAGGTGTCGCGCGTCACAGACAAGGCGCAAGGATTCGACTGGTCGGACGCCACGCTCGTGGCGGTTCTCGCCTTCATCGATGCCCTGCCGACGAACCATATCAAGGTCGAATTTCAGGGCGGCGAACCGACACTCCGTCCAGATCTCATCCAGGCGGTGATCAAGCGCTGCGACCGCTTCGAACAGAAACAGTTCGTCATTTGCACCAATCTCCAGTCGATAGACGCGACGCTCTGGTCGATCTTCGACAACGAGCATCTCTACATCAGCACCTCGCTCGACGGGACGGCGGCAACCCACGCAAACCAGCGCACCGGTAACCGAACCAGCGCCTTTCTCGACAATCTTGCCGCTGTGATCGAACGCTATGGCCCCGAAAAGGTCTCTGCGCTCCCGACGATCGATCCGAAGGCCCCACCAGAGATCGACGAGATCATCGACACCTACAAAAGCTACGGTCTCGACAGCGTCTTCCTGCGGCCGATCAACTATCAAGGCTTCGCGCGCAAACGGCATCGCTATTCGCGCGAGCTCGACGAGAGCTGGAACGCCTATCATCGCGCCTTTGTCGAGCGCATCATCGCGATCAACTGGCAAGACCGGACGCGGGTGCTCGAGGAGACCTATTTCAGCATTTGCCTGCGCCGCATTTTTCAGCCGCGCGCCGATCGTCACGTCGACCTCAGGAACCCGAACCCACTCGCCGTCGACTATCTCGTCATCGATCATGACGGCACGATCTACCCGACCGACGAAGCCCGCATGCTCGCGCGCTCGGGAGTCATCGATCTCGGCCTTGGCAAGATCGGGGACGACTGGAAAGGCGAGACGTGGGAGCTGCTCAATGGCCATTGCAGCAACGCCTTCGATCCCGCCTGCGAGCGCTGCGCCTATCAGCCCTTCTGCGGCAAGGATGTCATCGACGATCTGGCGCGCTATGGCACGATCGACGTCGACCGGACCGAGACCGCCTTTTGCCAGAAGCATCTCGCTATCTTCGATCATATTTTCGAGCTGATCTATCGCGACGACGAGCGGGTGAACTATTCGTTCAGCCGCTGGCTACGGATGGACGGAACCGCGGCCGCGTTTGGGGAGCATATCGCATGATCCCGCTCGTCCTCCCGGCCACCAGCGAAGCGCCTCGCCCGTTCATTTGCCGTGTCCGCGAGACAGTCGAAGATATCAGCGACGTCGCCGATGCGCTCGTCATCGGCAGCGACGAGGTCGAACATATGTTGAGCGGCCGCGACGGCGCCTTCGCCGTCGGCCGCGCAGGCGCGGATAGTCTCGCAGGCGATATTTTGCTCGTCGATCCGGAGAATGGGCGCGCCGAGCGGATTTTCCGTCACGGGTCGCGGCACAACACCCTTCTCGTAACCGAACGCTGCGACCAGCTGTGCGTGATGTGCTCGCAGCCGCCGAAGAAGACGCATGTCGACCGCTTTTCCTATTTCGAGGAAGCATGCCTGCTCACGCCCGAAGACAGCCTGATCGGCATCTCGGGCGGCGAGCCGACTCTCTACAAGGACGATCTCTTCCGCCTTATCGAGCGAACTGCGGAAGCCCGGCCCGACGTCGGCTTCCACATCCTGAGCAATGCGCAGCATTTTACGGGCGACGACATCGAGCGGCTGCGGCAGCCGGCCTATCGCAATGTCATCTGGGGCATCCCGCTCTATGCCGCACACGCGCCGCTACACGACGAGATCGTCGGAAAGGCGGGCGCCTACGCTCGCCTTCTAGAATCCTTCGCGTCTCTCATGCGCGCCGGTGCACGGGTCGAACTTCGGACGGTGCTGCTCTCGCCAAACGTCGTCGGCCTGCCGGAGCTCGCCCGCTTCGTCACCCGTAACCTCGGCTTCATCGAGTGCTGGTCGATCATGCAGCTCGAGAATATCGGCTTCGCGAAGAACCGCTGGTCGAACCTCTATGTCGATCACCGCGAACATTTCAGCGAAATCGCCGCAGCGATCGATACGGCACAGATGCGGCACGTCACGGTTCGCCTGTTCAATTTTCCGCGCTGCACCGTCCCCGAAAATTATCGGCATCTTGCCCCGGCGTCGATTTCCGACTGGAAACGCAAATATGCGCCGGACTGCGATAGCTGCCGTGAGCGCGATGCTTGCGCGGGCTTTTTCGAATGGCATCCCGATACCGATCTGGGCGGAGTGTCACCGCTATGAGCCGGACCTTCCTTATCGCGTCGCTCGTTGCCGCGGGTTTCGGAAGCCGCGATCCGCTCGCGCCCGATGTCCTGAAGGCAACGACGGCGACCGACGATCGCGGCGGAGGCACGACGCTCTTCGAGACCTTCCGCCAGGATCACAGTATCACGCTGGCCGACCATCGCAGCCATCGGAGCCACAGCAGTCACAGCAGCCATCGCTCGGGCAGCGGCGGCCACTATTCTCACAGCAGCCACAGCAGTCATACCAGCCACCGGTCGAGCACAGGCGGCGGAGGCACATACAGTCCGGCGCCGGCGCCGGTTTATTCACCGCCGTCGTCGAGCGGCTCATCCGACGACAGTTCGGGATCGACCTATCGCGGTTCGACACCCTCGACCCTATACGGCTCGCCCGACGCGTCCGCGACGAGTGCCGCGCCGCTGAAGGCGCTTCCCGGACGTTCCGAATTGTTCAAGACGATCGTCAAGCGCGTCCAGATCGCACTGCTGGCCCATGGTGTGTTCAGCGGCACGATCGACGGCGATGTCGGTCCGGCGACACGAAAGGCGCTACGCGCCTATCAAACAAAATACGCGCTGAAGCAGACAGGAACTATCACCCCGGAAACGCTCGACTCCCTCAAGATATCGAGCAATCCATAAGGTAAAGCGTTCTTGGAGAGGCGATATGCGAGCGATAGCCATGGCGGCGATATTGGCGGCGATCCCTTCGCCTGCCCTTGCCCAGTGGGAATTATCCTCAGGTGATGACAATTGCGCGGTCACCGGGGAATATTCGGATGACGGCAACTCCGCGGTCTCGATGGTCGAATATGTCGACGGCAGTTTCACATTGTTCGTCGAGAATGGGAATTGGTCGATCGTCGAGAACCAAGAATATCCGCTGAAATTCCTCTTCGACGATACGCTCTTCACCGGCGATGCGACCGGCTATGTCTTTCAGGGCGCCAAGGGCTTCAAGATCGGCGGTGGCGCCGACATGGCCGATGCCTTCGCGAAATCTTCTCGCCTGATAATTTACAAGGACGAAGCGACGATCGTCCTTGTCGTCAAGCTGACGGGAACAATGGCAGGCCTCGCTAAGGTCAAACCTTGTATCGCAAAGCTGCGCCGCGAGCATCAGGCCCTGTTGGCCGAACAGCGAGCGCTCGAGGCGAAACGAAAAATCATTCCCGCGGACCCCTTCGCCGAACAGGCGCCCTTCACCCCGCCCGGTAGCGCCACCGCAGAGCCCATCGGCAATTCCGGACGCTGGATGACGTTCGACGACTATCCGGCGCGGGCGATGCGGGAAGGCCGCGAAGGAGCCGTCGGCTTCAAACTGTCGGTCGATGCAGAAGGCAAGCCCTCCGCCTGCGAAATCACTAAATCGAGCGGTCATGCGGATCTCGACGCCGAGACGTGCACGGTCGTCACCAGACGGGCGAGGTTCAAGCCTTCGCAGGGGAACGGACCACGCCATTTCGAGAGCAAGGTGACATGGAGCATTCCGCGCTAGCCCGTCGACATCGCCCGCCACGCAAGACGAAGTTGCCGGGAGTGCCCATTGTTTAAAGGACGATCAATATAATTGCGCGCGCGTTTGAAGATGTGACGGAAGCCGACCTCGGGAGCCTCGCGGCAAATGGTAACGCTGGCAATGACCTCCACGGTGAAATGAGCAAGGATCGTTAGATGAACTCAAGAATTTTTGTTTCGGCGATGCTACTAATCTTTACATCGCAACCGGTCGCGATTGCTCAGGTTACTGGCCCTCGAACTCCGGAGGGTTGCATCCGCGTGTCGGACCCGGAATCGAAGGTTAGTGTATCCGGACGGCTTACCTTGCAGCTTTTTCCCGGTGCCCCGAATTTCGAGAGTATCGCTGCCGGAGATGCAGAAGAGCGGACCTTCATCGTGGAATTGCCGTTGGAGGCCTGTATCGATGACGGTGGCGATTTCGCCGACCCTGCGGAGAAATTCGTCACCGTGCAAGTAAGCGGTGCGCAAGATCGGCTATCGGCCGTATTGAAGGCCGCAGTCGGTTACAAGGTTACCATAGAGGGAGAGGGATTCGCCTCTCACACCGGCCATCATCACGCGCCGCTGGTCGTGATAGCTGATCGAGTCAGCGTCGAATAAACCAGCGCCATACTCAAGCCCGCGACAGTGCGTATAGCTTCTGGCTTCCAGCGGCACACGGCGCAGTTCTCAATGATCATTGTCAGGAGCGTTACTGCTTTGCTGCTCTTCGACCCAAGCTGGTTGTTTTCGACCAATCTGCTTCGGCGCGGAGGTCGTAGAAGGCGGACATTGTAACAAACGGTGGTCAATTACCCAGCTACAGGTGTCAGTAATCAGCTCCGTCGCGGCAGTGCAGTTCCGAAAAGCCCATCTCGACGCAATCTATCGCGGCGCAGTGAGTCCAATCCGAACGCAGCCCCTGAGACTGGCCGCCAGGGCAAGGCTTTCCCTCAGGATGGTAAAGTGATGGCGTCAGCCTTGGCGCGGCGCCGGATGCCCAAGTTCGACCGCCTTTCGGCGCTGCGCGCTCGTGAGCGCCCCCCAGAGGCGGTGAACGCGCTTGGTCGGAAGATCGCGGAGCGCGTCGATATGGCGGCGCTCGCGAAGCTCGATCGCGAAAAAGGACGGCTGATGCTCGATGCGGTGGCGCTGAAGCCGCCAGAAGACGACGTCGGCATAGCGCGGCGTCAGTTTGTTCTTTCTTGCATAATAGTCGAGCGCACCGCGCAGGATGTTGCTGTCTTCGCGGTCGGCGAGGATCGACAGCGCCTTGATGCAATATTCGATTTGCATCCGGCGGACATGTGCCTGGAGATGCGCGCGCGCTTCAGCCGGCGCAATCTGGCGGTCGCCATCGAAAACGGGCAGCTCGAACTGCAGGATACAGTGCGATCCGACCCAAAGCTCGGCGCCTGTGAGGCCGTTCGCGATCTGGAAATGGTAGCGAAGGTCGCGCTTGCCGCAAAGGTCGCATATCTCGGTCGCCTGCTCATGATCGTGCGTGATGCCGGTAAAGGACCATTCGGCAAAGGCGACAGGAAGCGTCCCCCCGACCGAGAGCGGCAACAGGCTGTCCCGCACGACCTGCTTATAGTCCATCGCGCCGTCGTTCCCCTATCGTGTCACCTTCTGTCCGGTCGCTTGCGTCTTCGCCGATGTCGCGGGTGTCGACGGCGGCGCCTTTGCCGCCACGCCGGGGCCGCCCGGCGCAGCACCGGACGCGCCGCGCGCGCCAACCGCCTGCTTGAACCTGGCGGACGCGTCGGCGCCCCCTGCCCGGATCGCCGTCGAAGCCGCGGCGCTATCAACGCTAGCGGCAGCACCGGGTCGGTTGGAAAATGCGAACAGGACCAGGAGTATGACGAGGATGGCGTAAAATCCGCCCACCCAGCCGCGCACATTCTTGTAGCTCTTGACCGACGCCTTGACCGGTGGATCGCTGAGCGCGTCCACCTCGTTTGGGTCGAGAACGAGATTGAGCTGCGACTTCCAGATATCGCGCGCATTATTCTGCTGTTCGAACCATTTGGCATTGATGTGCCATTGCATTGCGTATGAAAAAATCAGGAAAAGCGCGGCGCCGATCGCGAGCCCGCTCGCGATGAAGCCGGTCTCGGCCTTGCCTGCGTCTGGAAAAATCTTGAGCGCGAACGGTGCCGCAGCGACCGCGACATCTTTCCACATCGCGCCGATGAGATCCTGCGCGCGCTGGCTGATTTTCTGCGTTTCATCGACGATCGATTTGCGCAGTTCGGCCAGCGCCTTTAGCGTCTCCTTGCTCCCGGCCTTGACATAAGCGCTATAGGCTCCCTTCGCGGATTCCAGGCTGCCTTGCCCCATTTCGGCCATCGCAGGCTTGCGGCCGGTGCGCGCCCATTCATTTGCGAGTAGCAGATGGCGGGTATCGGCATCGCGCAGCCCCTCGGCATAAACCCAGACCGCGCCTTCGGTGACGCGCTCGAACAGCGTCGGCGCGTCGGCATCTTCGACAGCGACCTTGCAGGCAGGCGGTCCGCTAAACGCATAGATTACCTGTCCTTCTTCGATGCAGACCCGGTCCGCGAGGCTCGCGAGCAGCTTGCGCACGGCGAAGAGCCGCCACGCCGCGAACATCGCGCTCTCGGTTTCGGGGGCCGCGCCGAGGAGCCAGGGGCGAATATCCTGCGGCACGACGTTGAGCTGCGTGAAGTCGCTTGCATAGGCGCGTGGATCGGGGAGCTTCTCCAAGGGAGCGAAGGGCACCGGCGCGTCCTTGGTCCAGGTCTCGAAGCGCGTCCTGTAGGTTGTAAATGTGCCGCCCGTCGGCATATCGGCGACGCGAACATGGCCAACGGCGCTATGTGCGTCGGCATTGTCTGCGTAACCCTCCGAGAAAAAAAGCAGAAGAATGTCGGCCGCGAGCCGCTTGGCGATCCGTATCTGGAACCGGTCGCCAGGCGCAACCGGACGATCTTCCTCGAGGTCGCCGTCGCTATCGCCGATCTTGATCGAGATACCGGCCGCGAATGACGGCGGCGTATGCGCAAGCGCGAGCCATTCGGCACGAAGAGCCGGCTCGCCGAGCGCTGCGGCAAAGCTCAACGCATCGTGACGCTCGTCGATCTCGCCCTGCGGCTCCGACCGCCGGACAAGGTCAGCCAGTTGGCTCGGGGTCATCATAGGTCGTTTCGAGCCGGTCATTGATGATGATCTGGTTCCCCTCGACCTTGATCGCGTCGATCATTTCGGTGGGAACACGGATGAAGATCTTGTTG
Source organism: Sphingomonas sp. (assembly GCF_030145815.1). Classification (GTDB taxonomy): domain Bacteria; phylum Pseudomonadota; class Alphaproteobacteria; order Sphingomonadales; family Sphingomonadaceae; genus Sphingomonas. The sequence continues at coordinate 9,975 of NZ_JAIXHL010000048.1, forward strand.
CGCGTGACGTAGCGGCGACTTGCGGGGGGCTTCACCGAAGATGCATCGAGCGTGACCGGCGTGCCGTCGATCCGGGCCCGCCGAAGCGCATTGTGATATTTGGCAACGAGCGGATGATCGTCGGGCAGCTTTTGTCCCAGCACCGTATCGAGGAAGCTTTTCTGATCGTCGACCCCGAGAGAGCCGCCGGCGGCGGCGGCATCGTAGGTTCGCTTCGTCATTTCGCGAAACACCTGTTCGGGCACGAGTTCCTTGTTTTCGAGGAACAGGTCGCGCGTGACCTTGACGAGAGTCGAGGTGATCTCGGCATCTTCGTGCACACGCTTGGCACCGAGAAACGTCTCGAAATAGCGCGCGACCTTCTGTTGGTTGCGCCGGTCGAGAACGACGAGTTCGCCGCCGCCGTCGGTGAGCCGTATCAACGCCGATTTCTGCAGCGCTTCGCGGTTCTGGACGAAGGTCCGTTCCAGCGCTTCGAGGCTGACTTTCTTGCGGCCCTTTTCATCCTCTTCAAATCCGTAGCTCAGCACCGTCTCGTCATCGTATTTGAGCAGCGCAAAACATTGCTCGCCAGCGACATCAATTTCGAACACCAAAAACGCGCCCGCGGCCGCACTGCCGCCATGATGCTGCTGAAAATCTTCGGCGAGCCTCTCGCTCTCGGCCTGGAAGGTCTTGCCGTCGGCGGCAATGCGCGCAAGGCGCGTGCGGGTGGAGGATGCGTCCGAAAAACGGTACAAAATCCCGCCATTCACCGACAGGATGCGACCGAGAAAGAAATCGGCAAATTTGCCGGGGCTCGTCTCCTGCAACAGCACGAGATCCTTGGCTTCGGGCCCGACAAGGTGAAACACCATCCGCTTGATCTTGACGTTCGCGCGCTGCGTATCGTCGAAAAACGCCATTCATCCCCCCGTTCAGCGTGGCGGTTCGGACCGCTTGCTTGCCGATTATTCCCCGGTGCGCAGGGTCTACAGCCGCGCGTGCCCGCGATCAACGTCGCGCGCGCCCTTTGTGCCGCTTCAGGGCAATCAGTTACGCAGAAAATCCCGTAAGAACGCCGTATCTCAGTAGCTTGGTAATTTTCGTCCATATTGGCTGCAATTGCTCGACTTCGCCCAGGCCGCCCGGATATCATAGAGTTTGCGAGGGCAGCGATGCGTCGGCAACATTGATCGAAAGCATCCATCTCGCCGAGAAGCGGCTCGCGTAGGGCGCCGCCGCATCGAGCTTGCGGGAGCTGCCGCGCTGCGCATCCGACATCCAGGCCGCGACCCGCGGATCGTCGATCCCGAGCATCTCTTCCAGAAGATAGCCCGCGCGAACACGCAGGATCTTCTCGGAACTGGCATCCACCGTCGCGATAATGGCGTCGCGATGATCGGCGGCATAGCGCTGCCACAGGGCGATCACCGCGTCGATGCCGCCGCACCATTCGGGTTTATCGAGCGAATCGCGGAAAGTCTCGCCAATGGCGGTCGCCCGGAGATTGCCGCGTTCGGCGGCAACAATGGGATGGCGCATTTCATGGCGGTGGACGCGGCGCCCGCGCACCATGACATCGCAACGTGGGCGGACGGGCCGGAACGGCACATCCTCGGAATCGATGTCGTAGATCGGCTTTCCAATCGTCTGTTCCATCAGGCGCGCCGCCCGTCCGACCCAGCCAGCCCGATCGGGCGCGACGAGATGCACGTCGCTGCTCTCGTTGCCCAGACCATGAAAAGCGACGGCGCTTGTGTGCGAAAGGCAGCAAAAGGGGTCGGCTGCCATCATCACCGCGACTGTGTCGCCCTGCCCTGCGATATAGAGAGGAGACAGGAATTCGGGATCATACGGCAATTTATTTGGCGGCGCCTCGCGAGTCAGCGTAAAAGCGGGATTCCATATCGCCTGGGAAACGAGCGTGCGCGCGCGGCGCGCGGACAAGGTCCGGTTTCGGGGCGGTATGGGCGTGTCTCCATATCCGCGATCGGCGAAGAGCCGGCGCGCGAGCAGATACAGATCAAACTCACTGACGACGGGGGGCGCGGCGTCGCGCGCCATACGGACAAGAATTTCGGCTGCCGTTTCCATGACTGCTTCGATGCGGCGAATGTCCTAAGGACATTCGCCGCATCGAAGCACAAGTCAAGCGTAAAATCACTATGATCCTCGCCATCGAGGGCTGTCCTAAGGACAGCCCTCGATGGCGAGGACATGTCAAGTGGAAAAGTGCATAGGAACCGGACATTAAACCGGACATTCGACCGGCCCTTTTGACGATGGCCTATCCGCCTTAGCCTTGCAAATCAGCCATTTTTGCCTTCTTAATAAATGGACATTAAAGCGGACATCCATGAGCCAGGATCGCGGTGAAACAATCGACAAAATGCAGCCGATGCGGATCGGTGAGGGATCGCCGCGTCTCGGCGTACTTCGCGACCTGTCATTGGACCTTGCAGCGAAGGCTGCCGCGTTTCGCAGCAGCCTGCCCTCCGAAATACAGATCGCACTCGCCCATCTCGTTCGGGCGATGAACTGCTATTACAGCAATTTGATCGAAGGGCACGACACGCATCCCATCGATATCGAGCGCGCGCTCAACAATGATTTCAGTGACAATCCCGAGCAGCGCGATCTCCAGCTCGAAGCCCGCGCCCATATCGCGGTCCAGGAATGGATCGACGCGGGTGGTCTCGCTGGCCGCGCGCACAGCGTCGCAGGCCTTTGCGAAACGCACGCCCGTTTTTGTGAGCAGCTTCCCGAAAGCCTCCTCTGGGCCGAGATGCCTGGAACCGGTGAGCGCGTTCGTGTCGAACCGGGTGCGCTTCGTACGAGCGATGTCCGCGTTGGACGCCATATCGCCATCAGTGCAGGCGCCGTCCCGCGCTTCCTCGACCATTTCGAATGGGCCTATGGACGGCTCGGGCGCAGTGACGCCATCATTGCGCTCGCCGCCGCGCATCACCGCCTCGTGTGGATACATCCCTTTCTCGACGGCAACGGCCGCGTCGCCAGACTCATGTCGCACGCGATGTTGCTCGATACACTCGACACCGGTGGTGTCTGGTCGGTGGCTCGTGGGCTCGGACGGACCGCGCAGGACTATAAGCGCCATCTCGCCGCCTGCGATCTTCCGCGCCGCAACGATCTCGACGGACGCGGCGCACTCAGCGAGGAAGCGCTCGCCTCCTTCACGTCCTATTTTCTCCAGATCTGCATCGACCAGGTCGATTTCATGGCCGGCCTTGTCGAGCCGAACCGTCTCCGGACGCGCATTCACCGATGGATCGACGAGGAAGCGGCGCTCGGCAATCTTCCTGCAAAGGCCGGGACGATTATCGATGCGATCCTGTATCGCGGCGAGCTGCCGCGCGGCGAGGTAGATGCTGTTGTGGGCTCCGGCGAACGGCATGCACGCCGCATTGCCGCGACCTTGCTCGATCTCGGAGTGATCGTCTCAGAAAGCAGCCGCGCGCCACTGCGCATGGCCTTTCCCGCCGCGCTCGCCTCGCGCTGGATGCCCGGTCTCTTTCCCGACAAGAATTGAGCCATTCGGTGCGGGATGAACGGCACCTTCATCGACGCAGAAACAACAGCTGCCCTCGGGCTCCCGACGGCACCGGCGCGCCCGAATTTCAATGTTCGCCGAAGTTTGCTGCCCAACAGAACCGATCGCGAGAGACCTAGGATTGCTATTGGGTCAAGGAATTCAAACTCTGACGATCGGACCCGTCACCCTCGATATATTTTCTCGAGCCGCTCGGGCCAGCGAGACTCCGCCTCGCTGATAAGCGCAAGCAAATTGGCTTCCTGCCAGGAGCCATCATAGGGACGGACGACGACGGCGAGGTTGTCGGCACCGCCGACGATCAAAGGGCCGAGTGCCGCTACATCTCTTGCGCGGCCCTTGCGATGAAAATGGGCGATGAGCCCATCGAAATAGAAGCGAAAAATCGGGATCGAGCCGCCATCTGGTTTCGTCGGGTCGCGCAATTTTCGTTGCGCGATAGGGGCGTGATTGTGCACTTGACCGCGTGTCGTTAGCTGCGTGAGCGATACGGGAAAGAAATGTGCAGGCTCATGCCGACCATCCCGGACCATCCGGCCAAGACGCCTGAGTTCGGCGGGCAGCATACGCACGGCCTTAAATTCGGGAAGTGAGCTGGCTGCAGCCCGCCACAAGATACTGAGAAGAAACAGTCGGAGCCGCGAGCCATCAATTCCGGCGATCTTGCGGACACCCGCGCCGTCCGAACCGGGCAGCAGAAGCATGTCGTCTTCGGGAGGACCATCGCTCGTGCCAAATCCGCTCCACACCAGCCGATTGCGTCGAAGCACCTCGATACCCCAGCTGTCATATTCGGCCAGAATATCCTCGCCTATCCGAGTAACGAGCTCCGCGTCGTACCAGCTGTCGCGGCGTTTGCGCGGGGGATAGTCACGCCCCGCCTGCGCAAACGGTCGTCCCTTTTCGTCAGGCGAGGTGAGCGCTTTTGGTATAATGTGGGACTTGACCAGCGGACCAGTCTCACCTGTCAATTTGCATATGCCGATCACCATAGCTTCTTGTACCAGTCGACTGACCTGATCGTCAGCGAAAATCGGAACGTGTCCGCCAAAGCCTATTCATCGAACAGCTGCTAGCAAATGAAACATCCCATGTTTTTCCACAACCGAGACTGACGCAAAGTTTGTTGAAATGTGGACGGCAGGTTTTGGGTAGCTGCTTAACGATCCGCTACCGCCGACATGGGGCGCGCAGCGGCCGCGGTTCGTACGTCAACCCAATGGCCGCTTTCAGGCACAGGCAGATCGATGTTGGAACGGCCGACATGAGGCGCAA
>NZ_JAIXHL010000049.1 GCF_030145815.1 Sphingomonas sp.
GCTGGATCAGGCTTTCGCCCATTGTCCAATATTCCCCACTGCTGCCTCCCGTAGGAGTCTGGGCCGTGTCTCAGTCCCAGTGTGGCTGATCATCCTCTCAGACCAGCTAAGGATCGTCGCCTTGGTGGGCCTTTACCCCGCCAACTAGCTAATCCTACGCGGGCTCATCCTTGGGCGATAAATCTTTGGTCTTACGACATCATCCGGTATTAGCAGTCATTTCTAACTGTTATTCCGAACCCAAGGGCAGATTCCCACGCGTTACGCACCCGTGCGCCACTAAGGCCGAAGCCTTCGTTCGACTTGCATGTGTTAGGCATGCCGCCAGCGTTCATTCTGAGCCAGGATCAAACTCTCAAGTTTGATGTACCACATCTGCGAGCCGGAATGTGCCCGCAGGTGCAGCTCATTTCTAGGAGCCGTTCCTGCACAATCTTTCACGTAATGGAAACGTGTAGGACATGTTTGAACTCGCCAGCGAAACCGAAGTCCCGTTGAGCGAAGTCCATGGAACGGCTTGGTTTTACCGAGTATCTGACACCTAGAAGCTGTCAGACCCGGGGCCGCCGCCCACATGTCCCTTCATCAAAATCACAATTTCAAAGAGCGACAAAGACCGACGCACCGTCTAACCCCTTTTTCTCGGGGCGACCTGTGCGCCTGGTTTTTGGTGACCGTCGAAGCGTTCCGGTGAGGAGCACCGCGTTGGTGGAGTGGCTTCTATGCGCGGCTTCGGATTCGGTCAACAACCTTTTTGCATTTTTATTGCGCTTTCTCTGAAACCCGCAGAAAACTGCGGTTTACGGGGCATCAAGACGTGTCTGCGATAGGGGTTTCATGACCGAATCATCCGCCGAATCGACGAATCACGGGCCAGAATCGCTCCGGAATCAGGTCCGCAGCGCGGTGATCTGGCGTTCGGGCACCCAGATTCTGGGGCAGATCATCGCCTGGGGCGCCACATTCCTCGTGATTCGGATGCTCGATCCGACCGATTACGGCCTGTTCGCGATGACTCAGGTGATTCTGGTGCTGCTCAACCTGCTCAACGGCTATGGCCTTGCAGGTGGGCTGATCCAGAAGGCGCACGTCGACGATCGTGCGATTCGCCAGCTGTTCGGAATGCTGCTGTTGCTGAACTTCGGGCTTGGCGCGCTCCAGTTCCTGGCCGCCCCGCTCGCTGCGGCCTATTATCGCCAGCCGATCGTCGCCGATCTGCTCCGCGTTCAGGCACTCCTCTATATAGCGACGCCGTTCATTGCCTTCCCCTATGCGCTGCTCGCGCGCGCGATGGACTTTCGTAAGCAAGCGCAGGTGAACCTGGTGTCTGCGGTTGCCGGCGCACTCGCCGCGGTGGCCGGCGCATTTGCCGGGCTTGGCGTCTGGACGTTGGTGCTGGCGCCGCTGGTTCTGTTCGGGACGCGCGCGATCGGCATGACCTGGGCCGCCGGATCGTTGATGTGGCCGAGCTTCGATTTTCGCGGCGCAGGCGACATGGCGCGATTCGGCGGGCTGATCGCCACCGGGCAATTCTTCTGGTTCGTGCAGAGCCAGTCGGACGTGTTCATCGCCGGGCGAAGTTTCGACCCGCACTGGCTGGGCATCTATACCACCAGCCTGTTCCTCACCCAGATCCTCGTCCAGAAGTTCATCCCCGCGCTGAACGAAGTCGCCTTCTCCGCTTATGCAAGGATGCAGGATGATGCCGCGGGCAGCGCGACCGCCTTCGCGCGGTCCGTGCGCCTCATCATGGTCGTCGCCATGCCCTTCTATCTCGGGCTTGCGGTCACCGCCGATCCACTGGTGCATGTCGCGCTCGGGGAAAAGTGGATCGAGGCGGCACCGATCGTCCAGCTGCTCGCGCTCGCCATGCCGTTCATGACGCTGCAGGTGCTGTTCGCCCCGGCGACCGACGCGCGCGGGCGCCCCGGCCTCGGCGCACAGATCGCCGCGATCGGCGCGCTGCTGCTTCCAGCCGCGTTCCTGGTCGGCGTGAAGTGGGGGGTAACCGGACTAGCATCCGCGTGGATCGCGGTGTGGCCGCTGTTCCTGCTCGTCACCGCCGCGCGCAGCCTGCCCGCGATCGGTCTGTCGTGGCGCGATTGGCTCGCGGCGGTCCTTCCGCCGGTCTCGGCCGCAATCGGAATGGCGCTGGTCGTCGGATTGATTGACCGCATCCTTCCACCGCTCGCACCCCTGCCCCATCTACTGCTACTCGCCGCAGCGGGGGCGGCAGTCTACGGCGCATGGCTAGGGTTTTTCGCGCGCGCGACGGTGGAGGACGCCATCGCGATGATTCGGCGATAAAAGGAAGTTTGCTCGCACAAAGCCACGAAGCCACGAAAATTGTGCAGCAGAATCATCGCCGCATCAGCGGCATTCCATCGGTGAGCAGATTCTGATGCGGCGACGCCGCACGTGCGAATCAAAATCCGGACCGAAACCCTAAGCCGTTTGGATATAGGCCCGCATCTGCTCCGCCTCGGCTTCGATCTTCTCGATCCGGTATTTGACCAGATCACCGATCGATACAAAGCCGATCAGCGCGCCGCCCTCGACCACCGGCAAGTGGCGGATGCGCCGCTGGGTCATCAGCGACAATGCGCCGAGCACCGATTCGCCGCGCGCCACGGTAATCGCTGGCGCAGTCATCACCATCCGCACCTTGGTATCGAGCGCCGTCGGCCCATCGCGCTTCAGACAATGAATCACGTCGCGTTCGGAAAAGATGCCGGCGACCACGCCGCCCTCGACCACCGGCACCGCGCCGATGCGTCGGTCGGCGAGCAGGGCAACCGCCTCACGCACGGTCGCGTCGCCGCCGATGGTTGTGACATCCTGTCCCTTGGTGCCGAGGATTGCTGCGATGGTCATCGCCAGTCTCCTTCATCTCGTTAGGCGGTTGAGAGTCCCACGATTCGTCCCCAAATGAAAGGGCATGGAACCGAACCTCGACAATCCCGATTATGCGCGCCTCGCCTGGCGCCGCTACCGCCGCATCTTCGGCTTTGTCGGGCTGCTGTCGCTGACCTCCGCGATCGTCGCGGTGGTCGCACTCTATATAGCGGTCGGCGAGTTCCAGCTGCACGCCTCGATCGCGATGGCGATCGGGGTCGGCCTGTCGATCCTGCTCGGCGGCGCACTGATGGGGCTGGTGTTCCTCAGCTCAGGCACCGGCCATGACGAGCGCTCGCGCGACGCGACGGAGAAGAAGCGGGATTAACGGCGCGGCTTGGGCGGCGGCGGTAGCTGCACTTCATAGGTCAGCGTCCGCGATCCATTGCCCGGCACCGTCACCGTCCACAGGTTCCGGCCGTCCTTCTTGCCAAGCGTGGTCGAAGCCTTCCGCATCAGCGGCGGATCAATGTCGAACTCACCCTCGAACTGCACCGCGAAGGGGTTGGCGTTGCGCACCACCAACTCCAACGCATAGCGCAGTGGCGTTACCTGCTGCCGCTTCTGCTCGACCGTGACATTGGCGGTCGCCGGGAATTTGACCTCGACCTCCTCGCCCACCGCCTTGTCGTCGGTGCTCGATTCGTCGATCAGCAGCGAGCGCTCGCCCTGCCGCTCGAACAGCGCCACCGGCCCGGCGGGGAGCGGGAGGCCCAAGCCGTCGCTGGTCTTGTTCTGTGCCCGCAGCACGATCTGCGGCTGCGGCGCACCGCCGAACCCGATGTCCGACGCATAGACGATGCGCACCGGCACCGCGTCCTTGGCCAGCATCGCCACCTGTTTCTGCGCCTTGCCCGCGACGGTGGTGCGGTCGGGGATACGATAGGCTTTCAGGTCGCCCAGATCCTCCTGAACCGCCATGCGGACCCGATTGCCAGTCACCACGACCTCATCGCGCGCCATCGGCGGTGCCATCATCGCGGGTGGCGGCGGCGGCGGTGGGGGCGGCGGGGGCGGCGGGATTCCGCCACCACCTTCGGGCAGATAGCATTTGAATTCGAACGAATCGGCGCTCTCGAATGGGTTGGCCGTCCGACCGGTCGTGCGGTTGACCTTGCCCGCCACCACCATCGTCTCGGCATCGGCAAAGCTGGTCATGTCCGTGCTCGCCAACGTGACCCAGGCGAACAGGTCTGCCGTCCGCACGCCAGCAGCGGTACCGCCGCCATCGCGCAGCGTCGCGACATAGTTCGCCTGCCAGTCAAAGCCCCAGGCGAGGTAGGACAAGGTGATCGTCGCGGTCCCGGCCTGCGGCGATTCGGTCTCGACCGAAAGGGTCGGCTTGGCCGACAGCCCCTCGGGCACGCCGTCATAAGCGATGGCATCCTCGGTCGGCCCGCAATTGAGCACTTCGATCCCGCGCTCGGTCTCGACGATCGCCGCGCCAGCCGGACCCGAGCGGATCACCGCCCGCTCCTCCACCGTCTTGCCGTCGCGGGTGCGACGCAAGGTCACTGGTCGGGCGAAGCCGCGGCTGTAGAGACTGGCCGCCGACAGCAGATCGCCGTCGAGATTCTTCTCCCGCACCCCAGCAGGCAAGCCCGTGACGATCGCGCTTTCGGGCAGGATGCCCGACGCGACCCCTTCGAACCGGATCACCGCCCGCCCGGCGGGAATTGTCACGGTCCGCGTCTCGGTAATCAGCGCATAACCGCCGAGCCAGCCCAGATCGATCTTCTGATCGGCGTCACGATTAGGCGCGCGATAGATTGTAACCCCAACCGAATCGGGCCCGGCCGAGGTCTGCACGCTCTGCGCCTGCACGCCGCCGGTCCCGGCAAACGCACTGGCAACCAGCAACAGGGCGAGCAGCCGCACCGGCCGCGCCTTAGTAACGCGTTTCGAAGGTCGCGGTCAGCGTCGCCTCGCCATTGGCGGGCACGCTCACCTTCCACAGCGCCTCGTCGGCGTTGATCCGCTCGCTCGCCTGAGTCTCGCTGAGGATCTTGGTATCCTTCCACCAGCTATCGAGCCCGCCCTGCGACAATTCGACCACCACCGCATCGGGCCGCGCATTGGTCAGCGTATAGACCATCGTCGTGCGCCACTTGTTCGACCCGGCGCGCTCGCGCGTCTGGACCACCGACTTGACCTTCACGTCGAACGCCTCGCCGGTCTTGATCGCCAGCCGCGATCCCATCGGTGTATGCGGAATCGCATTCTCGCCGATGAACTGCGGCGCCCCGCGCGCGTCGCGCATATAGATGCGCACTGTCCCGGCGGGCAGCGCATCGCCAAGACCGCCTTCCTTGGACGACGAGAAACGCAGCACCGTGTCGACGCTGCGCGCCTGATCCTGACGGCCGAGCCACGGGTTGCGATAGGCATAGGCCTTCGCCGCCGGCGCGCCCGCGACGTCGAGGAAGCTGACCTGCTTCTGCTGGCGCTGCGCGATCGTGGTGCGACCGGGAATCGGATAGACATAGAAGTCGCCGATCCGCTCGCGGCCCGCGGTCTCGGTCCCCGGTACCATCACCGACCCCATGCCGCGCCCGCCACCGCCGACCGCGCCTGCGACGAGCAAGGTGTTGGCGTTGGTATAGGTCACCCCGCTATTGTTGGTCAGGGTCAGCCAGCCCTGCACGTCGATCTTGCCCGCTTTCTCGTCGAACAGCGCGACATAGTCGGACTTCCACCCCATCCCATAGGTGAGGTAGCTGAGCGTCACCGGCCGCGATCCCGCCGCATCGGCGTCCAGCGTCACCGACAGCGTCGGCCGCGCGCGCAAGGAGGGGGGCAGCGACGGGAAGATCACCCGGTCGTCCTTGCCCAGCACCTCGATCCTCCCGCCGATCTCGACCACCGTGCCGTCATTATAGGCGAGCACCTTGGCCGGCAGATTCTGGCCGCCGCGCACGACCGTCACCGACTGGCCGACGGCTTTCTCCATCAGCGATTCAGGCGTGAGCAGGTCGAAATCGAAATTCTGTTCGACAATGGTCGCGCCGGGCGCGCCGATCGTCACCGTCTCGGGCCGGATTTGGGCCGACACGTCGGGGAAATCCTGCTTCGACTTGCCCGCAGGCAGGCGCAGGTCGCGCTTGTCCTGCACCAGCGCCAGATTGTTGTTGTAGATGGTGACCGCGACATCGCCCTGCGCGGTTTGCGCGGCGACGGGCATCGCCAGCATCGTCCCGGAAAGCGCGGCTCCAGCCGCAAGCGCCAACGTCGTCCGCCGCATCGCATCCCCTTTCGATCTGGTGGGCGCACCATCGCGAACCCGCGCACGATGTCAACGGTCAAGGCCGCTGAAAGCGAAAAGGCCGGCCCGTAAGTAACGGACCGGCCTCTATTTTTCATCGAAGCGCAGAGAGCTTATTCGGCCGCTTCCGGCTCGCCTTCTTCCTTCTTCACGCGGCGGCGGCGCGGCTTGACCTCGACCACCTCGCCCTCGACGCCCAGCGCGGGTGGCAGCACCGCGGCGATATCGCCGCCATGGCCCGCATCGCTGCTTGCCTCGTCGCGGCGCGGACGACCACGGCGCGGACGCCGCTCTTCGGCCGGAGCCTCGTCCTCGTTCGCAGCGACCGGCGTCTCTTCGCCCTTGACACCGCGCGGCTGACGCTCGCGGCGATCGTCGCGGTTGCGCCCGTCACCGGCACGTGCGTCACGGTCGCGGCCGTCGCGATTGTCGCGTCCGTCACGCTCGCGGCGCGGGCGGCGGTCGTTGCGCTCACCCCGCTCACGGTTATCGCGGTCGCCGCGCACCTGGCGCTCGGACGGTTCATCGCCCTCGTCGCCGGTCTCGCCTTCCTGGCCACGCACGCCCTCGTCGCCGTCGAACTCATCCTCGTCGCCATCGAACTCGTCGCGCTGGCGGCGCTGCTGCGGATTCTGCTCCTCGAAGCGCGAGCGCGTTTCGGCGAGCACGCGGAAATAATGATCGGCGAACTGCAGGTAATATTCGGTGTTCACCCGGTCGCCCGCCATCTGTGCGTCGCGAGCCAGGTTCTTGTATTTCTCAAGCAGCTGCGCGGCATTGCCACGTGCGCGATTGTCGATGCGGTTGCCCGAATTGGGGTTGTTGCCGCCGCCCTGCTGGCGCTGGCCACCACGGCCGCGACGGCGACCGTTGTTCGCCTGACGATTGTTGATCAACGTCTGTGTGTCCTGTCCTTACTCAATCCGCCATCGGTCAAACAGCGATCCCGGATGCGTGTTACACCGCACGCCGTCGCGATCCTTCGGACCGAAACGGCTCCCGCATGGCTGCCGGACAATCAGCAGCGCGCATGCCTTGATTTGGGTCGGCAAACCTTTTCAACGATTTAGGTTGTGGATGCCTGCCCCGGGCTCATCCTTAGCCCGCGCGGGAACATTCTCCAAGCCTTATATTGGTGCAGCGCATCGATAGTTCAATTTCGCGGCATTTTTGCCGCAAGTGCGCGCGGACGTCCGCCCAGATCATGGTGCAGCACAGGATCGAGCCCCGCGCCACGCATCAGCGCCGACACGGCCTGCCCCTGCGTCCAGCCGATCTCCAGCACCGCGATGCCGCCCGGCGCGAGCAGCCGGGACAGGTCGGGGATGATCCGGCGATAATCGTCCAGTCCATCGGCCCCGGCGAACAGCGCGGAGGAAGGCTCATGCTCCCGCACCTCCGGCCCCAGCTCCTCGGCGATGCCGATATAGGGCGGATTGCACAGGATCAGATCGAACTGGCCGTCAAGGCCATCGGCCCAGTCGCCAAACTTGAACCGCGCTCGCTCATCCATGTCCAGCGCCGCGCAATTCGCTTCAAAATAGTCCCACGCTTGCTCCGACTGGTCGACCCCAAGCCCATATGCTTCCGGCCACTCTGCCAATGCCGCAAACAACAACGTCCCCGGCCCGGTCCCCAGGTCCAGAACCCGCTTGGGGCCGTCCGTTCCTACGAAATGCGCCGCCGCCACTTCGATCAGCGTCTCGCTGTCCGCACGCGGGACCAGCACGCCGGGACCGACCCCGATCTCGACCGTCCAAAACCCGCGCGCCCCGGTGATATAGGCGACCGGCTCATGCTTCAGCCGCCGCGCGACCAATGCGTCGAAGCTGGCCGGGGCGGGGTCGCCCAGATGCTTCAACAGCAAATCCTGATGCGACACCCCCAGCGCGTGCGCCATCAACAACTCGGCATCGAGCCGCGGCGTCGCCGACGCAATCCGCGTAGCCGCCTCGGCAAGGGCAACCCTAACTCCCCTCCCGCTCGCGGGAGGGGCCGGGGGAGGGCCTGTCACCATAGCGCGCGGCCCGTATGGACAGGCCCTCCCCTAGCCCCTCCCGCAAGCGGGAGGGGGACGATGAAACGCCGCTCATTGATGGCCATAGCTGTACGCCCAAAACAGCGCCTTCCCGGCACGCGCATCAACATCAGCATATCGCGCTCTGATCGCGCGCGCTGCCGCCTCCGATGCCCGATCCAACGAGTGCCGCTGCCAATCGGGCTTTATCGCGTCAAGTTCGGCCAAAACACACAGCATCGGCACTTCGACCTCCTGAGCGCGCACCAGCCCCAACGCCACGACGACCGCGCCCCAATGGTTCCCCGGAACGGGATGCACGCGATATCCAAGATATGCCTCAAGCGCGACGCTCAGGTCGGGACGCGTCCCGCTCAAGAATCCAACGCCGCCAGCCGCTCCGCCTCATCCTCGGCGACCAGCGCGCCGATCAGCTCGTCCATCTCGCCCTCCAGGATTTCGGGCAAACGGTGCAGCGTCAAATTGATCCGGTGATCGGTCACCCGCCCCTGCGGGAAGTTGTACGTGCGGATCCGCTCCGACCGGTCGCCCGATCCCACCATCGATTTGCGCGCACCCGAGCGTTCGCTCGCCAGCCGCTCGCGCTCCAGTTCATACAGCCGCGTGCGGAGCACCTGCATCGCCTTGTCGCGATTCTTGTGCTGCGACCGTTGGTCCTGCTGGATCACCACCAGCCCGGTCGGGATATGCGTCAGCCGTACTGCCGAATCGGTCGTATTCACGTGCTGCCCGCCCGCGCCGCTCGCGCGATAGATGTCGATGCGCAGATCCTCGTTGCGGATCTCGACATCGACCTCCTCCGCCTCGGGCAACACCGCCACCGTCGCCGCCGACGTATGGATGCGCCCGCCGCTCTCGGTCACCGGCACGCGCTGCACGCGGTGCACGCCGCTTTCGAACTTGAGCTTGGCGAACACGCCCTTGCCCGCGACGCTGGCGACCACTTCCTTGTAGCCCCCGGCTTCGGAGGTGGAGGCGGAGATCAGCTCGACCTTCCACCCCTGCCGTTCGGCATAGCGGGTGTACATGCGCAGCAGATCGCCCGCGAACAGCCCCGCCTCGTCCCCGCCGGTCCCGGCGCGGATTTCCAGCATCGCCGCGCGCTCGTCCGCCGCGTCGCGGGGCAACAGCGCCAGCGCAAGGCGGTGGTCGGCCTGCGCCAGCGCCGCCTCGTTCGCGCGCAACTCCTCCGCCGCCATCGCGCGCAGTTCGGCATCCGCCTCACGCGTCATCGCCGCCAGGCTCACCGCCTCGGCGCGCAGCCGCCGCACCTCGCCCGCCGCCGCCGCGACCGGCTCCAGCTCGGCATATTCCTTGGACACCGCGACGAAGCGATCCGACGGCAGGTCGCCGGTCGCCATCATCGCCGACAGCTCATCCCGCCGCGCCTCGATCTGCGCGATCCGCTCGGGGGAAATGCGGGTCACATCGCCGCCAGTGCGGCCATCACCGCCGCGACCGCATCGCTATCGACGGCATCGGCGCTCAGCGTCCGGCGATTGAGCGACAGCGCGTCGTCCCGCACGTCGATCGACACGATCTCCGCCGGGTTGAGCTTCACCGCCTTGTCGTAGCGTTTCTTGGGGCTGCCCGTCGCGATCAGCTCGGCGACCACGCCCGCGCGACGCAGCGCGGCGACCATCTCGACGCCCTTGGCTTCATAGCCGCTGCGCTCGACCACGACCGCAACCTGCAGCGGCTCCGCCGCCGGCTCCGCCAGCAACATCCCCAACCGCTCGATCCCGGCGGCCCAGCCAACGCCCGGCGTTTCCGGCCCGCCCAGATTGCCGATCAGCCCGTCATAGCGCCCACCGGCCAGCACCGTGCCCTGCGCACCCAGCCGGTCGGTGACGAACTCGAATGCGGTGTGGCGATAATAGTCCAGCCCGCGCACCAGCCGCGCGTTTCGCGTCCACGCCACGCCCGCAGCGTCCAGCCCGCTGGTCACCGCGTCGAAAAACGCCCGCGCCTCGTCGGTCAGATAGGCGTCGATATCCGGCGCCGACTCCGCAATCGGCCGGTCGCGCGGGTCCTTCGAATCCAAAATCCGCATCGGATTTTTCTCAAGCCGCGTCAGGCTGTCCTCCGACAACTCCCCGCGATGCGCCTCGAAATGCGCGACCAAAGCCGCCCGCCACGCCTCACGCGTTTCGGCGTCGCCCAGCGTGTTGAGCTGCAGCGTCACGCCCTCGGCGATCCCCAACTCCTTGAGCAGCTGATCCGCCATCGTCAGCAGCTCGACATCGGCCTGCGGTTCCGCAGCCCCGATGATCTCGGCGTCGATCTGGTGGAACTGGCGATACCGCCCCTTTTGCGGGCGTTCGTAACGGAACACCGGCCCATGCGTGGTCAGCTTGAGCGGCGCATATTGCTGCCACCCCTCGGTGATGTACGCCCGGCAAATGCCCGCGGTGAATTCCGGCCGCAGCGTCAGCAGCTCGTCGCCGCGGTCCGGAAAAGTGTACATTTCCTTCGACACGACATCGCTGGTCTCGCCCATCGACCGCGCGAACACCCCGGTGGATTCGAACACCGGCACCTGAACCTGCTGGAAGCAGTAAAGCCGCCGCACATGCTCGAACGCCTCGACCACGCGGGCGAAGCGGCGCTGTTCGTCGCCAAAGATGTCCTGCGTGCCACGCACGCGGCGGGGAGTTTCGATCCGTGCCATTTGCGGCGGCTATCTATTGGCAGCGCGACCGGAACGCCAGAGGCGGTTTCGCGCGCCCCCCCAATCCACTATAGCGCCGCCGATGAACGCCCCCACCACCCCCAAGACCTATCACGTCAAATCCTTCGGCTGTCAGATGAACGTCTATGACGGCGAGCGCATGGCCGAGCTGATGGCGGCACAGGGCATGACCGCCGCGCCCGACGCAGACAGCGCCGACCTGATCGTGCTCAACACCTGCCACATCCGCGAAAAGGCGACCGAGAAGGTCTATTCAGACATCGGCCGCGTCCGCAAATCCGCGCGCCTTGCCGATCGCGCCGCGCCGATGATCGCCGTCGCCGGCTGCGTCGCACAGGCCGAGGGGGAAGAGATCGCCCACCGCGCCAAGGTCGACATCGTCGTCGGGCCACAGGCCTATCACAACCTCCCCGACCTCGTCGCTCAGGCCTCGGCACAGGGCCGTGCGATCGACACCGACATGCCCGCCATCGCGAAGTTCGGCGCGCTCCCCGCCCGCCGCAAGACCGGTCCGACCGCGTTCCTGACGGTTCAGGAAGGGTGCGACAAATTCTGCACCTATTGCGTCGTTCCCTACACGCGCGGCGCCGAGGTCAGCCGGCCGTTCGCCGCGATCGTCGACGAAGCCAAGTCACTGGTCGACGCCGGCGCGCGTGAGATCACGCTGCTCGGCCAGAACGTCAATGCATGGGACGATGCGGAGGGCACCGGCCTGCACGGCCTGATCGCCGCGCTCGACCGGATCGAGGGGCTGGCGCGCATCCGCTACACCACCAGCCACCCCAACGACATGAAGGAAGGCCTGATCCGCGCGCATGCGGAGGTCGAGAAGCTGATGCCCTTCCTCCATTTGCCGGTGCAGGCAGGCAATGACCGTATCCTCAAGGCAATGAACCGCAGCCACGGCCGCGATTCATATCTGCGCATCCTCGACCGCTTCCGCGCCGCGCGGCCCGACATTGCGCTGTCGGGCGATTTCATCGTCGGCTTCCCCGGCGAGACCGAGGACGAGTTCCGCGATACGCTCAGCCTGGTCGATGCGGTCGGCTATGCCCAGTGTTTCAGCTTCAAATACTCCCCCCGCCCCGGCACCCCGGCGGCAGAGATGGACGGCGCGGTGCCGGAGGAGGTGATGGACGACCGCCTCCAGCGCCTGCAGGCCGCGCTCAACCGCGATCAGGCCGCGTTCAACGCCGCCAGCGTCGGCAAGACCTGCGCGGTGCTGATCGAGCGCAAGGGCAAGCTGCCCGGGCAGATGCTCGGCAAGTCGCCCTGGCTGCAATCGGTCCATCTGATGACGGATGCCGCGATCGGCGATCTGGTGACGGTGCGGATCGAGAGCGCCGGCCCAAATTCGCTGGCAGGGGTGGTGGCTTAAAATCCTCCCCGGAACGGGGAGGATTTGCTGGTCTGGACACGCCCCGCCCGCTCCGCCACCTTCCCCCGATGCACCTGACCTCGACCGCGCGCCTGTTCGCGCTCGCCGCCCCGCTCCTCCTCGCCACCACTGTCCAGGCTCAAACCGCCAAGGACCCCGGCCCCAACGCCCCGGTCTCCTACGAGCTCAGCTTCGACAACGCCGCACAGCGCGAGGCACGGATCGCGGTCACCTATCGCGACCTGAAGCCCGGCGCGGTCGAGTTCCGCATGGCGCGCTCCTCCCCCGGCCGCTACGCGATCCATGAATTCGCCAAGAACGTCTATTCGGTCTCGGCCAAGGACGGCGCGGGCCGCGACCTCAGGATCGACCGCAGCGACCCCTATAGCTGGCGCGTCAGCGGCCATGACGGCACCGTCACCTTCGCCTACACCCTCTATGGCGACCGCGGTGATGGCACCTATAGCCAGATCGACCAGACCCACGCGCATCTCAACATGCCAGCGACCCTCGTCTGGGCGGCGGGCTATGACGACCGCCCGATCCGCGTCACCTTCCGCCCCGCCGATCCCAAATGGAAGGTCGCGACCCAGCTCGCGCCCGTGACCGGCAGCGCCACGACCTTCTGGGCGCCGCACCTCCAATATCTGCTCGACAGCCCGACCGAGCTGTCGGACCATCACTTACGCGAATGGACGATCAACTCGGGCGGCAAGACCCAGACGATCCGCCTCGCCGTGCACAGCGCCGACACGCCCGAAACCATCGACGCCTATGCGGAGAAGGCCAAGAAGGTCGTCGCCGAGCAGATCCGCATCTTCGGCACCGCGCCCGAGTTCGACTTCGGCACCTACACCTTCATCGCCGATTATGTGCCGCAGATCAGCGGCGATGGGATGGAGCATCGCAACTCGACGATCATCAGCCAGCCGCGCACGCTGGCGGCGGGCAAGTTCGCCCAGCTCGGCACGCTCAGCCATGAATTCATCCACGCCTGGAACGTCGAGCGGCTGCGCCCGGCAGAACTCGAGCCCTTCGACTTCACCCAGGCCGATCCGACCCCGTCCTTGTGGTTCGCGGAGGGCTTCACCCAATATTATGGCCCGCTGGCGATCCGCCGCGCCGGAGAAATGCCGCTCGACGCCTATCTCGCCAGCCTTGGCGGCACGCTCGACTTCATCGTCAACAACTCCGCCCGCCGCTACGGCTCGCCCCAGGAAATGAGCCTGCGCGCGCCGTTCGTCGACGCCGCCGCGTCGATCGACCCGGTGAACGAGCGGATCTTCGCCTCATACTACCCGTACGGCGCAGTCGTCGCGCTCGCGCTCGACCTGACGCTGCGCCAGCGTTTCGACACCGATCTCGACGCCTATATGCGCCATCTTTGGCAGCGGCATGGTGAACAGCGCAATTTCGCACCCGTCAAACCCTATACCCCCGCCGACCTCGAAGCGGGCCTCGCCGAACTGACCCGCGACCCGGCCTTCGCCAAGCAGTTCTTCGACGCGCATATCCGCGGCAGCGCTCTGCCTGATTTCGCGCCCCTGCTCGCCCAGGCCGGCCTCGTATTGCGCCCGGCCGACGCCAGCCGCGCATGGATCGGCACGACCAACGTCACCGGCGGCGACGGCGAGCCGGTGCGCCTCGGCGACATCCCCGTCCCTGGCAGCCCGCTCTATGCCGCCGGCCTGACGCGCGGCGACACCATCACCGCGCTCGACGGCAAGGGAATCGCCACGCCGGCGGACTTCCGCACCGCGCTCGCCGGGCTCAAGCCCGGCCAGCCCGCCGCGATCACCTTCGCGACGCGCGCCGGCCCGGCCAGCGCGACGATCACCCCGGTCGCCGACCCGCGACTGACGATCGTCACGCTAGAAACGGCAGGCGGAACGCCCACGGCAGCGCAGCGCGCCTTCCGTCGCAGCTGGCTAGGTACGGATCTGTAATTTGCAGTTGCTCGGCGGTTGTCCCTTGAGGGTCTCAAGGATCTGTCCGCACTCGCCGGCCGATGGGTCGGTGGTGCTGTATCGGGTCTCACAAGGCCGGGCGTTGCATTGACTCGA
>NZ_JAIXHL010000050.1 GCF_030145815.1 Sphingomonas sp.
GGCCTTGGCGGGCGATTTTACATTGGAGGATCTGGGCTTCATCTTCGTTCCTTCGTCACTACGACGAAGCCCAGATCCTCCTTAAATCACAACCTCAAATCTGTGCCATTGGTGCTGACGGCGGACATACGTAATGTTCGCAGCCCGCAGCGTGGGTCTGGGCCAGAGCCCTCTCCACGAGACAACCTCGTTGCGAGCTATCACAAATTACAAGATTTAGAGCTGGCAACGGTGCGAGATCGACGGGCTGAAGGCCTGGCTGCCCGAGCAGTAGGCACTGTCACGTTCATTGCAGCGGGTTTGCAAACGGCGATGCCAAGGGGGCCATTCCCCGGGCGCTCGCAATATCGCTAGCGGCTACTTTCCTGCCTTCATGTGGTGTCAATCTTGTGACGGACGGGCTCGGTTGCATGACCGCATGTGCAGCAACGTTGGTGGTGGCGGAAAATTCGTGTGAGCCGCGCCATCCTCCAAAAGCTGGCGCCGTAAAACTTTCTCGAAGGCCCTGATTGGTTTTTTCTGCGAGGGGATGCTCGCCCGCTGCGTATCTCTTATGTGCTCTGCCAGACACGCGATCATCATGGGAGGTTGAACGATGATGCACCCTGTTGCCGCCGTGACGCAAAAGCGGTGTGCCCGCCACGGCACTGGCGTCCAAGCTCGGCCTCAGGTGATCGGCAACCGAGCGGTACAGACCCGCGTGCCACGCACAATATGAATCATCAAATATTATCGAAGTCTGGCCGGTGCCTCTTTCGCGTCGAACCTGCTCCTGTGAGCGGACATACAAATGGGCCGCCGCGAACTCAAAAGGATTTTCTATGAACCACCTTATCGAACGACGCGATTTGCTTCGTGCAGGCGCGCTCGGCGCTGCCGGTTTAAGTCTCACCGGTCTTTTCCCCGCATGGGCACAAACCGGCTCGGCCGGACTATCGCCAAATATGCCGACACTCACCGGGCAAGATCTCCATCTTAAGGTTGACCATAGCGCTTTCGCTGTCGGGGGCCGCACCGGTCACGCCATAACAATGAACGGCGTACTGCCGGCTCCCTTGATCCGCCTCAAGGAAGGGCAGAAGGTGCGTATCAGCGTCGAGAACGCGCTTGACGAGGATACGTCGATCCACTGGCACGGCCTGATCCTGCCGTTTCAGATGGACGGAGTGCCCGGTGTGAGCTTTCCGGGTATCAAGCCGAAGACGACCTTCGTTTATGAGTTCCCGATCAAGCAGTCGGGCACGTACTGGTATCATAGCCACTCGGGTCTGCAGGAGCAGCAGGGCCACTACGGTCCGATCGTGATTGATCCCGCCGATACCGATCCGGTCGCCTATGACCGCGAGCACGTCATCGTTCTCAGCGACTGGACGTTCCTGCACCCGCATGCGCTCGTCACCAAGCTCAAACAGGAGGGAGGCTATTTCAATCGCCAGAAGCAGACCTTGGCGGGCCTGCTGCGCGACGGAGATCCTGAAGAAAAGATGTCACTGTCCGACCGTCTGATGTGGGGCAAGATGCGCATGGATCCCAGTGACATCTCGGATGTCACGGCATCGACCTATACCTACCTGATCAACGGCCATGGACCGAAAGAGAACTGGACCGGGCTATTCCGACCGGGAGAGCGCGTGCGGCTGCGCTTCATCAATGCTGCGACGATGACGATCTTCAACATTCGCATTCCAGGCCTTCCAATGACGGTGGTAAACGCTGACGGCCAAAACGTGCGTCCGGTGACCGTCGAGGAGTTCCAGATCGGCAACGCCGAAACCTACGATGTTATCATCCAGCCCACCGAAGATAGCGCTTTTACTCTCGTCGCGGAATCGATCGACCGCTCGGGCATGGGTCGCGCAACGTTCGCCCCCCGCCTGGGGATGACCGCACCGGTTCCGCCCCTGCGCCCCCGTCCAACGCTCAGCATGAAGGACATGGGCATGGGCGGGATGGACCATGGCTCAATGGCGGGCATGGACCACAGCTCGCACGGCGCTGCCGCAACGGCTGGTGCAACGGCATCGATGGCGGGAATGGATCATGGCTCATCTGGTTCGATGGGCGGCATGAATATGCGAGACAAGTCGCTGGTCCCGCCAACCGTCAAGGTTGGCGTGGGGGTCGACGCGATCGCAATGGCGCCTGTCGACCGGACCGGAGACCCAGGACTCGGGCTTGAGGACGTGGGCCATAAGGTGCTCACATATCGGGATCTGATGTCGCTCACGCCAAATCCCGACAAGCGGGCGCCTACGCGCACCGTCGAGGTTCACCTGACCGGCAACATGGAACGTTTCATGTGGTCGTTCGATGGCGAAAAGTTCAGTGAGGGCGTAGAGCCGATCCGCTTCGAGCGGAACGAACGGGCCAGGGTCGTGCTGATCAATCATAGCATGATGACACACCCCATTCACCTACATGGCCACTTCTTCGAGGTCGTAAACGGTCACACAGGAAGTCACCCGCTCAAGCACACAGTGAACGTCCTTCCTGGTGCGAAGCTCACTTTCGATCTCACCGCCGACGCGCCAGGAGACTGGGCGTTTCATTGCCATCTGCTGCTTCACATGCACGCTGGCATGTTCCGCGTCGTCACCGTCCGTCCGCTTGAAGGAGAGGCGGCATGACCCGCATCTTGATCCTGCTTAGCGCCACCGCGCTTGCATCACCGGCACTCGCACAGGCCAACAACCAACAGCATGCAGCACACTCGGCAACCGAAACACAGGCTGCGCAGACCACTCCCTCTAGCGATCCGCACGCGGGACACACCAGTGCTTCCGAACCTGCGGACGACTCCCATGCAGGACACGAGATGCAGCCCGCGCAGGAGGCACCCGATCCGCACGCTGGCCACCGCATGCCGGTGTCAGAGCCCACTTCAGGTCATACGGCGCAAGGCCACGAGCCTGGCATTCCCGACCCCCCGGTTGGCCCACCGCCCCCGGCGGCGCTCAACGGCCCTCGTAATGCAGCAGATGCGATGTTTGGGACCGGGGTGATGACCGATGCCCGAGGAATTTTGCGTCGCGAGCATGGCGACATTACCACTTACAACGTCCTGATCGATCAGATGGAAAGCCGCATCACAAAAGGCCGCGACGGCTACTTTGTCAGTGCCCAAGGATGGTATGGCGGCGACATTGACCGGTTGTGGCTGAAATCAGAGATCGAATCGGATTTCAGGGAAAAGCCCGAGCAGGCTGAGGTCCAAGCGCTCTGGAGTCATGCGCTTGACCCCTGGTTTAACCTACAAACCGGCATCCGCTATGATTTCGAGCCCAGCCCGGAACGTGCGCATCTGGTCGTCGGTATCCAAGGTCTGGCCCCTTACTGGTTCGAGGTCGATGGCGCGCTCTTTCTGTCTGATAGGGGCGATCTTACGGCTCGTTTCGAGGCCGAATACGACCAGCGCATAACACAACGGCTGATCCTTCAACCTCGGGTCGAAGTCGACTTCGCGCTGCAGGACGTGCCAGAAATCGGTGTTGGTTCTGGCTTGTCAAAAGCGGAGGTCGGGCTCCGACTGCGCTACGAGATTGTCAAGGAATTCGCGCCTTACATCGGCGTGGAATATAACGAGACTTTCGGCGATACGGCTCGCTTCGAACGCGCGGCGGGCGGGGACGTTTCGCATCTGAGTTTCGTGGTTGGCATCCGGGCCTGGTTCTGAGGCCGAAGCGGGGGAGCCGGGAGGTTCCCCCTTACCCGTATGCTCTAATCGGTATTTCAGCCGTGCCGCGCAAACACGCTCTGGCGGCCACCGGTGGTGAAAGCTATGACCTTGTAAGCGTCGCGTCGTCCGTCTGGCGTTTCCATCCCGGGTGAACCCGCGGGCATCCCAGGGACCGCCAATCCGATTATGTCAGACGGCTTCTCGCGCAGGAGCCGTGAAATGTCCGCCGCTGGCACATGTCCTTCGATGACATATCCAGCAGCCTCTGTAGTGTGACAAGACGCAAGCTCAAGCGGCACCCGCAGACGCGCTTTGACAGCGGCCATGTCCTCCGAATTGATCAGCGTGACCGTGAAGTCGCCTGTTGATTCCATCCGGTCGGCCCAAGCCGTACAACAGCCGCAATTTGGATCCTTATGTACCATGATCGGCACCCGTTTCGGCGCTGCTGCGCTGCACGCGCTGATCAACCCGCCCATCACGGCGAAAAGTCCCACCGCGCGTACGCTGCCCACAAAGTGACGACGGCTCAAGAGCAGGGTGTCCATTTAATTGTCCTTTCTAAAATGCTAGATTATGGTGGAGATGGGCACGATCAGAAGCGCCACCAAGTGATGCGGGGCTCCCGGCGGCCGGCCGGGTCGGATGCGACCCCGTATAAAAGCGGCGCAGGTATGGTTCCAAGCAGGCCGCGGGTTAACGGTCCTAAGCATGCAAGCCGTGCCACGAAAGCTCCCGGGCGTAATTGGCTAGTGAGATGGCTAACTGACCACCGACAATCCAACACCTATTCTCAGGAAGCTGTAGTTCTCGTGCGCAAGTCGACAACTTGGTCCTGAACAGACCCGAAGGCATCCAACGCAACATCCCTGGCGAAACCTTCCCTTCAGTCTCCATGATGGATATACGCGCGAAGCCTCGCCGCCCCTTGCGGAAGCGCGTTTGGGACAAGCTGATTGGCGTCTGTCCCTCGAGGGGCAGCCCGAACCTGCCGGGTAAACATCGTTGATCGGCGTCACCGATCCACACTCAATCAGGGGCTCGTTTGCCTCCTCGCCGTCTCCAAGAAGTCGGACGATGGGGTTGCCGCGCTCGGTCGAAATCTTAGTGTAAGGGCACTTGTGCTTCTCAACCAGGAAACCCGCCCCTTCGAGGCTTCAGCGGTCGCCTAGTCGTAAATCGCTCTGAAGCCCGACAACTACAAATTTTTCCCTCTATTTGATGCGACCTGCGCCTCGGCGCGTTTACGACGCGCGGGAGCATCGAAGGAGAACGATGATGAAGAAAGCTCATATCGCCACAGCTGCCCTTGTACTCGCGGCCACCATGCCTGCCCTCGCCCAAGGGAACCCACAGGGCATGGATCACAGCAAAATGAACCATGGCCAGATGAATCACTCGGCAATGGCCGAAATGATGCAGCCGACACAGGCCAACCCTTATCCGCCGGCGGAAATGAAGATGCATCGTGCCATGATGGGCGCTGTTGGTAGCGATGCGACTGAAACCTGGGTGCGTAAGATGATCGAACATCATCGCGGCGCGGTTGAGATGTCGCAGATCGTGCTACGCGACGCTCGCGACGCCAAAATCCGCGAGATGGCGACCAAGAGTTCGGCGGAGCAACGTCAAGAAATCAACGAGTTGCAGGCCTGGCTGCGCGAGCATGGCAAGCGCCCTCAATGAGAATGGTGATCACTGGAAGGCGTGAACGTTGAAGAAGCAAATGATCGCGGCGCTCGCCGCCATGTTCGTGGCAACCGCGGCGAGCGCCGCTACGCCGATTCTCGTCCACCGCGATCCCGGCTGCGGCTGTTGTGAAAAATGGGCCGAGCAGGTCCGCACGCAGTTCAAGCGGCCCGTCACCATCATCGACGACCGCTCTCGCGCGGCCTTCCAGCAGGCGCGGGGCGTCCCGCAACAGCTATCCTCCTGCCATACTGCGGTGGTCGACGGTCTGGTCTTCGAAGGCCATGTGCCGATCGCCGACATGAGGCGGCTCCTCGCGCAGCGTCCCCGCGGCGTGAGCGGCCTCGCAGTTTCAGGCATGCCTATCGGCTCGCCTGGCATGGAAGTGCCTGGTCAGCGAGCGCAGCCTTACGTCGTAATCGCATTCGGACCCTCAGGTCGGCGCGTCTTCGCTCGCCACTAAGGATAGTCTCCACTTGGTTCCGCGGTTGGTTTTCGCTAAATAGAATAGTCTTGAAACGCCTGTTTGCCTCTTTGCTCCTCGTCGGAGCTCTTCTTGGCCTCTTCGGGGCGCAGCTCGCCTATGCGTACGGCGTGCCTGTGATTACGGGCGCACCCCAAGCGGTGGCGATGGACGCCGATTGCATGGCGATGATGGCCAAGCAACAGCCCGCGCCGAAGGGAACTCCATGTAAAGGGCTTACGCTGGATTGCATCGGGGCGATGGGATGCGTCGTGCCCATCGTGCTGGGGAATGCCGTGCCGACGCCTGCGTCGCCATGGTTTCACGACCAGACCGCCTTCTGGACCACGGTCAGTGTCCTGCATGGGCACGAATATGCGCCCGAGCCGGAGCCACCTACCCTCCTTGGCTGATTGAACAATCGCGCCCGTCAGGCGTGCGGCTTCGTGTCGCGTCCGGACGCTCCGCGATTTGTCTCTATTCAGTCAAAGGAAATTCGTGATGATCAAGACATCGATTTCGGCTGCCCTGCTGGCGGTGCTCAGTCTCGCCGCGCCCGCATGGGCTGCCGACCAGAACAGTGCGCCGCAAGGGCACTGGGAATGGAAGTCCGTGCCGCAATACGGGCCGAGGGCAACTGGTCCGGCGCAGAAGCGGGTCTGGGTGGCCGACAGCGCCCAGATGGCGAACTGCGACTGCGACATGATGAAGATGAGCGCGGCCGATTGCATGAAATCCATGCATGATCACCGCATGTCGCCCTCGGCCGGCTGAACCACGGATCCCGGCCGATAAGATAGAACAGTGGCCAGGCGCGTCGCGCCGGCGCGGGCACGATCCCGCGTCGGCGCACGTTGGTTCTCACTACCTCTCATGACGGCCCGGGACCTCCGCAATGGGAGTCCTCCATGCGCATCTTCTTCGCCATCCCTGTGCTCGCGCTAACCACGAATTCCGCGCTCGCCGGGCCGCTGCGGTTCGAGGAAGCGCTCGCACGTGCCGAGGCGCAGGCCCCTTCGCTCCGGGCCAAGGCGCTGGAGGCTGGCGCCCGGCGCTCCGCCTTGCCAGCCGCCGGTCAGCTGCCCGATCCCAAACTCGGGATCGGCATCGACAACTTTCCTGTATCTGGTCCACCGGCAGGAAGCTTTGCCGACGACAGCATGACGATGGCACGGGTGGGCATCTCACAGGAGGTCCCCAATGCCGCGAAGCGCCATGCCCGCACGACACGGGCACGGACCGATCTCATCGCAGCTGAAGCCACGCTTCTGTCAGAGGCTCGCCGCGTCAAGGTTGCAACGGCACTGGCATGGATCGACCTCGCCTACGCGGAGCGCCGGCTCGACGCGCTTGATCGGGTCCTTTCTCGTCTCGCTCCCCTTCCCTCGGCCGCGAAAGCGGGCGTCAGCTCAGGCGCAGCGCGGCCGGCGCAAACACTGCAAGTCCGGCAGTCCCTTGCGGCGCTCGAAGACCGAAGGAGTGAACTCGTGGCCGAGGTGGGGCGCCAGCGCGCGCTTCTTTCACGCTGGACCGGCGAGACCGCGCCCGAGACCGCCGGCGACATTCCCGCTCTCACCATCGATGGCGCCGCCCTCCGGGCAAGTATAGCTGCTCATCCCGATCTCGGAGCCGCCCATGCCCGCGTGTCCCAAGCCAACGCAGACGTTGCCATCGCGCGTGCCGACAAACGGCCCGACTGGGGGTTCGACGTCGCCTACCAGCGCCGGGCCGATCGCTATGGCGACATGGTTTCGGCCGGCGTGACCATCAGTCTGCCCCTCTTTGCCGGCAGGCGACAGGACCCGATGATCGCCGCCAGCGCGGCAACCGCGGCTGCCGCCCTCGCCAACCAGGAGGACATGCGGCGAGCCATCCTCGCGGACCTCGAGGCCGGACTTGCCGACCATGACATGCACCACGAACAATGGGTCCGCGCACGCGATACGCTGCTACCGCTCGCGCGCAACCGAGCCGAGCTCGAGACCGCGAGCTACGCGTCGGGTCGCGCTGGGCTGCTCGACGTGATCGAGGCCCAGACCATGCTCGCCGACAGCGAGCTTCAATTGCTCGACAGGGAGGCTGAAGTCGCGCGCGACGCCGTGCGGCTCGTCCTCACCTTTGGGGGAAACAGCCAATGACATTCGACACGATCTCGCGTGCGCAGCTGGCGATTGCCGCGGCCGTGCTTGCTATTGCGGCCGGCGGGCTCGGCTATGGCCTTGCGAGCTGGCGCCATGAGGATCCACCGGCGGCAACGCCAGGGGAGCGCAAGATTCTCTACTGGTACGATCCGATGGTCCCGAGCCAGCATTTCGACAAGCCGGGCAAGTCGCCGTTCATGGATATGGAGCTTGTCCCCAAATATGCCGACGAGGCGGCGAGCGGCGAGGCGGGCGTATCGATCGACCCCGCGCGGGCGCAATCGCTTGGTCTGCGTATCGCGGAAGCGCGCACGGGCACGCTTGGCTCCGCCCTCACGGCAACCGGTACGATCGAGTTCAACGAGCGTGACGTTGCCATCGTCCAGGCACGGACCGGGGGCTTCGTCCAGCGTGTCTACGCGCTCGCGCCCGGCGATATGATCGGCAAGGGCGCACCGCTCGCCGATATCCTCGTGCCGGAATGGGCAGGCGCGCAGACGGAATATCTGGCGGTGCGGCGGATCGGCGATGCGGGCCTCAGCCGCGCCGCCCGGCAGCGTCTCCTGCTGCTTGGTATGAGTTCGTGGATCGCGGGATGGTCGCGGACCTCAACGTGCATTGAGACAAGGCGAAGGACGGCACGCCCAAGCCGCACGCGCATGTCATGCTGGCGATGCGCGACGTGGGGCCGGAGGGGTTCGGGAAGAAGAACCGGGACTGGAACAGCACCGAGCTGTTGAAGGACTGGCGCGAGGCGTGGAGCGCGCACGTCAACGAACGCATGGCCGAGCTGGGGCTGGAGGGGCGGATCGATCATCGCAGCTACGAGGCACAGGGCATCGATCTGGAGCCGCAGCACAAGATCGGGCCGGCCGCATCGCGCCGGCCGGAACAGGGACTTGAGGCCGAGCGGATCGAGGATCACGCGCGCATCGCCCGCGAGAACGGCGAGAAGATCATCGCCAACCCTAATGTCGCGCTGGACGCGATCACGCGTAGCCAAGCGACATTCACCACCCGCGACCTTGCGACGTTCGCGTTCCGGCACAGCGACGGTAAGGAGCAGTTCGACCAGGTGATGGGCGCGGTGCGTGCCAGCCCCGAGCTGGTCGCGTTGGGCAAGGACGGGCGCGACCAGGAGCGGTTCACCAGCCGCGACATGATCGCGGTGGAGGCCCGGCTTGAGCGCGCCGGCGACGAGCTGGCAGGCCGCGCCGGACATGGCGTCGCCAATCGGCAGCGTGACGCCGCGATCGGTGCGGCCGAGGAGCGGGGCCTTGTCCTGTCGGGTGAGCAGCGCGACGCCTTCGATCACGTCACCGGCGATCGGGGGCTGGCGTCGGTCGTCGGCTATGCCGGTTCGGGCAAGTCGGCGATGCTGGGCGTCGCGCGCGAGGCTTGGGAGGGGCAGGGCTACACCGTGCGCGGAGCGGCGTTGTCGGGCATCGCGGCCGAGAATCTTGAGGGCGGGTCCGGCATCCAGTCCCGCACCATCGCCAGCCTCGAACACGCATGGGGGCAGGGGCGCGAGCAGCTAGGCCCCATGGACGTGCTGGTGGTGGACGAGGCCGGCATGATCGGCTCGCGTCAGATGGAGCGTGTGTTGAGTCAGGCGCGCGACGCCGGGGCCAAGGTCGTCATAGTGGGCGACCCCGAGCAGTTGCAGGCGATCGAGGCGGGGGCGGCGTTCCGCAGCGTTACCGAGCGGCACGGCGCGGCCGAGATCACCGAGATACGCCGGCAGCGCGAGGACTGGCAGCGCGACGCCACGCGCGCGCTGGCGACCGGACGCACCGGCGAGGCAATCCATGCCTATGACCAAGGCGGCATGGTCCACGCGGCCGACACGCGTGAGGGAGCGCGGGGCGAGCTGGTCGACGGGTGGGATCGCGCGCGCCAGGCCGAGCCGGGCAAGAGCCAGATCATCCTCACCCACACCAACGCCGAGGTGCAGAGCCTCAATGGCGAGGCGCGCGACCGGTTGCGCGCATCCGGCGACCTTGGTGACGACGTGACGGTGAAAGCCGAGCGCGGCGAGCGCCGGTTCGCGACCGGCGACCGCATCATGTTCCTGCGCAACGAGCGGGGCATGGGGGTCAAGAACGGCACGCTCGCCACAATCGAGCGGGTATCGCCCGAGGGCATGGAGGTGCGCCTCGATGACGGGCGCGGGGTCGCGTTCGACACCAAGGATTATTCCCATGTCGATCATGGCTATGCGGCGACGATCCACAAATCTCAGGGTGTGACGGTCGATCGCGCCCATGTCCTCGCCACCCCCGGCATGGACCGGCACAGCGCCTATGTCGGTATGTCGCGGCATCGTGACGACGTGCAGCTTCATTATGGCCGGGATGACTTTACCGATCAGCGCCAGCTTGTCCGCGCCCTGTCGCGCGATCGGGGCAAGGACATAACGAGCGACTATGCGCGGCCCGAGCAGGACCAGGCGCGCGCGTTCGCCGATCGGCGCGAGATCCGGTTCCCGGAACTCGCGCGTCAGGTGGCGGAGAAGGTCCGCGACAAGGCGCGAGGCATGTTCGCCGGATTCCGGCCGAAGCCAGCGACCGAGAAAGCGATGTCGCCGGAGCGTGGTGAGACCGATCGCGCGCTGGCGCCCTCGCAATCCAAGGCGATCGAACGCTACGGGCGCGCGGCGGCCGACATGGACAGGATGCGCGATCAGGGGTTGCCGGTGCTGGCGCACCAGGAGAGCGCATTGCAGCGCGCCAGCGAGGCACTCGACCAGACCCGGCCCCACGCCGCGCGCGACCTCGCCAGCGCGATCGAGCGCGACCCCCGGCTCGCGCGCGACGCGGCCGAGGGGAACACCGGCGGCGCGGCGAAGGCGATGGAGACCGAGCGCCAGGTCCGCCTCGACCCGGAGAAGCGCGCGGGTCGGTTCGTGGAGCAGTGGCAGGGCATGAAGGAGGCGCGCGCCAGCATGGAGCGTGCTGGCGACCGCGCAGGCGCGGAGAAATTGGGCAAGCGCATGGAGGGCATCGCGGGCGGGTTGCACCGCGACCCGCAGCTCGAATCCGTGTTGCGCGCCCGCGCCCCGAGCTGGCGTTAAGCATGGAGCGGGGCCGGTCGATCGGGCAGGAGCTGGCGCAGTCGATCCAGCCTAGCCGCGACCGCGATCATGGCATGAGCCGGTAGGATGAGCATGGACGACGATCAGGGCAACATGGATGGCGACGCCGCAGCGGAAGCGTTCGAGGCGATGCGCGGCAAGCTGGCGTTGCTACGCCGTGCCGTGGAAGGGTTGGCGGCCGAGCGCGGCGCGATTGACGTGCCGGATTACAGCGAGACGTTAGGCGCGCTTCAGCAGGGCGTGGATACCGCGACCGGGCGGATCAACGCGATCGGCCAGATACTTGCCAAATCGCCGGCGCTGGCGATCACGCCTGAGCAGATGACGCAGCGGATCGCCGCAGCAGGCAGCGCCGCGCGGCGTGAGGATAAGGCGGCGCTCGACAAGGCCGGCGAGGACAAGGCCCGCGTCATGGCCGAGCTTCGCGCCATTGCCGGGTCCGCATGGACGCGGGCCGACCAGAAGAACCGGCAGCTATGGTTCGCCCTGGGCGGGGTAGCGGCCGGCATCCTCGTATGGGCGATTGTGCCGGGCCTTGTCGCGCGCGAGATCGCGCCGGCGAGCTGGCAATGGCCGGAGCGCATGGCGGCGCGGACGCTCGACCTTCCCCGCTGGACCGCCGGACAGCACATGATGCAGAGCGCCGACCCGGCGCAGTTCCGTGCGATCGTCGCGGCCGACAGAATCGTGACGGCTAATCGCGAAGCGATTGAAAGGTGCGTAGAAGCTGCTGCGAAAGCCCGTGAGACGGTGCGATGCACGATTAGAATCGCCCCATAGTAACCGCGTGTCTATTTTGCTAAGTAATTGATAATTATATCATCCGACCATAGCCTCACCGTAGCAGCCTTGCGCGGACCTAATCAGGAATCGGTGCATGGCTTCACGAATAGGCAATCAGCACTAAACTCAGTTAACCATACCCTAACGGTTTCAATGCGACATGTAGGTGCGCTGAAGACGCGCTGAGGTGAATATGAGCAGCATCTCCATCAACGACGTCATAGCCTTGCGGAACGACGTCCTCGACAAGAACGCGGCGCTTCGGAACGTAGCAAGCAACCCGAACTCTGTCTCCGTTTCCGGGGCTGCGAGAGGAGCGGCTTTTGACGCGGCGATGAACACCGCGCTGGGAAAGGCGGATAGCCCGAATTCCGTCTCAGGGGTGCGCGCTTTACCGTCGTATTGTCTGCATGGGGCTGAAAAAGACAGGCGCCGTGAGAGCGGCCCGACAGCGAGTTCAGAGCAGAACAGGGGGCGCGGTGACCAGATACCAGGTCAAGGCGCCTTTACGATTATGGACGCAATGCGCTGCGTGCTGGCCGTCGTGGTCGCGTTCGCGCATGCCTGGTATCTCCTCATCGAAGATTATCGCGGGCAGGCCTCGATCGCGGCCTCGGCCGGCTATTTTCTAGCCGGTTACGCTCATGCAAGCGTCATTCTATTCTTCGTGCTCAGCGGCTTCTGGATCGCGCGCAGCGTCGATGGCCGAGTGGGGGATTGGCATTGGTCGAGTTACCTGATCGACCGCCTTGCGCGATTGCTGGTCGTGCTGTTGCCGGCGCTGGCAATCGGCGGAGCGCTTGACGCGATTGGCGTCTATGTGCTCGGCTCATCGACCCACCTCGGCACAACCGACACTTATGTGCTACGCAAGGACGTCACCGGCGCACTCGATTGGCCTGTGCTGCTAGGCAATATTCTCTTCTTGCAGGGTATCGTGGTCGCGCCGTTCGGCACGAACGGACCACTTTGGAGCCTTGCGTACGAATTCTGGTTCTACATCTGGTTTCCCGCCATCGTCATTAGTTGGCGGTTACGTCGACTATCAATCTTCTTGGTCTTCATTGGCCTCGCCTGGATTTCGCCATTCATGGTGATCGGCTTTGGATGTTGGCTATGCGGCGCAGCACTTCATCGTCTGACCAAAACGCATTTGAGCGATTTTCGCCGAGTACCGATTGGCCGTATTTGGCTTGTTGTTGCGGGCGGTATATTAATTACGACTCTTGTCGTTGTGCGGATTGTCGGACTTGGGGGGCTAGAATTGGTACTGGCGGGAGCATTCACACTATTTCTATACATATTGCTCCGGAAAAATCCGCCGTCGCCGCGTTGGTTGCGGTCGTTTGCCTCTTACGGAGCGAAAGCCAGCTTTTCGCTTTATGCTCTGCACTTTCCAATCATGGCATTCGTTGCAGCGTTGCTACTGGATTCTGAGCGCTTGCCGCCCGCGGCCGACAACATTGCCCTTGTTGGCTTCACGCTCGCACTTGCGGTTGTTACCTGTGGCCTGTTTGCGTTCCTCACCGAACGGCATACCGCGCGGATACGCTCCTTCTTCTATGCCAAGCTGTTGAGTGTCCAGAAAGCGCAGGATCGCCGTTCGGTATCCTAGGGTCGGGATCTGTAATTTGCAGTTGCTCGGCGGTTGTCCCTTGAGGGTCTCAAGGATCTGTCCGCACTCGCCGGCCGATGGGTCGGTGGTGCTGTATCGGGTCTCACAAGGCCGGGCGTT
>NZ_JAIXHL010000051.1 GCF_030145815.1 Sphingomonas sp.
GGGAAATAGGGCTGAAGACGCGCCATCTGCTCGTCCGTCAGCCAGAATAAATCGCTCAAATTCAGGCTCCTTCACGGTCGCCTGAATCATAATCGCTACCTCAAATCAATGGGTCCTGACCCTAGGATGCCTCCGGCTACCTCCTCGGCGAGCGCGCGATCACGACCGTGAATGACCACTGTCGTTCCCTCTCGAGCAAGGGTGCGAGCAATCGCTTCGCCAATGCCCTTGCTGCTACCGGTGACGAGCGCCACCCTACCTCTCAATTGCAAATCCATCGCAGATTACCCATCTTCGCACCTGATGGGATTACAGGTCGTTAGAGATGCAGACTGAAGCAAGTACGCACTTAAAGGTGCCTATGAAGGGAGCACCTCGAGACGAATGCTTGGGACCAGACGGCGCGGTCGCTAATGTGAGCCGCGTTATGCGGATGATTCAAGGCCGGTGGAAACTACCCATTTTGTTTCGGCTGTACGCCGATCCCACGCGACGCACGTCTGAGTTGAGACGGGATCTTCCAGGCATATCCCAAAAGATGCTGACCCAGCATCTTCGTGAACTTGAAGAAGATGGACTTGTCCACCGAATTGACTTCCATGAAAAACCGCTCCGGGTTGAGTATGTTCTAACTGATCTTGGGCAAGAGCTTTTGCCGGTGTTGGTCGCTATGAGAGCGTTCTCCATCAAAAGCGATCAAGTTGCTGCGCGCGCGATGAAGTAGGGCCGATTGCGGCCTTAATTCGAGATGCGTCCTTTCGATCGGACGTGGCGAACTATACCGTTGTAGGCTGCGTGGAGGCTTTGGCTGCGGCCGATGTCGTGATCTGATCCAGCCGCTTCCCAAAAGGCTACGAGCCATTCGTCGGGGCAGCGGCCCCGCAGCACTCAGAGCGCGAGGGCGACGCCGCGCGTCTGCGTCTTCGCCTTCTCGGCAGCCGCCTCGCGCAGCACGTTGAGCGCGCGGTCGATCGTCCCGTCGACACGCATGCCGGCTTCAATGGAAGTCATGGCTTCGGATGGGGATCAGATCTCTGTGGTCGAAGTCCGGCGCCGAAGGGGTTCCCTCGGCGGTCTGCACCTCGGCGATGTCGATGTGGAAGTAGCCGATCGGATAGGTCTTGAACTTGCGCTTCGGTTCCTTGTCGCCAGTCACCTCGGGTAATCGGCTGATCCCGTGCCGTTGCAGGCAGCGATGCAGGGACGAGCGGGTCAGATGCGGGATCGTCGCCTGAAGCGCGTAGAGGCAGTCATCGAGCGGCAGCAGCATGTGCTTGCGGAAGGCGACGATGATCGCCTCCTCCTCAATGCTCAGTACTGTCGAATGAGCATCCTTCGGACCGGTCGGCAAGTCCTTGACCGCGGTGCGCTTCTTCCACTTCGCAACGGTCTTCTGGTTGATGCCGTGCCGCTTCGCCAGGACCCTCAGGCTCTCTTGACTATGTTGTATCGCTCGACGGACTGCCGCTGTTGTGCGGGCGCTTCCATGTAAAATCTGTCCCATAGCGCATCCTTCCATTCCTGGCTGAATAATGCACCATTAAACACCGGGACCAAACAAGAACCTCTGTGAGCGACGGCGCCGGGATACCGTAATGTGTAGATGCCCGCTTACGACCAAAGTAGGTCATTGAATTCTGCGTCCGTGAATGTCTGATCCTGACGGAAGCCGCCGACAATAATTCAAAGGCGACGAGATGCCGACCTGACGTGCAATCGCCTGCGCAGGCAGCTGCCGCATGTTTTGACCGGCGCTACTCGGTCGACGTGTGTGAGGATAGCTCGCAATTCAGTTTCTGCGCGCGGCCGAGGAGTCGGACGGCCAAGGCCAGCCGGCGGAGCGGTAGAAGTCGCGGGTCTGCGACACGATGGTGTTGGCGGCACGTTTGGCCGAACGATCAAGCCCGCCGCCTGCCTCGGCCAGCAAGCCGGTGCCGCCGCCTACTGCCAGCCCTATGAGTTCTCCAGTGCCCGCAGCCACGACGCCGGGTAACACCAGGCCGGGCTTGCGACCGCTCTTCGTGGTGGTTGAAAAGGCCATGGCGACATTGCTGCTGCCGGCCAGTACCAAGCAGGTCTCGGTCCGTAGCGCGGACCGTCCAGCCCCGAACCCGATCAGCATGCGCTCCAGCCGGCTGCCAGGATCGGCGCGACTTATCTCGACCCGCACCATGGCACTGCTCAGCACAGGGGCCGCCGGCGATGCGACCGACACCGGAAGCCCCGCCTTGCGATAGCGAGCGAGCAGTGCCTCCCGCAAACGGTGTGCGGCACTGACGACGTTATCATCCGCACCTAGTTCCGGCGCGACCGTGACGACGATCGCCAGTGACGTCGGGGCCGATTGGCGGATCGGCGCGGAAGCAATGGCCAGAGAGCCGACCGTGGTCTTCGCACAACCGGCAAGCGGAACCACGGCGAGAAGCACCGCGAGCGCGAATATCGAGCGAGCCATGGCCAGCCCCCTCAACGCTCTGGCACGACGGGCGGTGCCGGCGGGATGCTGTCGTCGAGCGCGGTGGCGGGCAGCGGCGCAGGCGGCGGCGCGCCGGGCGGGGTCAGGCGGAATGCGAATGGGTACGCCGTGCCGTTGAACATGACAGTCAGCTGGATCTGGCCATAGAAGCCGCGATCCTTCGGGATCGGCACCACGATCAGGCCACCGAAGCTGCTGCCCGGATCGACGGTCGTCGTCTGCAGGATTTCGGCGTCGAGCTGGTCGAGCGTATAATCGAGCTTCCTGTCGATCCCGCGCATTGCCATGGCGCCGCCCGCGATCGCCGCCGTGGCGCCGAGAATCGCTGGCGTGTCGTTACGCCAGTGGATCACTCTGGTGTAGCTGCGTCTGGGACCGTTGATATGGCGGACATAGGTTCCGCGATTCGAGGTGGTCGAGGCGATCCCGGCCAGCGCCCCCGCTGCAAGCATGGTGCCGATCCTTGCCCCGTGCGCCCTGTCTTGAGCGTCCGCCACAAGCTGCTGATAGGTGGGCAGGCCAACCGGAATGGCATTCACACTGGCCAGAATATTCTCGATGCCGAAATTGGCTGCCTGGTCGCCTTCGTTGAAAACTGCGAGCGCGAACATGGCCTTGCCCTTCTCGACGCGGACCGGGCGAACCTCGATCGTGCCGGTGGGTTGGCGCAGAGATACCGCCGGTTGCCCGCGATAATAGCGCGCGGTCTCGGCACCGATGCGTTCGGGATAAAGGGTGGATTGCGCCGACGCGGAGGTCGGGATCGTCAGCGAGACGAGCGTCAGGGCGATGATGGCATTGCGAGCGATCATGGGGGCACTTTCCGAATGAAGGAAAAATCGATGCGGCGCGGACCTCCCGGAGGCGGGGCGCTTGGGGGCAAGCCCGCACCGCATCGTGCCGGACAGTCAGGGGGCTGACCGGCAGGTTGCCGGCACGCTCAGGGGGGAACGAGCGATGCCGGTATCTCGGATCACCAGCCGCCGGCGACCGACTGGGCGATCATGCCGCTAGCCAGCGCGACCAGCACGAAATTGGCGCCGCCATAATACCATCCATAGCCGGCGGGTGCGGGCGCCAGACCGTAGCTGGCGGGGGTGACGACGACATAGCGGCGCATGGCCGGCGGATAGGGACGGCCGACGACCCAGGTCGTGTGGCTGTAGCCGCGCGGGATCGGATAATAGCCGTGGCCGGGCGCGAAGAAATGGCCACGGCGCGGGCCGGCATAGCCCGCGAAGCCCGAATGCCCGCGCCACCAACCGGGGCGGCCGCGATCGACGAAGGTGTTCGAGTGGCGGATCACGGCATTGGGCGTCCGCACCGTCGTCGAGCGATGATCTACGATGCGCCCGTCATGGCTGTTATGACGCACCGCGACCTGGGCGTTGGCTGGCGGCGGGCAAAAGGCGAGGACGATGATCATAGTGATGGCGGTGCTGGCAGCCGATGCGATCAGGCGGAAAATCGGGGGCTTGTTGGAGGTGAGGAGAGGCATAACAGGCTCCGTTGTTCGATGAGACTGTTATAAGGACGCCGTGCAACAGCCGATCAGGCGCCATGTAAAGCATTGTATCAGGTGCGGGTGCGGTGCTCGCTGGCCAGATGCAGGCACAGGATCGCGCGAAAGCCGCCCTTCCGGCGATTTTCGATGCGGAGTTCGCCCTGATAGCGGTGGGCAAGCGCCTGCACGATCGAGAGGCCGAGCCCCACCCCGCCGGTCTTGCGCGCGCGCGAGGGCTCCAGCCGCTCGAACGGCTCGATCAGGCGCTCTAGGCTCTCGGCGGGTACGCCGGGGCCCTCATCCTCGACGAGGATATGGACGACTCGTCCATCGGTATGGACGCGCACGAACGCACGCCCCCCGCCATAGCGCATGGCATTGTCGAGAAGGTTGGCCAGCATCCGCTGGATCGCGGTGTGCGAGGCCTTTACGAACAGGGGCCGCGGGATCGCATCGATGGCGACATCTTCGCCGCGTGCCCGGCGCTCGGCAGCGATTTCGGCCAGTTCCTGACGGAGGTCGCTGCGCGCATGCTGCATGTCATGGGCGACGGATTCGCGCGCGAAGGTAAGCGTGTCGCTCAGAAGGTCGCGCATCTCCTCGATGTCCTTGGACGCGAGGCGACGCTGCTCGGCATCCTCGATAAACTCGCCGCGCAGTTCGAGCCGGGTCAGATAGGTGCGATAGTCATGCGCGATCGCGGCCAGCATCCGGGTGCGCTCGTCGATCAGTTCGCGCAATTGGCGCCGCAACTGCTGGAAGGCACCGCTAAGCTCGATGATCTCACGCGGGCCCTTTGGCGATAGCGTCTCGAGCCGGTCCTCGCGGACCGCGCGAGCAAGGCGTTCGACCGGGCGCGTGGTCTGCGAAGCAAGCCAGAGGACCACAAGGAGATCGACGGCGCCGATCGCCGCCACGAACAATAGCAGGTTGCCGAAGATCCGCGCCGCCGGCGCCAGCGCCTTTTGTTCGATTGTGACCGCACGGCCATCGGGCAATGCTACCGAGACACGGATGAGGTGGGTTGAAAGCGGGATCGGCTGTTCGAGATCGATCGAGCGTTCGCCTCCTATGATCTCGATGCGGAACGGCCGTCCGCCAAGCGCGTCGCGGTACCGCGCGATGGTCGCGGGCGTCACGGACTCGCGGCCAATGTCGGGTAGCCGAGCGATTTCGGCAACGCGCCGGTTGGCGTCCGAAAAGGCGCGAGTCAGGTCTTTGTGGGAGGTCGGGGGCGTGCGCTCGAATGCGGCGACGATCAGCGCGACATTGGCTGGATCGGGCAATCGATAGACCGGGCCATCGCCTGTCCTGGTGAACGCGACGATCAGGGCGACCATCATGCCGAGATGGAGCAGGACGATGAGCGCGATGCGGTCGCGCAGGCGGCGCGGCCCGAATTTCAGCATCGAACGACGTCAGGTGAAAAGAGGTAGCCGTCGCCGCGCACGGTGCGGATGATGGTCGGTTCGCGCGGATCGTCGCCGAGTTTGCGGCGCAGGCGTCCGATCTGGACGTCGATCACCCGGTCGACCGGATTGGCAAGGCCGCCGCGCGTCCAGTCGATCAGCAATTCGCGGGACAGCACGCGCTGCGGATGCATGAGAAGCGTGTAGAGCAGATCGAACTCGCTTGTGGTCAACGTTACCTGCTCGCCCGCAGGATTGAGAAGCGCACGGGCGCCAAGGCGGAGTACCCAGCCATCGAATCGAAACGAGTCGCCGGTCTGTGCCTGAGCGCTTACCACATCGCGCGTGCGCCGGATGATCGATCGCAACCGCGCCACCAATTCACGCTTGTTGAAGGGCTTGGCGAGATAATCGTCGGCACCGATCTCCAGGCCGACGATGCGGTCGATGGGGTCGTCCTTCGCGGTAACGATCAGGATCGGCAGCCGCGGCATTCGCGCGCGCAGCCGCTGGCAGATCATCAGGCCGTCCTCGCCCGGCAGCATCAGGTCGAGGATAAGGCAATCGATCCGTTCGAGCAGGCCGTCAGCGTCGAGACCGGCCGAGCTTTCGAAGGCCAGCACCTCGAACCCCTCCCGGCCGAGAAGAACGCGCACGAGATCACGGATGCCGGGATCGTCCTCGACGATCGCGACGGTGCCGTTGGTCGCTTGCGCTTGGCTGGCCATGCAGTTCCCTTTCGTCCCACAGCGCTTATTGGAGCGAACCACCCCCGAGGCAATCATGAACTATCGTTCGTACCCCGGGGGTTAGGGGCTCACATGCCGCGCTTGGCGGCCGCAGTCTGCAATTCGGCGGGCGTGATCTTTCCGTCCTTGTCGGCATCGACATAGTTGAACCCGCGATCGCGGCGACCGGCAGCCTTCCATTCCTCGCGCGACAGCGTGCCGTCGCCGTTGGTATCGACCGCCTTGAACTTTTCGGCGGCACCGGCGGGTGCGGACTGCGCCATGGCCGCGCCGGGGACCGTCACGCCAAGACCCAGCATGGCAAGGCCGATCATAAAGGTCTTCATGGATACTCTCCTGTGAGATTCGCCCGTCAGTGAGCGGCCAATTTGATAGGCGCAGGTACACGCATCCATTTGCGTCATCGGTGACGCTAGGTAACAGTTTGTAACCGGGCCGGTCACGACGATCGAAAGGGCCTGGCCGCCGTTCACACTCGGCTACAATGCACGGCAATTGCCGCCATCTCCTTGCCGCAAGCCAATCGTCCCGGTGAGCCGCACAGGCTTGCCCGCACAGGAGAATGAAATGTTCCCGACATCCCGCATCGCTGCGGCGGCCCTTGCCGCCCTCGTCACCTGCGCCGCAACCGCTGCCGAGGCGCGCCAGTTTCATGGAAGCCGCGGCATCCATGGCCCCAATGGGCGCGGCGTAACCCGCACGGTCGATATTACCCGCGGCGGCGGTCAACGCCTGGAGACGCGCAGCCTGCAGACCGATCGCGGTCGCGGCATCACCAGCCAGCGCCAGCGAGAGGTCGCCGAGGGCAGCTTCACGGGGTCACGTACGCGCACGCTCAACAACGGCACGCATTGGGGGGTGGCGACCAATGCAACGAAAAGCGGCAACGGCACTGCAAGCTATGAACGGACCTACACCGGGCCGGGCGGCGAAACCTTGACCCGTTCGGGTACCGTCGGCCGCTGGTGAGCCGCGCGCGGGCGCCCCATCCCGGAGCGCCCGCTTACAATCTGTTACAAAGGGCGAAAGGCGCGTTTGCGCGGACGCTTCATCAGGCGGGGTGAAAGAGGACCAATCCGGTCTTCCACCCCGCTTTCCAAAGGGATGAAGATGGCGCGCCTAGCCCCCCTCCTGCCACTCTCAGCGCTGATCGCCCTGTGCGCCTGTACCGGCGAAAAGCCTGTCAAGGACGAGCGGCGGGCGGTCTCCGTCCAGCAGATCACCGATGCCGCCAGCCCGGGAACGATCACCTATGCCGGGGATATCCGCTCAGCCTATGAAAGCCAGCTCGGCTTCCAGGTCGCGGGGCGGATCATATCGCGCTCGGTCGAGCCCGGCGACACCGTCCGCGCCGGGCAGGCATTGTTCCGGATCGACGGCAGCGATTATGCGCGCGCCGTCGACAGCGCTGCCGCGCAGACGGGCGCCGCGCAATCGGCAGCGGCCACCCAGGCGGCAGACCTTGCCCGCTCGCGCGCGCTGCTGAAGCAGGGCTTCATCTCGCAGGCCGAATATGACCAGCAAAAGGCCGCGACCGATCAGGCGCAGGCGCAACTGCGCGCCGCCCGGGCACAGGGCGGCACCGCCTCCGCGCAGCTCGGCCGCACCGTGCTGACCGCCCCGCGCGCAGGCGTCGTGACGAAGGTGGAGGGCGAAGTCGGCCAAGTCGTCGGCGCGGGGCAGGCCGTCGTCACGCTGGCCGATCCGGCCAGGCCGGAGATCGCCGTGGCGTTGCCGGAAGGTGGCCTTGTTGCCGTCCGCTCGGCGCGCAGCTTCACAGTCAAACTGTGGAGCGACCCGACCCGGCGCTACGCCGCGACGTTGCGCAGTATTGCGGGTGCCGCCGATCCCGTAACCCGCACCTTTGCCGCCAAATTCGCCATCACAGCCCCCGCCGGCGAGCTTCACATCGGCGAAACCGCCGAACTTGCCGTGGAAACCGATCGCGCGCGCGGCGGCGTGCTCGTGCCGCTGACTGCGATCATGGACGTCAAGGGGCGTGCCCAGGCCTGGGTGCTCGACCGCGCGACCATGACGGTGCAGCCGCGCGCCGTGAAAGTCGGCCCGGCCCATGGCGACAGCCTCGCGATCCTTGCGGGCCTCAAGCCGGGCGACACGAT
This sequence comes from Sphingomonas sp., assembly GCF_030145815.1. Classification (GTDB taxonomy): domain Bacteria; phylum Pseudomonadota; class Alphaproteobacteria; order Sphingomonadales; family Sphingomonadaceae; genus Sphingomonas. The sequence continues at coordinate 8,259 of NZ_JAIXHL010000051.1, forward strand.
CGTGACCGCGGGCATCCATCTGCTGCGCGCCGGTGAAACGGTCCGTATCGCGGAAGTGCCCCGGTCATGAGCGCGGGCATGAGCAAGTTTAATCTCTCGCGCTGGGCGCTCGCGCACCAGCAACTGGTCGGCTTCGTCTTCGCGCTTTCGATGGTCGCGGGGCTGCTCGCCTATACCTCGCTCGGACGCAAGGAAGACCCTGAGTTTACCGTCAAGACGATGATGATTACCGTGGGTTGGCCCGGCGCCACTGCGGAGCGGATGTCGCAGCAGGTGATCAAGCCGATCGAAACGGTGCTCACCGAAAACATTCCCGAAATCGACTATGTGAAGAGCAAGGCCCGACCGGGCCAGGCGACGCTGAACGTCACGCTGATCTCGACGGTCAAGAGCAACACCATTCCCGACATCTGGTATCAGGTGCGCAAGACCGTGACCGACAACCGCGCCGACCTGCCCGACGGCGTGATCGGCCCGGCGTTCAACGACGAGTTCGGGACGACCTATGGCAATATCTACGCGATCACCGGCAACGGCCTGAGCTACCCGACACTGCGGCGCTATGCGGAAACGCTGCGCGACCGGATCCAGACGCTGCCCGATGTCGCCAAAACGGAAGTGATCGGCGCGCAGGACGAAGCGGTCTATGTCACCTATGACAGCGCGCGTCTCGCGATGCTGGGCGTCTCGGCACAGGCAATTACCGATGCACTCAAGACCACCAATTCGGTCAATGCGTCCGGCATCGTGGAGGCGGGTGCGGAGCGCGTGCGGGTACAGGTCGCCGGCGCCTATGAGGTGATCGACCAGATTGCGGCGACGCCCATCACGGTCGATGGCAAGAGCATCCGCCTCGACGCGATCGCCAAGGTCGAGCGTCGGCCGGTCGATCCGGCCACGTTCAAGATGCGCCATGGCGGCCAGGATGCGGTCGGGGTCGGCATCAGCCTGCGCGCGGACGGCGACGTCGAACGGCTTGGCGAAGATCTCGGGACGCTGATCGCCGCCTATCAGGCCGAACTCCCGGTCGGCGCGCAGATCCACACGGTTTCCGATCAGACCCATGTCGTTGCGGAATCGGTCAGCGAGTTCACCCGCTCGCTGGTCGAGGCGATCCTCATCGTGCTCGCCGTCAACTTCCTGTCGCTGGGCTGGCGGCCCGGCATCGTGGTGGCGCTGTGCATCCCGCTGGTGCTGGCGATGACCTTTGTCGGCATGCAATATCTGGGCATCGACCTGCAGCGCATTTCGCTCGGCGCGCTTATCATCGCGCTGGGCCTGCTGGTCGATGACGCCATCATTGTGGTTGAGGCGGTCGTCACGCACCTCCAGGCGGGCTGGACCCGCACGCGGGCGGCGGTCAGCGCCTATAGCGTCACGGCGGTGCCGATGCTGGTCGGCACGCTCATCACCGTCGCGGGCTTCCTACCGATCGTGATGAGCCAGGCGACCGCCAGCGAATATGTGAAGTCGCTGTTCCAGGTGATCGCGCTGGCGCTGGTCCTGTCATGGATCGTCGCGGTCATCTTCACGCCGTTCATCACCTATCATCTCCTGCCGCAGCGCAAGGACGCGCGCGAAGATGCGGGCGAGCCCGAGGAGCAATATGAGGGTCGCTTCTACGACTGGTTCCGCGGGCTGCTCGATCGCTGTCTCGACCGGCGCAAATCGGTGGTCATCGTGGCCGCCGCACTGTTCGTCGGGTCGGTGTTCCTGTTCCAATGGGGCGTACCACGCCAGTTCTTTCCCTCGTCCGAGCGGCCCGAGCTGGTGGTCGACCTCCAGCTCTCGCAGAACGCCAGTTTTGCCCAGACCGAGGCGGTGGCCAGGCGGATGGAGACGCTGCTGGCCAGGGACGAGCGGATCACGTCGATCACCTCCTATGTCGGTGGCGGCTCGCCGCGCTTCTACCTGCCGCTGAACGTCCAGACGCCCGACATCGCGCTTGCCGAACTGGTGCTGCGCACCAAGAGCGAGGAAGCGCGCGAGGAGGTCATCGCGCATCTCCAGCATCTGTTCGCCACCCAGTTTCCCGAGGTGCGTGGCCGGGTCAGCCGGCTGGAGAACGGTCCCTCGGTCGGCCAGCCGCTCCAATATCGCGTCACCGGTCCCGATCTCGATGCCATCGCACCGATCGCTGCCAGGCTTGAAGCGATCGTTCGCGCCGATGGCCATTCGCGCAATGTGAACCGCGACTTTGGCGAGCCGCTCAAGGTCGTGCGGGTCGATCTCGATCAGGAAAAGGTCCGCGGCATGGGCCTTTCGACCCAGGCGGTGCAGCAGTCGCTCCAGGCGGCGATCGGTGGAATCGGTACGACCCGGTTCCGAGACGGCGACCGTGCGCTCGACGTGACCATGCGCCTGAGCACCAGCGAACGCACCGATCTTGGCCGCATCGCCAACCTGCCGATCAGCACGGCGAACGGTCCGGTCCCGCTCGCGCAGCTCGGCCGCGTCTCCGCCGCGAGCGAACCCGCCCTGCTGTACCAGCGCAACCGCCTGCCCACGATTACCATCGCCGCCGATGTCGAGGGCGAGCAAGCGACGGACCTCTCCAAGCGGCTCGCGCCCGAGGTCGAGAAACTGCGCAAGGCACTCCCGCCGGGCGGATCGATCGTTATGGGCGGCGCCGAGGAACAGAGCGCGATCAACCAGCAATCGACCATGGCCGCCGTGCCCGCAGCGATCATGGTCATCGTCCTGCTGCTGATGCTTCAACTCCAGAATGTGAAGCGGATGCTGGTCGTACTCGCCACCGGGCCGCTCGCGCTGATCGGCGTGGCGCTGATCATGGCGATCTTCCGCATCCCGTTCGGCTTCGTCGCGATGCTCGGCACCCTGTCGCTGTTCGGCATGGTGCTGCGTAACTCGGTGATCCTGATTGCGCAGATCGACACGCTGTCCGCCCATGGCCTCACCCTGCGCGAGGCCGTGCGCGAAGCGGCGGTCCACCGCCTGCGGCCGATCATGCTCACCGCGCTCGCCGCCATTCTCGCGATGATCCCGCTGACCGGATCGACCTTCTGGGGGCCGATGGCCTGGGCGATCATGGGCGGGCTGATGGTCGCCACCATCCTTACCCTCGTCGTCCTGCCCGCGCTCTATGAACTGGTGTTCGACCGCCCGGCCAAGCGCGACGCCCCGCAGGAGATTTCCGCATGAACCGCGCCTTCCTTCTCGCCACCGCGATGCTGATCGCGACGCCTGCGTACGCCACCGATCTGGTAGAGGCATGGCAGGCCGCCGTGGCGCATGACCCGACCATTGCCGGTGCGCGCGCCAGCCGCGACGCAGGGCAGGAGGGCGAAATGCAGGCAAAGGCGCTGGGACGCCCGACTGTGCAGGCGCAGGGCAGCTATCAATACAACCGTGTGGAAACCAACGCGGAACTGCCTGCCGATCTGCTTCCGTCGTTCACGGGCACGCGCAGCAACGGTCGCGCGACGTTCGGCGTGCAGGCGGTCCAGCCGATCTATGATGCCACCAAGCGGGCGCAGGCGATCCAACTGCACGAGAAGTCGGCAGCGGCCGAAGTCCAATATTCAGGCGAGGAGCAGGCGTTGATCCTGCGGGTCGCGCAGGCCTATTTCGGCGTACTGGCGAGCGAGGACACGCGCAACTCCTATCAGCAGCTGGTCGCCGCCGCCGAGGAGCAGCGGCGCGGCGCGCAGGCCCGCTTCGATGCGGGCAGGGCCCGGATCACCGATGTGCGCGAAGCCGAAGCCCGGCGCGATGCCGCCGAAGCACAGCGGATCGCCGCGCAAGCTGCGCTCGCCAACGCGCGGAGCGGCTTCACCGAACTGACCGGTCTTTCCGCCGACGATCTGCGGCGCCCGGCTGCGGGCGGCACCCCCCCGGCGCTGGCGCTGTCGCTGGATCGGGCGAGCGCGTTGGCCGAACGCCAGTCCCCGGCGGTCAAGATCGCTGAGCACAATGCCAGGGCGGTCGGCGCCGATGTCGATCGCTATCGCCTCGGCGGGCGCCCGGTCGTGGAAGGCGTCGCCGGCTATCAGGGGCAATATCGTCTGGGGGGTGAGAGTGGGTCGGGCATTCTTCCCGATCGTATCCAGTCTGCCTTCGCCGGCATCCGCGTGACCATACCGCTCTACGCGGGAGGCGCGATCGCTTCAAAGGCACGCGAGGCGCAGAGCAATGCGACCAAGGCCATCCACGACCTTGACGCTGCCCGGCGCGACGCGCGGCTTCAGGCGCGCCAGGCCTGGTACGCCGCCACCACCGGTGAGCGCCGGGTCGAGGCGCTTCGCACTGCCCGGGCCTCGGCGGGGCTTCAGCAAAGTGCGGCGCTGACCGGGCGCGAGGTCGGCATCCGCACGCAGAACGACGTGCTGAACGCGCAGAGCCAGAGTTTCTCGACCGATCGGGATCTCAATCAGGCCGTCTACGACATGCTTGTGGCACGGCTACAGCTTGCGGCAGCGACCGGCGAGTTGGGGCCGGACGACGTCCAGCGGGTCAATCGCTTGCTCGAGACCCGTGCCACGAAAGCGACAGAGGCAGATAACGCCTCGTGATGACGACCAACTGCCTAGGTCGTGTTGACAAAGGGATTCCCATACTGGTCAGGTTCTGATTCAAGGCTTCTTTTTGGGGAGCAGTCATGGATCGTGGGGACTTGTCGGATGCGGAATGGGAACTGATCGGGCCTTTGCTGC
>NZ_JAIXHL010000052.1 GCF_030145815.1 Sphingomonas sp.
AGCCACCACAGGAACACGCCGACCCCAACCGTCGCCATGCCGCTGCCCGTCACGCGGTGCAGGATCGAAACGAGCATGTGCGGGCCCCATTTCCACACCTGCAGGTGCGGTGAGAGCGGGCGGTTGATATTGCGGGCCTTGGCCACGGCGTGTCCCCTATGATTTGCGCCTCCAAATAGCCGCCGCCGCCGACGATGCAAGAAGCTAGAGCCTATTCGGGCCGACTGGAGGCATCGCGACGTAGCGGATTTTGGCGCAGGGCGAGGAGCGAGGAGGAAGCGATGCCAAAGCATCGTAACCGACGAGCGACGAAGCCATGCGCCAAAAGGCGCCCGCCCCTTCGGGGTTGCCCTGGCGCGCCCGCTGGTCTGCGTCGCAGATCTTGCGCGTAGCGCTGCTACGCGCCGCGACCCGCTCCTTGCCAGCGAACACGCCAGGGCAATCACGATACCTCTAGTCGGCCCGAATAGGCTCTGCCCCGCAAATCATCCGTCCCTAACTCACCCTTAACCACTTTGCTTGTAGCGATATGAGTAAGGTCCGGAGCGAAGTGCGTCCGGAATGATGGGGGACTGTTTCCGTGACTGGCACGCGTGCGAACACCGATATGCCCGCAACCGGAGCGATGAGCGCGCGGATCGACATCGCCCAGCGGCTGCGAATCTTTGACTTTGATGGGTCGATGGACCGGCTGAGTCGCGATGTGTGGGATCTGCTCGAACCGGAAATCCGGTCGGTATCCGAAGCCTATTGGCAGCAATGGCTGCGTTGCTTCGCCGATGAGCGCGACTGGGCGCCCGACGATACGCAAAAGATGATCGATGTTGGCATCGTCTTCCTGCGCAACCGCTTCCTCGACACGCGCGGGCGCGCCTGGATCGAATCGATCGAACGCTCGGTGGCCGCTGCCTATGGCGCCGATGTCGCGCCGACCGCGCTGCTGTCGATGATCAACGCCAGCGACCGGGCCGCGCTCGACGTGCTGGTGCGTCGGGTTGAGCCCGGCGATGCGCGCCTGTCCACGATGATCGACACGCTGATGCGCCTGTCCGCGCTGGAAAGCGACATCACGGTCGAAATCTACAATCTGTATCGCGAATATAGCGCGCAGGTGGGGCGGGACCGTCTCGCCAGCCAGTTCCGCGACTCGATCGGCACCACTGTCGAACGCGCCTCCAGCGAGGGCGGCGCGTTGCGGGCGCAGGCAAACCACACCTCGTCGGCTGCACGCGGCATGCTGGGCAAGGCAAGCGAAGTTGCCGCTGCCGCCGAGCAGTCGGCGCTGGCGATGCGTGAGGCGGCGCATACTGCGGCGGGCCTGATCCGCGCGATCGAGGATGCCCGGACCGAGGTCGAGGTCGCTGCTGATGTCGCGACCCGTGCGTCGGCCCAGGCCGGCGAAGCGGTGGCGATGAGCGAGATGCTGTCGGAGCATGCCAAGTCGATCGAGTCGATCCTGAGCCTGATCCGCGACATTGCCGGGCAGACCAATTTGCTGGCGCTCAACGCCACGATTGAGGCTGCGCGGGCGGGCGACGCCGGGCGCGGGTTTGCCGTAGTTGCGCAGGAGGTGAAGAGCCTCGCCAACCAGACCGCGCGCGCGACCGACGATATCGCCGGCAAGATCGCCGCGATCCAGTCTGCGACGCGTGGGACGGTCGAAACCAATGCTTCGATCCGCAACACGGTTCAGGAAGTTCAGGCCAGCGCCGACCGCATTCGCGGGGCGATGGAAGTGCAGGCGCAAACGGTGACCGCGATCACCGCAGCGGTCGACGAGACCGCGCTGGCGGCGGATTCCATGTCCGCAACGATCGGTGCAATCCGCGAGGAAACCGAAAGCGTCGCCAGCGATATCGAGCGGGTCGGAGCCGGCTTTGCCGCGCTCGACGCCGAACTCGGCACACTCAAGAACAGCGCGGGCGAATTCGTCGCAAAAGTCGCTGCATGATGGAGGGGATCAATGGCCGGAGCCAAGGAGCTCGGGCAGTGGAGCGGCGATGACCGCCCACTTGCCGAGCGAATTCGCGACTATGACTGGGACGGCGCGATCGCGAGCGGATGCGCGCGGATCGCCGAGCTGATCGGCGACGATTTCGAGACCATCGCACGCGCCTTCTGGACCCACTATCTGACGCTGCCCGGCACCGAGCATGTGCGCGGCTATTTTGTTGGCGAACGGCTGGAGAAGCAGATCGCGGTCAGCACGCGCTACACCCGCGTCAAATATGCGCAGCCGTTCGAGCGCGAATGGGTCGAGATGGCGGCCAAGCATGCCGACGACACCCATCGCGCGCGCATTCCGCTGCGCGCGCTGTTGTCCGCTTTCGCCTTTGCCCATGCGCGCACCTTCGAGGTGCTGAGTGACCGCCTGCCCGATGATGTGGCGACCTTCCGCCAGTTGAGCGATGTCGCCACGCGCATGTCGATGCTGGAGGCCGATTTCATGGCCTCGCGGCTGGGCGTGCGTGACGCTGAACTCGCCCGGAACGAGCGCAAGGGCCAGTCGGACCGCTTCCGCGCCGACATTGCCGGAACGATCGAGATGACCGGCGCCCTCGGCGCGCGCGTGCGTGATCAGGCGCGTGGCGCGGCGAACGCGGCGCGCGGAATGCAGGGCAAGACCAACGAGGTCGCCGCCGCCGCCGAGCAATCGGCGCTGGCCATGCGGGAGGCAGCGTCGACCGCCGCCGGCCTCATCCGCGCGATCGAGGATGTCCGCGCACAGGTCGAGGGCGCGAGCGACGTCGCCCAGCGTGCCAGCGCGCATGCGAGCGAGGCGGTGCTGATGAGCGCTACCCTCGCCGGACACGCCCAGTCGATCGAATCTATCCTGGGCCTGATCCGCGAGATTGCGGGACAGACCAATTTGCTCGCGCTCAATGCGACGATCGAGGCGGCGCGCGCCGGCGATGCCGGGCGCGGTTTCGCGGTGGTGGCACAGGAAGTGAAGAGCCTTGCCAGCCAGACCGCGCGCGCAACCGACGACATCGCGGCCAAGATCGCCGCGATCCAGTCGGCAACCGACCAGACGGTGGCGACCAGCACCACCATCCGCGCGACGGTGAGCGAGGTTCAGGCGAGCGCCGACCGCATCCGCGACGCGATGGCGTTGCAGGCACAGACGGTAACGGCGATCACGGCGGCGGTCGATGAAACCGCGCTGGCGGCGGATTCGATGTCCGACACGATCGGCGCGATCCGCGAGGACAGCCATGCCGTGGCCGGTGAGATCGACTCGCTGGAGCATGCCTTTGGCGAGATCGACGCGCGCCTGGCGCAGCTCAGCGACGCGGCGACCAGCTTTTCGGCCAACGTCGCGGCGTAATTTCCCCTCCCGCGTGTGGGAGGGGCTAGGGGAGGGCCTCTCCACGCAGGCCATCCCCGATTTTGACAGGCCCTCCCCCGACCCCTCCCGCAAGCGGGAGGGGAGCTAGAGTAAGGGGTGACGGAGCGCGCTGTTCCGACTAACCGGGTCGCCATGATGACCCATATCCTCGTGACCGGCGCCAGCCGCGGCATCGGCGCCGCGATCCTCGCCAGCTTCGACGGCCGCGACGTGCGCGCGGTTGGGCAGGGGACGGCGAGCGGCATTCCCGCCGACTTCACCGACCCCGCCGCACCCGCCGCCTTGTGGCAGGCCGCGCTCGACCAGCTCGACGGGCGGATCGACGTGCTGGTCAACAATGCCGGGATCTTCGAGGCGGCGCCGATCGACCTGGACGACGACGCCTGGCTCGCCGCGTGGGAGCGGACGATGCAGGTCAATCTGACCGCCTCGGCCCAGCTCAGCCGTTTCGCCGTCAAGCACTGGCAGGAGCGCGGGGAGGGCGGTCGTCTGGTCAACATCGCCAGCCGCGCGGCCTATCGCGGCGATTCGCCGGCGCACTGGCACTATGCCGCGTCCAAGGCGGGGATGATCGGCATGACCAAGAGCATCGCGCGCGGCTATGCCAAGGAGGGCATCCTCGCCTTCGCGATCTGCCCCGGCTTCACCATGACCGGCATGGCCGAGGACTATCTGGCCAGCCGTGGCGGCGACAAGTTGCTCGCCGACATCCCGCTCGGCCGCGTCGCCATGCCCGACGAGGTCGCGACCATGGCCCGCTTCTGCGCGCTGGAGGCACCTGCATCGATGACCGGCGCGGTGCTTGACGTGAACGGCGCGAGCTATGTCCGTTAAGGGCGCGCTGCTTGCGGCGCTGCTCGGCGGGTGCGCGGCCTCCGCCCCCGCTCCGCAGGCGAGCGCGCCCGTCGGCGCCGTGTCCGGCAAGGAGCATGTTGCGCAATGCCAAGGCCGCGATGGGTGGAGCGATGCCGCGCCGCCGGTGCAACTCTACGCCAATGTGTGGCAGGTCGGCACCTGCGGCATCGTCGCGCTGCTGGTCACGTCGGACGCAGGCCATATCCTGATCGACGCCGCGACCGATGAAGCCGCGCCCGACATTGCGCGCAATATCGAGCGGCTCGGGTTCAAGCTGTCCGACGTGAAGATCATCCTCAACGGCCATGAGCATCTCGACCATGCCGGCGGGATCGCCGCGCTCCAGCGGATGACCGGCGCGCGCCTGCTCGCCCGTGCACCCGCCCGCGCCGCGCTGGAGAGCGGGGAGGCGTCGGCGGACGATCCGCAGCTGGGCATGAACCCCAAATTCCCCGGCGCGCGCGTCGACGGCATCGTCGCCGACGGCGACGTGGTCCGGCTCGGCCCGCTCGCGCTCACCGCCCATGCCACGCCCGGCCACACGCCGGGATCGACGAGTTGGTCGTGGCGCAGCTGCGCCGGCGCAGCGTGCCGCAACATCGTCTATGGCGACAGCATCAGCGCGCTGTCCAACGACAGCTACCGCTTCTCCGACCACCCCGCCTATGTCGCCGCCTTCCGCGCCGGGCTCGACCGGCTGGCAGGGCTGGACTGCGACATATTGATCACCCCACACCCCGGCGCGAGCGACCTTCACGCACGCCTTGCGGGCACCGCGCCGCTGGTCGACGCGAAGGCCTGCGCCCGCTACGCCGCCGGGGGACGCGCGCGGCTCGATGCGCGGCTGGCGAAGGAGGGCGGACGATGAACGAAGTGGCGAAGCGGGGCGGTGTCGGGCGGTTGTTGATCTGGATCTTCGCGGGGGTCGGTCTGCTCGCCGCGGTCGCGGTGATTTGGCTGGCGGCGATGCTGATCGGTACGGGGCGGTTCAATCGCAGCCACGATCCCGCTCCGGTCGCGGTCAAGGGGCAGACGGCCCCCTTTTCGGTGCAGGATGTCCGCGATGTGCGGGGGACCGGGCTGGTCCAACTCGCCATCGGCATTCCGGGGCGGGTTGGCAAAGTCGCCTCATCTTCGGGTCGCTATGATTTCGACCATCGCAACCTGATTCTGCTCGACAAGGCGACAGGTGCGAGCCGCAAGCTGCTTCCCGACAACAACCGTAGCATTGTGGAATTTCGCTTCCTGCCTGCGGTCGCCGCAGTCGATGGCGCGCAGCGGCGGGGTGAGGAATATATCGAGGAGGACCCAGATGAGGCGGATGGCAAGACGGTGCCGCCCGCGGCCTATTATGTGCTCGCCGTCGCTCAGGCCGACCTGACCAAGCAGGATGTGCTGGTTGGCAACATTTCCGACGGTCGGCAGGCATTCCTGCTCAAGAACCTCGACGGCATCGATCGCATGTGGATGCTGACCCCCACGCGATTGGCGCTGGTGGTGCGCGAAGGCATGGCGGTTCACTACAAGGTGATCGACGTGCCCGCGCTCAAGCTGGTCCTCGCACGGCCGGTGGAGATCGGTTGATGACCAGCTGGAAACTGACCCTGCCGTGCACCCGCGACGAAGCCGAGGCGATCGATTTCGAGGGGGCGGAGTTGCTCGGCATCGACCCCGCGCCGGTGCTGTTGACCAGCGAGACCATCCCCGACGATCCGCTCGCCTGGCAGCTGGAGGCCTATTTCGAGGCGAAGCCGGGCAAGGCGGACATCGCGGCGGTGCGCACGCTCGTTCCAAGCGCGAAAAAGGCCAAGGAAGTCGTCGAACAGCTGCCCGACGAGGATTGGGTGACGCTGAGCCAGCAGGGGATCGCGCCGGTCCATGCCGGGCGCTTCTACGTCCATACCTCGACCAATCGCGGGACCGTGCCGGTTGGCGCAAAGACCTTCCAGATCGAGGCAAGCCGCGCGTTCGGCACGGGTACACACGAGACCACTGCTGGATGCCTGCGCACGCTCGACGCGATGCGCGCGCGGGGGGAGCGGGTCGATAATCTGATCGACATCGGCACCGGTACCGGCCTGCTCGCCTTTGCCGCGATGCATTTGTGGCCGCGCGCCTATGCCACCGCGTCCGACATCGATCCGGTGTCGGTCGAGGTGACGGCGGAGAATGCCGCGATCAACGGCGTCCCGCTCGGCGTGATGCAGGGCCAGCTTGCGCTCGCCGCCGCCGCCGGGCTGGAGCATCCGCTGCTGATCGGCCGCGCGCCCTATGACCTCGTCATCGCCAACGTCCTCGCCGGGCCGCTGATCGAACTCGCGCCGAGCATCAGCGCGGTGCTGGCCGAGGGCGGTACGCTGATCCTGGCCGGCTTGCTGGAGACGCAGGCCGAGCGGGTCGCGGGTGCCTATCGCCGCCACGGCCTGCGCCTCGCGGGCAAGACCCCGATGGGCGACTGGCCGACGCTGCGGCTGCGCAAGCGGACGCGCTATGGCTGGGGCCGCACCACGCGGCCCGGCCCGGACGGGCAGGGGCTGGCGCCGGGGTTCGGGAGCTGGTGAGGTCTAACTAACCGTCATCCCCGCAAAAGCGGGGACCCATCTCCAGCACGATCCACGACCTAATCGGTGCGGCTTGCCGCGCGTCCGGGAGATGGGTCCCCGCTTTCGCGGGGATGACGCAATGGCAGTAGCTCAGGCCGCGTCGCGTCCCCGCGCATACTCCTGCGTACCCAGCGTGATCACGCGGTCGCCCGGCTCGATCGCGGCGATGGCGATGTCGGGCTGGGCCAGGATCTCTTCATATAGCGGGGCGAAATCGGTTTCGACCGTGACGCGCAGCAGTTCGTCGAAGCTCGGGATGACGAAGTAATTCTGCTGGAAATCGTCGATGCGATACTCGGTCCGCATCACGCGCTTGAGGTCGAAGCCGATCCGGTTCGGGCTGTCGCTGTCGAGCGCATAGCGGCTCTCGCCATGGCTGGAGACGATCCCCGCACCATAGATGCGCAAATCGTCATCTTCCTCTATCAGGCCGAACTCGACGGTGTACCAATAGAGGCGCGAGAGCTGTTTCAACGCGCCATGCTCCAGCGCGCGCAGCCCGCCGCGGCCATAGGCCTCCATATAATCGGCGAACACCGGGTCGGCGAGCAGCGGGACATGGCCGAACACGTCGTGGAAGACGTCGGGCTCCTGCAGATAATCGAGCTGGTCGGCGCGGCGGATGAAATTGCCCGCGACGAAGCGGCGATTGGCCATATGGTCGAAGAACACGTCGTCGGGGACAAGGCCGGGGACCGCGACCACCTGCCAGCCGGTCGCATTCATCAGCCGCTCGGACAGTTCCTCGAAATTCGGAATGCCGCTTTCGGAGAGCTTGAGCAGGTCGAGCCCGCGCAGAAACGCCTTCGACGCGCGACCGGGCAACAGCTTGATCTGCCGTTCGTACAGCGTGTCCCACACGGCATGTTCTTCGGCCGTGAAGGCGTCCCAATTCTGCGGGATCGTCCAATCGGCGCCCGCGCCTTCCGGGGGACGCTCCAAAACATGGGTTTCACTCATCATGTCCGCAGCATAGCATGACGACGCGACGCGCGGAACCGAGGGGTTTGCCGGAGACTTGTCGCCGCGAGGAGTGATGCGATGCCCACCGTTGCGGAACCGAATGTTGTCGACCCGGCAATTCCGCCCCCGCCGCGAAGCGCCTTCTATGCGGAGGTGCCGCGCCTTGCTTGGGCACTTGCCGAACTGGCCGCCAACTGGCGTGGCCTCAAGAAATCGCCTGCCGGTGATGGCCGCCCGATCCTGTTGCTGCCAGGGCTGGCGAATGGCGACTCGTCGATGGCGGCGATGCATCTTTTCCTGCGCGGGCGTGGCTATCGCACTTGGGGCTGGCGCTTGGGCGTGAACCTTGGTGTCCGCTCGGTCGGGCAGGATGTCGAACGGCTGCTCACCCGGATCGAGACGATCTGTGCCGAGGCCGATGACCAGAAAGTGACGTTGATCGGAGTCAGCCTTGGCGGAATTCTCGCACGGGTGGCAGCGCAGCGTCGGCCAGATCTCGTGCGTGAGGTAATAACCGTCGCATCGCCCTATGCGGGCCCGCCGACCGCCACGAATGTCTGGCGCCATTTCGAGTTCCTGACCGGCCAGAAGATCGGCGATCCGGCTGCGCGCGCCATGCTGGCGGAGGCCGCTGCACCGCTGACAATGTCGGCTACGTCGATCTGGAGCCGGAGCGACGGCTTCGTGAACGGCGACATCTGCCATGAGGGCAATCGAGAGGGTGCGCGTGCGGTGGAAGTGGTGAGCAACCACATCGGTGTGCATTTTCGGCCGCAGGTTTTGCGAGCGATCGCTGAGACACTGGCGGATTCGCGGTCGGATTGAGGCCTGTGCCAGACCCGCTTGTGCTGAGCTTGTCGAAGCACGATCCCCGCGCTGCCAGCCAAGCGCAGTATTTCGCCCTTCGACGAGCTCAGGGCGAACGGACGCGGAGTTCAGTCACGGACGTTGGTGATCAATCGCAGTCGTCGGGGTCCTTGCGGCACTTTTCGTCGCGCTTCTTGCGCTCGCGGCCTTCCTTGGCCTCTTTCTCGCGCATCTTGCGGCCGTAGTTGCGGTCCGCTTCGTCCTGGCTGGTGGTGGCCCAGTCGGCGGCCTTGCCGGCGACCTTGACCGGTGCGGTGACGACGTCGAACGCGGTCTTGGCGACGCAGCCGCCCGACAGCAGCGGCAGCGTGACGACGGCGATAATCAGTCCCTTGCGCATCGCGCAGTCCCTCAACGGGCGTTCAGCGGGAATGCCGATCGCGCGCCTGCACCCCCAGATAAGGGTAATCGGTAAATAAACCATCCACGCCCGCCGCCAGGAAACGCGCAATCTCCGCGCCGATATCGCCATGGCCGGCGGGGTTGATGCCCTTGCGCAGGCCGGATGGGAGGAAGTAGTTTTCGGCGCGGAAGGTCCAGGGATGGACCTTGAGCCCCGCCGCATGCGCATCGGCGACCAGCGTCGAGACGGTACCGTCGCCCGCCACAACCATGTCCTTTTGCGGGCCGACCCCGCTGGCATAGGCGGCGATGGCCTTCAGCCCATCGGGCGTCGCCATCGCCTTGTAGCTCGGCTGCGCCGCGTCCGCCGGGCTGCCTTCGGCCGCCATCAGCTGGATCAGCTTCACCTGCGTGAGCTGTTTCAATGCCTTCAGATTGTTCACCTCGAACGACTGGATGAACACCGGCGCATCGGCGCGATCCCAGCCCGCAGCCTTGAGCTCTGCGACCAGCAGCGCCTCCATCGGGAGGCCGATCGAGGCGAAATAGCTGGGGTGTTTGGTTTCAGGATAGATGCCGATGGTGCGTCCGGTCTTGGCGCTCGCCGCTTTCGCCAGCGCGATGATCTCGCGCAGCGTCGGCACTTCGAACTGCCCGTCGAACTTGGTGTTCCCCCGGCGCAGCAATGGCAGACGTTCCTTGGCGCGCAGCGTCTTGAGCTCGGCGAGCGTGAAATCCTCGGTGAACCAGCCGGTGTAGCTGACCCCGTCGATCGTCTTGGTGCGCTTGCGGTCGGCAAATTCCTTGCGGCGCGACACATCGGTGGTGCCGGTGATGTCATTTTCGTGCCGCGCGACGAGCTGGCCGTCCTTGGTCATCACCAGATCGGGCTCGATAAAGTCCGCGCCCTGTTCGATCGCCAGTTGGTAGGCGGCGAGCGTATGCTCCGGCCGCTCGCCGCTGGCGCCGCGATGCGCGATGATGATCGGCTTGGACGCGATGACGGCCTCCTTGGCAAGCGCTGGTGTCGCGATCATGGCCAGCACCAGCGCCGCTCGCAACATCCCTGTCATCGTCTTATCTCCACCAAGTTATTCCGGCGGCTAGGTGATTCGGATGACATTATGGAGGCACCATGGCCGATAATGACAGCGTGATTGCCGCCGCGCGCGGCTGGGCCGGGGCACGGATGGCGCTCGCGACCGTCGTCTCGACCTGGGGATCGGCCCCGCGTCCGCGCGGCAGCCATTTGCTGGTGCATGAAGACGGCCGGTTCGAAGGATCGGTGTCGGGCGGCTGCGTCGAAGCCGACATCATGGCGGTAGCGGCAGAGGTGATTGCGGGCGCGCCGTTCGCGCTGCGTCGCTATGGCGTCGCGGACGCGGCGGCGTGGGAGGTAGGTCTGCCGTGCGGCGGCGAGATCGAGGTGATGGTGCAGCCGGTCGCAGCGGAAGGCTTCGACCCGGCGCTGTTCGATGCGATTGCGGCGGCGCGGGGCGAGGGCAGGGCGCTGGAGGTGGCGACCGACCTGACGACCGGGCGCAGCAGCGCAGAGCCGCTGCCCGGCGCCTTCATCAACCGCTACGAGCCGCCGCGCCGGTTGCTGATCGTCGGCGCGGTGCAGATCGCGCAGGTGCTCGCCGGACTCGCCCGCGAACTCGGCATCGCGACGGTGGTGATCGATCCGCGCGGGCGTTTCCTGACATCCGAACGCTTCCCCGGCGTCACCCTGGACGATCGCTGGCCGGACGAGGCGATAGCGGCGCTGCGTCCCGATGGTGCGACGGCGGTGGTAACGCTGAGCCATGACCCCAAGATCGACGACCCCGCGCTGATCGCGGCGCTGAACGGCGGGGCGGGCTATGTCGCGGCGCTGGGATCGCGGCGGAGCCATGCGGCGCGGCGGGAGCGGCTTGCCGCCGAACTGACGACCGACCAGATCGACCGGATCGAGGGGCCGGCGGGGATCGATATCGGCGCGGTCGGCCCGGCCGAAATCGCGCTGTCGATCGCGGCGGGCATGGTGCGGGCGCTGCATGATCCGCGCTGAACGCACGGCGCTGGTGCTGCTTGCCGCCGGACGTTCGCGCCGGTTTGGGGCGGCGGACAAGCTGACGATCCCCTATCTCGGCCGCCCACTCGGCCTGCATGTCGTGGTCGCGCTGGAGGCGGTGCCGTTCGCCGCGCGGATCGGTGTGGTCGCGGAAACTGCGCTCGACCTGACCAGCTGTGGCTATGAGGTGGTGGTCAATGACGATCCGGCGGCGGGGCTGGGCCGCTCACTGCGGCTGGGGGTGGAGGCGGCGCTGCACAGCGATCCCGATGCTGTGGTGATCGCGCTCGCTGACATGCCGCGCGTCACCGCGACGCAGATCTGCCGGCTGCTCGACCATGCGGTGGGTCCGGACGCAATCGTGGCGTCGAGCGACGGCGAGGTCCCGCGCCCTCCGGCGCTGTTCGGCCGCGCGCATCTTCCCGAGCTGCTCGCCGCGCAGGGTGATATGGGCGCGCGCGAACTGGTGCGGCGCGGGCATCATATCGTCGTGCCGCCCGCCGAGCTGGTCGATGTCGATACGCCGGAGGATCTCGAACGGCTGATCCATGGGTGATCAGGCGCTCGCAATCGCGCTGGGCCTGATCTCGGCATTCAGTCTTGCGTTGACCAATCTGGTGGTGAAGCGCGGCGACGATATTCTCGTCGCGCGGGCGCTGCTCTCTTCCAGCGCGGCGATCGTGATTGCGCCCTTCGCGCTGATCGTGCCGCTGCCCGATGCGGAGACTTGGTCCGCGCTCGCCTGGGCGGTGCCGGCGCATTTCGCCTATCAGATCTGCCTGGTCCGCGCGATGCAGCGCGGCGACCTGAGCCTGGTATTCCCGATCATGCGCGGGGTCGCTCCGCTGCTTACCGCCGGGTTTGCGGTGCTGGTGTTGCGCGAGCAGCTGCCGTTGATCGGCTGGGTCGGGCTGTTGATCGCGACCGGGGCGGTGATCGTGTTCGCATTGCCCGCGCGCGGCGTGACGCTTGCCGCGCACCCGGACAAGGTGGCGCTGGGCTGGGCGTTTGCGACGGCAATCGGGGTCGCGCTGTACAACATGGCCGATGCGCGCGGGGTGCGGGTCGCGCCGAGCCCGTTCACTTACATCGTGTGGCTGTTCATGCTCGATTGCGTGTGCATCACCACCACCGCGCTGCTGCTCCGCCGCCGCGAACTTGGTCGGGCGGTCAAGGCGACGTGGAAGCACGGTGTTGCGGCGGGGGCGCTGTCGAGCGTTTCGTTCGGGTCGGCGCTCTACGCCTTCTCGCTGATGGAGGTCGCCAAGGTATCGGCCCTGCGTGAGACGGCGGTGGTGTGGGCAGCGCTGATGGGGGCATGGATGTTGGGCGAAGGGTTCGGCGGCCGCCGCATCGCTGCGGCGGTGGTGCTCGCCTTCGGCCTGATCTTGCTTCAGTTCAGTTAGAGTCTTTTCAGCTTTGCTGAAGCGGCACCGGCCCGCTCCCCCACCC
>NZ_JAIXHL010000053.1 GCF_030145815.1 Sphingomonas sp.
ACAGATCGGCCGGTCCGCTGCGCTGGTTGAAGGCTGCGCTGACCGGCCTCTTGCCAACCCCACCAACCCCAGTTCAGATCACCAAAGGACTCTCGTTATCGCTGGATGAAAAACGGGGGTCACGTCAGGTTCCACACCCGGCTCGGCGCCGATGGCCGATCTTCCAATGAACCGCGCCGGGTTTGTCGGAGGCCCCAACTCCTGAGAGGAAGGGGCTATGACGAGCAAGACGACGAACAAGTTCTCACCTGAGGTACGCGCCCGGGCGGTGCGGATGGTGGTGGACCAGACCAAGCGAAGTCATAACATATTGGTATTGCTACAATAAGTCTCCCGTTGGCTGCGGATGGTGCCGGTCATTGGGATCTGTTGACCTTGCCCGTTCGGGATCATCACGCCCGATCACCCAGCCGCTCAACGAGTCGTTTGGAGGCACGGCAATGCACTCTATTCTTTTCGTCCCATGCATCAAGATCATCGGCGGGATATAGGACGGTCTTGCCGACCTTGACGAAGGAAGGGCCGAGACGCATTGCGCGCCAGTTTCGGAGGGTTCCGACCGAAATGCCTCCACGATAGCGCTCAGCTACCTCTTCCGGGGTAAGGAATTTGCTACCCGCCACTACCGCCTCCTTGGGCAGCACGACTGCGGTCGTGCCCGTCGTCGTTGAGTTCGTTTTTGCGGTATACTGTTGAGACTCGCTTCGGATCACTGGCTCACTCGCCAAAGCCCTGCGCCCCACGCTTCCGCATGGACATACATGATGCGCACTTCGCGGCCGCGAAAGGCGTAAAACGCAGGCGTCGTCGAAACGGCTACCATCGGCGGCACATAGGCGGGGTCGTCACCCATGCTAAGCATTTCCTGCCAAACGGCTGAGAGCGTGCGCTCGCCCTTCGATCCCATGTTGCGAACTTCGGTCTTGGCGCCCAGCGACAAGGCGCACAGGCCAGACAGCGCCAGGGAGCCGTCGTCCGACCATAGCCATCCCCCGTCGGTCGCAGCATAGAAGGCGTTGAGCGTGATCGCGACGACGAACAGCCAAGGTGTCGCCTTCCCGAGCCGATAGCGGGCTTGGCCGCCCGATGTGAAAAAGTCGGCCTTTGCAGCGGCGAGACCCGCAACGAACGCGGCGAAGGCGAGCGGACCCTGGAAAAACAGCAGGAAACCGAGTGTGGAAGGCCAATCCGCCAGCCGCGCCCGTGATGAATCGAGAAAACTTCCCCCCAGCCCCGATCCGGCCGACCGGGGCAACACTTCAGGCCATGCCAAGGCAACGCCACGCCACGCGCGGTCAACGGCTGATGAGATGGCTGGCCCACTGAAAGTCGGAGTCGCGGAAAACCCCATTTCCCCGGATCCGCAGGCTCGCGCCGTCGTACCGCCGATTCGAAGAGATAGGGTTCGGCTTGGCGACAAGCATCACACCCTCCGCTCGAGAAGCGAGCGGTCCGCCGCTTCGCGGTCCGCCCCGGTCACCGAAGTCGCGCGGCCGAGCTTGCGTCCGGCCCAACCGCGCAGATCGTCCATGTAGGTGAAGACCACCGGCACGAAGATCAGGCTCAGAAGCGTCGAGGTGACCAGCCCGCCGATGACGGCGACCGCCATGGGCGCCCGGAACCCGGCGTCCGCGCCTGTGCTGAGCACGGCTGGGATCATGCCGGCGATCATGGCGATGGTGGTCATGATGATCGGCCGGGCGCGGTCGGAGCCCGACTGCATCAAGGCGTCGTGGCGGGACAGGCCCTCGCGGCGTTTCTCGATCGCGAACTCGACCAGCAGGATCGAGTTCTTCGTCACGATCCCCATCAGCATCAGGATGCCGATGACGGCGGGTAGGTCGAGCGCCGCGCCGAACAGCAACAGCCCGCCGATGGCGCCGCCGATCGACAGCGGCAGTGCGGTCAAAATCGTGATCGGTTGGAAGAAGTCCTTGAACAGGAGGACGAGGACCCCGAACACCATCAGGATGCCAAAGGCCATCGCAAGCCCGAATTTCTCGAACATCTCGGTCATATATTCGGCGTCGCCATACTCAACCTGACGCAAGCCTTCGGGAAGGTTTTGCATCGCTGGCAGGGCGGCGATGTCGGCCAGGGCCGTGCCCAGGGCCGCGCCCGCGAGGTCGGCGTCGACCGAGACCCGGCGCAAACGGTCGAAGCGCTCGATCCGGGCGGATCCATCGCCGAACCGCACGTCCGCGACCGCGCTCAGCGGCACGGTCTCGCCGGCATCGGTCGGGACCCGAAGCGATCGTAGCGTCTCTAGATCGCCGCGCTCGTCGATTGGAAGCGAGACCCGGATCGGCACCTGGCGGTCGCCGAGGTTGAACTTGGCGGAGTTGGCGTCGATGTCGCCGACGGTGGCGATGCGCGCGACCGTGCCGATGGTGACCGGCGACACGCCGGACCGCGCCGCCTCGTCCAGGCGCGGCCGGATCAGCAGTTCGGGACGGGGCAACGGTTCGTTGACCTGGACGTTGGCGATGCCGCCGACGCCGCGCATTTCTGCTTCCAGATCGCGCGCGCCCTCGGCCAAGCCAGCGGGGTCGCTCCCGACCAGGATGATCGAGATGTCGCGCGCGGCGCTCTCGCCCTGGAAGGAGAAGCGGATGTCGTCGATCCGGCTGAGCGCCGGGCGGACCGCCTGCTCGAATTCCTTCTGGCTGAGGTCGCGCTCCTTGGGCGGTTTCAGGCGGATGACGAGGCTGCCGTTGCCGACGTCGCCGGCCCCTGCCGCATCGTCGGACCCCGCGGAGGCGAACACCGACAGCACCTCGGGGTGTCGGCGGAGATCGGTGGCGATGCGCTGCACCACGGCGTCGGTTTCGGCGAGCGGCGTACCGGGAGGCATTGAGACGTTGAGCTGCGACAGGCTGCGGTCGCCGGTCGGCAGGAAGCCCGATGGCAAAAGCGGGATCAGCATCACCGATCCGACCAGGAAGGCCGCGCCGATCGCCATGGTGACGCCCCGGTGGGCCAGCGCCCAAGTTAGCCCGCCAAGATAGCGGGCCTTCAGACCGGAATGTTTCGGCGCAACGTGCGGCGCGGTCTTGGGCTTCATGATGTAGGCCGCCATCAAGGGCGTGACGAGCCGCGCGACCAGCAGCGAGGCGAGGACGGCGACGGCGACGGTGATTCCGAACTGCTCAAAATACTGGCCGACGAACCCGCCGATGAAGCTGACTGGCAGGAAGACGGCGACGATGGTTGCCGTGATGGCGACGACGGCGAAGCCGATCGCGTCGGCCGCGTCGATCGCGGCCTGGAAGGGACGCTTGCCCATGTGCAGGTGGCGATCGATGTTCTCGATCTCGACGATCGCGTCATCGACCAGGATGCCGATCACCAGCGTCAGCGCGAGCAGTGTGATGCTGTTGAGTGTGAAGTCGAACACCGCCATCGCCGCGAAGGTCGGAAGGATCGAGAGCGGCAGAGCAACGGCCGCGATCAGGGTCGCGCGCCAGTCGCGCAGAAAGAAGAACACCACAATGACGGTGAGCAGCGCGCCCTCGAGGAGGGTGTGCATCGCCGCCTCATAGCTCGACAGGGTGTAGTCGACCGTCGAGACGATCTCGTGGATTTGCATGTCGCGGTATTGAGCCTGTAGGTCCGCGATCGCGGCCTCGACGCCCTCGGCGACGACGGTGTCGCTCGATCCCTTGGCGCGAAACACGGCGAAGCCGACGACCGGCTCTCCATTGAGCCGCGCGATCGACCGGACCTCGCTGGAACCGTCAGTCACATGGGCTAGGTCGGACAGCGTCGCCCAGCGTCCGCCCGGCAGCGCGAGCGGTGTCGAGGCGAGGTCGGCCACGGTCGCAGCGCTGCCGAGCGTCCGGATCGCATGTTCGCGGCCGGCGAAGCCGCCGCGCCCGCCCGGCACGTCGACATTGACCTGCGCCAGTTGCGCATTGACCTGATCGGCGGTGATGCCGAGCGCGGTGAGCCGATCGGGCCTGAGCTCGACGCGGACCTCGTGATCGACGCCGCCCAGTCGCTGGACGCGTTGCACGCCCGCGACGGACAGAATCTCCCGGCTGACGGTGTCGTCGACAAACCAGGACAGGTCGACCGGGCCGCGCGCGGAGGACTTGACGGCATAGTAGAGGATGGCGCCGCCCTCGACGTCGAGGCGTGAGACGATCGGCTCCTCGATCGTCTGCGGAAGGTCCGAGCGGATCTGCGAGACGGCGTCACGGACGTCGTTCGTCGCCCGGTCCGGATTGACTTCAAGCTGGAACTCGACCGTCGTGACCGAGGCCCCGTCCGCGACCGTCGAAGTGATGTGGCGGATGCCGGACATGCCCGAGATCGCGCCCTCCACCCGTCTTGTGACCAGGGTTTCCAGCTCCGCCGGGGCGGCCCCGGCCTGGACGACCGTCACCGACACGATGGGGAAGTCGACGCGGGGGTTGGCGTTGATCGGCAGGTTGAGGAAGCTGACCACGCCTGCCAGGGTCAGACACAGGAACAGGACGATAGTCGGGATCGGGCGGCGGATCGCCCAAGAGGAAAGCTGGAAGTTCATCGACCCGCCTCCGTCGGCGCAGACGCTCGCGTCTCGGCGAGTGGGACTCGATCGCCGTCGCGCACGAACGCGGTCGCGCGGGCGACCACCCGTTCCCCAGCGCGCAGACCTTGGGCGATCTCGATTCGGTAGTCGTCGCTTCGGCCGGTAGAGACGAGGCGGCGTGAGGCGCGCCCGTCTGCGGCGACCACCATGACCGAGGCGCCACCTTGAGCGTTGGTCGTCACCGCCGATCGCGGTACCGTGACGGGTGCGACGGCGTCGCCAGTCAAGATCGAGCCCCTGGCGAAGGCACCCGCCCGGATGTCGGGATCGGTGGGCAGGCTGACCCGGACGCGGCCGAGCCGCGACTGAGGATCGACCTTTGGCGCGATGAGGCGGACGCGACCCTCGATCGCGTCGGCTACGCTGGCGACCTCGACCCGGACCGGGCGTCCGACATCGATCGTCGCGAGGTCGAGTTCGGACACTTCGCCATCGAGCTCCAGCTGCCCGGCCCGGATCAGACGAAACAGCGGGTCGGGCCCTGACGCGAGCGCACCAATGCGGGCGGTGCGCTCGGAGATGATGCCGGCGGCCGGTGCACGGATCTCGGCGCGGGAAAGCTGGGACCGGGCGTCGGCCAGTTGCGCCTCGGCCTGCGCCAGTTCGGCGCGCGCCACGTCGAGCCCGGCCGCTGACGACCCCGCCTGGGCGCGCCGCTCATCGACCTGCTGTTCGCTGACCGCCCCGGACCGGCCGAGCGGCAGGATGCGTTGCAGGTTGGCCTGGGCCTCGACGTTGACGGCCTGCTGTTGGGCGATGGCGGCGCGGGCGCGCGTCACCGCCGCCTCGGCCTGGCGGGCTTGGGCCCGCAGAGTCTCGGTTTCCAGACGGGCGAGAACTTGGCCGGCGACAACCCGGTCGCCCTCATCGACCAGGACCGCGGCGACGCGCTGGTCCTGCAAGGCCGTCCCAATCGAGATCTCGTCGCGCGCGACCACGGTGCCCGTGACGCGGAGCCATTGCGTCAGGGTGGCGGGGGCGGCGGCGACGGTGCTGACACGCACGCCCTGGGCCGACGCTGCCGGAACAGGCTTGGCGGGTACCTCCTCCCGGGCGAAGACGCTCCAGAGCCCCCAACCTCCGCAGACCACGATCAGGATGACGGCCGCGATGATGAGGGCGCGACGGCGCGGTGGCGCTTTCGGGCGCGGCGTCACGCCGGGCGCGGACGGGTGCGATCCGGTCATCAAGGACTCCGGGGGTGTTTCGAGGTCGGGGGGACGGTTGCGGGCAGGACGGCAGACGGATCGGCCTGGCGACGATCGGCACGATCGGGGGCCGGTTCACGATCAAGTTGCCGCAACGACGGGAGCGCGACCGCGAGGCAGGCCAACCCCGCGAACAGGCCGGCGCCGCCGAGCAGCAGCGTCCGGGTGCCGAGCATCTCGATGACGCCGCCGGCGAGCAGCACCGCGAGCGGCGTCGCGGTGAGCGCGACCGCGGTGGACGCTCCGAGGACGCGACCGCGGATCGCCATTGGGGTCCGGCGCAGCAGCACGGTGTTAACGAGCGGACCGAGCGGACCCGCGCCGAGACCCGCGAGCGCGCCGGCGATCAGGAGCGTCGTGCCCCCCACCTGGCCAACAAGCAGGAACATGGCGACCGCTTCGGCCGCGAGGCAACCAAGCAGCACGAACCGCTTGGCGATGCGGTGGCCGACGCTCGCATAACCGAGCGCGCCCGTCGCCGCGCCGCCTCCGGCGGCCGCGAGGAACCAGCCGAGCTCGGCGATGTCGCGGCCGCTCTCACGGATGAAGACCGGCATGACGACGGCGTCAAGCGCGCCGAAGATGGCGACGACCCCCATCCCGAGGAACAGCAGGGTGCGCAGCAGCGGGTCGCCGAACAGAAACCGCACGCCGGTCAGGACGTCGTTCGGACGCCCGCCCTCGGCCGCGCGCCGCGACGGTCGGTGACGCGGCAGGAAAATGAAGTTCATGATTGTCGCGATCAGGGCGCATCCGGCGGTGATCACGAGGGTGGGCGCGGGTCCGACGGTGGCGATCGCAAGGCCGGCCAGGATAGGTCCGGCGATCATCGCGCCGTTGTCGATCAGTTCGTCCAGCGCCGTGACGCGCTCGAGCCGCAGACCGGCCAAGCGCGCGAGCTCGGGATAGCGCGATTCCTGCGCCGTGACGGCGGGTCCGTCGAGCAGCGCGCCGACCGCGATCAGGATCAGCAGCGGCGCCAGGGTCAGCAGCCCGAGCGCCTGCAGCACGAGAATGGCCCCGACACAGGCGGCGTTCACGAGATCACCCGATACGGCCACGCGGCGCGAGCCCAGCCGATCTATTACGGCCCCGCCGAAGAAGGCGCCGAGGATCAACGGCGTCATGCCCACCGCGCCGGCGACGCCGGTCCAGGCCGCGCTCCCGGTCAGGTCGAGCACGAACCACGGCAAGGCAACTGCGGCGACCGCGTTGCCGAGCATCGAGACGCCGCCCGCCGCAATGACGCCGTAGACCGGGATGCGTCGGGACGCGGCGACGCTCATCTCAGCCGGCCTGGCAGGAGCGCGCGGGAGACGGGACGCGCCGCCATGTTTCGCTCCCGGCGAACAGGCCCCGGCCGACCGTAAGTGTGAGCGCGTCGCCGCGCGCGCCGAGGCTCACCCCGGCTATCGCTTCGCCCGCTTCGGGATCGTAGATCGAACCGCCCGACCAGCGTCCGCCTTCGTACCGGAATCGGCTGAACACGTTCAGCCCGCAAATCGGCGCGGACCGCCTTGACCGGTCGGGGTTGCGTTCGTCGCGGGCGTCGGCGCCCTCCCGAACCCAGACCAGCCGACCGCACAAGGTCTGGGCGCAAGGCTTGATCTCGACGATGGTGGCCCCGTCGGCGGTTCGCCAGTGGCCGGATGCCAGGGCCGGCGTCTGAGCCTTGGCGGGCATCGCGACGGCGGTCCAGGCCAGGCAGGCGATCACGCCGAGCGCGGAAAGGCGGGCAGGCAAGGGAGGTCGCGGCGGCGATTGCATCATCTCGATTCTCCGGTGTGGAAGCGGCTCAGCCCGCCGCCGGGCTGAGGAAGCGGGTGATCATAAGGCGCAGCGTCGGCGCGTGCGTTTTGGGGTCGAAGGTCGGATCCATGACGGCGCGACCGATGGCGCCGTCGAGCAGAGCGATGAGCCAGGTCGCGGCGAGTTCGGGGTCGAGGCTTCGGTCGATCTGTCCTCGATCGATGCCGCGAGCGAGCAAGGCGACCAACGCCGCCTTGGTCTCGCCTTCGTTGACCACGAACAGCGCGGTGATCTTTGGATTGCGGGTCGCCTCGGCGGCGATCTCGATGCTGATACGGGCGTAGACCTGATCGGTGGCCTGGGTCATCGCCGCCTCCGCCATCTCCAGCAGCGCCGCCAGGACATCCTCACTCTTCTCGAGCTGAGCGAACAAGGCCGCCGTCTCGCGCTGATCCTCCTCCGCAATGGCCTGGATGATCGAATTCTTGCTGTCGAAATAGTGGAACAGGTTGCCGGGACTCATGCCGGCCGCCTCGCAGATTTCAGCGGTCGTGGTGGCGTGGAACCCGCGCCGCGCGAAGCATTCAATCGCCGCCTGGACGATCTGCCGTCGCTTGGCCTGCTGCCGTTCCTGATCAACCTTGCGCACATCAGAACTCCTGTTGTCGGCGAGCCGCCAAAAGGGCGCTTGATATAGACCGAGTAATCGGTCTAATAAATCAGCAGCTTCAGGTCGTCAAGGTCCACCAGTGAGGAGAACCGCGTGACCCCTTCAAAAAGGAAAGGCGGGCCGGTCGCGCTCGTAGTGGCGGTGTTACTCGGATCAACGCTGTCCGCGTGCGCTTCGCTCGGCCCGTTGCCCGCGATGGAACAACCGCTGTCGACCGACTGGGCAAACCGCGGATCCGTCCCGCTGCGAGCAGGTCCGGACCTTTCGAGTTGGTGGCGCGCGTTCGATGATCCCGTCCTCGACTCGCTCGTCGCCGAGTCCATCGCGCAGAATCTTACGCTGGCTCAAGCGGCGTACCGCGTTCGCGGCGCCCGCGCGCTGGTGCGGCCCGCGATCAGTCAGGGGCTGCCGCAGTTTGGGGCGTCGTCCGGCGCACGCGTGCAACGGCGCCTCTCGGGATCGACCAGTCTGGTCGGCATCCCCGGCGGCTCGAACGCGTTCGGCCCAACCGTTGTGCAGGACGAGCCAACCACCGGCTTTTTTCAGGCCGGGTTCGACGCCTCCTGGGAGATTGATCTGTTCGGCGGCGCGTCCGCGCGCGTGCGGTCAGCACAAGCGTCCGCCGAAGTTTCTCAGGCCGATGCCGAGGCCGCGCGGGCCACGGTCGTGGCGGAAGTCGTGCGGACCTATGTCGAGCTGCGCGGCGCCCAGCGCCGGCGCGCGCTTTTGACTGCCATCGCGGGTGAACAGGACAAGCTGCTCTCGCTCACGCGGGAACGTCGAGCGGCGGGCGTCGCGAGCGACTTCGATATCGATCGCCTAGTCACGGCCTCGGCGGAGACCGGGGCCCAGATCCCGCTCACGGACCAGGCGATCCAGCAGGCCACCCAGCGGCTCGCCGTCCTGGCCGGCCGTTCGAGCGTCGACGCCCGGCTGGTGTTGCCCGCTGGGCAACCCCTTCCGGATCAGGTCTCGCTTCGCCTGTTGCCGGTCGACCTGGTGCGAACCCGACCGGAAATTCGAAGCGCCGAGCGCGCCGTGGCGCAGGCTGCGGCGGAGCTCGACGTCTCGGTGGGCGACCTCTACCCGCGCATGACGCTGACGGGCGACATCACCCTCGGCGACAATCTGATCGGGAATTCGCTTCCGGGGCGGGTGATCAACGCCTCGGCGGGTCCATTGCTGACGATCCCGTTGTTCGACTGGGGCACGCGACGTGCTGTCGTTACGGCACGAGATGCGGCGCTCGCTGAAGCCATTTTCGCCTATCGCCAAGCCGTGCTGGAGGGCGTCGAGGAGACCGAGAATGCGCTGAACGCGCTCGACGCCGAACGGCGGCGCGCGGAATGGCTCGCAACCGGCGCGACGGCCGCGCGCCGGGCGGCAGCAAACGCTGATTTACTGTACCGGCAGGGGCTGGCGAGCCTCACCGACGTCTTGGACGCGACGGTCGCCTTGCGTCAAGCGGAGCTGAACAGTGCCGATGTCCGCGAGCGTGAGGCCCTCGCCCTGGTGGCCTTGTACAAGTCGGTCGGCGGCGCGGCGATGCGATGACGATCGAAGTTGGTCACCTGCGTTATCTGTTTGCGGTCGACAAAGGCGGAAGCTTCCGTCGAGCGGCCAAAGTGCTGAAGGTTGAACAATCGGCGATCGGCCGACGCATTCGCAATCTGGAAGAACGAAGTCGGAGCCACGCTCTTCATCCATCACCCTTGTGAGATCAGCATACCGATGCTGCCCAGCGGTTCATGGATCGAGCCGGCACAGCACTCGGGCACCGCAATCGATGTGTGCTCGTTAGGGCGTGCCGAATCGGGCCTTATTCCCCTCGGCATTTGCACGTCGCTCGCGTCCGGCTCTCTGGCCGATTTGCTCAGCGCTTACGTTGTTGCGAACTCGACCATCCGTCCCGATTTCCTCGAAGGGGGTCGTTGGCACGTCGCCGCGGTTCAGCGACATGAGCCCGATGTGGCCTTTCTAGCTGCCTCTTTCTTGCGCTTCCTCTGGCCATGACGCCGCCCTTGATCAGGTTCCTGTTCCTCCGCCCTGGAGCCCCGACTTCAACCCCATCCAGAAGGCCTTCTGCAAGTTCAAGAAACGCCTGCCCTCCAAAGCGCGGAGGCTGTGAAAAAAGCGCTCCACGGCGACTGCGGTTAGGCCGCGACAATCAACGGGCCAACTGGACGGCGTCTAGCAAAAGGCCGTTGAAATCTGCACGCATCTGCCGCCACATCGTCACAAGAGTGGTAGGCGTGTTGGCGAGCAACAGCAAAGTGAACTCGTGCTCCTGACAAACGAAGAGCAACGCCGAACTTCCGTGCGTACCGCCATCGTGACCGTAGATAATAGCCTTCGTCTCGCGCTGGACCGTCGCCAGCCAGCCGAAACACTGTGAGGGCACGGCATCCCGGCCGCTCGGAAATTGAATTTGCAGCGAAAGCCTGATTGCCTCGGCCAGCGGACCAGGCTGTCGCGATGCTGCAGCAACGGCACGCCCGAATCCCAGCATGTCCTTTGGCGTCGACCGCAAGGCGCCACAGCCCGCGAGCGCGTCGAATTCCCAGGCCGGCACCGGGTGCCCCCAAAACGAATGAGGCTGCGCGAGGCGGTCGTCGGGCTCAAGGGTGATCTTTGTGTCCTGCAGACCGAGCGGCCGGAGAACCTCCCTCTCAAGTGCATTTTCAAATCCGCATCCATGCAATTTGCCCAACAAGTAACCGAGCAATCCGAAACCGAGATTCGAATAGGCAATCTGGCCGGGGCGGGGCGGCCGTCGTGGCCGATAGGTTCTGCTCCAGGCAATAAGGTCTGGGCCGCGGAATCCCACATAGGGGTTGGTCATCCCGCGTCGGGCGAGCCCCCGGGGCACACGCGGCAAGCCGGCAGTGTGGGTGGCAAGGGAGCGAGGGGTCACCCAAACGGGCAGGTTGGAAAACTCTGTCAGAATATCTCCAACAGGTCGGTCAAGTGCGACTCGTCCATCGATGCTGAATTTGGCAAGTAGCAGTGCTGTGAACACCTTGGTTATGGAACCGATTTCGAACAGCGTCGTCTCTTCGGGGTGACCCGATAACGAAGCCGGTTGTTCACCATAGCGATGGAAGGTGACCTCGTTAGCAAAGGCGAATGCGGACACGCCGCCGCCAAATGAATGGCGGTAGATCGCGGCCAGGCGTCGGCATATTTCAGCGGGAGTGGTCTTTGTCATTGGATGTTGCCGAGGCGGGTGCGAAGCCGGTCGCGCAAAACTTCCGCCTCCGCTTTGCTCGCGCAGTCCGGTGAGACCAGGCGTTTGCCGGACGCGAGTTGCAAGACGATGCCAAACGTACTGGGGCGGGACTCCCATTCGTTTTCGTGCAGCTCGACGCTCACAAGATCGTGGGGACGAACGATGCCCTGCCGCGTTCCCAAAATATTGCGGCGCCGGATCGCGATCCCGGTATCGTTGATGGTCCAGACGACTTGTTCTCCGAAAATCGCCGCGGCGAGCAGCAGACCTCCGATCGCCACGCCGCCGACGAGAATTGGTCCAACGAACAGCGAATGCCATCCAAGGGGCCACGCACCAGGCCAGAGCTCGATCACCGCAATTGCAACAATTGCTGTGCCCGCCGCTCCCGCGAGGATGCGCGCGACCGTCGGAAACAACTGACTGAGATGGATATCAGCAGAGCTCGACATTTTCAGGAACCTAGCAGCATCAGGTGATGACGTGACCCCCGTTTTTCATCCAGCGATAACGAGAGTCCTTTGGTGATCTGAACTGGGGTTGGTGGGGTTGGCAAGAGGCCGGTCAGCGCAGCCTTCAACCAGCGCAGCGGACCGGCCGATCTGT
>NZ_JAIXHL010000054.1 GCF_030145815.1 Sphingomonas sp.
GTCCGGGATTCCACGCGCACGGTGTCGAACCCACAGGTGTCCTCAGCGTTTTCGAGCGGGAAAACAGCATCCGGGTCGTCCAGATGCTCTCCGTAAAATTTTCGGATCGCGCTGTGATCGCCGGAATTGAAGGCGGTGAGCCATTCCTGAAAAACAGCGCCTACAGGATCAGATTGTGCCTGCAAAGGACTGACGCCCAACGCAATGAACAGCCATGCAAGAAGGCCCCGTTTGAAGATCATGGCATTGATGCTCCTAATAATCGAGCCGCCTCAGGGCAGCGGATGTCATGCCAACGCTCGCACTTGGTAGGAGGCGCATGACGGCTTTCAGTTGTTCGCAACGAGTGTTGCCGCGACTTCCCGGATGGAGTTGTCGATCGCTCGTAGGGCATGAGCACGTTCTGCTTCTGGGAAATTTGGCGTGCGCTGAGCGGCGACCGAAGAGCGGATGGCCTGCAAGCTGGCAAGCCCCTCTGTCAGCGTCGCGTGGACCGGGGCGGGTGTCGCGCTTGCGCATATGACCGTGTATGTTTGGACACCGCCGCTTCCCTTTATGACCATCGCAACGGGCGTCGCGGTCCGTGCTAGGTCGCACCCGCCTCCCGGTGAAAAATCCGCTGGCAAGGTCATTCCTCCGGGCAGCGGCGCGCCGAGCGTGACAGGCATACCATCCACGATGAGCGCGAATCCGCCGGAACCGTCAGGCTTCACGCCGATTGTCACGACCTGCTTGCTGGTCGCCCTCCCGGAGGTGCCAGGCGCCGTGGCGGCAAGCGCGCCGCCACCCAGCAAGGTGAGCGCAACACCGCCGAACACGAGGCACCTGTTCGACCGTGGCCTTTGCCTGAGTGTTATCAATCTGCCTTTCAGGTTGGATTGTGCCTTGAGGTTACATGCGGGCAAGGTGCCGATACCTGCGGCCTTAGCCAGAACTTGGGCATAAAGAGGAAGTGCGTCCGGCTTCCTTGAGGCCAAAACATGTGCATCGACCGCAAATTCCTGATCTTCGCGGAACGCGCGGATGGCGAGCCATGCACCGGGGTTCCACCAATGCGCTGCCAAGACGAAAAGCGACACCCAATTGGCGATCAGGTCGCCTCGCAGGTGATGCGCAATCTCATGCGCGAACACCAAATCCCGTTCATCTGCATCATAATCCCGTGCAAATGTGCATGGCACCACGATGAAACGTCGGAAAACGCCAAACGAGAGCGGTCCTTCGATATCGGCCGCGACAATACTCACCCGACCCAAGGAACCGATCTCCGCACCTTCCCGACGCAATCGGGAGCAAAATACGAAGTAGCGGATAGCATAAGTGCTCAGGAGGACGGCGGCTCCCGCAAGCCAGACGGCAAACAGTGTCGTGCCGATTGATGACAGTCCCGGTTCGAGCGAAGAGTCCAGCGCACCTCGGGGACCAATGAAGAGGATGGACGTGCCGAAGCTGGACGTTTGCTTTGCGAGCAGAGCCTCAGGTCCATGCAAGGGCAGCGGCGGCAAGATCATCCGTATCGTCGGCAATGCCCATAAATAATAACTCAGTCGCGGTCCTAACCAACGGCGGACAGGCGCACGAATCGCGATGACCAGCACCATTAACGCGCTCGAAGCGAGAAGCGTCCAAATGCCCCAAGCGATAAGGGACGTCATGCCTTAAAATCCCTGAGAAGGGCCTGTATCTCGGCGATCTCTTCGGCACTGACAGCATCGCGTTCGACAAAATGTGCCACAAGAGGCATCAAGCGTCCGCCGAACAGTCGATCAATGAGCAGTCGCGACTCTCCAGCAACATAATCTTTGTGAGCGATGAGCGGATGATAGAGATAACGTCGTCCATCAGCCTTGTGCGCGATAGCCTTCTTAGCAACGAGACGCGCGAGAAGTGTTTTAACAGTGTTGGCAGACCAACCCTTCTCTGCGGGCACGCGATCCATGATATCCTGCGCAGTGAGCGGACTGTCCTGCCACAGAACCATCATGACAGCAGTTTCGGCGTCGGTTATTCGCTCCATGCGTTTTCTGCCCCATTGACTACATCTGTAGGTATCATGCCTACAGATGTAGTCAATGTGGAAAGTTCCAGATTCACCGGTCCGCTCGTGTCCTTTTACCCCAACCCGGCCCCCGCCGCCTTGTCAGCTACGGGCGTGGGCATGACCGCCTGAGCGATAGCGGTTTGCACCTGTCCGGTTCGTTCGCTTATGGCGGACACCAGCTTGCCGCGATCATTGGTGAAGATAGTCGCTGATTCCTTGGCGCGGGAAATGCCGACATAGAAACTCTTGTGATCGACAAGGTTGGTCGCGGCGCTGTCGGCGTGGATCATCACATGATCGGCGGTGCGCCCCTGTGCGGCAAAGGCGGTATCAACATAGGCATGGGCGATATGCCGGTCGCGTGCGGAATCGAAATTGAGCGTTTCGGTTTTGCCGTCCGGCGTCTGGATGATGGCGGTGCGGGTCTGCTCGTCCACCGCGATCACCTCGCCGCGCGCGCCGTTGATCCGGCCCGCCTCGCGGTCGTTGCGCGTGAACCGGATGGCATCGCCGGTTTTCAGGTCCATCGGCTGCGGCGCGAACGCTTGGCTTTTGCCCGCGCCCCATTGCCGCAAGCGCCAATCCACCTCGCGGCCATCCTCCGATTTCAGGGTTATCGCGGCTTTCGCCGGGTCGGTGTTCTCCACGCGGTAGGCTTCCCCGCGCGTCACGCCTTTATCGGCATAATCGCGGGTGAACCTGACCACATCGCCCTTGTCGTAACTCAACGAGTCGCGCGCCTCGGCACGGGTCAGCCCTTTGTTGGCAAGGCTCTCCACCGCAACGGCGGGGCCGGTGAGTGCCCCCGTTCTGGTGAGGGCATCGCGAATATCGGCGGTGAGCGCATCGCGCCCCTCGCGCGACGGCTCGATAACGAGAGTGCGGGCGCGGCTGGCCTTGTCGAGTCCAGCGTATCGCTCGGCAATGGCGGCGAACCGCTCGGCCCGGTCGGCGTTCTCGATGATCTGCCCGCCGCCCCGGTCCAGCGCCGCAAGGGCTTTCTTCGCGTCCCCCTCGATAGAGGCCAGCACGGCCTCCTTGGTGGCGTCATTGGTCTGCCGCACGATCTCGGCCAGCTTGGCGGTTTCCATGCCCGCGCCCTGCAACTGCCCGAACGCCGCGCCCGCCTCGACAGAACCAAGCTGCTTCACGTCACCGACAAGGATGATGCGGGCATCATGCCTGTCGGCCAGGTCGAACAGCCGCGCGGTATCGCGCGCCGACAAAAGCGATGCCTCGTCCACGATCCACGCGGCGGGGCGGGCGGGATCGGGCCGCTCCGGCGATAACAGGTGCCGCGCTACGGTATCGCTGCGGGTGTCCAGCGCCTCGCCCAGCACCATCGCCGCCGATGCGGTCGGCGCAAGCGCCACTATGGACACGCCGCGCGCTTCGGCCTCGCGGGCGAAGGTCGCGAGAACGGTCGTGGTCTTGGCGGTGCCCGCATAGCCCTGAACGGCGGTGATGCGGTTGCGACTGGTCAATAGCTGCGCAGTGGCGGCGCGCTGGTCGGTGTTCCAGCCATAGCCTGCGCGCTCGGCCTGCGCCGATGCGCTGGCGATAGCCTTAGCGGCAGCAAGGTCCGACGCGATAGGAGCCAGCGCGCCGCGCCCCTCCGCCTCGATCCGCAACAGCTTGGCTTCGGTTTCGACATTCTGGCGGGTGGTGAACCCGGCAAACTCCGCACCACGCGGGTCCTGAAAGGTCCGGTCGATCAACTCGCCCTGTTTGGCCGCGGCGTCGATGGCCGCGCCGATCTGGGCATAACCGATCCTGCCCAACCCGATTCGTCCGGCTTCCTCTTGCAAGGCGGCTGCGGAAAACACCGACTGGCGTTCGCCCAGCTTGTCAGCGGCATGGGCGACGGCGCGGGGTGCGGCTCCGTCGCTCTGCATGTCGAAGGCTGCACGATGGGCAGGGCCGGCAGCCTTGGCCTCCGCCTCCCTGACCATCGCCAACCGCGCCTCCGGCCCGAACCCGGCTCCGCTAGCCGTCTCGCGCCAGTCCGCGACAAGGTCCGCATGATCGGCGGCAACCTTGGCTTCGCGGGTGTCGAGCGCGGCAACCTGCTTTTCCAACGCGCTAGCGGCATCGCGGGACGTGCCGCGTTCGGCCAATGCCGCCTCGATTTCGGCGCTGCGGGTGCTGAACGCGGCGAGCACCTCACCGGATATGCCCTTGATCTCGAACATGGACTCTTTGCCCGTCTCAATCTCATAGCCGAGTTCGCGGACCTTCAACGCCAGTTCCTGCCGGTAGATGGCCCCGATCTGCTTTTGAAGCTGGTAGAGCGCACGGGGTTCAAGGCTGCGCCACGCGCCATCCTCGCCCGTCGTGGCGTTCATAATGACGTTATGGGTATGAAGCTGCGGGTCCTGGGCGCGGCTGGTGCCATGCTGGAAGCTGGCGATCACCAGATTGCCGGTGGCCTCGCGGGTCACGGTGCCGCCGTCCCGGATACGGGTGGCGGCCATATGCTTCTCGACATGGGCCATTGCGGTCCTGACGGCCTGCCCATGCGCTGCGATCAATCGCCGGTCGCCCGCGACCTCGGCCATGATCGACACCGACTTGGGTGCGCTCAGGGTCACATCCCAGCCGGGGCGATGCTCAAGCTGGCCGTCGCGATAAGTGCCAAGCTGCCCGCCCGCCACCTTGCCGTCCAGCAAGTCGCGGAACTGCTCGCGGTCCACCTCGCCGGACAGGCCCAGCGCCTCCGCGCCCGCGCCCTGCCATTCGGAAGGCGACAATCCGCCCTTGGAATAATAGTCGTCGGCCTCATAATAGCTGGCGGCCTGCGCCGAACTGGTCAGCGCGGAAACGGACGCGACCATCACACCGGCCCCTGACTGGCGGGCGATGGCGGCGGCGACGGTTCGGGCGGGGCCAGCCCCATTTTCTCCCAAAGCGTCATGTCCGGTTTGCCCGCGATGAATCCGGGCTGGCGGGCAGGCCCGCGTCTTTTGATGTGGTCGGCGGTCAAGCTGATCCGCGCGACCGGCAAGCCATCGGGAAACAGCAAATACCCTTGATATGCGGGAAGCCGCAATTCGCTTTCAAGCACGGCGGGCCGCTCCCTGCGTATCCGGCCCAAGGTGGTGCGAGGGTCATTGTCGCCATCGGCCAGCGCGTCGGTCATGGTCTGGATCTCGACCTCCTGACTGCCAATGGCATCGCTCGCCCATTGCCGGGTTTCCGCGTCGATGGTTTGTAGGAACAGCTTGGTGTTGCAGCAGCCCAGCATCGACTCTGCGATCTGTGGGCCATAGCGGTTCTGCATCTGGCCCAGCGCCTGAAAGGTCAGCACGACCGCCGCGCCGAACTTGCGCCCCTCCGGCAACAGCCGCGCCAGATTATCGACGCAGGGAAGATCGGCCAGCTCGTCCAGCACGAACCATATGCGCCGGTCGGGGGATGGCGGAAGGCCCAGCACGGCGCTGGCCGCACATTCCAACCAGCAGGCCAGCAAGGGTTTCGACGCCTCGAAATAATCCTCCTTGCGCGGAACGAATATCCAAGGCTTCGCACCCGTCCGCTTGTCCAGCCCGTGGATGAAGTCGCGGAAGGCGAAGGGCTTGCCGCCGCTGTCTTCGACGCGGAGAAACTGAATCAGGTCGGCGGCCTTGGCGAGCATGAACAACACGCTGCCGGTCGCCCGGTCGGCATCCTCCGCGAAGGTGCGCGCCGATGATGTGTCTTTCAGCCGTTCCTTGAGTTCCTCCTTGGTCATGTTCTGGAACATCGCCAGCAGGTCGGCCAAGCCGGGCTTGTCCTGCTTCCAGAGGTCGCGCAGCATGTTGGCGACAAGGATGCGGGCCGTTTCCAGCCACACGTCATTGTCATGGCTGCTCGTCTCGGTGATGAACTGTTGCGCGATGCGGGCGGCGTCGGCGGGGTGGGCGATTTCGGCGAATGGCGTCCAGAAGGCGCACCGATCATCGAAGGGGTTCAGGATGATGTCGCCGCGCGCCGGATTATAGTAGTGCGCGATGAACTCGCCGCTGGTGTCATACACCAAGGCGGCTTCGCCCCGCGCCTCGATCCCGTCCAGCAATTGCCGCAAGGCTGTGGTCTTGCCGCTGCCGGTCGTGCCGATCATCGCCATGTGCCGGGTTTCCAGCCTCGCGGGAATCGGCACCGTGCCGATGGCGAGCGCATGGGGACCGGCGTTCTTGGCGGTCAGCTTCGCCAGCTTCTTCTCCGGTATTACCCGCGTTCCGGTGATGACACGATCCCGCAAGGCCCGCTCGCGCCGCCGCCGCATGGTTCCATGAAACAGGAACAGGCCGGACAGCCATGCGGCAAAGCCCAGACATCCGCCGCGTATGGCATAATCATAGGCGAGGTGAACCGACTGGCGATACCGGGGATGGGCGATGGTCGCGCGGGCGGAGAGATTGTCATAGGTCCGGCCCCGGAACCGGATGCTGATAGGCGCGTCGGCGTTCCTGCCGAACGTAGCGGCCAGCTTGACCTTCGCCGTGGCATAGGCGGCGATGGCATCCGTCCGGTCCTCGTCCAGCATCACATAGGGCACGGCGACCGCGCCCAGGGCGACCGATGACGCCATGATGACGCAATGCCGCTTGAAGCGGTCCCACTGGTTGCCGCGATATTGTTTCCGCAAGGCGTCGGCATGGATGCGCTGGTCATGGGGTTGGCTGCGCGCGGTCATGGGCGCTTCTCCTGTGAAAGCCGCCGCTGGCGGTCATAGGCCGCGTTGATCTCGGCGGTGATGGTGTCGTCATTCGTGCGCGCGCCCAGCGCCGCGTTGCGGGCGTAGCAATAGGCGGCGCAGGCGGTGAACAAGGCTCGGTCCAGCATCCGTTCCACATCCACGATACGGGTGCTGACCGATGCAAGTTCGGTCACGATCTCGCGGGCGTCGATCCCCTTGCCCGCGCCGTGAACGAGGGCGGCCAGCCCTGAGTCCACGACACGGGCGAGCATCGCATATTCGCTTAACCCGTAGGTCTTGGCGAAGCCCGCAACGGTGCGGTGTTGAGCCGGGGTGAGCCGCACCGTCTGGGCACGGGCGCTCATCGTGTCGTTCCCGGCGAGATGCTATCCGCCATCGCGGGAAAGGGCGGAATCCTGCCGCTTCTCTGCTCCGGCGTTTGGTGCGATGCCATCAGCATCCCGTCAAACCCGCAGAAAAGCTGGATGCACCCGTGCGTGAGGTGTGTATCTGAATTGTTGGCTCGATGCGTAGCATCGCAGCCCCGCAACCTTGCCTTCCGGCGCTCCGGCTCAACCATGATCCGGCCCTTCCGCGTCGTCATCGGCAACCGGCCGAATGCGCTCCTGCCGCGCGACCCAGTCCGCAATTTTCGCCTTGGCTTTGCGGTCGGCCTTGCGCCGGCCGAACTCCACCGGGACCGGGGAAAGGTCGTGAAGGTCATGGTCGGCGATCCATTGCCGGATAGCCTGCTCGATGGCCCATTCCATATGCTCTTGCAGTTCCCGCGCCTCGAACGGATCAAGGTGCGCGGTGACGCCGGGGGAGAGGATCAACCCGCCCAGCGGAAAGGAACGGTCCTTCACCCACTGGCGCGGACCGTCGATCCGGCAAAAGCTGGTCTCACCATGATAGAGGGCGAGCGGCGGGCGTTCGGCCCTGCGCCAGTCGGTCAATGCGGCGCGGAAGGTTTCGCCGTCCTCGTCCTCGGCAAGAATCCCGTTGATGATCGGCAAGGCGAAACAGGCGGTGCGATATTCTGCGACGAAACGCAGATTGATCTTGCGGCCCGTCCAGCGCCAATCGGCGATGCGGTCCAGAACGCGGTGGAAAACAGACATAGAAGCTCCTCTCGTGAAAGCTCACGATTGTTCGGGGTCATGGGATGGGTGGCACGCAGGCGCGGAGCGGCCCGCCAACTCAAAAGGCTGGGGCCGTGGAGCGCCTGCGGGTCAGATGACGGTTCGGGACTGCGCCAAGCGCCGGATGGATTCCGTGGTCAGCAGCGTTCGCCTGCCGATCTTGATGGCGTCCAGTCCACCGGACTTTATCAGCGCGTAAACCGACGATCTTCCAACGCCCAGCGCCTTGGCGGTGTCATTGATGGATATGGCAATGGGTTCCATGTGCGTCTCCTTGCTTGCCGACTCGCGGCCAGAGACATTCCAAGTTGCACATGATTGCCTGTGGACCGTCCAGTAATGGGAAAGCCGCAAAAATCCGCCAATGACGCGTTGGTCAGAAAACAAATGGCGCGCGGCAAAAATGTCCCGCCGATTCGGAAAAAAGGAAAACGGCTGTCAGCGGCCTTCGGGTGAAGGGCGATTCTTCAAATGATTGAAAATTTTTCTGGCATAGGGGATCAATAATTTGCGGTCGGGCACGTCAGCGGACACATTGGCAGCGCTTTGGAACCATTCCAAAAGCCAGTCGGTGATGGAACGCGTCGCAGCCGCTTCGTCGTTCAGGTCCAGCGTGTCCAGCATCGGATCGGTGCGCAGGTCGAAAATAGCCTCGGCGTAGGCGTATTTTATGTTCCGGCCCGATCCTCCCGCACGCTTGGGCTTGACGCTGAGTTCCTTGATAACCTCATCGGGGTCCGCATCGACCTTGATGACCTCCGAGATTCGCTTTCCATCGGGAGACAGGCACAAGGCCCGGACTGCGGCGAAGTTCGACAATAGAAGAACGCGCAAGCTTCCGAACACATAGCCGCGATCCAGATATTGCTCTGCCCCTTTCCTATCCAGATAATAAATCTTCGGGGAGCTATCGAGCCGTAGATAAGCGAAAAGCCTTTCAAGCGTTTCCTTCGTCTCGTCGCTGGCACCAGCATAGATCGCCTCGCGTGGTTTCCAAAGCCTGCCGCTTCCGTATTGATCGCGCCGCCAATACCATAGGATACCGAAGGGAAGGAAACAGGCTAGGATAGCCATCCCGAAGAGGGTATTTTCCCAAGTTTTCGAGTATAACGAAGCCAGTCGGGACATTATCAGGAAGAAGAGTGGAAAAGCGATAGTGATGGGGATCGGCCACGCATACAGGCGAGATTGCTTCCCAAGATACCCGTCAACGCCTTGGATTATCCCGTCAACTTCGTCCTGAGCTTCGCGTTCATCTTCATTGAGGATTCGTAACGAAATTCTCCGAAGTGAGCGGTCGTCGTCATCGTGATTCATTGCCTGATCCTCTCCCAATGGGAGGCTGATTGCCGTTATCCCGCAGTTCTTCCAGATAGTCGCTCCACCATTGCGCCATTGCAACACGTTCGCGCCAATAGGCGGATTGGTTGTAGATGCGCCGGACCTCACCGGCCACCATGTGCGCCAGCGCCCGTTCGATGGCGTCGGGGTTCCATTTGCCGGATTCGTTCAGCAGCGAGGATGCGGACGTGCGGAAACCGTGCGCGGTCATCTGGTCGCCGGAATAACCCATGCGGCGCAACGCAGCGGTGACGGTATTCTCGGAGATTGGGCGCGCTCGCGTCCGAACCGATGGGAACACATATTTCCCTTTCCCGGTTAGCGTGCGCATACTTTCCAGAATCTCCAGCGCCTGCCGCGACAACGGCACCGCATGGGGCTGCCGCATTTTCATCTTTTCAGGCGGAAGCGTCCAAATCGCCTTGTCGCAACTGATCTCTGCCCATTCCATCTGTCGCAGTTCACCGGGACGCTGAAACAGGTGCGGGGTCAGCCTGAGCGCGTGCATGACTGCCGGGTCGCCACTATAATCCTCAATGGCCCGGAGCAACGCGCCAAACTCGACCGGATCGGTGATCGCCGCAAAATGCTTGGCCCTTGGCTGGATGAGCGCGCCCAACAGCAGTTGAGCGGGATCGCGCTCCGCCCTCGCCGTGGCGGCGGCATAACGGAACACGCGGCTGGCGAAAGAACGCAGCCGCTTGGCGGTTTCATAGCGCCCCCGCCGTTCGTGATGTTTGATCTCATACAGCAATTCGGCAGGACCGATTTCAGAGACCGGCCTGCGTCCGAACTCATCGCCAAGCAATTTTAGCAGCCAGCGATATTTCTCCAATGTGCGCGGCGATACGCCTTCCTTTTCCCGCTTGGCAATCAACTCCTCCGCCACTTTCGCGAAGCTGTTTTCCGCCCGCATACTCGCTTCGATCCGGGCCTGCCGCTTGGCAAAGTTGGGATCAACCGCATTGGCGACTTGCCTCCGGGCGGCATCGCGCGCCGAACGCGCCTCGGCCAGCGTGATTTCAGGGTAAGACCCCAGTGCCAGTTTCCGCTCCACGCCGTTCATGCGGTATTTGACGCGCCAGAGCTTGCTGCCCCTTGGATTGACCAACAGATACAAACCCTGCGAATCTGAGACTTTATAGGGCTTTTCCTTGGGCTTGGCGTTGCGGATTGCGGTGTCGGTTAGTGCCATTGGGGGCCTCGCTTCCATGGGGGCCTCTCAAAGCCCCCAGATTAGGCCCCCATCTTCCACAATTGCAGGCAGACAAAGGCGGTCGCTGGCAGCCAGCGAATGCCCTTAAACTAGCGGAAATCAGGGGTTTTTTCAACCTTTGGCGACCTTCGCCAAACAGAAAATTGGTAGCGGAGGAGGGA
>NZ_JAIXHL010000055.1 GCF_030145815.1 Sphingomonas sp.
TGGCAACCCCTCTTTCCCCCCCCCCCCCCCGGGGGGGGGCCGGGGGGTGGGCCCTCTCGCCCTGACGCCGCGCAGATCGATGGACCCCACCCCAACCCCTCCCCTGAAGGGGAGGGGCTTGCGGGCGCATCGAACGTCAATCTCGACTCGCCGCTCGCGGATTTCTACCTGCGCCCACGCCCCTTCCTCGCGGGCGATTTCGTCACCACCGACAGCGGCACCGGGCTTGTCCATATGGCACCCGACCATGGTGAGGATGATTTCGACCTGTGCAAGGCGAACGGCCTCGAACCGCAGTTCGCGGTCGAAGGCGACGGCAAATATCGCGCCGACTGGGCGTGGCTCGGCGGTCAGGGATCGGTGATCAACCCCAAGTTCAACGCCCCCGACGGCCCGATCTGCACCGACCTGCGCGAAACCGACGCGCTGCTTGCCGCCAGCGCCGACTACAAGCACAGCTATCCGCATAGCTGGCGTTCCAAGGCAAAGGTCATCTATCGCTGCACCCCCCAATGGTTCGTGCCGATGGACAAGGTGATGACGCACATCGAGCCAAAGGCGCCGCGTGAGCAGCGTTGGGAAAGCGAAGGCGGCGCGATCGATCCTGCCGAGGAAAGCCTGTGCGATGCCCCGACGCTGCGGCAGGCGGCGATGCAGGCGATCGCCGAAACGCGCTTCGTCCCCGCAAAGGGCCGCAACCGCATCGGCAGCATGGTGGAGGGGCGCCCCGATTGGGTGCTGTCGCGCCAGCGCGCGTGGGGCGTGCCGATCACGCTTTTCGTCGATCGCAAGACCGGGCAATATCTGAACGATCCGCTGGTCAACGACCGCATCGTCGCGGCGGTCCGCGCGGGCGGCGTCGATGCCTGGTCCGACGCGCGCGCGCAGGACTATCTGGGCGATGCTTATGACGCCGCCGATTATGAACGCATCACCGACATCCTCGACGTCTGGTTCGATTCGGGCTGCACCCACGCCTTTGTCCTGGAAAGCGGCCGCTGGCCCGCGCTCGTCCGCCGCGACGGCGGCACCCACAGCGCCGACCTGTATCTGGAGGGGTCGGACCAGCATCGCGGCTGGTTCCAGTCGTCGCTGCTCGAAAGCTGCGGGACGCGCGGGATCGCGCCGTACAAGGCGGTGCTGACCCATGGCTTCACCATGGACAGCAAGGGCATGAAGATGTCCAAGTCGCTGGGCAACACGATCAGCCCCATCGACCTGATGCGCGACTATGGCGCCGACATCCTCCGCCTCTGGGCGCTCAGCGTCGATTTCACCGAGGATCATCGCATCGGCAAGGAAATCCTGGCCGGGGTCGCCGATCAATATCGCAAGCTGCGCAACACGTTCCGCTATCTGCTCGGCGCGCTCGACGGGTTCAGCGAGGCGGAGCGCGTCACCGACGTCGCGGCGATGCCCGAACTCGAACGCTATATGCTCTCGCTGCTCGCCGACCTCGACGCCCGGTTGCACCGTGCGGTCGATGATTTCGACTTCAACAGCTATACCCGCCTGCTCGCCGATTTCTGCAACGAGGATCTGTCGGCCTTTTATTTCGACATCCGCAAGGACCGGCTCTACTGCGACATCAACGTCGCGACCGGCCGGCAGACCCCCGACCGCGCCGCCTATCGCACCGTGCTCGACACGCTGTTCCACGCGCTGATCCGCTACGCCGCCCCGGTGCTGGTGTTCACCGCGGAGGAAGTGTGGGGCACCCGCTATCCCGACGCGGGCAGCGTCCATCTGCTGGAATGGCCGCGCGTCGATGGCGCATGGAACGACGCTGCGCTCGCGGACAAATGGGCGGGCGTCCGTGCCCAGCGTGAGGCGGTCACCGAAGCGATCGAACCCTGGCGCCGCGAAAAGACCATCCGGTCCAGCCTGGAGGCAGAGGTCGCGATCCCCGATCCGACCCTCGATCCGGCGGCGATGGAGGAAATCTTCATCGTGTCGGTCGTGCGCGCGGGCGGCGAACTGGCCGTCACCCGCACCGAAAACCACAAATGCGGTCGCTGCTGGCGCCATCTGCCCGAAGTCGTCGAGGACGGCAGCTTGTGCAATCGCTGCGACACGGTATTGGACATAGGATGAGCAGCACCCGTTCGCCCTATCTGCGCTTTGGCCTGATCTTCGCCGCTGTCGCCTTCATCCTTGATCAGGTCGTCAAGTGGATCATCACGGTCCCCTTGTCGCTTCAGGCCAAGGGACAGATTGAAATCACCAGTTTCTTCAACCTGACATGGGCGGAAAACTGCGGAATTTCGATGTCGATGTTCGCCAGTTGCACCGACACGACGCGCTGGACGCTCGTGGCCGTGACCGTCGTCGTCGCGGGGGCCGTCGCCTTCTGGATGACGCGCGAACCGGCAAAGGGCGACGTGATCGCGCTCGCGATGATTCTCGGCGGCGCGCTCGGCAACATCGCCGACCGCGCGCGGCTTGGCTTTGTCGTCGATTATGCCGACCTGCACATTGGCGATTTCCGTCCCTTCATGATCTTCAACGTCTCCGACGCGTGCATCACGCTCGGTGTGCTTTTGCTGGTTGCGCGCGCGCTGCTCTTCGGCGAAAAGGCCCCAGCCGCGGACGGTCAGCCATCCGCCGATTAACGGGGCGCATAGGAGTTAATAGAGTGAACCGGACCACCGCCATCCTGGCTGCCTCGATTCTGGCCACCACCCTGTCGGCCTGCGGGTCGAACAGCCTGTTCAGCCGCGACCGTCCTGACGAGATGATGGTGTCGCGTCAGGCACCGCTGGTCGTGCCGCCCGATTTCTCGCTGTCCCCGCCTGCCCCCGGCACCGCGCGTCCCGGCGGCGAAACGACGGCGGAACAGACGCTGCGCGCGCTGTTCGGCGGCGCCGCCCCGCGCAGCGCGGGCGAATCCGCGATCATCGGCAGCGCCGACGGCCAGCGCGCCGACCCCGGCATCCGCAGCCAGATCGGCAGCCCGGACACGCAGATCGTGGACAAGGGCCTGGTCACCCGCGACATATTGGCCGCCCCCGAAGGCGACGGCCGCGACGCCAGCGCCGCGATTCCGGGCGCCTGACCCCTTACCCAATCGCGCGAATTTGCAAAAACGGCCCCTTCGCTATACATGTATAGCGAAGGAGACGCCGATGCTCGCCATTCGCCTCGACAAGGAACTCGAAGAACGGCTGACCGTGGCCGCCAAGCGCGCGGGCCGCACCAAGACCGCCTTCGCGCGCCGGGCGATCGAGGAATATATTGAGGAGTTGGAGGATCTGGCGCTTCTCGAAGAGGCGTTGAACCACCCCGACGCGGGCAAGACCGTTTCCATGGAGCAGATGCGGCGCGAACTTGGGCTGGACGCTTGAATTCGATGCCGCAGCGCGAAAGCAGCTTCGCAAGCTGCCGCGCGACGTCGGCGAACGCATATTCGCCGCGCTGGAACAGATCGCCGGGCAGGATGACCCGCGACAGCGCGGAACGGCGATGGTCGGCGATCGGTCAGGACATTGGCGCTATCGCATCGGCGACTATCGCATCATCGCGCGGATCGAGGATGCCCGGCTCGTCATCGTCGTGATTGCCGTCGGCCACCGCCGCGAAATTTATCGTTAGCGTGATTTTGAGTGAAATGAACCATTTCGCGGCTCGGAAATCACGGAAAAGCAGGAATCTAGAGTGCCGGTTTTGATGCCGTCAAAACCGAACGCATTTTAGGCCCGCGCCCCCGCTTCCTCGACCCCCGCGCTGTTGTGGCGCAGCGCCTTCAGCACGCAATCGACGATCTGCGGCGCGTTCAGCCCCGCCGCATCATATTGCAATTCGGGCTTGTCCTGGTCCTGAAAGACATCGGGCAAGCGCATCGTGCGCAGTTTCAGCCCCGCGTCGATCAGCCCCTCGTCGCTCGCCAGCGTCAGCACATGCGCGCCCAGCCCGCCGACGCTGTTTTCCTCGATCGTCACGCAAACCTCATGCCCCGCCAGCGTCTTGCGGATCAGTTCCTCGTCCAGCGGCTTGGCGAAACGCAGGTCGATGACGCTGGTCGACAGCCCGCGCGCCTCCAGCGTGTCGGCGGCCTTGATCGCCTCCGCCAGCCGGGTGCCCAGCGACAGGATGGCGACGGTCTTGCCGCTGCGCACGACCCGCCCCTTGCCGATCTCCAGCTTGATCGGGACATCGGGCAACGGAACCCCGGTGCCGTTGCCGCGCGGATAGCGGAACGCGATCGGACCGGCGTCATATTCGGCGGCGGTATAGGTCATATGGACCAGTTCGGCCTCGTCCGCCGCCGCCATCACCACCATGTTCGGCAATGTCGCCAGATAGGTGACGTCGAACGATCCGGCATGGGTCGACCCGTCGGCGCCGACCAGTCCCGCGCGGTCGATCGCAAAACGCACCGGCAGGTTCTG
The DNA here is from genome assembly GCF_030145815.1 of Sphingomonas sp. Lineage (GTDB taxonomy): Bacteria > Pseudomonadota > Alphaproteobacteria > Sphingomonadales > Sphingomonadaceae > Sphingomonas. The sequence goes on from NZ_JAIXHL010000055.1 coordinate 4,389, forward strand.
GATCGCGACATCATGGACGACCTGGTCATAGGCGCGCTGAAGAAAGGTCGAATAGATCGCGCAGAACGGCCGCATCCCCTGCGCCGCCAGCCCGGCGGCAAAGGTCACCGCATGTTGTTCGGCGATGCCGACGTCGAACGTCCGCGCCGGATGCGCCTTGGCGAATTTGTCGACCCCGGTTCCCGACGGCATCGCGGCGGTGATCGCGACGATGCGCTTGTCGGTGTCGGCCAGCTTTGCCAGCGTTTCGCCAAACACATTCTGATACGCGGGCGGTCCCGGCGGCGCCTTTGCCTGTTCGCCGGTGATGACGTCGAATTTCTGCACGCCATGATATTTGTCGGCGGCGGCCTCTGCCGGGGCATAGCCCTTGCCCTTCACCGTCACCGCGTGGATCAGCACCGGCCCATGTTCGCTGTCGCGCACATTTTCGAGCACGGGGATCAGATGGTCCAGATTATGCCCGTCGATCGGCCCGACATAATAAAAGCCGAGTTCTTCGAACAAGGTACCGCCCATCGCCATCCCGCGGGCGAATTCGTCGGTCTTTTTCGCGGCCTTGTGCAACGGTTCGGGCAGCTTGCGGGCGACGCGGCGCGCGATTTCGCGCAACTCGATAAAGGGACGCGACGACACCAGCTTGGCCAGATAGGCCGACAATCCGCCAACAGGGGGCGCGATCGACATGTCATTGTCGTTCAGGATGACGATCAGCCGGTTGCCCGCCGCGGCGGCATTGTTCATCGCCTCATAGGCCATGCCCGCCGACATCGACCCGTCGCCGATCACCGCGATCGCGCGGCCGGGTTCGTCCTTCAGCTTGTTGGCGATCGCAAAGCCCAGCGCGGCGCTGATCGACGTCGACGAATGCGCCGCGCCGAACGGGTCATATTCGCTTTCGCTGCGCTTGGTGAAACCCGACAGGCCGCCGCCGGTGCGCAGCGTGCGAATCCGGTCGCGGCGCCCGGTGATGATCTTGTGCGGATAGCATTGATGGCCGACGTCCCACACGATCTTGTCGTGCGGGGTGTCGAACACATAATGCAGCGCGGTGGTCAATTCGACGACGCCCAGCCCGCTGCCCAGATGGCCGCCCGTGGTCCCGACGGCCGAAATCATCTCGGCGCGCAGTTCTTCGGCGAACTGGCGAAGGTCTTCGGGCTTCAGCTTGCGGAGGTCGGCGGGGACATCCACCGTGTCGAGCAGCGGCGTATGCGGACGGTCAGTCATCATGCGGTCATACTGGGTGGCGCGGATGCTGTCGAACGAAAAGGGGACGTCGTCGCCCCGCCCGGTCGCCGGTCAATCCCCGCCGTCCCGTTCGGCCTGCCCCTCGGCCTTCGCGCTCTGTGCCGCGCCGACCTGCGCATATAATCCCCGCACCATCAGGTCGGTAAAGACCAGCATGACCCCGATCATTCCGATCAACAGCGCGACCGCTACCACCGGAAACGGCCCGATGGCATCGATCGCCCCCCGCCGCATCGCCACCGCGAGCAGCGCCGCGGCGGCCATCAGCGCATAGCCGATCAGGCGCGGCACCCGGCTCATGCCGGCGCACCCGTGGCGGCACGGGGGAACGAGGAAGCGGCAAGGGAGCATCGATACATGCCCCCGACGATGCCGCCAAAAAGCTCCGCGGGCAAGGCGAAGCCGCCGCATCGCCCCGCCGCATGGTCCCCTCGCATCGCCCCGCAAGGACGCGGAGACCATCCTTTCATTTGTGCCGCCTCCGGTGGTATCCGCATCCCGTTCGCGATCGCTTTGCCGACAGGAGACTGCCATGCCCTACGTCAATATCCGCATCACCCGCGAAGGCGCGACGCCAGAGCAAAAGGCCGAACTGATCGGCGGCGTCACCGAATTGCTCCAGCGCGTGCTGGCCAAGAATCCGGCGACGACGGTCGTCACGATCGACGAGGTCGATGTCGAAAACTGGGGCATCGGCGGCCTGCCGGTCCGCGAATATCGCCGGGCGCAGGCCGACCGGGATCCTTCGTGATGACCGCGAACAACGCCGCGCCGGCCTTTGCCGCGATCATGCTGCTGACCGGGGTCGGCATTCCGATCCTCGCCGCGCTCAACGGCGGGCTGGGCGCGCGGCTGGGCAGCCCGATGGCGGCGTCGATGATCCTCTTTGCGCTCGCCTTCCTCATCGCCGCGACCGGCGCGCTCCTCACCGGATCGATCGGGCAGGTCCGCTTCACCTCCGACATTCCGGCGCAATTTTATTTCGGCGGGCTGTTCGTCGCCTTCTATGTGATCGCCGTGACCTTCATCGCGCCCAAATTCGGCGTCGGCAACGCGATCTTCTTCGTCCTGGTGGGTCAGCTTGTCAGCGCGGCGACGATCGATCATTTCGGCCTGTTCGGCGCGCTGCGATCGGCGATCGACCTGCGGCGGGCGGCGGGAATCGCGCTGATGATCGTCGGCGTCTATCTGGCGCGGCGGGTCTGAACGCCCGCCATGGACAGCCCGCCTCGGGCGGCCTATAATGCCGCCATCCCCGGGGAGCCGCGCCCGTAATGGCCGGTTGAGAGCGGAATAGACCGCGACCCGTTGAACCTGATCCCGGTAACTCGGGCGGAGGGAGGGTCGGCATTCCGCACCGGAAAACCGTCTTTCGCTCCGATTATGAACGGAGCGACTGCATATGGCCGACATCGACGCGAAATTCGAAAACCCTGCGCCCATCGGCGTCACCACCGGGCCGATCCGCGGCAGCCGCAAGATCCATGTCGCGGCCCAGACCGGCAGCGGCATCCGCGTCGCGATGCGAGAGATCGACCTCGACCCGCACAGCGGCGAGCCGCCGGTGCGCGTCTATGACACCAGCGGGCCTTATACCGACCCGAACGCCAGCATCGACATCGCCAGGGGCCTTGCCGAACTGCGCCGTGACTGGATTCGCGGCCGCGACGATGTGCAGGAGGTCGCCCAGCGCGAGGTCCGCCCAGAGGATAATGGCCAGCTTGGTCCCGACCGCAGCGGCGGCGTCCCCGCCTTCCCCGCCGTCCGCAAACAGGTGCTGCGCGCCAAGCCGGGCCAGAACGTCAGCCAGATGCATTACGCCCGCCGCGGCATCATCACGCCCGAGATGGAATATGTCGCCGAGCGGGAGAATCTGGGCCGCGCCCGCCTGTCCGAATATCGGCGCGACGGCGAAAGCTGGGGCGCCAGCATCCCCGATTATGTCACCCCCGAATTTGTGCGGGACGAGGTTGCGCGCGGCCGCGCGATCATCCCCAGCAACATCAACCACCCCGAAAGCGAACCGATGGCGATCGGCCGCAATTTCCTGGTCAAGATCAACGCGAACATCGGCAACAGCGCGGTCGCATCCGACGTCGCATCCGAAGTCGACAAGATGGTCTGGTCGATCCGCTGGGGCGCCGACACCGTCATGGACCTGTCGACCGGCCGCAACATCCACGACACGCGCGAATGGATCATCCGCAACTCGCCCGTGCCGATCGGCACCGTCCCCATCTATCAGGCGCTCGAGAAAGTGGGCGGCATTGCCGAGGATCTGACCTGGGACATCTTCGCCGACACGCTGATCGAACAGGCCGAACAGGGCGTCGATTATTTCACCATCCACGCCGGGGTCCGCCTCCCCTATGTGCCCCTCGCGGCCAAGCGCATGACCGGCATCGTGTCGCGCGGCGGCAGCATCATGGCGAAATGGTGCCTCGCGCATCACAAGGAAAGCTTTCTCTACGAACGCTTTGACGAGATTACCGAGATTATGAAGGCCTATGACGTCGCCTACAGCCTTGGCGACGGCCTGCGTCCCGGCAGCATCTATGACGCGAATGACGAGGCGCAGTTCGCCGAGCTCTACACGCTGGGCGAACTGACCAGGCGCGCCTGGGCACAGGACGTACAGGTGATGATCGAGGGTCCAGGCCACGTCCCGATGCACAAGATCAAGGAGAATATGGACAAGCAGCTCGAAGCCTGCGGCGAAGCCCCCTTCTACACCCTCGGGCCGCTCACCACCGACATCGCGCCCGGATACGACCATATCACCAGCGGCATCGGCGCCGCGCAGATCGGCTGGTACGGCACCGCGATGCTTTGCTACGTCACGCCGAAGGAGCATCTCGGCCTCCCCGACCGCGACGATGTAAAGGTCGGCGTCGTCACCTATAAACTCGCCGCCCACGCCGCCGACCTCGCCAAGGGCCACCCCGCCGCGCAGGTCCGCGACGATGCGCTCAGCAAGGCCCGCTTCGAATTCCGCTGGCGCGACCAATTCAACCTGAGCCTAGACCCCGACACCGCGGAGCAATATCACGACCAGACGCTCCCCGCCGAGGGCGCGAAATCGGCCCATTTCTGCAGCATGTGCGGCCCCAAATTCTGCTCGATGAAGATCAGCCAAGAGGTGAGGGAATTTGCAAAGCTGCAAAATCAGGACAGCGCCGGCTTCATCGCCGCCGAAGAGGCGGAGAAGGGCATGGCGGAAATGAGCCAGGTCTATGAGGATACCGGGCGCGAGCTGTATATGGGCGCGGGTGATCGGGAGCATGATTGATTAAGACGGTAGTCAAGCGCCTGCCTTGACGCGCTGACTACCGCCTAATGCAGATCAGAGCCTAACCGGCTCACCATGAAATCGATTTATTCACACTAGCTATAACCCGACGGATGCTAATGCTACGGAGGAAATTCCGCCACTGCTGGGGCCCGAGCGAATAGGTTCGCCCGTTACATTCCCAGAACACCGCTGCCCGACCCGCCAATCCAGCAACGTGAGCGCGATCTTCAAGTTCATCGACGATGGCGCGTTGTTGATCAGGCGTTTTGTGGCCGAAGCTACGATCGAGTGGAAATAGAAGCATATTTTGGCCCTGCTCCTGAACATGGGCGACCTTAAAGGATGGCATCTTGCTTTCCTTTGAATAGAAAAAATTTGCGGCCGGAAGCCGCTACAAATCGAGCAAGTTGAGCCCCCCGCACAGCGGGGGGCTCCCTTGTCACTTCCGTTCGGGATGCTTGATACGTTCCCGCTCGGTAGTGTCCGGATGTCGCTGAGCATGGCGCTCAGTGACAAAGCGACCCGTCCGCGAACTGCGGTGCGAAGTCTGCTCTGGAACACTTGGTCGAGTCATATTGGGCTCCTTTAAGTGTATCCATGCCCACGTAGGATGCAGTCAGCGTATCCCCGGCCTTCATCGTGCGAGATGAAGGCCGGAGGAGT
>NZ_JAIXHL010000056.1 GCF_030145815.1 Sphingomonas sp.
GGAGGGGAGCGATAGCGTCGGTCTAACGCCCAGCCTCCACCGCAATCGCCCCCAATTCCCGGTCGAACATCCGCGCCGCCAGCAATGCCGTCGCCGCCGACCGCGCGAAGAAGTCCTTCGGGATCGTATCGAAATCGTCGCCCGGCTGGTGATATTCGGGATAATCCTCGACCCCCAGATAGGCGAACGGAATGCCGCGCCGGTGAAATGCATAATGGTCCGACCCGGCGGTCCAGTCGTCGCTGCCCTTCCACGGCGGGCCGTCATGGCCGATCTTCAGCGTGACCGGCGCGGAGCCTGCCAGCCGCTCGAACCGCGCGCGCAGAAACGGATAATGATGCGCCCCCGCGATCCACAATTCGCCCGTGTCGCTGCGGCTCATCATGTCGAGGTTGAGGTTCAGCGCGATCCGCGCCACCGGCACCGGTGGCTTTTCGACAAAGGCGTGCGCGCCATACATGCCCTGCTCCTCGGCATCCCACAGCGCGAAGATCACGTCGTGCGTGGGTCGCTCCCGCGCAAAATCCGCCGCGATCGCCAGCAGGGTCGCGACCCCCGATGCATTGTCGTCGGCGCCGTTCAGCACCTGGCCGTGTCGCGTCCCGAAATGGTCGTAATGCGCGCCGATCACCAGCACCCGGTCGCTGGTCCCGGTCCCGCGAATACGCCCGACCAGATTGACGCCGTGGAGCGTCTGATCCTTGTGCTTTGCCGTGAACGGCTGTTCGAAACCCGCGCCGAACGGTTCGATCCCGATTCCCTGCATCCGCCCGATCAGATAGGCGCGCGCCTTGGCCGATCCCGGCGTGCCTACCAGTCGCCCGGCCATGTCGTCGGCGGCAAGGATGCGGACATCCTCGAACAACTGCTCCGGCGATGCGGCGGCGGCGGGGGAGAGCAGGGCGGCGGCGAGCGCGAGCGAGCGAAGAAACATCGCCCTTGCTTTGCCGTCAACCGCCTGCACCGCAAGAGAAAAGCTGAGGGGCGCGATCCCGCAATATTTACCCTGTTGCAGTCCGCCGCTTGCCCCGCCAAGCACGGCGCATGACCAGTATCGGCATTTACGGCAGCCTTGGCCGCATGGGCACCGCGATCCGCGACATCCTGACCGTTCAGGGCGTACGCCTGGCCGGCGGTGCGGATGCGGGCGACGATCCGGCGGAGCTGGCGCGCGCCGCCGATGCACTGGTCGATTTCTCGACCGCATCGGCACTTGGCGTCCATCTCGCCGCCGCGCGCGACGCGGGCACGCCGATCGTGATCGGCACCACCGGCCTCACCGCCGCCGATCATGCCGCGATCGATGAGGCCGCGCGCGACATCGCGGTGCTTCAGACCGGCAACACCTCGCTCGGCGTCGTGCTGCTCGCCCGGCTGGTGCGTGAGGCGGCGACCCGGCTCGGCCCCGATTGGGATATCGAGATTATCGAGGCCCATCACCGCCACAAGCTCGACGCGCCGTCGGGCACCGCGCTGATGCTGGGCGAAGCCGCCGCCGCCGGGCGCGGTGTCGCGCTCGGCGAAGTCCGCGTCGCCGATCGCGCCGGCCTGTCGGGCGCGCGGGCGGAGGGGACGATCGGCTTTGCCTCTTTGCGCGGCGGCAGCATCGTCGGCGATCACAATGTCATGCTGGCAACCGAGGGTGAGCGGATCGAATTGGCGCATTATGCGCAGGATCGCGCAATCTTTGCCCGTGGAGCCGTTCGCGCCGCGCTGTGGCTCGCAAACCAACCCGCCGGGCGCTACACGATGGACGCGGTGCTGGGCCTTTGAAGAAAGCCGACATCTTCGCCTTTTTCGAGCGGCTGGCCGCGGCCAATCCGCATCCCGAAACCGAACTCGAATCGGTCAACGATTATACGCTGCTGGTCGCCGTCGTGCTGTCGGCGCAGGCGACCGATGCCGGGGTGAACAAGGCGACCCGCCGCCTGTTCGCGGAAGTCGATACGCCCGAAAAGATGGTCGCTCTGGGCGAGGACGGCCTTAAACAGCACATCAAGACCATCGGCCTGTTCAACAGCAAGGCGAAGAACGTCATCGCGCTGAGCGAAGCGCTGATCGCACAGCATGGCAGCCAAGTGCCGGAGGACCGCGACGCGCTCGAACAACTCCCCGGCGTCGGGCGCAAGACCGCCAATGTCGTGATGAACGTCGCCTTCGGCCACGAAACCTTCGCGGTCGACACGCATCTGTTCCGCGTCGGCAACCGCACCGGCCTTGCGCGCGGCAAGACGCCGCTGGCGGTCGAAAAGAAGCTGGAAAAGGGCGTGCCGCAACCCTTCCGCCTCCACGCGCACCACTGGCTGATCCTGCACGGCCGTTACATCTGCAAGGCGCGCACCCCCGAATGCTGGCGCTGCCCGGTCGCAGACCTGTGCGCATTCAAGCCCAAGACCCCCGCGCCAAAAGGCTGGCAACAACCCGCCGTTTAACGCTGGCGCCGCGCGCGCGGCTTTGCTAGGCGCTGCATCCCACGCACCCGTAGCTCAGCTGGATAGAGCGCTGCCCTCCGAAGGCAGAGGCCAGGGGTTCGAATCCCTTCGGGTGCGCCATTTTCCTTTTTATTTGATCCAGCACCGCTGGATCGGTTGCGGCACCGGCCCGCTCCTTCACCCGGCTACCCATAGGATGCTGTCGCCGGGTAGTCGGGCTCGGAAGCGGGCCGGTGCCGCGCATCATCTCACCCCTTGCGGCTGGTTTCGAACAGGAACCAGGCGCGCTCTTCGGCCTGATCGGTCCAGTCGTCCAGGATGCCGCTGGTGGCGTTGTCCTTGGCGTCGTCGACAATGTCCTTCGCCTCGCGCAGCAGCTCGACCAGCTTGAGGTTATCCTCACGCAGTTCGGCCAGCATCTTGTCGGCGCTGACGAAATCGGCGTCATTGTCCTTGATCGTCTGGCGCCGCGCGATGTCCCCGATCGAGCGCAGCGTGGTGTTGCCGGTCTTGCGCACGCGCTCGGCAATCGCGTCGGTGGTGGCCAGGATCTGCGCCGCCTGATCGTCGAGCATCAGGTGATAGTCGCGGAAATGCGGCCCCGACACGTGCCAGTGGAAATTCTTGGTCTTCAGATACAGCGCATAGCTGTCGGCCAGGATCCCGTTCAGCGCGTCGGCCACACTCTTGGTGTCGTTGCGGTTCAGGTCGGTCGGCGTTTTCAGATTGTTGGCGGTGTCGGCCATGATTGTGTCCCTCGCTGGCAGTTGAGTCGGAGATGTAACGACTCTCTGCCATTTGGGGTCCATCGCCGCGCGCGCAATTGCCCGATCAGGCTAATTGACAGGCTAGATCAGTCGTAACGCGCCCGCGCCAACAACCGCACCGGCGAGCAGCGCGATCAAGCCAAGGCCGATGCGAAACCCCCGGATCGGCAGCTGCCGCCAGCTGAGTTCGCCCATCAGCGCTGCCGCCAGATGCACGACGAAAATCCCCGCACAGGCGCCACCAAAGGCAAACCACGGGCTCGGCCCGCGTACCCCCAGCGCCAGCGTGAAGAACTGCGTCGTATCGCCCAGCGCCAGCACGAAGATGCCGAGCAAGGGCGTCAGCAACGCGCCCAGCCGCCAGCGCTCCAGCCGATCCGGAGCCTTCAACCGCCACAACGCCCCCATCGCGGCAAAGATCAGCGCGAGCGCGAGCAGCAGCTGCTTGGCATTCGGCGTCAGCAGCGGGGCGATCAGCACCGCGCCGGTCGCGGCGATGGCGTTCCCCCCGGCATGGGCGAGCAGCGCGGCAAAAGCGACGGTGAACGGGCGGCCATAGCGATCGGCCAGAATCGCGACGAGCCAGGGTGAACGGTCGCCCGCCTGGACCAGCAATGCGGCGATGAATGCTGGGACCACCGCCTCCATGAGAACCTTTCTAACTGGCGAGGCGGATCGAGCAAGCCGCCGCGAATGCTGCGTCGGCGCGCGAATCGGTGCGGCCACACGCTACAGCATCGCGCAGCAGCGACAGCCCGTCGGCAATCATCGGCCCGCGCTGTCCCGCGGCCAGCGCCGATTCGATCGCGTGGACGATGCACACTGCCGGGGTCAGGCCATTGGCCATCGCGATCCGGCGAATCGCGTCGAGATCAGCGGCCAGGTCGGACGTCGCCGCGCGCGCGGCCCGCGTCGCGATCGAATCGATTCGCTGGTGCAGTTCGCTGGTCAGCACCCAATTCTGCCCCGTCGCCATCGCCGCCTCCCATGTCGCAGCATCTCATGCTCGCAGCGTGCGACAACATGGTGAACAACTCGCTAACGTTGGATACGGGGTGATCGGGGTGTCGGCGAAGAGGGGCAGCGTGACGCTGAATCCGTCCCCAAGCTTGACATCGCCGCGCCAAACCGGCATGCGCCCCCTCCTGACAGCGGTCTGCCAGCGCGGGCCGCTTATTCTTTTTTTGATTTTTGCAGGACCCGGGCGATGGCCAAGCCGACTACCGTCAAGATCAAGCTCGTCAGCACCGCTGACACCGGCTTTTTCTATGTGACCAAGAAGAACCCGCGCAACCAGACCGAGAAGCTGAGCTTCCGCAAGTACGACCCCGTCGTGCGCAAGCATGTCGAGTTCAAGGAAGCGAAGATCAAGTAAACTTCGCGCAAGCGAAGGTTACGCAGTCCCGGCGCAGGCCGGGACCGCCCACAGCACGCGGAGCCGCAGAAGGATCGCTTCTGCGGCTTTTTGTGTTTGGGATGGGCGGTCGCGCTCACCCCTCCGGCGCTGAAATCCAATCCTCCCGCCCATGCCGGACGCGCAGGATCAACACGCCCTCCTCGGTTTCATCATACACGATGATATGCGCCTTGAACGGATGCGCGCGCACCGGCGGGTGGATCTCTTCACGCAGCCGGGCAGCGCGCGGCGTCTCGGCGAGGAATGCAAAGGCCCGCTGCAAGCCATCGTGATACCGATCGGCCTGCACCGGGCCGAATCGCTCCAGGCCGTTCAGATAGATTGCGACCAGGTCCTGCGTAGCCGCCCGCGTAAAGCGGTATGCCGGCATGTCAGGGCTTCAGCCCGGCCTGCCGCAAAGCCGTCGCGCGAATGTCATCCATCGTGAGGTCGCTGACCCCGCTGGCGCGCGCTTCATCGACCAGCAACTGCATCTGCGCGATCTTGTCCGCACGCTCCTGATCGCGACGGATCAGGTCACGCACATAGTCGCTGGCGTTGCTGTAACGCCCGTCCTGCGTCTGACCTTCGACCCACTGCTTCATGCGGTCGGGCAAAGAGATATTCATCGTCGCCATGGCGGGCCTCCAACTGGAGATTGGCATAAATTGGCAAAGATTGTCAATTTTCAGCTTGGTCGAGCCGATTACCTGGCACACGCGCATCTGGCGTGCCTATTGGCGGCACGGCGCGCGGATACGGGGGCAGTGGCGATTGTCGAGGCGATCGAGCAACGCCTGCGCACCGGCCGCCCGCTCGCTGCCGACGCATGGATTGCGGCACAGGAGGCGCTGACCGGCCGCACCATCGCAAGGCGCAAACCCGGACCGAGAACCCGCGAACAGAATTAAGTATTGTGTCCCCGGAACTAATTCCCGGAACTAATTAGTGTCCCCGGAACTAAGTATTGTGTCCCCGGAATTCGCGCACTCTCTGCGGCAACAGAGTGCTATGGCTTCGCAGCCGTCTTCAACGCTCTATTCAATCGATCTGCCATGTCCTTGTTGGTTTCCCTCTGAAGCAGAGCTTTGATCGCGTCCCGATTGGATCGGTCGGCAACGGTCGCCAGGGTATTAGCCAACGCCCAGCGTAGCTGGTCGCTCAAGCCGCTTTCGCCCAACACCGCGACGACCGCAACTCCGGCAACGCCACGCGCTTCCTTCATCGCTAGCGATCGAGCAATGCCCTCGCGTATCTCATCGTTGTAAGGACGTTGCAGGTGGTCGATCAGGGTCGGGATCGCGTCAAGATAGTAGTTTTCCTTCGCGTTCACGAAGTCCCATACCCACTTCACCGGGTAACCCAGCCGGTGAAGTGCCTCGCGGAGAGGCGTTTCCTCCTCAAGGTAACGCTTTTCTTTCGCCTGCATCGCAGCTTCGCGCGCGTCTCGCTGTGCGACCCATTCGGGACAGCTCTCTAGCAACGCAGCCCACTCATCTGCCGGCATGTCGCCCTTAGACGCAGAGATCGCTTCTAGTTCTTTGAGCGTAATCATTGCATTGGCAGCCCCCTGCGAATGATAACATCGCCTCTTATCTCAGCGGCCCGCAAAGGCCCGCTGAGCCTTGTATTCTGACGCACCCACAACTCAAAGGTCTTGCCTTCGGACCTCTAAGAATGCCGGGGAGAATTCCGGAGAAACAATACCCATCTCACCCAGCATCCGCCCTCACAACAACCCCTGCACCTCCTCCACAAACCGCATCACCGAAATCGGCTTGGTCACATACGCATTCGCCCCCGCCGCGCGGATCCGGGCCTCGTCCTCCTGCCCGGCATAGGCCGTCACCGCCATCACCGGGATCGCCTTCAGTGCGGGGTCGCCGCGCATGCGGGCGATGATGTCGATGCCGGAAATGTGCGGCAGCTGGATGTCGGTGATCACCAGATCGGGGGCAAAGCTGCGCGCGGTCGTCACCGCATCGCGGCCATCGCGCACCGGCATCGTTTCGAACCCGTGCGCGCGCAGCAGGTCGCAGAAAAGTTTGAGGTTGAGTTCGTTGTCCTCGACAACCAGCACCCTTTTTGCCACGCGATCCCTTCGACGAACGATTGGCCAACGAACGATTGGGCGAAGCTCTAGGCGATGCGCGACGCGGTGACAAATGAGGAGGCGGGGACGCTCGCACTGGGTGCCTTGGCCTGGGCGCTGTCCGATGCGGCGCGCGCCCACCGGCTGCTCGACCTGACCGGCCTCTCGCCGCACGACCTGCGTGCCCGCGCCGCCGATCCGCAGGTGCTGGCCGCCGTGCTCGGCTTTCTGGAGGCGCATGAGCCCGATCTGATCGCCTGCGCCGACGCCACCGGCACCACCCCCGCCGCACTCGTCGCGGCCCGCCACGCGCTGGAGACCGCATGAAGCCGCTCTTGATCTGTGACTGCGACGAAGTGCTGCTGCACATGGTGCGGCATTTCGGCACCTGGCTCGACGAGGCGCATGATATCGAGTTCGACCTGACCAGCCATGAATGGGCGCGCGCGATGAAGCCGCGCGACGGCAGCACGCTGAGCCCCGAGGCGATGTGGAGCTATCTCGACGGCTTCTTCCCCGCACAGATGGACCGCCAGACGCTGGTGCCGCACGCGCGCGAGGCGCTGGAGGCGCTGTCCGATCAGGCCGACATCGTGATCCTTACCAATTTGCGCGATCATTGCCGTGAACATCGCATCGCCCAGCTCGACACGCACGGCATCGTCCATCGCGTGGAGTGCAATCAGGGCGGGAAGGGCCGTCCGGTGGCGCAGCTGGTCGAGGAGCATGGCGCGAGTGTCGCGGTGTTCGTCGACGACCTCGCGGTCCACCACCAGTCGGTCGCGCAGGAAGCACCGCACGTCTTCCGCCTGCACATGGTGTCCGAACCCTTGCTCGCGCCCAATGTCCCGGCCGCCCCGCATGCGCACGCCCGCATCGACGACTGGCGAGAGGCGCGGCGCTGGATTTCCGCTCGCTTCGCCGATGGCGTGCCCGCACCCCGATCCTAACCCCACGGAGAGACTCCATGACCGACGTCCATGCCCGCCTTGCCGAACTCGGCCTCGAACTGCCCGAAGCCGCTGCTCCTGTGGCCGCCTATGTCCCTACCGTCACCGCCGGCGGGCTGATGCACGTGTCGGGGCAGCTGCCGTTCAAGGACGGGGTGGTGATGACCGGCCGCCTCGGCGAAGACCGTGATCTGGCCTATGGTCAGGAAGCCGCCGAGCGCTGCGGCCTGATGGTCGTCGCGCAGATCGAAAAGGCGCTGGGCGGCTTCGACCGGGTTGAGCGGATCGTGAAGCTCGGCGTGTTCGTCAACTCCGCCCCCAGCTTCACCGAACAGCCCCAGGTTGCCAATGGCGCGTCGGAGCTGATGGAAAAGCTGTTCGGTGAGGCAGGCCGCCACGCCCGCGCCGCGGTCGGCGTCGCGGTGCTCCCGCGCGGTGCAGCCGTCGAGATCGACGCGATTATTGCGGTCAAGTAACGGTCGCACCTGTTACAATTCTGTTGCGCCGCCGCAACAGCGGCGGCGCAATTGCATCGCACTGCCGAAATGGAATTGTGCAGCGCAACGAATTGCTGCAACTTTCCCGCGGCGGGAGGCGATAGCCGCGCCGGGACGCAGGTTCTGAGCTTAATGTGGCAGCCCTTTCACTGCAGGTGGGGACCGAAATCGCACCAAGACGAAAGGGATCCCATGCGTTTCACCAAGTCCATCGCCGGCGCGCTGCTGCTCGCCGCCACTGCCACCCCCGCGTTCGCGCAGGAAGAAACCGAAGCGCCTGACGCCTTCACCATCACCGGTTCGGCGACCGTCGTCAGCGACTATCGCTTCCGCGGCTTCAGCCAGACGAATGAAGAAGCGACCATCCAGGGCGGCTTCACCGTCGCGCATGAGAGCGGCCTTTATGTCGGCACTTGGGGCTCGGGCATCGGCTTCAACAACGGCAGCGAAATCGACGTGTTTGCCGGCTTTGCCAAGGAAGTGACCTCGGGCCTGACCGCCGATGTCGGCGTCACCGCCTATTTCTATCCGGGCGCGGCGGACACCACGATTTATGAACCCTATTTCTCGCTGACCGGCACCGTCGGCCCGGCCACGATCAAGGGCGGCCTCGCCTGGGCGTGGGGCGGTCAGGACTCGCTCGGCGACGACAGCGCGATCTACGCCTATACCGACGTCGCGGTCGGCATCCCGGAAACCCCGCTGAAGCTGAAGGGCCATCTCGGCTATGCCAAGAGCGACAGCTTCCTCGGCGGCCTCGACGGCGAAGTGCTCGACTATTCGATCGGCGCGGAAGTGACCTGGAAGGCGCTCACGCTCGGCGTGTCCTACGTCAACACCGACGAGACCACCGCGCTCGGCTGGAAGGATGCGATTGGCGCAGACGGCGCAGTGCTGTTCACGCTTGGCGCGTCGTTCTAAGCCAACCGACACTAGACAAAGCGAAGGGCCGCGGAACACGGGTTCCGCGGCCCTTTTGCTGTTCTGGAGCCCCCACCTTCGCGGGAGGGGCTCGCAAACCCTCAGTTCTGCGGCGTCGGCGAGGCAGCCGGGGCGGGGGTGCCGACCTGGGTCTGCGCATCGCGGCCATCGCCCTGGGGCGCGGCGATGATGTCGCGGGTCGTGCTGCCCTTGTCCACCACGGCGGTGTCGGGGCTGCCGACGCCCGAGCGGATGCCCGGATCAGCGGCGGTGCGGCCGCCCGCGGCGTCGAGCGCCGCGCGCTCGGT
>NZ_JAIXHL010000057.1 GCF_030145815.1 Sphingomonas sp.
CCGACCAGGACACGATCAGATCCGGCTGAACATCCCCATCACGCCTCATCGCCATCGCTGCAGCCTATCTCGTCCTTCAATACTCTCTCTGAATCAGACGGACCCGACTTCGTCAACGGGCTGTTAACCGCATTCCGTTATTCCGGAGACCATGTCCGACCCGAATGTCGACATGAGTGACGGCGCCACCGATCGGGGCGCCCGCACGTTGCTCGCGCATGTCGCGGGCGCGGACGCTGCCGCTTTCCGCGGTCTGGCGACGGCGATCGATGATTTTTTCCTCCCCGAATCGCACCGGTTGGACGAGCGGACGCGCGTCGGGCTGAGTCGCCTGCTGCGCGCCCTGGTCGATACCGTCGAGGGCGAGATTCGCGATCATGGCGTGCGCCAGCTGCAGGTGCAGGGTGAGACCGCGCTGGCCGATGCGCTGGCGGGGGCCGATGGCGTGTTCACCGCTTTGTGCGAGTCGGGCCTGTTGCGCGATCGTGAGCTGATGGGCGAGCTGATCGCGCAGGTGCGGCAGGAGCTGCTGGCCAGCGGCATGCCGGTACAGGCGCATGACGACCCCGAACGGCCGAGCCTGATCAACCGTTTCGTCCAGCATCCCGACCGGGTGCTGGCGCAGAGTGCGATGGGTGTGTTGATCGCCGAGAGTCGCCGCCGCAGCCTGCCCGAGGCCGGGCCGTTGCCGCAGACCGATCTGCCCGCCGAGCTGCATCACAAGCTGGTATGGTGGGTCGCCGCCGCGCTGCGACAGCGGGTGGTCGCCGAGGATGTCGCCACGCTCGATCGCGTGCTGGCGGAGGCGGCGCAGCGCAGCCTCGCCGCGCATGACGAGGGCGACCGGGTCGAGGCGGCGGTGATGCGGCTGGCGGTGGCGATCGATGCGCAGCCGGACGAGCTGCCCGAGTTGCTCAACGAAGCGTTGGGCGACCGGCGCGTGACGCTGTTCGCAGGGCTGCTCGCCCATGCACTTGGCGTGGATTACACGGTTGCACGCAGCCTTGCGCTCGACGCGGGGAGCGGGCGGTTGTGGGTCGCGTTGCGCGCGCTGGATTTGGACCGGGAGGCGATTGCGCGCCTGGGCCTGGCGCTGACCGAAGCCGATCCGCGCCGCGATATCGAAGCGTTCGCCGAAACGCTCGACACGATCATGGCCGTTGAGGTTGAGGATGCGCGCGCGGCGCTGGCGGGGCTGCGGCTGCCGGGCGATTATCGCGCGGCGGTGCAGGCATTGGGGGGCGCGGCATGAACGCGATGGACCCGCATGTGCCGGTGGCGATCGGCCGGGTCGGGCGCGACGGGCGGCTGCTCGACGCCGAACCGCGCCTGTCCGATCTGAACAGCCGCGCCGGGGGCAAGCAGGGCGAGCCACTGGCGGTGCCGCAGATCGCGTCGATCGCGCGGCTGGCACTGCGGCTGGGCATCGCGATTTCGCGCAACATCGTCGCGGCGGATGGTGAGGACGATATCGACCTGTGGGTCCGCGCTGAACCTGACGCCGATGGCGTGCGGCTGGAGGTCAGTGGCTGGCGTCCGCGCGCTGCGTGGCGGGCGGTGGCGGATGAGGGGCGCGAGGATGATTTCCTGCGCTCTGACGCCGACTGGGTGTGGGAATGCGACTCGGCGATGCGGCTGACGCATCTCTCACTGGAGGCGGGCGCGCGCTATGGCTTCGATGCGGGCAAGATGCTGGGGCAGCCGCTGACGTTGTTGTTCGCGCTGGAGGCGGATGACGAGGGCGCGCTGCCGATCCTGACCGCGGCGGCGGAGCAGGGGCGGTTCGAGGGGCAGGTGGCTGAGCTGCGCGGCACCGGGCGCCGCGTGCGGCTGTCTGCCAGCCCGCGCGTCGATGCGCAGCTGCGCTTTGCCGGCTTTACCGGCGCGGCCGAGATGATCGATGCGGACGCGGATGCGCAGGCGCACCCGCCGGCAGCGCCCGAGGCGGTATTCACCAGCGAATTCGGCCAGCGGCTGGACCGTGCGCTGCGCAAGCCGCTGAGCCGGATCATCGCCAATGCCGACAGCATCAGCGCGCAGATCGATGGCCCGCTGCGCACCGATTATGCCGAATATGCCGGCGACATCGCCAATGCCGGGCGGCATTTGCTGTCGCTAGTCGATGACCTTGCCGACCTGACCGCGGTCGAGCGCGATGATTTCGAGGTCGAGGCGGAGCCGATCGACCTGGCCGATATCGCGCGCCGCGCCGCTGGCCTGCTCGCCGTGCGCGCGAGCGAGGCGGATGTGCGGATCGACAAGCCCAAGGCGGACGAGCGCCTGCCCGCGACCGGCGAGTTCCGTCGTGTGCTGCAGATCATGGTCAATCTGATCGGCAATGCGCTGCGCTATTCGCCGCCGGGCGGATCGGTATGGGTGCGGCTGGAGCGTGAGGGCGCGCTTGGCTGTGTCATCGTCGCCGATCAGGGCAAGGGCATCGCGGCAGAGGACCATGCCCGCATCTTCGAGAAATTCGGGCGCGTCGATCCGACCGAGCCGGGCGGCAGCGGTCTGGGTCTCTACATCGCGCGGCGGCTTGCCCGGGCGATGGGTGGGGACATCACCGTGGACAGCGCACCCGGCCAGGGCGCCCGGTTTGTCCTGACCCTTCCCGCCCGCGACGGCTGACCGATTCGATTACAGCTGTAGTTGAAAGCGGGGTGGCGGCGTGATAGGTCCGCCGCCATGACCATGATCGATCGCCGCGCCGCGTTGCGCGGTCTTGCCGCCGGCCTTGCCCTTCCTGCCCTTCCGTTGGCCGTGCGGGCGAAGGAGCCGCCGCGTGACGTCACGCTCGCGCAGGATTTCGACGAGATGTGGGAGACGCTGCGCGACCGCTATTGCTTCTTTGGCGAGAAGGCGACCGACTGGGACAAGGTGCGCCGCGTTTATCGCCCGCGTGCGATCGCGGCGCCGAGCTGGAACGATCTCGCGCATGTCCTGCGCGCGGCGCTGGGTGAGCTGTATGACCCGCATACATCGGTGCGTAGCGGGCCGAATGGTATCGCGCGGATGCCGCCGTTCGACCTGCTGGTGGAGCGGAGCGCCAGTGGCCTGCGCATAACCAATGTCGCTCCGGATTCCGGGGCGAGCGCAGCGGGACTGGCGATCGGCGATGTCGTGACCGCAGTCGATGGCGTGGCGGTAGGTGAGGCGATCAAAGCGGCGGCGCTGACCTGCCTGGCGCGGCCCGATCCGGCGGCGGATCAGTTTGCGATCAACGCGGTGGTGGCGGGCAAGCGCGCGATGGCGCGGCAGTTCACCGTGGCGGGGAAGGGGGAGGTCGCGCTCCCGATCCCGCAGCGCGATGAGCCACCGACCATCGCGCATCGGCGGCTGGAAGGCGGGATCGGTCTGATCGCGATCCGCAGCTTTGGCGATTATGCGGCGACCGGGGCATTTGACGCGGCACTGGCCCAACTGCGCGATGCGCCGGCGCTGATCATCGATGTGCGCGGCAATGGCGGGGGCGATACGGCGGTTGCGCGCCCGATCATGGGGCGGTTCATCACCACCCGCGCGCCCTATGCACTGATGCGGCGGCGCGCAGGACGGGGCCTGAGCGCGCCATGGACCGAATGGGTCGAACCGCGCGGGCCGTTCACCTATGACCGGCCGGTGATCGTGCTGTGCGACCGCTGGAGCGCGAGCATGGCCGAGGGGTTCCCGATGGGGATGCGGGGCTTGGGCCGGGCGCGGATCGTGGGGACGCCGATGATGCAGCTAGGCGCGGCGGTGTTCCCGCTGCGGCTCGACCGGACCGGGTTCGAACTGCAATATTCGGCCGAGCCGGTTTACGACGTCGCCGACCGGCCGCGCTGGCAGTTGGTGCCGGATGTGCTGGTGCCGGATGGCGCGGATATTCTCGCCGCTGGCCTTGCCGAAGCGCGGCGGATGGTGACGGCGCGCTGATCGCGCTAAGCTGCGCCGATGCCGACTCCGCGCGAAATCATCGATGCGTTGCGCCAATGGGGCCTGACGCTGCCCGGCGCACACCTCAAGGCGCCGTGGCCCGATCATTCGGACCTGGCGGTCCACGACAAGACCTTCGCCTATCTCACCACGGGCGACGATTTCCGCATGTCGGTGAAGCTGCGCTACACCGGCGAGGTGGCGCTGGACCTGCCCTTTGCCCGGCCCACCGGCTATGGGCTGGGCAAGAGCGGGTGGGTCACGTTCGAGTGCGACGCGGCGGCGATCCCCGATCCGGCGCAACTGCGCGAGTGGATCGAGGAAAGCTACCGCGCACAGGCGCCGAAGCGGCTGGTCAAGGAACTGGACGCGCGCGGGTGATCAGCGCAGCAGCATCCACAGCGCCATCGCCACCATCATCACATTTTCGGTCAGCGAGATGAAGCCGAGCGGCACATTGCTGTCGCCGCCCATGCACGCACATTTGAGCTCGCGCTTTTCGATATAGACCGCCTTGAACACCGACACCGCGCCGACGCTGCCGATGAACGCGGCGAGCGGGATCGACAGCCAGTGCAGCGCTTGCGCGGTCATCAGGATGCCGGCCAGCCCCTCGGCGAACGGATAGATATAGGCATAGGGCACCCAGCGCCGGGCGAGCAGGTCGTAGCCCAGAAACATGGTCGAGAAGCTTTCGACATCGCGGAGCTTCTGGATGGCGAGTGCGACCATGCTGAAGGAGATGAACCACTCGGCGGCGCGGATCGTGAAGGGGGAGCCATAGGCGGCATGGCTTGCGGCCAGCGCCATGAGCGCCATCATTCCGAACAGTGCGATCACGGGCGCGTAGCTGGTCTCGCCCTTTTCGCGGACGTGGAGGCCGAAATGGCGGCGCAGATCGTCATAGCCGCCGATACGTCGCCCGTCGATGAAGGTCTGCGGCGTGGTCATGACGCCATGCTTGGCTTTGAACGCGTCGGTCTCCGCACGCGTGCGTAGCCAATGGTCTTCGACCGCAAAGCCCTTGCGCTCCAGCAGCGCTTTCGCCTTCAAGCCATAGGGGCAGATATGGCCGGGCATGACCATGCGGTAGAGGCTGGCGGTTGGCTTGGCGGGCATGATGAACTCCTTGGATTTGGAACGTGCCCACGCCAGATAGGGTCCGTATCATAGTACGGAGTCAAGCGTGTCGGATATGACGATCGGTGGGCTCGCCAGAACGGCGGGCGTGGGGGTCGAGACGGTCCGCTTCTACCAGCGGCGCGGCCTGCTCAACGAACCGAGCCGCGCCGGGGGCGTGCGGCGCTATGGACCGGCCGATGTGGCGCGGTTGCGCTTCATTCGGGCGGCGGCTGGTGCCGGGTTCACGCTGGCGCAGATTGCCGAACTGTTGAAGCTCGATGCGGGCGAGGATCGCGGGCGGGCGCAGGAGCTGGCCCGCGACCGCATCGCCGCGATCGACATGCAGATGGCGCGGCTTGCCGAAGCACGCGCCGCGCTAGCGGGACTGGCGGCGCGCTGCGCGGCAGGCGAAGGCGATGGCTGCCCGATCCTGACGGCATTTGAAACATAGGAAAAGGCCCGCCGGATCGCTCCGACGGGCCTTCGACTACGTCTTGCCTGCGCCTTAGCGCTGGCTGACCGGAACGTAATCGCGCTGGGTCGGGCCGGTGTAGAGCTGGCGCGGGCGGCCGATCTTCTGGTCCGGATCGCTGATCATTTCGTTCCACTGCGCGACCCAGCCGACGGTGCGGGCGAGGGCGAACAGGACGGTGAACATCGTGGTCGGGAAGCCGATCGCCGACAGGATCACGCCCGAGTAGAAATCGACATTCGGGTAGAGCTTCTTGTCGATGAAATACTGGTCGCTGAGCGCGATCCGCTCCAGCTCGCGGGCGGTGTCGAGGACGGGATCGCTGATGCCGAGCTTGTCGAGCACTTCGGTCGCGGCCTTGGACAGCACCTTCGCGCGCGGGTCGAAATTCTTGTACACGCGGTGGCCGAAGCCCATCAGGCGGAACGGATCGTCCTTGTTCTTGGCGCGGGCGATATATTCCGGGATGCGATCGGGATGGCCGATTTCACGCAGCATGTTGAGCGCGGCTTCGTTCGCGCCGCCATGCGCCGGACCCCACAGGCAGGCGATGCCCGCCGCGATGCACGCGAACGGGTTGGCGCCCGACGAGCCGGCGAGACGCACGGTCGAGGTCGACGCATTCTGTTCGTGATCGGCGTGGAGGATGAAGATCTTGTCCATCGCCGATTCGATGATCGGATCGACGACATACTCTTCCGCCGGGACGCCGAAGGTCATGCGCAGGAAGTTGCCGGTGTAGGACAGCGAATTGTCCGGATACAGGAACGGCTGACCCACGCTGTACTTGTACGCCATCGCCGCGATCGTCGGCATCTTGGCGATCAGGCGGTGCGACGCGATCATGCGCTGGTGCGGATCGCTGATGTCGGTCGAGTCGTGATAGAAGGCCGAGAGCGCGCCGACCACGCCGCACATGATCGCCATCGGGTGCGCGTCGCGACGGAAGCCGCGATAGAAGGTCGCGAGCTGTTCATGCAGCATCGTGTGGCGGCTGATCGTGTGGGTGAACTTGCCCAGTTCGTCACCGTTCGGCAGCTCGCCGTTCAGCAGCAGATAGGCGACTTCCATGAAGCTCGACTGTTCGGCGAGCTGGTCGATCGGATAGCCGCGGTGGAGCAGGATGCCTTGGTCGCCGTCGATATAGGTGAGGCCGCTCTCGCACGATGCTGTCGAGGTGAAGCCGGGGTCGTAGGTGAACATGCCCGTCTGGGCATAGAATTTGCGGATGTCGACGACCTCGGGGCCGACGCTACCCTGTCGCACGGGATATGCCTTGTCGCCCAGATTGAGGGTGGAGTCGGTCATCGTCACTTCCTTTCCTTCAGCCGTCCGTGTCAATTGCCCGGGGAGGCCGTCATCTGATCTGCAATGCGGCCGAGGCTTTCGTCGCGCCCCAGCAGGAAGAGCACGTCGTAAATCCCCGGTGAGGTGCGCTTGCCGGTGAGCGCCGCGCGCAATGGCTGTGCCACCGCCCCCAGTTTGACGCCCGCCGACTCTGCGACCTCACGTACCGCAGCTTCGAGTGCTTCCGTATTCCAGTCCGCCACCGCGTCAAGCGCGCTGTGCAGTTGCGAAATAAGTTCGCGTGCCGGGCCTTCAAGCAGCGGCGCTGCATCTGCGTCGATTTCGAGCGGACGGGTGGCGAACAGGAAGGCCGCGCCATTGGCGATTTCGATCAGGCTGGCAGCGCGCGGCTTGAGCGCATGCATGCTGCGCTGCAGAAGATCGCGCTGTTCCGCCGTCGGTTCGAACGGGAGGAATTTGGCGGCGAGTTCGGCCAGCCGCGCATCGTCGGCGGCGCGGATATAATGGCCGTTGAGGCTGTCGAGCTTTTTGAGGTCGAAGCGCGAGGGCGACTTGCCGACGCCGTCGAGCGTGAACCATTGGATCGCCTGGTCCCGGTCGATGATCTCGGCATCGCCATGGCCCCAGCCGAGGCGGAGGAGATGGTTGAACAAAGCTTCGGGGAGGACGCCGAGGTCGTCGCGATAATCGTTGACGCCGAGTGCGCCGTGGCGCTTCGACAGCTTCGCTCCGTCCGCGCCGTGGATCAGCGGGATATGGGCATAGGTCGGCTCGGCCCAGCCCATCGCGCGGATGATCGTCAACTGGCGGAAGGCGTTGTTGAGATGATCGTCGCCGCGGATGACATGGGTCACGCCCATGTCGTGATCGTCGACCACCACCGCGAGCATATAGGTCGGCGTGCCGTCCGAGCGCAGCAGGACCATGTCGTCCAGCTCGGCATTCTGCACCGTCACCTCGCCCTGAACAAGGTCGCGGATCGTGGTCGCGCCTTCGCGCTCGGCGCGGATGCGCACGACGTGGGGCTGGTCGAGCGGGCCGTCGGTGCGGTCGCGCCACGGGCTGCGGATGCGATAGGGCTGTTTCGCCGCCTGCGCCGCCTCGCGCTGTGCCGCGATCTCCTCCTGCGTCATCCAGCAGCGATAGGCGTGGCCGCTTTCGAGCATCGCGTGCGCGACTTCGGCGTGCCGATCGGCGCGGGCGAACTGATAGACTTCCTCGCCATCCCAATCGAGGCCGAGCCATTGCATGCCGTCGAGGATCGCTGCGATCGCCGGTTCGGTGGAGCGGGCGCGATCGGTATCCTCGATCCGCAGCAGGAACTTGCCGCCGTGGTGGCGCGCGAACAGCCAGTTGAACAGCGCGGTGCGCGCGCCGCCGATATGCAGGAAGCCGGTCGGCGAGGGCGCGAAGCGCGTAACGATGTTCGTGCCCGAAGGCTCAGGTGCAGCGCTCAACCGCGCGATCTCCAGCTTGTACAGGGTGGCCGGGATGGCCGGCTGCGCCCCTAGCACGCGGTTTCGTGCGCTTCAAACCGCAGTGATACGTAGGGTATTGGAGTGGGTTGCGTAGGGACTAGGGGTGGCCCAAGCTGTCGCCCCGATGGGAACCGACGCCGCGCGCGCATGGGGGCCGATGCGGTTCCCGACCCCGGCATGGCCGGGCGGTGTCGGCGTGCGGGTCGAGCGCTGGCTGGAGGCCGAGCGCGGGCAGCTGTTCCTGTGGGTGCCGGTGATGATCGGGGCGGGCATTGCGGCGTGGTTCGCGCTGCCCGATGCGACGCGCTGGGGGGCGGTGATCCTGGGCGGGCTGGCGGTGGCGGCGGCGGCGCTGGCGGTGGGGCGCAGCGGGCGCGCGG
>NZ_JAIXHL010000058.1 GCF_030145815.1 Sphingomonas sp.
CCCACCTGTTCGCCCGCACCATCCGGGCGCGGGGCGTTGTCCCCTTACCCGGGGCGGCGCCCCGCTACTGTGGGGCGTTGCTATTTTTCCCCCGCTTGCTGTGCACGCCCCCCGCGGCCGCTGCGCTTGAAATTAAGGGCGCCGCCGCACTCCTCCGCTTGCGCTGCGGCCCGTCGGGTTCGCGGGATCACCTCATACGCCGGTCGCTGGTCCGCCCATGCCGCAGGGATGGTCCCGCGGTACATCAAGGAGACGACCAATGGCAGCTATCGGCTTTGTGAACGGCACCATCGAAACGGGCTTCGTGGGCCAGCTGAAAACCCTCTCGATCCGCGCGGCGATCGAGATCCGGACCAACCGCTCGAAAAACGGCGACGTCCAGCCCGACTATCGGGTCTATTCCGAAGGCGTCGAGATCGGTGCCGGCTGGATCCGCGTCGGCCAGGTTTCGGGTGAACCCTATGTGTCGCTGAGCCTCGCTGCTCCCGAGTTCGGACCGCGCCGGCTCTATGCGAACCTCGGCCGTGCTGCCGGTCAGGACGGCGAGGACGGTTACGCCCTTATCTGGAACCCCGCCGACTGAGGCGGGCTTCCACCCCGCGCCGCTCTCGCGGCGCGGGGCTTTGCCGTGCCTGGATTTCAGGCGAGGTCGCTCGGGATATCGGCGACGGTGAAGCTCATCGGGTTGCGGAGCCAGATATCGACCGCGCCCGCGCGCCAGCCGCAGGCGCGCGCGCCCGTGTTGCGTTGTGGCGGAAACGTTCCGGCGGCGATCTTGCGGTAGATAGTGGCGCGGCTGAGGCCGGTCAGGTCGAGGACCTCGGGCAGGCGCATCAGGCGCAAGGGGGACTGCGATACCATGATTTGCTTCTCCTATTCTTGAGGGTCTTTGCGTCGACGCGAGACAGAGAAGGGGATGCAAAGGGCTGGCGTCAACCCGTTGGAAATCCGCGATTCGTCCGGGATGTACTCCCATGCACTCAGACGTACTCCAGCGGACTCCAGAGACCTCTGGAGATACCGAAAATAATTCGTCTCAAACCGTCTCGCGGCGGAGCCCGATCGGGAAATGTGACCGTCGGATACGGTCGCGATCGCGAATGACGCGCCGCGGGCGGCGCGAGCGTGGGGTGATTCGCATTGGGGAGGGCGCCTTTGGCGCACATGCGGTCGCCGCGCGAGCGGCGGCGTTTGTTATCCCGGCACGGCGGGCGCGAAGGTGGGCGTCACTCGCCTCTAGCCCCGCCCGGCCGGGCCGCAACCCGCGTCGCGGGTCCTCCATTTCATTGCGGTCCTGCGGATGCAGCCCGCCCGATGATGCGGGTCTGCCGGCTCCTTCCTGCCGCCCACCTCCGCCCCCTTCCGGGCCGGGGTGCGGTGGCTGGAAGGAGAAAAGATATGCGCAAGGAACGGATCGAGAGGGCGAGCCTCTATTCGGAGGTCACGAACAGGATTATCGCGGAGCTCGAAGAGGGGCGGCTGCCATGGGTGCAGCCGTGGGATAACGCAGCTTGCGGATGCACGATGCCGCAGAATGCCGGAACCGCCCGCAAATACAGCGGCATCAATGTGCTGATCCTGTGGGCCGAGGTTGTCGCCAAGGGCTATGCGTCGCAGCGCTGGCTCACCTACCGGCAGGCCGAGGCGGCGGGCGGCAATGTCCGGCGCGGCGAGAAGGGCGCGGTCATCTGCTATGCCGACCGCTTCACGCCCAAGGCCGAAACCGAAGCAGCGCGCGGCGAGGACCGCGAAGCGCGGCAGGTTGCGTTCCTCAAGCGCTTTGTCGTGTTCAATGTTGATCAATGCGAAGGACTGCCCAAGGCCTATATCACGCCGATGGTCAGCCCCGACCCGGTGCTTGCCATTGCCGAGGCCGATGCGCTGATCGCCGCGAGCGGCGCGCACTTCCAGATTGGTGGCGCCGAAGCTTTCTACAGCCCGAGTCATGATTTCGTGCAGGTGCCGCCGCAGGCTGCGTTTCAAGCGCCGATCAACTGGTATCGGACGGCGCTGCATGAGCTTGGTCATTGGACCGGTCACGGCAGCCGTCTGGACCGCGACCAGAAGGGCGGGTTCGGATCCGACAGCTACGCGAAGGAGGAACTTGTCGCCTTATCTGGACAGTCTGCGCCGTCCGCAACATTGCAGTAAGGTCGGCGATGGACGCCCACGGTAGGCAGTAATCAGGCTGGCCGTAGCGCTGACCCAAGAGCTGGCGGAGGCCAGCCTGATTACTGCCGGGCCATAGAGCGCATCGGTGTGAGGTCAGCTTCCGGGTGGGGGGTCCGGGGGGAGGGTTTCGGGCCGGTGTCGATCATTACTGTTTGCGAGCGCCGCGAGGCCAAGGGTCTCGATGCGCATGTGCCGCTGATCCTGCGCGGTGACGCGCTCTATGATCCCGATCTGGATCGCTTCTTTCTTGACCTGCCGCTGTCGGGGGTCCGCTCGCGGCACTCGCTTCGCGCCTACGCCTATGATGTTGCGGTCTGGCTCCGCTTTCTCGATGCCTGCGGCAAGACCGTGTGGGCTGCGACCCGCGACGATGTCGATGCCTATCATCGTGAGCGACGCCGCGACGAGGCCGATCACCGGATCACGGCGGCAAGCTGGAACCGGGCTGTCGCCAGCCTCGATCGCCTCTACCGCTGGGGCGAGCAGCAAGGGCTGATCGCCGACGCGCCGTTTAGCCGCCGCGCCGTGTGGCGACCGGCGCAAGGTGGCCGTCGTGGCATGATCGCGGCGCGCAACGACGCCTATGAACGTGTTGCCAGGCGGTCGGATGTGCGGTTCGTCACGATGGACGACTACCACATTTTCCGCGAGGTCGGCCTGCGCGGCCTCACCCCGGACGGCACCGAGCGCCCCGGCGCTCGCGATCGCAACGGGCTGCGCAACGCTCTGTTCGCCGACCTTCTCGTCACCACTGGCCTGCGTCTTGAAGAGGCGTCGGGCCTGCTCGCCGATGAGCTTGCGGCCATCGATCACGACCACGATCAGGCTCAGCAGCTTTGGCTGCGCCTGCCGCCGCCGCTCACCAAGGGCGACCGGGGACGCAGTGTGCTGGTCCCGCGTCGGCTGCTGCGTCAGATCGCCGCCTATGTCGCCGTCGAACGCGCCGCAGGCGTGACCAAGTTCGCCGCGCGGGACGGCGCGGCCAAGCTCGAACGACCGATCCCTGTCACCCGCGCCGGTCTCGACCGCATGCGCGATGTCTGCACCCCAGAGGAACGATGCCGCCTGATCCTGTGCGACGAGGATGGACCGCCCCACGAGCCGGCGGCGCTATGGCTGACCGAGGTAGGGCAGCCTGTTCGCCCCAACTCGTGGGAGGTGATCTTCACCCGTGCCTGCAAGCGGTGCGAGGAGAACGGTTTCCCGCTGTCGATCAGTCCCCACCAGCTTCGTCACACCTTCGCAGTCCATATGCTCGCCTTGCTGATCCAGCAGCGGCGGCGCGAAGCGGCATTGCCGGCGGGGCCGGTGGAGAGCTACCGGCTGATCCTGGGCGACCCGCTGCAACAGGTGCAACGTCTGCTCGGCCACGCGAGCCTCACCACCACCTATATCTACCTCGATCATATCGCGACGCGCGCCGATACAGTGGACGCGGCCGTCGAGGAGCTGCTCGCGCTGCTGCCGGGACCGCAGGGCGCATGAGCGGGCATCCCCGCAAGGGCCGGCCTGTCGCTTTCGCGCCGATCACGCCGGAGTCCGTGCAGCCCGATCCTGTGCTCGGCCTCAAGTTCACGATCGAGGCACGGCATGGCGGAACGGTCCTGATCGATATGACTGGGCTCGTTCCTCGCCCACTCGCCATCGCCTTCGCGGGCGCGCTACGTCGGTCAGCGGCGCTCGGCGGCCCCATCGGTGCGGCCAGCGTCATCAAGCAGTATGTAAATGCCTACCGCCTGTTCTTCGCCTGGCTTGGCGATGACGCGCTGAACGTGGCTGGCGTCAGCGACCTGCGCGCAGTCCATATCGATGGGTTCGCCTCCGCGCTCGAACAGCGCGGGATGGGCGCGATCCACCGGCACATAACGGTCGGCAAGATCATCAACACATTGCGCGCGATCGAGGCAGACCGGCCCGATCGGATCGCGTCCGACCTGCATGAGCGGCTGCGCTACACGCTGGCCACATCGGCGGGCCGCTCGACCCCGCGCGATGCTTATAGCCCCTTCGTCGCCCGCGCGTTGCGCGACGCCGCGAGGACCGATGTCGAAGCGATGTTCCGCCGTCTCGGCGCCGACGACCGGACCGATGAGGGCGACCCGGTCATCGCCAGCGCGCGCGCCGATGTCGAAGCGATCATCGCGCGGCAGGGCTTTATCGTCGCAGACCAGCCCGCGCTGAAGAGCCTCTATTTCATGCGCATGCGGCGCGCATTGCCGATCAGCACGCTCATCGACGACCTGCATGGCCGCCATCACCTGCTTGCGCGCGATCTGCCGGCGCTGCTCGTGTTGCTCACGCTCGATACCGGCCTCGAGCCCGAGTGCCTGAAGACGCTGACCGTGGATTGTCTCACCAACCCCCATGCCGGCACGGTGGAACTGCGCTATCTCAAGCGCCGCGCTCGCGGCGCCGAGCATAAGAGCATGCACGTCCGCGACGGCGGTGGTGGCACGCCTGGCGGTCTTATTCGTCGCCTGATCGAGGTCACGGCGACTGCCCGCACGCATCTAAACGACGATCGTATTTGGGTTTATCACAACGCTGGCGGCCTGCGGGCAGGTATCCGCCACCCGACGGAACGGATCGATGCCTGGGTGGCGCAGAACGATATTGTCGATGACGACGGCAAGCCGCTCCACCTGCTGCTCTCCCGGCTCCGCAAGACCCACAAGGCGTTATGGTACACCAAGACCGAGGGGCATATAGCCCGCTTCGCGGTCGGCCACTCGCGCGAGGTAGCGGCGCGCCACTATGCTGATCTGCCGTCGCTCCGGCCCCTGCACGAGACGGCCGTCGCCGACGCCTTCCGCGCAGCGGTCGCCGCCGCGATGCCGACCGTGCTTCCGCCCACCGCCGAGCAGGCGTTGCGCAAAGCGCCCGATCAGGCCGAGCCGCTGATGCCGCTGGCTACCGTGGGTCCGTTGCTCGACGGCGAACAGGATGTCTGGCTCGCCGCCTGCGCGGGCTTCCATAACAGTCCCTTCGCCGAGGCCGGTTCGCCCTGTGCGCAGCCCTTCTGGGGCTGCCTTGATTGCCCTAACGCCGTCATCACCGCGCGCAAGCTCCCCGCGATCCTGGCTTTCCTCGTCTTCGTCGAAGAACAGCGGCTGAGCCTGCCCGCGACCGACTGGGCGGCCAAGTTCGGCCGCGTCCATGCCCGCATCACCGCCCAGGTCGTGCCGGCCTTCTCCGATGCCGTCATCGCCGATGCGCGCCGGCAGATGGAGAGCGAGCGGCTTTATCTGCCGCCGGAGGCACGCGCATGACCATACCCGCCCATGCCCAAGAGCCTGCCTTCGACGATCGCCCCGTGCTGGCGAGCGCGCCGCTCAAGGAGGGCCACGCCCGCGAGGAGCTGTCTCGCGTCGGCGACCCGAGCTGGGATCTCGGTCTCGCCGTATTCCGCGAGAACGCCCGGCGCTGCCACGTCACCGTGCATTTCGACGTGCTCGAACATGCCGATGTGCAGGCGGCGATGCGCGCCTATCTCTACGCCCGTCTCAACGTCGATCTTCCCGGCTACCGCCCGAAGCTGCCGCCGGCGAGCATTCGCCAGGCATTCAACCGTGCCCGCCGGTTCTTCGCTTTCGCCCGTGAGCGGCTCGGACGGCTCGACGTTTCCCGTATCGATCAGGCGTTGGTCGATGCCTATGCCCGGCACCTTCGTGCCGATCCGGCCCGGCGACCCGTCATCGTCGGCCACCTCCTCGAAGTGATCTCCGATCTCTATCACTATCGTGACCACCTCGCTGGCGGAGGCCTTGCATTCGAGCCCTGGGCCGGACAGGCGCCCGCCCGCGTCGCGGGCTACCGGCATGTCCGGGAGAACCGCACGCCGCGGTTCCCGGAAGAGGTCATCGCCGCGCTGCTCGCATGGTCGTTGCGCTACGTCACCGTCTTCGCTGACGACATTCTCGCAGCCCGTCGCGAGCTTGATCGGCTCGAAGCGCGCCGGGATCGTCTCGTCGCCGCCGACTCCGGCCTCCCGGACGCTGATCGCCGGCAACGTCGCCGCACCCGCCTGAAGGCCTATTTCGGTCGCCGACGCCGCGAGGGGCGCGGCGCACCGATCTGGGGCACCGCTCATAACGGCAAGCTGCGCGTCGACCCCAACACCGGCGCCGTGACCCCACCGATCAACGCCCATCTCCTGCATCTCCATGCCGGGATCGACGTGCAGGCCGAGCCAGGCGCGCATCTCCTGCTGACCGGCGGTGAAGCGAGGTTGATCGACGCAGTGGCGGCCGAACTGGGGGTAGAGGTCGGCGGCATGGACACGCCGATCTCGATCGATCCCGAGAGCGGTCGGCCATGGCGCGAGCACTTCGACGCGAAGACTCTCGCACACGAGGAACGGATGCTCCAGGCCGCCGCCTATATCGTGTGCGCCTACCTGACCGGCATGCGCGACTGCGAGGTGCAGGCGATGCGGCGCGGGTGTCTCTCTATCGCGCGCAGTGAGGACGGCCTGATCGAGCGGCATCGCATCCGATCGACCATCTACAAGCGCCGGGCGGCCGTGGGCGAGGCGGCGAGCTGGGTGACGATAGAGCCGGTCGCCGATGCGATCACGGTGCTCGAACGCCTGTCGGCAGGACCGGCGCGCGCCAGCGGCAGCGATACGCTCTGGCCGGTGCTGCGCGCGAGCGCCGTCTCCAAGACGCATCTGTCGAGCGAGGTGGTCCGTCAGCTCAACACCTTCCGCGATCACCTCAACACCGCCTTCGGCAGCCCCGATATGCCGGTCATCCCGCCCGGTCCCGATGGCAAGCCGTGGCGCATCACGACGCGGCAGTTCCGGCGCACGATCGCGTGGCACATCGCCAACCGTCCGTTCGGCACCATCGCCGGCATGATCCAGTACAAGCACGCCTCGGTCGCCGCGTTCGAAGGCTATGCCGGGACCAGCGCATCGGGGTTTCGCGCTGAGGTCGAGGCGCAGTGCCGGCTCGGTCAGACTGATGACCTGCTGGACTATTTCGACCGGCGTCAGGGCGGCGCATCGCTTGGCGGGCCGGCGGGACCGCGTATCGGGCGGACGCTCGACGATGCCGCCGTTCAGCTCGGGCCATTGCCCGCCATGATCGCCGATCGCGCCCGCCTGCGCGTCATGCTCGCCAGCGTCGCGCGCACCTTCCATGTCGGCCCGCTCGCGGATTGCTTCTTCGATCCCGCGACCGCGCTCTGCCTCAAGCGCGTGACGACCCCCGATCCCGCGCAGC
>NZ_JAIXHL010000059.1 GCF_030145815.1 Sphingomonas sp.
ATCGGCCGCATCGGCAGCAAAGCTTGAGAGTGCTTCCGGACCGGCCTTTGCCTTGCTCTTGGGAGCGCTCATATTCAGGCTTCCCACTCAAGTGGCCAGGGATTGGCCGCTGTGATACCCTCTTCGCGCTGCCGTGCGTTGCCGAAGGGCGCGTGGCTGGAGATAATGAGGCCCCGACGGGTCGCCCTCACATAGGGCAGACCGCCATCATCCTCAGGAACAAACCAGAGCCCTCCGCCCCGAGACCAGCGACGATAGCGAGTTAGCCATTCGTGCAGGCCACGAATGCGCAGGTCAAAAGACACATGGTAGCTATCAAACCGCAGCAGCAACACGTTCAGTCCATGACGCGCGCCGATCTTCGCAACAAGATCCCCACCGATCGGACGAAACATCGGCGTGCCCATGATCAGGAGGCCAGCCTCCTCCAGCAGGAGTGCGCCGTCGGTATTGACGAACCGGCGCTCCGGAAAGTGATCGATCTGCCCACCGATTTCTCGGGCAATTTTGATCATGGGCCGACGCACTGCCTCGCGCACAAGCGGCAACGTTTGCGCACCCGGGGCCGGGCGCGACATGATTCCTATTTCCATTTCGAAGTCTTCCAACACGGGGAGCGAGACCACTGAGCCGGGTCTCGGCTATTCCCTTTTTCATCCAATTTGCTCAGTTACCTAAGCTTTCCCACTTCAGTCGGGACCGTTGCCGGTTGGATCGGCAACGGTCCGCTTTCACTTTTAGCTCGGATTTGTTGACGCCCCGGTCACCGCCCGATTCCCTTTCCATTTTTCAGCCACGCCTGAGCCCGATCTAAATCGCTGTCAGAGGCGGGCTCCTCGATTTTAGGGGCAACTGGGCGGTCACGCTCGGTCGGGACGATTTCTCCACAAGACGAGCGGCTCTTCTGTGGAGCATCGCCCGACATCGTCTTTTCCTCGTCAACCTTCTGATCGCTTTGCTTCACACCTGGCTGGTTCAATGGCGGCATATGGGCTTGAACCTGCGCCGCCGGAACGGACGGCTTCGGATCGGGACTCGCCGCGATGGGTGAACCAGAGTGCGCGCCTGTGACTTCTATCGATGCCGTAAATGAGCGGCCGGCTCGATCGCCCGACACGATTGGCTCGACGCTGGGAGATGCGGGCCTCGAACTCGGGCCAACGGAAAAGGACTTGAGCGATGCCGCTGCATCGCGGCGCTTCGCACTTATCAACGCGCTATTCTCGCGCAGTGTCGAGATTTGTGACACGCGTTCACTGGCCGTATTGCGCCGTTCAACAAGGTCCAGGCGGAGGTTGTCGGCCGCTAACGACCGCAATGACTGGATCGTGCGCAAAGCCCCTCCTGCAGCCTCTCCAATTGCAGATTGTCGATTGTCCAAGTTGAGACGGAACAGCCGCATATTGTTCGTTGATATTCTCGCAACTTGCTGACTGGCGCGCATCGTGCCGTTTCGAAGATGTTCGATGCGGTGTCGCCGGAAGAGAATCTCTCCACGATCCCGGCTGCGGCAGACTGCAGCGCACACCGGCAAGAGCCGCATTATGCGCTGGGCGATGCGATTGGCCACGTCATTCCTCGTACGGTCACCGATTGCTTCAATGTGGTTCAGTGCAGTTCGAGTACGAGATATACCAATGGTGGCAGCCTGTACGGCATGGCTCAGCGCGGCGAGCCGGGCGGACTGGCGTAAGCGGTCGATAGTGGCACGCTGCGTGGCCCCTGTTCGCTCAAGCGCGGCACGACGGGCCAGAATCTGCCTGCGACGAGTACGGCGGGCGTCAAGCGCCAGAGCTTGCAAACGACGCATCAGGTCCACCATCTGCCGCGCGAACAGCGCTGTGCGCTCGGCCGCGGCCGACTCCGAATCGCGTTGAGCAGCTTTGGCAATCGCCAGTTCGCGATCCGATGCGGTCCCTGCGCGTCCCCGGTGACGGCCTGGCATCGCGGCAAGAGCCAGCGAGAACTGACGCTTGGCTCCAGCATTGGCCAATTCGCGGTTGAAGATTGAGACCGTCAGCCGCCGCCACGCCTTCAGCATGGCCGGATGAAAAACATCACGACTTTTGGTTTCCGCGAAAGCCCAGGAATATGGCTCATTGAGACTAAATTCACGGATCAGCACCTGAATGTGCAGATGATAATTACGCGCATCGCCCTCCGCGTCGGGAGAATGAAGCACAGCCAGAAATGGCATATTCCGGGTGCGCAGAGGTTCCACCAGGGAATCGCGGATCCGAATCCTGCCTTCCAGCCCGACCTCGTGCGGCAATGGTATGATGATGCTTTTATACACCTGCCCGGTAGGGTCGATCGCAGCTTCGACGTCTTCTGCAGCAATCATAAAGGCCGTAAGCTGGCGCGTGAACTCGTCGCTTTCGCGGTCCACGTCAGCGGCAACGATGTTGGTCGCGATGCTTTCCCCGGGCGAACCCTCGAGCGCCGGAAACCGGACCAGATAGCGAGCAAACCGGGCCGCCTCGCGGCGACGCCACCTTGAGAGCTCCCCACCCCCAAGCGATCGTGTCTTGATGCGAAAAACAAGCGAGGCAAGTTTGGATGAGCCCGATCCATGTGGGAGAACCGCGCGTTCGAACCGGGCCTTCCGTCGGTAGAGGTTGCGACCGCCCCTGGCCGTGACCTTCGGCGGTTTTTCCATGGTAACGACTAGGCGGCGGCGCCTGCCTTTTTTCTCCTCTTCTTCGCGTGCCTTTCGCCGCGCGAACCTGATTTTCGCCGCCTCTTCCAGCATTTCCAGTATTTCCTGGCGCATCGCTGCTTTGGCCTTTCGTCGGGCCTTGCGTTCGGCACGCTCGTCCGCCGTCAGCGCGGCATGACGTCCAACGCGTTTCGCGGCATTGGTACCGTTCATCCTGCGGGTTTGCTGCGCGACGGCACGCCGCCCGTCATTCGCCCACGAGGCAACGTCGGCCGATGACGCATCGATTTTGTCAATAGAAAACAGCAACTTCATTCTGGCTACTCATTCAGGGGGGTGTGACGCCAAGCGACAATCTGACCCGGACTACGGGGCGGATTTCGCGGTTACTGCGCAACACCCCCCTTTCTTCACTTCATCCTAAACAGAAGCCGAAAGGTCGTCCGGAGGCGAACCTGCCCGAATTGCGATTTTCTGCATGTCGATGGGTAATTCCGGAACCTGCGGGGATCATGGTCAGCGCTTCGAATCGCTACCTCACAATGACCCGACAAATTTGGAGGACATGATGAACGAGCATTGCGAACGATATACCGCCCTGCTGACGCGAGCGGTCGAGGTGGCTGCGGCAGCCGACAGATATGCCAATGCGAAGCGGGCCCTTGTCGGCGGCGCCAAGCGCGAGCTGCAACTTGCTTCAACGTGGCATTTGCGACGGGCCTCTGTGCCCTCCTCGGTCGATAACCTGACCTTCGCACATGGGTCCAACGAGCATGCGCTCGGCGGTCTGGACGTTTGCCCGATTGCCTTTCTGGGCCTCAAGGCGGCAGGCGCGACGGCATATCCTTGGCTAATCGAGGCCGCCATGCTTAATCCTGCGGGGTCCTATATCGATCACGCGCGGGTCGCGCTCCAGCCGCCCGAGCGCCGGGCCTATTGTGTGGAGCTCGGCGCTTATCATCGATTTCAGCACAAGCTGGAGGTCTACCACCGCGCGGTCACTGACTGGCAGGCGAGCCCATCAGCCAACAACCCGGCGGCTCGGTGGCGCCGCCGCGCGGTTACGGCGAAGCAGCGGTACCTGATGAATATCGTCGGCGAATGCCTTTCGGCCGCCGAGCCCGGTTTTCCGCCGCCCCAGGCCTTTAATCGCGGCGCCGCACATGACTGGCTGCGCGATGCTGGCGGTCACCCGATGTTTTGGCACCGGCCTTCGCCGCCTTCCGCGCTTAGCTGAGACCTAATATGATTGACGATCAAATTTTCGACGCCTTGACCAGTCTCGAGCACAGGCAGCAGGCGGTCGAAATCGAAGCGACATGGCTCGCGAGCGAAGAGCAGGTGCTAGCCGCGCAAGCCGCGACCGGTGAACTTAGTATTTCACGATTCAAGACGTTTACGATGCGGTCGGAAAGGGCTGCAATGGAAGCAGAAGCCGTGCTGAACGATCTCGATCGCCTTTTGAAAGAATTGACATGACGTACAAGCCATCGGACGACGAGCGGGCGCAAAACGACGAAAGCCTTGCGAAGAATGCATTGT
This sequence comes from Sphingomonas sp., assembly GCF_030145815.1. Lineage (GTDB taxonomy): Bacteria > Pseudomonadota > Alphaproteobacteria > Sphingomonadales > Sphingomonadaceae > Sphingomonas. Next base: position 4,202 of record NZ_JAIXHL010000059.1, read on the forward strand.
CCGCGGTGCGGGCTTTGAGGAAGGTTTTCGCAGGCGGTTTGACATCGTTTCTCGAACCCGACGAATTTGGGTCATTTCAATCGCGATGGGTCGACCGCCAGCTGCATGGGTCTGTTCGGCCTACCAAGCGAGCGGGCTACGCACTGCGCGCGGCGGATATGTACGAGCTCGCACCCTCGCTTTTCCTTCCAAAATATTATTATCTTACAGCGGACGATCTGCCGGCAGCCGATCATGGTAAGGTACATTCGTTCCTGCGCCATCTCATCGCCCGGTCTCGCCAGCGCGCGTTTTCAGACGATGTCGCTACGGCAATTGATATCGCGACCGCCCACCTCGGCGGTGGCTCAACACCCGCAATAGCGCTGGCCAATCAAGCCGACGCGCTGTGCGATATCGCCGCTATCGACATGAATATGTATCACGCAGCCATGTCCGGGGATTTGGCAACCGGTCGCGCCCTCGTCCACGCCGCGGATAACGCTCAAATACGGAGCGAACTTGTGCGAGTCTTTGCGCGGCAAAGGATTGTCTGGAGCGCGGCTGATGTGCATCGCATCGCTGCGCGAGGATCCAAGGCTGCGGTGCACTACGTACCGTGGTTTATCCGTCCCCTCATGCGGACGATGACAGCGAACGAGTATCTGAAGGTCCTTCAGATGTTCGGCGCCGTCGCCGAACGCCTCTTTTCAGCAGAGGGTCGCGCCAAACGGGCAGGCAAAGAATCTGTTTCGGTGCCGGGCCAAGAAGGGCCCGTCCTAAAAGCGATTAAACCGGCCGCTGCCCCCTTGGAACTGACCCTTGGCGCCGGTCCGAAGCAAACGATCATCGATACCCGCCCGTTCGTTCACGGCCGGACGATGGATATGAAAGGCAAGGTGGACAATGAGCTTGCGAGGAAGGACCGCAACGATCAGGAAACCATCCATCAATACAAGAACGCAGGGTTGTCCGAAATCGCAGCGCTGTTTGTCGTTGCATACCGGTTTGCAGAAGACGAAGCGAAGATGGCAAAGATCATCGCAAATCCGGCCGACGACGCGGCTCTTTGGGATGCGCGCCCGGCACCCTATCCGACTGAAATTGATCCTGCCATTGCGGCCAGGGCGAGGAGGATGGTTGCCGCATACCGGCCTGCGATCCTGCGCGACAGTCTCGCATCCACATATCAAAAAGACCGCATCGACCTTGCCGAGGATTCCGAAAGGGACGCCAAGGAATTCTTGGTAGGCATTGGTAGGCAAGCAAACGCGATGGCTGCTGCTGATGCCCCCTCAGATGCTGCAATCGTCGCAGGCGTCTGTGACTTGAGCCATCATATTCGAAGTAGCGCAGAGGGTTTCACCAGCCATCCCAGCGAATTCCGGCAAAGTCTGACGACGACATCAATCCCTTGTTGGTGAGCTTGAACAACGGTCCGTCCGGATCGACGGTCGGCTGGAAAAACAGCTCGCCGCCTACGCCGCGGGAGGTATATTCGGAGAACCAGACTGGAACCAATCCATCGCGCCCGATTTCGAAGATGGCCTTTCTCGCGCCGCCGCCTTGCGGGACGATCCGGACCATGATCGCGTCGCAGTGGGCAATGCGCATCACATTCTCGACCTTGCGTCGATCATTCCCGTTAGCGAGGGTCGTGGGCACGATGACGACATGCGCTTCCGGTGCGATCAAGTGGTCCGCAAACTCCGGGGGGGAGGATTGGTATTTTGGTATCGAGTTCCAAGTTCGCGAGGTGGGCAACCATCCGGGCGATGCTCAGGGTCTGCGCTTCCAACGCCCGGTCGTGGTCATTCATATATTTTTTCATGGTCAGCTCATTCCTTGCAGCGGCTTCGGCCGGTCGACCGCTGCTTTCATCTCTTCGTTCCAGCCAAAAAGCTGGCTTTTCTTCATTGTGAGATTGGCTCCGGCCTATCATCCAAAAGATCGGCCGACCGAGCCCGCTTATCTGACGCTGACCGCCCACCACGTGATTATAGAAAGATGCCGTACATGGCGACGGAAGCGGTGCATGTCCTTCCCGCTGGATGAAGCCCACGATGCTGCCGCGCGTAGTGGGTCAGGATCCGATGCCAGGTCTGGGTCTTCGCCTTCGAAATGGCTTCATGCGTCTTCGACATCTCCTGTAGATCGTTGATCCCTGCGGCCAGCGGATCGACATAGCGCTGGGTCGCCCCGATCCGGAGCATATGCAGGATTACCTGGGCGTCTTTGGAATCATTCTTGTCCCAGCCATTGTGTAGCGCTTCGCGTGTGCGGGCCAGGGCGACCGAGGAAATCAGGCGCAGTTCGAACCCTGCGGACAGCAATCGATGCGCCAGCGTGCGGTGATAGTTGCCGGTCGCTTCGAACCCGACGATGACGGGGCGCCCGATGGCAGTCAGATCATCGGCCAGCCGGTCATAGTCGGCCTTCGTCGCCATTACCGTCATGCGGCGTCGGCGACCACCCTCCGGTCGTTCGAGAAGAACCTCCTGGCGGTGCTTCGACATATCGATGGCTACCAGGACGGCGTCGGGTGGCGTAGAATGCAGCTTGGTCATGATCGGTCAGCCTCCAAAGGGTTGTGTCGACAACTTCTCTTTAGAAACCTGCTGGCCGGTCGTGACTGCCTTGATGAAGCCGGCGGGCGCTACGCGCCCTTGTCTCCATCAAGGCATTGCGGCCCTCCGAAAGGCCGCTTCCCAATGTGCTACGGAACCGAACTCACCAGTAATGCTGTGCTGGCATGGTGCGGGGAGATCGGCGTGGAGTGGCACTACATCGGTAAGCATCCGCCGAAGGCCGCGGGAGCTATGACTTTGGCGTAGCGCCCGTTTTGCGGCGGTTTTTTGGCTCCCACGCGAGGCCGAGATCGGTGAGGCGGATTGCGATGTCGGCGATATCGATTTTG
>NZ_JAIXHL010000060.1 GCF_030145815.1 Sphingomonas sp.
ACCGGCCTCCTGCTCGCGCAGGATCCCGATGATCTGCTCTTCCGTAAACCGTGATCTCTTCATTCTGTCCGTCCTCTCGAGGGGCGGACTCTAGCTATTCCTGGAGGAGTTTCAGGGGGTCACGTCAGTGACAGAAGAATTGAACGGTACATGCGCGAAGGGTTGTTTTTGGAGCCTGTGTGTTTTGGGCGGGCGAGTTTTTTCTCGAAGAAGGGCCAAAACGCTCGACCTGCGCACAGCTAGCCGGAGCTGTTCTGCTGACGCCCGTGGGTGACCAGACGCAGGAGAGATTCAAGCGGGGCGCGGCCGAGGTATGACGCGGCGAGGCCGGTCATCAGCATGGCAACGAAGGCGACCAGAATGGAAAGGCCGAAAAGCGCCTGATGCCCGAACTGCCCGAACAGCCCCAGGCCATAGCCACCGAACAGGAATCCAGCGAGGACGCCCTGCAGGACATAGCTGGTTAGGGAGTTTCGACCCGCCAGCACTAGCAGCGGCGGCAATCGCATCCGCTCCGACAGAGAAAGAATGGCGCTGAGATAGACGGCTGCCATCATCGGCGCGCCCAGCGACAAGGCGCACAGGCCAGACAGCGCCAGGGAGCCGTCGTCCGACCATAGCCATCCCCCATCGGTCGCAGCATAGAAGGCGTTGAGTGTGATCGCGACGACGAACAGCCAAGGTGTCGCCTTCCCGAGCCGATAGCGGGCTTGGCCGCCCGATGCGAAAAAGTCGGCCTTTGCAGCGGCGAGACCCGCAACGAACGCGGCGAAGGCGAGCGGACCCTGGAAAAACAGCAGGAAACCGAGTGTGGAAGGCCAATCCGCCAGCCGCGCCCGTGATGAATCGAGAAAACTTCCCCCCAGCCCCGATCCGGCCGACCGGGGCAACACTTCAGGCCATGCCAAGGCAAGCAGCATCATGCCTACCGTAGCGATCGGGACCAAGCATAGCGCGACTCGCCACAGCGTGCGCGACTCCAGTCTACGCAACGGCCAGAGCAGGAGGCCGAGGATTGCGTAGATCAGCAGGATGTCGCCGCTGAAGACAAGGATAGCATGCAGGCAGCCGAGGATAGCCAGACCTATGAGCCTGCGGCCATAGCGTCGCGGGAAATCGGCTCCTGCACGAGCGGCAGATCGCTCTTGGATCTCGAAGCCCCAGCCGAAAATAAAGGAGAACAGTAGAAAGAATTTCGCCTGACACAGGGCGTTCACGGCGAACATCACAATCTGGTCGAAGGCTCCGGCGGGGACCGCTGGAGCCGTCGCAAGGCCCATGAAGGGAATGTTGACGACGCAGATGCCTATAAGCGCAGCCAGCCGTACAACATCGACAGAGTGGTTGCGGCCTGAAGTCATCCCGCTATTCCTTGACGGTTGAGCGCCTGCTCAATATCGTATTGAGCAGGCGCTCAACCGTCAAGGAGGTCGTCGTGGCTAGTGGTAGGGCAAACGGGGAGGTGGGGCGGGATCTTATCCTGCGCGCGGCCGTGGACGTATTGATGACGAGCGGCTTGCGGGCCGCAACGACTCGTGCGGTGACCGAGCGCGCGGGCGTCGGAACGGGACTGTTGAACCATTATTTTCGCTGGCAGGAGCTCAGGGCTGCTGCTTGGAGGGCGATCTTCGACCAAGTGGCAGCTGCTCAGTTTGCGCCGGACGTTGAGCCGCGTGCCGCTCTCGAAAGCTATTTCGCGACCGCCTTTGAACCGGACGCGCGCCAGTTTTGGCAACTCTGGATTGAGGCGTCCGATCTTTCGACCATCGATCTAGCGATGGCAGAGGCCCTCCGCGACATCCAGGCACGTCTCCATGGAGGACTGGTCGCGACCCTTCGATCTGGCTCCGACGCTGGCCTTTGGCGGCTTGCCGACGTCGACGCGACGGCGCTTCGGCTCGGCGCTCTTTACGATGGCCTGGCGGCCCTGCTGATTTCGAAGGCGCAAAGCCTGAATGCCCATGAAGCAGAGCGGCACCTCCGTGCTGCCTTCGATCTGGAATGTGGTCGCATTGTTGCGGAATAACGCCAAGCAGCAGGCAAACTAATGTGCCAGTCGACGGGAGTAGGAAGGCCGTTCTTTTGATCAGGCCACCGCTGATACTCCCGACACCTCATGGATTCAGTATAGAATTTTCGAACATAGAAAGAGAAAGATGATAATCGATTGGTTCAAGATCAGATATGACATCGCAAGCGTCGATACATTGAGAATTTTCTACCGACGTGTCTGCGGTCGTCAAGGTCAAAATCTGTCGCCGCGCTATGCCCGATCTCGCGCTTGATCTTCGCCATCTAAAGTATGCAATACTTGTCGCCGAACAAGGCAGCTTTCGGCGTGCCGCGTCTATTCTCAATCTTTCACAATCCACCATAAGCCGCCGAATTCAACTACTCGAGCGGAGGCTCGGCGTGCCGTTGTTCGAACGCAACCACGCTGGAGCGCGCACGACACCGGCCGGCGAGCGCTTCATGCGCGATGCTGCGATAGGCGCAGAACACCTTCATCAAGCCGTTCTTGACATGGCAAGAACGCAACGGGGTGAAGTCGGCGATCTGCGAATTGGTCTAACGGCGTCTTTGGCGAGTGGCTTCCTATCCGATCTGCTCGGAACTTACCGTCATCGATTCCCTGGTGTGAATGTCCAGATCCAAGAGACATCATCACAAGCTAACGTCGCTGGGGTAATCAACTGCCGACTTGATGCAGCATTCATCACGGGGAGTGCACAATTACCTGGGTGCGAAGCCAAGTACCTCTGGCACGAACGGATATTTGTTGCCCTACCCCAAGAACATCGATGTGCGAGCGGGAGTGTGTGCGCTTGGGACGACGTGCGAGACGATGTATTCTTGGTCAGCGTAGACGCTGCTGGGCCGGAGATCAAAGACTATCTCGTGCGACAACTATCCGGACTCGGGTTTCAACCAAAAATCTCCGTCCAGCGGGTGGGTCGAGAGAACCTACTCAACATGGTTGCAAAGGGATTCGGCCTCACGTTGACCACTTGCTCCACCCTGGGAGCGACCTACCCAGGCGTGGTGTTTCTTCCTATCGGGCCTGCGGTTGAGACAGTCGGTTCCAGCGTCGTATGGTCGGCGACCAATCGAAATCCGGCGTTAAAGAGATTATTGGAGATTAGCACGGAGCTAGCGGAACGGCATCGGCGCGGCCGATCTCGATGAAACAGTAATAATCGCGACGGAGATAGATCTACTGGAGCCGGCCGAGCTAGGGTTGGTTGTCAACCGGAGCTGCCCGTCTGGTCCCGGAAAACCCGCGGTCGGTAGCGATAAAGCGCTCAAGCGAGGGCACTATTAGTTTCACCGGATCGGTGATCGCTTGGCCTTGCTCGCGGCCAAGAGCCTCGGCGTAGGCGGCAAGGTCTCGATGAAGAGCCGCTGGAAGCTCCACCGTCACCTTGATACGCTTTTCATCGACGATCGGACCGAGTTTCAGCTTTGCCACTATTATCCTCCATACGGCTCGAGGACGAGGTCACGGACTACAATCACCCTTACCGGTAAACCCGGCCGGATCGTCAGTGTCGGTGCAATATTGAGCTGGCGCCGGACGATCTGTTGGCCCGCATCATTGATCGTGTCCTGACCGCCGTTGCGGATTGCGCTGATCAGGCGGTCATCGTCATTGGTGGCGAGTTCTGCGGCGACGTTGAGCAGGGTCGAAAGACCGGCCGCTTTGGCGAGATCCCACCAGTGATAATCGACTCCATCCTGCAGGCCGGCATAGCCCTCTGCGTCGGTGCCCGGCTGGCGCTCGAGAACGATCGACCGGCCGTTCGGGAAGATCAGCCGGTTCCAGACGAGCAGCACGCGGCTCTGCCCGAACTGGACGTTATTGTCGTACTGACCGATGACGCGTGTGCCCTGGGGTACAAGGAGGATGCGACCCGTCGGGCTGTCGTAGATATTTTCCGTCACCTGGGCGGTGATCTGGCCAGGGAGATCGGAGCGAATTCCAGTTATCAGCGCAGCGGAAATCACGGCACCCGCTTGCAAGATGTTTGGTGACGCCGGCGCGGCGATGCGATCGGGCGCGACGGTGCGCCGATCGGCGGCGGCATTGATGAAGGCGTTCTGCCTGTCCTGCGCCGTGGGCGTCGCGGGCGGAGGCGCCAGCCCAAGGCTAGTGAGATCGGGCATCGGTTGCGCGCCAGGCGTTGCCTGGGACGGCATCGCGGCGGCCGTCCGGGTTTCGGTGCTCGCAAACAGCCGGGCCGTGCGTGACGCCTCCAGTTCCTGAATGCGGCGCTGCTCTTCTGGGCTGAGACCGGGATTCGGGGTGGCCATGCCGGGTGTCGGCACGGGCTGCCCGCGATTCTGAGCGCCAACGATCGGGCGGCCCAGGTCGCCGGGGAGCGGCGGGCCGAGTTGGGGCACGCCGCTATAATCGCGCGGCAGGCCGGCAATCCCGTCCGCGGTCGTGCGGTTCTCGGTCGAGTAGAAGTCCTCATTCGGCTTGCCCGCGTCGCGGGTCTGAAGCGCATAGATGAGCGCGCCGCCGAGGCCGACGCTGGCGACCAGGCCGAGACCCGCCAGCACTTTTCGCGACAGGCGGGTAACGCGCGGTGCCTCCGCGCGCAGCCGCATCGGCGCAGGCCCGAGGGGCTCGCCGGTCAGCGGCCGAGTCTCCTCGTCCGGCCCTTCCTCTTTCCGGGGCTCGGTCTCGCTCACGACGCGGGCCTTCCATCGGTACGGACGATCCGGACGCGCTTCTGGCGATCGCCGAAGCCGTACCGCAACTCGGCGGCGGCGAAGAGCCGATCGACGATCATGTGATGCCCGCGCACCCGGTAGTTGACCAGCTCCGATGTGGTGCCCTCGGGCCCGACGACAAACAGCGGCGGCATCTCGCCCTGACCGATCGCGCGCGGGAATTCGATGAAGACCTGGCGGCCATCGTCGAAGGCGCGCAGCGGCCGCCATGGTGTGCGATCGCCGTCGATCGCGTAGCGGAAGTTGACGTTGGCAAGATCGACGCCGGATGCGACCGGCTGCGCAGCTTCGGCCTGTTGGTTCTGGCGACGCAGCGCGATGAGCTGGTCTTGGGGATACTGCCAGGAGACCGAGGCCATATAGGTCCGCTCGGTCGAGCGTAGCTCCATATGGTAGGTGCGCAGGTTGGTGTTGATGACGAGATTGGTCATCAGGTCCGGCCGGGTGGGTTTGACGAGGATGTGGACCTGCAGGGTGGGCCCGGCACCGCTCTGTGTGTCACCAATGATCCAGCGTACCGTGTCGCCGGCCGCGACCGGCCCGGAGCCGACGAGCTGCTCACCCGGTTGCAACGCGATGTCGGTGATCTGCCCGACGGCGGTATAGACCTGATAGAGCGCGCCGCCGGTATAGGGATAGACCTGCATGGCGTTGATGAAGCCGTCGCGCACCGGTTGGATGCGCGCAGCGGCGTTGGCCTGGTTGACGCGCGCCGTCGGATCGGTCGGCTCCGGCGTCGCTCGGGACGGCTCGACGCGCTGCAACTGTCCAGGCAGCGGAAGCGGCCGCGGGATCTCGACCACGGTGACGGGCGCCGGCGGATCGACGGTCTGCACGGCCGGAGCGGCAGCGTCGTAGGAAATTTCCGGCGGCGGAGTGCTGGTGGCGCAGCCGGCGAGCGCGGTTGTCGCCAGCAGGACCATGGGGAATGCGGCTCTGCGGAAAGCCGAGACTACGGATGTGTGTGAAGCCGGGTTTCCGGCTTTACGGAAAGACGGCTTCATTGACCAAGCTCCCGTGACCAGTTGATGGCGTTGACGTAGATGCCGAGCGGGTTCGCCCTGAGCCGGTCGGCGTTGCGTGGAATCTGGACGACGATCGTCAGGATCGCGGTCCAGCGGGTGGTCTCGGCAAGCTGGCCGTTCTCATAGCGGCGCTCGACCCAGGCGACGCGGAAGCTGTCGGGCGATGCTCGAATGACGCTGGAGACATCCACGGCGACCTGCTGGCGGCCAACCTTGGTGAACGGGTCGTTGGAGCGGGCAAAATCGTTGAGCGCCATAGCGCCGCGATCGGTCGTGAAGTCGTAGGCGCGCAGCCAGTTCTGCCGCACGATGATGGCGTCGGCCGGGATCGAGCGGACCTGCTCGATGAAGCGCGCCAGGTGAAACGCGATCTGCGGATCGGTCGCACGATAGTCGGCGACGGCGGGCGCCACGGCTTGCGCCTGACCCAGACGGTCGACCTGCACCACCCAGGGTACGATCGTGCCACGCGCCGACTGCCAAACCAGCGCGGCGGCGAAGCCGGCCGAGAGGATCAGCGAGCCGAACGCCATCGTCCGCCAGTTCTTTGCCTGGACGCGCGACGCGCCGATCCGCTCGTCCCAGACCTGTGCGGCGCGCTGATAGGGCGTCTCGGGTTCGGGGGCTTTGCCATAATGGGTGGAAGGTCGTTTGAACATCAGCGGTCGCTTTCGGAAAGATTGACGGAGGAGCCACCGCCATGGGCGTCGCCGGAGCGCACGGCATGGGCGGTGGCCTGGACGGCATGGGTCATGCGTTGGGAGCGGCGCATGCGCTGTGCCCATGCGGGCGGTCCGCCCGCGGCTGCCGGCGCGGCCGCGCCGCCACCGTCGCCGGCTGCGTCGCCACCGACCGATCCCATTGTCGAGGAGCCACCAGTGGCTTCGAACGCGGCCTTGCCACCCGCGTTGAAGCTCGAGCGCATGCTATCGGAGGCGCGTGAGGCGGCACGCCGCAGCGGCGAGACCGCTGCGCTGCCGCCGGCCCGGGCGACGCCGCCAAGGCCGGACGCAACGCCCGCAGCGCCAGATTGCCCGGCGGAGCCAAGGCTATAGG
>NZ_JAIXHL010000061.1 GCF_030145815.1 Sphingomonas sp.
GCGTCGCGGATGTGGAACAGCACCGCGATTTCCCAAAGCCGGTGGTCGCCGCTGGGCTCAGCGCGAAGATGACGATGCCATTTCGAGTTGGGACGTAGAAAATCCACCGGCGGATCGACCTTGATCCGGGGACCGGTGAGAGGATGGTCGAAAACGTACGCTAAGCACAAAGCCGTGTCAGCGATCGTATGACATCACGGATGGCCGGCTTTCCATTTTACCGGAATACGCAAGTAGGTGACACCGTTCGCCTCCGCCTGATCGAAATGGCCCGCGCGGATGTTGACCTGGATCGAGGGCAGCAGGAGCTTGGGCACGGATAGCCCGGCGTCACGCTGCTCGCGCATGGCGACGAAGTCGTCCTCATTCACACCGTCATGGACGTGGACGCTCGACCGTCGCTGCTCGCCCACCGTCGTCTCCCAGCGATAGTCGTCGCGACCCGGTGCCTTGTAGTCGTGGCAGAGGAACAGTCGCGTCTCGTCGGGCAGCGCCAATAGCCGGCGGATCGAGCGATAGAGCGTCCGCGCATCCCCGCCCGGGAAGTCGGCGCGGGCGGTGCCATAGTCGGGCATGAACAGCGTATCCCCGACGAACGCCGCATCGCCGATCAGATAGGTCACGTCGGCCGGGGTGTGGCCGGGGACATGCAGCACCTCGACCGCCAGCGCCCCGATCGCGAACTGGTCGCCATTCTCGAACAGGCGGTCGAAGTCCGAGCCGTCCGTTTTCAGATCATCCATCGCGAACACGGGGCGGAAGATTTTCTGCACGTCGCGGATATGCGCGCCGATCCCGATCCATGCGCCTGTATGCGCCTTGATGAAGGGTGCGGCCGACAGATGATCGGCATGAGCGTGCGTCTCCAGCACCATCGCGATCCGCCAGTCCTGCTCGCGGGCGAAGGCGACGATCCGCTCGGCCGAGCGCGTGTCGGCGACGCCGCTCGCCATGTCGAAGTCGAGGACTGGATCGATCACCGCCGCAGTCCGTGTCGCGGGATCGCCGACGAGGTAGCTAATCGTATTGGTCGGCTCGTCGAAAAACGCCTCGATGAGGGGCTGAGTCATGATTTTCTCCGTTAGCGCTTGCTAATATATTAGCTGGTGCTACATAAGCAACACCTAATGGAGTGGCGATGATGCTCAAACCGCCGATGGACCTGGCGACATTCGAGGCGAAGGCCGGGCAGGTCGCCGACACGCTGAAGGCGATCGGCAATGCTCGCCGGCTGATGCTGCTGTGCAAGCTGGTCGAGCATGGCGAGATGACGGTCGGCGATCTGGCCCGTGATGTCGGCTTGTCGCAGTCGGCCTGCTCGCAGCACCTGGCCAGGATGCGCGACGAGGGTCTCGTCACCTACCGGCGGGAGAGCCAGACGCTCTGGTACGCCATCGCGGATGCCCGCGTCGAAACGCTGCTCGGCACTCTCTACCAGCTCTACTGCAAGGATTGATGCGATGACGCTCGCGACCCTTTCTCCCGACGATACCCGTGCCGCGATCGATGCCGGTGCGCGCCTGATCGACATTCGCGGTGCCGACGAGCATGCGCGCGAACGCATTCCCGGCGCGATGAACGTGCCGCTCGACCGGATCGGCGATCTCCCGCGCGACGATCGTCCGGTCGTCTTTCACTGCAAGTCCGGGATGCGCACCGCCGCCAATGCGGCGCAGCTCGGCGCGGCAGCGGGTGGCGCGCCGGCCTATATCCTGGGCGGCGGCATCGATGCGTGGCGGCAGGCAGGACAGCCCACCGTCGCCGATCGGTCGCAGCCGTTGGAAATCATGCGGCAGGTGCAGATTACCGCCGGTGGGCTGGTGCTGATCGGCGTTCTGCTCGGCACGTTCGTCGCTCCCGGCTTCTTCGGGCTGTCGGCGTTCGTCGGGGCGGGGCTGATGTTCGCGGGCGTGACGGGGTGGTGCGGCATGGCCAACCTGCTGCGCGTCATGCCCTGGAACCGGCGCGCGACAGCCTGAGGCGATCGTGGACACCGCTGCCACCCTTGCCGCGCTTGCATCGGGCGGCGTGATTGGCCTGATCCTCGGCCTTGTCGGCGGAGGCGGGTCGATCCTCGCCGTGCCACTCCTGATCTATGTTGTCGGCGTCGGATCACCGCACGCTGCGATCGGGACGGCCGCTGTCGCCGTCACCGTCAATGCGCTTGCCAGCCTGGTCGGCCATGCGCGAGCGGGCCGCGTGAAATGGCGGTGCGCCAGTGTCTTCGCCGTCTCCGGAATGATCGGCGCGGCGCTGGGGGCGGAGTTGGGCAAGGCGTTCGACGGCAAGCGATTGCTTGTCCTGTTCGGGCTTCTGATGATTGGCGTCGGTTTGTCGATGTTGCGCAAGCGCCGCACGGCGGAAGCGCCGGACGTGCGACTGACCCGCGATAGCGCCTCGACGCTGCTGCCGCGCTTGGTTCCGATCGGGCTGGGCGTCGGGCTTGCCGCCGGCTTCTTCGGGATCGGGGGCGGCTTCCTGATCGTGCCGGGGCTGATCCTCGCGACCGCGATGCCGCTGCCCTTCGCGATCGGCACGTCGCTGGTCGTCGTCAGCGCGCTGGGGTTGACCACCGCCTTGTCCTACGCCCTGTCGGGGCTGGTCGACTGGAGCGTGACCGCGATGCTGGTCGTGGGCGGCGTCGCTGGAACGATCGGCGGTATTGCATTGGGCAAGGTTCTCGGCACCCGTAAGGGGCTGCTCGAACGTGGCTTTGCCGCCGTCGTGATTGCGGTAGGAACCTACGTTACGGCATCGTCGCTCTGAACCTGAGCAGCTTCAGCCGACTGCTATCGGCGCCCTCGCGCCAACAGCTTTTCACCATCGGGCCTGATCTCGCCCTTCGGCGTGACGTGTCGGTAGAGTGTTTGGCGCGTCACGCCGAGTTCGGCGCATAGCTCCGCGACCTTGGTTTCCGGTTTGCCCATCGCGGCCTGGGCGAGACGCAGTTTGGCCGGCGTCATCTTGAACGGACGCCCGCCGTGCCGACCGCGTGCCCGAGCGGACTCCAGACCGGCGCGCGTGCGCTCGACGATCAGTTCTCGCTCGAACTCGGCGAGGCCGGCGAAAATCGCGAAGATCAGCCGACCGTTGGCGGTGGTTGTGTCAATCGACGCGCCTTCGCCCGCCAGCACCTTCAACCCGATGCCACGCTTCGTCAGATCACCAACCGTATTGACGAGGTGGCGCAAATCGCGGCCGAGCCGATCGAGTTTCCAGATGACCAGCGTGTCGTCGCGGCGCAGCGCCTTCAGGCAGGCGTCCAGTCCCGGTCGCTTGTCGAGCCGGCCCGATGCGGCATCCTCATAGATATGCTCGGGATCGACGCCGGCCGCGACCAGCGCGTCGTGCTGCAGGTCGTGGACCTGGCTGCCGTCCGCCTTGGACACCCGCGCGTAACCGATCTGCGTTGTCACATATACGTCCGTTCACGTGACGGAGCGGCATTGCCCGTCGATCAATCGCGATAATGTCACATAACCCGTCTTCTGGTCTATGCTCCATGAACGGGTACGCTTTCCTGTTTCGTGACGAACAGGAAGCCGATGCCGACCAAGACCATCCTGTCGCCCGCGCAGCGTGCTGTGATCTTCGACCCGCCTGCCGATCGCGCGACGATCGAACGGCTCTATACGCTCGGTCCCGACGATCTGGCACAGGTGGCGCGACGTCGGCGCGGGGCGAACCGGCTCGGCTATGCGGTGCAGCTTTGCTACCTGCGTCATCCCGGTCGCAGGCTACTGACGGGGGATGCGGTGCCCGCCGCCATGCTCGCGCTGCTCGCCGATCAGATCGGGTGCGTAGCCGACGACTTCACCGGCTATGCCACGCGCCCCACGACATTGCGCGAACACCGGGCCGAGATCGAAGCTCTGCTCGGTCTGCGCGCCTTCGCGCGGGTGGATGTACGGGCGATGCTGGCGCTGGGATCGGAGATTGCCGCTTCGACTGATAGAGGTGAGACGATCGTCACAGGCATGGTCGATCGCTTGCGGGCGGACCGGATCGTACTGCCGGCGACATCGACGCTGGAACGGCTCGCCCTCATCGTGCGGACACGGGCGCGCAAGGCGGCCCATTCCAATCTGATCCGCGACTGTTCGACCGAACAGGAAGCCGCACTCGAACACATGATCGCCTCCGACGATGATGGGCGCACCCGGCTAGGATGGATACGCGAATGGCCGGAAGCACCATCGGCCGCGAACCTGAAGGGAATCGTCGAACGGCTCGACACCGTGCGCGGCATCGGGATCGCGGCTGATCGAGCACGACGTATCCATGCTGCTCGCTATGCCGTCATTGCGCGGACCGCCGGCATCGTCACCGCCCAGCACCTGCGGCGTCTCGAACGTCCGCGCCGGCTCGCCATGCTCGTAGCTTCCGTGATCGAGATGGAAGCGACGTTGACCGACGCCGCGCTGGTCATGGTGGAGAAGATGGTGGGCGCGCTGTTCCGCCGTGCCGACCGCACCCGCTCCGATCGGCTGCTCGGCCAGGCACGGATGCTGAAGGACACCGCGCGTTTCCATGCCCGGCTCGGTCGCCTGCTGGTAGATGCTCGTGCGAGCGGGCGCGATGCCTTCCGCGCGATCGACGCGAAGATGGGCTGGGATCAGCTCGAACGCAGCATCCGCTTTGCCGAGGATCTGACGCGCTCGGCCGATGACGGGCTGGAAGAAGTGGTCGAACGCTATCCCGCCGTGCGGCGTTTCGCCCCGACGTTTCTCGCCGCTTTCACCTTCCGCACCGCGCGGTTGGCTGATCCGCTGCTCGGCGCGATCGAGGTGCTGCGCACGATGTACCGCGACGGTCGATCGGTCCTGCCGAAGCGAGTGCCGACCAGCTTCATCAAGCCGCGCTGGCGCAAGGTCGTGCAGCCGGCGGAAGGGACGATAGACCGGCGCGCCTATGAGATCGCAGTGATCGCCCACCTGCGCGAGCGGCTCGGCTCGGGCAGCATCTGGGTGGACGGCAGCCGCGCCTATCGCACGCTCGACGACTATCAGCTGCCCATGCCCGCCTTCGAAGCGATGCGCGCGAGCGGCGATCTGCGCCTGGTTGTGCCGACCGACTTTTCCAAATGGTACGAGGAACGCCGCACCCTGTTGGCCCGGCGCATGACGGAGGTGGAGCGCGCAGCCGCAGCGGGCGAGCTGGTCGATGTGACGATCGAACGCGGGCAGTTGCTCATATCGTCGATCCGGCGATCCCCGTCCGACGATGCCGATGCGCTAAAGGCCCGGCTCTACGCGATGCTGCCGCGCGTCCGAATCACCGATCTGCTGGTCGAGGTCGCCGCATGGTCGGGATTCGCCGACCGTTTCGTCCATGCGCGCAGCGGCGCCCCCGCCTCCGACCAGTCCGCGCTGATGGGTGCGATCCTCGCCGATGCGACCAACCTCGGCCTGGGCCGCATGGCCGAAAGCTCGCGCGGGCTGACGTTGTCTCGCCTGCGCTGGACGGCGGAATGGCATGTGCGCGACGAAACCTATCTGTCGGCGCTGGCGGCGATCGTCGATTGCCATACCGCGCATCCGCTCGCGGCGGTCTGGGGACCGGGCGATACATCGTCGTCGGACGGGCAGTTCTTTCGTGCCGGTGGTCAGGGCGAGGCCCGCGCCGATCACAACGCCCGCTATGGCACCGAACCAGGCGTGCTGTTCTACACCCACGTCACCGACCGCTTCACGCCGTTCCACACCAAGGTCATCGCCGCCAATGCCGGCGAGGCCGCGCATGTCCTCGACGGCCTGCTCGACCATGAAAGCGAGCTGGTCATCCGCGAACATGCGACCGATACCGCCGGCGCGGTCGATCATGTCTTCGGCCTGTGCCATCTGCTCGGCTTCCGCTTCGCGCCCCGCATCCGCGACCTCAACGAGCGCCGGCTCTACAGCCTGTCGCCGCTCGACTCGTGGCCGACGCTGCGCCCGCTCGTCGCCGGTCCGGTCAAGATCCGCGCGATCGAGGAGAACTGGGACGAAACCCTGCGCCTTGCCGCCTCGATCCGCGCCGGCACGGTGAGCGCCTCGGTCATGCTCCGCAAGCTGGCGGGCTTCCCGCGTCAGAACTCGGTCGCCCGCGCGCTGCGGGAGA
The DNA here is from genome assembly GCF_030145815.1 of Sphingomonas sp. GTDB lineage: Bacteria > Pseudomonadota > Alphaproteobacteria > Sphingomonadales > Sphingomonadaceae > Sphingomonas. The sequence goes on from NZ_JAIXHL010000061.1 coordinate 6,100, forward strand.
TAGGTCGGATCGAACGCACCCTGTTCATGCTCGACTGGTTCGATGATCCCGACCAGCGTCGTCGCACCGGCAGCATTCTCAACAAGGGCGAGGCCCGCAACGCGCTCGCCCGCGCCATCTTCTTCAACCGCCTCGGCGAACTGCGCGACCGCACCTTCGAGAACCAGCGCCATCGCGCCTCCGGCCTGACCCTCGTCACCGCGGCCATGACGCTCTGGAACACCGTCTATCTCGACCGAGCTGTCCGTCATCTGCGCGGCAGCGGCGTCGACGTGCCCGACGAGCTGCTCGCCCACGTCGCCCCTCTGGGCTGGGAGCATATCGGCCTCACCGGCGACTATCTCTGGGGCGAGATCGACAAACCTCGCGAGCGGTTCAGGCCGCTGCGCCTCCACCAGCAAAGCCGGGACGCTTAGCGTACGTTTTCGACCATCCTCTCACCGGTCCCCGA
>NZ_JAIXHL010000062.1 GCF_030145815.1 Sphingomonas sp.
ACCGGAAACGGCGACACCGCCATATCCGGCCTCCGGTTCCGCTTCGCTCCACCTCCGTCCGGATATGGCGGCGATGGGCTTAATCCACTAACAAACCTATCGGTCCACTCGGTGGGGGCAGATCAACTTGCCCATGTTCTTTATATGTTCCATGATTGCGCCCCGCGGTTCCCGCGGGTTCGCATCGCTGGAGCCTTGATCGTGGAGCATGATCTGCGGCTGCGTGCCGCTGAGCGCGAGAGCTTTAACGCCGTTGACCCGTGCGATGACTGGTCACTGGAGGCCGTCAAGGCCGTCGCGCGCAATCGGTCTATCAAATGCTGGCATTTGGTTTGGGCGCAGACCACGCAAGGCCTTCACACCAATCCGAACTTCCAGCCCCAGTTGTTTGCATCCCCGTCCTGACCGTCCCGATGGCCCGATTTGATCCGCGCGGCGGTCGCATTCCGACCACCCTGTTTGAGTGCGCCGCCTGGCACATGAATGTCCTTGCAATCTGCCGGACGCCGCAGTGCCGCCGTGTCGCAATCTTCGACCCGCACCAGCTCTGGTGGCGGTTTCATCGCCACGGCTGGGATGATCGGTTAAGTGCCGTCGGAGACCGGCTCAAGTGCACCGCTTGCAAAAGCAACGCAGCAGTCAGCACGACCAAAACCCGCGCAGCGACCGTGCAGCTGCCATGGCCCGATGACCGCGAATGGAAGCGCGCCGTCAACCGGTTCCGGGCCTGAGCTAGCCGAGCAGCCAGCGGATCGCGCTTATGGCGCCGGCGACGAATGTGCCCAGCAGCAGAGCTGCCAACAGCCAATATTCCAGCGCTTGAGCTAGGTCGCGCAGCTTGGGTGGATCCTTCATCCCGCCATCCAAGCGAACCAAGGCCATGTAGGAAAGCAAAATCGACGCCGCGCCGTGCGCTGGTGCCGTGACGCATCGGGGACAGTACAGCCCATGCGGTTCGGCGGGAGCGATGGGACGGAATTTTGCCCGGAACAGCTGGCGCGGAGAGGTCTGCCGGCACGCCGACACCGATCGTCTGCATCGGCGCCACCTTCTGCACATCATCTGACTATCGGGCTCGGCACTGGTCATCGATCTCGAAGATGAGACTGCGAGGATTACCGCTGACCAGCCGAATCGAATAGTTCAGGACATCACGATCGTCGATCCGTAAGCCATCCCGTTGCAAACGGGATTGCCCGGTTCAACCCTCGCCACTGGCGCAGTGCACCTCCGCTATCATCTGCTGGTCGAGTGCGACGAGACCATCGCGCTCTCGGCCGATGCACCGGTTTTATTCTCGCGCCCGTCGATCGACGTCTTGTTCGAGAGTGCAGCGGACAGCTATGGCGCGCGGCTGGTCGGCGTCATTTTGACGGGCGCCAATGAGGATGGCGCGCGCGGTGCGGCCGCTGTGCATGCTGCGGGCGGAGCGATGCTGGTTGAAGATCCTGCCACCGCCTATGCCGCAGCGATGCCGACTGCTGCTCTGGCCCGCTGCCCCGCCGCCGCGACACTGTCGCTGGACGCGATCGCCGATCGTCTATTGAAGCTTGGAACATCATGAGCAACCCGCCCCCACCGATCAACTTCCTGCTCGTCGACGATCTCGAAGAAAATTTGCTCGCGCTGGAAGCGCTGCTGCGACGCGACGGGCTGGCCTTCCTGCGCGCGCGCTCGGGCGAGGAGGCGCTCGAACTGCTGCTCAACCACGACGTCGCGCTGGCGCTTCTTGATGTGCAAATGCCGGGCATGGACGGGTTTGAGCTGGCCGAGTTCATGCGCGGCAACCAGCGCACCCGTCATGTCCCGATCATCTTTGTCACCGCCGGCAGTACCGACACGCAGCGCCGTTTCCGCGGCTATGAAGCCGGTGCGGTTGATTTCATCCAGAAGCCGATCGAGCCCGACATCCTGCGCGGCAAGGCAACGGTGTTCTTTGATCTCTATCGGCAACGCCTGGCGTTGGCGGAAGCAGCGCAAGGGTTTGAAACGCAAGTGCGCGAGCGCACCGCAGAGCTGGAACATGCGCTGGTGCGACTACAGGCCGAAACCGCCGAGCGCGAACGCGCCGAGGCATCGCTGCGGCAGAGCCAGAAGATGGAGGCAGTCGGACAGCTGACCGGCGGGATCGTGCATGATTTCAACAATATGCTGACCGGTATCATCGGGTCACTTGACCTAATGCGCCGCAAGATCGCCGCAGGCCGGATCGATGAGATTGGCCGCTACATCGATGCCGCCACGAGTTCGGCGGAGCGGGCCGCATCGCTTACCCACCGGCTTCTCGCGTTTTCGCGCCGACAGTCGCTCGATCCGCGTCCACTCGACATCAACCAGCTCATCGTTTCGATGTCGCCGCTCGTGCAGCATGCGCTGCCGGAGCAGATCGAGCTCAAGCTGCTCCATGGCACTGACTTGCCCCATGCCTTGGCCGATGCCCACCAGCTCGAAAATGCCATCCTAAACCTCGCGATCAATGCGCGCGATGCGATGCCCGACGGTGGAGTCCTGACAATCACGACCAGCCGTGTCGACATCGAACCGGCGGAGGCTGCTCATGCCCTTGGACTGCGGACGGGCCGGTTCGTCCTTGTGTCGGTTTGCGATACCGGCACAGGAATGACGGCCGACATCATCGATAAGGTGTTCGATCCCTTTTTCACGACCAAGCCGATCGGGCAGGGTACCGGTCTCGGACTTTCGATGGTCCATGGCTTTGCTCAACAGAGCGGCGGTGCCGTGCGGATCGAAAGCGAGCCCGGTCGCGGAACGTCCGTCCGTCTGTATCTGCCGATTACTGATGCGTCCCCGGTGGCCGAATCCGGCGCACGTCGGGTGGCACGGCAGGGGTTAGGTGAGCGCGTGCTGTTGGTGGAGGACGATGATTCCGTGCGCATGCTCGTCCGCGAGGTGCTGCAGGAGCTGCAATATGAGGCGATTGAGATCAGTGATCCGTCCGCCGCGCTTCGCCTTCTTCAGTCCGACGCCCGTATCGATCTGATGATCTCGGACATCGGCATGCCGGGGATGAACGGTCGCGACCTCGCAAATGCCGCGCGCAAACTCCGTCCCGCCCTGCCCATCCTGTTCATCACGGGCTATGCCGAACATGCCACGCACCGCGGAAGTTTTCTCGACGAGGGCATGTCGATGATCAAGAAGCCCTTCTCGCTCGAAGAGCTGGCGAGCACTGTCAATGCGATGATTTCCACCTGACATCGAACCAGAGTGCCGTGACAAACGGTAGCTTGCCAGTCCCCGCTGCGGGCCGGTCAGTGCGCCTCGAAGACCGTCCCGAAACCGACAGACTACCCCGGGACGGCTGTCCCAATCCATCGCCGTGAACCGGCGCGCGGTGACCGCATATTCAGGATCGTTATGGCAGATATGGGTTCCGGACGCCCACAGCGGCACTGACGAAGTGCCCTCCGGCATTCTGTCCGACATGGGTGACAATGATCTCGTCCGCGTTAGGTCCGATGAACAACAGCCGGAATTGACCTGATGCCGTGGTGATGCTCGAGGTGGTAGCGCCAGCTACCGCGTTTCCAGAAATCGTGCCGTTCAATCGGACATTGTAGATGCCGCCGACCCCTCCGTCGAAGAGGTTGCGCCCGCTTGCGGAAATGGTCCCTGTGACCGTGCCAGCTGCAAAATCGACAGTGATCGTGTCAAACACCGTTGCAAAATACAGATCGCTGTTGCCGGCGAAGTTTCCAGAGCCGGTCACCGAGAATTTCACGACGCCCGACCGCGGCATTGCGGTCGCTGGCGTGACCGGGCCGAATGCAAAATAGTTCAGTCTCGTGCGGCGGGCACCGGGATCTGCGATGCTGTGTTGCCACCCACCGACACCTGCATAGCGCGGTTCCACACTGCCTGATCCAAGGACCGACGTGGTCGTGACCTTGAACTTGTACATCGCCAGATAATCGACGGCATTGTTCGAATTCCGGGTGAACAATACCGTCGGATAGGTCGGGTCAGAGGCCGTCGTGTCGCTGGTCAGCTGTGCGGCGCCGAATGCTGCAGAATGGATGGCGTCAGCGATTGAGTAGCCAGACCCTGCGGCGTAGCTGGCACGGAAGCCCGGCGTGTCCAGCGTCACCGACCGATTGCTGGTGGTCCCGCCGGTTGTCTGGCCGTTCAGCTCGCTTGCCGTCCCTGGACTTGTGGTCATCTCCATCAAAGCGGCGATGAAGGTGGCATCAGCAACGGGCTTGAGCTCGCCGGTTGTCCCGCCGGTCCCCGGCGCAGGGGATGGCGACGCCCCTGGCGATGGCGTGGGACTGGTTCCACTGGGGGTGCCGCTGATCGACCCGCTGCCGCCCCCGCCACACGCCGACAGCCAGATCATTGCAGTGAGTCCGGCACCAAATCGCAACCACGATGAATACATAGCCACCCCCAATAAAACAATCGCTTGCAGGACATTGTTGCGCACTGCAAGGGCTGACGTCGCAGAAGATCAGCCCCCCCTCTCACATCATCGCCGGCCTTTGCGAGGGGCCAGGGCGCAACGGGTGAGATCCGAGCTCTGCACCTTCATGCGCCGCCTGCACAGGCGTCAGATGGGACCAATTCAGAAAGCAATTCCGCCATCGGAGATGCAAGGAGAACCATCACCTGCGCTGTGGTCAGGCGCCAAACCAGTGCGCACAGTCCGCGTGGCGGTGCGTGGCGTTGGCCCGAAATCGCCCCATCCGGTGGTCACGCGGCATGCCCTGACTGGGTGTGGAACTCCAGATCGGAGGATCACTGGCTCATGCGCAGGTGCCGAGCCGATAAGCGGGGCCGGGCAATAGCTCGATCAAGTCCGTACAGCCGGCATGCCTGAATCTGGACCGCAGCGCGAAGATGCAACCATCGACCGCTGGCCGCAGATGGGTATCCCGAGCAGATCCCAATCTGGCCGCAATCGCGTCGTTCGAGAAAAACTTCGACGGGTGCGATGCCAGCAGGGTCAATAGCCGATATTCGGTCGCACTGGTCGGCACATGCGTGCGACCGAAAAAGGCCTCCCAATGCTCGCCATCGAGCACCAGCTGTCCGACCGACAGACGCGTTGCCGAGAGACCAAGCGACGGCGGCTGTGTCGGCTGCAATAGCGCCCCGATTGCAGCAAGGACGTCGCGGACCAGCACAGGCCTTGGAAGCTGCAGGTCGGGCTCCGGACCGCAACTGGTGGTGGAGCCAGCAAGGCACCCGGGCCGCACGATGCGGATAGAGGACCCCTCCATTGGTCGGTCGGCGGTTTCTGGGCATGGCGGCAGGAAGGCGCTGATGCCAGGCAGCCCGTCATCCAGCACAAGCAGGTCAGGCATCCGCCTGGCGAGCTGAGCGCGAACCAGGTCGGCATCGCCAGCCTGATCGGCGCTCATCCCGTTTTCTTCCACGACAATGACAATCCGGTCGCGCAAGCTAGGGTCGCGGACTGCAATCAAAATGTGATGACGCCGTGAATACATGATCGTGACCTAACCGACTTGGCGACCGGCCGATACGCCAGACTATGCCATGCGCCCGTTTCAGTTCGGCAACCGACATGCAAGCTGCCCTGTCGCGCAGGGCATGCACGCCTGCAGGGCCGCGGAGGCCATTACAAGCCACCTGAGACCATTCGCACGAAATATGGCGATCACGGTGCGCGTCGCGCAGACCGAAAACACACGTCCCCGTCGCGAACCGGGCAGAGTCAGGGGGCCGGGCTCGCCAGCTTTGCGACCCATTGCGCGATGGTTGCCAGCTGGACCGGCTGGACAAAGGTGATGCCGATACGCGCGCCGCGGACCCAGCAGACGTGCCCCACGAACGGCGCAACGCCCTCGAGATCCAGCTCAATCTCTTCGCCCAGGCTGACGGACAGATCTGTCGCAACCTTTGCCCCGCCCTGGGAGATGTCGAGCAGGCGCACGAGATGCCAGATTACGCCGACCCTCAAGCGCGCACGCAAATCTGTCGACACGCGTGGACCGCGCGGTCGGTGGGCTGCGGCGAGAGTGGCGCGCGAGCTCAGATATGCATCAAGCTGCACAGGCTTAACAGCCCGTTGACGAAGTCGGGTCCGTCTGATTCAGAGAGAGTATTGAAGGACGAGATAGGCTGCAGCGATGGCGATGAGGCGTGATGGGGATGTTCAGCCGGATCTGATCGTGTCCTGGTC
>NZ_JAIXHL010000063.1 GCF_030145815.1 Sphingomonas sp.
ATGTTCGGTAAACTCAAACAACAGCGCCGCATCGCGACCCGCTACGACAAAACCGTCCTATCCTTCGAGAGCTTCCTAAACCTCGCCGCTGCAAGGCTGTGGTTGAAATCTTTTGTCAACACGACCTGGTGGCCGTTGCACGAACCGCTCCGCGGATTGGCGCTAGCCTCGATGTAAAGCGGCCCAGCGAGCGCCGCGCCTGATTGAACGTCGGCTGCCGTAGGCGGACCCTTTCGGCTCCTTTACCTGAGGAGTCGAACGATGAACGAGCTTATCCAGATTGGCCCGATCAGCCCGCTGCGCCAGCGCCTGATCGACGATATGACCATAGCCAGACATGCCTTCCCGACGTCTTTCCGACATAGCTTCTGCCCCGGCCGTCTTACAGAGCGCACCGGCCGCGTAGCAAAACGACATCAGATCGGGAGCCTCGTCGTATATTTGATCTGCTCCATGGCAAAAGACGAGGTCACGTCACGCAATGCCGTTCGCTTGATCAGAGATTTATATATGCGATCGAAATCCGAGATGTCGCGGCAAAGAATTTTGAGCAGATAATCGACATCTCCGCTCATTCTGTAAAATTCAACGACCTCAGGAATAGCCGAAATGGCTTCGGCGAATTCGCGGAGCCAAGTCTCATGATGCTGATTCGTACGGACCGAGACGAAAACGGTGACGCCCAGATCCAGCAGATCGCGATCCAGCAGCGCAACCCGCTCACGCACATAGCCTTCGTTTTCCAGGCGCTTGATCCGTTTCCAGCAGGGACTTTGTGACAGGCCAACTGCCGCAGCGATTTCTGCCAGCGACTGATCCGCATTGTCCTGCAAGCAGCGCAATATCTTCCTGTCCAAGGAGTCGAGCAAAATATTCTACCCTTCAGCGAAAAATGACAATTTTCTCTCTGTCATTTGGCAGATTATGGAAATCTTTGGAACCACCTTTCTCGCGTCCTCGCATAAAAGTGAGGCGAGGAGATCTTCATGTTTTCACGTCTGTTCACCAAGCATCCCGCGTCGGTTGGGGAAAGCTACCTGCAGCACCTCACCCATTCGGCTTCATTCGGGCTTACCATGCTTGCCGGAGCGTTCGCCTGCTTCATTCACGCACTTCTGCCGATGCTATTCGAGCGAACTGGAAGCGGCATCATCGCACGTCTTCATGACAGGATGATCGTCAATCGGTCTCGCATCAAGCGCGCCAAGGGCTGCGAGCCCGCAGAGTGACCGACGCCGTCCGCCAACCGACCCTTTCATTAACCATTGCGTCACGACTTGGCGGATTTGCGCTCTGCGGCGGGATCGCCGCGCTTTCGATGATCGCAGGCTCGGCATCTGCGACGCCGCCCGTATTAATCGCGTTGATCATCGGTATGGCGCTGGCCCATCTCGTCGACGTCTCGCCGGCCGCAGCGGGGACGGAATTTACGGCGCGCGCCATTCTGCGCCTTGGCATTGCCTTCCTCGGCGTAAGGCTCTCAATCGACCAGATTGCCGCACTGGGCGCGTCGGCGGTGCTCATCTCGGCGGGCGCGGTCCTGCTTATGCTGAGTGCTGGAACCGGTCTGGCACTTCTGCTCGGCATGCCGCGCAGTCGATCCATCCTATCGGCTGGAGCGGTTGGCATTTGCGGAGCCTCGGCGGCGCTTGCCATTTCGACCGTGCTGCCCGCCGATCCGGCGCGCGAGCGCCAGACGATCGCGACGGTCGCCCTCGCCACGGCGCTCAGCACGATTGCGATGCTTCTCTATCCCATGATCGCTCTTCGCCTCGGCTTTGACCAGATTGAAGCCGCGATCTTCTTCGGAGCTTCAATCCACGACGTCAGCCAGGTCGCAGGAGCAGGAGCGATGATTTCGCCGGACGCCGCGAGCGCAGCGGTCGCGACAAAGCTGGTCCGTGTCGCCTGCCTGGCGCCAGCCGTCGCCGCGATCCTTTTCCTCTCGACACGGTTTGGCACCAAGGACGGCCAGAGCACACCGCCGCGCAGTAGTTTCTTTTTCCTTATCGGCTTCGCGCTGATGGCGGCCGGCAGCAATTTGGGTGCGATTACCGGCTACTTTCGCGAAGGGTTTTCGCAGGCAGCGACATTCTGCCTTGTCGCAGCGACGGCTGCTCTCGGTCTCAAAAGCTCGATTGGTGCATTGATGTCGGAGGGCTGGCGCCCGCTCATCGTCATGGTCGTCCAGACCTTGCTGCTCGCCGCCTATGTGATTGGCGCCATCCATTTTCTGAGAATTTAGGGGATCATCATGTTCCAAGACATTCAGCCGCCGCCAGCCGATTCTCTCATGGAGGTAGGAAAGCTCTACCGGGCCGACGACCGATCGGACAAGATGGATCTCGGCGTTGGGACATATCGAGACAATGGCGGCCAGATCAAGGTGATGGCCACCGTCAAGGAGGCTGAAGGCTGGAAGCTGAAAAGCCAGATCGGCAAGGGGTATCTTGGTCCCGCCGGCGACCCCCTGTTCTGCGAGCTTCTCATCGCCGAGCTCTTGCCAAACCTGGAAGCGATGGCGGAAGGGCGCATGGCGACAATCCAGACGCCGGGCGGCACCGGTGCTTACCGGCTTGGACTCGAACTTGCCGCCCATCTGTCTCCGGGATCCCGCCTGATTGTTGGCACCCCAACCTGGCCAAATCATATCCCGACGGCCGAACATTGCGGTATCGAACATGTCGCTTACCCCTATTATGACGCGGCCACCGGCAGGGTAGATTTCGAAAGCTTGATCGCAGCGGCCAACGCGGCGAGGCCGAGGGATTTATTCCTCCTGCACGGTTGCTGCCACAATCCGACAGGGGCCTCGCTTACCCGGTCGCAGTGGCTCGCCCTCCGCGCTGTTCTCGCCGCGAAAGATCTGGTGCCGGTCGTCGACCTTGCTTACGCTGGGCTTGCCCGCGGTATTGAGGCGGACATGGAAGGAACACGGTTGCTTCTGGACGCCCTGCCACAGGTGATCGTCGCAATTTCCTGCTCAAAGAGTTTCGGCCTTTACAGTGATCGCACCGGTATGCTTGCAGTTCTGGCCCCCAATAGCCGTTCCGCGCGGTCATGCCGCCTCACGGCCGAAGCGCTGGCGAGGATGCTCTGGTCCAATCCACCGGACCACGGCGCCGCGGTGGTTAGAATGATCCTCAGCGACCCGACGTTGCGGAACGCCTGGTACGGTGAACTCGAAGAAATGCGCACGCGGCTTTTGTCTGTTCGGACGCGCCTGGCCGCGGCCTCGATCGCAGGCGACATTGATATAGAAGGACAAGACGGCCTGTTCACGATGCTTCCACTACAGGCGGCGCAAATTCTCGCGCTCCGGCGCGAGCACGCCATCTATCTCGACCTCAGTTCACGCATCAACATCGCGGGGCTGAACGACAACAACATCGACCGGTTCATCGAAGCTTGCCGGCACGTGATACTGCACCCTTGCATCGCATGATCACGTGCCGCCGGCGGCCATCGCAATATCGATGATAGCGATGGCCGCATGGCGCTTGCGTGCGGCGCGGGGAACTTCATCGAAGCACCCTCGCGAGCACGTCCATCGATCCACGCCGTGCCCCTGCCAACCCACGAGGATCGCAAAGTTCCGTCGATCGACCTCCATTTCGATTTTCTATAGAAGTGAGTCCCAGGAAAATGACCTTGATCAATTTGCCTTTTGACCCCCGGCTGCTGCCCCGTTTCGCCGACATTTCCCCGGATCAAATTCTGCCAGCGATTGACGCTGCGATTGCTGAACATCAGGCGGTTGTTGCCGACATCGTAGCGCGAAGGCCGTCCAAATTCCCCGAAATCTGGATGCCGATCGAACGTGTGGCCAATCTCATCGACGCAGTCTGGTGGACGGTATCGCATCTCAACGGAGTGGCCGATAGCCCGGAATTACGCGCCGCCCATGCTGAAGCCCAGCGTCGGCTGATCGACAACGAAATGGAGTTCGGCCAGAATCGGGATCTTTACGACCTCCTGGTGGGTTTGACGAAATCCTCCGGTTTCGCTGATTTGCACCAGGCGGATCAAGTTGTCGTCAAACGCACGATCCGCGATTTTACGATGGCCGGCGTTGCCCTGGCCCCCGACCAGCGTCGGCGTTTTCGCGAAATCTCGGTAGAATTGTCAGAGCTCTCTACCGCCTTCGGCAGCGCGGTGCTCGACGCCACGGACGCTTGGGACGAAATGATCGATGACGAGCACTTGCTGGCTGGTGTTTCCGATACGGATAAGGCGATGTTTCGCGATGCCGCGCGAGCCAAGGGCGTCGACGGATGGCGCGTTACGCTCCAACAGCCCAGCGTCGCCGCGATTCTCACTTTCGCGGAGAATCGGGATTTGCGCGCGCGCCTGTACCGCGCAAATGTGACCCGAGCATCCGATCAAGGGCCGTGCGCGGGACAGTTCGACAACACCCCCCGCATTTCCCGCCTCATCGACCTGCGGCGAGAGGCTGCAATTCTCCTCGGCTTTTCGAACCCGGTGGAGCAATCGCTGGCGACAAAGATGGCCCCGAACTCGAGCGAAGTGCTCGCATTCCTGCGCGATCTCGCGGAGCGCGCGCGCCCGGCTGCAGAACGCGACCTCGCGGACCTGCAGACTTTCGCAATGGAGGTGCTCGGATACGACGATCTTCAGCCTTGGGATGTGGCTTTCGCTTCGGATCGGTTGCGGCAGCGGTTGCACGCCATCGACGAGCAGGAAATACGGACCTATTTTCCGGTCGATCGCGTGTTGAAAGGCTGGAAGAATCTGCTCGGACAACTGTTCGGCATTCGGCTAGTCGATCGTGATAATGTGGCGGTCTATCATCCCGATGTCCGTTATTTCGACGTCGCCGACGATGACGGCACGGTCATCGCGGGTGTCTATCTCGATCTTTACGCGAGGCCGGGGAAGCGGAACGGCGCCTGGATGTCTGCCGCGCGGGCGAGGCTTGACGACGGCGATGCGCAAACTCTGCCTGTGGCCTATCTTGTATGCAACTTCGCGCCGTCGAGCGAGGCGGTGCCATCGCTGCTCAGCCATTATGACGTGACGACACTGCTTCATGAGACCGGCCACTGCCTGCACCATCTGTTCACGCGCGTAGATCGTCCATCGATCGCGGGGATCAACGGGTTCGAATGGGATGCGATAGAACTTCCGAGCCAGCTCATGGAAGATTTCGCCTGGGATAGAGGCGTGCTGACCGGCATGTCGGGGCATTTTCGCAGCGGCGCGCCGTTGCCCGAAACACTCTTTGAT
>NZ_JAIXHL010000064.1 GCF_030145815.1 Sphingomonas sp.
GGTTGATCTGAGAATTTCGGACGCGCAGCCTTAGCCTCAGCGCGTACTTGGGGTAACAGCCACATGGCTGAGCGCCGCTACCAGGCCCGTCGCTAGCTTCTGCGCATCGTCATTTGCCCAGAAATGCATGAAGAACATGCGCGGTTCGTCGTTCAGCATATGGTTGTGCAGGGCAGTCACCTCGATGCCGTTCTCACGCAGCGCGCGTAGGACCGGGTTAACCTCTGAAGCTGCCAGCACAAAATCCCCGGTGATGGCAGCCTTGCCATCGCCTGTGGACTGGAAGTTGATCGCGATGGCCGATCCCATGGCGGGTGGGAGCGCCATGCCGCCGTCGCGCGGTGCTTCGGCACGCGGAATGCCATAGGCATAGACGCCGCCCCCGGTCTTGCCCTTGTAGCCCATGATCTTGTCGAGCGACGCCGTATCGAGGTCGATCGCATCTGGCTGGGCCGGCGCAGAAGTCGCAGGAGCCGTCAGCGGCGTCTTGCTCAACGCCAGCGCATCGTGGAGGATTTTGCCCAACTTCGCCGGATCGCCACTCGCGCCGATGTGCATATACATGGTGTGAGGGCTATTGCGCAGCAGATGGTTGTGCAGAGCGGTGATCTCGAACCCGTTCGCCACGAGCTTGGCCATTACCGGATTAACCTCGGTGTCGGTCAAGACGAGATCGCCCATCACCATGACCTCGCCATTCCCATGGCTCATGAACGCGAGCCAGGAACCAAGCGCGAGGGCGGGTTTCAGGGCGACGCCGTCCAGCGTCACCTTGAGATCGCTGCGCGGCAGAGCGATGCGGTAGACGCCGCCCGGCATCTCCGTCCCGGCCTTGCCGAAGGACGTGGCGATTGCCTGCTCCCAGGGTTCGGCCGCATGTGCCGGGGCGCTCAGCGCCAGAAGGCCGAGCAGGCTCAACAATCGCATGGACTTCATCAGGGTCTCCTTTCGAAAGGTGGACGTCAGAAAATGGGCGTGAGCAGATAAAGGGCGATGCCGGCGGCAGACGTCGCCAGAAGCGTCGGAATCATGCCGACTTTGAAGCGAAACACCGCCACCGCAGCACCGATGGCGAGGACAAGCGCGGGTACATGAAGCGACGACAGGACCGGCAAGTCGAAGGAAACCGGGCCGATAGTCGCCGTGTGAACCTGACGGAACAGCGCGTGGATCGCGAACCAGAGCGCCAGATTGAGGATGACACCAACGACTGCAGCGGTGATCGCGCCGAGCGAGGCGGACAGCGCGAGATTGCCGCGCAGACGCTCCACGAACGGCGCACCTGCGAATATCCAGAGAAAGCAAGGCACGAAGGTCACCCAGGTCGTCAGGATCGCGCCGAGGGTCGCTGCCACCAGCGGATGCAGCCCGCCAGCCTCGCGGAAAGCCGCAAGGAAACCCACGAACTGCGTCACCATGATGAGCGGTCCCGGCGTGCTTTCCGCGAGGCCAAGGCCATCCAGCATCTCACCCGGTTGTAACCAGCCATAGGTGCCGACCGCTTCCTGCCCGACATAGGCCAAGACGGCATAGGCCCCACCAAACGTTACGACCGCCATCTGGCTGAAGAAGGTCGCGATGCGGGTATAGACATCGTCCGGGCCGAGCAAAGCAAACAGGATGCCGACCGGCGCGAGCCAGAGGACAAGCAGGGCGCCGGATATCTTGAGCGACCAGCCAAGATTCGGCCGGGCATGGTCGGGAAGACCTTCGCCCAGAGCCGTATCGCGGTCATGCACGATGTTACCGCTCGACGGACCGTGGCCGCCGCCGCCCTTGAAAGCAGGCAGGCCGAGCCGCCCACCGACATAGCCCGCGAGCGCTGCCGTCAGAACGATGACGGGAAAGGGCGCGTCGAGGAAGAAGATGGCGACGAACGCCGCCGCCGCTATGCCGCGCATGACATTGTTCTTCAGCGCGCGTGACCCAACTCGCACGACAGCCTGAAGCACAACGGCGAGCACCGCCGCCTTGAGGCCGAAGAACAGACCCATCACGACCGGGGAATGGCCGAGCAGCACATAGATGTAGCTCAGGCACAGGATTGCGAGGAAGCCAGGCAGGACGAACAGAGCGCCGGCGACCAGTCCGCCTTTCGTCTTATGCAGGAGCCAGCCGATATAGGCGGCAAGCTGTTGCGCCTCCGGTCCCGGCAACAACATGCAATAGTTCAGGGCATGGAGGAAGCGTTCCTCCCCGATCCAGCGTTTCTCATCGACCAGAATGCGGTGCATCACCGCGATCTGCCCGGCGGGACCACCAAAGCTGAGCGATGCAATGCGCGCCCAGACTTTCACCGCCTCCCCGAACGGGATGCCGTGATCCTTTGCCGGAACCTGAGACATATCCGGCAATTCCGTGGTGATCGCAGTCATCGCTCGGCCTTTCGGGCGCTGAAATAGGCGTGGAACTGGTTGAGCGCGTCTCCCGCGCTAGCGATCCGTTGCAGATCGTCGTCGGTCGAGGCGCATACGCCCGACAGCATCGCGCCGAGGCCGGAAGTTTCCGGGCGGCCATATTTGCCGTCGCCGATGTCGAGATCGTGAATGATCTCCCCGATGGCGACGAGGCCGATGTCATCCGTCAGCTCTGCGCGGACGAGCAGCGTCTCGAAGCTGCACCGGTCGCCTTCATGGGTGAACTCGGCATCGGCCATATCGAACCGCAGTTCGCCTGCCTGTGGCTCATGGCTGCGGGCATCGACGAACCGGAAGGTGGCATCAGGGTCGATGAAGCGGCGGATCAGCCAGGCGCACGCGATGCGGTCCACATGGACGCCGCGCCGTGTTACCCAGGTTCGTTTCCGGAGATCCCCTGCCGACAGCGGTGCGGGTTCGCTGCTGCGACTAACATCGGGATGAGCATAACGCTTCTCGTCCAGTTCGCGCAGCGCAGCCTCTGCGTTCTGGCGACCATGGGCATCGAAGAAATCCAGGCTGACGATCTCAGTCAGTCGTCGCTGGAGCTTTGCGATTTCCGCGCCAGACGGCGGTCCGGTGTCAAGCAGTGCTCGCGCCGCCTGTGCCAACTCGTCATAGTCACTGTCGCGCGCGGCATCGAACAGCGCGCGAAGGTCAGCGTCGCTCTGTCCCTCGATCATACGTGCCTCGATCAGCGTCGCTTCGCCGCCACTGGAGATGATTTCTCCCAGTAGGTCGCGAAAGGCGCTTTCCGTAACTGTCCGACGTGGAAGCACATGAACCGCATTTTTAAGCGGAATCGCACCGATGGCTTGCAGCCGGCGCCATATTTTTACGCGAAGATAGGGCGGCTTTGCGGGCAACTGGTGAAGAAGTGCCAGCCAGAAATCGGATGCGTCATCGCTTATCATGATGCATATGTATCATCATGATTGATTCGATGAAACATATATATCTAATTTCGGTAATAACTATCGCTGCCCCCGGCACTGCATGGGCGCAGTCAGCCTCGACCGATGCGCCCGCCTCTAGTGACGGATTGACGGTCACAGGCGCCATGCGCCTGCGCTATGAAGTGATAGACGGACAGGCTCGGGCCGGGTTCAACCGCAGCGACGATCTGGTGAACCTGCGCACGAACATCCTCGCCGAATATCGGCGCGATAGCGTGCGCGTGGGCGTCGAACTTTTTGACAGCCGGGTATGGGGCGACAATCCTGGAACGCCTGTGACCACCAATGAAGTCAATGTGCTGGAGCCGGTGCAGGCCTATGCCGCTGCGGACTTTGATGGTGTGCTGGGCAAGGGCACACGGCTGACGCTGACTGCCGGTCGCATGACCCTGAACCTTGGCTCCCGGCGCGTTGTTGCTGCGGATGACTATCGCAACACCACCAACGGCTATACGGGACTTCGCGCCGATGTCGTCGCTCCACACGGCTGGAAGGCGACCTTCATCTACACCCTGCCGCAGGTTCGCCAGCCCGAAGACGATGCCTGGATACGCGCTGCCCGTATTCGCCTCGACCGGGAGAGTTTCGACCTTGTCCTTTGGGGTGGTCAGATTGCCAGGGCCAGGACGATTGGCGCAGCGACGGCGGAGTTGACCTTTTTCCACCTTGGCGAGCGGGACTCTCCCGATCGCCCAACTCGCGATCGTTCGCTTGATACAATCGGTGGCCGCATCATCGCGGAGCCGCGCACCGGCGCCTTCGATTATGAAGTGGAGGCGTTCTACCAGACCGGGCATCTCAGCACATCCCTTGCGCCAACGGCGGCGCGACAATCTGTGCGGGCAAGTTTCATCCATGCCGATCTGGGCTATACATTCGCCCGCGCATGGAAGCCGCGCCTGTCGGTCGAGTTCGACCGTGCCAGTGGCGACAAGCCGGGAGGCGCCTACGGCAGGTTCGACACGCTCTTTGGCATGCGCCGTGCCGAACTTGCCCCGGCAGGCCTCTACAACGCCATCTCGCGCAGCAATCTGACCACGCAGGGGATCCGTTTCGAGGCAGCCCCTAGCAAGCGGCTTGACTGGTTCGCTGTCTATCGCGCGATGTGGCTGGCTTCGGCAACGGATAGCTTCTCGTCGACGGGCGTGCGCGACGCTTCGGGTCGGTCAGGAGATTTTGCGGGGCATCAGGTCGAAGCACGTGTCCGGTACTGGATCGTGCCGCAACGACTGAGGTTTGAATTTGATGGCGTCCTGCTCGCCAAGGGACGTTTCTTGCGCGAAGCACCCAATGCGCCGCCCGGATCATGGACGCGCTATGGATCATTCAATCTGACGGCCTCGTTCTGAGGCGTTCAAGGCAGTTAGCCTTTTCAGCATCAGGGTTATCGAATGGCAGCTTAGCCTGAGTTCGACCCTGAAACCGGACGGGCAGCACACGGCCA
>NZ_JAIXHL010000065.1 GCF_030145815.1 Sphingomonas sp.
GGGGGCACCTCAAGGTTTGTCATATGGACAGCGGCAGTCGGAACAAATGGTCAACAAAGGCCTGAGCGTTGCCGCAAAGTATATTAAGTTTCGTGGGTTTGTGAGGTTGGACGAGTTGGAAGTTACCGGATCACCTCTCGTGATGTTTCACCCGCGGAGCTCGTAGTAGACGATCTGCCATCCATTCTTGGGACCGCGCCACTGGGTGATCTGAAAGCTATGGGCTTGTGCAGACCCGTCCAGGACGCGGCTACTCCACCGTAGCGTTTCATCGTAACTGCTTCCGGACGATAACGCACCCGCTATGCGCCGAATGGGCAGCTTGGCGGGGAGCCTGCGGATGCGTCGGCCATCGTTGCCGACAAAGATAACGTCTTCGGCCACGCTTCGTCTTGGAACAGCCAACCAGTCGACCTGTTTGCCGGCCTGCTCCTGTCGCAAAACAGACGCGATCTCTTTCGCATCGCTAACGGCTTGGATTTGGAGCTGTTCATTGGTGAGTTTTGCCGAGCACTCAGGTTCGATCGCTTGTAAACTTTCTGCCGCTAATGCCTTCGATCCATCCCGACGATAGTCGTCGATTTCCCAGCGCCACCCCTCAGCACTGTTCCGCCAAAGCGTCTTATATGATCCAACTCGATTTCCGCCATCGTACAGCCCGCCGATAACAACTGCCGACCCGCTCGGATCACAGGACGGAAAGACAAGTTCGGGTCTGCGCTCGGCATGGCTCTCGACACTCATCATTGTGAGCCACCACCTTCGGCTACTCTCGGCTGCTTGCAACATGCTGGCCACAGATGGAGAGCGCGCGGTTTCGGGCGCATGTTGTATTGGCCAGGGGTCGCTTTGTGGACCGAAACTGCGTGCCGCTGCCTGACGGCCACTGGCAAGTACAGCTTCCGAGTAGGCCCGCTCCGCCTCCAGCGCGGAATTCGGCGAACTTGCCGCTAGTAGAAGCGCGAAGATCATGGCGAAATCCTACTCCTCAATCAACGTGTCGAGCGATGTACGGGCATCTGCGCCGGATGGTTGAGCGCCCGATAGAGCGTGGCATGATGACACTTCAGCAGCTTCGCCGCTTCGCGCACCGATGTGCCTTCGCCGACGAGACGCTGTCCGAGCGCGATCTGGTCCGGAGTGAGCTTGGGCTTACGCCCGAACTTCACGCCGCGCGCCATGGCTGCCGCGCGGCCGGAACTGGTACGCTGGTGGATCAGCTCGCGCTCGAACTCCGCGATGCCGGCGAACACGGTGAGCACCATGCGTCCCGCAGGCGTGGTCGTGTCGGCCCAGGGCTCGGCGAGCGAGCGCAGCCCCGCTCCCGCCTCGTTCAGCTTCTCGGCGATGTCGAGCAGGTCGCGCGTCGACCGCGCTAGGCGATCGAGCCGGGTGACCACAACCACGTCGTCGTCGCGCAGCTGCTCCAGCATCCGGTCGAGTTCCGGTCGGGCGCGCTTGGCGCCGGACACCTTCTCCTCGAATGTCCGCCGGCATCCGGCCGCCTTCAGTGCCGTCTTTTGAAGCGTGAGATCCTGATCGTCGGTAGATACGCGCGCATAGCCGAGGAGCATGTCGCAGATGTGCATTGGAACACGGCTGATTAGCAACAGACATTTGCGACAGCGTCCGCCCTCGTGGCGTGACCGGTCAGGGCCGCTGTCGCGAAACTTGAGAGTTACGCGACACCTCGCACGTGTCGGCCATAAACTATACGCTCCCGGACAGGGGGTGATCGATGGCCAGACGCGATCTGTTAACGGGCGACGAACGCCGCGCGTTGTTCGGCGTGCCCCTCGACCATGCCTCGCTCGCCAAGCATTACACGGTTGCCGATGAGGACCGGCCACTGATCGAAGCGAAGCGCGGCGACGCCAACCGGCTCGGCTTCGCGCTGCACCTCGCCCTGCTGCGTCATCCCGGCTTCGGCATACGCCACGACGATGTCGTCCCCGATTTTCTGATCCGGCACCTGGCCGCGCAACTCGACATCGCGCCCACAGCGTTCGAGGGCTACGCGCATCGCGCCCAGACCCGGCTCGAACACGCCTGGGAGGCGATGGAGCGTTTGCGCCTGCGCGCGTTCGAGGCGGCCGACGTCCCCGGCGCGCTCGGCGCAGCCACCCGCGCGGCGGAAGCGACCGAACGGGGCAAGCCGATCGCCGCGGCAGTGCTGGGCCATTTGCGTGCTGCCCGGATCGTTCTGCCCGCGCCCGCCCGTATCGAGCGGATCGGGGTGGCGGGGCGCGCCATGGCGCGCCGCCTCGCGGCCGACACGCTGGTCGATGCGCTTGCTCCGGAGCAGGTGACGGGGCTGGATGCGTTGCTGATCGTGGACCAGGATCGCAGCACGACGCCGCTCGCGTGGCTGCGCGACACGTCGGACAGCCCGACCGCGCGCAATCTCGCCGGCATTCTCGCCCGGCTCGCGCACGTGCGCCGGCTCGGGCTCGACCCGGGCATGGCCGGCCGCATCCACGAGCACCGCTTCGAGCAGCTCGTGCGCGAAGGCCACGTCGCGCCCGCGTTCCTCCTGTCCGACTACTCGCTCCGCAGAAGGCGCGCGACACTCGCCGCAGCCGTCATCGACCTGGAAGCGCGGCTCGCGGACGCCGCGATCGAAATGTTCGGCAAGCAGACCGGCCTCCTGTTCGCCAGGGCCAGGGCCGCGCAGAAGCGCGGCATCGAGGCGACCACACGCGACGTGAACCGGCTCATGCGGCTGCTGGGCGCCACGGTCGGCGCACTCCGGGTCGCGCGCGAGGACGGGTTGGACGTCTGGGCGGCGCTCGACGACGGGGTGGGCTGGACGAGGCTTCTGGACGCCGAGAGCGAGGCGACCGCGATCGCCGACCTGACTCGCGACGAGCCGCTGATCCGCGCGGCGGGGCGCTACATGACGATGCGGCGCTACGCGCCCGCGTTTTTTGACGCGTTCCGGTTCAAGGCGGCAGGCTCGCGCGACGGCGTGCTCGGCGCGATCAAGGTCGTGCGCGCGCTGAACGCGACCGGGCGGCGAGACGTACCGGCCGATGCGCCCATGCCGTTTTCCAGAAAATGGAAGGCGGCGATCACCGAGGGCGGCGTCATCGACCGCCGTCGCTACGAAACCGCCACGGTCGCGACCGTGCGCGAGCGGCTCCAATCGGGCGACCTGTGGGTGGAGGGTACGCGCGAACACCTGCGCTTCGACAGCTATATGCTCCCGCCCGGCAAAGCGGCCGAGATCGCGCTCACGCTGCCGTTCGACACCGACGTCGGCCGCTACTTGGAGGGGCGCGCCAGGCTGCTCGACTGGCGGTTGCGCCGGTTCGCAGGCTCGCTGAAGCGCGGCACGCTCGACGGCGTGGAGCTGCGGGGCGGTAACCTCAGGGTCAGCCCGCTCGCGGCCGTAACGCCCGCTGCGGCCGACAGGCTGGACGCGGCCGTCGACCGGCTCATGCCCCGCGTGCGCATCACCGAGCTGCTCGCCGAGGTGGAAGCCCGCACCGGGTTCCTGTGCGCATTTCCGGAACTGCGCTCGGGCCGCGCCCACTCCAACCCGCAGGCCGTGCTCGCCGCGATCCTGGCAGACGCGACGAACCTCGGCATCGAGCGCATGGCCAACGCCAGCCAGGGCGTCACCTACGCCCAGCTCGCCTGGACGCATGGCTGGTACGTATCGGAAGAGAATTATGCGGCAGGGCTGCGCCATCTGGTGGACGCGCAAGCCGCGCTGCCGCTCACGCGCGTGTGGGGCGACGGCACCGCGTCGAGCTCGGACGGGCAGTTCTTCCGCTCGGGCAGGCGGGGCGCGGCCGGCAGCACCAACGCGCGCTACGACCGGGAGCCGGGGCAGAAGATCTACGCCCATGTCGCCGATACCTACGCGCCCTACCATGTCCGGCTGATCTCGGCGACCGCGGCGGAGGCGCCCTATGTGCTGGACGGGCTGGTCGCGCACGGCTGCGGCATCGATCCCGCGACCCACTATGCCGATACGGGCGGCGCGTCCGACCACGTGTTCGCGCTCGCGCACCTACTCGGCTTCCGGTTCGTGCCCCGCCTGCGCGATCTAGCCGATCGCCGGCTCGGCCTGTTCCCGGGCACGGCCCGCCCCGAGGCGCTCGCGAAGCTGATCGGGCGCCCGTTCAACATCGCTGCCATCCGCGAAAGCTGGGACGAGATCGTCCGGCTCGCCGCGTCCGTGAAGGCCGGCGTGGTGCTACCGTCGGTCATGCTGAAGAAGCTGGCCGCGTACCGTCGCCAGAACCGGCTCGACTTCGCGCTCCAGGAGCTGGGCCGGATCGAGCGCACCCTGTTCACGCTCGACTGGCTAGAATCCAGGGCGCTCCGCCAGCAGTGTCAGGCTGGGCTCAACAAGGGCGAGGCGCGTCACACGCTCGCCCAAGCCGTGTTCGTCCACAAACAGGGCCGCCTGCGCGATCCGCAGTTCGAGAACCAGGCGCTGAAAGCGTCCGGGCTGACGCTGGTCACCGCCGCGATCGTGTACTGGAACACGCTTTACATGGGCCGCGCCGTCGAGCATCTGCGCGCCAGCGGCGAGCCCGCGCCCGACGAGCTGCTCGCCCATGTAGCCCCGCTCGGCTGGCGACACATCAGCCTGATCGGCGATTACCTCTGGCAGAATGCCGCTGCCGAGCTCGATCGAGACGGCTACCGCGCACTCAACATCGCCGGCGGACCCGGAGCCAAGGTGGCCTGAGCCGCCCTGTTCGCTACCTGTTCAGCTTACCGCTGTCCGTGTCACAAACCTTGAGGTGCTCCC
>NZ_JAIXHL010000066.1 GCF_030145815.1 Sphingomonas sp.
ACACTCTTTGATCGCTTGCTGAACGCTCGGCATTTTCAAGCCGGGATGGCAATCGTTCGGCAGGTGGAATATTCTCTGTTCGACCTGCTTTTGCATCTTGGCACTTTAGGTTCCGACCCCCGTGAAGTGATCGACGCCGTTCGCGATGAAGTGGCGGTGATCCGGCCGCCAGAGTGGAATCGTTTTCCAAATGCCTTCACGCACATTTTCGCCGGAGGTTATGCATCGGGCTATTACAGCTATTTATGGGCCGAACTGCTCGCTGCCGACGGATTTATGGCGTTTGCCGAGGCTGGCCTCGTCGATCGAGCTACCGGCGACCGTTTTCGAGCGGAAGTTCTTTCGCGTGGCGCAACGCGGCCGGCAGCGGACGGTTTTCGTGCGTTCCGCGGCCGGGATGCGGATCCAAAGGCGATGTTGGTCCGTCACGGGCTGGCAGAAACCCTGCCTGGTTGAACCCGTTGCAGCCCCGTCCCTGCGCCGGCCGGGGCTGCGAAACGCCCTTGCCGTCGTCCGGCGGAAAGGCGAACGGCATCGCCCATCAAATGGAACAGGATGTCGTCATCTGTCGTGCGTCGTTTCAACTTGGCCATCCGACAAACGAAAGATTAGCCGGAAGCAGGCTCCGCCATCCGGCGCGTCTTCAACAATCGCATCGCCGCCATGCAGTCGCATGATCCGCCTTACCAGGTTAAGCCCCAGACCTGCGCCGCCTGAATTGCGATCCAGTCGATGAAAAGGCTGAAACACGGAATCACGATTGGCTTTATCAATACCTGGCCCTTGGTCGCGGACCGTGATCTCGCCGAACGCACGTACATTTATCGTGATCGTGCCCGAACGCCCAGCATGATTGACGGCATTCTGGATGAGGTTGCTGATCGCGCGTTCAATCGCCGCTTCGTCCCCACGGATCCAAAGCTGCTCAGTATCCTTCGCGAAATCGACGTCATAGCCCGCCGCAAAAGCTAGGGGCGCCAGATCGGCCACGACCCGTTCCGTTACGCCGACGATATCCACCGGCTCGAACATCGGGTTGCCCGCATCAAGCCGACCAAGGTCGAGAAGTTGCCCCGTCAACACGCCAAGCCGCGCGCTGTCTTCCATGAGTTCGTCCCTATCCTTTCCCGCGCGCAGGGAGGCAACCCGCGTCGAGATGATCGCAATCGGCGTGCGCAATTCGTGCGCGGCGTCCGCCATGAAGACACGGTGGCGCTCATAGCCTTCATCAATCCGCGCGAGGGCAGCGTTGAACGCATCGACAAGTGGCATGATCTCGGTCGGAACACCGCCTCGCGAAAGGCGTGCGCCGGTCAGTTTGATGTCTATCTGCGCCGCTTCCTTGGCCAAATCTTCGAGACGCGAGACAGCGCGGCGAACAACCAATGGGGTGACAATAATCGTCGCGATCGCCATCAGACCGACAAGAAAGGCGGCAACTGCCATCGTCGAGAGGAGGTTGGAAACGATAGTTCCCCAGGATATCGTTCCTCTGGCATAGGCAATGATCTGCACACGGCCAGCACCCGTATCGAGACGCTCCACGATAGCGAGTGGATTGCCGGCCTTGTCGGATAGATTGGCAATCTCGAGGGTGTCCATTTGCGCGAGGGCACCCGACAATGCCGCAGGGACAACACCTTCCCGCATGACGTCCCCCCGGGCGTCGCGGACGATGAACCACATGTCTGGATTCCCATTTCTCATCGACTGCAACTGCGATGTCGAGCGCAGGCCCAGGCGACCATCGGGACGGCGATCCAGAGCGTCGGCGACCACCTCAATCACAGCGCGCGAATAGGTCGGTCCCAGAGTGCCCGAAATCCAGAGACTGCTGATAATGAACGAATTCAGCACGACGAGCACAACAAGCAGAAAGCCCTGCGCAACGGCAATCAACCCGATCAAACGGCGCTTCAACGATGGCTCCTGTCGCGCCTTCATGCAACTTCACGCAACATATAACCAAGCCCCCGCACCCCGCTGATGATCACTCTCGCCTCGACGTCGGAGAGCTTTCGCCGCAAACGCGACACCTGAGTATCGAGTGCATTGGGTTGCACATCATCGTCGAGTGTGAAGACGGCGTTCATCAGCACCGCCCGGCTGACCATTCTACCGGCCCGGCGTAACAGCGTCTCGAGAACCAGTGTTTCGCGGCGCGTAAGATCGAGCGGCTTGCCATCGACGTTGGTGTCGCGGTTGAGGAAATCGAAGCGAACATTGCCGACCGTCACGACATCGGACTGAATATTTGGCGGGCGTCGGAACAAAGCACGGAGGCGCGCCACAAGTTCTTCTACCGCGAATGGCTTGGTAAGATAATCATCGGCGCCGTGATACAGGCCTTCGACACGATCGCTTAATTCGCCCCTTGCCGTCAGAACGAGAATGGGCGTTATGTTCCCGGTCTGACGCAGGCTCGGAATAAGGCTCATTCCGTCGCCGTCCGGCAATTGCCGGTCCAACACGATCGCGTCGTAGCCCTGCAACTCGCAAAGTTCCCGGGCGCTGGCGATCGATCCCGCTTCGTCGACGACAATATCGAACCGGGCGAGCGCCTGGTTCAATACCGACGCGAGCTTTGCGTCATCCTCCACCAGCAAAATTTTCATTCACATGTCCCTTTTTTGACAGACTGACGACAGCCATCGATGCAACCTTCCGAAAAATCGCGGGGCGGCGACCTCCCGAAAAACGAGCGAGCAATTTCTCTATAAAGAGGTTTGTCCGGAGACAAGTTATCGTCTGTTCCATTTATTTGTAGAAAATGTCGAAATAGCGGAGGGAATGACTTGAGAAAAAATGCCACTATCCGCCCAAGAGGCTGGAAGATACATTTGACTGCTACGGCAGCGATTTGCACCGTTTTTGCCAGCATTCCCTCCGCCTTCGCACAGGACGGTCCCAACGACATTGCCGCCGGTGACATTGCCGCCGGTGATCTTGCCACCGCTCTCCGGTCATTCGAAGCACGTTATGACGTGCATATCTCGATCGCGAAAGAAAATCTGCGGGATAAACGAACGAAGGGCGTATCGTCGTCAAATTCGGCCTCCGAAGCGATCGGCCAGCTTCTTGCCGGCACCGGTTTGAAGGCGTGTTCAAATGGCAGCGTGATCGACGTAGTCGCTCAAGACGCTAATTGCTCCGCTCACAACGCGGATATCATCGTCACGGGCACGGCGATTTCGCACCTTGCGGAAACGACGCGGACCGGCACGCGAATGGACGCCGACCCGATGACGCTTCCGATCTCGGTGAGCAGCGTCTCGAATGAGCTGATTCAGCGCCAGCAAGCCATGAATCTCAAGGATATCGTCGCGAACGTATCGGGCATCGACGGCGGCCAGCAGGGATCGGTCGCGATGCGCGGTTTCGGTGCCAACATCATGCGAAACGGCAACCTCGGCTCGGATGGGCAATCCAATAACCTGCCCGCCATTGCGATCTCCAGTGTCGAGGCGGTCAAGGGGCCGGAGGCGATCATCGCGGGCGTTGGCGCGACTTATGGCGGCATCGTGAATGTCATCAGCAAGACGCCGCCACTCACGCCGACCGCCGAGTTCAATTCGACGGTGGGCAGTCGCGGCTACTATGACATCGGCGCTGATATTGGCGGGCCGCTGAATTCCGACAAGAATATCCTAGTGCGCCTGGTCGGCTCAACTCAGGACTCCGGTCGGAACATCGCCGGCTATAACGGCGTGAGGTCGGACTATATTGCGCCATCGATGACATTGCGCATGCCGGAATGGGGGTCGACCTTCACCGCGCAATATGAGTATCAAAAGTTGCGCAGGGCACCTGACGTGATCGTCGGCACAGGTGGTCCGGAGCTGACGTCAGATTTGCCGATCCGCCTGCTCGGCCCACGGACCGATGGCACGAACGTCAGGAGCAAATTGCTTACGCTGTCACTCGAGCAGGAGTTGACAGATGAGTGGACTTTCGCGCTCCGCTATTCTGACGGCCGGGAGAAGCGAAGGGGTGTATTGGAATCAAGCTTCATATTCGATTTTATCGCGCCGGCACCCAATATCCTCACTTTCCGGTCCGACCAGGAAAACGACGCGCGGTCCGAGAATTTCAAGGCCGAACTTCGCGGGGAATTCAACACCGGCCCCATCGAACATAAGCTGCTTTTGAGCTACGACGTCACCAAGGCCCAATCATCGACCTTCAACACGTCGCTGACCGTGTCGACAACCAATCTGGACACCGGCGTCATTACCGATCAGACTGATGCGCTTGGGCCTTTCCTGGGCGCCCCCGGCCCGCGGGTAGGCGGCGGCACGACAACGAAAGATGTCGGCCTGCTGCTTCTCAACCAGATGACATGGGGGAAATTTGTCGTTCTCGCGGGTGTCCGCCGGATGAAATATCAGCAATCCACTCTCACTGGCGGGACGCTTGAGGATTTTACCCGCACCCTCCCGTCGCTCGGCGCGGTCTATCGCATCACCCCTAGCCTCTCCCTCTACGGGAACGCGTCAAAGGGCTTTAAGCCCAACCAGG
>NZ_JAIXHL010000067.1 GCF_030145815.1 Sphingomonas sp.
CCCGGCTAATCGGGAGCATGGCCGACATGACTTCATTAGCCGCGGCGCAAGAACGCCTGTTCGCATTGGCCGATCCGGTGCCGGTCGAGCATGTGCCCCTGCGCGCGGCCGCCGGGCGCTGGGCCGCCGCGCCGGTCGTCGCATTACGCACCCAGCCCGAGCTGCCGCTATCGGCGATGGATGGCTATGCGATCCGCTTCGCCGACCTGCCCGGCCCATGGCGAGTGACCGGCGAGAGCGCAGCGGGGCGTCCGTTCGCTGGCACGGTCGCGGCGGGTGAAGCGACCCGCATCTTCACGGGTGCTGCGGTCCCCGACGGCGCAGACACGATCCTGGTGCAGGAAGAAGCGGCGCGCGACGGCCACACGCTAACGCTGGACGGCGAAGGTCCACCGCATCGCGGCGCACATGTCCGCCCGGTTGGGCTCGATTTCACCCATGGCGAAACGCTGATCGATGCCGGTGCGCGCCTGACCCCTGCGCGCGTCGCCCTCGCCGCGAGTGCCGGACACGCCACCCTTCCCGTCCACCGCCGCATTCGCGTCGCCATCGTCGCCACCGGCGATGAACTGCGCACACCCGGCGCACCGCTGACCCCCGGCGCGCTCCCCGAAAGCAATGGCACAATGCTGGCCGCGCTGTTGGCGACGTTGCCGGTCGATCTGATCGATCTCGGCATTCTCCCCGACCGGATCGACACGCTCACCGCCGCCTTCGCCGCAGTCGACGCCGATCTGCTCGTCACCAGTGGCGGCGCGTCCGTTGGGGACCACGATCTGGTCCGCCCCGCGCTTGAGGCCGCTGGCACCGAAATCGATTTCTGGCGGATCGCGATGCGCCCGGGCAAGCCGCTGATGGCCGGGCGGATGCGCGATACCGTCGTCCTCGGACTGCCCGGCAATCCGGTATCGGCGTATGTCACCGCCTTGCTCTTTGTCCTGCCGATGGTCGCGTATCTCTCCGGCGCAGCCGACCCCCTGCCCCGCCGCCGCACAGCCATCGTCGGTTCGGCGCTGCCCACCAATGGCCCGCGCGCCGACCATATCCGCGCAGTCCACCGCGACGGCCGCGTGGTTCCGGCCGACCGTCAGGACAGCTCGATGCTGCGCATCTTGGCCGCCTCGGACTGCCTGATCGTACGTGCTCCACATGTTCCGGCGGCCGCACCGGGCGACTCGGTGGAAATCCTCGATATCAGCTGATTCGCACCCGCTTGACGCAGCGTAGAACACAGCGTAAACGTTCCACGTCTGTTCTTGATAGGGGACGTCCAATGCTTACGAAGAAGCAGCATGAGCTGATCTGCTTCATCGCCGACCGTCTGGCCGAGACCGGGGTTTCACCCTCGTTCGAGGAGATGAAGGACGCGCTCGACCTCAAGTCCAAGTCGGGCGTCCACCGTCTGATTTCGGCATTGGAGGAACGCGGTTTCCTGCGCCGCCTGCCCAATCGTGCGCGTGCGCTCGAAGTGGTCAAGATGCCCGAGCGGGGCGAGCCGAAAAAGGCTGCACCGAAGTCGACCGTGGTCGCGATGCCGCGCCCCGCGCCGCAGCCGGCGAACGACGTGATCGAAATCCCGCTCCACGGCCGCATCGCCGCCGGTGTCCCGATCGAGGCGATGGAGGGATCGACGATGCTCCCCGTCCCCGCTGCGTTGCTGGGATCGGGCGATCATTACGCGCTGGAAGTCGCCGGTGACTCGATGGTCGAGGCCGGGATCTTCGACGGCGACTATGCGCTGATCCGTCGTCAGGAAACGGCGCGCGATGGCGAAATCGTGGTTGCTCTGATCGACGAGATGGAAGCGACGCTGAAGTACTTCCGGACCGAGGGGAGCATGGTCCGCCTCGACCCGGCAAACCGCAGCTACGACCCCCAGCGCTACCGTCCCGATCAGGTGCGCGTCCAGGGCAAGCTGGCCGGCCTGCTGCGCCGCTACTGACAAACTTAAAGCCCCTCCCGTTTACGGGAGGGGTTTGGGGAGGGCGTGTAACGCCAAGCCCCGACCCGAGCCTGTCGAAGGGCATCGCGAAACGATGGGAGAGAGGCCATGACCCTGACTGGCGGATGCCATTGCGGCGCGGTGCGCTACGCAATCGACGGCGAACCCATGCACGGTGGGCAGGCACTATGCCACTGCACCGACTGCCGCCGCTGCGCCGGCGCACCGATGGTCGGCTGGGCGATGTACCCTGAGGACGCGCTGACGGTGACACAGGGCAGTCCCCGCGAATATGCCTCGTCCGACACCGGCCGCCGCTGGTTCTGCGAAACCTGCGGCACCGGGCTGTTCTACCGCAACGCGACCAACCTGCCCGGCCTCGTCGACATCCAGGCCGCAACCCTCGACGACCCCGACGCCGTCCCCGCCGCCGCCCACATCCAGACCGCCGACCGCATCGGCTGGATGCAGGACGCCCACAGCCTGCCGCAGTTCGAACGGTTTCCGGGCGGGGCGTAGGCCCCACCCTTCGTCACCCCGGCCTTGTATTGGAAGGCAGGCGCGGAGCATGAGCCTTGGGCGCGGGCCCCGGGGACCGCGGCACGGGGGCCGGGGTGACGAGGGTGTCAAGACGTAGCGCTGCGCCCCTCACCGCCCCGGCATCACCGTTTCCGCCTCCAGCCACGGATGCCGCGCCCCCGGTCGCCGCACCGTCACCACCGTCGGCCGCTCTCCGAACGTGATCGCCACGCCACCCGTGGCCTCCAACATCGCCCGATCCAGCTTCAGCCATTTCGGCACGCACCCGCGCGGAAGCCAGCGATCCGCCACGATGATGTCGGCTGAGGCGCAGAACGCCACCATCTCCCGCCACGGCACGCGATAGCCGCTGCGCGTCGCCGCGATCCGCCAGCTGTGGCCCCCGCGCTCGATCGTGACCATACACAGGTCCGCACTGCACCGCGCATCACGCTGCTCCGCCAGCGCGGGCAGTTCGGCATCCACCCCGCCATTCTCGGCCAGCGTGTCGCGGACATAATCCCCCGCCCGGTCGCGCAGCAGCGCCAGCTCGCCACTCTCCATTCGCAGCGCCAGATGCCGCCCGTCGCCCGTCACCAGCAAATCCGGCATCGGCGTCGCCAGCGCCCACAACGCCCCCGCGGCCACGGGCACCAGCCCCGCCAGCCGCACCCGTGTCCGCCACAGCGCAATCCACACGCCCCCCACGACCATCAGCGCATAGGCCCCGCCCGGCATCGCGGGCAGCATCGCCAGCGCGCCCGGCGCGTTCGCGGCGGTATGCGCAATCCACAGCAACAGCTGCAGCCCCTGCTCCGCCACCCACCAGAAGGGCGCCCCCAGCCCAACCGCATCGAACGCCAGCCCCGCCGCCTCGAATGGCATCACGACAAAGGTCGTCAGCGGAATCGCCACGATATTGGCGAGCGATCCGTAGAGTCCGGACTTGTGGAAATGATAGAGCGCAATCGGCGTCAGCGCGATCTCGACCACCAGACCGGTCAGCAGCAATGACGCAACACCCCGCGCCAGTCGCCTTCCCCACCCCTCCTCACGCCGCTCAAACCAGCCGCGCACGCGCTGGTTTTCGTACAGCGCAACGATCGCGGTAACCGCGGCAAAGCTCATCTGAAAACTCGGCCCGACCAGCGCCTCGAGCCACAGCAGCAACACCACCAGTGCCCCGAACGCCACCAGCCGCAGCGTGATCGCCTGTCGCCCCAGCATCATCGCCGCCAGCACCATCAGCGCCGCGATACACGACCGCACCGTCGGCACCTCCGCCCCGGTCAGCAATGTGTATCCCACCGCCGTCACGCCCGCGACACCCGCCGCGATCACCGGTAACGGCCAGCGCAGCGCCAGCGTCGGGCTGAGCGCGAGCAGCCGCAGCACCAGCAGCATCGTCGCGCCGACCACCGCCGTCACATGCAGCCCGCTCACCGACAACAGATGCGCCAGCCCCGACCGCCGCAGCGCCTCGGCATCCTCCTCGGAAATCGCCCCGCGATCCCCCGTCACCAGCGCCGCCGCGATCCCGCCCGCACTGCCCTCGACCCGCGACTGGACATGCGCCGTCAGCCGCGCGCGGAGCCCGCTGTCGCGCCGCCCCGGCGCCAGCACCTCGACCGGCGCAAAGCCCCGCCCGGTCGCGCCCAGCCCGTCGAACCACGCGACTCGCTCGAAATCATACGCCCCCGGCACAGCAGGCGGCGCGGGCGGCATCAGCCGCGCCCGCACCCGCACCCGCGCGCCGGGCGTCAGCCCATCGGGCATGTCCTTCACCGCCAGATTGACCCGCACCAGCCCCGGCAAGCCACTCCCCGCATCGGTGGCAATGCGCAGCCGCACCAGTTCCCGCGCCGGCATCGGCTCGATCCGCTCGACAATACCGACAACCTGCACCACCGCCGGCCGCGCCAGCACCGGAGCGGCAACCCGCTCCGCCCGCCACCACACCAGCGCACAGCCCAGCGCGACCAGCAGCCCCGCCCACACCAGCGCCCGCGCCGCGCGCCCGCAC
>NZ_JAIXHL010000068.1 GCF_030145815.1 Sphingomonas sp.
TCCATCTGCATCGACGACACACACATGCGTCGTTTCCATCGACAGGTCTAATCCGGCATAGTGCTTCATGGCTGCTTCCTTCCTTCAGGCTTCGAGAACCAGAAGTGTGCGCCGCTCAGCCGGCCCGGGGAAGCAGCCACAAATTACACGATGACTCATTGATTACAGCCAGAAGATGACGGTGGCAGCGAGGGCGATGGCTGCGAGGTAGTTGGAGGCGTGGCGGTCGTATCGAGTAGCGATGCGGCGCCAGTTTTTGAGGCGGCAGAAGAGGCGCTCGATGACATTTCTGCGCCGGTAGATGTGCTTGTCGAGCGGGTAAGGCGTACGGCGCGAAGCAGTTGAGGGGATGACGGCCTTGATGCGTCGTTGCTTGAGCCAGTTGCGCAGGCTGTCGGCATCATAGGCTTTGTCGGCGAGCAGGCGCTTGGCGGGTGCGGCAACGCCCAACAACGGCATCGCCACGCTGATATCGGCGATATTGCCGGGCGTCAGCGTGAAGGCGACCGGTCTGCCGCGATCGTCGGCCAGGCAGTGTATCTTGCAGGTCCGCCCGCCGCGCGAGCGACCGATCGCTTCCTGCCACTCCCCCTTTTTGAGCCGGCCGCCGAGCGATGCGCCTTCACATGCGTGCTGTCGATCGACAACTCGTCCGGCACAGCGCCCGCACCCGCGATCTTCTCGAACATGCGCTGCCAGATCCCGCGCGCTGCCCACCGGTTGTAGCGATTGTAGATGGTCGTCGGTGGTCCGTAGGCCGCTGGAACATCTCGCCAGCGACAACCGGTCTTGAGCACATGCAAGATGCCCGAGATGACGGTCCGATCATCGACACGCGGCTTGCCCGGCTTCCCATGCGGGAGGTGGGGCTCGATCGCCGCCCACGCCTCGTCAGATAGCCAAAACAGATGTCGTGCCATAACCGCTCCCGACCAAACCCATCAGACGCAGCCATTTACCACATATCATCAGTATCTTGTATGAGTTCTCAACCTAGGCCGCAGCCTGATTAAGCGAGCTGCGCCCACCCGGTATGTGCCGGTAGAGCGTCGACGGCTGGACGCCGATCTGCTGCGCCACCTCCTCAACGGTGATGGTGGGGTCTGCGAGCATCGCCTTGGCGCGCTTGATCTCGGCCGGTCCCATCGCCGGCTTGCCCGGATGCGCCATTTTATTGAGCGAAAGAGCTGTGGAGGCTTGGTCGGCTAACTCGCTTGGCCGACGGCCGGTTTAAGGCCAATTTTAACTTCTTGTCCTAAGCTGAGTCCGCTTGAGGAGCGGCGGAGCCCGAATGACGAAACTTGCAGGACACCGGGTCCAGATCATCCATAACAAAAGCGCGGGAAGGCATTCGCCAGCAAAGCTGACGGCGCTTCGTGCGGGCTTCGAGGCTCGTGGGGCTGAGGTGGTCCTGTCTGAGTGCGGCCCCGGTTTGGAAATAGCCATCGACCATGCTGCGGCGCACGTATGCGCCGTTGGGGGTGACGGCACCGTCCGGCACGTCGCCTTGGCGATAGCGCGCTGCGGCAGGTCGCTTCCGATGAGCGTTTATCCGTCAGGAACCGTCAATCTGGTACATCGCGAATTCAGCGCGCACCACGCGCCCCATTCGCACGCCGGGAGGGTGATGCGCCGGGATCGCGGGCGCAGCCATTATGCGGTACAGGTCAATGATACTTTATTCTTTGCCTGCGCCAGCGTCGGACCCGACAGCCGCACGGTCGCCGCCCTGTCGCCGCGCCTTAAGCGCCACTTTGGCAGGCTTGCCTATGTGGTCGCGATTGTCCGGGTGCTAGTAGACTGGCGTCGCGACAAGATTGAGATCCTCTGTGAAGGCCGTGCGATCACGTGCGAGGCGTTCTACGTAGCCAAGGGGCGCTATTTCGCGGGACCGTGGAGTATAGCGCAGGATGCCCGATTGGGCGTACCGCTGCTCCATGTCCTTGCCTTGACCAAGGCACGCAGGCGAGATTTCATTCGGCTGGTATGGGCGCTGCTGACGGGTCGCCGGGCAGACGCTCTGGCGGGAGTAACCGCGTTCACCTGCACCGCGCTAACCGCCAGGGCGGCGGCCAACCTTCCCGTGCAAGCCGACGGCGACATCGCGGCGGATCTCCCGGCCGGATTCGAGCTGCGGCCCGATCCGATCTTGTTTCGCTGAAGGCCGAGCCGTGACGTTACCTATCAAAGAAGCTTTGCTTGCGCTCTACCTCGTGGCGGGGTTCGCCGCAGTGGCGGAGCGACTGTTGTCGCTTGGGCCGGGGCCGGCGCTATTCCTTTATGTTGGATTGTTTGGCTTCCTGGCCGTCTGTCTTCTGCTCGCCGCCTACATCCGAAACACGCATCTCCGGCTCGGCTACGCCGTCCTTCTATCTGCTTCGGCGCTACTGCTCGACTCCTTCCAGCGGATCGTCGGCGAGCCGCTGACTTATGACGCCTTTATCAACCTTCTGAACTCGGCCGGGTTCGTTGGGGACACGCTGGGTCAGCACGCAAGCTCCATCGCTTCAGCGTTCGCTTCCAGCCTGCTGCTGCTCGTAGGCGTGGCGATGAAGCCGAAGCGTACGCTGCCGTTGCCGGGTTCTGCATCCGTCGCGGCACCGCTCATCGGCATAGCCACGCTGTCCGGCATTCTGTTCGCCCGCGGCGGCGAAGGCGCGAACGGGCTGCCGAGCGCGTTTCCGATCCTCGCATATTCAAGTGTCTTCCTTTACGAGCGGGGTGTAAGCCCCACCGTAGCGCGCCAGGACGTTACGATACCGCGAACGGGGCCGCGCGCTCGCGGCGACATCGCCCTTATCATCGACGAAAGTGTGCTCGGCAGCTACCTCGACATCAACGATGCGCGCGGAGCGACGTCGGGCCTCGCCCGTTCTCGTCCAGGCGTCGAGATCCACAATTTCGGCTACGCCGCTTCGATCACGAACTGCAGCGTCGGCACCAACGTCACCTTGCGCCACGGCGGCACGCGCGACGACTACGAGCGGATCAACGCGACCATGCCTGCCATCTGGCGCTACGCTCGCAAGGCGGGATTGCGCACCGTGTACATCGATGCGCAGCGGACGGGGGGCAATCTGCACAACCTGATGTCGAGGCAAGAGCTGGAGGCGATCGACCGCTTCATTCAGTTTGACGACGTGCCTGTGCGCGAGCGCGACATGGCCGCGGCGGACGTGCTCGCCCGATTGCTCAACGATCGCACCGCAGATTTCATCATCATCAACAAGGTTGGCGCGCACTTTCCTATTCACGATAAATACCCTGACGCGTTCATGCGCCATCGCCCCGCCTTGCCACGCGGCGGCTTTGCAGACGTTAGCGACACTGGAAGTCGCGATGGATTTGGCGGGTCGTCGGAGGATTGGGCGCGCTACCGCAACGCCTACAGAAACACGTTGCTGTGGAACGTGGGTGCGTTCTTCGACCGGCTATTCGCGCGGGCGCGGATTGGCGATGCGACCATCATATACACCTCGGACCACGGCCAGGACCTGCACGAAGCCGGCAACCCGGGGCTCGATACCCACTGCAGCAGCGATCCCGTAATCGAGGAGGGGTTGGTGCCTCTTGTTGTCATAAAGGGGGCCACGCTGAAAACGCTGGACTGGGAGCGCAATCTAGGGGCGAACAGAAACCGGGTAAGCCACTACGAGATCTTCCCCACCTTGCTGTCGTTGATGGGCTATGATGGACAGCGGGTGCGGGCGGTCTACGGCCCCTCGCTGCTAGAGCGCTCGACGGGGGATCCGAGCTTCAACGCGCGGTTCAACGCTCGCCTCGGCCTGAAGCCCCGCTGGATCGCAATCAATTCCAGAAGTATAACGGCGACCTCTGTGGCCCAGCAGGCAAAATTACAGGAGAGGGCAGGACAGTTGCCCTAGCGGCTAATGGGCAGCGCACCGGAGGTATGCGCCCGACCCAAGGTCGCACACTTGCAGTCATGCAGGTGTCGGCCGGATCGCAATCGTTCAATAGCGTCAACACGCTGCGCGTCCTCGGCCGCTGGATGCGGAGCGCCAGCAGCTCCCCGATCTTGTCTAGCGTGAAACCCGCTGCTTGGGCTGAACGGATGAAACGAAGACGGCGCGCGTCATCGGCGCCGTAGCGCCAGATACCGCCACCCGCGCCAGCTCCGGTGGGTCGGTCGAGCTCATTTAACAGACCGCGACGCTGGTAGTAGCGCACGGTTTCGACGCCCACGCCGCCTTCGCGCGCGAGTCCTGCGATCGTCATGCCCGCTTGGTCATGAGCTTCCTGATCGATTGAACGGGATTGGCTGTCCAATGGATGATACGTGCATAATCCATCGACCCCTCATCGATTCGACGAGCCTTGCTCCAGTTTTAGGGTCAGGACCCATAAACGGGATTCCCTTGGCGGCTGGGATGTGATTCATGCGCTGCGCCAGCAGGAGCGTGGATTTGAGCGAGTTTTGGTTGAGTGAAGCCCAGTTCGAACGGCTGCGTCCGCT
>NZ_JAIXHL010000069.1 GCF_030145815.1 Sphingomonas sp.
GGGGTCACTGCACGAAAGTGACATTTACGTACGCTAGAGGCGAACGTAGGCGGAACGTCAGGCGGTTGCTTTAGCAGCCGCCCCTTCGAGCGCCTTGTAGAGGGCGGTTTTTCCGACCTTGAGGCGGGTCGCGGCTTCGCGGACGGTCAGCCCGGATGCAATATGGTCGCGCGCCTTGCGTAGTTTATCGGGGGTGATGACCGGCCGTCGACCACCAAGGCTCCCCCGCTCCCGCGCTGCCTTCAACCCGGCGTTGGTGCGTTCGCGGATCAGGTCGCGCTCGAACTGGGCGAGCGAGCCGAAGATGTTGAACACCAGCATCCCGCCCGACGTGGTTGTGTCGATCTGCTCGGTGAGCGATCGGAAACCGACACCGCGAGCGGCCAGTTCGCCGACCTTCTCGATCAGGTGGCTCATCGAACGGCCGAGCCGGTCGAGCTTCCACACGACCAGCGTGTCGCCGGCACGCAGATAGGCAAGCGCTTCGGCCAGCCCCGGCCGATCGGTCTTCGCGCCAGAGGCGTGGTCGTCGAACGTGCGCTCGCATCCGGCCGCGTTCAGCGCATCATGCTGGAGCGCCAGCTTCTGATCGCCGGTCGATACCCGCGCATAGCCGATCAGCGCCACGACTGGTCCCGATCTGTCCGTTTTCCCATCGATTTGCATTCTTGTCCGAATCGCCATCGCGGGTCCAGAGTTGACGGACATATTCATGCTGACCGCCAGAGGACCGTCTGACGGACAGAGCGAGAAAGGTCGTGGCACATGGCAAGGCGGCGGTTGCTGACACGCGAGGCGCTCGCCCCGCATTACGATCCGCCGACCGAAGAACGGGAAATCGCCCGTTACTTCACCCTCAGCCGTGAGGATCTCGATCTTGTCGGCGAACGCCGGGGAGCGTCGAGCCGGCTCGGGTTCGCACTGCTGCTGCTCTACATGCGTTGGCCAGGCCGAGTGTTGGAGGCGGGAGAGAGGCCGCCCGGTGCCATCCTCGCCTTTGTCGCCGATCAGATCGACGTGCCGACAACGGCGTTCGACGATTACGCCCGTCGCGATGAAACCCGGCGCGCACATCTCGCCGATCTCATGCAGCGGCTCGGCTATACCGCTTTCGACCGGAACCACTTTCGCGCGATCGTGGCGTTCGCGATGCCGGTCGCGCAGACTGCCGCCCAGCCTCTCCTGCTCGCTGGCACCGTGATCGACGAGTTGCGCCGACGGCGGGTGCTACTGCCACCATCGGCTGTCATCGAGGCGATCGTCAGACACGCGCGCCAACAGGCCGAACAACTCACCCATGCAATCCTGACCAACGGCATCGAGCCGGAAAAGCTGACGGCGCTGGACGCCTTGCTGACCCGGCGATCGGATCAGGGGACAACATGGCTGGCCTGGCTGCGCAATGCCCCGCAATCGCCGGCGCCGCGCAGCATCCTGCGGTTGCTTGAACGGCTCGATCATGTCCGCACGCTCGACCTCGACCCGGCGCGCGCCACCATGATACCGTCGGCAACCTTCGATCGACTGGCCGACGAGGCAGTGCGGATCACGCCGCAACATCTCGGCGAGCTGGCGGCCATGCGCCGCCACGCGACGCTCGCGACCGCAGCCATCCGGCTCGAGGAAAGCCTGACTGACGCCGCGCTCACCATGTTCGACAAGCTGCTTGGCAGCATGGTGCGCCGCGCAGAAAACCGGACGCGCGACAAGGCGATCAGGACCGTGCGCGAGATGCAGGGGCATTTGCGCACGCTAACAAATAGCTGCCGCGTGCTGATCGACGCGCACGCCAAGGGTATCGACTCCCTTGCGCGTATCGGCCCCTTCGACTGGGAACGGTTCGGCTCCGCTGTCGCCCAAGCGGAAGTCCTCGTCCGCCCCGAGACGATCGACCGCACGGCCGAACTGATCGAGCGGCATCGCACGGTGAAGCTGTTCGCCGGTCAATTCCTGCGGGCGTTCGCTTTTCGCGGTGCCGGACCGGTCCAGGGCATCCTCGATGCGCTCGCCATCATCGCTGATCTCTACCATACCGGCAAACGACGCCTGCCCGACAAGGTGCCGCTACGCTTCGTGTCGGCAGGCTGGCGACCCTTCGTGATCCGCGACGGCGTCGTCGATCGCGCAGCCTATGAACTCTGCGCGCTGTCCCAGCTTCGCGACCGGTTGCGGGCCGGCGATATCTGGGTGGCAGGCAGTCGGCAATTTCGAGACTTCGACAGCTATCTCATTCCGCCAGCCACCTTTGCAGCGTTGCGCGAGAAGGGGCCGCTCCCGCTCGCGATCGAGTCCGGATTCGATCAACATATTGGGGAGCGCCGTGAGCGCCTGGACCGCGCGATCGAACGGGTGACGGTACTGGCCAGGCAAGGTGAACTGCCCCAGGTCCGCCTCGATGAAAATGGTCTGATGATCTCGCCGCTGAAGGCGATCACGCCACCCGCCGCAGAGGTCGCGCGTCGCACCGCCTATGATCGTCTCCCTCGCGTGAAAATCACGGACATCCTGCTCGATGTCGATGCGTGGACCGGCTTCGGCGACTGTTTCACACACCGGCGCTCGGGCCGTCCTGCCGACGATCGCAACGCGCTGCTGACCGTGATCCTCGCCGATGGCATCAATCTCGGCCTGACCCGCATGGCGGACAGCTGCCGGGGCGCGAGCCTGCGCCAGCTCGCCCATCTGCATGACTGGCACATCAGCGAGGCTGCCTATGGCGAGGCGCTGGGGCGCTTGATCGACGCTCATCGCGCAATGCCGCTCGCTGGATTATGGGGCACCGGCGTCAGTTCATCGAGCGACGGGCAGCAATTTCATGCCGGCGGGCGCGGTGCCGCGATCGGCGATATCAACGCGCGCAACGGCAACGAACCCGGCGTGTCATTCTACACCCATATATCGGACCAGTATGACCCTTTCGGCTCGCGCGTGATCGCCGCGACCGCAGGCGAAGCACCCTATGTCCTCGATGGCTTGCTGTACCACCAGACCGGGCTATCGATCGAAGAGCATTATACCGATACGGGCGGCGCGTCCGACCATGTGTTCGGGCTGATGCCGTTCTTCGGCTACCGCTTCGCGCCCCGCCTACGCGATATCAAAGAGCGCCGCCTGCATCTCCTGCCCGGGCAGGAGGCGGGGCCGTTGCTCGCCGGCATGGTCGGCGATCCGATCGCGTACGACCATGCAGCTGCGCATTGGGACGAACTGCTGCGGCTTGCCACCTCGATCCGGACCGGGACCGTCACCGCCTCGGCGATGCTGCGCAAGCTGTGCGCCTATCCGCGCCAGAACGGCCTGGCACTGGCATTACGCGAAGTCGGGCGGCTCGAACGCTCGATCTTCATGCTCGACTGGTTGCAGGATATCAATCTGCGCAGGCGAACCCAGGCCGGGCTGAATAAGGGCGAGGCGCGCAACGCGCTCGCCCGCGCATTGTTCTTCAACCAGCTCGGCGAGCTGCGCGACCGTCGGTTCGAAAACCAGTCCTATCGCGCCTCCGGTCTCAACCTGCTGGTCGCCGCGATCATCCTGTGGAACACCCGCTATCTCGAACAGGCATTGGCGGACATGAACACGTCGGACGACATTGCCCGCCATATCGCGCCGCTGGGTTGGGAGCATATCGCGCTCACCGGCGACTATAGCTGGGAGCGGGACGATCGGCCGGCACCGCATCAGCTGAGGCAGCTTCGCATTTCACCATCACTTCTTGCCGCGTGATATGATCCGGGGATGGGAATTGCCGACCCGCGCCCATTCAGGCGAGCAGGTCATCCATCGTCATGGCAGCCGAGACAGGAAGATCGGGCAACGCTGCAATCCTGGGAAGTCCATCACCACGCCAGATCGCACAGACTACACCTATGACCGTTGCCCCAGCCTCTGTTACGAGCCGGGTAGCGTCCGCGACCGCACCGCCAGTCGTGATAACATCCTCAATGAGCACCACGCGCTTGCCTGAAACGTCGCCCCCTTCGACCGCTAGGCAAGTGCCGTAGTCCTTCGGTGCTTTCCGAACGAACGCGGCGGGCATTCCTGTGGCAAGCGACAACGCCGTTGCTATCGGCACACCCCCAAGTTCCAGTCCGGCAAGGATTTCTGCGTTGGCGGGGATCAATGGGATCATCTCCGCGGCCACCCTGCTCAGAAGATCAGGCCGAGCTTCAAATCGGTATTTGTCGAAATATGTAGATGATAGCTGTCCAGACCGCAGCCGGAACGTTCCTTCCAAGGCAGAGGCAGCGTTGATGTCGGCGGCTAGGGTCGGGTCGATCATGCGTACGTCTTGCCATAAGCAAACGGCCGCTTCCCATCACTTTTTGCCGTTCGTTTTCTGTTCTCGCCTAGCGTACGTAAAACTCACTTTCGTGTGGTGACCCC
>NZ_JAIXHL010000070.1 GCF_030145815.1 Sphingomonas sp.
CCATACATTTCGGCGAAGAGCGCGACGATGAACGCACTGAACGCGCCGAAGCTGCGCCAGTCGCGCCGCGTTGCCGGCTTGAAGAAGCTGAACGCAAAGAGGATGAAAACGGCGGCATTGACCAGCGCGAGCCCCCACAGACCATAGCCATAGTCGGCGTGCGTCATCGCGACTCTCCTTCGATGCGGCCGTTGGGATTGGCCGGCAAGCCGGCGGGTGCCTGGCCGGGCTCATGGCCATGCTGATGCCCACCTTGGCCGTGGTGCATGAACAGGTGCATGAGCGGGCAGGCGAGCAGGATGAGATAGGGCAGCACACCCAGGAAGTGCGCGGTATGCTCGGTAATGAGGAAGAAGCTGGCGACGAGCAGGAAGCCGATCAGAACGATCTTGCCGCGCTTGCGCATGCGATGGTCATGTTCGCCCATATGCCGTTCTCTTCTAGTCAACCTCCAGCCTGCATAGGCTCGAGTCCAAGGAGCAAGGTATAAGTAGAGAGCGAAGTCCGAAGGGCATCGCGCAAGCATGGGTAAGGTGATCGATCGGATCGGCCACCGGTGTTCGCGCGACGCAACTGTCGGGAGCAGCAGTCGTGCTGCGGCTTTTGCGTATAGGCGTGCGGCGTCCGCGAATCAAAGCTGCGCTCACGAACATAATCGTGAGAGGCAGGCCCGCGTCCATGCACAAGAGAAAGAAACGGCACCATTCCCGCAACCAGTCCGGCGTGACCGTCCTCGAGCGCGAAGCAAGGATCGATCTGGCTAAGCGCCCGGCCGATGGTCTCGGCGTCGCCTTTCTCGGCGCATCGGGAACGGTCACAGGGTCGCGTTACCTGGTGGACGATGGTGAAACTCAGATCGTTGTCGATTCCGGCCTGTTTCAAGGACCCAGGGATCTGCGCCGCCTTAATTGGGCGCCAATTCCACCCGAAGTCGCCGATGTCGGCCAAGTCCTGCTGACCCACGCTCATCTCGATCACTCGGGCGCGCTACCGCGCATGGCGCGCCTGGGCTGGGACGGTACCGTCCTTGCCACCCGGGCGACCGCGGCCCTGTGCGAGCTCCTTCTTCCCGACAGCGGTCATCTGCAGGAAAAGGATGCGGAGTTCGCCAACCGGCACGGCTTCTCCAGGCACCAGCCGGCGCTGCCGCTCTACACCCAGGCTGACGCGCGTCTGGCATTGCAGCTCTTCCGGCCGATCGAGTTCGGAGCGTGGCATGCAGTCACGGACGGCATCAGGGTGCGCTATCATCGCGCCGGCCACATCCTCGGCGCGGCGTCGATCGAGATCGACTGGAAGGGGCGGACAATCCTCTTCTCAGGCGACATCGGCCGTTACGGCGATTCGGTGATGAAAGATCCCGAGCCGCCCGCGCGCGCCGACTATGTCCTGGTGGAATCGACCTATGGCGATCGGCGCCACGAGCAGGTCGATCCGACAAAGACGCTTGGAGATCATGTCGAACGATGCGTCGAGAGAGGAGGGACGGTGGTGATCCCGGCCTTCGCCGTGGGACGGGTCCAGTCGCTTCTCTATCATTTCTCGCGTCTGCGCGCGCAGGGACGCCTCCGCGACATCCCGATCTTCCTCGACAGCCCGATGGCGATCAACGCGAGCGGGCTGATGTGCGATTTCATGGACGAGCATCGCCTGGCCCG
Organism: Sphingomonas sp.; assembly: GCF_030145815.1. Taxonomy (GTDB): domain Bacteria; phylum Pseudomonadota; class Alphaproteobacteria; order Sphingomonadales; family Sphingomonadaceae; genus Sphingomonas. The sequence goes on from NZ_JAIXHL010000070.1 coordinate 1,659, forward strand.
CGCCGAGTGCGAAGCGGCGTGCAGCGTCGCGCACTATGTGCGCGAAGTGGAGGAATCCAAGGAACTCACCGCCAACCCCGCCCCAAAGGTCATCATCTCGGCCAGCGGAATGGCAACGGGCGGCCGCGTGCTCCACCATCTCAAGCGCTTCGCGCCGGATGGGAAGAACCTCATCCTCTTCTCGGGCTTCCAGGCGGCGGGCACCCGCGGCGCCGCCATGATCGGCGGCGCCCGGACGATCAAGATCCACGGCGAGTATATCCCGGTCGAAGCCGAGGTCGCCAACCTGACGATGCTCTCGGCGCATGCCGACAGCGACGAGCTCATGCGCTGGCTCGGCTCGCTGCACGAGGCCCCGCGCCACGTCTATGTCACCCATGGCGAGCCGACCGGCGCCCACGTCCTGGCGAAGCGTGTCTCGGAGGAACTGGGCTGGGCATGCAGCGTACCGGCGCTGGGTAGCTGGGGCATGCTCGCGTGAAGCCCGGGATCATCGAGAACGCCGAAGCAGAGTCTGTCGCGACGACGCTGCGGGCACGCCGCATCGGCCTGTCGGGTGCCGGTAGCGATCTGATCGCGGTCATGCGCCACGACTGTCCCGTCTGCCGCTCGGAAGGTCTTGCGTCCCGCGCGCAGGTCGCGCTGCGCGCCGGCGGGCGGGAAATCGTCGTCTCGCTGCTGCACAGTTCCGCGGAGGCTCCAGCGCCCGGCGAGATCGGCCTCTCGGAATCCGCATGGCAGCGGCTCGGCGTCAGCGAGGGCGATCCGGTCGAGATCGCGCACGCCCAGCCTCTCGCCTCGCTCGCCGAAGTGCGTCGGCGTATCTATGGCAATCGTCTCAGTGACGGGGCTTTTTCAGCGATCATCACCGACATCGCCGAGCGACGCTATAGCGATGTCCATCTCTCGGCATTCGTCACGGCCTGCTCGGCGGTCCCGCTCGATACGGACGAAACGATCAGCCTGACCAGGGCGATGGTCGATGTCGGCGAGCGATTGCAGTGGCCCGGAACGGTCATCGTCGACAAGCATAGCGTCGGTGGATTGCCGGGCAATCGCACCACGCCGATCATCGTCTCGATCATGGCCGCGGAGGGCCTGATCATGCCCAAGACATCGTCGCGGGCGATCACCTCGCCGGCCGGCACGGCGGACACGATGGAGGTGCTGGCACCTGTCGACCTCGACGTTTCCGCAATCCGCAAGGTGGTCGAGCGCGAAGGCGGCTGCATCGCCTGGGGCGGCGCCGTCAATCTCAGCCCTGCCGACGACGTGATCATCGGCGTGGAGCGCGTGCTCGATATCGATGCCGTCGGGCAGATGGTCGCCTCGGTGCTGTCCAAGAAAGTCGCGGCCGGTGCGACCCATCTGGTCATCGACATCCCGGTCGGGCCGACCGCCAAGGTCCGCGGAGCCGCTGCCGCCGACACCCTCGAGCGCGCGCTGAGCTCGGTCGCCCAAGCCTTCGGGCTTCGCACGCGCGTGATGCGCGGCCCCGGCGCGGAGCCGATCGGACGGGGCATCGGTCCGGCGCTCGAGGCGCAGGATATCCTTGCCGTGCTCCAGGGGCAGCCTGGCGCCGAGGATCTCGCCCACCGGGCCTGCGAGCTGGCGGGAGGACTGCTTGAGCTCGCGGACGCGGCCCCGGCCGGCGAAGGCTATGCGCGTGCGCGGGCGTGCCTCGAAAGCGGCCGGGCCTGGGCCAAGTTCCAACGTATCTGCGAAGCGCAGGGCGGCATGCGGGCTCCACCGGTCGCCCGGTTCCAACAGGATATGATCGCTCCCTATAGCGGCCGCCTGGTGAGTATCGACAATCGCAAGCTCGCGACGGTCGCGAAGCTTGCCGGCGCGCCGATGGCCAAGGCCGCCGGCGTCGCGCTGCAGTGTCGGCTGAACCAGATGGTGGATGCCGGGGCTCCCTTGTGCACCATTCATGCCGAGAGCCCGGGCGAGCTCGATTATGCGGCGGCCTATGCGGTGAGCGACGGGCCGATCTTCGGGATTGAAGCGCTATGAACCGTCCCGTGCTGTTCGCGCTGCCTGGCAGCGAGGCCCTGGCACAGCCGCTATCCGCCGCGCTCGATGCAGAGGTCGGCACGATCGAGCATCGTCAGTTTCCTGACGGGGAAACCTATCTCAGGGTCGTAAGCGACGTCAGCGACCGCGAGGTCATCCTGCTGTCGAGTCTCGATCATCCGGACGCCAAGCTGTTGCCGCTGCTGTTCGCAGCCGACACCGCGCGCGATCTGGGCGCTCGCAGGATCGGGCTCGTCGCCCCCTACCTCGCTTACATGCGCCAGGACATACGCTTCCATGCCGGCGAGGCGGTGACGTCGCGAACCTTTGCCGCGATTCTGTCCCGCCATCTCGACTGGCTGGTGACGGTCGATCCGCATCTCCATCGCTATCATGCGTTGTCGGAAATCTACCGCATCCCGACCCAGGTTGTTCATGCCGCGCCACTTCTGGCCTCGTGGATCAAGCGCAATGTCGCTCGTCCGCTGATCATCGGTCCGGACCTGGAAAGCGAACAGTGGGTCTCGCAGGTGGCGGCCGATGCCGATGCTCCGTTTCTCGTGTGCGAGAAAA
>NZ_JAIXHL010000071.1 GCF_030145815.1 Sphingomonas sp.
GCGGATCGGCTTGCCATTGTCGATCGTCTCGGCAAGTGCCAGCAACTCCAGATTGTCTTCGAGCCGGTCGGCGACGCGATTGAGAATCCTGGCGCGTTCGGCGGGCGCGATCCTTGCCCATTGATCCCTGGCGGCGTGCGCCGCATCGAGCGCGCGCTCGACATCTTCCGGCGTCGACAGCGCGAACTCGGCGATCTGGGCGCCATTGATCGGGCTCGTGTCCGCGAAATACTCGCCGCTCGCAGGAGCGCTCCATCGACCACCGATGAAATTATCATAGCGGTGTCGGAAGGAGGCCGCCGCGTTAATGGTCCCGATCGCCTTCTCGAACATAACCTGACTCCATCTCTATCGATGGCCTGACGGAGTAATCTCTTTGCCCGGGCGGCCTATAAGTAAGTTCCGCAGAAGTTAGTCTGGCATCGGTGTCGCGGGCTTTGAGGGTCAGACACGCCAACGGAGCCAATGACTATTCATCGACTCCCGAACCTATTCGCGCACGCCTGATCGGAATTATGCCGAGACACGCTTACTCGGCCGATTCTTGTTTAGGTGAGGGCGGCGCTTGGCATTCCAATTCTGGCATTACGCCCGGATGCGCTTTAGGCTCACCCAATCGCCTTTCTGAAGCGTCCCGTCCCTCACGCGGAAATGAGCGTAATGGTCGTCGAAAATCTGGTCGACTTCGACATGACCGACAAGGCGGCGGTGGCGCGGCGTTGCGTGATAGACTTCGAGTATCTGCCCGATGTGCGCGCCATCGGCCTTGCCCAGGCAGGCCACTGTGCCGCCCGCATCCGTACGGACGATCTTGCCGCGCATGAACAAGCTATGGCCGATACCCTGTGCGAGGAGCGGCGTGCTGCCAAAGAGCAGAAAGCCAACAGCAGCACCGACGCCAAGATGCTTTCGCATCACTGTTTCCTCTCTCACGTTAGTTGCTCGGTCCCGGCTTTGAAAGCTGGGAGCACGGGGCGACGCTGGGCATCGTCAAAGAACTGGCCCGCCGCGGGGCGGCGGCGGGCCCTCAGCCCCGGGGGGTGTTTTATCGGGGCTGGAAACTTCACATGTCGCTCATCGGCTTGTCGGCCATGGGCTTGGCGGTCTTCTTCTTCGCGGCCGGCTTGGCCTTCTTCATCGGCATCTTGCAGCAGCCACTCTTCGCCTTACCGGCCATGCCCGAGCCGTTCGATGCAGGCGACCCGCCGGACATGCCGGCCATCCCCGACATGCCCTGTTGATCCTGCTGGGCCGGTTGCCCCGGCTGCTTCTGCGCGCCGGCCTGATGATCCTTCATCATCTGATCGTGCATCTGCTGCCCGCCATGATCCATGCCCTGCTGGTGGGCATGGGCCGGCGCAGTCTGCGCGGGCGCGGGCGTCGACTGGGCGAGAGCGGTGCCGGCGGCGAAGGTTAGCGTCGCGAAGAGGCTGATGGTCGCCGCGCGAAATATCGTCTGTCGCATTGAGGGTCTCCGAGTGTTCGTCCTGTTGCCCGATCGACGTTCCGATCCCGGCAATTCCGAAGCTTCAATGCTGCTAGCGAGACGCAGTCTGTATACGTAACTTACGAATCCGCTTTTGATCGCGACAAGCATGCGCGGGATCGTGCGGGGTGGACCATGGCCCAAGTTCAAGCGAATTCATGATCCCGCTTGATGGCGGCCGGCAGCGAAGTGCAAAAGCCAATTGGCCCGCCGTGGGAGAACGGCGGGCCAAAGCTGCGGTTGAACTAGGCCACGGTCGTTGGCCGCCCAGCCTCGTGGTCGGAGCTGGCTTAATGCAGGGTCAGCAACCGCCCCGCGACCTATGCAACATGCGGGAGGCTCCGTCCTGGGTTCCCATCTCCCGCATAGCGATCCGATGGTCCTGCATCATCTCACCGTGCATCCGTACTTCGCGGTGTCGCATTCCTTGCATCTGGGCCGTGTCGGACCGAGCCGGCGCCGGCTTCGCCTTGAGCGTCTGTTCAAGGTCGGGCATGCCCGGCGGCATCCCATCGGCGAGAACTGGCCCGGCGCCGACGGCAAGGACGCCAAAGGCTGCGAGCGAAGCGATAATCGCTGCTTTCTTGCGCAAATATGATTCCTTCAAGTCTGAGTTTCAGTTCGACCGGACACATGCCCGGTCGATTCTCGCTCCCCCGGGAGCTTGCCGTTGAGATGGTATCGGCCTGGAGGTGGCAGTATACGTAATTTGCGAAGCTGGCGGTCAGCCTGCAATGTCCGCTTTAGTTCGGCTACTAGCAAAAGCTGGGCGCGGATGGCCGAAGACGGCGGCCATCAAAGCCTCCGCCTAGCCCGAGCACTGCAAAGCGACGCCGCCTGCTGCAGTTGGCGAACAGCGAAACGTAAATCGCACGCCGCTTTTGCTTCGGCGCGATCGTGGCAAGGCCCACCGCCGAACCAGCCACTCGGACTGGCCCAGGCTAAATTGTCGGAATAGACGCTCACTCGGATCGGTGCCGCAGTGATTGAACGCTCGCCTGGCTGATTATTGATCAACTTGAACCGCCCCGAGTTTGTCGGAGGCCTCGGGGTTTAAGTATGGACGCGTATCTATGCCGATCTGTTCACCGGCGACGAAAGCCAGCGCATCCGCGAAGCACTAACCAAGACGGTCGAGCAGGCGGGCTATGCAAACGAGAACATCTGGGGCGAGCAGATCGAGGATCGCGGCAGCCAGATCACATTCTCCGCGCTCGGTCAGCAAGCGCCGCTCGAGGCCAAGGACACGTGGGATCACGATCACGCCAAGCGCAAGAAATTGCAGGCCCTGCTCCAGCCGTTGCTGCCAGGCTTTGCCATCAATATCGGCGGGGCGACATCGATCGACATCACGCGCGAAGGGATAGACAAGGCCTATGGCCTTAAGCGCCTTTCCGAGCAGACCGGCGTCGCGCTCGACGAGATGATCTTCTTCGGTGACGCGATCTTCCCGGGCGGAAATGATTATCCGGCCAAGCACCTCGGGCTGGATACCGTTCGAGTCCGCGACGTTGCCGAAACCAAGTCGGTGGTTGGCGCGATCGCTGCCTGGCTAGTCTAAAAGCGCTACCGCCGATACCTAACCAGTCCCGCTTTCGCGCCCGTACGACCCAGCTTCGCAGCGGTCCCACATTGTGGAGCCGACGGATCGCTTCAATCGTGCCGGAGCTGCTTGACCCCACTACGCCTGGGCGCGTTCTAGGACACTCAGCTGGCCATGTCCGCCATCATCCGACAGCTGGCGGCGCAATCCTTGCAGGTAGCCGAGCAACGCTTGATCCGCTCGCCCACGACGTGGCTCAGGCATTCCCGCGCACATCGTTCGCAGCCGTCAGCGCAGGCGCGGCACAGGATGGTATGGAGGGGGGATTCGCGCAGCATCGAGTTGGCGGTCGCCTGGCACAGTTCCGCACAGTCGTTCAGCATGGCGATCAGCGACGCCGTGGCTGACGCGCCGCCTTGCTTCGTCAGCCAGGCGGCGGTTTCCAGGCACATGCGGTGAGACGCCACGCAATCGTCGATGCAGTCCGTCATCGACATCGCCATCCCTTCCATTCGATGCTGCTGCGCCGCCGCCGGCGCAGCCAGCGTTCCGGCGGCGGCAAGGCCGGCGCCCGCCATCATCAATTCGCGTCTCTCGATCATGATGCGCCTTCCATCTGCTATCGCTTGAGCGCTGTGCCGCATCCGGCGGCCTCAGCCGTAGCCGGCGACCCATCCGACGCCGCACGCGCCTTCTCCCGCGCCATCCGCGTTTCCTCCCAGGGCCAGTGGCCGTTGATCTCGACCCCGAGCGAGATGCTCAGGAAGGTCCGCACCAGCACAAGCCCGGCCAGCACGATGAGATCGTCGAGCGTCGGGTTGATCACCAGCGACTTGACGATGTCGCCGGCGACCAGAAATTCCAGGCCGAGCAGGATGCTGCGGCCGAGCGCCGA
>NZ_JAIXHL010000072.1 GCF_030145815.1 Sphingomonas sp.
CCTTGCGGCGACGATCAAGGAGCGGGGCCAGCTACAGCCGATCACGGTTGCGCCAGCGGACGCCGACGGTCGCCATATGGTGCACTTCGGGGAGAGAAGGTGGCGGGCCTGTCAGCATATCGGAATCCCCGTGCGCGCGATCGTCGGTGAGCAGACCGACGCCGCTCAAGTGCGGATCGATCAGTTCATTGAGAACGACCAGCGCGAGCAGCTTTCCGCGCTCGACATGATAGCGTTCGTCGCTGACCAGGTGAATGCCGGACGATCCGTTAGCGAGCTGGCGCGCGTCACGGGCCGCGATCGAGCAACGCTTGCCCGCTATCAGTCGCTCGCATCGGCTCCCGACTTCATCACGGCCAGACTGGACGATATTTCCGCGCGTGGTGCCGCAGCCCTGTTGAGCGCCGCCCAGCGCGACGAGGCCGTAACCCGCGCCTTCCTTGAGAGCGCGTCGGTTGGCAGTCTGACCGTTAGAGCGTGCGAGCAGTTCGCCCGAGACGTGGGGGGCAAGGCGCAGGAGCCAGCGACTACCGGGAAGGCCGCAAAGGATCAGCAGCCAGCGAAGGTGGCGGGCGAAGGGGAGGGGGGTAAAGCCCAATTTCTTCCTTCCGCGAATGACTCCGTTGAGCCACGCGCGCCGGTGGCGAGAAGGGGCAGGCAGGCCGATGCAGCGCGCTTCATCGACGTTGAAGGCAAGCGCGCACGGATCATTGAAGCGGTGTTGCACTTCGATGGCGAAGATGAGCCCCGGACCGTCCGTTTCGTTCAGTAGCGACCGCCAGAGAGGGGGACTCGCTGCGCTCGCCGATCTCCCATTTCCGCGTTTCGTCGCTCAAAGCACATCGGAGATTGTGGCACGTGCCACAGAAAAGAGTGTGAAGTAGTGGGGTGTGTTTTATGGCAGGATAGGGGTTGCTGCGTTCATTGTATTACACTACACCTCGCAAGCGAGGATGACGCAACCGATGACACCCCCCACCGAAGCCAAGGCGATGATGACAGTCCGCGTTGACCGCGCGACGCTCGCCGCCTTCGATGCGCTCGCAGAGGGAAGGGGAGGCAGGAGCGCGCTTTTGCGATCTTTGCTCGACCAGGCCATGAGCCGCGTCGGTGACGCGCCGCGCGTTGCCCCGCGAGCGGAGCCCGCAGGCAACCGCATTTCAATCTCGCTGACAGACGCTGAAATCGCCGTGCTGGACGCGCGCGCCGCTCAGAGGGGTGTCGATCGCGCCGGATGGATAAAGGCGCTTGCACGCCGCCATATCGGCCTGAAGGGGCACGTCGACGATGGGCTTCGCGACGCTGTTGCACCGATCCGGATGCAGTTGCAGCGCATCGGCCGCAATCTCAATCAGGCCATGAAGGCGGGCAATGCCGCGATGATGGCTGACAGCGGCCTACAGATCGAACGCGAGCTGCGCCGGATCATCGACATGCGCGCAGAGATCAACGAGCAAGTGGCGGCGCTGGGCGACGCGCTGCGCGGCGATACGTCGTTCTGGCAGGTAGCAGACTAATGGCATTTGAGGACGAGCTGTGGGGCGCGCTAAAGCCGGTCTTTCGGCCACGGGTGTTCGGCGACCCGAACCTGAAATATGCCAGGCAGATCGTCAGCGGCACCGGCCAGTTCGCGCCGCATACGAGCCCGCCGCCCCGGTTGATGGACGTTCGCGAAGTTCTCGCGCGCGTGGTGCGGAAGTCGCCCGAAGTGGTGGTGAAGGTGACTGGCCGGAAGAAGGGCGCGGCCCACCTTGCGGCGCATCTCGACTATATCGGCCGTAAGGGCGACATCGTTCTCGAGACACGCGACGGCGAGCAGATCAGGGACAAGGCCGACATCGCCCGCATCGCCGAAGAGTGGTCGGACTCGCTCTATTGGCGTCAGGGCACCAGCGTTTCGGCCGTCTCTATGATTTTCTCGATGCCGCAGGGCACCGATCCGGAAACCGTCAAGCAGGCGGTCCGGGAGGCGGCCGATCGCATGGTTGGCGACAACCACGATTATCTGATGGCGCTCCATACCGACACGCCGCGCCCGCATGTGCATCTGACCGTCCAGGCCGAAGGGATGGACCGCAAGCGCTTCGATCCCCGCCGCGAGGATCTGTTCAAGTTTCGCGAGGCGTTCGCCGAAGCGCTGCGCAGCCGCGGCGTCGAGGCCGAGGCGACGCCGCGCTACTCGCGCGGGCAGGGCAGGGCAGGGGTCAGTATGGCCCTTACACAGATGCGAGCGAAGATCCTCAGCGGCGCATCACGACAGCCTACGGACGCCGATTTGCAGCAGGCCCGGGAAGCGATGATGGTCGCGCTGGGGGAGGGCCAGCAGCCTATTTTCGTGTCGAAGGCTAAGGAGCGCTGGGAAGAGACGCGCCGGCGCTATGAGGCGGCGGCCGAGCGGCTTGGGCGTAGCGACAGCAACGCCGATCGCGCCCTTGCGCGCGATGTGCGGGAGTTCCTTAAAGAGCGGCCGACAATCGAAACTGTCCCCGATCGCGCCTTTAGGGACGCAGCGGGCAGGGTGAAGGCCGCCCAGGAGCGTCAGCAACAGCGGCACGATCCGCCGACGCCAGAAAGACCGGCGCCGACGCGGCGGCGGTAGCAAGTGCGGTGGTTCGCGGCGATTGGTCTCCCGGCGGCGGCGCGGCAAAGGGGCTTGGACGCCGCCGGGAGTGGTGCCTGATGCTCGGGGGGAGCAGCGGGCGTGCGTCGACATAACAGGCGACAATCAATCCTGCCATCGTCATCGGCAATGCCATCAACGGCAAATCGGCCGTGTTGGGAACTGCGAGCGACGAAAGGGAAAGCGCCGCGAGCCATTGCGCGCCTACCAGCCCCGGTCGATTATTTCCGGGCCAAACCTCAGCGGGCCGTGGAAAGGTCGGGCGCTTCGCAGATCGCGCCGGTCGTCCACCATGAAGCTCACATGCGGGCGGTATATGGTGTAGTCCCAGCATCCACCGGCGAGGCGCAGGGTATCGTGTCGCTCAGAGACGGCAGGGGATTGGAACATCAGCACGATCAGCCCGCCCATGCGCGCCAGTTTGCGATCGTGGCTGGATTCGACCGTAAGCGGCAAGTTGTCCAGCGGTCCCGGGCGTCACCTCAAGGTTTGTTCGCCAGACAACGATTTCTCGGACATAAGCGGAACATGGGCTACGCTACACGCTTCAACCGCGCCATTGGCTCGTTGAGTGGGTGGAATTCACCTGCTGGAAGTCGCCTGGCCTGCTCCCAGAGGTAATCGCCGGTCAGACTGATGTGCGCCCAGCCCATCGGAGAAAGGTGCGCAAGCAGTGCCGCATCGAACGTCGTGCCGACAGCGTTGAGGTGCTGGGCGGCCCGGTCGAGATAGACCGTGTTCCAGTAGGAAATCGCCGCAATCAGCAGGTTCAGCCCAGATGCGCGAAATTCCTGATTTTCCAGCGAGCGATCGGTGAACCGACCCTGCCGGTTGGTATAGATGGCGGCGGCAAGCGTGTGCCTCGCCTCGCCTTTGTTGAGACCGGCCTGACAGGCACGTCGCAGTTCCGGTTGTTCAAGCCAATCGAGCGTGAACAAAGTGCGCTCGATACGGCCCAGTTCAGCCAATGCAAAATCCAGCCT
>NZ_JAIXHL010000073.1 GCF_030145815.1 Sphingomonas sp.
GATGCGTGTCGTGACCGTTCGCCCGATGGGCGAGGAGAATCGCGATGCAGCCTAAGCTCCTCCTGATTGCCGGCGGCGCGGCGCTTGGCCTGGCAACGCCGGCGGCCGCGCAGATGGACCATTCCAACATGCCAGGCATGAAAATGCCTGCGCCTAAGGCACCAGCGGTAAAAAAGCCTGTTGCTAAGAAAGCCGCAGCGGCCAAGCCCGTCGCGCGCAAGGCGCCCGCGAAGCCCGCCGCTAGGTCGACGCCTCGCACGAGGGTGGGATCGGCGGCCAAGCCCGCCGCAAGTCGGTCCGCCAAACCTCCGGTCGGCGAACCCGTCGTTGCCGATCCTCACGCCGGTCATGACATGTCCGCCATGCCGGGTATGAATATGCCTGAAGCCAACCCCAATCCTAGTGCCGGGCACGACATGTCCGCGATGCCAGGTGCAGCCGGCGGCACCAACCCCGCCGAGCCGGGTGCTATGCAGGGCATGGACCACGGATCGATGCCGGGAATGGGCCAGGGCTCGGGGGCGATGCAAGGCATGTCGGGACACGACATGGGAAGCATGCCCTCCGCCACGGGCGCGGCGATGGTCGGCACCAACCTGCCGGCCGGCAACGCTCCGCCGCCGCCCATTCCCACGGATCGGGCCGCAGACCAAGTCTATACTGCCGCCACCATGGCGCATTCGCAGCAGCATCTGCAGTCGATGCACGGCGGGCAGAATTTCTCGCAGGTCATATTCAACCTGGCTGAAGTCCAGATCCGGGATGGGCGCGATGGCTATCGGTGGGACGGCAGTGCTTGGTTCGGGGGCGATATCAACCGGCTGGTGCTCAAGACCGAGGGCGAAGGGAGTATCGGGCGAAGCCTGGAAGCAGCAGAGGTGCAGGCGCTTTATTCGCGCGCCGTGGGTCCATACACCGATATACAGCTTGGCGTCCGCTACGACTTCAAGCCAAACCCCTCGCGCGTCTATGCGTCGGTCGGCTTTGAAACGCTTGCACCCGGCTTCTTCGATGTCGAGGGCGCGCTGTTCCTGTCTAACAAGGGCGACCTACTAGGGCGTCTGGAAGGCTATTACGATCAACGGATCACGCAGCGATTGATCCTTCAGCCGCGCGTCGAGTTCAACCTTGCCGCGCAGGACGTGCCGGAAATCGGCATCGGCTCCGGCCTGTCCACGGCCGAACTCGGTCTGCGTCTCCGCTATGAGATCAGGCGCGAGTTCGCGCCCTATGTGGGCATATCGTACGACCGCCGGTTCGGGGACACGGCCCGCTTCGCGCGCGCCGAAGGCGAGGGCGCGGGGTCGACCAGCTTCGTTGTGGGCATTCGCACATGGTTTTGAGGCCGATTAGGTTTTGTTGCGTTGGCCAAGTCCAAGAAGGAAAAGGCAATGTTTAAGACGATAACGGTTCTGGCTCTGGCCGCGATGGCGGCGAGCCCCGCTTTGGCTCAGCAGCAGATGCAGGGCATGGACCACTCGAAAATGCAGGGCATGAACCACGACAACATGCCTGGCATGAACACGCCCTTCATGCCCGCCGAGATGGCGATGTGAACTCCAGGCGATGCTCCGGTCTATGGGCAAGCGTCCTCAGTAATAAGCCTCGTTCGTCCCGCCCCCGCCGAGGGAGCGGGAGGTTCGACCAAGGAGTTTTTCGATGAAAATAGCTTTGCGATCCGCGCTGACTGCCGCAGCCTTGTTGGTTCCGGTTGCCGTCAGCGCGGCCACCCCGATCGTCATGCACCGCGACCCCGGCTGCGGCTGTTGTGCCAAGTGGGCGGCGCAGGTGCAGCGGCAGCTCGGGCGCCAGGTGCGCGTCGTCGATGATTCCAACCGCTCGGCGCTGCAAAAGCGCGCAGGGGTTCCCGCGGACGTCTCGTCCTGCCACACCGCAATCGCCGATGGCATGGCTTTTGAGGGCCACGTGCCGATCGCCGACATGAAGCGGGTTCTCGCGACCCGGCCCAAGGGCGTACGGGGCCTCGCAGTCGGCGGCATGCCGCTTGGTTCGCCGGGAATGGAAGTGCCGGGCGCCAAGGCGCAGGCCTATGACGTGGTCGCCTTCGGCCCCAACGGGCGCCGCCTGTTCGCCCGCCACGGCAGCTGATCGGCGGTTTTTTTACGGCGGGAGACAAGACGCGGTCGCCCAGCCAGCGTAGCTCCTCCGTCCAGTTCGTCTAGAAGAGTAGACGAAAAGTCTCACAGGAAAGCGAATACGCGGGTGAGGGCGGAAGACGGCCCGTGCGTAAACGGGAATGGATGAACACGGATCAAGGGGGTTGGGTGATGAGCGGTAAACGAGGCGGGGCCTTCGCTCTGCTCCTTGCGGTTGCAATCTCAGTAAGCACGTCGGCATCGGCGCACGAAGATCACGATGCGCTTGGGGCCGGTCCCGGGCCGGCCGCTAACAGCACAGCCGAGACGCCGAAAGCAGACGGAGCGGACGCTGGCGACGGCCATATGGGCATGGGCTCTATGTCGACCGCGGACATGAACATGGGTGGCCGCGACATCGCCGGTGACGACATGGACATGGGCGGCATGCACGAGGAGACCGCGAACAAGAACAAGACGTTTGGGCAGCGACTGGTCAGCTGGCTTGGTCGTGTGCACACGATGGTGATCCATTTTCCGATCGCGCTGTTCATCGGCGCGTTCGGCGTCGAACTTTTCGGCCTGTGGCGTCGCAACCGCGATTACCAGCATGTCGCCCACATCATGTTGGTAGTCGGCGCGCTAGGCGCGATCGTGGCCGCGTTCCTCGGCTGGTTTGCGGGTGGATTTTACCTGACCGATCGCAACCCGATCCTCATGACCCACCGTTGGCTCGGCACCGCCATAGCCGTCTTCGGCGTCGCGCTCGCTTGGATGGCGGCGCGCCACCGCAAGGTTCCCGAGCGGTCGCGGACACTGTACTGGGTGGTGCTTGGCCTGATGACGCTCGCGATCTCGATCCAGGGATTCCTCGGCGGAACCTTCATGCATGGCGGAATAAACCACTTGGCGTTCTGAGTGGACCCGACGCTCGATAGGCGGTCGCGTGTTGGCGCGGCTCAAAGGAATGCGACGAAATGCGACAGCGCCGACCTTCATGCCCATAGGCCTTTTGAGCATAGCGTCGGATGCCGCCGGCGATCCCGGCCCCCGCTTGGCCGCTCGGGCGTGTCGAGCAATCCCCCGGCGCTGGTAATAGCACACTGTCGCGATGCACTCGCGCGCGATCCACGCGATCGTGGTGCGGGATCATCGAAACGGAGAAAGGCCGTGTCGCCGATCGTCGTGTGGAGACGAATAGCGCGAAAAGAAGATGACAAGCGAGCCGGCGACCGGCGCTGGGTTGG
>NZ_JAIXHL010000074.1 GCF_030145815.1 Sphingomonas sp.
GAGTTTGTTGTAACGACGATCGGCTTTGATTGGCGTGTCTTCTCCGAGGTTACGATCCCAGATTTCTCCATAATTGCCGACCTGCTTGATGACATTATAGGCCCATTTCGGGTCAAGCCCCATCGATCGGCCAAAACTGGGATCCCCCCCCAGCACACGCCGGGTCACTTCATCGCCATTTTTGGCCCTGTCATCGACATTGTCCTGGGTGATGCCATTTTTCTCGGCCCAGATAAGGACGTTGAATGTCCACCGCGATACATCGAACAGCTTGTCGTCACCACGCCGGATGGCGATCCCGTTCGGCTCGATCGCATCGCCAGTGTACATGGTTGTGTGTTCAGCAGGATTTTTCGCCACCGTAGTAATATTGCCCTGTGCTGCGAGGCCGTCAGTTACATAGGCGTCACAGCGGCCAGAAAAATAAGTATCGCGCGCAGTGATCGTCGAGTCGAAATAGACCCGCTTCATCTTGAAGCCGTTTGCCGCCTCGAGTGTGGACCGGCGTGCAAAAAGGACCCCGTTAGCGGGGTGATCGGCGTCTAAAAGGGACCCCTCATTTCGATGGTTTAAGCAGCCGGCTGGATAATCAGGCGGCGAGATCGGGATGTTGGTTTTGGAGACAGTGGTTCGGATTCGGCGCGAGTATGCCGGTGGTAAGGCGATCAAGGCGATCGCGCGGGATTTGCATGTGTCGCGGAAGGTGATCCGCAAGGCGATCCGAGCGCCGGAAGGCACATTCGACTATCAGCGCAAGGTTCAGCCACTGCCGCGGATCGGTCCGTTTCAGGATCGGCTCGATACGCTGCTGGAAGAGAATGAGGTGCGCGGCAGGCGCGAGCGGCTGCGGATGACGCGGATCCATGACCTGCTGGTGCGCGAAGGTTTTGAGGGCTCCTACGATGCCGTGCGCCGCTACACGGCGCGCTGGAAGGCCCTTCGGCGCAAGGATGCCGGCGATGGTGTCACCGCCTTCATCCCGCTGACGTTCAAGCCGGGCGAGGCCTACCAGTTCGACTGGAGCCATGAGGATGTAGAGATCGCCGGCACACCGATGCGAGTGAAGGTCGCGCATATGCGACTGTGCGCATCGCGAGCGGTCTATGTCCGAGCCTATCCACGCGAGAGCCAGGAGATGCTGTTCGACGCGCATGCGCGCGGCTTTGCCTTCTTCGGCGGCGTGCCGGGGCGCGGCATCTACGATAATATGAAGACGGCGGTGACCAGCGTGTTCACCGGCAAGGAACGGGTCTTCAACCGGCGGTTCCTGATCATGACCGCCCATTATATGATCGAGCCGACCGCCTGCTCGCCTGCGGCGGGATGGGAGAAGGGGCAGGTCGAGAACCAGGTGCAGACGATCCGGGGCCGCTTCTTCCAGCCCCGGTTGCGGTTCGCCAGCCTCGAGGAGCTCAATGGCTGGCTGGAGGCCGAGTGTCGGCGCTGGGCGGAACGGCAGGCGCATCCTGAGCAGGGCGAGCTAACCGTGGCGCAGGCGCTGGAGATCGAACGATCGGCACTGCAACCGATGCTGGGGCCGTTCGACGGCTTCAACGAGAGCGAGCATGCCGTGACGGGCACCTGCCTGATCAGCTTCGACCGCAACCGCTACTCGGTTCTCTCGACGATGGCGCGGCGCACGGTGCAGGTCCGTGCCTATGCCGACCGCATCATCGTGCGCTGCGGCGAGGAGGTTGTCGCCGAGCATCCTCGCTACTTCGGGCGTAACCGCACGATTTACGACCCCTGGCATTATCTGCCGGTGCTGGCCCGCAAGCCCGGCGCGCTACGGAACGGTGCGCCCTTCCAGGACTGGGATCTGCCGCCGGCACTGGCTCGCCTGCGCCGCAAGCTGGGGAACGGCGACGATGCCGACCGCCGGTTCGTCCGTGTGCTGTCGGCCGTGCTGACCGATGGCCTGGATCCGGTCGAAGCGGCCGTGCGCGAAGCGCTGGCGACCGGCACGGCGAGCGACGATCTGATCCTCAATATCCTGGCGCGCCGCCGCGAGCCGCCGCGCCCACTTACGATCATCACCTCCGAGGATAGCGCGCTACGCCATCCGCCGATCGCCGACTGCGCCCGTTACGACCAGCTGAGGACCTTCGATGCTGCGGCATGACATGATCGAGGCGATGCGCGGGCTTGGGCTCAAGGGCATGGCGGGCGCGTTCGACGATGCGGTCACCACCGGCCTTCAGCGCCAGCGCACCACGATGGAGATACTGACCGACCTTCTGCGGGCGGAAGCGACGCATCGCCATGCCGCGTCGATCCGATACCGGATGGCGGCCGCAAAGCTGCCGGTCGTGAAGGATATCGATGCGTTCCGGTTCGAGGGCACACCGATCAACGAGGGGCTGGTGCGTTCATTGCACAGCGGCGCGTTCCTGCCCGCACGGCGCAATATCGTCCTGGTGGGCGGCACGGGCACCGGCAAGACCCACCTGGCCATCGCTATCGCCGCCAATGTCGTTCGCTCGGGTGCGCGAGGCCGCTACTTCAACACCGTCGATCTGGTGACCCGCCTCGAGGAAGAGGCCAGGATCGGCAAGAGCGGTGCACTCGCCGCCCAGCTCGCCCGCCTCGATCTCGTGGTGCTGGATGAGCTGGGCTATCTACCGTTCGCCCGCTCAGGCGGCCAGTTGCTGTTCCATCTGATCAGTAAGCTCTACGAGCAGACCAGCGTCATCATCACCACCAACCTCGCGTTCGGCGAATGGCCCACGGTGTTCGGGGATCCCAAAATGACCACCGCGCTCCTCGATCGCGTGACCCATCATTGCGACATCGTCGAGACCGGCAATGACAGCTGGCGCTTCAAAAACCGCAGCTGACCACCCCCGCCGACCTCCGATTAAAAGATGCCTTTGCGCTGCGCGCGCCTCCGGTCGGGCTCCGCCCTCCCTACGCCGCGCGCAGCGCAAGAGCGCGTGTCCGATCAACCTTGCGCCATCTTGAAAAGGGGGTCCCTTTTGCGCGCCGATAGGGGGTCCCGTTTGCACGCCGATTGACAGTCGTGGTGCTGGATTGCTGGTACGATGCGGCCATTCCATCGCAGCTGGCAGCACAGCTATATGACGAATGGATAAAGGTAATAGACCGCCGGGCCGGTCTTGTGCACAATCCCTGCCCCCAGCCAGCTGATCTCGCCGCCACATTTCTGACCGCCGGCTTCAAGATCGACTATTCTTGTAGGCTTTTTCTCGTGCCCCTCTCCGTTTCCCAAATCGAATTATCGGCCAGACAGAGGCTTCACGAGATCCCGGAGCCTTGCGGATTGCGCGACGATCTGGAGAGGCTGCTT
>NZ_JAIXHL010000075.1 GCF_030145815.1 Sphingomonas sp.
GTGCGCGATGATCGTCCCTTCGCCGGGACCGATCCACCGGCAGTCCTGTTCCACTACTCGCGCGATCGGCGCGGAGAGCACCCGCAAGCCCATCTCGCAGGCTGGTCCGGTATCCTGCAGGCCGATGTGTAGCGCGACATTCAAGGTGAGAGTTGCGCGACGATCAGGATGAGAAGTTGATTGTCGCGGCGCGACATTGTGTGGGCATGTTGATTGTCGCTGGCAAGGTCTATTTGTCGTCCTGATTGTCGCGGACGGCTTCAAGGACCTTGGGCGTGGTGAAGTTGGCGGGTCGGCCGGGGCCTGACCGGCGTGCTTCGGCGGTTCGCCGCCGATAGCTTTCGACGTTCATCTCGAAGATCGTTGCGTGGTGGACCAGTCGGTCCACTGCGGCGAGCGTCATGGCCGGATCGGGGAAGATGCTGTTCCACTCGCCGAAGGGCTGGTTGGCGGTGATCAGCATCGAGCGGCGTTCGTAGCGGGCACTGATCAGCTCGAACAGGACCGATGTCTCGGCCTGATCGCGGCTGACATAGGCGAAGTCGTCGAGGACCAGCAGGTGGTACTTGTCGAGCTTTGCCAACGCGGATTCGAGCGCCAGTTCACGCCGGGCGACCTGGAGGCGCTGCACGAGGTCGGAAGTGCGCGCGAACAGGACACGCCAACCATTCTCGACCAGCGCAAGGCCGATGGCAGCGGCCAGATGGGTCTTGCCGCCACCGGGCGGGCCGAAGAGGATGAGGTTGGCCCCCTGCTCGAGCCATCCATCACCCGCGCACATGGCCATGACCTGGGCCTTCGATACCATCGGCACAGCCTCGAACGCGAAGGTGTCGAGGGTCTTTCCGGCGGGCAGTTTGGCCTCGGCCAGATGCCGCTCGGTCCGCCGCCGATCCCGTTCGGCGATCTCATGCTCGGCGAGCGCGGTCAGGAGGCGGGCGGCAGGCCAGCCTTCCTTGTCGGCGCGCGCGGCGAAGTCGCCCCACATATGCTTGATTGCCGGCAAGCGCAGTTCGTTCAGCATCAGACTGAGCCGCTGGGCGTCGATCATCGGGGATGTGCTCATGCCGCCTCTCCCCATCCGATCAGGCTGTCGTAGGAGGCCAGACGCCCGAGCTTTACATCCACCTGAGGTAATTGCTCAGGATCAGGCGAGAACCGGCTGCGCAGAGCAGCGATGTCAGGGCATCGCCGCGCGGCAAGATCGGCTTCGAGCAGTCCGGCAAGCTCAGCCTCACAGGCGCGCTCGTGCGCCATGGCCAGCAGATCGACGGTCATCCTGCAGGCGGCGTGCTCGCCTTCATGCTCCAGCAGATGCTCGAACATCCGTCGGTAGGCTTCGCGGGGGAACAGGCTATCGCGATAGACCAACCCCATAAGCGCCATCGGCTTGCGCCGCAGCGAGTGGATCACATGCCGGTAATCGACGATATGACCATGCTTGCCATTGTCGCCAGCGCGGCCGCGCACCAGGGTCATGAGCAGCGTGCTGCCCAGGAACAGATCGATCCGGTCATCATAGAGCCGCGCGCGCAGGCGGTGTCCGATTAGCCTTGAAGGCACGGTGTAGAACACCTTGCGCAAGGTAAAGCCGCCCGATGAGGTGACCCTGACCAGCACGGCCTCATAATCACTCGTGCGCGTATCTGGCAGCGGCTGCAAGGTCCGACGCTCGACATCGATCGAGGGAGCATGGCGCCGATTGCGCGCGGTCACGACCTCATCGATAAAGCCGCGATACGCCGCCAGATCAGCAAAGTCGCTGCTTCCCCTCAGCAGCAAGGCATCCCTCACCACAGCCTTGATGTGGCCGTGAGAGCTCTCGATCGAGCCGTTCTCGTGGGCAACGCCTGTATTGTTGCGGGTCGGCTCCATCCCGTAATGTCGGCACAGCGCATCATATCGCGTGGTCAGATCAGCGCGGGCATCGGCATCAAGATTACGGAACGCAGCCGAGAGGCTGTCCGTCCGGTGACGCCGCGGAGCACCGCCTGCGGACCACAAGGCGTTCTGCAGCCCCTCAGCCAAGGCAACAAAGCTCTCGCCGCCCAGGATCACATGGCAGTGCTCGAACCCGCCATAGGTCAGTCGGAAGTGATAGAGCATATGCTCCAGCGGCACGCCTGCGACCGTGACATTGAGATCGCCCATATGGGTGAAGTCCGACAGGCCAAGCCTGCCCGGCTCATGCAACTGCCGGAAGATGACCTCGCGCTCGGGCCCATGCAGCGCACGCCAGCCCCTGATCCGCCGCTCCAGCGTCCGGCGCGCAAACGGCAGATCGCCGTGCCGACGGCGCAGCTCCTCAAAGACCGCAATCGGACGCAGCCCGGGCGCTGCTTCCAACAGCGGCACAACCTCCTCGTCGAAGAACCCGGCAAGCGGATCGGGACGCCGCCGCCCACGGGGCGCCTTCTTCTGCGAAGGTAGCTGCGGATCCTTCAGCAGCCGGTAGCCCGCAGCCGGGCTCATCCCCGCCTTCGCCGCAGCCACGGCCACCGGGTGGTCTTTCCTCAATGTCATAAACAGCCTCATCTGATGATCGGTTATGTGACGGCCAGGCACACACGGGGTCCTCCTCAAAGGAAAAACCCCACCATACCCAACACCGCGATCATCTCCGGCAGCCCCCAAAAGGGTGCTCCGGTGTGGGGGGAACGGCTACGGGCTACGCCCTGCGCCGCTCCCCCCACACCGGATTCTCATCTTGATTGTCGCGCATTCTCATTCTGATTGTCGCGCGACACTCACCGCTCATGCGGTTCTCGTGAGGTTCTCCGATGGGGCTCCTTAGGATGTCCCTTAGAGTACTCTTTCGGCCTATCCTGCACCCCCGTCCTCCAAGGGTCAGGGTAAATTAAAGGCCGTTGGTTTTGCTGCAAAAATCCGAAGCCCCATATACGCAGCGGACAGCGGCGCTTCCCCCCCTAGGGCCCCCGGCTGTGCCCCGGCAGATCGCCGCGCCATCCCAGTGCCTCGCAAGGTCATGGGCGAGGGTCCTAGGTGGCGCGGCAACCCCATGCGCTTTACCGGGCGGGGCGGCCCAGCAGCTTCGCCAGCCGTGCGTGCACCTCTTCCGCCAGCGCTCCGGCCTCTTGCTTGCTCATGCTCATGTGTGCGTCTCCTTTCGTGGTGAGGCCCTAGGC
>NZ_JAIXHL010000076.1 GCF_030145815.1 Sphingomonas sp.
CTCCCCCACCCGGCCACCCAACGACAGTGTATTCTATGGGTGGCCGGGTGGGGGAGCGGGCCGGTGCCGCCACTTCACTCAAAGTGCTGGCGCGGTCAGCTTGTCGACGCGGCGCTGATGGCGGTCGCCGCCGAACTCCGTCTCGAGGAAGGCGGTGACGCACGCCTTGGCCATTTCGACGCCGATCAGTCGCGCGCCCATCGCGATGACATTGGCGTCGTTATGCTCACGCGCGAGCGTGGCGGAGACCGGTTCAGAGACCAGGGCACAGCGCGCGGCGGGGTTGCGGTTGACCGCGATCGAGATGCCGATGCCGCTGCCGCACAGGGCGATGCCACGCTCCGCGCTGCCGTCCGCAATCGCGGCGGCGAGCTTGTAGCCATAGTCGGGATAGTCGACGCTGGCGCCGCTGTCCGGGCCGAGATCGGCGACGTCATGGCCGGCGTCCCGCAGCCACGCGGCCAGCGCGGCCTTGAGGTCGATCGCGGCGTGATCGGAGGCGATGGCGATGCGCATGAGAAACGGTTCCGGCGTTGAGATGAAGCGATGCGGCTCTGTATTGCAGCGGCGCGCGAATGGCTACACCATAGGGCGAGCCTGGCTTGAGTGGAGTAGTAAGCGTGCGGGTGATGATGGTGGTTGGTGCGGCGGCATTGCTGGCGGGATGCGGCGCGAAGCTGGACAATGCGCAGGAAGCGGCGCTGGTCGAAAATGCGATCGCCAATGCCGAAGCAGTAGCCGAAAATGTGACGCGCGAGGCGCGGCGCGACATTCTGGCCGAACGCGCGCCCGAGCGCGACGCATGGGTCGGCAAATGGATCGGCGTCGAGGGGCTGGTGCTGGAGATCGCCAAGGGTGCCGAACCGGGCCGCTATCGGATCCTGAACAAGTGGAACCTCGACCAGTCCGAGCCCGGCGCCTATGACGGACGGGCCAGCGCCAAGGGTATCGTGTTCCGGCGCGGTGATGCGCGGATCGAGCTGGTCGCGGGCGACGGTGACGCGACGGGCATGAAGTGGCTGGCGGGGAAGACGGATTGCCTGATCGTCGCGCCGGGTGAGGGGTATTGCCGCGACTGATCCATGACGCTTGCATGACGGTCAGCGTCACGCGGCTGACACGTAACCGCCATAAGCGCGCCTCGGGGAGCATGTTCCCCCGGGAGCCGATTTGATGGGTTCGAATGCCAGCCAGCCACGCAACGGGGCTGTCCGCAATGCCGTCCACCGCCATGAGCATCTGAGCAAGGAAGGGCTGCTGGAGCGCGCCTTTACCTTTGCTTTCCGCGGGCTGGTCTATGCGCAGATCTGGGAAGATCCCGAGGTCGATATGGAGGCGCTGGCGATTACGCCCGATTGCCATATCGTCACGATCGCGAGCGGAGGGTGCAACGTCCTATCCTACCTGACCGCGAACCCGGCGAAGATCACCGCGGTCGATCTCAACACCGCGCATATCGCGCTCAATAAGCTCAAGCGCGCGGCGGCGATCCATCTGCCCGATCATGCAGCGTTCCACCGGTTCTTTGCGCAGGCGAACCGGCCGGAGAATGTTGCGGCCTATAAGCAGTGGCTGCGCCCGCATCTGGACGATGCGACGCGTCGTTACTGGGAGGGTCGCGATCTGGCCGGGCGGCGGCGGATCAAGGGCTTTGCCGGGGGTTTCTACAAGCGCGGCCTGCTCGGCGGGTTCATCGGCGCGGCGCATCTGCTGGCCAAACTCTATCGCATCGACCCGCGCGAGCTGCTCGCGGCGAAGAGCGTGGAGGAGCAGCGCGCGATTTTCGAGACGCGGCTGGCCCCGGTGTTCGACAAGAAATTCGTGCGCTGGCTGATCGACCAGCCGGCGTCGCTGTTCGGCCTTGGCATTCCGCCCGCGCAATATGAGGCGCTGGCGGGCGATGATCCGCGCGGGATCGGCGCGGTGTTGCGCGGGCGGCTGGAGAAGCTGGCGTGCGACTTCGACCTGTCGGACAATTATTTCGCGTGGCAGGCGTTCGGGCGCGGCTATGGCGAGGGGGCCGACGCGCCGCTGCCGCCCTATCTGCGCGCGGCGAACTACGCGCTGGTCCGCGACCGGGCGGAGCGGGTCGAGGTGCGGCACCAGAACTTCATCGAATATCTCGACTCGATGCCCGACGGGTCGCTCGACCGCTACATCCTGCTCGATGCGCAGGACTGGATGACCGATGCGCAGCTGACGCGGCTGTGGACCGCGATCACGCGCACCGCCAAACCGGGCGCGCGGGTGCTGTTCCGCACCGCCGCCGCGCCGACATTGTTGCCGGGGCGGGTGCCGGACGCGATCCTCAACCGCTGGGACTATGCCGAGGCCGAATCGCTCGACTTTACCGCGCGGGACCGTTCGGCCATTTATGGCGGCGTGCATCTCTATCGCCTCAAGCCGTGACAGCGGATTCCGGTCATGCCGGGCGCATGGACGCCGTCTATGCAGCGCAGCGGCACATCTATGACGCGACGCGCAAATATTACCTGCTGGGGCGCGACCGGCTGATCGAGCAGCTCGCGCCGCCGTCGGGGGGCTCGGCGCTGGAGGTCGGGTGCGGGACCGCGCGCAATTTGATCCTCGCTGCCCGGCGCTGGCCGAACGCGCGTTTCTATGGCGTCGATATCTCCGAAGCGATGCTGGAGACAGCGCGCGCCAAGGTCGCCAAGGCCGGGCTGACCGACCGGATCGTGCTGGCGCAGGGCGATGCGACGGCGTTCGACCCGCAGACGCTGTTCGGGGTCGCGGCGTTCGACCGGGTGTTTGCGAGCTATACGCTGTCGATGATCCCTGATTGGGTCGGCGCGATTGCGCAGGGCGCGCGTGTGCTGGCGCCGGGCGGGGTGCTGCATATCGTCGATTTCGGGCAGCAGGAACGGATGCCGCGCTGGTGGCGGCATATGCTGTTCGGCTGGCTCGCGCGGTTCCACGTGACGCCGCGCCGCGAGCTGCCGGTGGCGCTGCGCCATGTCAGCCGCGAGCAGGGGCGCGACTTCGGGTTCGAGACGCTGCTGCGCGGCTATGCCTGGGCCGGGACGATCCGGGCCTAGAGTCATTTTCAGCGGAGCTGAATCGGCACCGGCCCGCTCCCCCACCCGGCCACCCAGCGACAGTGTATGCTATGGGTGGCCG
>NZ_JAIXHL010000077.1 GCF_030145815.1 Sphingomonas sp.
TGGGAGCCGAAGCACAATCTTCGCGACACGCTGCCGACGATCGTTGCCGCATTGAAGCGCCATCCGCGGGCCTGGTATCGGAACAACAAGCTCAACGAGAACCTGGTCGCCTGGAACGACAATCCAGCTTCCAAACCTGCGGAGGCGGGCCATCAACCCGCCGCGGCAGGCGATGGGATGGCCGGCATGGATCGCGGGGCTGTGGACCATAGCAGCATGGACCATGCAGCCATGGGGCACGGACCTGGCGGGGCGGACATGGCGATGGCCAGCCACGGTGTACACGGCGATCACATGGCCATAATGGACCGCGACGAGCGCCGCGCGCGCTGGGCGCTTTACGCAAACATCGGTCTGGGTCTGTGGCTCGCCTCGAGCCCGCTCATCTACGACTCGGTGACCACGGAGAGTGTCGGCGCGGCGGCACGCTTCGTCACCGTCGATCGCGGTCTGCCTTCAGTCGAATGGCGCGCAAGCGCACTGGCGATCAGCGATCTCCTCAGCGGTCTAGCGATTGCGCTGTTCGGTGCCCTGTCGCTCTCATCCCGGACCAAGACGTGGGCGCAGTGGGCGGTGGCGTTCGTCGGCATCTGGCTGTTCTTCGCCCCGTTGATCTTCTGGAGCCCGAGCGCCGCGCAGTACAACAACAACCTGCTCGTCGGCTCGGCCGTGATCGCGTTGTCGGTGCTCGTGCCGATGATGCCGGGCATGAGCATGGCCGGCATGATGGACCCCAAGAACATCCCGCCTGGCTGGACCTATTCGCCGTCCACGGACGCGCAGCGGCTCCCGATCGTCGCCATGGGCCTGATAGGCCTTCTCACCTCCCGCATCCTAACGGCCTACCAGCTGGGCCATATCGACACCGCGTGGGAGCCCTTCTTCGTTGGATCGCTGACCGACCCGCGCAACGGCACGGAGGAGATCATCACCTCGGACATGTCGAAAGCATGGCCGATCCCGGATGGAGGTCTCGGCACGATCAGCTACGTGCTCGAGATCCTGATGGCGGTCATGGGCACCCGCGACCGCTGGCGGACGATGCCGTGGATGGTCACCTTCTTCGGCATCCTGGTCATTCCGCTCGGCGTGGTCAGCATCTACTTCATCATCAGCCAGCCAATCGTTATCGGCACATGGAGCACCCTGGCGCTGATCGCTGCGCTCGCCATGCTGATCATGATCCCGTTCGCGCTCGACGAGGTGATTGCAATGGGTCAGTTTCTTCTCTGGGCACGCCGGCAAGGCAAACCGCTCATCCGCACCTTCTTCCAAGGTGATGCGATCGAAGCCGGTGGAGAGGACACGTCCGACGCGATGGCCTCGCCAAGCACCTTCTGGGCAGACGCGAAGAAAGGTCTGACCCTGCCATGGACGCTGATTGCGAGCATCGTCATCGGCGTCCTGCTCATGCTCACACGGGTGCTGTTCGGCACGGAAGGCGGTATGGCGAACAGCGATCACGTTGTGGGTGCGCTGGTCATCACGGTCGCGATCATCGCCACCGCGGAGGTTGCCCGTGCGCTACGGCTGATCAACGTCGCGTTCGGAGCCTGGCTCGTGGCCGCGCCTTTCCTCCTGGACGGCGTTGGTCACCTTGGTGCCGTGGCCTCGGTCGTAGCGGGCATTGGGCTCATCGGGCTCAGCCTGCCGCGCGGCAAGCGCAGCGCCGAGCATTATGCAAGCTGGGACAAGTACGTGATCTGACGGGCATAAGGGCGCGCCCGCCGTCTCCAGCCATTTGCGCGCGGTCCTCACCGTGTAGCCGCACGCCGCGCACTCGCATTTAAGCATCCGCGCCGCCTGCTTCTTGGGCCGCGTGGTCTCGCCGTCCGTGTCGAGCCGGGCATGGGGAAGGGGGCGGCGCTCCCTTTCCCCTCCTGACGAAGATCTCCGCCGGCATCGCCGGCGTCATCCTGGGCGGGCCTACCCGCCCGCGCGAGCGATTGCCACCCGCATGGGGCGAGACGCCAAGGGCGGCTCGATCGGAGCGTTAGCGGAGATAGCGCGCGGCCCGCACGGGCGGGGCGCGCATGACCGATCCGGTTGCGTTACTGTCTCGGTTCTGATACAGGTACTTTGATGGAGCCTACGACCACGAAGCCGATCCATTTCCTCGGCGACAGTCGGGAGGCGCTACGAAACTTCCCCGACGATTCCCGTTACAGTGCGGGCGTCGAACTCCGGGCGGTGCAGACGGGCCTCGATCCCTCGGATTGGAAGCCGATGAAAACCGTGGGGGCGGGCGTAAGGGAGATAAGGATCAGGGAAGCGTCGGGCGCGTTCCGGGTGATCTATTTGGCGACGCTGCCGGACAGGGTGCTTGTGCTTCATGGGTTTCAGAAAAAGACACAACAGACTGCGCAAAAGGACATCGACCTGGCCGCGAAACGGCTGAAAACTTGGAAGGCAGAACAATGAGCGCCGAACCTATGACTGTCGAAACCTTCGATAGCGTCTTTGACGCGCTCGCCGACACGCCGGCGGAAGCGGCGAACCTGACGGCGCGCGCGGACCTGCTGCTGAGCATCCGTGAGCGGGTGAAGTCGTGGGACGTGCCGCAAGAAAAAGCTGCTAAGCGGCTCGGCCTGACCCGCCCCAGGCTGAACGATCTCCTGCGCGGCAAGCTCGATAAGTTCTCGTTGGACGCCCTCGTCAACGTCGCCACGGCGGCGGGTTTCAAGCTGCATATCCAGCTCGAAGAAGCTGCATAGGTTATTCGCATAATCGCTTAGGGTCAGGATCTGTAATTTGCAGTTGCTTGGCGGTTGTCCCTTGAGGGTCTCAAGGATCTGTCCGCACTCGCCGGCCGATGGGTCGGTGGTGCTGTATCGGGTCTCACAAGGCCGGGCGTTGCATTGACTCGAAGCGGGCTTGAGGGCCCATCCGG
>NZ_JAIXHL010000078.1 GCF_030145815.1 Sphingomonas sp.
CGTCGCAGAGCAATTGCAGGTCGGACCCGAGGTGCTGGCCGACTACGCGACGCGCGGCCCGACCCGGTACGAACAGCTCGATGCACTGCGCGATGCATTCGGCTTCATGCCGCTCAGTCGGCCGCTGCGAACGACGTTGCAGGAATGGCTCCTGCCGATCGCGCTGACGACGACCAGCGGGGCTAGGCTGGCGCGCGTGATGCTGGATGAGTGCCGGCGACGGCGCATCATTGTGCCGGGCATCAGTTCGGTCGAGCGGATGGTCGCACAGGCGTTGCTCGATGCCGAACGCCATGTCGCCGAGCATCTGACCCGAGGACTCGATGCTCGACAGCGCCGGCTGCTCGATGCGCTTCTCCTGCCCCACACAGGCACGAACTTGAGCGATCTGGCCTGGGTGCGGCAGTCACCCGGCAAGCCCGGCCGAAAGACATTCGCCGCCATCATCGAGCGACTGACACTGCTTCGGGCCATCGGGATCGATCCGGATATCGCCGTAGGCGTCCATCCCGAGCGCCTCCGACGCCTGTGCCAGGAAGGCGTGCGGCTGACCGCGCAACATGTTCGGACGCTGCAAGCGACGCGGCGTCGCGCCACATTGGTGGCGACCATCCTCGAAACCATCGTTACCCTCACCGACGATGCGGTGCTGATGTTCGATCGCCTGCTTGGGCAGATGTTCCGGCGCGAACAGAACAGCGCGGACACGACACTCAAGCGCAACCGGCGCACCATCAACGGCAAGATCCGGCTGCTTGCCCAACTCGGCGCTGCCTTGCTCGCCGCCAAGATATCAGGTGGCGATATCGGCGCTGCGGTCGAGGCAGCGATCGGATGGAATGATCTCGGCCGCGAGGTCGATGAAGCCCGCAAGCTGATCCGCCCCGATTCGGTCGATCCCGTCGCGGTCGCCGCGACCAATTACCCCGTCCTCCGACAGGTCGGTCCCTCGTTCATCGCCTCGTTCACATTCGGGGCGGTGCCAGCCTGCCATGCGCTCGCGCGAGCGGTCGCGATCATGCGCGACCTTCATTTTGGTCATCTGCGCAAATTGCCTGCAGGCACGCCAGTCGGCTTCATCCGGCAAGCTTGGCGTCGGGCGATCGGCACCGGCATTCCCGATCGCAGGATCTATGAATTGTGCGTGCTGGTCGAGCTTCGCGACCGGCTTCGCGCCGGCGACATGTGGGTCGAGGGAAGCCGACGCTATCGTGCTGTCGAGCAGCAACTCATTCCTGCCCCCGTATTCGCCAACATGCGCGCGGCCGGCCCCTTGCCGATACCGGCACCGGATACGGCCGATATCTGGCTGGCCGAACGACGCGCCCGCCTCGCCCGTCGATTGGCCGAGGTCGAGCGAAAGGCGGAGACGGACGCGCTGGAAGACGTGCAGCTCAGCTTGGGCAGGCTGCGGATTTCGCCCTTGAAGGCGATTACTCCCGAGGAATCCGATACCGCCCTTGCGCCGCTCTATGCGCATCTGCCCGCGATCCGCATCACCGACCTTCTTGCCGAAGTCGATCGATGGACCGGGTTCAGCCAGTGCTTCACGCATCTGCAAAGTGGCCGTGCCGCGGATGAACCACGTGCGATCCTCACGGCGGTGCTCGCCGATGCCACCAATCTGGGCCATACGCGCATGGCGGAAGCCTGCAATCTCGTGACCCAGCGCCAACTCGGTTGGCTCGCCTCATGGCATCTGCGCGAGGAAACCTACGGTCGCGCGCTCGCCCGGCTTGTCGACGCCCAACACACCGCGCCGCTGGCCGCGCTGTTCGGGTCCGGCACCTCGTCCAGCTCAGACGGTCAGAACTTTCCGCTCGACCGCCGCGCCCAGGCAACCGGCGCAGTCAATCCGCACAAGGGGACAGAGCCGGCTGTCTCCTTTTACAGCCACGTCTCGGATCGCTACGCGCCGTTCCATTCCACAGTTATCTCCGCTTCGGCGAGCGAGGCGGCACAGGTGCTCGACGGGCTGCTCCACCACGGCGCCGATCTGCACATCGAAGAGCATCACGTCGATGGCGGGGGCGTCTCCGACCATGTGTTCGCGCTATGTCATCTGCTTGGGTTCCGGTTCGCGCCGCGTATCCCGAATATCGCCGCACGCCGTTTGCACCTGTTTAACGGCATCGAACCCGGCCCCGATATTGCGCCGCTGGTCGCGGGCCGCATCGACGAAGGTCTGATCGAGGCACACTGGGACGACGTGCTGCGACTGGGAACCTCGATCCGCACAGGCGTCGTCAGCGCCTCGATCATGCTGGAACGGCTCGGCTCCTATCCACGCGCCAACGGCCTGGCACTGGCGTTGCGCGAGATCGGTCGCGTCGAGCGTACCCTGTTCACGCTCGACTGGATCGAGCAGCCCGAACAGCGTCGCCGCGCCACCCGCGAACTCAACAAGGGAGAAGCGGAAAATGCCCTGAAACGCGCCATCTTCTTCCATCGCATCGGCCGTATCCGCGATCATGCGCTGCAAGCCCAAAGCCATCGGGCGAGCGCGCTGAACCTCGTCGCCGGTGCCATCGTCCTGTGGAACACGACCTACCTGCAAGCCGCCCGGATGCATCTCGCCAACCTCGGCCGGCCGGTCCCGCCGGACCTGCTGCAACACCTATCACCGCTCGGTTGGCAGCATATCAATCTCACCGGCGATTACCTCTGGACCGATCCCGATGCGCCATCCACCGCGCTCAGACCGCTTCGCCAGATGCGCGCCGTCGATGGCCCGGCAAAACCTTAGCGTATATCTGGGTCCGTTCTGTGTACCGACCCC
>NZ_JAIXHL010000079.1 GCF_030145815.1 Sphingomonas sp.
AGATCGGTTTTCATTGATTTTCATCCTGTAATCCTGCTCGCCGGATGGCAAGCGCCGTCAGATCCAAATCGACAACTCAGGCTTCCTTGAGCCGAAAATCCCAGACCGGAATGCCGAACGCCCGCGCCTTGTCGACAAGATTGTCCTGGATGCCGGTGCCCGAAAAGACGACCAGCCCGGCGGGCATCGCATCGATCAGCCGCTCGTTGCGCTTGAACGGCGCCGCTTTCTTGTGCCGGTTCCAGTCGGGCCGGAACGCTACCTGCGGCACGCCGCGCGCATCGGCCCAGCAGGCCGCAGCGCGCTCGGCGCCGGTTGGCGTCGCACCATGCATCAGCACCATGTCGGCATGACGCGCATGAACCTTGTCGAGCGCCGACCAGATGTGGCGGTGATCGTTGCACGCCGGTCCGCCGCTGAAGGCGATGCGCGTTCCCTCGGGGATCAGGGCCTGGGCCTTTTCGCGGAGGCGTTTGTCCATGAAGTCGCGGCTGTCGATCATCGCCGCGGTCATCGTCTTGTGACGGACGCGCGACCCAGTGCGCGGGGTCCAGGCCTTGCGGGCATGGATGCGGAACTGCTCGGCGGCGCATTCGCGGAAAAATTCCATCGTGTCGCGCCGCTCGATCATCGTGATGCCCTCGGCGATCGCGCGCTCGAGTTCGACCGAGCGAATTTCGCTTCCATCCTGCTCGCGCTGGAGTTCGCGCTGCGCCTGTTCGTTGCGGTCGAGCTCGCGCTCGATCCGTTCGCCGGCGCGGTGAAAGATATTGACGATGCCCCAGAGCAGATCTTCAAGATCGGGCTCGATGCGGGTATCGACCAGGCAGCCCGCCAATGCGTCGAAGATATCGGCGACGGCGCCGCCAGCGAGCCGGTCGTCTGGAAGCGGCCGTGCGTCGGGTTCGTCCTCATAGGGCCTATGACCGTAAAGCTGCATTTCCTGGAGGAGGTAGGCGCTGGCGCCGGGTTGCTGCGGTTCGCCGCGTTCGGGAAGGTCTGACAGGTCGATCATGTCATTTCTCTTGTCTGGGGCCGCGCCTCTCGCGGCCTTCGCGGCGACGCCTCGGCGGCGGCGGGTGCGGGTTCGCACCGCGCGGCACCCCGCGCGGCCGAAGCGCCAGCGAAGGATGGCGGGCTCGCGGCTATTTTGTTTCGCGATGCAAAGGGGCGCCAGCCCCGGCGGAAAATAGCCGCGAGCAGAGCCATTGCACGGCCCGCGCACGCTGCCGCAGTCGCCCTCCAGCGAAGGCCGAGGCGCGGCCTCCCGAGAACAGGCTGATCGGGCTTCCCCTTCCCGGACCGGCTTGATCCGATCCCCGCGGCGAGGTGACACACCGCTTTCCGAAACAACTATGGGATTTCGGGCATCATGAGGATGGCGCGCGCGATTGCGACGTCCCAATTCGCCGCCGCGCTGCTGGAGGCGTTGCGCCGCTGGCGCCAGGCGCGATCAGGCTGCATCGAGCATCCGCTCGGCATCGACGACGTGCATCTGCGGGGCGATCGAAGCGACGAGCTGCGAATGGCCCATCTGCATAAGATCGCTGTTCAGATCGTCCAGCGCCGGATCGAGCGGCAGGATATCGATCCCTAGCTGGACGGCTCGCTCGGCAAGAGCGGCGAATGCAGCGCGTCCCGCTGCATCCCGTTCGCGGGCAACATAGAGGCGGCGAAGCGGCGCAGGAAATTCCAGCGCCGCGAGATGGGCGGCCGACAGCCCGGCGATGAGCGGTAGTGCCGGGGCGATTTCGCGCAGCGAGAGCATGGTTTCGATGCCCTCACCGAATGCCATGACCTCGCCCGAGAGCCCGAAGCGGACGCCATGACCCAACAAATGCCCCATCGCGCGCCGCGGATAAGCCACGGGCGCCTTGGTCGATTGGTGCGGATCAAGCCATGTGCGATGAACGCCCATGAGCGAGCCGCCGAGGTCGGTCACCGCAGCGATCATCGCCGGATAGGCCGACTTGACCGACGGGCCATCCTCCTCCGACCGGCGATAATAGCAGTGCGGGTGGCATCGCAGCGCGGGCACATCGCCGACGTGCCGAAGCGCACGGCCCGCCAGATAGGTGCGCACAGGTGTCCCAGCGATGGGCTTCGACGCCGCCCAAAGCCGCGCTGCCGCCTCCGGGCTGCCAGCGGGCGCCCGGCGCGGACGCGGACGCGGCCCCTGCGTGCCCGCGTCGGATGGAGGCAAGCTCAGAAATCGCCGCGCCTCGGCGAGCGTTTCAGCGAGGTTCGTATGCGCGCAGCTGGCGGCGATGATGTCGAGCAGGTCACCATGATCGCCAGTCGCGGCGTCAGTCCATTTGCCCGCCGTGCGGCGACCATCGCCATCGGCGAGACGCACATAAAGACTGCGCCCAAGCGCATTGCCCTTATCGCCGACCATCCAATAATGGCCTTCGCGGCGACCGTTCGAGAGGTATTGGCGGCACGCCGCCTCGGCATTTTCACCGAGACGACGCGCAAGTTCACGGACCGGACTTTCCATAGCGGGGCTCCTTCAGGCGGCCTTGCGATCCGCGATCCGCTGGATCGGAAATCGATCAACCAGCCGCGCGAACACGTCGGCGCCAGCAGCCCCTGCCGGCACGTAGAGCTTCAGTTGCCACGAGACGATTTCGGAAATCAAGCCAAATGCCTTCAGCCGGTCAACACCAAGATCGTTGAAGCCGG
>NZ_JAIXHL010000080.1 GCF_030145815.1 Sphingomonas sp.
GAACACGCTGCTCTTTGCCTTCATCGGCCAGGCGGCAGGCCAAGCAGGCATCCTGCTCATCGCCGCCTCTGCTGGCGAACATTGAGCCCCGCCGCCGAAAAGGCGACTACGTCAACGGCCTGTTAAGCAATTCTACCCCGACACGCCTTCCGTCCGACCATCTGACGGTGGCTCTTACCGGATCGAACATCTTGGGTTCGATCAGGATTTGAGCGCCGGTCCTGATCGGCACAAAGGTCTCGATCATCATTCCACAGGGGCTGATGTTACGGAGCAAGCCGAGATATTGGGACTGATCTTCGGTCACGACCCGCGCTGTCTGGAACACGGTCCTGACGCGCACACCCACGCGACGGTCTTCGGCAGTCGCAGGATCGTCTTTGAGCTCCGGGGTCACCTGACACCTCCGCAATTCCAAGAAAGACTCCGATTTGCCCGAAGCGTCGGACATCATTGTCACATCCTGAAGCGCAACTAACCGGATCGAGGAAAATAATTCACCAACCGAGACGATTAATCTGACGCTTAGATGTCACCAACTTTCGACATGTGGCCTCGCCTCTGTCAGAATTCCCGAACCCCGGCTCTCTTGGAGATGCGCCGCCCAGCGACACTCTCAACTCGAGCAACCTCGGGCAAGTACCTACAGCGCTCTAATGCCGCTGCGACCAGCCTTTCTGGCGAAGCGAATATGCGCGCGTGGCATGCGCGTCATGGCAAGGCCACAGTGTCGTGTTCATTGCTGAGAATGGCGGCGATGATCTCCTCGGCGCGCCCAACCGGCACGAACAGGCGCGTCTTGTAAGAGATGATTTCCGA
This sequence comes from Sphingomonas sp., assembly GCF_030145815.1. Lineage (GTDB taxonomy): Bacteria > Pseudomonadota > Alphaproteobacteria > Sphingomonadales > Sphingomonadaceae > Sphingomonas. The sequence goes on from NZ_JAIXHL010000080.1 coordinate 820, forward strand.
AAAGCATCCGAGCGACTTGAGCCACGCGCGAAGCGATCCCGGATAGTCCTTGATTTCCAGGCGCATGTCGCTATTGACCTGCACCCGCGCGAGCCGGGCGGGCGTGAGACCGGGGATCGGCACCCCATCGCGCGACCGGGCTGCCTTCACCATCTCTGCGGGCGACAGCGCTACCGCAATCGCAATGTCGAAGGCCTTGGCCAGTTTCTCGAGGCCTCCCGGCGAAACGATGCGGCCAAGCAGGGCGGCGCCCGCGGTATCGGCGATGCGCCACACCCGGACATCATCGTCGGGAAGCCGGTTCCAGACAGGAAGCAGCAGCCCCGTCGCGATGTTGATCGTCTCGATATCGGGGCGCGCAGCGATGTCTGCACATTCGGCCAGCCACAACCGGCGGAATTCGACCTCGTCCAAGGGTACCCAGCTGCTTTGCGAGAGCCGTTCGTCGCGCATGCGCTCGCTGCCGGTCGGGCGGATCAACCGCCAGACCGGCACAGCGCGCCCGTCGTCATCGAGAATGGCCGAGGAGGGCGTCTTGAGCGCCACCTTGCCTGATTGCGTATTTCTGAGATAGCCAACTGCGCTGCATGACCATTCCGCCATGAGCATCGCCAGCGGCAAGGCTTTGCGCCGATGATGGAGTTCGAGTCGGCATAATTTGGTTTCGGCACCCGTCACAGGATCGCGTCGCAACAGTTTCTCGTCCAGCGTTGAAACCTGCTCGGCCAGAATTGTCTCAACACCCACATCGAGTGTGCCCGCTTCGCGGGCCGCGTCGATTCGCGCATCGACCAGCGCGACATACTCTTCAAAAATTGCATTCTGCGTCGCGATCCGAAGCGCGAGGAGCCGGTTGAGCCAGCGCTGGATCGGCGGCAGCCGGTCGAGCAGAGTTCCATCGTCTCCGGTCAACCGAAGGCCCGTCACCGCGGTAAATACTGCGAGCGAAGTACTTGTGAGTTTGCCGCGATGAAGCAGTTCATACCATTGACGCAGCGCTTCGCGCGCATAGTCGCTTTCGAGATTGTCCGCCGGATCGAACAGGTTTTGCCCGCCGGTCTGCCGCTGCCCCCGGGTCAAGGCGCCGAGACTGTCAAGTCGCCGTGCGATCGTGCTGATGAACCGGCGCTCGCCGCGGCAGTCCGTTGTGACAGGCCTGAAGATGGGTGCGCTGGTCTGGTTTGTGCGATGGGACCGGCCCAGTCCCTGGATGGCGGCCGAGGCACGCCAGCCCGGTTCGAGCAGGAAGTGGACGCGCCGACGGTCGGCGGAGCCGCAATGGCGATCGGCATGATAGCTGCGGCCGGTTCCCCCGGCGTCTGAAAAGACCAGGATCTGCTTGCGCCCCGACATGAAGGCGTCGGCCTCGGCGAGATTGGATCGCGCACTGCGGACCTCCAGCCGCTGGCGGCCACCGGACTCTGTCAGCAGCCGTCGGCGCCGACCGGAGACCTCCGCGACATTCTCGGGGCCAAAATGGCGGATGATTTCATCAAGCGCGCAGGGGATCGCCGGCATGGCACACAGACGTTCCAGCAAGTCGTCCCGCGCCCTCAAGGCCTCGGTCGAATGCATGGCATTGCCGGCCTCGTCGACCATCACCTCGGAGCGCGGTTCGCCATCTGGGCCAACAAACACTCGCATGACACGTGTCGGAAAGGCGCTTACGAGATAGTCGATCAGATATTCTTTGCAGTCGCAGTTTATGTCGAGCGTGGTGGCGGGAGGCGCAGGTTTCCTTCGGTTTTCCATGATTTCACTCCAGATATTATGAGGGTTAGAGAGAGTGTTCGAAGACGGGTCAGGC
>NZ_JAIXHL010000081.1 GCF_030145815.1 Sphingomonas sp.
CACCGGAAACGGCGACACCGCCATATCCGGCCTCCGGTTCCGCTTCGCTCCACCTCCGTCCGGATATGGCGGCGATGGGCTTAATCCACTAACAAACCTATCGGTCCACTCGGTGGGGGCAGATCACCTCTTGAACCTGTAGCCGCTACAGATCCTATCTAGGGTCAACAACGTGATTCGGAGAACAGAAAATGACCCAGCCGGAAACGGCTTCCAGACGCGGTACGTGGGTTGCGATTGCCGGAGGAAGTCTCGGCGCGCTTGGCGCAGCCTCCTGCTGCATCGTCCCGCTGGTGCTCTTCACACTGGGCGTCAGTGGCGCATGGATCGGCAACCTGACCGCGCTCGCCCCCTATCAGCCCATCTTCCTTGGGGTGGCCATCGCCTTTCTGGCCGCCGGGTTCTGGCGGATCTATCGTCGGCCGCAGGTGGTCTGCGCCGAGCGCGAATGCGGCACGCCTTCCTCCAACCGCCTGGCGAAGACGGCCTTGTGGCTTGCAACGGCGCTGGTCGGACTCGCCGTCCTCTTCCCCTATCTCGCCCCCCTATTGCTCGAAGTTTGAACAAGGAGACCATCATGAAGAAGCTTGCCCTGCTCGCGACCGTAGCGGTGCTGTTCGCATCCGGCCCGGCCTTTGCCGCAATCCGGACCGTCACCCTGGCCGTCGAGAACATGACTTGCGTGACCTGCGGCCCCGTCGTCAAAAAGAGCCTGTCGCGCGTATCCGGCGTGACCGCCGTCGAAGTTTCAGTCGAAGCACATACCGCGACCGTCACCTATGACGACGCCAAGACCAGCACCAAGGCGTTGATCGCGGCGACCACCAACGCTGGCTACCCTTCGCAAGTCCGCAAGTGAAAGTCGGATCATGAGTGATTGCTGCAATCCGGTCGACCGCCCTCAGGACAAGAAGTACGACCTTATCGTCGTGGGCGGCGGATCGGCTGGGTTCTCGGCCGCGATCACCGCGGCGGAGCAAGGGGCCCAGGTCGCCGTTATCGGTGCCGGCACCATCGGTGGAACCTGCGTCAATGTCGGCTGCGTTCCTTCCAAGGCGCTAATCCGCGCGGTCGAGAGCATCCACCACGCCAATGCCGCGCCGATGCGGTTCAAGGGCATTGAGGCCCGGGCGCGAGCCGCCGATTGGGGCCAGGTGATCGCCGAAAAGGACGCGCTCGTCTCGGGCCTTCGCCAGGCGAAATATGCGGACCTCCTGCCTCTCTACAATAACGTCGCCTATCATGAAGGCACGGCGCGGCTCGTCGATAATGGCGTCGAGACCGGTGGAAGGCGGTTCACCGCTGACCGGATCGTGATTGCGACAGGTACCCGTCCGGCGGTGCCGGCTATCCCGGGCCTTCCGGATGTCGATGCGCTCGACAGCACTACCGCGCTCGACCTGACCGAGTTGCCGAAATCGATGATCGTCCTCGGAGGCGGCTATGTCGGTGTGGAACTCGCTCAGACGTTCTCCCGCGCCGGTGTCGACGTGACGCTCGTTTTCCGCAGCCGCCTTCTCCCCGAGATGGAGCCGGAGATCGGCGCCGCGCTGACCGACTATCTTTCGAGCGAAGGCATCACCGTCCTGGGCAACCTCGCCTATCAGTCGGTCCACAAGACGGCGGAAGGGGGCGCTGCGCTCACCGTCCTGCGCGACGGGGTCGCCGAAATCATCGTCGCGGAGCGCCTTCTCCTGGCGACCGGGCGCGCCCCGAATGTTGAGGACCTCGGTCTCATCGAGGCGGGGGTGAAGCAGACGCTCAGCGGTGCCATCATTGTCGATGACCATATGCGAACCTCTGTGCGCGGCGTCTATGCCGCCGGCGACGTGACGGGCCGAGACCAGTTCGTCTATATGGCGGCCTATGGCGCAAAGATCGCTGCCAAAAACGCCTTGAACGGCGACAGTCTGAGGTACGACAATTCGGCCATGCCGTCCGTCGTATTCAGCGATCCGCAGGTAGCCAGTGTCGGCTTCACCGAAGCACAGGCTATCGCGGCCGGATATGCAGCGCGAACGTCGACGCTCCCGCTCGAGAATGTCCCGCGCGCATTGGCGGCCCGCGACACGCGTGGCCTGATCAAGCTGGTTGCGGATGGCCGGACCCGCAAACTGCTGGGCGCGCACATCCTGGCACCGGAAGGTGCGGACAGTATCCAGACCGCCGCCATGGCGCTCCGCTGCGGTCTCACGATCGACGATCTGGTGGAGACGATCTTCCCCTATCTGACCACGGTCGAAGGCCTGAAGCTGGCGGCGCAGGCATTCGACCGGGATGTGAATAGACTGTCCTGCTGTGCGGGCTAAGTTCGCTCAGTCGCGTCGCTGCGGTGAGATGACATGAGTAGCCCGCGCTGTTCCGATCCCGGCAGCGGCGCCAGGGATTGGTCGGGTAGCTGGCGAACCGGCGTCACGCTTTGCGGCTTTGCTGGCCTGTGGTGGGGCAGCGAACGGGCTTGGGGCATGTTCTCGCGTTCTAGGGTCAGGACCCATAAACGGGATTCCCTTGGCGGCTGGGATGTGATTCATGCGCTGCGCCAGCAGGAGCGTGGATTTGAGCGAGTTTTGGTTGAGTGAAGCCCAGTTCGAACGGCTGCGTCCGCT
>NZ_JAIXHL010000082.1 GCF_030145815.1 Sphingomonas sp.
CCCGAACTCAAACCCGGCGACATCGTCATCCTCGACAACCTGTCCAGCCACAAAGGGCAGGAAGCTGCGGCCCTGGTTGAGGCGCGCGGCGCAACCCTGCTCTTCCTGCCGCCTTACAGTCCCGATCGTAACCGTGTCCTGAAGGCCGCCTTGCGGGAAGCTGCTTTGCGGTGCTGATAGCCGCTCTTTGCGAGGAGCGGTGATGAGCGAGGATATCGTAGCGGCGGGAGCGAGTGTTCTCGTGAGTGGTCATATGAGTAATCGTATGAGCAGTCGGATCGCGGTCGTGGGCGGGCGTCGCCGTTGGTCGGTGGATCAGAAGCTGGCGATCCTGCGCGAGGCGTTCGGCCCCGACGGCTCGGTCTCGGCGACGTGCCAGCGGCACGCGGTCGGCAGCGGGATGCTTTATACGTGGCGCCGACAGGCACTGGCGGGTGATCTGACGGGAGCGAAGCGCGCGTCGGTGCCCTTGTTCGCCGAGGTGGAGGTGTCGGTTCCGGCCCCGGCGACGGCAGGCAGCGGCCAGATCGGGATCGAGCTGCCGTCGGGCGTGCGGATCACGGTCGACGCGGCGGTGGATGCCGGCGCGCTGGCACGCGTGATGTCCGTCCTTGGCCGATGATCCCTTTACCGCTACCCGCCTTCGCGGGCACAGGCTCGACACGCATCTATCTGGCCTGCGGCGCCACCGACATGCGCAAGGGGTTCGACGGCCTCGCGGTGCTGGTGCAGCAGGTGCTGGAGAAGAGTCCGCACTCGGGCGCGCTGTTCGCGTTCCGCGGCAAGCGGGGCGATCTGGTCAAGCTGCTCTGGTATGACGGCCAGGGCCTGTGCCTGTTCTCGAAGCGCATGGACCGCGGCCGGTTCATCTGGCCGATCACCAAGGCGGGCAAGGTGAGCCTCACCGCAGCGCAGCTTTCGATGCTGCTCGAAGGCATCGACTGGCGGCGTCCCGAACGCACCGCGGCGCCCTTGCTCGCAGGGTAAAAAGTGGCGGATTAGTGAGGGTTTTACTGGCATCGCGGCGCCCGTTTTGCTAGGTGTTCCGGGTGTCGGAACCAGCCTCTTCCAGCATCGACAAGGACGCCCGGATCGCCGAGCTCGAAGCGGCTCTCGCGGCGCGCGACACGCTGATCGATACTCTCCGCCACCAACTCGCCCAGCTCCGCCGCATGACCTTCGGCCGGTCCTCCGAGAAGCTCGCGCTCCAGATCGAGCAGCTCGAGCTTGCCCTGGAAGAGCTCGAAGGCGAGGCTGAGGTCGCCGACAGCCGAACGAGCGAACGGGCACCTGCCGAACGGGTATCGCCGGTGCGCGCATTGCCCGATCATCTGCCGCGCGCCGAACGGCGGATCGAGCCTGAAGCCGGAAGCTGCACCTGTCCCGATTGCGGCGGCGCGCTGCGTCCGCTCGGGCAGGACAGCGACGAGCAGCTCGACGTCGCCCCGGTCCAGTGGCGCGTCATCCGCACCGTGCGGCCCAAGTATAGCTGCCGCACCTGCGACAGGATCGTCCAGGCGCCTGCGCCGGTGAAGGCGATCGCGCGCGGCAAGGCGAGCTTTGCCACGCTCGCCCATGTCGTGGTAAACAAGTTCGATCATCATCTGCCCCTCTATCGCCAGGCAGAGATGATGGCGGCGCAGGGTGTCGACATCGACCGCTCGACCCTCGCCGGCTGGGCGGGCCAGGCCGCGCATCTTCTCGACCCCATCGTCAGCCGTATCCGCGGGGAAGGGTTGAAGGCCGCCAAGCTCCACACCGACGACACGCCGGTGCCGATGCTCGTCCCGGCAAGGGCCGGACTGCGCAGGCGCGGCTCTGGGCGTATGTTGTCGATGACCGCGCATCGGGCGCCGCCACCCCGGCGCTCGCCTGGTATCGGTTCACGCCTGATCGCAGCGGCATCCATCCGCAGAGCGAGCTGGGGCCGTTCACCGGCCTTCTCCAGGCCGACGGCTATGCCGGATATGAGAAGCTGTACCAGGGCAACCGCATCCAGGAGGTCGCCTGCTGGGCGCACTTCCGCCGCAAGATCTTCGAGTGCCACCAGACAAGCCCAACCCCGCTCACCACCGACCTGCTGACACGCATCGCCGGACTCTACCGGATCGAAGAGGACGTCCGCGGCCAGCCGCCCGATGTCCGGCGCGCGCATCGACAACAACAAGCAAGACCACAGATCGACGCGCTTCGCGGCGCGATCGACGACGCCCTGCGCCGCCTGTCGCCCAAGTCGGCGATGGCGAAGGCGCTCGCCTATGGCCGCAAGCGCTGGGACGCGCTCACCCGCTACACGGGCGAGGGCATCGCGGAGATCGACAACAATATCGCCGAGCGCGCCATCCGCGCCATCGCGATCGGCCGCAAGAACTGGCTGTTCGCTGGCTCCAAGACCGGCGGCGAACGTGCCGCCGCTATCTACTCCGTCATCGAGACGGCCAAGCTCAATGGCGTCGAGCCGCAGGCCTATATCGCCGATGTCATCGAGAAGATCGCCTCAGGCTGGCCCGCCTCCCGGTGGGACGAGCTCATGCCGTGGAACTGGACAGCGCAAAGCACGCCCG